>CAWKEG010000001.1:0-5212 GCA_963848515.1 uncultured Acidobacteriaceae bacterium
TCCTTCTTTGGGCCAGCACAGGAACCAGGTCACCCAAAGCCTCGAATATCCTGTACGTCCAGGCCCTTGCCTTGCCCTCCACGATCAACACAATGCCTGAGGCAACCTTGAACGCGCTTGCTGCCCATCAGGAATTCGGCCAAGCTCAATCCGAGAATCGCGACGAAATCTTCACTGAATTTGAAATAGCTGGTGTTGACACAAACGCCGTTGCTGCCCAGTTACTCGAAGAAGGCGTCAATGTTCGCCAAGTCTTGGAACGATCTTCTCGATTGCATCGCATCGAAAAGTGTGGCACTCAAGGCAGCAGTTGCCTGAGTTCCCGAAGGGACGCCGCTTGATCCAGGAATTAAATAATACCTGAACCGTACCGGCAACAGCACCGTATCGCTCCGGGGCTGTTTGAAGATGAGCTTGCCGCGCAGGTGAGCGATCATTGGCGGGTCAGGCAGAAAGTTGATCGAGGAATTTCAGCGCCTGTAGGTACCGCAGGTCGTCGGAGACAGATTTCGGGTTCTCCGCTAGAAAAATCAACTCGGCCAAGTCGCGATAAACGATAGTCTCTGGGCTCTCAAACCCGGTCTTGCCATACGAATGCTCAAGCGAGACTGAAATAATTTCGTGGCTATCTCGACCGCCGAGCATAGCAGCAAGGGCAGAATACGGGGGCAGCTCTACCGCGGGTGGACCACACAATTTAAATCCAAGCTCTTTGTCATTGCGGTTTAAATGCGCCTCAAGTCCGTCATCCAGTTCAGCCTTATATGAACTGCAGAACGTTGGCGCTTTAGACAGAACATCACTTTCGTTCTTCCACTGCAGCTTACCTTCGCGCGTGCGGATAAGCAACTTCGCGATCAGCAGCGCGGCCTTGTTCAATTCAGCGTCACTCATAATCTGTCTACCTCAGCATCGAAACTTCCGGAAATCTCATTCAGCCTGCGGAAGATCACCTGACAATGCTCTGCAATCTTGGCTTGCTTCCCCTCGAAAACTGCCCTTTCCGTCAAATAGGTGTTGACCAATGTCAAGAGCCTGATCACTTCGTCTACCTTGACGGCGGGAGCGTCGCGCTTGAGCCCAGCCTGCCAGCCTTTATTATGCGCTAAAACGCCGAGCAGATCTGTTGCCGCCCGTTGGGCGTTCTCAAAATGCAACTCCCGAACCGCCTGCAACAATTCCTGCGCATTTCGAGACCATCGGGAGAAATCATGAGACAGATTGCGTGTGCGAACTGCGTCGGCCGCTTCCCTCGCGGCTTCCTTCGCTTTTGCCGCCTGGACCCAAGCCATCCAACTGAAGACAACTCCAGCAATGCTTGCCAAGGTCCCGACAATCGCCAGTAACCAACTCCAGGCAGTCGAACTCATCCCATCTTTCCAGACTCAACAGTTGGTACGATATTACTCCTGTTTCAAAATCCTCATCCGCCTGGCGACGCGCTCCATAGTTTCGATCGCCCGGTCGAGCTGTGCCCGCGTATGCTCGCTGGTGACGATGGCGCGGATGCGGGCCTTGCCTTCGGGAACCGTGGGGAACGCGATGCCCGTGGCCATTACGCCTTCGTCGAAGAGCGCCCGCGAGAACTCCATGGCGGCGCGGCCGTCACCAACAATAATCGGCGTGATGGGCGTCTCTGTAGCTGGTGTTGTGACGCCGCCGATGTTGAAGGCTACCCGCCGCAATCCCCCCTGGAAATACCGCGTATTCTCCCATAGGCGCTCGATGCGCTCCGGCTCCCGCTCCAAGATGTTGAAGGCCTCAATGCAGGAGGCCGCGACCGAGGGCGGATGCGAGGTGGAGAAGAGGAACGGCCGCGCGCGGTGGTAGAGGTAGTCGATCAAATCTTTCGATCCGCAGACGTAGCCGCCCAGCGCGCCGATGGCCTTCGATAACGTGCCCACCTGCACATCGACTTTGCCGTGCATCCCAAAATGGTCGACAGACCCGCGGCCATTGCGGCCCAGCACGCCCGAGGCGTGGGCGTCGTCGACCATCATGATGGCGCCGTACTTCTCGGCCAGGCGGGCGAGCTTGTCCACCGGGCCGATGTCGCCGTCCATCGAGAAGACGCCGTCGGTAATCACCAGCTTGTGTCCCGGTTGATTCTCTAGCTCCTGGAGTAGCTCTTCGCAATGGGCGACGTCCTTATGCCGGAAGACCTTGATCGTCGCCCTTGACAGCCGCGCGCCATCGATGATCGAGGCGTGGTTGAGCTCGTCGGAGAGGATGAAGTCTTCCTTGCCGAGGATGGCGCTCACGGTTCCCGCGTTGGCTGTGAATCCGCTCTGGAAGACCACGCAGGCCTCGACGTTTTTAAAGCGGGCGATCTTCTCTTCGAGCTCCATGTGGATGCGCATGGTGCCGGCGATGGTGCGGACCGCGCCCGAGCCCACGCCAAACGCGTAGGTCGCGGCGACTGCGGCCTCAACCAGCTTGGGGTGGTTGGCGAGGCCGAGATAGTTGTTGCTGGCCAGGTTGATGACCTCGCGCCCGTCGTAATGGCAAACGGGGGCCTGCTGGTCGTCGAGCACGCGCAGCCGGAAGTGCGTGCCTTTGGCGCGGAGATCGTTGAGCACGGCGGTGAGGTGGGCGAGCTGGGGGCGGGGTGTGGCCTCAGTCATGGCATGACACCTCCGGTCAAAGTGTAGCGCGGCGGGCGGAGCGGAAACGCCCGGGCAATCGAATGAAAGGCGTTGGAGCGTCTTGCGCGCCCTTTTGCATCGCCCCTACGGGGCTCGCGCCCTTTTCCCCTCCCGGTCCCCACGCTGAAGCGCGGGGCTAAGTCGCCGCGGCGACCGCCTCCGGCGCGATGCCAATCGGAACGCGATCCGTGAACAAATTCAATTCATGCAATCGCACTGGCGGATTGGCCCGCGTAACAAACTAAGAAACCGGCTGAAGTACACTGCATTTACCCAGGAGGTTTGTTGATGCCATTACCACAGGACGAACTCATTGTTGCGCTGGCCAACAATTTGTTGCAGCAGTTGGATCTGATTTTTGGCGTGCACCCGGGGTATCGCGCCGCGCATGCAAAGGGGGCGCTGCTCACCGGGAGTTTTACACCTTCGCCCGGTGCAGAACGGCTTACGCGCGCGCCTCATATTACGCGAGCAAGCACGCCGGTTACAGTACGTTTTTCAAACTCGACGGGCCTGCCGCAGATTCCGGATTCGGTGCCTGACGCAAACCCGCGGGGACTGGCGATCCGGTTCAACCTGGCAGAACATGTTCACACCGACATCGTGAGCCATTCGACCAATGGGTTTCCCACGCGCGACGGCTACGAGTTTCTAGAGTTTTTGAAAGCCGCGGCGGCGAGCGGTCCGGATGCGCCTTCACCCAAGCCAATCGAATTGTTTATGGGTTCGCATCCGGCGGCGCTCAGATTCGTCCAGGCCCCCAAGCCGTTTCCAACCAGCCTGGCGCGGGAGGCATTCTTCGCTGTGACCGCGTATGCGTTTACCAACGCAGCAGGAGAAACCAAATTCGGGCGGTACCGCATTCTGCCCGAGCAAGGGACTGAGTTCTTTGCCGATGCGGATGTTGCGGCGCTGGCGCCGAATTACCACTTCGATGAACTTCGCGGACGTGTGGCCAGGGGCCCAATCCGGTTCAAGGTTGTGGTGCAGGTTGCCGCACCCGGAGACGCCACCGACGATGCCACGGTCGAATGGCCGGAAAGCCGCGAACGGGTGGAGCTGGGCACGATCGAATTGACTGAAGCCGTGAAGGACGATGCGGCTGAGCAGAAACAGATCATCTTCGATCCAATTCCGCGCGTCGATGGCATCGAACCCTCGGCTGATCCTTTGCTGGAGCTTCGCGCGGCGATCTATCTCTTGAGCGGCCGGCGGCGGCGTGCCGCAAAGCTTGAGGAACCGGCGCGGTAGGTCAAGGCAGGTGCAAGCCGTCCGGAAGGATACATTCAGCTTCGCAGGGTACACTTTCCAATCCGCCTCTTGAGCGTCAAACCTGCAGCCCAAATGGCAAGGGCGGAGGGTTGGCCGTGGTGCGCCCCGGCCAGATACAATAAGGGCTTACGTGAAGGCAAACCGGCGGGCCGCCGCAGGGCGATACGCTATCTTTCTGAAGAGTTGGAGCAGGTGCACGTGATAGGTAAATACTGCCGCAGTCTGCGGCTGCAATGGATTGCGGGATTCGGAATGGCTTTGGCGCTGCTTCCAGCGGCGCACGCTACCGCTGGATTCACGACTTCGACCACGTTGACTGCGCAGTCCAGCACGCAATCCTGTCCGACGTCAACCTCCGCCAACCCGATGACCACGACGTTGACGACGCTGACCGTCACCGTCACCAGTTCTGGCGGAGTGCCCTCGGGGACGGTGAATATCACGGACCAGACCAGCCCCACAGCCACACCGGTCGAAATCGCGAGCGTCACGCTGAATGCCAGCGGCCAGGCTACCGTCTCCCTTTACCTTTCCGGCGGCCCGCACACGCTCGCGGCCGGCTATGCCGGCAGCATCCCTTACGGAACCTCCACTTCCATGCCGGTGTCCGCAACCGTCAGTTCGCAGTGCGACACGCCGTTTGCGGTCTCGGTTTCCAATATCACGCCGTCCTCTACTTCGGCGATGACACTGACGCCAGGTGAATCGGGAACGGCGACCGTCACGGTGACGCCGTCTCAGGAGTACGTGGACTCTCTGAGCACGAGCGGGGCTCCGGCGTTTGTTACCGTTTCCTGCTCGGGACTACCCAGTCTCTCGTCCTGCGCCTTGTCGCCGGAGGACCTGGAGATCTTGCCGGGCCAGGATGCCGGCGTCATCAGCACTTTGCTGATTCAGACGGAATCCGGGATCGTCCGCGCCGAGCCGCCCGCAGGACTCGGGCATCGAAGCAGTCCCGTTGCCTGGGCCATTCTGCTGCCTGGCATGCTGGGCCTGGGCGGATTGGCGTGGGGAGCGCGCCGTCGCCGTTGGCTGCAGCGGCTTTCATTGGTTTTGCTGGTGGGACTGGTGGCCACTCTGGGAACCACGGGTTGCAGTCCGCTCCACAACTACTACATCCACGGTCCAAGCAACCCGACCGAGACGCCCACGGGCACGTTTACCGTGACCATCACCGGGCAGTCGAGCAACGGAGTCACCGCCGTAACCAATAGCACCTCGATGGTGTTGACCGTTCAGTAAAGTCGCTTCCCTGAGAGCCGGGCGACAGGCCCTACACTGTGAGCATGCCCTGA
>CAWKEG010000002.1:0-142529 GCA_963848515.1 uncultured Acidobacteriaceae bacterium
GGCCGCGGCGATGCGCCTCTGTTCGCGCTCCAGATCCTGGCACTCGCAGGGGCGGGAAACCCAGATTCCCTTGGCGTCGACCACGCGCACCAGCCCAACTCCATCGCATATTGTGCAGTTGCTCATCCTGATTAAGCCTAGCGCACTGTGGACGGCGAAAGCGCAGGTGCGTTGCCTGTGCCCGAATGTGGAAAAGCCGGGCGGAACGCAGGGCGCTGGCTGAATCGCACGGGGTCAATTAGCGCCGTTTTGGGACCTGCCTGGTCCAATTCGAGACTTCCAAACAATTGAAGATGAATATCTTGTCATGTTGTGTGATAGCACCAACTATGTATCGACATACTCTTGAAGCGCAGTTACGTTGGCTTGTCAACGATTCAACTGACGATGGAGGACTGTATGTTACGAAGGGGTCTATCACTCGCGTGTCTTTTGTTTGTCGCGGAAATCTTTATTTCCGGATGCGGAAGCGTCAAGTCGGCAAGCGTAGCGGTAACAGCATCAGGGACAACAGTGGATGCAACCGATGCGGTGACTCTGGCGGCGGTCGTGACAAACGACAAGAATGCCGCGGGCGTGACCTGGACCGTGAGCGGCGGCGGGACCCTTTCGAATACGACAACTACAGCGGCAACCTATACGGCGCCAGCGGCCTCGAACGCGGCGCTGACCGTAACGGTGACTGCAACTTCCGTAGCAGACCCGGCCAAGACCGGAACGGCAACGATTACGGTTCCGGCAGCGCCTGCAATTACAACGGGCGCCTTGGCAGCGGGCACGGTGGGAGCAGCCTACTCGGCGACGATCGCGGGCAGCGGCGGCATCACCCCGTATAAATGGACCATTACAAGTGGCACGCTTCCGGCCGGCCTGAGCATGAATTCGGCGGGCGTGATCTCTGGAACGCCGACGGCCACGGGCGTTGGCACTACGAACTTGACATTTCTGCTCACCGATTCTGGTACGGCAACGGCACTGACAGCGACCACGACGCTCGGTCTCACAATTGATGCGGCGCCGGCAATTGGCTTTACCGGCACGGTGCCGGCCACGGCGAATTACAACGTGGCCTACACGGGCAGCGCGGCAGCCAGCGGCGGCGCCGGCGCGCTCACGTACTCAATTTCCGCGGGCGCCCTGCCTACGGGCCTTACCTTGAATGCAGCGACCGGCGCGATAACGGGCACCCCAACTGCGACCGGGACCTTCGGCTTCACGGTCAAAGCCGCTGATGCGTTTGGCGACTCGCTTACCAAGGTTTATTCAGTTGTGGTGAGCTATGCTGCAGTGGTCGTTACGCCTGTGAGCCTGCCGACTGGATATGACGGATCGCTCTATACTCAATCGACACTAACGGCGACAGGCGGCTCGGGCACGGGCTACACCTTCGCGCTGGCCAACGGAACAGTGCTCCCGCTGGGATTGAACCTCTCGGCTGCGGGCGTCATCAGCGGCACGCCTACGGCAACAGGAACTACGAACTTCACGGTCAAGGCGACCGATTCAGCTTCGAACTCCGGCACCGGGAACTTCTCCATCTTGGTGAACGCCGGAGTGACCATTACAACCGGCCTGACGCTGCCCACAGGTTATGTGAACGGGAACTACTCGCAGACCCTTGCGGCAACAGGCGGGTCCGGGACGGGTTACACATGGAAAGTCACGAACGGCTCCAATCTGCCTGCCGGTTTGACGCTTTCAACCGCCGGTGTGCTGAGCGGCAAGCCAACCGCGACAGGCACTCCAAGCTTCAGCATCACGGCGACGGACTCGGTCGGGAACACCGCCAGCGCTACGTTCTCGATGACCATCTCTGCTGGGGTAACCGTCAACGTTCCCACCTTGCCTGCCGGTTATCCGGGAACAAGTTATCCGTTGACAACCGTCACGGCGTCGGGCGGCACGAATACGGGCTTTGTCTTTACCTGGGCAGCGGCCAGCGGATCAACGCTTCCGGCGGGCTTGAGCCTGGGGTCAAACACCGGAAACATCACCGGAACGCCGACCAACGCGACCTCGGCGAGCGTCGTTTCGAGCGTTGTGGTGACGGCCACCGACTCAATTGGCAACCAGGCGTCGACAACGGTTTCGATCACCATTGAAGCCTCTGTGGCGATCACGACGGCGACGTTGAATCCCGGCACGATCAGTACCGCCTACTCGCAACAACTGGCCGCATCCGGCGGCTCGGGAACAGGTTATGTCTGGACGACAACAGGAACCAATAACCTGGCGTCGTTTGGGTTGAGCCTGTCCTCCACGGGCCTGCTGACCTCAACAAATCTTGGCGCGAGTACCGGGACTGTGAGCTTCACGGCGCAGGTGACCGACTCGCAGGGCCATTCGACGACTGCACCGCTCTCCTTTACGATCTACTCCGCACTGACGATCACTACGACCACCTTGCCCGCAACAAATGTTGGGGCGAGCTATTCGCAGACTCTTGCAGCCGCGGGCGGTAGCGGGACGGGTTATTCATGGACGGCCACGTCGAGCAACCTCTCGACCTACGGTCTTAGCCTGTCGACCGCGGGCGTGATTACCGGCACTCCCACGCAGTCCGGAACCGCCAGCTTTACCGCGAATGTGACCGACTCGGGCAGCAATACGGCGCATCAGGCGTTGACGATCATAATCTATGGCGCGCTTTCGCTGCCTGCGCCCGATCCTTTGTCACTGCCTTCGACCGGGTACACGAGTGTCCCCTATACAGGGACGATCGCGGCTTCCGGCGGCAGCGGCACCTACTCCTGGCAGGTCACTGGCCTCTCCGACAACCTGACTTCAAGTTCGGTGGGCGGGACGCTGACTATCAGCGGAACGCCGGGCGCATCGCCGGCCACGGTCACATTCAACGTCAAGTTGACCGATACCACAACCAATGCCTCCGTGACGCAGAACGGGTACAACATCGCGATCAGCACGCCGGTTGCGGTGGCACTGCCAACACCAAGCGCGGCAATTCCTGGATCGGCGACCGAGAACGAACCTTACAACGGAGCAATCACCGTCACCGGAGGCGTGCCTCCCTACACCTGGTCGATCAACGGAACCACCGTTACCTCAGGCGGGCTGGCTTTGAGCAACGGCCTGACCGCCAGCAGCACCGGAGGGACCTCGCTGACGATTACCGGAACGCCAACGACCCTCACCGCAGTGCCTCTGACCAATGTGAAGGTGCAAGACAGCATTGGTTCCAACCAGACCAACTCCTACAGCATCACTGTTAACAGCGCCGGGTCGAATGTCAGCGGCAATCTCTCGCTGATCAACGCCTGCGGTAGCGCGATCCCGCCCACTGTTACGGTCGAGCTGCTCACCAATCCGGGGGGAACCGTCGTCCAGACTCAAACCACCGACGGCGGCGGGAACTACACATTCACGTCCGTACCCAACGGAACCTACACGATAACTCCGTCCATCTCCGGGCCGAGTTCCATCTTCTATCCGGCCAGCACCAATGTCACCGTAAATAACGGAACTTTGGCAGGCGAAAACTTCCAGGTCTCGTTGGGCTATACGGTTTCCGGCACGTTGAGCTACAGCGGTTCGAACACCGGCCGGATTTATCTGGTCCTTGACAACACCAACTGCGGCGGAAACGGCGGGAACGGGACCAGCATCACTGCCCCCGGAGCCTTCACAATCCGCGGCGTGCCACCAGGCAGTTACAACTTGCAGACCTTCATGGATCTGGCGTCGCTTGGCAACGGCAGTCTAAACTCGTCGGACCCGTCGGGCAGCACTCCCAGCCTGACAGTCTCGAACGCAAATCTCACAGGCCAGGCCATCACGCTGACCGATAACACGCCGTCCAGCGTGCCGAGTACGAATCCATCCTTCAACGCGATCACCCCAACCGACCAGGGTGTGGCGATCACCTTCCAACCGAACACAACGAACACGAACGGCGGAAGCGCCGAGACTGCTACTTCCTACGACGTGCAGTGGAGCACGAGTTCGACGTTTGCGACGTCTCCCGTACTTCATAATTTCAAGGCAATCGGGAAAAGCGCAGACGTGTGGATCCTGAACAATGGAACGTCGGGAGTGACCGGCAATCCGTTCACCAACGGCACACCGTACTACTTTGAGATCCGCGCCCGGAATTCGGTGGGACCGGCGGCAAGCTGGACGGTCTACGGCGGCGGCACACCGATCGCTGTGTCTCCCGGCGTTTCGACAACCGGCATCGAAGTGCAGGGCACGGTCACCGTCCCGACGGGGATTACTCCCTCCGGACCGCTGTATGTCGGTTACTACAATCAGAACACGAATGCGGTTTACGGCACGCGCATCGCTTCTCCAACGGCTGGTGCAAACGCCTACACCGTGTATGTGCCGAGCGATGCAAATCTCGATTACATTGCCATAGCGATCCTCGACCAGAATAACGACGGCTTGATCGACGTGGGAGATGTGACCAACACAGGCAACAACAATTCCAGCGGCGTGGCAATCACCACCCCGCTGACCGGACAAAACCCACCCTTGCCCAGCGCGAACAGCGCGGCCACGGTGACTACGCAGTACTACCAAAGCACCTCCTCCTCAGGAAGCTCCAGCGGCTACAACCTTGACTTCAACTTGAGCGAAGCCAACAAACTGCCCGTTGCGGTAACGCTCACCTCAGGCCCGAACATGCTTAACCCCATCGATTTCGGCAGGTGCTTCGGCTGCGGAAACACGCAGTTCGGCTTCAGTTCGAGTATCGGATCGGGTGTGCCGGCCGTGGGCGACACATACGACTTCACCGTGACCTACAGCGACGGGAGTCAGGACACGGGAAGCACGGTGAATGGGAAGGTGACGGCGTTTGGCAGTACCGGCGCAGTGACGGGCGCGAGCGATCTGGCGACGAACCTGTCGCCGAACGGGACCGGCAGCGCGAACGTGACGCCGACACTGAGTTGGACTTATCCGACCGGCGCAAGCACTGCCAACTACATTTACTCGTTCTATATCTCAACCAACACCGGAAGCACGATCTGGTCGGTCCCGAGCCAGGAATCCAACTTCAGCGGATTCACCTATGCCCAGGACACAACTGGGACACTGGTGTGGGGCACGGATCCGATACCAGGGGACAACAGCACGCCGACCGGCAGCCTGAATACATCCACGACCTACAACTGGCAGATTCAGGTGCAGGACAGCAACGGCAACGAAGCGCAAGCACAGACGTGGTATCAGCCGTAAGGCGCCAGGTCTATTTAACACTCGCGAGGGCGGCCAACCAGGGGGTTGGCCGCCCTCTTTCTTTGCTGTGGAATGGCGGGAGATCAATCCACCAGCCGGCGGCGCCTGTAGCTGAATTGAGGGGCGATTGCCTACAATCAGATGCGCGGAGGGGCGGGATCGATTACGCTCTGCAGATTGTTGCTAGCTTGAGATTGGGGAGAATCAGAGGATGGAAATGAGAATGCGCGCTGCGATGTTGGCGTTGGTTTTGAGCGGAATGGCGGTTCCTGTGCTCGGTCATGCGCAGGGGACGGGGAGTCAGCCGGTGGCGAGTGTGCCTGCTGCCGCGCAGGAAGCGGCACCGCTGGTGGGCGCGTCCTGGCATCCGAACAACAAATACTGGCACGATCACGATCAGCTTTTGCTGACGGATTTCGGGGACTTGGCGCGATTCAAGGATGAGGACGCGAAGCTGGGGCCGTCGGCTGCGGGCGAGAACCGCGTGGTCTTCATGGGCGACTCGATTACCGAGGGCTGGCATCTGGACAAGTCGTTTCCCGGCAAGCCGTACGTGAATCGCGGCATCAGCGGACAGACGACGGCGCAGATGGTTTTGCGCTTCCACCAGGATGTGATTGCGCTGAGGCCGAAGGTAGTGGTAATTCTGGCGGGCATCAACGATATGGCTGAAAACACAGGGCCTATGACACTGGAGCAGACCGAGGACAACCTGGAGGCGATGGCGGAGATGGCCTCGGCGAATGGCATCAAGGTGGTGATGTGTTCGGTGTTGCCGGCGACGCATTTCTCCTGGCATCCGGGATTGTCGCCAGCCTCGGAGGTGGCGGCGGCGAATGTTTGGATGAAGGCTTACGCGGCCCAGAAGGGCCATGTTTATGTGGACTTCTACACGGCCATGAAGGACGACGAGGGGGGCTTGCCGCCGAACCTGAGCCGGGATGGGGTGCATCCGATGCCGGCCGGGACACGCAATTATGGATCCACTGGTGGCGGCTGGGATAGAGAAGGCGCTGAGGTAGCGGCTCGCCAGATGCGGGCCGGATTGCTAAACGTCCGGAAACGCCCTACAATGGTAGAGAACGATAGCAGGAAAGGTCTGTCTCTAAAGCGATGCCCAAGGAAAAGATTCATCCCAACTACGCCGCAGTGGAGGTTAAGTGCGCCTGCGGAAATCATTTCGAAACCCGTTCAACGCACAAGGGCGACATCCACGTGGAAATCTGCTCGAACTGCCATCCGTTTTTCACCGGGAAGCAGCGTTTGGTGGATACGGCTGGGCGCGTCGAGCGTTTCCGCCGCAAGTATGCCAAGTCCGACGGGGCACAGGCAGTGGCCGCAGCCAAGTAAACGGCGCCGCCACAATCGGTGAGCGCGATTGGGCCTCCGCCGCGGCGGAGGCCCAACTTCGTTATGAAGCATGTAAGAGCGTGCCTTTGCGATCGGCACGCATTTGAGAGATGAAAAATGCCACGCGCCAAGCGGTCGATTGAATCATCGGTGAAGATCGACGGGCATTCCCTGATCTGGCGTCTCCACCGCGAGCAGCAAGGGAATAATGCTGAAGGGTGGAACGGGATGGCAATTCATGTAAGGGTTGCGGAAGGCGCACGCCGCGAGCTGCACATGGAGTATCCGGCGGTGAACACGCAGAGGAACGGGTATACGAGGATTGAGCCAGCCCGGCCAGCGATTGTAGCTGCCAGGGTTGAGGCGCATATTCGGGAAGCAATGGAAGACGGCTGGGATCCGGATTCGCGCGGCAAGCCGTATGTGTATCACGTTGCCGAATTGCCGAGTTGACAGGAATTTATGGCGGGCAAAGGTTTCACGGTAAAGAAAGAATGGGACAACCCGATTGAGCACGCGATGCCGGAGCAGGCGCGGGTGCCGGCAGAGGTGCGCGTGGGCTCGGTGCTGGTGTCTCCGGCCACGGTGCTTGCCCCCATGGCCGGAGTGACCGACACGGTGTTTCGGCGGTTCATTCGGCACGCGAGTTTGTTTACAAAGGACCAGGGGTCAGGGGTCAGGGATCAGGGGTCGGAGATCGACGAAGTTGAGACGGCGATCAGCAATGCGCAGTCGGGGTGCGGGCTGCTGATGACGGAGTTCACTTCGGCCGACGGGCTCTCGCGGATGCGGGAGACCAAGCGGCGGCGGTACCTGACCTTCTACGACGACGAGCACCCAATCGGCGCGCAGATCTTTGGATCGAATCCGGAGACGCTGGCCGAGGCGGCGCGCATTATTGAGGAGACGGGCTTCGACACGATTGACCTGAACCTGGGCTGCCCGGCCAAGCGCGTGGTTGGATGCAACGGCGGCTCGGGGCTGCTGCGCGACCTGCCGAAGATTGGCGAGATCTTTCGCGCGGTGCGCAAGTCGGTGACGATTCCCTTCACCGTGAAGTTTCGCATGGGCTGGAACGAGAAGCAGATTGTGTGCGTGGAGCTGGCGCGGATGGCGGAGGCCGAAGGACTGAACGCCGTGGCGCTACATGCGCGGACACGCGAACAAGGGTACAGCGGCCAGGCGCAGTGGCAGTGGATTGCGGCGATTAAAGAGGCAGTGAAGATTCCGGTGATCGGCAACGGCGACATTCGCACGCCGGAGGACGCAGCGGCGATGGTTGCCGAGACGGGCTGCGATGCGGTGATGATTGGCCGCGCGGCGCCGGCGAATCCATGGATCTTCCGGCAGATTGCGCAGTACACGGCGACAGGCAAGTACGAACGGCCCTCGATGGAAGACCGCTACCACATGATCCGCGCTTATTTCGAGATGCTGCTGGTCGAGGTGGAGGCTACGAAAGATTTGCCGCGCGACGCGCGCATGGGCGATCCGGCGGGCAAGATGAAGCAGTTTGCCACGTGGTTTACGCATGGCGTCCCGGGCGGCGCAAAGCTGCGCGGAGCCATCTACCAGGCGCGGACCGGGATGGGCGTTCTGGAAGAGGTGGAGCGTTTTTTCACGGCCAAGGCTGAAGCGGGAGAGAGTCTGGCGGTGGAAGCCGACGGGGAGATGCCGGGCTATCCGGAAGGCGCGCTGGTCTGCGATTAGAGCGTCGGGCACCGCCTTTACGCGGTTCGCAGTTTATGGTTCGGGGATTGGCAAGCGGATGGTGGCGCGGGCGCCTTCGCCGTCTTCGCGATTGACGAGCTGGATTTCGCCGCCGTGGGCGCGGGCGATTTGCTGGGCGAGTGCGAGGCCGACGCCGCTGCCTGAAGGTTTGGTGGTGTAGAAAGGCACAAACAGATTTTCGGCATTGGCGATGCCCAGGCCGCGGTCTTCAAGAGTGACAAGCACGGAGGCGCCGGCGAGTTTCCAACTGACACGGACAGGCTGCGCGTCCCTGGCGAGCGAGGCGTCGGCGGCGTTGGCGAGCAGGTTAATCAACATCTGCTCCAACTGGTCGGGATCGGCGTTGAGCATGACGGTGGGCCCGGGATCGAGCTTGACCGGGAGGCGCTGCTCGAGAAGAACTACGCGCTCGAGCAGGGGCGCGAGCGAAACGGGCCGGAGTTGCGGGGGCGGCAACTGGGCGAGTTGCCGGTAGGACTGCACAAAGCGATGCAACGATTCGGCTCGGCTCTCAACGACGCCGAGACCGCGGCGAAAATCGCGCAGGATTGCGTCTTCTCCCTGCAAGCCGTCGATGCGCTCGCGCAGGCTACCGGCGATGGACTTGATGGGCGCAAGCGAGTTGGAGAGCTCGTGGCCGAGGACGCGGATGAGGCGCTTCCAGGCGATCTGTTCTTCTTCCTGCAAAGGCACGCTGACATCGGCGAGCAGCAGCAGCGTGTGGGGCGCGCCTTCTTGCCGGAAGGCCGCTTTGCGCAACAGCCATCGCACGGGGCCAGCCGGAGATTTGGAATCGGCGTTGAAGGAATGAATGGATTGGTCGGGCGCGCGGAGGAGCTCTTCAAGGCCGAGTTCGCGCGCGCTGCGGCCAAAGCAGCGCGCGTTGGGCAGGCCGAGCAGTTTGAGTCCGGCGTTGTTGACCAGTTGAAGAGTATCGTCGCGGTCGAAGGCGAACAGCGGGGCATGCATGACTTCGAGGATACGGGCGAGCAGGGCCGTGGCCTCGAGCGAGCGCACGCGCTGTTTCTGGAGCAGGTCGGCCAGGGCGTTGACCTCAGAGGCCAGCTCGCCGACAGCATCGGGCGCTAGAGCGCCGCGGGCGCGAAACGAATAGTCGCCCTCGCGCAGGGACGACACGACGTTGGAAAGCGTTTGCAGCGGACGGATGAGGCCCTCAATAAGAGCGGCGGCAGCGAGCGCGAGATACAAGAGCAGACATGCAGACAAAAGCAGTGCGGGCGCAAGGCCGACGTGGCCCTTGTAGAGACCGTAGGCGGCGAGCGCCAGTGCCGGGAGCGCCAGCACGAGGCAATGGAGCCACGCCCGGTGCACGACCGAGCGCCGCCGTCTGCGCGCCTCTGCATTAAATTCCATGAGGTCTAGATTCCATATTTTTCGATGCGCCGATAGAGCGCAGCTCGGCTGAGGCCGAGCGCCTCGGCGGCCTGGGAGATGTTGCCGTCGCAGCGGCGAAGAACTTTGCGGATGAGCAGCGCTTCTACTTCATCGATACTCATATTCTCAAACGAGGTGGCGGTGCCGCGCGAGGCCACGATGGCCAGATTGGCCGGTTCAATCTCTTCGCCGCGGCAAAGCAGCACGGCGCGTTCGACCGTGTGTTCAAATTCGCGGACGTTGCCTGGCCAGGAGTACTGCATCAACTGCTGCATGGCGGCAGGCGAGAAGCCGATAACCTGCTTGCGATAGCGGGCGCGGTTGCGGTTGAGAAAGTGCGAGGCGAGCAGGGGAATGTCTTCGCGTCGATCGCGCAGGGCGGGCAGATGGATTTCAACGGTGTTGATGCGGAAGAGCAGATCTTCGCGGAAATTGCCGGCCTTGGCCTCCTCATCGAGCATTGCATTGGTAGCGCACAGCAAGCGCACATCGACGCGCCGCGTCTGCGAAGAGCCGACGCGCTCAAGTTCCCCGGTTTCCAGAACGCGCAAAAGCTTGGCCTGCTGGCGCAGAGGCACGTTGGCGATTTCGTCGAGAAAAAGCGTTCCGCCGTTGGCAAGTTCGAAGCGACCGATACGATCGGAGCGCGCGTCAGTAAATGCGCCTTTGACGTGGCCGAAGATTTCGCTTTCGAAGGTTCCCTCAGGCAGGCCGCCGGCATTGACGGCCACCAGCGCCATGCGCGCACGCGGCGACGCGGCGTGAAGAAGGCGGGCGACGATTTCCTTGCCGGTGCCATGTTCGCCGGTGATGAGCACGTTGGCGTCGGAGGGGCCGACCTGGGAGATGAGTTCGAGCACCGGCTGCATGGCGGGCGCGGAGGCAATGAACTCGGGCATGCCCTCAGCACGCAGGAGGTGGTTCTCAAGTTCAAGCTGGCGGGCGCGGCGCAAAGCCTGGCGCAACTCGGCATGAACACGGATGAGCGAAAGCAAGCGCTCATTTTCCCAGGGCTTCTGAACGAAGTCGCGCGCGCCGCGCTTGATGGATTCAACGGCGAGGCCGATGTTGCCCCAGGCGGTCATGACGATCACGGGCAGCCGCGAATCGTACTCCTGGATGCGCGCAAGCAGATCGAGGCCTTCCTGTCCGGAGGTGGTGTCGCGGGTGTAGTTCAGATCGATGAGCAGCACATCGTAATCGCGCTGGCTAAGCGCCTCCATGAGCAACTGCGGCGAGCGGACGCAGTCCACATCGATGCCGTGCGGAGCGAGAAGCAACTCGACGGCCTCAAGGATGGAAGGCTGATCGTCGGCGGCGAGCACGCGGATTTTTTCTTGCTTAGCGGGAATTGTCTGCCTCCACGATGCCGGTTTTTGCGTCGGCAACCGAGATGCCGTAGTCCTCAAGCACAGAGCCGGTGGCGCGTTTGACTTCAATGCGCGCTTTTTCGTAGTCGGTTTCCGCAGCCACCAGCGCGGAATCGGCGATGGCCAGATCGTGCTCGGCTGCAAGCGTCTGTTGATTCGATCCGGCGCCCAGCTTCTGCTCCTGCTGGGTAATATCGAGCGTCTTCTGAGCAAGGTCGCGGGCGTTGCGCGCCGCATTCACGCGGCTGGCGCCTTGCTCCAGAGCAAAGCGCGCGTTGCGGACTTCGATGCGAATGCGTTTCTTCAACTCTTCAAGATAAACCTGCGACTGGCGGTACTCGAGTTCGGTGCGGTACTGGTCTGCCTTGGCGATGCGGTTGCGGAGTGGGACGTTCAGTTGGAACCCCACCTGGTATTCGGGCGAGGAGTAGTTGAAGGCGTTGTCGACCGCACCGGTAAAGCCAGCCGGCACATTGGCTCCGGAGCCGCTGAGTGGATTGGGGGTACCGGCGTATCCGGTGCCTGCGTAAAAGCCATACACAGAGAGCGAAGGCAGCAGCGCGTTGCGTGCGGTCTTGCGGCTCAGTTCGCTGTTTTGCAAAACCAGACTCGACTCCTGAAGCTCGGTCCGGCGATTGAGAGCGTCGGTGATCATCTGCTGCACGGGCTCCGAATCGGGCTCGACCGTCGTGCCGATGTGGTCGACAGGCACGACCGGCATTTCCTGGAGAACGGGATCGTCGAGCGAGCGGGTAATGGCGTTCTTCATGTAGAGCTCTTGCAGTTCAAGATTGGTGCGGGCAATGGTCAGGTCTTGCTGGCGCGTGGCCAGGTCCGCTTCCGCTTTCAAGACATCCATCTCGGGAATCGCCTGCAGCGCAAGCTGCTTGCGAGCGGTCGACAAAGTTTCAGTGGCAAAGGCCACGGAGCGTTCTCCTACTTGCTCGTTATCATAGGCGTTCACCAGGTCCCAGTACAGGTCGCAGATCTGGGTGACGGTGGAGATGAGCTGGGCGCGGAAGGCGATGTCAGAAACTTTCTGGTTGGTGCGGGCGATGCGCAGGAAGCGCAGGTTGGGCCCCAAGCCGAAGCCCGCCAGCAATTGCTGCGTCGCATAAAACTCGAAATACGAGTTGAGCTGCGGATTGAGCGTGTTGTTTGGACTGTTGGTGGTTTGGCGATTGTTGTCCCAAGCCACCTGGATAGCGGCGCCGGTGGCGAAGGCCTGCGAGTAGCTGAGCGTGCCTTCGAAGGTGTTCTGGTGAATGACGGGGACGCCATAGAGAATCTGGTTGGGCAGCAACTGCGTGGTGTGATCCACATAGGTTTTTGCATTGATCTGCGGATCGTAGGAGTTGACCGCAGCGCCGGTGCCGAGAGTGGACTGCACGAGGCCGGAAGCGCCTGCGCCCGCGCCCCCCGCGCCGCCGGAGGTACCGCCCGCCCCCGCGCCGGAACTGCCTCCAAACGAAACGCCCGCGCCTCCAGGAGTTCCCGAGACGACGCCGGTATTGACGCCGCGCACGGAACCGCCTGCCTGCGTGCGCAGCACGTCCATCTGTGCGATGGGCAGGTTGTAACGTGCAATCACGAGATCGAGATTGTTTTCAAGCGCCAGGTCGATGGCGTTTTGCAGCGACAGGTAGAGCTTGCCGTCCTTGACGAGTGAATCGAGACGCGCGGAGTTTTCAAGGCTGGGCGGAGGTACGGTTTTGCCGCGATAGGCATCGAAGGGATTGCGCGACGGATGTTGCAACTGGTCGAAGGGGATGTTGCTTTGATGCGTCTGCGCGGGCGCGGCGGGCGGCGCAGCTTGGACTGAGGCGGCGACGGGACTCGACGGTTCGGCGGCCAGCGCCAGGTTGACTTGCAGCAGAAGGATGGCCGCCAGGGCCTGTACGGGCCGGGTGGAACTCGATTGATAAAAGCGGTTCTGAGTGCGGATCACTTGGAGGTTGCCTCCGTTGTTTTTTCGGGTGCTGATTTTTCGGGCACGGTTTCGTCACGGGTGAGCCAGCCGTCGCGCAGTTCGATAATGCGTTTGCCGTAGCGCGCGTTTTCTTCGGAATGCGTCACCTGCACGATGGTGGTGCCGGCGCGGTTGAGCTGGCAGAAGAGTTCCATAATCTCGCGGGCTTGCGTGGAGTGCAGATTGCCGGTGGGCTCGTCGGCGAGCAGCAGCTCCGGCGCATGAACAACGGCGCGCGCAATGCCGACCAGTTGCTGCTGGCCGCCGGAGAGTTGCGAAGGATAAAGATCTTTCTTGGCGACAATCTGGAAGCGGTCGAGGATATCGGCCACCATGCCCTGGCGCTCTTTCGATGGAAGGTTCTTGTAGGAGAGCGGCAGGTCAATGTTCTCGGCGACAGTGAGATCGTCGAGCAGATGATAGCTTTGAAAAACCATGCCGATGCGCTGGCGGGCGAGATCGGCTCTCTGCTTGCGATTGAGCGAGTGGGCAGGCGTTTCGCTGAACCAATATTCGCCAAGCCAGCCGTCGTCGAGCAGCGCGAGCACGTTGAGCAGCGACGACTTCCCTGCCCCGGACGGTCCCATCACGGTGACGAATTCGCCTTCGTTGATGGTGAGCCCGACGCGGCGAAGCACCCAGGTCTCGGTGTGTCCGGTTTTGTAACTGCGTTCGATGTTTTTCAGTTCGATCATGATCTACTCCGCTCTCAGTGCAAGGATGGGGTCAACAGAGGCCGCTCGCCGGGCTGGCAGCCAGGCGGCGACAAAAGATGCTGCCGCAAGAACAACAGCAGCAAAGGTCAGGGCGTCGTGGGTCTGGACGCCATAGATGTAGCTTGTGGTAAAGCGCGCGGTGAACCACGCCAGAACGCCGCCGATCGCCAATCCGGCCGAAACGAGCAGCAAGGCGCGGCCGAGAATGAGGCGTTCGATGTTGGACTGCGGTGCGCCGAGGGCGATGCGCACACCGATTTCGCGGGTGCGCTGTGCAACCGTGAACGAAAGCAGCCCGTAGAGGCCAACCGACGCAATCAGCAGCGCGAGACCGGCAAAGGCTTCAAGCAAGCGCGCGATAAGGGTTTGACTGCCGAAGGATTCTTCGACTGCTTCGTGAATGGTTTTCACGTCGGTAGTGGTCGCGTCCGGGGCCACCTCGTGCAATGCCTTGTCGAACTGGGCGCGCAACTGATCGGCAGGGACCGCGGCGCGCATGGCCACCTGAATAAATGCCGCTGCAATGCCGTAGAGTGGCGTCCCAGGCTCAACCTGGGACAGGCAAAAATACATCTCCGGCGTGGTGGCGTCGGTCACCTTTGTTTGCTTGACATCGCCAATCACGCCCACGATATGCATTTCCGCAAAGCGACCCCTCCCCATTCCGAAGGTGTGCCCGATCGGGTCCTGGCCGCGCAGGTAGCGATTTGCGAACGCCTGATTGACGACAACCACCGGCGGCGAAGTTGTGGTGTCATCTTCAGTGAAGAAACGTCCGCGTACGATGGGGATTCCCATTGCCTCCACAAGACCTGCCGAAGCCAGGCGCGCATCGATCATGGGCGAGTTGCCTGGTGATGTCTCCTTGTTGTCGAGCTTCCCGGAGACCAATGCGCCAAACTCCGCGCGCATAGGCAGCACCGAACTGAGCGCCACGACCTGAACGCCGGGAATGGCCTGCAGCCGCTCGAGAAGCGGAAGATAATTTGAGCGCACGATGTTGGGTTGCTGCGCGGCAGCGGCTTCCATTTGCTCCTCGGTTTGGCCTGATCCGGCATTCAAAAGGACTCCGCCGGTAAGAACGTTTTGCTGCGTAAAGCCGAGCGGCACATGACGCAGAGCATAGATGGTGCGCAGGAAGAGTCCCGCACCCACCAGGAAGACAAGCGTGAGCGCGAGCTGTGCGATGACCAGCGCTTCGCGGGTTCGCCTCTGGCCGCCCGATGCGGTGGTAGTTACGCCCTGAAGGCCTCCCTGAACATTACGGCGCATGGCACGGAGTGCGGGAAACACGCCGGCGACAAGCGCCGTGAAGAGCGTGAGCACCGCGAGGCAAACCCCCACGCGCCAATCCACATGAATGGCGCTGCTGAGCGGCAGCTGCCTATGGATTTGCCGCCACAGCAGCTTGATGGCTGTTTGCGCGAGCAAGAGACCGAAGAACCCGCCGATGCAACTCAAGAGAAGGCTTTCTACAACTGTCTGTTGCAGGAGCCTTGCACGGCTGGCGCCGAGAGCGGCGCGTACTGCCTGCTCGCGCGTGCGCCCCACTGCTCGCGCCAGCATGAGACTGGTCACGTTGAGGCATGCCAGTGCCCAGATACCAATGACCACGGCGTAGAGCAGCATGAGCGGCTTTCGCGCATTATTGCTGAGCGACTGCTGGTAGCCAGTAACGGTAACGCGTGTGGGCACATCGTCGCCGCTGACTTCTTTGGCGACGATGGATTGCGTCCGGCTGAGAGCCGCAGTCAACTGCGCCGCAGTCATGCCCTCCGGCAGCCGCGCAAATGGTTCGCAGAACCGCGCTTCTTTGCCGCTCATTGCCGATCGATTAGCCGCCGTAAGCGCGAGCGGTGTCCATATTTGCATTTCTTCGTTTACCGGGAACGAGAAGCCACGCGGCATGACGCCGACGATGGCGTGGGCATGGCTGCGGATGGTGAGTGTTTTGCCTAGAATTTGCGGATCGGCGAAAAAGAGTTTGCGCCATGCATCTTCGCCAAGAAGAACCACGCTATTGCGGCCCGGGTCGCTTTCTTCGCTGCGAAATACGCGGCCTAATATTGGATGCGCGCCGAGCATAGGAAGCAAGTTGGCATCGACATTTGTTTGGAAAACCTGGAAGCGTCCGCCGGGCCCGGCAACGCTGGCCGGCCTGCTCCCGAATGTAGCTCCAATCTGCAACTGCGGACCAATCGAGTCGCGCAACTGCAGGATATTCGCGTAGTTCAAAGGGTAATACGGACGCCCGCCGGAGAGTTCGACCTTCACAAGCCGATCCGGTTGCGCGTAGGGCAGCGGACGCAGGAGGATGCCGTTGAGGATAGTGAACACTGCAATGTTTACGCCGATGCCGAGCGCAAGCACTGCCACTGCCGTAAACGTGAATCCAGGCGTGTGCCGCAACTGGCGCAGAGCGTAGCGGATGTCGAACCAGATATTGATCATCGCGAGTGTTCTCCATTCGGGAATCTCAAAAAGCGTTACTCCGCCCTGAGGGCTTGCATGGGGTCAATGGCGGCGGCGCGGCGCGCGGGAAGGAGCGAGGCCGCGACAGCGAGTAGAAAAATAGCGATGGCAGCAAGAATCAATACGCCGGGGTCGAGCGGATCGACGTGGAAGAGCATTGTGCGCAGCAGGCGCGTGGCGAAGCCGGCACCGATGGCGCCGAGGACGCAGCCAGCCAGACCGAGCTTTGCGCCGGAGAGTAGCACGAGCCGCATAACTCTGGATCGCTGCGAGCCAAGGGCGAGGCGGATGGCGAGTTCATGTGTCCGCTGCGCGGCGGAAAAGGCGATGACGCTGTAAATGCCAAGCAGAGAAAGCAACACGGCCGCGGCGGCGAAGCTGGCGATGAGGGCTGTCGAGAAGCGGCGCGAAGCCTGGCCCTCGGAGACGATCTGGTCCATCGACTCAACGTGCGTGAGAGGGAGCTGCGGATCGATGGAACTGACCGCAGAACGCAGTGCACTTTCCATCTGCTCCGGCGGCAGACTGGATCGGATTGCGATGGACCCGCCGGCGCTATTCAGCATATCCGGCGGCGCAAACCCGCCCAGGCCGGCCTTGAATTGGCTCATGGGCTCGTAGATCTGTTCAATGATGGCGGTGTCGGCGGATTGCTGTTTCATATCGCCAATTTCGCCAACCACGGTCATCCACGGCAACGGCGTTTCCGGGAGGCCGATATGCACGCGCTTGCCGATTGGGTCCTGTCCGGGCCAGTAGTGTTCGGCAAACTTCTGATTCACGATGACCACGAGCGGAGAAGTGGCTGTGTCCGCGGAGTTCAAGTCGCGACCGCGCAAAAGCGGTACGCCGATGGCGCTGAAGTACTGGCCCATGGCGAGGCCGCGCCATGCTGCGGTCATCGGCGCGCCTTTGGGAGACACATAGCCCTCGGCGACAACGGCGCCATAGCTCTCCTGGCCAGAAGCGGGAAGCATGTTGGTTGTGCCGACAGACTGGACGCCGGGCAACTGCTGCAACCTCGCGAGCAGAAGGGTGTTGAACGCGTCGACCGCGGCTTGCGAAGAGTATTGCTGGTGAGGCAGTCCATAGGATGCGGTGAGAACGTGATCGGCGCGAAAACCGAGGTCTACCTTGCGCAGGTTGTCGAAGCTGCGCAGCAGGAGACCCGAAGCAACCAATAGCACCAGCGCTACCACGAGTTGACTGACCACAAGGATGGACCGCAGGCGCGCGTGGCCGCCGCCGACGCTGCCTGTGCGACCGCCCTCTTTGAGTGCGTCGTTAACGCCGGTGCGCGAGGCCGCATAGGCCGGTGCGACACCGCAGACCAGGCCGGTGAAGATGGCGATCGAGATGGCGAAGAGAATTACTTTCCAGTCGAGCTCGATGGCGCTGACGCGGGGCAGCGATTCAGGCAGGAAGTGCAAGCCAACGCGCAACGCTGTGCCGGCAAACGCGAGCCCTATGAGTCCACCCGCAACGCTGAGCAGCATGGCCTCCAGCAGGCTCTGCCGCAAGACAGCGGCGCTGTTGGCGCCGAGCGCGAGACGCACCGCGATCTCGCGGCGGCGGCGGATAACGCGCAACAGCAGCAAACCGGCCAGGTTGGCGCAGGCCATCAACAGCACTACCGCAACGGCGAGAAAAAGCGTATTGACCATGGGCCGCGCGGACGCGACTGTCCTCTCTGACAGTTTCTGAACTTTTGCATGGACGCGAAGACTGGCCATGGCCGGAGGAAATGTCCGCGAGGTTTGCTCCGCTACGCGTTCGGCATCCTGCTCGGCCTGCGCTGGCGTGACGCCTGGCTTCAACCGGCCCATCATGTTCAAGTGCCAGGACCCGGTTTGAACCAGATCACTCGGAGTAAGACTGAGCGGCACCCACAGCTCGCTGCGGTTGAGTTGGCCGGGAACAAGCGGGAACTCGAAGCCGCGCGGCATGACGCCGATCACCTGATACGGCTTGCGGTCGAGCAGAATCATCTGGCCAATAACGCGCGAGTCGTCGTGCAGGCGGCTGTGCCACATCTGGTAGCTGATGACAGCTACCTGCTGCCTGGCTTCATCCTCCTGTTGCGTGAAAGTGCGCCCCATCAAGGGCTGCACGCCGAGCGTGGTGAAAACGGAGGCAGTTAGTCGCGCGCCGCTGAGCTTGGCGGGCTCTCCTGTGCCTGAAAGCTCAAAGCCGTCCTGCGTGTAGCCGCCGAGGCTCGAAAACCCGTGTGCGCCGCGCTCATAAGCGGGAATCTCGGGCGCCGTCACCAGTAGATCTCCGCCCCACAGCGATCCCACAACGCTGTCGCCGAGGGCCACGAGCCTGTCGGGATCGGCAAAGGGAAGCGGACGGAGCAGCACGCCCTCGACGATGGAGAAGATGGCGGTGGTGGCGCCGATGCCGAAGGCCAGCGTGAGCACAGCAGTCATGGTGAAGCCGGGCGATTTGCGCAATTGGCGCAGTGCGTAGCGAATGTCGAGCCAGACGTTGTTCATGGCGAGGGTCTCCGTTGGGGAATCTTGAAAACTTACTCTGTTCTGAGCGCTTGCATGGGATCGACTGAAGCGGCGCGGCGCGCGGGAAAATAGCAAGCCGCAAGTGCAACAAGAAAGAGCGCGGCGGCGACCGTGGCAAAGGTGATCCAGTCCACCGCTGAGATGCCAAACAACATGCCGCGTAGCAAGCGCGTGAAAGCGAAGGAGACGGCGAGGCCGGCGGCGAGGCCGAAGAACGCGAGCCGCACACCCTGCCCAAGCACGGAACGAAACACATCGCCCTGCCCTGCGCCGAGCGCCATGCGAATGCCGATCTCATGCGTGCGCTGGCGCGTGGTATACGCGACCACGCCATAAATGCCAACCGCCGCAAGAAGAAGAGCGAGCAATCCGAATGAACCGGCAAGGGCCGCGGCGATCCGTTCGAAGACACTGCCCATCTGAAGGCTTTCTTTCAGTGTGGTCTGGTTGTAGAGCGGCAAATCGGCATTGAGGGTGTGGATCGTTTCATCGACCGGAGACGTGAATGCCAGAGGGTTGCCATTGACGCGCACGTGGAGGATGACCTGGCCAGCGATGCGCTGCAGAAGGGGCACGAGTACAAGCGGAGCCGCGTCGTAGGTCATGCGCCGGTATTTTCCGTTGGCAGCCACGCCGACCACGGTGCACCAACCGCCGGCGACCTGGATGCGTTTGCCGACGGCGTTTTGCCCCGGCCAGTAGCGATCGACGAGCGCCTGGTTGACAATGACCACGGGCATGCTGGTTTCGTTGTCTTGCAGGGTAAAGTCGCGGCCGGCAATCAGCGGTGTGCGCAGGGTTTGGAGATAGTCCGGGCCAACCTGGCCGCGATCGACTTCCATGGATTCATGCGGGCGCGGCACGTAGCCCTCGGGCTGAACAGAGTCGGAGTGGATGGTGAAGTTGAGCGGTGAGAAGTCAGCGAGGGTTGCCGATTGAACGCCTGGCAGCGACCTGACTTTCGAGATCAACTGGCGATCGAACTCTCTTGCGGTGGTTCCGGTATAGCCCATGGGCAAGAGGTCGAACGAAGTGAGCAGTACATGGTTGGGATCGAAGCCCAGGTCGGCGTTCTGCGCATTTTGCAAACTGCGAACAAAAAGACTGGCGCAGGTGAGCAGCAGCAACGACAAGGCGATTTGCGCGATGACCAGGCCGCCGGTGAGACGCGATTTGGAAAGGCCGCCGGAGGTGCTGAGCGCCTCGTCCTTGAGAACCGATACGGGCGAGAGACTGGAAGCGCGCAACGCGGGAATTGCCCCCGCAACCATTGCTGTGAAAACGGAAACGAGCAAAGTGGCCAGGAATACCGAGGAGTCAACATGACCGTTGAGGCTAAGGGGCAAAGTGGTAAGAGGCAGAAAGGCCGACAAAGTTCCGGCCGTCCAGACGGTGAGTGTGAGCGCCACCGCGCCTCCGGCAAAAGCGATGAGCAGATTCTCAATCAGCAGTTGACGCACGATCCGCCAGCGGCTTGCGCCCATGGAAAGGCGGATTGCCATCTCGCGGCGGCGAGCGACAGAGCGGACGAGAAGCAGGTTCGCTACGTTGGCGCAGGCCAGCAACAATAACGCGCCGGCAAGGGCCAGCAGCATGGGCAGCGTTCCATAGAGGTAGACATTGGCGCCGAAGGGCGAACGCCAGAGCGGATCGCTGGAGATGTTGTTTGGACCTTGATGCTGATCGGGAAAGCGCGCGACAAGGCGCTGCATCAGCACGTTGAGTTCACTGTCGGCTTGCGCACTATCGACACCGGGCTTGAGTGTGCCCAGTACGTTGAGCCACAGACCGTCGCGATAATCGATGCGGTTCGAGCCCCAAACCTGCTTGTCCATTCCGAGGGGAATCCAAATTTCAGAGCGGAGGCCGGTTTTACATCCGATAAAGCCCTTCGGCGCAACGCCAACGATCGTATACGGATGAAGGTTGATCTGAATTGTCTTGCCGATGATTGCAGGGTCGCCGCCGTAGCGCTGCTGCCAAAGATCGTAGCCGAGCACAGCTTCTGCCGCGCCAGTGCGTTCGGTGGCTAATGTTGGAAGCAGCGATCTGCCCAGAATGGGGCGCACGCCGAGCCCTTCAAAATAATTTGACGAGGCCAGCGTTCCGTAGATACGTTGCGGCTGGCCGGCGCCGGTAATCGCCATATAGTCGTCGTGATAGCCGATGAGTCCCGAGAATGAGTGCGTGGTGTCGCGCAGGTCCGCAAAGTCCAGGTAAGAGAAGGGTGGCGAGGGATGCTCGCTCCGCTCTCCGCGCATGATGGTGATCATGTTGCCGGTGTGGGCTATGCCTGGAATCGGATTGAGAAGGGTTGAGTTGATCCAACTGAAGATGGTGATGTTGGCCGCGATGCCAAGGGCCAGCGTGCCGACGGCGAGCGCAGTGAATCCCGGGTTCTTGCGCAGTTGGCGCAAGGCGAAACGCAGGTCGTGCATTGCGTTCTGGAGCAGCATGATTACGCCTCCGCTTCCGCTTCGAGCTTTTTGAGCTCGTTTTCAGAAACGACTTTTCCGTCGAATAGATGCACTTCGCGCTCGGCGTGACGGGCAAAGCGCGGATCGTGCGTGACCATGCATATGGTGGAGCCCTCGCGATGCAGGTCGGCGAGCAGATGCATGACGGCTTCACCGTTTTTGGAATCGAGGTTGCCGGTGGGCTCGTCGGCCAACAGGATGGAGGGCGAGCCGGCCAGGGCGCGGGCCACGGCGACACGCTGCTGCTGTCCGCCGGAGAGCTGCGCGGGATAGTGCTTCATGCGGTGCGCCATGTTAACGCGCTCCAAGGCTTCCTTGACGCGCTTCTTGCGCTCCGCAGAGGGCATGCCGGCGCGATAGGTGAGGGGCAGCTCGACATTCTCTTCGACGGTGAGATCGCCGATCAGATTAAAGCTCTGAAAGATGAAACCGATCTCCTGGTTTCGGATGCGCGAGCGGTCGGCGAAGCTCAGGTTCTCGACCGGGTTGCCGTTGAGCAGATACTTGCCTCCGGTCGGCGTGTCGAGCAGGCCGAGAATCGAGAGCAGCGTGGACTTGCCGCAGCCCGAAGGGCCGGACATGGCTACATACTCGCCGCGCGCGATGGTCAGGTGAACACCGGAGAGCGCGTGGGTTTCCACTTCGTCGGTGTAGAAGACTTTGGTCAGGTCCTCAATCTCAATCAATGTGCCATTCGATGCCATTCGTTCTCCCTTTTCAGCCTTCAGCTCTCAGCTTTCAGCTTTCAGTTGTTCGTTCTCATCAGCTGCGGACGATTCTCGTTGAGAGTTCTTCCTCAATCCAGCCTTATGCGATCTACGTTGTCCCAGCGCGACATGTCGGAGAGGATGACCGTGTCGCCTTCCTTGAGTCCTTCAAGAACCTGAATCTCGTTGACCGATGCGCGGCCTACCTTGACTGGAACGCGCGTGGCGCCTTTGCCGTCGGGATCGATCTTGAAGAGGCTCAGCGTCGAGTTCTCATTGCCCAGCGCCGGACGGCCGACGTAGAGCACATCGGCCATCCGTTCCAGATCGATGGTTCCATCCACGCTTAACTGTGGCACCGCGCCCGCAGGCAGGGGCCCATCCAGCATTACGTCAACGGTGCGCGTTCCGTTCACTACGGAGGGATCGATCCGGGTAACGTGACCGGGAATGACGCCGTTATGCGTGTCGATGGAGGCCGGTTGACCGATCTGAATATCGCGCGCCTGGGTTTCGGCAATCTGGAGAGCGGCCTTGAGCTTGTCGAGCTGAATCACTTCGGCAACCGAGGTTCCGGCGGTGACGTGCTGGCCGACCTGGAGCGGCGTGGCCAGCGGGGCGAGCGCGCCGGAGATACCAGCTCTGACCTGGAGGGCCGCAGCCTGGCGCTGATAGAGACTGAGCAGCGCCTTGGCCTGGTCGATCTTGGTTTGCTGCGAGGCGAGCTGCACCGCTATCGCCCTCTGGTTCACATCCAGTTGCTGGGTGCTGAGGTCGTGTTGCGCGGCCAACTGGTCGGCGGTGCTTTTTGATTTGCTGTACGCAAGGCCAGAGATAACGCCCAGATCGTAGAGCGCCTTGTCGGTCTGCGCCTGCAACTTGTCTTGCGTGAAGTTGGAATTGACTTCCGCGGCGGCCGTCTTTTTATCCATCAGGGTACTTTGGAGCGTCGCCTGCAAGCTCTTGTAGTCAGCTTCAGCGGCTTTGAGCGCCAATTGCGCGTTCAGCAATTCCTGATCGAGCTCGGGATCGGCGAGATCGAGAAGAATGGTGTCGGGCGTGACCTTGGCGCCGGGCAAGACGCGGATGCGAACCACGGTGGCGTCGGTCTGCGCGGGGATGAGCTCGATCGAGTCCTCGCGCGGCACAAGGCTGCCCGTGGAGGCGCGCACCTGGCGCACCAGCGGACCCCTCTTCACCGTGTCGGGCCAGATGGTGGAGCGATCGACTGTGGGCGCGGCCGGTTTGAGCCGGGAGACCGCGAAACCGACCACAGCAAGAACCACCACCGCGATGCCAGTCCAAATCATCAACTGGCGCTTCTTCTTCTGCTTCAAGTCTGGGCGGGCTATATCCATCACGCCCTGTTAAGGCATTTGGAGGGCCATTGAACCCGTTGCCTGCTGGCGTTGAAAACAAACAGCTTGGCGAAGGATGCACAGATGGATGGACGGATCACAGTGACCGTTTGCGCGCGGGCACTGTTCGTTTTCGAACAGTGCGCGCGCGGTAGCCTGCGAACGAACAATTCTGGGGCGCGGGATGGATGCCGCCAGGCTTTCGCTGCGGCGGGTTACTCCACTTCCTGCTTGGCCCGGTAGCCATCGCGGGCGATGATGTCGTACTTCAGCGGTTTCTTTTTCTGATCCTGGAAGCGCAGCGGTTGCCCCTCGTCGTCGACAAGCATCACGCGCAGCTTGCGGTAGGTGCCGTCCTGCTTGGAGTTGCTCGGCCGGTAGACCAACTCGTATTTCGAGCGGATGGTCTGGTTGATGTTCTGGAAGATATCCGGAAGTTCGCCTTCGAAGCGGGGGAAGAAGCTCATGCCGCCGGTCATGCTGGCGAAGGTCCTCATTTCGTTGTCGGCCTGCAGGTAGTCCATATCGCGAATGGATGCGTTCATGCCGCCGCCGCGTCCTTCCGTCATGGCGCGCAGCAAACCTCCGGTCGACACGGTAAAGATGGTGATGTCCCGCGAGGCTTTCACTCTCTTCATCATCTGGTCGAAGGTGAGCTTTGAAAATGTATCGCGGCCAGTGGAGATCAGGATGATGTATTTTTCTCCTGGGATGCGATCCAGGCGATCGAGGGACTCATTGAGCGCGTCGAAGACGTTGGTCTCTCTGAAGCCTGGAATGACCAGCGAATTGATGCCCTGCAAAATCTGACTTTTGTCCTGGGTAAAGTCGGTGATGATCTGGGTGTGCATGTCGAAGGTCATCATGGCAACGTAGTCGTTGGGGCGCAATTGCTGGGCAAAGGACCAGGCGGCATTCTTCATGTCGTAGATGAAGTAGTAGCTGTTGGCAGCGAACTCGCAGAGCAACAGCGCCGTTATGGGAGCCTCGACGCGCTTGAAGCCGATAACCTTCTGTTCTACGCCGTCCTCGTAGACTTTGAAATTGTCCGGCTTGAGGCCAGGCACGAATTGATGGGTTTTTTCCAGGAGCACGCCCACGTCCACGGTGACTTCGGGAACATCGAGGCGCAAGGAAACATTCCCGACCTCTTCAGGGTTTTTGATTTTGGGCGCTGCAGGAGCGGGAGGAGGCGCCTCGTCGGGCACATCCTTTTTCCTGGGCACCGCGATAACGCCCGTGTCGCCCGAGGGACCGCCGGAGTCAGGGGCAGTTTGATTAGGCTGCGGGGTTGCCGACTGAGCTTGAGATTGAGCCTGGGCCACGGGATCGATGGCCAGCAGAGCCACGGCAAAAACCAGCGTGACGAGGGGAAGACGGCGGGCAAGATGCAGGATTCGATGTGGCGTAGACATGGCGACCTCTGTGGTGAACAGGATACAACCCTCAGATCACAGTTCGCAGTTCGTGTTTCGTGGTTCGAGGTTCGTAACTCGCAGTCCTCGGGCGCCCTGCGTGAACCGCGCCCTCCGGCTGTACTCTTATAGACGTGAAATCTTCCCTGAAGCAAACAGCGATGTGTCGGGCAACAGTTGTCCCTGGTCGAATTGCGGCTCTTGCGGTTGCGCTGGCCGCGGTCTCCGGTATTGTGCAGACCACGGGTCCGCTGCACGCACAAAGCGCCAAGGTTGTTGAGTCTGGACCGCCTCCGTCGAGTGGCGGGTTTTTCCCGCTTAGCCAGGTTCGCCGCGGCTTGACCGGCACGGCCTGGACAGTGTTCTCAGGCAGCAAGCCGGAAGCGATGGAAGTGGAGGTGCTGGGCGTTCTGCGCGGAGCGCGCGGGCCAGGCCAGGACATGATCCTTGTCGAACTCCACGGAGCGAAGCCGGAGTATACGGGCGTTGTGGAAGGCATGAGCGGCAGCCCGGTCTACATCGGCAACAAGCTATTGGGCGCAATCGCCTATCGCATTGGGCAGTTCAGCAAGGAGCCGATCGCGGGCATAACGCCGATTGAGCAGATGCTTGAGGTGAGGGACATTGCGTCTGGTGAGTCGGCGACCGCCGGCGTTGAAAGACCAGCTCCAGGCGAGAGTTTGGCTTCGCTCGCGGGCAACAATCAGAGAGCGCTTCAGCCTGCGCCGGAGATGAACTTCCAGATGATGGAGACGCCGCTGGTGATGAGCGGATTTCGGCCGGAGGCGATCGAACTGTGGCAAAAACAGATGGCTGGAACCAGCCTGGCCGAGGTGGCTGCCGGTGGGATGGCGAGCGGATCGAGCGAAAATGCACGCGCCGCCGATAAAGATTCGCCGGACGCCGAGCCCTCGGCCGCGGCAATTGCCGCCATGGAGCCGGGTTCTGCCGTCAGCGCACTGCTGGTTCGCGGCGACATGGAAATCTCCGCCACCTGCACGGTGACCTACATCGATCCAAAACGGCTGCTGGCCTGTGGGCATCCCATTCTGCAAGCGGGGCCGGTATCTTTGCCGATGACCGCTGCCGATGTTCTGGCCACGCTGGCTTCTCCACTGAATGCGTTCAAGATCATCAACACCGGCGCGACGATCGGCGCGTTCACACAGGACCGCGCCGGGGCCATCAGCGGCATTCTGGGGGCGCGCGCGCGCATGATCCCCATGCGCGTTGCGATCGATACGCCCGCGGGCAAGCGAGTTGTGAATGTCGAGATTCTGGATCTGCCTTCGCTAACGGCGCAGGCCATGGAGGTGGTGCTCTACGACGCGCTGCTCCAATCCAACGACAGCACCGCCGACTCGAGCTATCACCTGACGGGCAGCATCGAAATCGAAGGCCATGCGCCGTCGCCAATCGAACTGTGGGCCACGCCGAGTGACCAGATGGGCGCGCAGATGCAGGCCGCCTTGCTGGCCGGCGAACACTTTACGCGCCTCTACACCAACGGCGCACGGCAAGGCACTGTGCAGTCGATTGAGATCCATGCCGAGGCCGTTCCAAGGCGCATGCAGGTGGAGCTTGAAGGCGCACGGCTGATCTCAAACGATGTTGCTCACGCCGGAGACACCATTGAAGTGGAGGCAACGATTCGTCCCTGGCAGCAGCCGGCGCGCAATGTTCGCATTCCCATCACGTTGCCGGCGCGGCTGGACGAGGGCAACTTGCGGCTCCTTATCTCAGATGCCGGTACTTTGGACAGGACGCTGAATCAGCCGCAATTCAACGGCAGGCAGCCCGATCTTGACTCGGTGCTGGCGCAATATGGGCGCGAGCACGCGGCGGACCGGATTTATGTAAGCATTCTGGTACCTGAAGCGCAGGCCGGAATCTCCGGAAATACGCTTACGAGCTTGCCTCTATCCATGGCCAATGCGCTTGAGCCGCTGCGCTCCGGGCAGCAAGCCGGATTGAACGGAGAATCCGCCGTGGTTTTCGCGGATGCCCCGGCCGGGGGGGTGCTTTACGGCTTTCAGGTGATCAATCTCCACATCGAGGCAGGGGGCGGTTTAAACTAGGGATGGGGAAGGTCACTTTTTTTCAATTTGCAACACCGGCGCCTTGGTGAAAAATAGCCGGCATAGAATCCCCCACGAGGAATTCAGAGAGACATGGCACAGATTCAAGGACTTGCAGCACATGCAGCGGGAGCGGAGTTACTTCCCTTCCACTATGACCCAGGTAAGTTGGGCTCGCAGGAGGTCGAGATTGCCATAACGCACTGCGGCATCTGTCATAGCGACCTTCACCTGATTTCAAACGATTGGGGTATCAGCCATTATCCATTCATTCCTGGCCATGAAGTGATTGGGGCTGTTTCGGCAGTGGGCAGCGAGGTACGCGGCCTCGAGGTGGGCCAGCGCGTGGGCCTTGGCTGGCAATCGAATTCCTGCGGCGTGTGCGAGTGGTGCCTGCGGGGCCTGGAGAACCTCTGCCCGGATGCAGAAGGCACCTGCGTTCATCGCCATGGCGGCTACGCCGATCGCGTCCGCGCCAATGCACGCTTTGTGATTCCGATACCCGAAGTGCTGAGCAGCGAACAGACAGCTCCGCTTTTGTGCGGCGGCATCACGGTCTATAGCCCGATGCGCACGCATGGTATCAACCCTTCGTCGCGCGTGGGCATTGTGGGCATCGGTGGGCTGGGACATATTGCCCTGCAGTTCGCGCGTGTCTTCGGCGCGCGGGTCACTGCATTTTCGACATCGGCCGCCAAGGAGAAGGAAGCGCGTGCCTTGGGAGCGGACGACTTTGTGAACAGCCGCGAATCGAAGGCGATGAAAGAAATTGCGGGGAGCCTGGATTTTATCCTGAACACCGCCAACGCCGACCAGGACTGGGGAACCTACCTGCAGGCTCTGCGGCCGACCGGAACGCTCTGCTTTGTGGGCGTGCCGCCGTCGCCGGTGAGCGTGCATGCGTTTCCGCTCATCTCCGGCATGCGCACCATGAGCGGCAATCCGACCGGCAGTCCCTACGGACTGCGTGAAATGCTGGATGTGGCCGCGCGTCACGGCGTGAAGGCATCGACTGAGCTGTTCCCCATGGCCAAGGCCAACGAAGCCATCGAAAAGGTGAAGAAGAACAAAGTGCGCTATCGAGCAGTGCTGAAAAACTGAGAACTGCTTTTGGCTTTTGTGATCTTGAATTTGCATTTTGCAATTGCGCGAAATTGAATTCACGTTCCCGGAATCGAAAGCTGGGGCAACCATCCCTGGAGCCGTTGGCGATTTATCTCAGCGAACAACTTTTACCTATTGCAAGGGGCGCGCCAATACGGTGCGCCCCTGCTCTTTTGCACTCTTCGCACAAGCCTGCATTCCATCTTCGTGCAATAGAAACTTCTTTACATTGAAATCCGCACCGATATAGGATTCCCCTACTCAGAGCCTCTGCATTTCCCTGCGAAACAGCTTTTTCATCGTGAGGCTTTTCTGAGTTGACCAACAGAAGTTTTCCAACGAAGATGGGCGCCGCCCTTTTCGCGATCTTCCGCGCCATTGAGGGAGTTCATTGCCCTTGGGCCGCGAGGGCCTTCGCCGAGAACTTGATATGAAGCAACCAACCGATCTCTGCCGCGGGAATCCGCGCTGAGCGGCGGGCATCGTTCGATGGATAGCCCCGATGTGCAAGGAGAAAGTGGATGAAGTTGATGGACGGAAAGAAGAGTTGGGTTGTAGCCTCTGTTGCCTTGCTGATGGTGATTCTGGAATGCGAGTTATTGTTCTCCGTTCATCAGAACTCGCAGACATTTGATGAGAGCGCACACATCTACTCCGGCTACTCGTATTGGAAAACCGCTGACTTCGGCATCAATCCCGAGCATCCGCCGCTGGTCAAACTGGTGGCCGCGCTACCGCTGCTGCCGACAGGACTGGCAGATCCACCGCCGATCCCGATCAATTTTCGAGCGGCATCCGCCTACGGCGGAGTCCAACTTCTTTATGCGAACGATGCCGATTCGATTTTATTCAAAGCGCGCGCGGCGGTCTCAGTCTTTGCCCTGACCCTGGCCCTGCTGGTCTTCCTCGCAGGCTACGAAATGTTTGGCGCGGGCGCGGGGTTGATTGCGCTTCTCGTGCTGGTATTTGAGCCGAATATTCTCGCCAACGGTGCGCTGGTCGGCACCGACATGGGCGCGACTTGCCTGGTCTTCGCCGCGGTCTACGCCTTCTATCGCTACTCAAGAAAGCCATCCATTCTGCGGCTCTCAGTCTGCTGCCTTGCGGCTGGGCTCGCGTTGGCGGCGAAGCACTCAGCCGTGCTGTTGCTGCCGATGTTTCTAGTTTTGTCGTTGTTTGAAATCGTGCGGCGCCGGTCGGCAGAGGACGGCGTCACCGAGCCGCGAAAACACGAGTCGCTGCGCCTGTTGGGCGCGTTGGCCGCGATCACGATTATCTCCGTGACCATTCTGTGGTCGTTTTATGGATTCCGCTATGCCGCCCGTCCGGGAGGCGCGCCGATGAATCCGACAACCGCCGACTACTTGATGACCCTGAAGAAAGACGGCCACTTCGAAGCGGACGTTCTCGGATTCATGGAGCATCATCATCTGCTGCCCGAGGCCTATCTGTTCGGCATGAACGACATTGTCGAGATCAGCCTGCAAGGGCGTCCGACGTTTCTGCTGGGACACCCCTACGCAACCGGCCACTGGTTCTACTTCCCTGTTTTGTTTGTCATCAAATCGACGATCGGTTTTATGCTGCTGCTGTTGTTGACCTTCGCAGCGCGGGAGATATGGAAGCGCAAATATCGACGCGAGCTGGTGTTTCTGCTGGTTCCACCGTTGATCTGGGTCGCGTTCGCCATGCGGTCAAAGCTCGATCTCGGGTTGCGCCACATTCTGCCGGTGTATCCGTTTCTGATTGTGCTGGCGGGGGCTGTCGCCTGGATGCTGGCGCGGAAGTCAAAAAGCTGGGCGGCCGTTGTCACCCTTCTGCTTGCGTTTCACGTGATCTCATCGCTGCATACTTATCCGAACTATCTGCCCTATTCGAACGAGGCATTCGGAGGCACTTCTAATACCTACAGGGTTGCCTCGGACGCAAACGTCGGCTGGGAAAGCGGGCTGAAAACGCTGAAGGCAAATCTCGACAGCAGGCACATTACGCATTGCTGGTTTGCCTTCGACGGATTTAACGATCCCGCCTACTATCACATTCCGTGTACGCCCCTGCCATCGTTTTTCTCGACGCTCGCGAGCAGCCGGCAAGGTCTCATCCCCGAGCAGATTGATGGACCCGTCTTTATTGGCTCCAATGAGTTTTCAGGTTTTGATTGGGGACCGGGCAATTTGAATCCATACCAGCAGTTCTATGGCATGCACCCGGTGGCGGTTCTGGGCGGAGAGATTCTGGAATACGATGGCAATTTTACGGTGACGAAGATCGCGGCGCTTAGCCAGTTTGCTGTTGCCTATCAGCTCATGCAGCGGAAGCAGTTCGGGCCGGCACTCGAGGGATTCAAGACTGCGGAGAAGCTCGATCCCGGGTTCATCCTGACGCATGAGATTCTAGCTTCGCTTTACGCGGGCATGAAGCAGCCACAGGCCGCAACAAGCGAATACCAGGCGGCGCTCCACATCTATCAGAGTGGCGGATCAGGCGGCGCGGCGGACTCTGGCCCACCGCGAGATCCGCTTGCTCATCCGTAGAAGCGACCGAAGGTGGTAGGGAGCAAAACAGGAAGGGCGCGCCGGTTAGCGCGCCCTTCCTGTTTGGGGATGCCGCAATTTAAAAATCAGCCTGGAACAGCGCAGATCGAGATCAGCGCATATCGAAGCGATCGAGGTTCATCACCTTGCTCCAGGCCGCGACGAAGTCGTTCACGAACTCCTTCTCCGAGTCTTTGCAGGCATAGAACTCGGCGAGCGCACGAAGCTGCGAGTTCGAACCGAAGACAAGATCGACGACGGTGCCCGTAGCGTTGAGCGCTCCGGTTGCGCGGTCCCGGCCTTCAAGAACGCCTTCGGTCTTGGCGGACTTTTGCCATTTGGTGTTCATGTCGAGGAGGTTGACGAAGAAATCGTTCGTCAACGTGCCGGGACGCTTGGTGAAGACGCCGTGCTGCGAGTGCGCGTAGTTGGCATCGAGCGCGCGCAGGCCGCCGATGAGCACCGTCATCTCCGGAGCGGTGAGTGTGAGCAGGTTCGCCTTGTCCACCAGAAGCTCCGCTGCCGATGCCTCGAGTCCCTTGCGAATGTAGTTGCGGAAGCCGTCCGCGGCGGGTTCGAGCACGGCGAACGATTCCACATCGGTCTGCGCCTGTGACGCATCGGTGCGGCCCGGCGAAAATGGAACCTTGACGTTGTGTCCTGCCTTCTTGGCGGCAGCTTCTACGGCCGCGCATCCGCCGAGAACGATCAGGTCGGCAAGCGAAACTTTCTTGCCTCCCTTTTGCGCGTCGTTGAACTCCTTCTGAATGGCCTTCAACTTGGAAAGCACCTTGGCCAACTCCGCGGGCTGGTTGACTGCCCAATCCTTTTGCGGAGCAAGGCGAATGCGCGCGCCGTTAGCCCCGCCGCGCTTGTCGCTGCCGCGGAAGGTCGATGCCGACGCCCAGGCCGTGGTCACCAGTTGAGAGATGGTGAGTTTGGATTCGAGAATGCGAGCCTTCAGTGCGGCGGCTTCCTTTGCGTTGATCAATTTGTGATCGACCGCGGGAAGAGGGTCCTGCCAGATGAGCGGCTTTTTAGGAACCAGGGGGCCAAGATAGCGCGAGACTGGCCCCATGTCGCGGTGCGTCAGCTTGAACCAGGCCTTGGAGAAGGTGTCCGCAAGCAGCTTGGGATTCTTAAGGAAACGGCGCGAGATCTTCTCGTAGATCGGGTCCATGCGCAGCGAGAGGTCCGTCGTAAACATGATGGGAGCGTGCTTCTTCTTGGGGTCGTGCGCATCCGGCACGGTGCCTGCTCCGGCGCCGCCCTTGGGAACCCACTGCTGCGCGCCGGCAGGGCTCTTTGTCAGTTCCCACTCATACTTGAAGAGATTTTCAAGGTAGTCGTTGTCCCACTTTGCCGGGCTCTTTGTCCACGCGCCTTCCAGGCCGCTGCTGATGGTGTCCACGCCCTTGCCGCTGCGGAAACTGTTTGCCCAGCCCAGGCCCTGCTCTTCAATCGGTGCGGCCTCGGGCTCGCGCCCAACATACTTGACCGGATCGGCAGCGCCATGCGCCTTGCCGAAGGTGTGTCCGCCGGCGATCAGAGCGACTGTCTCCTCGTCGTTCATCGCCATGCGCGCAAACGTCTCGCGAATATCAATTGCGGCGGCGATTGGATCGGGCTTGCCATTGGGTCCTTCGGGATTTACATAAATCAGGCCCATCTGCACAGCGCCGAGCGGGTTCTCGAGCTGACGGTTGCCGCTGTAGCGTTCGTCTCCCAGCCACTTTCCCTCAGAGCCCCAGTAGATGCTCTCTTCCGGTTCCCAGATGTCTTCGCGCCCACCTCCGAAGCCGAAGGTCTTCAGGCCCATGGAGTCAAGAGCCACATTGCCGGTAAGAATGATCAAGTCGGCCCAGGAGAGTTTACGGCCGTACTTCTGCTTGATGGGCCAGATCAAGCGGCGCGCCTTGTCCAGGCTCACGTTGTCGGGCCAGCTATTGAGAGGAGCAAACCGCTGCGCTCCGGAGCCTGCGCCACCACGGCCATCGGCAATGCGGTAGGTGCCTGCGCTATGCCATGCCATGCGGATGAAGAACGGACCATAGTGGCCATAGTCCGCCGGCCACCAGTCCTGCGAGGTAATCATCAATTCGCGGAGGTCCTTGATCACGGCATTGAGGTCGAGGGTCTTGAACTCCTTGGCGTAATTGAACTCCTCGCCCATCGGATTGGACAGTTGCGAGTGCTGGTGGAGGATTTTGAGATTCAGTTGATTGGGCCACCAGCTCGCATTGGAGGGGGCGCCGCCAATGGTGTGTTTCGGGGCGCCATGCACAAACGGGCATTTTGCGTCGCCCGACTTGAGGTTCTGATCGTCGACGATGGGTGGTCCGGGGTTCTGTGACTGGTTTTCAGACATGGCGCATCTCCTTCAGGTCTATGGGAATGTTGATTGGGTTTTGCGCCGGGCAGTTCGCGTCACCCGCGCCGTTGATTGAACTTGAAAATTGCGGCTCGCCTAAGGCCAGGCAAACCTCACCCGCCAGCCATACGAACTGGCCCACCTCCACCACGCTAGTCTCGCCGGATCGATAAGTAAAATGAATTGTTTCTACGGTGACGATTGCTGCTCTCTATAATTAAACAAGTCCAATTAGGTTTGGGGCGGAAATGAACCTGCAGGAACTTCGTTATCTGGTGGCCGTGGCCGAGCACCGGCACTTTGGACGGGCCGCCGAGGCCTGCAATGTGAGCCAGCCAACGCTGAGCAGCCAGATTCGCAAGCTGGAAAATGAGCTTGGCGTGACGCTGCTGGAGCGGACCAACAAGCGCGTGGATGTGACGCCTGTCGGCAGCCAGATTCTGATTCATGCGCAGCAGGCGCTGGCCGAAGCAGGCCAGATGGAAGCGGTGGCGCGGGCGGCGCGGGATCCGCTGGTAGGGCCGCTGAAGCTGGGCGTGATTCCCACGCTGGCGCCCTACCTGATGCCGATTATTCTGAAGCCGCTGCGCCAGGCTTACCCGGGACTGACGATCGAGTTGTGGGAGGACCAGACGCGGTCGCTGATCGATGGGCTGCGCAATCACCGCCTGGATGCCGCGCTGCTTGCAACGCCGCCCGACGCGCCGGAGATAACTGAAATTGCGCTCTTCGACGAGCCGCTGCTGGCTGCCTTGCCCTTTAATCACGCACTGGCGGAATTTGAAATTGTGAGCGAGGAAGACCTGGCCGAAGAGCTGATGGTGCTGGCCGACGGGCACTGCCTTTCAAACCACGCGCTGGCCGCCTGCAGCAGAAAAGGCGCTTCGGCGCGCGGAGCATTCCAGAGCTCGATGCAGGCCGCGACGCTGGAGACGCTGGTCAACCTGGTTGCCGCGGGCTACGGCGCCACTCTTCTGCCGGCGCTGGCGGCAAACTCGTTTCGGCGGCGGGAAATCCTGCTTCGGCCGCTGGCCGGGCAATCGTCGCGCACAATTCGTCTGGCCAGCCGGCCGGGGTTTCCGAGGCCGCAAGCGCTCCGGGCTCTCGAGAAGGTGATTCGCAAGGCTGTGACAAGCACCATGCTCAAGAATTAGCGGTTGGTCGTCTGCCAACCGGAGCGCAGGAGCGGCCTGTGCAAAACGGCGGCGAAAATTGTTAAAAAATCCCCATTTTGGGCCGCATTCTTATCATTTTCCAAGAACAGGAATTCCGGACGCCCTTATCCACAAAAACACCCTTTTCCTGCGTTGACCCTGCCTCTCAAGCTCCGTAAAGTCTGTAATCGGGTAGCAACAATTGGCCCGCAGCTTTGGCACGGGAAAATCGCCGCCCGACAATAAAATCTAGCCACACACGCGCCCATCGTCTTTAAGCAAAATTGGAGTAGGAATGCTGAAATTAAAAAAGATCCATATTCTCGGGTTCAAGAGTTTCTGCGACCGCACGGAGTTGACCGTGACGGGAACGGGCATTGCCACGGTGGTGGGGCCCAATGGGTGCGGCAAGTCGAACATATTGGACGCGGTGAGCTGGGTGCTGGGCGAGCAGAGCGCCAAGAGCCTGCGTGGCACGCACATGCAGGACGTGATCTTTGCCGGAACGCGCGAGCGCAAGGCTCTGGGCATGGCGGAAGTGACGCTGACCATGGTGGATCCGGAGGCCTACGAGGGGCCGGTGGCCGTGGAGCCGGAAGTTGTGGTGGAGCACGAGGGACCCACCGACTGGGACGAGAACGAAGTGCGACGCCGCCGCGCAGCCGAGGCCGATGAGATTATTGCCAACGAGCAGCCGGGCCAGGCAATTGAAGACGACGAGTCAGGTGAAGCGCAGGCATCGTCAGAAGGACCGCAAGCCGTCGTTCTGAAGATTCGCCGCCGCCGTTTCCAGCGCACGCCGCAAAAGGGCGAGGTTGTGATTACGCGCCGCCTCTTCCGGACCGGCGAAAGCGAATACCTACTGAATGGCAAGCTCTGCCGCCTGCGCGACATTCAGGACATCTTCATGGGCACGGGCCTGGGGCCGGAGAGCTACGCCATCATTGGCCAGGAGCGCATCGGGCAGTTGCTCAGCTCGAAGCCGCACGATCGCCGCGCCATTATCGAAGAAGCGGCGGGCATTACGCGCTTCAAGACCAAGAAGCGGCTGGCTGAGCTGCGCCTTGAAAGCGCGCGCCAAAACCTGGCCCGCGTCGACGACATCTTTGACGAAGTCACGCGCCAGATGAACTCTCTGAAGCGCCAGGCTGCAAAGGCGGAGCGGTTCGCCGCCGTGCGCGATGAGTTGCGCGGACGCCTGCGCGTGGTGCTTTCAAGCCGTATGGCGGTGATGGATGCCGAGCAGGCCCGGCTTGAGGAAGAGATCGCGTCTTTGTCAGGGCGCGCAAGTGAAGCGGCTGAGGTGATTGCGCAACAGGAGGCAAGCCAGCACTCGCTGACCGAGCAAGGCTACGCGCTGGATAAGGAAGGCCACGAGGCGCAGGACCGCGCCAACGAAGCCGCGGTTGAGCTCGAGCGCGCCATCGCACGCGAGCGGAGCAACACCGAGCGCGTGGGCGAGCTGGAAACGCGCATCGCCGCGGCGGCAACAGAGCTGGAGCAGACGCGCACGCAACTGGCCGGCATCGCCGAAGAGCGCGCGCAGCAACACAGCTTTCTTGAGTCGGCCGCGGGAGAAGCAAAAGAGTTTCGTCACCAGGTGGAGGCGCGCCAGCAGGAAGCGCGCACGGCTGCCGAAGAGGTGTTCAGTGCCGAGCGGCAACTGGAGAGCAGCCGCCGCCACGCCATGCAACTGCTTACGCTGGCCGGCAATGCGCGCAATCACACCACGCAGAGCGAAGAGAGCCTCGCAGCGCTGGAGCGCGAAGCGGAGCGGCTTCATGCGGAGATCGGCCAGGCGCGCAACGAACAGGAGACGCTCGGCATCGAGAGCGGACAGGCGCACTTGCGCTTTGAGTCCGCCGCCGACGCGCTGAAGCGTTTGGAAGGCGAGATCGCGGCACTGCGCGAAACATTGCAAGTCAAGCGCGCCGAAGAAAGCGCGAAGCGCACGCTGGCCAACCAGTTGCGCGGCGAGCAAGCTTCCGTTTCAGGGCGCCGCGATTCTCTTGAGGCATTGATTCGCAACCACAGCTACTCGACCGACTCCGTGCGCAAGCTGCTCAAGCCGGGCGCGCTGGGGCATGGCAGTTCGCCGGTGGGCACGCTGGCCGATTTTCTTGAAGTGAGCGGCGCGCATGAAGGCGTGGTGGACGAGTTTCTGCGCGAGGAGCTGAATTACGTTGTCGTTGAAAACTGGGGCGACGCGGAAGAGGGCGTAAAGGTGCTGAAGGCCGGCGACGGACGCGCCACGTTCCTGATCCACTCCGATGCGCAGGGGGTTCTATTCGACGAGAGCCTGGGCGCGGTGAACGAGCCAGGATTGACGCCACTGCGCGAGGCGATCAAAGTGCTGAACGGTTTTGGCCGGGCGCTGGAGTCGATCTTGCCCAAGCTGCGGCACAGCTACCTTGTCGGGACTTCTGACGACGCGCTGAGACTCACGTCGAGCTATCCGCATGCGTATTTCCTAACTCCCGAAGGCGAGTGTTTCCACAACGCAACCGTAACCGGCGGCAAGCCCGCAAGCGAAGGACCGCTGGCGCTGAAGCGTGAGTTGCGCGAGGCCGAAGGCCGGCTTGCGAAGCTCGAGACAAGCCTGGCGCAGGCGGAGACTGAAGCCGCAATCCTGACGCGGACCATCGAAGAAGTGACCACGCAACTGGAAGCGCTGAGCGAACAGCGGCGCATTGCGGAGACCGACACCGCCAACCTGGGTGCCGCGCTGAAGCAGATGGAAGGCGAGACGCAGCGCATCGAACGACGCTTGCAGGATTGGACGATGCAGGAGGCGCGCAACAAGGACGCCTGCGAAGCCAAGCGCCAGGCGATCGACCAGAAGCGCGAAGAGACGGTGCGCCTCGAGACCGAGCACGCGCAGGCCGAGGCGGGCCTCGATGAGTTGCAGGCGCAGCTTGCCCTGATGCGGCAGAAGCGCGAGGGTCTGCAACAGGAGGCGGCGCAAGTTACCGCGGAACTGGCCGGTCTGGAAGAGCGGCGTCGCGGCGCGGAAGCAGCCTTCCAGCGCATCGACCGGCTGCATGCGGACCTCGAGCGCCGCGTGCATTCGATCGAGCAGCAACGGACGGCTGCCACGGCGGAACGCGAGCAGCGCATCGCCGAGAGCGCTCAACTTGCCGAAAAGCAGAAGGAGCTGGCCGCGACACGTACTGAAGCTCTGGCGCTGACACAGACCATAGCGGCCCAATCACTGGCGCTGCGCCAGCAGTTGGCGGAGATGGAGACGCTGCTCAAGACCGGGCGCGCCGCTCTCGATCAACTGCGCGAAAACCGGGCCGGGCGCTCAAGCGAGCTGGCCAAGCTGCACTCGGATCTCGAGTATCTTGAAGCAACATGTCTTGCCGAGGTCAACGTCGAGGCCCAGGTGCTGCGCGCGGACGTGGAGATTGTTCGCCTGCTCGACGAAGAGTTGACGGCCGAGGAAGAGACCTGCCGCGTACTCAAGGAGCGCATTGAACAGATGGGCCCGGTGAACATGATGGCCCTGGATGAGTACAAGGAAACCGCGCAGCGCCACGAGTTCCTTGAGACGCAGCGCAAGGACCTGATGGAGTCCATTGAAAATACCCAGGACACCATCAAGGAGATCGATCAGATTACGCGCACCAAGTTCGAAGAGGCCTTCGCAAAAATCAACGAGAATTTCAGCGTTGTGTTCTCGCGGCTCTTCCAGGGCGGACAGGCCTTCCTGCGGCTTACCGATGCCGAGAACCAGGCGGAGAGCGGCCTCGAGATTGTGGCCTCGCCTCCGGGCAAGAAGCTGCAAAACGTGCTGTTGCTCTCGGGCGGCGAGAAATCGTTGACGGCGCTGGCGCTGCTGGTGGGCATCTTCCAGTTCCAGCCAAGCCCCTTCTGCGCGCTGGACGAAGTGGACGCGGCTCTGGACGAAACCAACGTGGGCCGCCTCGCAGACCTGTTGCACTCGCTCAGCAAGGAGACGCAGTTCCTGCTCGTCACGCACTCCAAGCGCATGATGCAGGCCGCGGACATGATCTACGGCGTAACCATGCAGGAGCCTGGCGTGAGCAAGATCATCAGTGTGCGGCTGGGCGCGCGGGAACAGCATCGGGCAACGGCGTAGTAAGTCCAGAGATCAGGGGTCAGGGGTCAGCTCATTGCGGGCAAACTGACCCGATCTCCTCTCTTTTGATTTTCGCCTTCGGGGCTCCGACTATACTGTGGCCTGCATCCAGAATTTCAACTGTGCAGTTTTGATGTTCCCCTTTGCATCGAAGTACCAGTTCAGCCAGTCGTCCGGCTTGGTCTTCAGATTCGCGTCCACGCTTGTTTTCTGGTTCACTGCCCAGCGCCAGGAGAAGTGGTCGTAGACATCCAGCACATGGGTCGCATAGGCCATCGCCAGTTTCTTGTTCCCTTGGATCATCACCAGGTTCTCATCGTTGTTGTAGGAGGCTTGGAATCCCAGGTTGTGGCTTCCTGTGACCACCACGCAGTCGTCCGCAAACGGGTCGATGACCACGATCTTGTCGTGCGTAATCGCGAAGCCAGCCTTCAATAGTTCCTTCTGCCAACCCTGCGGCACAGTTTCGTCAAGCGCGTTTGCCGCGATCACGCGTGGATCCTCGGGCGCCGCCGGGCTCTTGACTCCCTTCTGCTTCTTTGGCGGCGAGGTGCCCTTCATGTCGTAGTAGAAGTTGCCCGCTGCATCCGGCGAAGTCACGCATCCACGCACGAACAAGTTCTTGTTGGCTTTCTGCGCGGCCGCAGCGAATTCCGTGATGCTCGGCGTCCCTGGAATAAACGCCAGAAACAACACCGCATTTTTCGCGGCCATCACGCGATCGCTCAAGTCTTTCATGTCCACGGGAAAGGCTTCAGTTTTCCCTTTGGCCTTGCTGCGCTGCTTCGCCGTGTTGGGCGAGAAGTAACTCGTCACCGTGCTCGCGTCGCCGGTCCCTTTATCCAGGTTCAGGACCTTCCCCGTTCCGTCGAAGGTCCGCAACGGCGCGCCTTGAAACGGGCCGCCGGCCTCATGCGCTGTCTCGTCCGCCTGGAGCTTTTTCCAGTACGCCATGTACCGCGCCGCCACCAGCTTGTCGTGGATGACAATCGAGTTGTTGGTCTGCGCGCACAGCCCGGTATCGGTCCAGTTGCAGGAGCCCGTCAACACCGCCTGCGGCACACCGCGCGCATCCACGTAAATCAAGAATTTGTTGTGCACGATGTGCCCGCTCGGCGGTTCCCGATACAAGAGCGATCCGGCCGCCTTTTTCAGCTTCGTCTCCGAGTCGTCGTTCTCGCCCGCCGTCTCCCCCGACCCGCCCGGCGTGGGCTTGGCCACAATATTCGCCAGCACAATGTTCAGCTTCTTGCCGATGCCCACCAGGGCCTGCACAAGTTCCACATCGGTCAACTCGTAAAGGGCCGCGTAAATCGATCCACCCGTTTTCGTCTGGGCGACGAATCCCGTGAGGGTTTCGGTAATGTCGCCCGCCAGATCCTTCCGCAACTGGTTTGCCGGGTCTTTGATCATCGAGAGCAGTTTGCCCTTGCTGATGTCGCCTTTGAGCGCCTGCGACACGTGCTGCGTGGAGATAAGCCCGCGGTTGAAGATCGCCGTCACGCTCGGCGAACACACGCCGGTGACCGTCACTTCGTTGGTTGTCAGAATCGGCAGCGACGCCATCGGCTTCAGCGCACCCGGCGCTCCTTCAAGCGGCACTACTTTATAGCGGAAGGTATAGTTCCCTGTCTGGTCGCCCACAAGCCGCGCATACACGTCCTTCCAGTAAAACTTTTGAATCGGGAATTGCGCCGTCGTCTGTCCGGCCTTGATGGTCCCGCCAGGAAACACGGCGTGGCTCGGAAGCACGGTTTCCGCTCCCTTCGCATCGATGCGATAGAGCGCAAAACCCATGCAGCCCTCAGGCTTGGCCCCGTAGCTCCAGGCGATGGTGGCGACGTCGTTGTTGGCAAATGCCACTGCGTTTCGCATAGGTCCTCCTCATAGGGAATTGAAGAACAACCCAGTCTGGTGAAGACATCATACACAGCAGAGATTTCGTTCAAACGCTCGCCTTCGCCTCTGGCGTTCCTGGCGAAGTCCTTATCGGATTCTGGCCACAAATTATTTCGCTTATGTAAAAACACCGGCGCCGCTGAGAATTCCTCCGGTGTCAGTCTGAATTCGAGAGGCGCTGAAGGAACAACGCAGGTGCCTCGGCTTCGCTCTGGATGACAAGTCTTGTAGGATGAAGTTGGTTCGATCCCACGCTTGCGCCGGGAAGAACGAGTGGGATCGGGGCACGAGGCTGACGGTGTGAATTGAGGCAGGTTGCATGTGCGTGGAGGAAAAGCGGGCAAGAAAACACCCCCGAAGGATAACGTCTCTTCGGAGGCCTTGTATGAGACCAAGATAATATCGGGGACCAGTAGCCGACGCTGGAGGTCGGTAGCGCGCGGCTACTGGTGATCCCAGTTTGAACGAAGCTAGTAGCGGCTTCCCCTTTCCACTGCTGCCTCGTGTCGCCCGGCTCTAAGAGAACTTTCTTACTCGCTCTCTGAACCATGTTGACAATCGAAGTGTCGCCGATATCGGGAGGTGGGTCCGTGACGGCCGTCACACTTGGTGCGTGGCCCCTTCAGCCTGATTCCTGATGGGGAATTTGCTTGCATTTCGACTTCTTTTGCTATGCGGAAGACGGGATCGCGCCAGGGCCATCGACACGGCAATTGACTGATTGACAAAGCCCGGCGCTCGCTCGACAATCGGAGATTCAGTTCCTGCAAGAGAAGGACTCCTCCCGTGACTGCACTCCTCACCACGAATCTTGGCGCAACACCCCTGATTGGGCGGGGCAAAGTGCGCGATTTGTACGCAATTGACGATGCGCTGCTGCTGGTGGCAACGGACCGCATTTCGGCATTCGACCATGTGCTGGGAACCGGTATTCCGGGCAAGGGAAAGATTCTCACGCAGATTTCGCTCTTCTGGTTTGACCTGCTCAAAGAACTTGTGCCCAACCACCTGATCACCGCCGACGTCGAGCGAGTTTCCTGCGGCGCTCAAGCCCTATGCCGATCAATTGGAAGGCCGGTCGATGCTGGTGAAGCGCGCCGAAATGTTTCCGGTGGAGTGCGTGGCGCGCGGTTACCTGGCCGGATCGGGATGGAAGGAATACAAAGCGAGCGGAACCGTTTGCGGCATCCGGCTTCCGGGCGGCTTGCTGGAGGGATCCGAGCTTCCCGAGGCCGTGTTTACGCCCGCCACCAAGAGCCAGGACGGCGCGCACGATGAAAACATTTCCTTTAGCCAGACGGAGTCGTTGCTGGGCAAAGAAGATGCCGCCGAACTCCGGCGCTTGACGCTGGCCCTCTACCGGAAAGCGAATGAACACGCCACTTCGCGCGGCCTGATTTTGGCGGACACAAAATTTGAGTTTGGAAGAACGGCGCAAGGGATTATTCTTGCGGATGAAGTTTTAACGCCGGACTCCTCGCGTTTCTGGGAGGGCAAAACCTGGAACCCTGGCGGCGCGCAGCCCTCGTTCGACAAGCAATACGTTCGCGACTATCTTGAATCGATCCACTGGAACAAGCAAGCGCCCGCGCCGAGCCTGCCGGATGAAGTAGTCGAGCGGACGCTGGCGAAGTATCTTGAAGCATATCGCCGCCTGACGGGGCGAGACCTTGCGTTGTAGCAGAAAGCTGGAGAACGAATGAGTTGGGTCGATTTGGCCATCGTGATCGTGCTGGCGGCATCGGTGATCGGCGGGTTCGCCCAGGGCCTGCTTCGCTCGGTGTTTTCGCTGTGCGGTCTTTTCTTTGGCCTGGTGCTGGCGGCGTGGAACTACGGGCGGCTCGCGGCTATTCTGAGGCCGGCCGTCAAGATCGACGCGGTGGCCGATGCCCTTGGATTTCTGTTGATTGCGCTGCTGGTGATGGCGCTTGCAAGTTTGATTGGCGCGATTTTATCGAAGATGATTCGCGGAATGGGATTGGGCTGCCTGGACCGGATCGCCGGGGGCCTGTTCGGTTTTTTGCAGGGTGCGCTGATGGTTACAATCGCCATTCTGGTGATTGTGGCGTTCTTTCCAAAGGCACATTGGCTTGCGGAAGCACGGCTGCCCAAGCTGTTTATCGGGGCCTGCGACTTGAGCTCGCGCGTGAGTCCCGAAGAATTATCTGCGAAAGTGCGTGAAGGTTTGCATATGATGGAAGAGCGCGCACCCGAATGGATGCACCCACCAGCCGGCTAAGTTTGATATAAACGATGGCGAGGCGTAAAAGATCAGATCCAGGAAGATAAGATACAGAGGTGGACGTGAAACGAGAACTGGACAGCCTGGTGACACAAATGCACTCGAGCGGGATTCCCTACGAGGAGGCCGTGCGCGAGTTCAAGAGACAGTATCTGCGCGAAGTGCTTTTGAAACACCGGGGCAACCAGTGCAAGGCCGCCGAAGAGCTTGGGATGCACCGCAATACGCTGAGCCGCGCCATGTCGGAGCTGGGACTGGAACTGGCCGACGTACGCATGGGGCTCAAGCGTCCGGTGCGCAGCGAACGTCCAGTACTTAGCACCTTCCGCCAGGGCTACCGTCAGGGATGAATCCTGGGGCCCGGCCAACGGTGCGCGTCAACCAAACATGCTGACAACTCCACCGAGCCAGGAAGCGCGCGTAGCGATCGAACCAGGATTTTCCTGGGATGCGCAGGATGCGTATTTATTCGATATCGACGGCACGCTTTTGCGCAGCCGCGACCGCATCCACTTCAATTCATTTGCCTCCAGCGTTGCGCGGGTCACGGGTTTTGAGATCACGCTGGCGGGGATTCTGCTGCACGGCAGCACGGACACGGGGATTCTGCGCGAGGCCTGCCAGCAGGCCGGAATCCCGGCCGCGGTAATGGAAGAGCGGACCGAGGCGATCCTGGAAGCGATGCGCAATGCGGTCGAGGAGCAGCGCTCGAAGCTCGACCTGATCCGCATGCCTGGGGTAGAAAAGGTTTTGGATTACCTGGCCGGGAAGGGCGCGCTGTTGGGCCTGGCCACGGGCAACCTGGAAACCATCGGCTGGATCAAGATCGAGCAGGCGGGTTTGCGCGAGTGGTTCCGCTTTGGCGGTTTCAGCGATCATTTTTCCATCCGCGAGGAACTGATCGGCCAGGCGGCCAGGAAGGCGCGCGAGATGGCAGGGAAAGACGCCACGGTCTGCGTGGTCGGCGACACGCCGCGCGACATTGAAGCTGCGCGGGCAAATTATCTTCCGGTGATTGCCGTGGCCACAGGCAATTACAGCTTCGATGAGCTCAAGAAGATGCAGCCGGAGGCGTGCGCCACATCGCTGGCCGACTTGCTCGTGCACGCGCGGAACGCGTCTTGATGGGCCTTTCGCCGCAAACTCGTTTTGGGAGGCGCACCTTCGCTCGCTCGCCGGTTGATTTGCTTGCCGCCGCGTTGCTGTTGGCCACTTTTCCCAACGCTGTGTTTGCGCAGGCAGCCAATCCCGCCGCATCTTCGCTGTCCCCGCAGGCGCAGAGCGCCCAACCCGCCGCGGCAGGGGATATTGAACTGCATCAGCCACGGGAAAAGGAGCGCCGGCGCGCGGCCAAGCTTTTTCTCGCGGCCAGCAAGCTCTTCATGGCTGAGCACTTTGAGGAAGCGCTGCAGGCCTATCAACAGGCCGCGAAACTCGACCCGGACAATGCGAGTTACCGGCTGGCGGCGGATGTCGCTCGCAGTCACGCAGTGACGGCCCTGATCCAGTTGGCAGCCAAGTCGCGGCTAACCGGCAATGAGGCGGGCGCTCGCGCTGCCCTGGCCCACGCGCTCGAACTCGATCCAAAAAGTGTTGAAGCCACCCAGCATCTCTACGAACTAGGCGACGAAGCCATCCGCGGCCAGGCCATGCCGCTTTACGAGCAGGGGGCGGGCGCGGCCGGCGACGTGGTTGAGCTTGCGCCCCAGGCCGGCCGGCGCAGTTTCCATCTCCGGGCGGGCCGGCGCCAGGTCATCCAGCAGGTTTTCAAAGCCTTCGGCATTGACGCCACAACGGATGAGAGCATCCAATCGGCGCCGGTGCGGTTCGACATGGACGATGCCGACTACCTGGAAGCGACGCGAGCCCTGGCGCTGGCCACCAACAGCTTCTACGTCGCGTTGGACGCGCACCATGTGCTGGCGGCGAGCGATACCAGGGTCAACCGCCAGGAGTTCTCGCGCCTGGAGATGGAAACCGTATATCTGGCCGGGATGAAGTCCGACGAGATGACCGAAGTGAGCAACCTGGCCAAGCAGGTCTTCAGCGTGCAGCAGGCCCAACTGACGCCTTCGACAAGCACCATCACAATCCGTGCGCCGCGGGAAACAATAGAAGCCTTCAACTCAACCATTCGCGAACTGGTCGACGGGCAAAGCCAGGTGCTGTTGGACGTGCGCCTGATCCAGCTGGCCCATACGGGCGAACACAACACGGGCGTCACGCCGCCGCAAACTTTTTCCGCATTCAACGTCTATGCAGCGGAGCAATCGATCCTGAGCGCGAACCAGAGCCTGGTGCAGCAGATCATCTCTTCAGGCCTGGCCGCGCCCGGCGACACGCTGGCGATTCTCGGCATTCTGCTTGCCTCCGGCCAGGTCTCCAGCTCCTTGTTCTCGAATGGGATCGCGCTGTTTGGCGGCGGTGTTACCGAGTCCGCGCTTGCTCCGGGCGGGGCCACGCTCAACCTCAACCTGAACTCCTCCGACTCACGCGAGCTCGACCAGATTCAATTGCGCCTGGGTGACGGCGAGCCGGGAACCTTGAAGGAAGGCGAGCGGTATCCGATTCAGACGTCGTCGTTCTCAAGTTTGTCAGGGAGCGTTGCCAGCATTCCGGGACTTACGGGCGCGGGCGCCTCGGGCAGCCTTTCGTCGCTGCTCTCCTCGCTTGAAGGGACGGTGCCCTCGGTACCTCAGGTCGAGTACCAGGACCTGGGCCTGACCCTCAAGACCACCGCCAACGTGATGCGCAATCGCGATGTGGCGCTCACCATCGACATGAAGATTACGGCGCTCTCAGGAGCCTCCATCAACGGCAATCCTATTCTCAACAACCGCTCTTATTCCGGGGTCGTGACCATCAAGGAGGGTTCGGCAGTGGTGGTGGCCAGTGAACTGGACAGATCTGAGAGCCGGAGCATAAGCGGAACCCCGGGGCTAAGCGAGATTCCTGGCCTCAACAACCTTACCGATAAAGATGTACAGAAAAATTACGCCACCCTGCTGATCATCATCACGCCGCATGTGATCCGCGGAACGCAGGCCGGAGGCCACTCGCCGATGATTCGGATAGAAGATGCGGGGCCGGTGCGGTAGATTTACGTCTGCGGCTGCAAAAAAACCTGACGGAAAGAATCTTGTTTGAAACTTGTGTGCCCCACCCTTGCGCCGGAATGGATGGGTAAGGATGGGGCACGAGGGTTTTCAGAATGGATGGGTGTGTTTGGCGACGATCTACAGCGTCACGCCATCCATCTTGGCTTGATACTCGACGATTTTCTTCAGCGTCTCATATGGCACGTTGGCGGGTATCTGGCGGCCATTGATGAACAGCATGGGAACCTGGTTCACGCCCATATCGGCAGCCAGCTTGGCCGAGGCCTCAACGGACCCTTTGGTTGCCGGAGTCGCGGCGCAGGCCGAAACTTTTGCCGGGTCCAAGCCGGCCTTGGTTACGGCGCTGTTCAAGGTTAGCGTTGCCCCATCGGGCGTCGCCAGGCCATCCTGGCCTTCGAAGACCGCGGATGCATACTGGAAGAATGCTGTGCTGCCGCCCAGGTTCGCCACGCACACGCCATAGGACGCTGCGGCAACAGCCTGCGGATGAATCGAGGCCAGCGGATCGCTCTCAAAGACGATGCGCGCCTTGGGAAAATCCACGGCGAGCTTGTCCATATTGGCCTGCGCCTCCTTGCAATGGGGGCACTGGAAATCGGCAAACTCGACAAGCTCCAGATCCTTGGCCGCTGCCCCGCGATAGGGGCCGTTCGCCTGCTGCTGCAGCTGGGTCCGGAAATCGGCAAAGGGGTTGGCGCCGAACTCGACTAACTGGTCGGAGGTGATGATGTGTTTGCCGTCCGGCAGAGTGTAAAACTGGAGCACGGCAGGCTTCTCTTTGCCGGTTTTGTCGCCGACCAGAACAACCACCTTACTGATGCCTTCAACCGGCGTTTTAAGGATGGCCTGCACCTGCCAGATGCGGCTATCTTCAAAGCCCCAGTTGGCCGTCAGGAAGGCGTCGACCGTCTCCTTGGTGGGCGTGGTCGCGGTAAAGTTTGCAGGATTGGGTTTTGGGAATTCGGGCGCGGCAGCAGGCGCCGGAGCCGGGGGTGCGGCTGGAACCTGGGTCTGCGCAAATGCTTGTGTCAAGGACAGGGACAATGCAACCAGCGCAACTGCGCCGGGGATACGGATGGACGGACGAATCAAGCTGTTTCTCCTTATTTCGCGGAAATCTTCCTAGACTCTAGCTTATACCTCGACTTTGACGGCGATGGGGAACCTGCGCCCCATACCAAACGACTTGGGCGTGACCTTGAGCACCGGGGCGGCTTGTTGACGCTTGTACTCTGAGCGCTCGACCAGACGCACCACCTGTTGGACGAGAGCGAGGGGGAATCCGTTTGCCGCGGCGATGCGTTCGGGAGTTTCATACCGCTCCACATAAGCCTCCAGAATCGGGTCAAGCACCTCGTAGGGAGGCAGCGAGTCGGTATCTTTCTGATCCGGCCGCAGTTCCGCCGAGGGCGGCTTCCCCAAAATCGCCGCCGGAATCAGCTCGCGATCACGATTGAGCCAATGGCAAACGGCATAGACACGTGTCTTGACCAGGTCGCCAATCACGGCCAAGGCGCCCACCATGTCGCCATAGAGCGTGCAGTAGCCGACGGCCATCTCGGATTTGTTGCCTGTTGTCAGCACCAGCGCAGAGAACTTGTTGGAAAGCGCCATCAGAAGCGTGCCGCGAATGCGCGACTGGATGTTCTCCTCAGTGGTATCTGGCTTCATGCCGGCAAACTGCGGCTCAAGCGCGTGCGTGAACTCGCCGAAAAGGCCGCTGATGCCGATCACCTCAAACCGGATGCCCAGGTTGGCAGCCAGTTTGCGGCTATCGTCGATTGAGCCAGCGGAGGAATACGGGCTGGGCATGCCGACGGCGATCACGTTTTCCGCGCCCAGCGCATCCTTGGCGATCGAGGCAACCAGCGCGGAATCGATGCCGCCGCTCAGGCCCACAAGCGCTTTTTTGAAGCCGCATTTGCGCACGTAGTCGCGCGTGCCAAGAACCAGCGCACGGTAGGCAGCCTCAGTGTCGTCATCCTCCGGGGCCTCGATCGCCGGCGCGGCAAATGGATCGAGAACGATCAGGTCCTCTTCGAAAGAGGCCGCCTGTGCAATCAATTCTCCGCGCGCATTGAGAGCGAGCGAGGAGCCGTCGAAGATAAGGCTGTCGTTGCCGCCCACCTGGTTTGACATCAGCACCGGCACGCCATCGCGGCGCGCAATGGCCGCCAGCATTTCGCGCCGGATCGCGCGCTTGGAGTGCCAGAAGGGCGACGAGGAGAGATTGATGTGTACGGCTGGATTCTGCCGCACCAGGTCTTCCATGGGATCGACTGTATAAAGGCGGCGCGGCCAGAAGTTCTTGTCGTTCCAGGCGTCTTCGCAGATGGTGATGGCCAGCCGCACGCCGTCCAACTCGACCACCTGCTGGGACCGCGCGGGCGCAAAGTAGCGCTGCTCGTCGAAGACGTCATAGAACGGCAGCAGCCGCTTGTGCTGCTCGAGCAGCAGTTGCCCGCGATCGAGCAGAACGGCGGCATTCACTGCTGGCTTGCCGCGGTCGCCGTCGGCCGGCAGGGCTACCCCTGCCAGGACAGCTGTTGATAAGCCACTAGTAGCCGCGGCCAGCTCACTCACGGCCGACCGGCAGCGGGCCAGAAAACTTGGTTTCTCAAGGAAGTCTGCCGGGGGGTAGCCGCAGATGGCTAGCTCAGAGAACACGGCAATCCGGGCGCCCAACGCGGCTGCGCGGCCGCTGGCGGTTACGATCTTGTTGAGATTTCCGGTAAAGTCTCCGACCGTTGGATCGATCTGGACAAGTGCGATCTTCACAATTCCAGTGTAAAGGGAAAGGGCAGCTTCCAGTTTCTCGCTGCCTTTCAGGAACCCGTTCCTGCAAAGACCACGCCGACGGTGCGCATGATGATTTTGAAATCCAGCCAGATGCTCCAGCTATCGATATAGGACACGTCGAGGGAAACATAGCTGGCAAAGGAGGGGTCCTGGCGTCCCTGCACCTGCCACAGGCCGGTAATTCCCGGCATCACGTCGAGCCTGCGCAGGTGGTTGAGCTTATACTCCTTCACCTCGCTGGCAATCGGCGGGCGCGGCCCGACAATGCTCATCTCGCCTTTCAGCACATTCAGGAACTGGGGAAGCTCGTCTATGGAGTATTTACGCAGAAAGCGGCCCAGGCGCGTGATGCGGGGATCGTTGGAGATTTTGAAGAGTACGCCATCGCGCTCGTTCATGTGCATCACATCGGCACGGCGCCGATCCGCATCCTGGACCATGGTTCGGAACTTGATGCAATGAAAGACGCGGCCTTTCTTGCCGATGCGCTCGGACCGGTAGAACGCCGGGCCGGGCGAATCCAATTTAACCGCGAGGGCCACGATGAGCAGAAGCGGCGAAAGAAAAATGAGGATGAGGGCGGAGAACAGCAGATCGAAGACGCGCTTGAACAGCAGCCCAAGCTCGGGTACATGACCGCAGTGCAGGGGTATGGTTGGAAACTGCCCGATGTACTCGATGGGGTTGTTCCAGGCCAGGCCGTTGTACATGTCGGGAACGATGCGCAGATCGACGCCATGAGTCCGGGCCTGTTCGAGCACCGTATGAACCAGCTCCCGTTCGCACGGCGAGGTGAAGAAGATTTCGTCGACAAACAAGGCGCGCGCATGATGGAAAAGACTATCGACCGAGCCGACAATCTCCTCTGCCGCCCCCTGGCGCGGAGCGGTTCCCGGAGAATCGATAAAGCCTTTGAAGGTGTAGCCGAGATGCCGGATGCTTTCCAGGTGATGGCGCAGGGCGTGCGCTTCCGGTCCGTTGCCCACGATCAGCACATTGCGCGTGCCCACGCCGCGGTCGTAACGGTTATAGAGATAGAGGCGATACACGAGCCTGCGCAGGCTGAGGAAAACTGCCACCAACCCAACCGTGCTGAGCACGATGGTGCGCGGAATGTCGTTGGCGTGCGTGACGTAGAGCGTGCCGGTAAGCAGAAGGCCGGAGGTGAAACAAGCCTGCAGGCTTCGTCTCTGTTCGCCCAAGACGCTGGTCAACTTGGCGGGAGTATAGAGAAGGAGGCGCCTGCTGGTGAGGATGAGGGCCATGATGAAACCGCAAAGCATCGCCAGCAGAACCCACATCGACCGGCCATGGGTCACGATTCCCTGCCACACCCCCTCGACCTCTTCGACCGAGCCAGCGTGAAAGCGGTACATTGTGGCGACGACTGCGGACGCAAACACTGAAACCGCATCCAGGGTCATCCAGAGCTTGACCGTACCACCGGTCCCCCGCGAAGATTCTCCCGCCAGGCCGCCTTCCCATTCATGGGATGACACCACAGATGCCGATAGTCTTTGCCAGAATTCCGAGGTAGCCATTTGCGTCTCACAGACCTCAAATGTTCACAGAACTATGCGTTGTGGCGGGGACGTGCGCCCCGCGGACGAAAACAAGAGACATTTTCAGAACACGCTTGAGGGGTCTTCGGCTGCCGACGCGCTTTTTGAATTAGACGAGACATATCAGTCAGCAGCCTACTCATCAAACCACTCGGAGCCTCTAAGGCCTGCACTTTGGCAAGAGGCAAGTTTAACTTTTGAATAACCTCGCCGGGCGCCGTGAAGGACTAAGCAAGGGAACCGGCGCGAACGGTTTGCAGTAAACAATTGGCAGTGGCAAGTATTGGCTGCCTTTTTGAAATATGGCGAACAAACCTGCCGAATCCTACATACGAACGAGGAACGGAAATCAATGACAATAAAGCAATTCTAGCAAAATTCTACTGCCTCGATTTGCACAGGCCCGGTCAAGCTCTTCCCTCTTCCGTTTCCAAATCCGGGCTGCCGTTTGGAAGATCGAAGGGAAGCGCCCACGCTTTCAGGATCGCTCCGGTGGCAGGAGACCGCAAGGGAAATCGACTGCAACTTTAGTGTCAAGTTGGTTAACCTCTGAAGCCGGCCGTAGAAATTCGCGCAGGGGGGTCGAAGCAACGCAACCGGATCTAGACCGAAGGGACCAGGTAGGCGTCAAGGGCCAGGAATCGCCGGATATTTGGATCGGCCGAGGCCATAAATCCGCTCAATGGCCCAAAGTAGGTTGCCCGGCCCTCGTGAAGAAACAGAACCGTATCGGCAAGCCGCTCGGCAAAGCGCATATCGTGCGTGACGACAATGCTGGTAAATCCAAGCTGCTTTTTGAGCCGCTGGATCAGGTTGCCGAGCCGGCGGGCGATGATGGGATCGACCATGGTGGTCGGCTCGTCGTAAAGCACCACATCTGGCTGCGCAGCCAGCGCCCGGGCAATGGCCACGGCGCGTTTGCGTCCCGTCGAAAGGCTCGCCGGCAGCGCATCCTCCACGTCCTCCGCGCCCACCATGTTGATCAGCCGCTCAACGATTTGAAGGATCTGGTCTTCGGCCAGCCCACCCCGCTCGCGGAGCGCGAACGCGACGTTCTCCCGCACGCTCATCGAGTCGAACAGCGCGCCGTTCTGGAAAACCATGGTGATGCGCTTGCGAATGGCGTTCATGCCATCTTCGTCGAGGCTGGTGATCTCCTGGCCCTCGAAACGAATCGAACCTGAATCCGGCTTGAGAAACCCCATCAGCAGCCGCAGCGACACGGATTTGCCTACGCCGCTGCGGCCCAGGATGCAGAGCGTCTGGCCGTGCCAGACCTGAAAGCTCACATCCGCAAGCACCGGCCGCCCGCTGAACGATATGTTCACGTGGCTGAACGAAATCATCGGGTCGCCAGCCGCTTCGACGTACTGATCCGTGCCCTCGCGGACGGTCGCCTCCGCCAGCTCCTTGTCCGTGGCTTCAGCGCCCCCGCCGGAAAGCGCTTCCACAAGTGACCCAGGCAAATCGGGATTGAATGGGGTATCGGACATGCAGTAAACCCAGCTTACGCGATCGAACCCGGAAAATGCTCCGCGGCGCGGCGCAGATCCTCTGCTGTGTTGATGTTCAGAAACCAGGCTGGGACCGGCAGCCCATCCGGATGAGCAACCTGGCCGCCCGTGGCGAGCAATTCGGCGTCAACGGCGTTGATCGGCTTCCCCAGTCCACCGGCGGCAGCCTGAAACGCAGAAAAGCACCCTCGCCGCCCGGAATCGAGTTCAGCCTGGAGACCGGCCAGGACGGCTCGGTCCAGCACCGCTGGAAACGTCTGAGCGAACCCGGCGAGCGAGGCCAGCGTGATTGCGCTGCCGCAAGTCTGCGCGTTGGATAGAAGAAACCGAACCAGCGAAGATGGCAGAAGGGGAAGATCGACGGGGAGAAAGACCGCCCAACGTGCCTCAGTGGACCGGAGGGCGGTGCAGATGCCGCCCAGGGGCCCCAGACCTGGCTCAGCATCCTCGACCACCGGAGCGTAACCGCCAAGGGACGAGCGTGGGCCGGCGATCGAGGCTTTGAGCCCTGCCCCGCTAAGGATTTCGAGCGCGCGGGCCACAAGCGGACGCCCGCGAAACACAAGCGAGGCCTTATCTGTGCCCATGCGGCTGGACCGTCCCCCGGCCAGCACAAAGCCGGCGGCGTCTGTGCCGTAGTTGGGCTCTAAGCGCTCGCTCAGTTGGCCGCCTCCTCCAGAAATCGGATCAGCGATTCGATGCCCAGCGAAAAGTTTTTGAGTTGAAACTTCTCGTTGGGCGCATGAAGATTGTCGTCCGGAAGGCCGAAGCCCATCATCACGCTGGGCAGCCCCAGGTGACGATCGAAGTCGCCCACGATGGGGATCGATCCACCGGAGCGGATGAACACCGTGTCCTTGCCCCACACCTCGTGCAGCGCCCGCGTGGCAGCCTGGATATACCGGTTATTCACCGGGATCAGGCACGGGTCTCCGGAGTGAATCAGTCGCACGTCCACCTCAACACCGTCCGGCGCAATCTTTTCCACGTAACTCTTGTAGAGAGCAAATGCCTTGGCCGGCGTCATGCCAGGAACCAGGCGCATGGAGACCTTGGCCGTGGCTTTGGCCGGGATCACGGTCTTGGCGCCCGCGCCGGTAAAGCCTCCGGGAATGCCGTGCACGTCCAGCGTTGGCCGGGCCCAGGTCCGCTCCAGCACGCTGTATCCCTTTTCGCCCACCAGTTGCTTTGAGCCCACTTCCTTGATGCGATACTCCTCCTCGTCGAAGGGCAGGCTCTGCCACGCGGCAAGCTCTTCCTCGCTGGGCGGAATGATGTCGTCGTAGAAGCCGGGGATGAGGATGTGCCCGTTCTCGTCCTTGAGTTTGGCGATGATTTGCGCCAGGGAAACGAAGGCGTTGGGCGCCGCGCCACCATACATGCCGGAGTGCAGATCGCTGCGCGCGCTGCGGACTTCGAGCTCGGTGTAGATCATGCCACGCAATCCGACGCACAGGGTCGGCAGGCCGGGCGCAAACAGTTCAGTATCCGAGACCAGCGCAAAATCGGCCTTCAGCTCCGGGGGTTTGGAGGCCACAAAGTCCGCAATTCCCTCCCCTCCCACTTCTTCTTCGCCTTCCAGCAGTACGCGCACATTCAAGGGCAGCTTGCCGGTCGCGGCCAGCAGGGATTCCAATGCTTTGACTTGCGCAACCACCTGGCCTTTGTCGTCCACAGCGCCGCGCGCATAGATGTTGCCGTCGCGCACGGTGGGCTCGAAGGGCGGCGACAGCCACTCGTCCAGCGGGTCGGGCGGCTGCACATCGTAGTGGCCATACACCAGTACCGTCGGCTTGCCGGCTGCGTGCAGCCAGTCGGCATAGACCAGCGGATGGCCCGTGGTTTCAAGCAGCCGCACATTCTGCATGCCGATGCGCTTCAATTCGGCCGCAAGCATCTCGGCGGCATGACGGCAGTCACCCGCATGTTCGGGCAACGTTGAGATTGAGGGAATGCGCAGCAGCGCCTTCAACTCATCGAGAAAACGTGGATAATTCTGGCGTGCAAATTCAATTGCAGACGATGACATGGGAAATACTCCCTTCTAAATAAGACAGAAGAGAGTATAGACCGCGGAGCCGTCTCGCTGCCTGTTGGAGGGGCAGGTACGAATGTGCGGATTCTAATATCGTGCGACTGCCGGATCGACTTCCGCCGACCAGGCGTCAATGCCGCCGCGCAGCGATTGTGCCTGCTCGAAGCCCTGGTTGCGCAGCCAGACCGTCACGTTCATCGAGCGGATGCCGTGATGGCAGACCACCACCAGCCGCTCCTCCGGATCCAGTTCCTGGTGAGCGCGCGCGGGCACATCGCCCATGGGAATGAGCAGGCTGCCTTCCACGCGCGCCGTCTCAAACTCCCACGGCTCGCGCACGTCGATCAGTTTTGCGCCTTTTTGTTTCAGCAGCGTCGCGGCGTCAGTTGCGGAGATCTCGTAGTCCAGCATCACTCCAGTGTAGTGCCTGCGCCGGCCGTGTCTCCACCGCCGGCGCAGCACCGTGAGGACTATTTCGTCTCCGGTTCCAAGCCGCGATCTTTGAGCATGGGGCCAATATTCGGCTCCGCGCCAAGCCAGGCTTTGTACGCCTTGGCCAGGTCTTCCGTGTTGCCGCGCGAAAGAATCATCTGCCGGAAGCGATCGCCGTTGGCGCGCGTCAGCCCGCCATTGTCGAGGAACCACTGGAAGGCGTCGTCGTCCAGCATCTCGCACCACAGGTAGGCGTAGTAGCCGGCCGCGTAGCCGTTGCCCCAAATGTGCATGAAGTAGCTGGAGCGATAGCGCGGCGGAACGGTGCTGAGATTGAGATGCGTTTTGTCGAGCGCCGCGGTCTCAAACTTGTCGGGATCCTCAAGCGGCGCATCGGCTCCCAGGGTGTGCCACTGCATGTCGAGCTCTGCCGCAGCCAGCAACTCCGTAAGCATGTATCCCTGGTTGAAGGTTGCAGCCTTCTTGATCTTCGCGGCCAACTCCGCGGGCATGGGCGCGCCAGTCTTGTAGTTCTTCGCAAAATGATCGAAGACCGCCGGATAGCTTGCCCAGTGCTCGTTGAACTGCGACGGAAATTCGACGTAGTCGCGCGGCACCGAGGTTCCAGAGAGGCTGGGGTACATGGTGTCTGCGAACATGCCGTGCAGCGCGTGGCCAAACTCGTGGAACATCGTGGTCACGTCGTCGAAGGTAATCAGCGCCGGCTCGCCCGCAGGGGGCTTGGCAAAATTGGCGACGTTATAAACCACCGGCAGCGTGCCCAGCAGCTTCGACTGGCCGACGAAGATGTCCATCCACGCGCCGCCATTCTTGTTGTCGCGCTTGAAGTAGTCGCAGTACCACAGCGCCAGCGGCTTGCCGCCGACATCGAACACTTCGTACACCTGTACGTCGGGGTTATAGACGGGAATGTCCGTGCGCCGCTTGAAGCTGATGCCGTAGAGCTTTTCGGCCGCGTAAAACACGCCGTTTTCGAGCACATTGTTGATCTCGAAATAAGGCTTGACCTGCGACTCGTCCAGATCGAACTTCGCTTTGCGCACCTGTTCGGAATAGAAGTTCCAGTCCCAGGGCTCAAGCTTGAATCCACCCTTTTGCTCATCGATCAGGGCCTGAATGTCCTTCGACTCGCCCTCGGCTTTGGCGGTTGAAGCCGGCACAAGCGCGTCCATAAACTTCAGCGCCGCTTCCGGCGTCTTGGCCATCTGGTCCGTCAGCTTCCACGCCGCGTAGTTCTTGTAGCCCAGCAGCGCCGCCTTCTGCGCGCGCAACTGCGCGAGGCGAGCAATGGTCGAGCGCGTGTCGTCGGCTCCGCCCCTCTCGGCGCGATTCCACGAGTTCTCGAAGATCGCCTTGCGCGTATCGCGATCGGAAAGCGAATGCAGGTCCGGCTGCTGCGTCGTGTTCTGCAGGGGAAGCACGTAGCCATCCACCTTGCGTCCCTTTGCGGCGTCGGCGGCAGCGGTAAGTTCCGCATCGGATAAGCCAGCCAGCGCGGCCTTGTCTTTGGTCACATACGCGGCGTCTCTTGTAGCGGCCAGCAGCTTGGAGATGAAGGCGGTGGTCAGATTCGCTTCTTCTTCATTCAGCTTTTTCAACTTTGCCTTGTCGGCATCGGAGAGGTTTGCCCCGGCCAGCACAAACTGCTGATAGTCGTACTCCACCAGGCGCAGTGACTCGGCATCCAGATTGAGCGAGTGGCGCTTTTCATAGATCGCCGACACGCGCTTGAACAGCTTCTCGTTCAGATAAATCCCATCTTGCAGCGCGGCCAGCTTCGGAGCCTCCTCATCCTGAGTCTTTTGCAGCACAGGATTGATATTGGCGCCGGTGACTCCGTTGAAGACCAGCATCACGCGGGTGACGAGCTGCCCGCTCTTTTCCATCGCGACAATTGTGTTTTCAAAGGTCGGCTCCGCCTTGTTGTCGGCAATGGCCTGCACTTCTTCAAGGTTCTGCTTGATGCCGGCCTCGATCGCGGGCTGGTAATCCGTGTCCTTGATCTTGTCGAAGGGCGGCGCATGAAAAGGCAGCGTACTCTCTGCGTAGAAAGGGTTGGACGGGCCGAAGGCAGCCTGGCCTGCCTGTGCATTGGCCGCGCCCGGTGTCAGCGCGATTGCGCCTGCAGTAATCAAAGTAGAGATTTGCGCCAAAAGGTTCCTCGTCTTGAATTGTTTGATTCTAGTCATGATTGCTTAAACTCCCTGCATCCGCCGTCATTTTATAGCACTTTCCAGACAACAGGCAGTGCCGCGGACCGATGCCGGGGCAGGCCGAGCGCCCCGCACCAGCAAGGCACAGTACTCTTAAAGAGATGCCCCCGATCCTCAACGCACAATCCGTGACCAAGCAATTCGGCGCAACTCCCCTGTTTCGCAATATTTCGCTCACCGTGGAAGAAGGCGACCGTATCGGCCTGATCGGCCCCAACGGCGCAGGCAAATCAACTTTGCTGGCGCTGCTTGCGGGCCAGGTCGAGCCCGACTCCGGTGAACTTGCTGTCCGCAAGCGAGCCCGCGCCGCCTATGTGCCGCAGGACTCGCGCTTTGCCGCCGGCCTCTCCATCCGCCAGGTGCTTGAAGGCGCTTTGACCTCCGCGCACGTCAACGAATCGGAGCGCGAGGGCAGGCTGCGCGAGCTGGCCGGACGCGCCGGCTTCGACGATCTCACCGCCCAGGCCGCTTCCCTCTCCGGCGGATGGCGCAAGCGCCTTGCTGTTGTAGAAGCGCTGGTCGGCGAGCCCGATGTGATGCTGCTCGACGAGCCGACAAATCATCTTGACCTCGCGGGCATCGAGTGGCTTGAGGAGTTGCTGGCTTCTTCCTCATTCGCAGCGGTGACCGTAAGCCACGACCGTTACTTTCTTGAAAGCACATCCAGCCAGATCGTCGAGTTGAACCGCATCTTTGCCGACGGCCTCTTCCGTGTGAAGGGGACATTCAGCCGCTTTCTGGAAGAGAAGCAGGCGTATCTTGAATCGCAGAGCAAGCAGCAGGAGAGCCTGCGCAACCAGGTGCGCACAGAAATTGAGTGGCTTCGCCGCGGTCCCAAGGCGCGCACCACAAAATCAAAGGCGCGCATCGACACCGCCAACGCCATGATCGGCCAACTGGCCGCGATGGACGCGCGCACGGTGGTCAGCACGGCCGGCATCGACTTTGAGGCCAGCATGCGCAAGACCAAACGCCTGGTGGAGTTCGACAACGTCGCCTGCGACGTTCCAGCCGGCGGCGGCGATTCGCCTGAAGGCGGCGAAAAAACTGGAGGCAACCGCCAGTTGTTTTCCGGGCTGAACTTCATCCTGACCGCGGGCATGAAAGTCGGCCTCGTAGGACCGAACGGCAGCGGCAAAACCACGCTGTTGCGGCTGCTGCGCGGAGAGCTGGAGCCGACCGAAGGCAAAATCCGCCGCGCCGAAAACCTGCGCCTGGTTTACTTCAGCCAGATGCGCGAACTCGATGAAGACCTGACGCTGCGCCGCGCGCTTGCGCCAGAAGGTGACGGCCTCGTCTACCAGGGCCGCAATGTCCACGTCGCCAGTTGGGCGGCCCGCTTCCTTTTCACAAGCGAGCAGCTCAATCAGCCGGTGCGCAATCTCTCCGGCGGCGAGCGGGCGCGCGTGCTGATCGCCAAGTTGATGCTTGAGCCCGCCGACGTGCTGCTGCTCGACGAGCCCACCAACGACCTCGACATTCCCACGCTCGAAATCCTGGAAGAAAATCTTCTCGACTTTCCCGGCGCGCTGGTTCTGGTCACGCACGACCGCTACCTGCTCAACCGCGTCGCCTCCACAGTGCTGGGCCTCGACGGACGCGGCAACACGGGCCGCTTTGCAGACTTCGGGCAATGGGAAGACTGGCTCGCCCAGCAGGATTCGGTCGACTCCGGCAAACCTGGCCGCCGCGCCGATGGATCTAGTTCCGATGGATCAAGCTCTGCGCAGCGCACGACAAGCGAGCCTTCATCCGGCGGCAAAAAGAAACTCTCGTATCTTGAAGCTCGTGAATTCGCCGCAATTGAGAAGCGCGTTGAAGTCTCTGACGCGCGCCTGGCTGCCGCGCACGCCCGCGTCGAAGACCCCGCCATCGCCTCCGACTCCGCCGCGCTCGAGCAGGCGCTTGCCGAACAGGATGCCGCCCAAAATGAGAACGACGCCCTCTACGCCCGCTGGGCCGAACTGACGGAAAAAGCCGGCTAAAAAAGCTGGCCATTCCACCTCTGGTGGATAGAACCGGCCCGCGCAGGTGCATAGAATAGACAGATCGACATGTTTGCGCCTTGACAAGCCGCCTCGCTGGCCCCGTACCCAGAAGAAAACCCTATGCAGAACGCTCAAAAAGTCCTGATTGCCGAAGACGAACCGAACGCGCTGATGGGCCTGGCCGAGCTGATCTCCGGCTGGGGCTACCGCACCGAGACTGCGCGCGACGGCCTTGAAGCCTGGGAAAAGATTATTGCCTGGGACCCGGCGATTGTCGTCACGGACCTGAAGATGCCCCGCCTCGACGGCATTGGCCTGCTGACCAAACTTGGCGAAGAAGCCTCGGGCCTCAACTCCAACCTCGCTGTCATTGTGCTCACCGCCATGGGCTCCATCCAGCTCGCTGTCGAAGCCATGAAGCTGGGCGCCTACGATTTTTTGCAGAAGCCCGTCGACGCCACGCGCCTGCGCACCATCCTGGCCAACGCCACGCGCCAGCGTGAAACCGAGATCGAGCTGGAAGTGGCCCGCCGCCGCCTGCGCGAGAGCGGCGTGTTGGGCACCATGGTCGGCAACTCGAAGGCCATGCGCGAAATCTTCGGGCTGATCGAACAGATCGCGCCCTCGAATGTCCACGTGCTCATCACCGGCGAGAGCGGCACGGGAAAAGAGCTGGTTGCGCGCACGCTGCACGAGCTCAGCCCGCGCAAATCCAAGCCTTTTGTCGGCGTCAACTGTGCCGCCATTCCGGAGACTTTAATCGAAAGCGAAATATTCGGCCACGAGAAAGGCGCATTTACCGGCGCGGCCGAACGCCGGGCAGGCTGCTTTGAGCTGGCCGCCGGCGGAAGCCTGCTGCTGGACGAGATTGGCGAAATGCCCAACGCCACGCAGGCCAAACTGCTGCGCGTTCTTGAGGAGCGCAAGCTGCGCCGCCTGGGTGCGCGCAACGAGCAGGACGTGGACGTGAGAGTCCTGGCCGCCACCAACCGCGACCCCGACACTGCGGTCGCCGAGGGTCATCTGCGCGCCGACCTCTTCTATCGCCTCAACGTCTTCAACATTCACATGCCTCCTCTTCGCGATCACAAGGAAGACCTGCCCGCCATGGCCGAAGCCATGCTCAGCCAAATGAATCAGAAGCACCACCGGCGCGTCTCCGGCGTTGCCCCTTCCATGCTTGACCGGCTGATGGGATACAACTGGCCCGGCAATGCGCGCGAGCTGCGCAACACCATTGAGCGCGCCGTGATTCTCTGCCCCGATGGCGCGCCGCTCGACGTCGGCCACCTGCCTCCCGGCTTTGCCAAGCCGCAACCGCTGGCAACTCATGCCTCCGACGCAAGTTTGATTCCCGTGCATGTAGGCACAACGGTGGGCGAGGCGGAGCGGCTGCTAATTCTCCGCACACTTGAAGCCACGGGCCAGAACAAAACTCGCGCCGCTGAAATATTGGGCGTCAGCCTCAAGACCCTGCACAACAAGGTCAAGGAATACGTTCGCAACCGCCAGGACACTGTTTCCTAAGTCATGCGTCTCAAGACCCAACTCGTATTGGCCATCACGACGCTGGTGTTTGTCATTGCGGCGGCGGTTTCGCTGGTCTACGCGAGCCAGTTGCTGCACGCCGCGGTGCAGCAGTCTTACGACACCAACCACATGGTGGCCGAACAGATCCGATTTGCGCTTCAAGATGCGCTCGAGACCGGGCTCCGCGACCAGACCGTCAATCCCAACGACCCTGGCCAGTTGCGCGCGCTGATGACCGAGGCCGTTCGCGACAATGCCGAGCTTCAGGCCGTGGTGCAGTCGGTCAATCGCTATTCGCTCACCGTCTACGACATCAATATCGGCGACAGCCATTCCATTACGCTGCTCAGCACCAACCCTGAAAATGAAGACAAGCCGCTGCCGGTGCGGCCCGACTACTCGCAGCTCCTCAATGCCACTTCGCTTCAACTGGTGCCCAAGGTCTTCGGGCCTCCCATGGTCTACGACGTGGTGGCGACTCTGGAAAACAACGGCGCTCCCTTTGCCACGGTGCATGTGGGCGTGCGCACGACGCTGCTGCTGGCCTTCTATGCGCCGTGGCGCTCAGAGGCGCTCACGCTGATGGGCGTGGCGCTCCTCACTGCTTTGTTTGCGGCCTTGCTGCTGAGCAATCTGGCGCTGCAGCCGATGGAAAGGATCAGCCGCCAGCTCGACCGCTTCACCGCGGCCGGCGAAACGCCGCAAGGGCCGAAGGCTGAACCCAGGCAAGACACGGCGGCCCAGGTTTCAACCAAGATCGAACGCATCGGCCAGCGCATGCGCAATGTGGAAGAGGTCTTCTCCGCGTTGACTGAAAACCTCGATCAGATTCTCGGCAATCTCCAGGACGGCATCCTGCTCTTTACCGGGGACGGGCGCGCGGTGCTTGTGTCGGAGGCGGCGAGGCGTTTTCTCGATCTTCCTCGCGAAAACATCCTCGGCGTTCGCGCCCACGATATCTTCGATCCCGCAACCGCTCTCGGCCGGGTTCTGGGCGAGGCTTTCGATGCCGGCGCTCCACTCACCAAGGAAGAGATTCGCACGGAAACCGGACGCCGCATCCAGGCGTCGCTCGAATTCATTCACGACGAAGACACGCAGCAGGGCCTGGGCGCGCTGGTCGTGCTGCACGATCTGGAATCGGCTGAAGCCATCGAGTCGGAGCTCGAGCTCTCGCGCCGCATGGCCGCCATCGGCAGGCTTACTTCCGGTGTGGGCCACGAAGTCAAGAATCCCATCAACGCCATCGTCGTCCACCTGGAGTTGCTCAAGACCAAGCTCGGCGACGCCAGCGGCCCCGCGGTGCGCCACCTCGAGGTCATCGATTCGGAGATACATCGCCTGGATCGCGTCGTCCAAATGCTTGTGGATTTCTCCCGCCCCGTCGAACTCGATCTCCGCGAACAGGACCTGCGCAAAGTTGTCGGCGACGTGCTGTCGCTGGCCACGGCCGAGCTCTCAACCCGCAACGTGACGCTGATCAGCAACATGCCTCCCAACCCCATGGTGGCCAACATCGACGCCGATCTGCTCAAGCAGGCGGTCCTGAATGTGATTCTGAACGGTGCGCAGTCCATGCCCGATGGCGGCAAGCTGGAAGTGTTCCTGGAAGAAGACAGGCGAACGGCGGTTCTCCGCATCGCCGATGAGGGCTCCGGCATTCCCGACGAAATCCGCGAGAAGATCTTCGACCTTTACTTCACCACCAAGACCGAAGGCAGCGGCATTGGCCTCGCCATGACCTACCGAATCCTCCAGTTGCACCACGGCAGCATCGAAGTACAATCGAAGACAGGCCGTGGCACGGAGTTCCGGTTGCGGATTCCTCTCGCCGCCTCGGACTGGGGACGCCGGCATCTTCAGCCGGCCAGTGCTGAAACCGAAAAGGGGTTAGCGGGATGAAGTTACCTGCCAGGATCGTCGCGTGGGTGCTGCCGTTGCTTCTCTCCGGCTGTTTTCTGCACAAGACACCAAAAAATCCGCCTCTGACGCTCGCCCCCAGTATCGGCGACCCCAATGCGCTGCCTCCTTTGCAGTCGCCGCCTCCTTTAATCACCATCCCCACCGAGCCGACCGCCAACATCGAGGACCTGCCCGAGCAAGCACCCAAGCCGCCTGTGCGCCACAGAAAGCCGCCTGCGGAAAACGACACGGACACGCAGCAGGCTGCCGCGCCGGCTGAAGTGAGCGCCATCGGCCAGCTTTCGTCCGGCGATCCGGCCGATCTTCGCCTGAAGACGCAAGCCTCCATCGCCGAGACCGAGCGCGGATTGAACGGAATCAACCGAAGACTGAACGACCAGGAACAGAAGACTGCCGAACACATCCGCGAATTCATCAAAGAGGCCAAAGCCGCGCTCGCTTCGGGCGATGTGGATGGCGCAAGTACCCTGGCCGCCAAGGCCAAAGTGCTTTTGACCGAACTGCAACACTAGTTCTTCTCGATCGGCCCCGAACTGCTCGCCATCGAATCTCTACTGCTCACCCCAACTGAGCTTGCTGCGCAGCGCCTCGAAGAATCCGCCCTCGCTCAGCCGCACCAGCTTCACCGTGAAACCTGACTTGTGGCAGCGCAGCTCATCGCCTCGAAGCAGTTCCACCGCCTGTTGGCCGTCGACGGTAAGCAGCGCAAGATTGGGAATCCCTTCCACCCGCACTGTAAGGCTTGCGTCCCCGCGCACGACGATCGGCCGCAGCGTCAACAGATGGGGGCAGATGGGCGTCACCACCATCGCGTCCACATCCGGGGTCAGGATGGGACCATTGGCGGCCAGCGTGTAGGCAGTTGAACCGGTGGGCGTGGAGACAATTACGCCGTCGGCGCGAAAGCGGGCCACGCTCTTGCCGTCTAACTCCACGGCAAACTCGCCCATGCGGGCAATGTCGCCCTTGGAGACGACGATCTCGTTCAGCGCCTCATAACTCGAGTGCTCTCGGTCGCCGCGCCACAGTTCGGCATGCAGCATGGCCCGCTCGTCCAGATCGTGGCAGCCCTTGCACCAGCTTTCGAGCGTTGAATAGAGATCTGCCAGCCGGACTTCGGTGAGAAAACCGAGATAGCCCAGGTTCACACTCAAAATCGGCGTGTTCGTGGAGGCAAAAACGCGCGCCGCGGCGAGCAGCGTACCATCCCCGCCGAGAACAATCACAAGTTCCGGCTTCCATGCCGGCATGTCGACACGATCCGCGGCCGGCGCGGCGCCGGTATACGCGCCGCCCTCGAGATCGAGCATGGGATCGAAGCCATGCTGGCGCAGCCAGCCAATCAAGTCCGGCAAAAGCCGGTTGAGTTCTTCCTTGTTCGGTTTGCAGATGATCGCGACGCGAACCATGGGCTCAAGTGTAATGGATTGGGGGCCAGCGAGGGATGGAAACAGAACTCAAGCCTTCCCGCGCCGCGCATACAGCAGAAACTCCTTGTTTCCTTCCGCACCTGTAATCGGCGAGGGAATTATCTCCACCACTTGCCACCCCAGCGAGCGGACGCACTCAGCGACTCGATCCACCGCCAACTGGTGCGCCTCGGGATCGCGGACGATGCCGCCCTTGCCGATGTTTTCGCGGCCGGCTTCGAACTGCGGCTTGACCAGAATGACGGCTTCAGTCAACGAGGGCGCGGCAGCCAGCACCGGACCGAGAAGCAGCGTCGCGGAGATGAACGAGACGTCCATCACCAGCAGCGTGAGTTCCGAGCTTTCTTCTGACCCGGCCAGCGCTCCTGGTTCGAGCAGGCGCGCGTTGGTCCGCTCCATCAAGTGCACGCGCGCGTCGTTGCGCAGCTTCATGGCAATCTGGCCAAAGCCCGTATCCACGCAGGTGACCTCGGCCGCGCCATGCTGCAGCAGGCAATCGGTAAAGCCGCCGGTCGATGTGCCAACGTCGACGCAAGCCCGGCCTTGAGCAGCAATCTGCCAGTGCGCCAGCGCCGCTGCCAGCTTGAGCCCGCCGCGGCTTACATAGAGTGGATCGTCGCCCAGCAGACGGACCGGCGCATCGGCAGCCACCGCCGTGCCGGGCTTGTCGATCTTCTGCTCGTTGACCAGCACCCGCCCGGCAAGGATGTAGGCGCGCGCCCGCTCGCGGCTGGGAGCCAGACCCCGCTCCACCAGCAGAAGATCAACGCGCATTTTGCTTGCTGCTGTCATGATTGCCGCAAACTGCTGGCAGAAAATAATGAAAGGGTCATTCCCTCTGCAGGAAATGACCCTTCGGATGGAAGATCGGCAAACGTACGGCTTCCTACGGAATTGCCTGGCAGGCTTGTAACGCCGTCTGTGTGCCTGTCGGCGCCGGTGTCAGGTTGCCCGGCGTTGGCGCCACATTGCATGGTTCGCCATATCCGGGCGTCCGGCTGGACACGTTGGCGTTTCCGCTCACACCGTTTTGTGTGCTCACGCGCACGTCCACGATATTGCCCTCGACCAGGATCGTCGTATCCACCAGGTCAGACTCTGACGGGGTTCCCCGGAGAATCGTCAGATAGGGACTGTCGGGTGAGGAGGCATAGACCTTGTCGAAAGAACTGTTTTGGGTAGAAACCACAGTGCGCGGATGGCCGACCACCGTCAGCGTCTTTTCCACTGTGTGGCTGACCAGGTTAACGACGCTCACCGTCCCATCGGCCTGATTGGCCGTATACGCGCGGCTGCCGTCGTAAAGAGCCGTGACGCTGGCCGGATAGTTGCCCACCGGAATCGTATAAGTGGTTCCGAAGGTCGGGCCGTCGTTGCCGTATTCGTCCAGGCCGACGTCGATGAGGCTGATCGTTCCACCATCGTAATTGGCGACCACCAGTTGGTTGGTGGAAGCGTTGAATTCCGCGTAGACCGGCCCTGCGATCGTGCCCATGCCGCTGGTTCCGTTGGGCGGTCCGCCGCACGGTGGAACCACGGGAGTCACATTCAGGCACAGAGGTGAGTTGTTGATCGTGTTGACAGCCGTCGTCGACAGCGGCAGCGTAGGATGGCAGGTCACCGTCTGGCCGTTCTGGTTCAGGAACGGGGTGCACTGGTCCAGCGTGTTGTTCACCACATTGATGACCGAGACCGTGTCGTCACCGCGATTCAACACAAACAGGCGCCTCTGATCGGAACTCTTCACGGCGTAAACGGGGCATTTGCCCAGCGGAATGGCCGTGTCAGCCGTAAATGTGGCAAGTTCGATAGGCGTGGCCAGCCCGGTTGCCGGCGCTGCGGTCGGCGAAATGTTGCAAGCCAGTCCGGTGGGATCGCTAAAGTTCTGGCTGACGACGTATTCTCGCTGTCCAGTCGAATTCGAGGCGCCGGCAATAGCCACCGGCGTGGGTGCAACCGGAATGGCGCGCTGGAAAGTTTGCGGCGCTCCGAAGAAGTAGTCGACAACATTCCCGGTAAGATCGGCAGCCCACAGTCCAGACTGCGGCGCCGTCAGGTTGACAAGATTCGCCGTCGAGGCCAGCGTCGTGAAATGCACATCCTTGGCCTGCAAGGTGGTTGTGATCCCAAAGTTGGCCAGGGTGCCGTCGCTGTCGACCGTGTAGCCGTTGAAGGCAAATTCGTCCATGACAAACGAACGCGGCCCGGGTCCGATGGGCACAATGTCCATCACGGTATCGCCCGAGTAATCGATGAACGTGAGAATGCCTTGCGCAGAGGGCGAAGGCGACGAAACCACGGCGGCGTAAGACGATGCCTGCGCGGCCGGGCCGCTGGGGTTAATCGGTGTAACTACTGCACGGTATCCGTTGCCGCAACCGGCAATCAGAGCCGCAGCCACCAGGGCCGTGCCCGCCTGAACCAAACGCACCCGCGCCCGGCCTGAAATCATGTGAAAAAGCCTCATTCAGATCTTTCCTGCTTACTTCGTGATTGTAAATCAGAGAGCCGGGGAAACAGCATTCCCCACCACCTTGGACTCAACAGCAGCAGCACAAGTTAGCTGTTGCTCGCAGAGGGTGAACCCGTGTCCCGGCTGCGCGGCCTCTTTGATCTCCGCTTCTCGATGCCATGACACCCCGTCCGCCCACGCAGGAGCGAGAATTGACGCTGCGCAGTTGAGTCTGAACCGCTCTCCCAAGGCACTCCATCGGCGCGCCTGTTCTACGATGAGACGTGACCCAATCGAAGCTCGAAGGAAAATCGAAACTGGCCTGGCAATCGAAGCTGGTGCTGCTGATCGTGCTGCCCTTTGCCGGCGCCGACCTGGTGCTCGAGACGCACTGGTGGGCCGTCGAGGCGTCTCCGGTTGCCACCTGGACCATTGGCCTGAGCGCTCTGCTCGGCCTGGTCACCTGGAAGCTGCGCGCCGCCGACCCCTGGGGAGCCATCGCTGGCGCCGCCATCACAGCCAGCCTCATGTTTTCGACCGTTATTATCCCCTATGAGCCCTGGCACACCGCCCTCATCCCCGTGCTCGCGGTCGCGGTGCTGGCCTTTGTTTGCACACTGCTGGGCAGGGGGAAAAAGGAGCGGCTCGGCACCGCCGAGAGCCGGCGCGGGCGGTCCGCCTCCCAGGTTGCAGCCAACCTCGGCGTGGCTGCCATCGTGTCCAGTGCATTTCTTCAGTCCACTTTGATTGACTCTTCCTGGTTCACGCAGGACAATCGCGCGCCGACACTGATCTTCGCCCTCGGACTGGCCGCCCTGGCTGAAGCCGCTGCGGATACTGCCTCGTCGGAAGTGGGCCAGGTCTTCGGCGGGCTTCCGCGCATGATCACCACTCTGCGCAAGGTGAAGCCGGGCACAGATGGCGCCATCAGCCTGGTAGGCACGCTGGCCGGGGTCGTTGCGGCGGCCCTGGTGGCAGCGGCGGGAACCTTTGCGCTCAGAGGCGACCGAAACCTGTTCGCAGTCAGTTGCGCAGGCGGCGTCTTCGGCCTGCTCTTCGACAGCCTGCTCGGAGCCACCCTGGAAGAGCGAGACTGGCTCAACAACGACGCGGTCAACTTCCTGTCCACCTGCGGCGCCGCTGGGTTTGCCCTGGGACTGATGGCAGCGCTGCCTGTGTTGGTGAAAGGCTGAGATTCCGGGTCAGTGCAAGTGCATTCGCCAGGCCGTGTAGCTGAGAATCTCGTGAACGATGCGCTCCAGTTCCCCGGAGCCGCCCTCGATGGGAACCACCGGCCGCGGCGAAGTGAGCACGTCCAGACCCTGGGCGGCGCAGATGGCATGAATTCGGAACAAATGCGTTCCGTCGCTGACGATCACCAGCCGCTTCAGACCGTTGGCGCGGGCAATCACCGCAATGCGGCTGGCCGATTCGGTGGTGCTGCGGCTTTCAGTCTCGGCAATAATGTCTTCTTCGGGAACCCCCATACCCACCAGGTATTGGCGGCCCACGGCGCCCTCGTTGTACTGGTCGCCGCCATTTCCTCCCAGGGTGATGATCAGCGGAGCAATGGAGCGGTGATAGAGATCCAGGGCGTGGTTGAGCCGGGCACGGTACACAGGCGAGGGGCGTCCGTCGTACTCCGCCGCGCCAAAGACGGCAATCGCGTCCGCCGGCGCGGCCTGGTCCTGGTTGGCGTAGGCTTCAATCTGCACGTAGACCCAGCGGCACCAGCCGGCCACACCCACAACAAAGGCCAGCAACAACACGAGCACCAGACGAAGTGCCAGATTCCGACGTTTTGGCTTGGCTCTTCGCCCCATCCGAACCTTCCGTCTAAAAGATGTGGATAAGTCGGCCTGAATTGAACCCCCAGCCATCATCCCCTGCCATTAATCTAAAGGCCCGTTTAAATCTCTTAATCCGGATCTCTCGGTTCCGGGTCTCCGATCCCTGACCACAATCTATCGCTGTAACACCATCACAATTTCATGGGTTGGGATCGCGCCCTCGCGCAATATCTCCCAGCGTCCCGGACCCAGTGAGAGGTCAACAATCGTCGTCGGCAGCGCATGGCCGGTCGGTCCGCCGTCGATAATCAGCGGAATGCGCTCGCCAATCTGGTCGCGCACAGCGGCTGCGTGCGTGCACTCCTGCGCCCCCTGCAAGTTGGCCGAAGTCGCCGTAATCGGCAACCCAAACCGCTCCACCACCGCGCGCGGAATCGCCGCATCCGGCACGCGCAAAGCCACATTCCCCGTGTTGGCCGTCGAACGAAGCGGCAGCTTGGTGCCCGCGCGCACAATAATCGTCAACGGTCCCGGCCAGAAGCGATCTGCCAGTTTGTCCAGTTGCGGATCGGTATCGCGCGCCAGCTCGTAGGCCATCGAAAGGCTCGCGATCAGCAGCGAGAGCGGCTTGTGCTTCTGCCGCGTCTTGATTTTGTAGATCTGCTCCACGGCGTGCAGGTTCACCGGGTCTACGGCCAGGCCGTAGAAGGTATCGGTCGGCAAAGCAACTACATCGCCCTTGCGCAGACAGGCGACAATGTAGTCGATCCGGTCCGGTTGGGGTTCGTCGGGATGGACGCGCAAGATTTCCGCGGACACGTCAGGCCTGCCTCGGTCGCTGAATTGGAGACGCTATAAAAACGGAAGCTATCACAGTCCGCCACCGCGGACAAGTTAGCTAGAACACAGCCCTCTCGCTCTCAAGCAAAACGGCTTAGAATCGGCATAGCACCAAATTGGGTTCAAAACCGATGCCTGTTCGCATTGTACAGAGTAAGCAGAATGCCCGCCTCAAGGAGTTGCGCCGCGCCCTGGGCAATCCCGCGCGCGAGCTCGGCCGCGCAGGACAGGGCCTGGCCGGAATCGAGGGGCCAAACCTGTTGAAAGAGGCCGTGCGGGCCGGCTTGCGGATCGATTGCGTCTTCGTGGCGCAGGGATCCGACGACCTCGGCGAAGTCCAGGCCTTGCTGCCGGAGACCGAGATCCTGGCCCTGCCGAAAGAGCTGCTGGACTCCGCACTGACCACCGAATCGCCGCAATCGACTGCCGCCCTCGTCGAGCCGCCGGACTGGACCTGGGCCCACGTCGTCGACCGCCATCGGGAGGTCGTTCCGCTGCTTGTGATCCTGGCCGGAATTCAGGATCCCGGCAATCTCGGCACCGTCCTTCGCTCTGCCGAGGCCTTTGGCGCCGACGGAGTTCTCGCTCTGCCCGGAACCGTGAGCGCCTGGAATCCAAAGGCTGTGCGCGCCTCGGCCGGAAGCGTCTTCCGGCTTCCGTTGCTGGCCATTAGCGCCGCGGAGTGCTTCGAGCATCTGCGCGACGCAGGAGTAAAAATCTGGACCACCACTGTCCACGGAGCCGAGCCCGCCGACCTGGTAGACCTGGCCTCGCCCGTCGCCCTGATCTTTGGCAATGAAGGCAACGGCGTCCCCGCGGAGTTGGCGGCGCTGGCCGATGGCGCGGTCACGATTCCCTGCCCCGGCGGCGTCGAAAGCCTGAACGCGGCAGTCGCCGCAAGTGTCCTGCTCTACGAAGCGTCCAGGCAGCGCGGCGGCCTGAGCGGACCCCACCTGGCCCTGCGCGGAGGCCCGCGATGAGCCTCTTCGACGGCGAACCGGAAGGTCCCACCGGCACGCCGCGCACCGCTCCCCTGGCCGAACGCATGCGCCCCCGCACTCTCGAAGAGTTGAGCGGCCAGCAGCACCTCGTCGGTCCCGGCAAGCCCCTGCGCGTCCAAATCGAACGCGACCAGCTCGATGGATCGGGCACCGGCTCCATGATCTTCTGGGGTCCGCCCGGCGTGGGTAAAACCACGCTCGCCAAGATCATTGCCGAAACCACCAAGGCAAACTTCATCGAGTTTTCCGCCGTCATGAGCGGCATCAAGGAGATCAAGCAGGTAATGGCCGCGGCCGCGCAAGCCTCCGAGATGCACTCGCGCACGATTTTGTTTGTCGACGAAATTCACCGCTTCAACAAGGCGCAGCAGGATGCGTTTTTGCCCTATGTCGAGCGCGGAACCATCCGCCTGATTGGCGCAACGACCGAAAATCCGTCCTTTGAAATCATCTCTGCTTTGCTCTCACGTTGCCGCGTTTACGTGCTTGAGCCGCTCACAGAAGTTGAGGTCGCCGGCCTTCTTCGTCGCGCTTTGGAAGACAGCGAACGCGGACTGGGCGCGCTCGATCTGACCGCGGACGACGATGCGCTGGAGCTGATCGCCGGCTACTCGAGCGGCGACTGCCGCAGCGCCTACAACACCCTTGAAGTGGCCGCTCAACTGGCGCAGGCTGAAAGCGCAGGCAAACACATCGACCGCGCCGTAGCCACCGATGCCGTGCAACAGCGCGTGCTCATGTACGACAAGTCCGGCGAAGAGCACTACAACCTGATCTCCGCGCTGCACAAGAGCGTCCGCAACAGCGACCCGGACGCCGCGCTCTACTGGCTGGCGCGCATGTTCGCCGCCGGCGAAGACCCGCTTTATCTCGCGCGCCGCGTCGTCCGCATGGCCGTTGAAGACATCGGCCTGGCCGCGCCTGAAGCCTTGAATCTTTGCCTGTCCGCCAAGGAGGCGATCGATTTCCTCGGCTCCCCGGAAGGCGATCTGGCGCTTGCTGAGGCCGTTGTTTATCTCTGTCTCGCGCCCAAGTCGAACTCCGTCTACACAGCCTACGCCGCGGTGCAGGACGAAGTGGAACACACGCGCCAGGAGCCAGTGCCGCTGCATCTGCGCAACGCTCCCACGCGCCTGATGAAAGAGCTCGACTACGGCAAGGGCTACCGCTATGCGCACGACGAAGAAGGCCGCGTCGCCGACATGGATTGCCTGCCCGATTCGCTCAAAGGCCGCCGTTACTACAAGCCGACGCAAGAGGGCCGCGAAAAACTCCTCGCCCAGCGCATGGAAGAGATTCGCAGGATTCGAGCTGGGAAACACACCAAAAGCTGACAATTGCGGGAAAGCGACCAAGTCGGAGGAAGCATGGGCATATATATGCCCATGAGACCGCGTCTGAAGCGAGTGGCCTCTGCCCCGGGCCTTCTATTCCCGGCCCAAGAACCCCCCGCGCCTGAAGGCGAATCCCTCCGCCATTTCGTTCAGGGGCATAAATGCCCCAGCTCCCTCCACAACAAGAAACCGGCAATGTCGTACAATTTGTGCATACCGATGAAGCAAAAATACGATTTCAGCCACGGCAAGCGTGGACGGATCGCCCCGCCGGAGCCTGAGCCGCGCGGCAAAACGCGCATCACGATTCGGCTCGATGAAGAACTGGTGGATCACTTCCTGCGTGAGGCTGAAGCATCGGGCGGCGCCATTGGCTATCAGACCCTCATCAATGAAGCCCTGCGCCAACACGTAGAGGGAAAGGCGCCAAGATTGGAAGAGACGCTGCGCCGCATCGTCCGCGAAGAAATGCGCGCGGCAAGCTAGGAGTTGCGCGAGTCATGCACCGGGCGCGACGGGCTATCCTTGAATCGCTTTTTGATTCAAGGATGGAAAAGCGCGAATCTCAAGCAACTGGCTCTTCTGATCTCTGACCCCTGACCGTTAGCCCTTAACCCACGGATTCACCACCGGCGCCGCGATGTCCTCAAAGTGCTGCACATTGCGCGTCGCAAGCTTCGCGTGCGAGGCCAACACAATCCCGGCGATCATGGTGTCGCGGAACTCCCCGGGCCGTCCCATCTTGCGGCGATCCGCAGCCAGTTCAGCTGCCCGCTCAGCCGCAGCTCCGTCGAAGTGGGCAATTCGCTGCTCAATCACATCATCCAAAATCCGTTCGAATGATTCAATGCGCTTGGCCCGTCGCCTTCCAGCGGGCATCGAACTCAACCCGAAGCGAACCTCAAACACACTAATCGATGTGGTCCAGATCGAAAGATGCGGCTGGCTGTCCAACCACTCGGCCACAGCAAGCGGCGGTCGGTCCAGCATCAAAGCTGACAATACGTTTGTATCGAGAATGATCATTCGTCGAAGCTGATCGGCTCAACAGGATAGCCACGCCACTCGGGAATCTCTTCCCCTTCCTTAAGGCCGATTCCCTGCCCCTGAAAGAGCGCCACAATCTCCGATCCCAACCTTCGCCTCGGAGCTTCTTCCTCTTTGAGCGCGTTGCGCAGTATCTCTCTGGCCTCTTCTTCCATGCTGCGGCCGTGCCGCTTTGCGCGATGCTGCAAACGACCCTTGACCTGGTCCTCAAGGTTGCGAACTAATATCTGGGCCATCTTCGCCTCCGTTGCTATCATGATAGCACTTTTTAGAAAATCAAGCCCGCTGTCTGGCAACTGCAGAAGACGCTGAGGCTTCAACAACCCCCAAAGAAAGCTCTGGCTTCTGATTTTATGGAACTTAGGGTCTCTTCCCCTTTTCTCAACAGCTCTCCCTGGCAACACCGGAGCTGGATTCCGCATCTACTTTGCCTTGTCGCATCAGCCGGATACGGCAAACCATGCTTGCGAAAGGAAAAGACCATGATGACGAAGAAATTTCATTCAGCCTTGCTGGCAGCAACATTCGCTGTTGCCGCGTTTGCCACCGGATGCACCGTGCATGCGGGCTATTACGATCCCTACTACCACGACTATCACCCCGTGAATGGCGAAGTGGTCTATTACCAGCAATGGGAGAATGAAACCCATCGCCAACACGTTGACCTGAACAAACGAAACAAATCTGAACAGAAGGAATACTGGGACTGGCGGCACAAGAACGACAATCACCACTAGAGCCGGCCCGATGCGCTGGCTTTGACTCCCGACCCGCGGCGTCTTACTTTTGACTTGGCAAGGCCATGAGAGAAGGCGCCGTTGGCAGCTTGGCAAGCGCGTCCATCACGATGCCGGGCGTCAGCACCTCAGGCAGCATCACCGGGTCGGTTTGCCCTGGTGTGTAGAGCGCGTAAGCCGGCACGCCGCTGCGATCAAGCGCGGTCAGGGCTTCGGTGATGGCTTCGTCGTGACGCGTCCAATCGGCCTTCAGAAATACAACGTTCCTGACCTGAAAAGCTTGAACCACCTCTGGACGGCTAAGCGCGACACGCTCGTTGACCTGGCAGCTCAGGCACCAGCTCGCGGTAAAGTCCACAAAGACGGGCTGCCCAGAACCGAGCGATCGTGTTACCGCCTCCTGCGACCATGGCTGCCAAATTCCAGATGTCTCCGGCGCGCCTGAAGTCTCCGGCGCAACGGCCAATTTACCTGGAGCGAAAACACTGACCACGACAACGATCAGCAAAATCGCCGCAGCGACAATCGCCGCCCAGCGCCGCGCCGGCCAGCGGCCAAGAAACCAGCCGGCAATCGCCAGCAGCAGGAAGCTGCCAAGCAGCGAGAGCAGAAGTCCTGTCCCGTAGGCTCCAGCCAGCACCCACGCCAGCCAGATCACCGTAATGAAGATGGGCACAGAGATCGCCTGCCGCAGCACTTCCATCCACACGCCGGGCTTGGGCAGCACGCGCGTCCACGCCGGCTGCAGGGTAAGCGCGACATACGGCGCCGAAAGCCCGAGCGCCAGAGCTGTGAAAACCACGAACGTAACCGCAGCCGACTGGGCCAGCGCATAGCCGATCGCCGCTCCCATGAAGGGCGCCGTGCAGGGCGTGGCCACCACCACCGCCAGCACGCCGGTAAAGAAGCTGCCGGTGTATCCCTGCTTCGACGCCAGCGCGCCGCCGGCGCTGGTAAGCGTGAGTCCAATTTCAAACTGGCCGGCAAGCGAGAGCCCCATGAAGAAAAGAAGCCCCGCCATCAGCCCGAGAAAGACAGGCGACTGGAACTGAAATCCCCAGCCAAGCGTGGCCCCGGCAGCGCGCAGACCCAGAAGCGCCGCGACCAGCACCCAGAACGAAACCAGAATGCCGGCGGCATAGATGAAACCGTGGGCCCGCATCTTGGTTCGGTCTTCATTTCCAGAGTTGACCAGCGCCAGCCCCTTGAGAAACAGCACTGGAAAAACGCACGGCATCAGATTGAGCAGCAGACCGCCGAGAAACGCGAGTGCAGCTTTCTTGAGCAACTCGAGAAACTCGAACGAAGGCGCAGGAGCCGCGACGGCGCCGGGCAGCGCCGTGAGTTCATACGCCCGTCCGCCGGAGAGTTCGAGAACGCCGCTCAACTTCGCGGGATTCGAGGTGAGACCTGAATCTTTTAAGAGGTCCAGGACCAGGCCCTTGGCTGTCGGCGAAACCTTTTGCGGCGCGGGATTCGAAACAATGTCCTGATCGGCGGGAAAGAACACTGCCGCCGATTCGCGATGCCCGGTTTCAATGCCAAGCCGAAACCCCTGCTGTGTGGACTGGAATGCGACCTTGACGCCCGCCGGTAGTGGCGTAGGAAGCGTGCTTGCGAGCCGCTTGAAGAGCTCCGCATCTGCGCCGGAACCAGAGACGACGGGCGGCTTTCCCGAGACGAGCTGTAGAGTCGCCGAGAGCTCTGCCTTCCCAGGCAGGCAGACTTCGCGGCAGACCAGCCAGTCAACTTTCGCGTCGACAAGTGCTTTGCCGTCCTTCGCAGTCGGTGCAACCTCGAGCTTGATCGGATACAGAACTTCGTTTTCATAACCGAAATCCATCAGCGGACCGAGCGGCAGCCGCTGCGGCGCGGGAAACTGCATCGGCCCGGCGGTCACTCCCGCAGGTAGCGTCCACTGAATATGCGGCGGCTGGCCGGCGTCGCCCGCGTTCTTCCAGTAGACATGCCAGCCCGGCTCAAGCTTGAAGTAGAGGCCGATCTGGTTGTTCCCCGCGGGATAGAGCTGATCTTCAGGGACGACCAGTTGCACATGCACGTGCGGCGCGTCAGCGGCGCTTGAAGCGGCCAGCGCCGGCAACGCGGCGGCCAGAAGAACTGTTGCGAAGATCAGGCGGGAAAGGCGCATGGCGAGTTAATCCTATCGATACTCAGACGTCCTAAGACTGTACAAGGTCGCACGACAATAAACCTACGACTGGTTTGCAAGGTCACCCTGCACGGCGCCGAGTCCTTTCCCGCTCCAACCGTTCTGCCAAAAACACCTTGAGAAGTGATTGATAGGGAACATCGCGCTGGTTGGCCAGAATTTTAAGATCCTCGACCATCGCAACAGGTAGCCGTACGGAAATTGTCTTAAGGGTGGGCTTGAGATTCGCAAACTTCGTCCGTCTGGCGTGCGACCAATCAACAAACTCGGTCGAGTCTGCATGGGACCAGAATTCGAACTCTTCAGCTTCGCTCTTGAATTCAGGAGTTTTTTTCATGCCAGTGGTATACCCCTAGTTCTTTTCGATTCATGTCACGTACCGAGATGACCCGAATCAACTTGCGCCGGATCGTAAATGCAACGAAAAGCGGTCTTCCGCGAGACGTCCGTCCGAGAGCCTGATACCGTTTTTCGCGAGAAGAATGTCCTTTGTCGCTTTGAACAATCAGAGAGTCCTGAAAGAAGATGTCTTCTGCTTCCTCGGGAGTCACCCTGTGGCGCTCCCAGTTCTTGGCCGCATTCGATTCGTCCCAATCGAAACCAACACATTCGCCAAGAGGATCTCTTGCCGCCATAAACTGTATATATCACATATATACAGAAAGTACGATGACAAAAAAGGAACATACTGAATTGAACACGCTTGCAGATTCTCCACTCACTTCGCAAAGCGCGCCGCGTGTTCGCGATAGATGCAGTCGTTCTGCACGCACTTGACCCCGGCGGCGCGGGCGCGGGCAATCGCCTCGTCATGGATGACTTCATCCTGCAGCCAGAGATAAGGAATGCCGAGCCGGATGACGTCGTCCACAATCGGTGGCACATGTTCAGAGGCGCGAAACACATCCACAAGATCGATACCTGCGCCGCTGAGTTGGCGCGCCGCGGCCTGCGCCGCATCGAGGTCGGCATAGCAGGGCTGACCCAGAATCTCTTTGAGCGCCGGATTCACCGGCAGCACCCGATAGCCTTCTGCGGCGAGATAGCGCCCAATGTTGTGGCTGGCGCGCCAGCTCTTGTCGCTCATGCCCACGACCGCAATCGTCTTCGACTTGCGCAGCATCTCGTTAATCACTTCCGGATCGTTGCCCATCGCACACCCTCAACGCCGAGTGCATTTCCGCCCACAGTCCCTTATTCCCTATTCCCTAGCCCCTGCGTCCCTGCCTCTACACATCCAGATCGTCGTCTTCGCCGCTGCTCGCCGTGCCGCGCCGCTTGGCCAGCAGGTATCCGCGTAGAAATGGTTCCAGGTACCCGTCGAGAACCTTGTCCACATCGCCCACTTCGACCTTGGTCCGATGGTCTTTCGCGATGCGATAAGGCTGCAACACATAGGACCGGATCTGCGAGCCGAAGTTGATTTCGAGCTTCGAGTCTTCAAGCTTCTTGCTGACGGCGCGCTTCTTTTCGAGTTCGTATTCATAGAGCCGTGAGCGCAGCATCTTCATCGCCTTCTCGCGGTTCTTGTGCTGCGAGCGCTCGTTCTGGCATTGCACAACAATGCCCGTCGGCAAGTGCGTCATGCGCACGGCGGAGTCAGTCGTGTTCACGTGCTGCCCGCCCTTGCCGCCCGACCGATAGGTATCGATGCGCAGGTCTTCCACCTTCAGGTCTACATGGATGGTTTCGTCGATTTCAGGCGAAACGTAAACCGATGCAAACGAGGTGTGGCGGCGCTTGGCCGAGTCAAACGGCGAAATGCGCACCAGCCGATGCACGCCGCTTTCGCCGGCAAGCTGCCCAAAGGCGTACTCGCCCGTGATCGTGAATGTGGCCGACTTGATGCCCGCCTCTTCGCCGTCCTGGTAATCGTTCATCTCGGTCTTGAAGCCTTGCTGCTCGGCCCAGCGCAGATACATCCGCATCAGCATCTCGGCCCAGTCCTGGCTCTCTGTGCCGCCGGCGCCGGGATGCACGGTGACGATGGCGTTGAGCGGATCGGCTTCGCCCGAGAGCATGGTGCGCGCTTCGAGCTCTTCAGCAAATGTAGCCAGGGCCTTGATGTCGCGTTCAAGATCGGCGAGAACATCTTCGCCTTCGCGCGCCAGTTCAATGTAGGCATCGATGTCGCCCGAGCGGCGCAGCAATTCTTCGTCGTCGGCTACAAGTTTTTCAAGACGCTTGCGATCCCGCATCAACGGCTTGGACGCGTTGGGATCGTTCCAGAGTGCTGGATCGGCAAGCTTCTTTTCTATGTCGGCGAGTTCCCTGCGGATGCGAGCAGGGTCAAAGATACTCCCGCAGGTCGCGAACCTGGTCGCGGACGGGAGCGTAAGCGAATTCGAGATCGTTCAACGACATGCTTGGCTCTTAGGACCTGACTTTGTTTTGAAATGAGGACTTGGACTCTCGGCAACTTCAGAATATCATTGCCATCGCTTCAGCAATCCAACCAGACTAAGATCTATGCCACCTTGATCTCATCCAACAGATCGGGATGACGATCGAGCACTTTTAGCAGCTTGACCAAAGCCAAGGGCGGCTTCGTCTTCCCATTCTCGTAGCGTGAAAACGCGTTGACGCCCCCGCCGAAGATCTCGCCCGCCTCGCGCTGGTCGAGCGCAAGCTTCTTGCGCACCTTCACAATGAAAGCAGGGTCCACGATTGCGGCATTGACCTGCCTGGAGAACGCCTGCATCTCGCGCATGACTCGCTCGGAATCCGCCGCATCATGGACAGATTCGCCACATGCCGGGCAAAAATCGCCCTTCGTGCTCAAAACGACGGTTTTGCCCTTGTAGTTATAGGGGATGTCACGAGTATCGTGAATCAACTCGGCCGCGTCGCAAAATGGGCATTTCATAGTCGCTCCGCGACCATATTAACCTACTTGCTTAATTCTGGCGACCAAAAGTCTCTTCCCTGCCCAGCTTGCTATCCCCAAACCCGCGAAAACACAGAGCCACGCAAACACGTCGCCATGCGCGGTGTAGAAGGTTACATCGTCGCGGAAGCCAAATTCGGCGGGCAACGCATCTGCCTGATGCCGGGGAATGCTCTGGCGAACGCGGCCGTACGGATCGATGGCCGCAGTGACTCCATTGTTGGTGTCGCGCAGAATCCAGCGGCGATTCTCAATGGCTCTCATCCGCGCCATGTTCAAGTGCTGCCAGGGAGCGCTGGTGTCGCCGTACCATCCGTCGTCTGAAATGTTGACGAGTACTTCAGCACCGAGCCGCGAGAACTGGCGAACCTCATCGGCGAAGACTGCTTCATAGCAGATGAAGACGCCATAGCGATGGCCATTCAGCCGGAAGACCTTGCGCTCATCGCCGCGATCGAATCTCGAGACCTTGCCCGTGAGTTTGCGCGCGAAAAAAAGCAGCCGGCTGAAGGGCACGTATTCGCCGAAGGGGACCAGATGGATTTTGTCGTAGCGGCCGATAGGCTCACCGCTCGCGCCAACGACGAGCGCCGAATTGAACTCCTTCCAACTGTTCGACTCCTGCGAAAGATCCATGCCGATGGCGCCAACCACAAGCGGCGCGCCGTTTTGGCGGGCGATGCTCGCGACTGCTTTCTGAAAGCGCGCGTCATCTTGAAAGAACGGCGCCGGCGACTCGGGCCACGCGATCAGGTCGGGATGCGTTGCGTAAGGCGGGCAGAGGATTTCTCCGCTGGAAGCGCCTATTTGCGGAATGCCGGCGATGTAGCTCTTGCATTGTTCGGCGGCAAGCTTGGCGAAGTCGGCAATGTGGCTGTCCCATTCACCGGGCCCCATCCAAAGGCCGGAGCCGGCCACATCCAGATTCGGCTGGACGAGCACGGCCGTGGCCGTCGGCGCGGGCCTGGGCGGATTCGCCAGCAGACCCGCCGCGCCGCCAAGAGCCAGAACCACGCCGGCCGTTCCCAGTATCCGTTTCTGTGCGCTGCGTTCAAGAACCATGCCTGCCGCGATGAGCGCGTTCACGGCCACGAGTACAAAGCTGATCCCGTACACACCTGTCCAGGGAGCCAGTTGATTGACCAGCGCATTGTCCACCTGCGAGTAGCCAAGCTGGTCCCACGGCACAGAGGTGATGCGCGCAGCGGCCAGCTCAAGGGCTACCCAGAAGACCGGCGCAGCGGCGAGTGCGAGGCGCGCGCTGCCTGTGGCCCTCCGCACCAGCGCAACCGCCAGCCCGAAGAGCCCGAAGTAGAGCCCGAGTACCAGGCTGTAACCCACCAGCAGCAGCGTCGGCGCAAAGGCCGGCATGTCGCCGTACTGCGACATCACATCGCGAATCCAATAGCAGTTGCCGATGTACCACAGCACCCCGCAGAGATACGCGAGAAGAAAGGCGCGGCGCAGCGGACGTGGTTGTGCGTCCTTCGCCGCCGACAGGACTGCCCAGAGCAGCGGAACCAGCGCAAACCAGGCAAAGACCGAGCGCCACGGGGGCATCGGCCCCGCCAGCGGAAACGGCAACTCGAGCAAGCCGGCGGAAAGGCCCGCCGCGGCCCACAGCTTCCATGGACCTGAGGACAATCCCGGCTGCGCGTTCGCATCTTCCATACAGGGGCGAGTTTATCGCATCGGGCGAGCAACGTGGCCAGCACAGCAAAACCTAAGGCCCTTGGAATCAGAGTTTCCGGCAGCGATCGAGCCGGCAAACGAGCGGACGCACTCTCTGGACAAAACACGAATGCGAGGTTTGGTCCGCAAAAGCCGTTCCTAACCACCGAAAATCAAGCTACAATCTGAGCATGGCAATCGCGCTTATCGGAATGCACATTCTGGAAACGATGTTTTTTGTCGGTCTTGTTGGATCGGCGGTTGTCGTGCTCATCAGCTTTGTCGAAGATGGTAAAGAGCTCTTCGGCAAGGACTAAATCCGGCCGATTTCCGGACAAACTGCCTCCCCGCGCCATTTTCGTTGACACTGCATTCATTTGAAAATAAACTCAGCGCAGGGCGGGCGGCGCTAGCGCTCTCTCGATTCCAGAGCACCGCTTCCTGGGACGGCACCCACACAATGGCATCAACACGAACGACCGTAGCCCCACCGTCCAATCGCGTCCGGCTGATCGTGGCATCCTCCGTGATGCTCACCTTCATCTCCTTCTGGCGCGCGGCCGCCATCGTTCTCTGCGATCTTGGCTCATCCGCATTTTATGCCGGCGGCATCTCCGAGCAGGCCGTAGGCGCCTCCGCGCCCTGGTTCATTCTCGGCATCATGCTGTTCAGCTTCGCCGTGCGCGCGGTTTACGTCGAGAGCTGTTCCATGTTTACCCGCGGCGGCGTCTACCGCGTCGTGAAGGAGGCCCTCGGCGGCACCTTTGCCAAACTCAGCGTCTCGGCGCTGATGTTCGATTACATTCTGACGGGCCCCATCTCGGGCGTCTCTGCCGGGCAATATATTACCGGCCTCATGAACGAGTTGCTGACCGTGGCGGCCAGCAGCAACTGGCTGCCTCCAGCCCTGATGGATGCGCACCACCATCCAGCCTTCCAGTTCAACATGGACTACACCTCGGCCGTCTTTGCCGCCGTGGTCACCATTTACTACTGGTGGGAGAACATCAAGGGCATCGAGGAATCCAGCGGCAAGGCGCTGCGCGTCATGGAAGTCACCACCATCATGGTGGTGATCCTTCTCATCTGGGGTGTGTTCTCGGTGATCGTGCGGGGCGTTCACCTGCCTCCGCCGCCGACTGTGGCCCACCTCAAGTTCAGCGACGATGCGCTCGGCTTTTTGCGAGGCACCAGGCTGGTCCCGGTTCTCGGGCTCTTCGGAATTCTGATGGCCTTCGGGCACTCGGTGCTGGCCATGAGCGGCGAAGAGAGCCTGGCGCAGGTCAACCGCGAAATCGAGCATCCCAAGCTCAAGAACCTGAAACGCGCCGCAATCGTCATCGCCATCTACAGCCTCATCTTCACCGGCGGCGCCACTCTGCTGGCCTCGATGCTCATCCCCGACGGGCCCCGCACCACGCTCTATCAGGACAACCTGATCGCCGGCATCGCAATGTACCTGGTCGGCCCGCTGTTCTGGCGCATCGCCTTCCGCATCTTCGTCGTGCTGGTCGGCTTCCTCATTCTTTCTGGAGCCATCAACACCTCCATGATCGGCTCCACAGGCGTGCTGATGCGGGTCGCCGAAGACGGCGTTCTCACCGACTGGTTCCGCAAACCCCATAACCGGTTCGGAACCAGTTATCGCATCATCAACCTGGTCTTCATCCTCCAGATGACAACGATCATTGTCTCCCGAGGCAATATCATCATGCTGGGCGAGGCCTACGCCTTCGGCGTCATCTGGTCGTTCACCTTCAACAGCCTGGCCATGCTGGTGCTGCGCTGGAAATACCACGGCGAGCGCGGCTGGAAGGTTCCGCCGAATATCACCATCGGCAAAACAGAGTATCCGATCGGCCTCTTATCGGTATTCCTGGTCCTGCTGACAACCGCGATCGTTAACCTGTTCACCAAGTCGATCGCCACGGTCAGCGGCATCGTCTTTGCTGCCGCCTTCTTCATCATCTTCACCGTTTCCGAACGCATCAACCTGCGCAGGCATGCGTTGACGGCGCGGCAGATGAAGGACCACTTCCAGCTTGAGCACCAGGACACGGTCAGCCGCGAGTCGGCGCAAATTCGCCCCGGCGGCATCATGGTGACCATGCGCGACGTCGCCAACCCGATAGCGCTGAAATGGATCCTGAGCCGCACCAACACCGACGATCGCGACGTAGTTGTTATTAGCGTGCGCATGATGGGCGTGGGCGGACCGGAGTATCTCAGCGCCGAGGAACAGAGCTTCAGCGAGCACGAGCAGACGCTCTTTACCAAGGCCGTTTCCGTCGCAGAGAGCTTCGGAAAGAAGGTTTCGCTGCTCGTCGTCCCCGCCGGCGACGTGTTTGCCGCCTTGGCGCAGGCCTCAAACTCGCTTGAAGTCGATTCGGTGGTTTCCGGAACCTCCAGCTCAATGTCGCCCGAGGATCAGGCCTTCCACATGGGCCAGGCCTGGGAGGCGCTGCCTGAACCCAAGCGGCAGTTCAACTTCTATGTGGTCGGCGCCGACGGTGAGGTCAAGGTGTTTTACATCGGGCCTCATGCGCCAGCTCTCAGCCCCGACGATGTGCAACTTGTGCACAGGTTGTGGCTGAACATGCGCCGCGATCCCACGGTTCCCGATCTGCATCACAGCGACATCATCACCTACGCCCTCACCCGCCTGGCCGGCCAATACGCGCGAGAGAAAGCGGATATCCTCCGCGACTTGCGAAACGTCCGCGCCGCCGCAACGACTCCCGATATGCCGCAACTTGGCGCCTCAAATTCGGGGAATGAAGACGGAGTTCGCCTATCGCCGCGTGCGGTCAAACAGTCCCGGGATCAATAAGCGCGTCAGGCGCGAGCCCATGTCAGGCCCAGTACTCTTCCCCAGGCTTCCAATCCAACACCTGAACACTGGAATCGACCAGCGCGGCCAACTGCTGCGGCGTGCCCGTGAGCGGCGGAAAGGTACCGAAGTGCAACGGCAGCACAACCTGCGGCGCTAGAAACTTCACCGCCATCGCAGCTTCCTTCGGCCCCATGGTGTAGTGGCCTCCGATGGGCAGCATCGCCACGCTCGGCTGGTAAAGCTCGCGAATCAGTTGCATGTCGCCGAAGACCGCGGTATCGCCTGCGTGGTAAAGCACCGGACCGTCTGCAACCGACAACACAAATCCAGTCGCAACGCCCACTTCGTGCGTTCCGTTTTCATCTGTAGCCGCCGCCGAGTGTTTGGCCTCAACCATGGTCGCCGCCACGTCCCCGAGCTGCACGGTGCCGCCCAGGTTCATGCCGATTGTGTTGGCAACCCCCTTGCCGCCCACATAAGACGCCAGCTCATAGACTGCCACCACGGTCGAGCCGTGTTTCTGGGCCACCGGCACGGCATCGGAGATATGGTCCCCATGCCCGTGCGTCAGCAGGATGTACTCGATCTTTGCCGGCAGGGTAAAGTCCTTCGGATATTTAGGATTCTGCGCAAGGAACGGGTCGATCAGGATATTTGTGCCCCTGGCGGTCTGAACCAGTACCGTCGAGTGGCCAAGCCAGGTGATGCGCGTCTTTTTCGATTCAGTCATAGTTCCTCCCATCCCCATGGTTTCGTTGTGCCCCATCCATCGGAGTTTTTTGTTCTTGTCCGATGGGTGGGAGTCCGTAGAACTCCACATGGGCGTCTCGGTTTTCTTGAACTTGTAATTCTCTATCTGTCTAGCGCGTCACAATTACTTCCGAGACACTGTCCTTGGCCAGAAACTGCTTGTGGCCGGCCCAGCCGGAAAACAGGCGCTCGATGCTGCGATTGGTGAATGCCCGCTGAATGGGAAACTGCTGCGTCAGCTGCACCTCCACATCGTCCGCGGGCGTCACGTGGTAGCGGCAGCGCACTGTTTCCTCGCCCTGGCTCCTGGTATGAAAAAACGCCAGCACCTGCCCGTCGGGATTCATGGCTGAGTGAAGGTGCGCCACCACAGGTGCAACAAATTGTTCCGGCAGATAGTCGAGCGCTGTCCAAAGCAGAACGACATCGAACATCCGCCCGTCAAACTTGAGGGTTTTCTCTAGATAACCTTCGACGTTCCAGACCGGATTGCCGTCCTCGTCCATACCTGTCTGCCAGTCCTGGCTGCAGGCATCGTGAACCATGTCGGTGAGAAAGATGCTGTGCCCGAGGCTGGTCAGGTAGTTGATATTGGCAGGCGAGGTATACCCGGTGTCGATGATGCGCAGGCCGGGCTCGGCCTGGAGACGCTTACGCACCGCTGCCCAGGCGCCGGAGTGGCGCGGCACCCTTGGCCCGACGAGCCCTTGAGCGGATTCTGCCGCGGCGCCTTCCTGCTTTTTTTCGAACCAACGGCTAAGCAAGCTCAAATCCTCTTGTAATCCCCTTCATGCGGGGCGAATGGCTCTCGAGCCGGCTCTTGCGAAGAGTTCCGGTCAGAGAGTCCCCCCGGAGGCCGGAGCGCCGGCAGCATCGTGCGGCCTGGAGGCGGCCTGCGTCAGATCCACCTTCCCGCGGAAAACAGCATTATCTTCAACGGCCAGGCGCAGCGCGCGAATATCGCCTTCCACGCTGCATCCGGCGCGCAGTTCCACGCGGCCACTGGCCACCACGTTGCCCTGAACGTGGCCCATAATCAGCACATCCTTGGCCGTCAAATCGGCCGAAACATTGGCATTCGGCCCAATCGTCAGCCGGCTCTCGGCAAGATTGACGGTCCCTTCAACCCGCCCATCCACGATCAGGTCTTCGCCGCCCTTGACTTCGCCGCTGATCACAATCGTTTTTCCGATGCGCGCGGGTGAATTCTCCACTGCCATGGTTTCAATCCTTCCGTTGGGCCAAACAAGGCCCTGCCCGCACTATACGCAACATGCCCGCATTGCTTCAATCGGAGAGTCTTCACAAGGGCGAAATGGTATCTAAAGATACCGTGAACGGTGCCGCGAAATCGGATTGGGACTTTAGCGCCCGCGAGGTCAGATTGGTTTCGGCTCTCCGACCTCATAGACGCAAAGGTTTCGTTCCCCAATTCCAAGAGCAGGCCAGCTTGCTCGCCAGTTCGCCAGATGGGCAGACCTGAAATGCTCGTCGACCGCTGCCCGATCGACCCAGCGTTCCTTGATATGAACGAGGCCAGCATCAAGCACGTCTTCGGCATACGAGTATTCCACGCATCCGGTTTCTGCCCGGCTGGCCTCGACCATGGCTGCCATCCTTGGCCGCGCCGCGTCCATCTGACCCGCAGGAAGCCTCACTGTACCGACAATCAAGAGCATTGGATCTCCTTCATCCCCTCAGGGGTACGTCCAGTCAAAATACTCTTCTGCCGGTGGCGGCAAGGAGCGAAAGCCGGAACTGACTCAACCCCGGCGAGACAGAAAGCAGCCGGTGCCCCTTAAACTAATAGACGTGCGCATCCCCCTACCGCTCCTCTGCCTGTTTCTGCTGGCCGTTCCCGGCAATGGACAACCAACGGCGGCTAGCACGCAATCGCTGACGCCCGCGCAGGCCCAGGCGCTGGTAGCCCGCGCGCTCGCAACCGAGATCAGGACCGCGCAGGACCAGAACCACCCCATGCGCTTTCAACTGCGCAAAACCAGCCCCCGCCTGACCACCACCAAGGACATCGTCGAAACCAGGGACGGCGCCGTCGCGCGCCTGCTCTCGGTCAACGACAGCCCGCTCGGCGCAGCCGACGAGCAGCGGGAACTGGCCCGGCTCGACACCCTGGCCAGCGACCCAGGCCTGCAGCGCCACCGCAAGCAAGGCGAGGACTCCGACATGGGCATCGTCCTCAAGCTGCTGCGCATGTTGCCCGATGCCTTCCTCTACCAGTACGCGGGCACGGTCGCCACCCCCACCGGAGCTGCGGAGCGGTTCACTTTCAAGCCCAATCCGAGCTTTAGTCCGCCCGACTACGAAACCCAGGCGCTCACAGCCTTGTCCGGCGAGATCTGGATCGATCCCGCTCAGGAGCGGGTCGTGAAGCTCGAAGGCCACCTGCAGCAGGACACGGATTACGGATGGGGCATCCTGGGCCGCTTGAACAAGGGCGGCTGGATCGAGCTGGAGCAGGCAGACGTCGGCGCAAAGCAGTGGCGCATTGTCCACGTTCAATTGCAGATGACCCTGCGCATTCTCTTCAAGACCAAAATCTTCGACACAGTGGAACAAATGACCCGCTATGCGCCCGTACCGCAAGGCCTGGACTACCGGCAAGCCATCAAAATGCTCCGCGGCGGCGTTTAGGGCGTGCCGCGGTTGGGACCCTGACTTTATTGATCCAAAAAAACAAATCGGCCCCATCCGCAAGGACGGGGCCGATTTGCATGTCGAGCCAACTTCGATTACATCTTCACAAACACGATCACCAGCGTGAACAGCGTGAGGGACTCGATCAGCGCCAACCCGAGAACCAGGAAGGTGAAGATCGCCGGCCGCGCTCCGGGGTTGCGGGCTACAGCTTCGACGGCTGACCCAACCGCCCTGCCCTGGCCAAGACCGCACAAACCGGCGGCAAGACCCATACCGAGACCGGCGCCGATCGGCACCAGATTGGCGACGGTCGAACCGCCGTCCGCAAAGGCCGGAATGGCGAAGCAAAGCGCCGCCAGGGCCATGAATACATATTGAAGTTTCCGCATATTTCTCCAGCTTCCCTTTGAATTGGCTGCCAGTGGGTGGTTGAGGCTCACCGTACCGGCCCCCTCACGCTTGCAGCCTACCGTTTGCCCGGAGCGGATGCGCTCTCCGGCGGAATCTTGTTTCGAGCTTCCAGCTTTCAGCCTTCAGCTCACAGCTTCTTTCTTACGAGAGACAAAATGAAAGCCGGCTCTCGAACAGTCAAGCTGAAAGCTGATAGCTGACAGCTAAGAGCTGCTTTCTAGTGCTCGTGCGCTACCGCCAGCGAAAGATAAATCATCGTCAGCAGCATGAAGACGAAAGCCTGAATCAGCGAAACGAAGGCGTGCAGCCCCAACGCCAGAACCGGCAAACCGAACGGGAACCCCGAGAACGACACAAGGGTGATCAGATCGCTGGCAAACATGTTCGCATAAAGTCGAACCGTGAGCGACAGAATGCGGGCCAGGTGCGAAATGATTTCGATCGGAAAAATCAGCCACGCCATCCACCAGATGGGCCCGGCAAAGTGCTTCAGGTAGCCGATAAACCCCTGCTTACGGATGCCCTGAAAATTGTAGTAGAGGAAGGTGGGCGCTGCCAGTCCAAGCGGCACCACAATCTCGGCGGTCGGGGTGGTCACGCCGGGAATCAGGCCCATCAGATTGTTGAACAGGACAAACAGAAAGATGCTGGTTACCCACGCCTGGAAGGGTTCGTAGCCATGGCCGATCACCTGTTCGGCAAGTTCGCCGATTTGCTCGTGAATGATCTCGGCCAGATGTTGCGCCGGGCCAGGCTTCTCGACCGAGAGCGTCAGCCGCACAATCACGAAAAACAGGATGAGGCCGGTGACCACAATCAGCTCAAATGAAAATGCGTTGAGAATCTCCCCGGCTCGAACTGCCGCCTTATCGGGAGCAACGCCCACCGCGTGGATTCCGGCAGCCAGCATGCCGCCGAAGAGCTTAACCAGCAAACGTGTCAGTACAAACGATTCAGACATGAAAACTTGCGTCTTTCCGCCCGCAGTCCGCGATTCACAGTCCTCGGCCTGGAGCCCATTTCAATTCTGCTATTCCTGTTTCCAGTTGGTTCTTGCCCACTCGCAATTCTTGCCGGCTAGTCCCGCAGCAGCCGCAGTGCTTCCCATCCGATTGCCAGAACTGCCAGGCAAAGTCCGCAGAGTAGCGCTGTAACCGAGCCGTGGAAACACTTCAGGCTACCATAAATCACCCCGGCAAAGATGGTGAGCCTCAGCACAAAGAACAGCACCACCACGCCCGCGCTCGCCGGTGTCTTCTGGTTGTCCAATCTGGCGTTGATGACGCGCACCAGCCGCTGCCATTCCAGGATGCTGGCGGCCGAAATCAGCGCGCCGGTCAGCAGCATGGCGGCGCTGCGCCAGCCCGCGCCAATCAGCACCGCGAGGGACGATATCACCCCTATAATCAGGGTGATCCGCAGCGCGCGCCGCAGCATCGCGTCCAGATCTTCATTGGTCAAGTCAACAATGGGATGCGTTTCCTGGGTCATGGTTGGCTGTCGGGAGTTCCCTTTCCTGTCTTGTCGCCGGGCTCGTTTCCCATCCCGGACTCGTCTCCCATCCTGGTATTCTTCTCCGCCTGTACCGCCATCTGAATCACGTAAAACAGTCCCGAAACGCAGCCGAAGACGATGCCGGCCGTCTCAATCCATTTCTGGTGCAGCGCGTGTCCCAGCCACCATCCCGCTCCCCAGCCCACCAGCACAGCCGCCGGCAACACGATGGCGACTTGCAGCAGCTTTTCCGCCTCAATCAGGCCGCCGATCCCGGCGGAAATTCCGGTGCGCTGCTTGGCGGGCGGGTTGAAGCGGTTGAAGGCCATTCATCGTGGTTATACACGATCAGCGCCCAATCAAGCGAAAAGGCGTGATGGCGAGCACAAGGGTCGCCGCGCTTCGCTAGCCGCAGTTGCCGCTATACTGACCATTGGACCTTAGAACAGCCCACAAAGAAGGAAATCCCGTGTTCGATTCGGAGTTTGAGCGGAGTCTTTTCGATTTACGCAAAGCCAAGCTGGTAGAGATCGAGAAGCTGGGGCAGGCGGCGTATCCAAACCAGTTTCCGGCCTCCCACACCATCCCCGCCGTGCGCGCAAAATGGGGCGACGTAAAATTTGACGCCCCGGCCGAGGAGCTCGCGGCCAACCACGTCACCGTGGCCGTTGCCGGGCGCATCATGGCCATCCGCGCACAGGGCAAGGCGGGCTTTGCCACGCTCCAGCAGCAAGGCGAGCGGCTCCAGATCTACGTCCGCCTCGATGCGGTCGGCGAGCAGGGCTTCGCGCTCTACAAGCTGCTCGACATGGGCGACCACATCGGCGTCTCCGGCTACCTGTTCCGCACCCGCACCGGCGAACTGACCATTCACGTGGAGCGCCTGACCTTTCTCTCCAAAGCGATGCTTGCGCTGCCGGAGAAATTTCACGGCCTGGCCGACGTGGAATTGCGCTACCGCCAGCGCTATGTTGACCTGTTTACCAATCTCGACAGCCGCGAAGTGTTTGTAAAGCGCGCCAAAACCCTGAAGGCCCTGCGCCAGTTTTTCGATGAGCGCGGATATCTCGAAGTGGAAACGCCGATGATGCAGCAGATTGCCGGAGGCGCGGCGGCGCGGCCCTTCAAGACGCATCACAACGCGCTCGACCAGGACCTGTTTCTGCGCATCGCGCCCGAGCTCTACCTGAAGCGCCTCGTCGTCGGCGGCCTCGATCGCGTCTACGAGATCAACCGCAACTTCCGCAACGAGGGCGTCAGCACCCAGCACAATCCCGAGTTCACGATGCTCGAGTTCTACCAGGCCTACGCCAACTACCACGACCTGATGCAGATCACCGAAGAGATGATCGAGTTCGTTGCGCGCGAGGTAAACGGGACCACGATCACGCACTTCGACGGCGCTGAAATCGACTTGGGCCAATGGCGGCGGCTGACCATGCGCGAAGCGATCTGCGAATTCTGGCCGGAGGAGGCAGGCGCCAAGCCGGCAATGACAGCCTTTGAAGCCGCGGACGTGTTGCAGGTTCGGCTCCATGCGGCCATGAGCTCGTTGGAGAAGGCTGCCGGAGAAACCACGCGGCTTACCCCGGAACATCTCGCAGAATTGAAGACGATCCACGGCGCAGTCACCGCTGTCTACTACGACTCACTCAAGGGATCGCCGGTGGGCAAGTCTGTCTACAATTTGTTTGAGGCGGTCGTCGAACCCTTCCTCATCCAGCCAACCATCATCTACGACTACCCAACCGAGGTTTCGCCCCTGTCGAAGGCCAAGCCCGACGACCCGGCCCACGTGGAGCGCTTCGAGTTTTTCGCAGGCGGCTTCGAACTGGGCAATGCCTTCAGCGAGCTCAACGATCCCGTCGAGCAACACAAGCGTTTTGCAGACCAACTCACCCAGCGCGCCGCCGGCGACGACGAAGCCCACCAGATGGACGAGGACTACGTCCGAGCCTTGGCCTACGGCCTCCCTCCCACCGGCGGCGAAGGCATGGGAATCGACCGCCTCGTCATGCTGCTGACCGGCTCAAAGTCCATCCGCGACGTAATCCTCTTCCCCCTTATGCGCAATCGAGAGAAAACTCCCGATGCAGAGCGCGAGCCTGAAGCTAACTCCGCTAACCCCGCTAACACCGCTTCCAGCTAAAAGCTAGGAGCTAGAAGCTAGAGGCTGTTTTTTGAACATCCTATTCGTCGGCGACATCTTCGGCAGTGCGGGACGCAAGATTGTGCACGAGCACATCGGCCACGTGATCTCTGCCCACGATGTCGACCTGGTCGTCATCAATTCTGAAAATGCCGCCGGAGGTTTCGGCGTCACGCCGCAAATCGCCGATGAACTCTTCGACCTCGGCGCCGATGTGCTCACCACAGGCAACCATGTCTGGGACAAGCGCGAACTGGTCGACTACCTGAAATCTGCGCCACCCGACAGCCAGGAGCGCCCTCGCCGCGTGCTGCGTCCCGCCAATCTTCAGTCGGGCCTGCCGGGCTATGGCGTCTTTGAAGGCACAACTCGTGGCGGCGTCAGCTATGCCGTCGTGCAACTGATGGGCCGCGTCTTCATGAACGGGACCAACGATCCTTTCAACGCGGCAAATGCCCTGCTGAGCCGCATCCAGGCCAAGGTCATCCTGGTCGATTTCCACGCCGAAGCAACCAGCGAAAAAGTTGCCATGGGCTGGCATCTCGATGGCCGTGTCACGGCGGTCCTCGGCACGCATACGCACATTCCAACCGCCGACGAGCGCGTGTTGCCGGGCGGCACTGCCTACCAGACCGACGTGGGCATGAGCGGCCCGTACGATAGCGTCATCGGCGTTGAAAAGGAGCTGGTGCTGCACAGGTTCTTGACAGGCATGCCGGGCAAATTCGAAGCCGCCAAGGGAAATCCCAAGATGTGCGCCGCCCTCGTAGCCTGCGAGCCGGAGACTGGCCGCGCGTTGCGGATTCAGCGCATCATGCTCGGCGAGTAATGCCAACAAGCATCGCAAATCAATAAAAAGGGCAGCCCATTACAGGCCGCCCTTCATAAACCCAGGAATGTTGAATTGTGCAGCCAGCCAGCAACGCTGGCCGGCCGCTATCCGTTGGTCAATGAGCCGCTGGATGGTGACCGGCGGCCGGCTTGGCCGGCACGTGGTGCACCGGCGTGGCCTTCTTCTCCGACTGAATGAATCCATCGCGAAGCACGATCTGCGCGGTGGCGCCCCTGGTGCCGGCAGCGGGAACCGCGGTGTACGTGTCGTATGTCGCATCCAGTTCATCGGCGGGCTGCAGTTTGTATTCGAAGCCTGCCGCAGGAGCATCCTTGCACGAAACCGGATCTTTCATGTTGACGATGAAATCCGCCACCTTGTTGTCTTTCGCATCTTGAGTTACGGCGACGTTGATTGTGCCTACAGCCGGCTCAACGGAGAGCTTCCTGATCTTCGAGGCCTCGCCGGTGAGAACGTCCCCAAGCGCGTCGGTATCAGCCTTGACTCCATTGGCAAGGATATAATCCTGTGCTTCCTTGACCTTGAGCTCGGAGGGAGCCGGAGGAGCCGAGGCACAGGCAACTGGTGTCGTCAGCTTGACGACATAGTCTTTGGGCTTGACGCTGGCGGTCGTGGTTACGGAAATCTTGAGGACCGAAGCGGGAGCGTCGATCACAATTCCCGGGACCGGCGTTGCCTGGTTCTGCAGCACCGCCCACAGCTTCTGGGCGTCGTCCTTGGTGCCGTTGGCCAGAATGAATTCCTTGTCTTCAAGGTTCAGCTTGGTCAGGTCCGGCGTCGAGGCCAGCACGTTGTGCACAATCTCCGGAGGCGTCGGAGCCGGGGCAATGGTAAATGAGTCCGGCTTGAACAGAGACGCTTGCGAAGCAGTCTTCACCGCATCCAGTCCCTCCAGGTTGCCGTGGAAGCGCTTGTACCAGTACTCCAGCTTGGGTTCGATCTGCGCCTTGTAGGCCGCGGGAGCGAAGTTCCATGCGCGCGCATAGAACCAGATCGCCTGCACCATGTCCCGGGCGTCGGGCTTGGCATAGGCTTCGGCTAGCTGCAGCGTATCCACAAGCGCCAGGCCGCTTGTCGTCGCTTGCGGCGGAAACAGGTTCAGTTCCTTCCGGTATTCCTCTTCGGCGGCCTTGGAGTCCTTTTTTGAAACCAGGTCATCAAGCGCGATGGCCGAGTCGTAAACGGGGTAGGTCGCCCCGGTCATCTTCTGCCAATCCGCATCGGAAACATCGGCTCCCTTGGGAACCGTCAAACCTTTCTGCGCAAGTGCCGCGGCATCGTCGCAGGTCTGCGGATCGGCGGTCTTCCCGCATTGGCCCTTTTTGAGGGCGACCGAAATATAAATCGCCTTCATGTTGTTTGGGTCTACCTGCAGCAACCGGCTGGCAGCGCCCAGTTCCTTGTCCGCATCGCCCATCTTCTGATAAGCGTCGATCAACTGGTCAAGAGCGGTTTTCTTCACCACTGTTTGTGGAAACGACTGCAGAAAACTTTCCAAGCCCGATGCTTTGGCGGCCGGATCACTCTGCGAGGCGGCTTGTTGATAAGCATTGTACTCAGCCGGATCCTTGATTTCGATCTGGCCCGAATCCTGTGCTCGCAAGGTGGGCGCGGTAAAGAGGCCAATGCTCGCCAATGCCATCACCGATGCCAAGACTAACTTCTTCATGCAGTGCTCCTGGGAATTGCAAAATCGAAACTGATACTAACGCACGCGCCGTCGGAATTTGCAACCATTCTCAGTGTCGGTTGTATGCCGGGGTGCCGGATTAAACGATACCACAGCTTCCATTGCGGCGTTGGTTTGGATTATAGAAAGCCATTGCCGCTTGTGACAAGCAGAGTTGCCACGAAAGTTGAACCGAGCCTTCACCGCCAACGTCCGCGCAAGGTGCTCCCTACCCGCACGGGCGCCTGACGGCAGCTTGACAATTACGTGACGAAGATAGAAGCCAGATTGACCCGGAGAAAATGCCTCTTTTGGGCCATCGGCACAGTTGCCTATACAAATTCGATTTACTGCAGCAGTTTTACCAGCTCTGCCTGCTCCGCAAGAAACGCATCGTGGCCATGGGCGCTGTCCATCTGCCTGTAGTCGGCACGTACGCCCGCCGCGCGAATCGCGGCGGCAAAGTCGCGCACCGTTTCAGCCGGAAACAGCCAATCCGTGCTGATGCCCACAAAACTCAACTGGGCCCGGATGCCGCCGAACGCTTCCGCCGCCGACGAGCAGCCGCGCCGCGGATCCCAGGTATCCATGGTCCGCAGAATCGCCAGGTACGCGTTGGCATCGAAGCGCTCAATAAAGCGCTGGCCCTGCAGGTCGAGATACCCTGCAATGTCGAAGCGCGCCCCAATCAGCCCGCTGCCCTTCCCGTCCACGCACCACGGATCTTCGCCGCTGCGGTTGGGATTGCGCCCAAAACGCTCTTCAAGCAGCGGAGCCGATTTGTAACTGATCATCCCGATCTGGCGAGCCAGCGCGAGGCCGCGCCGCGGAGGCCGCTGGGCAAGATAACGCCCCTCGGCCCAGTCCGGATCGTGCACGATCGCCTGGCGCTGCAGATGATTCAGCGCCAGGCCCATCGCCCCCAGCGGCGCCACGCCAATCACCAGAGCCCTCTCCACGCGATCGGGATGCTCGATCGTCCAATCCAGCGCCTGCATCCCGCCAATGGAACCGCCCAGGATCAAGCGCAGCTTTCTGATTCCGAGCGAGTCGAGCAGTTGCGCCTGGGCGCGTACATTGTCGCGAATCGAGACAAGCGGAAAATCCGGCCCGTAAGCCTCGCCGGTCGCAGGGTCCACCGAACCCGGTCCTGTCGAGCCGTAACAGGAACCAAGCATGTTGATACAGATCACAAAATCGTGCTCCAACGAAAGCACCGCGCCTTCGGCAAAAATCTCCGGCCACCAGGAGCCAACCAGCGCAGATCCGGTGAGCGCATGACAAACCAGCACCGCGTTGTCCCGCGCTGCATTCAGCCGTCCGTAGACCGCGTAATGCAGCGTGGAATTGGCCAGCGTCTGGCCGCACTCCAGCAACAGTGGCTCCGGGAGCACAAAGTCGCCTTCGTATGTGGGATCCAGCACCTTCGTTTTGCCGGTTGTCGCGGCAGGCGCGGCGTTGGTCCCTGTGCGGGTTTCGTTCATGTCACTTCTTATTGTGCAGCATCAGCTGCGGTTATGCCTTAAGCCTTACAGCCGTTGGCGGCTTCAATTGCCTGGTCGAGGTCGGCGATCTGATCGCGTACATCTTCAATCCCTACGGAGAGCCGCACCAGTTCGGGCGTCACGCCGGTCGCCGCCTGCTCCGCCGTTGAAAGCTGCTGGTGCGTCGTCGAAGCCGGGTGGATGACCAGCGACTTGGCATCGCCAATGTTGGCCAGCAGAGAGAAAAGCTTGAGTGAATTGATCAGCATCTTTCCCGCATCGAATCCGCCCTTGATGCCGAAGGTCAGCAGCGCGCCTTGTCCCGTGGGAAGATACTTCTTTGCCCGCGTGGCATACTGACTCGATTCAAGCCCCGGGTAATTCACCCACTCAATGCCCGGATGTTTTTCAAGATGCTTGGCCACAGCCAGGGCATTTTGCGAGTGCCGCTCCATGCGCAGGTGCAGCGTTTCAATCCCCAGCAGAATGAGAAATGCGTTGAAGGGCGACAGCGCCGCCCCTGTGTCGCGCAGCCCCTGCACGCGCGCCTTCAGGATGAAAGCCAGCGGGCCGAACGCCTCCGAATACTTGAGACCGTGATACGAGGGATCGGGCTCCGTGAAATCCTTGAAGCGCCCCGACGCCGCCCAGTCAAACTTGCCTGCGTCCACAATCACGCCGCCAATGGCCGTTCCATGCCCGCCCAGAAACTTCGTCGCCGAATTGACGACGATATCCGCGCCCCACTCGATCGGCCGCACCAGCGCCGGCGAAGCGGAGGTATTGTCAATCACCAGCGGCAGCTTGTTTTCGTGCGCAATGGCGGCCAGCTTTTCTACGTCCGCGATGTCGAGCTTGGGATTGCCCAGCGTCTCCGTGTAGACCGCGCGAGTCTTGCTGTTGATGGCCTTGCGCAGCCCGTCGAAGTCGTCCGCATCCACAAAACGAACCGTGATCCCCAGCTTGGGCAGCGTGTAGTGGAACAGGTTGTACGTGCCGCCGTAAAGCGACGTGGTGGAAACAATCTCGTCGCCGGCCGAGGCCAGCGTGGTCGCGACCAGCGTCTCTGCCGCCTGCCCTGAAGCCGTGGCCAGCCCTGCCGCCCCGCCCTCAAGCGCGGCCACGCGTTTTTCTAGCACATCGGTCGTGGGGTTCATGATGCGCGTGTAAATGTTGCCGAACTCCTGCAACGCAAACAGCCGCGCCGCGTGATCCGCATCCTGAAAAAGATACGAGGTGGTCTGGTAAATCGGCACGGCCCTTGATCCCGTAGTTGGATCGGGAACCTGGCCTGCGTGGACGGCAAGGGTGGCAAGATGCTGCTTGGCTTCGGACATAATCGCTCCTTCAGATCGGTTTCAATGGATTTTCGTCTTGATGATCGTGGCGCAAAGGTTGTGGGATGCTGAGGGGAAGCTGCCCCTTTGGAGCAGCAGACATCAAAAAACGGCCCGCATCCTATTCTGAGGACCCGGGCCGTTTGATTTCAAGATCGGTTGCGTTAACGCATTCGCCGTTCCCAAGCCACGCGGACAGGTCCCCATGCCATACCCATGCACATGGCCATGGCCGCAGTTCCGAGTTTCCTTGAGTTCGGCATTGTTAGAAAGTATCAGGGGCGGCAAGGGCAAAAGTCAACTATTTTGGGACCTGACCCTAAACCGGCCGTACGACAATATCCCAATATGTCATAATCAGCCCATGAGCGCTTCTCGTAGCCGAACATCCCGTGTTTTCACCATCAGCTTTCCCGCCGACCTTGCAGACCAGGTCACAGCCGTTGCTGAAGAGGAGAGCAGAAACATCAGCGAGCTTTTCCGTGAGGCGTTTCGCACCTACCGAATGGAACGAATGCGCCGCCGGCTGGGCGACATCCGGACCGAAGCGGCGAAACGTGTAACTCACCGCTATTCGGAAGAGGACGTTGAAACACTTGTCGATGAAATCCGCAGCGAGAGCCTCAAAAAGAGAAGGAAGACCGCTTGATCGTCGTTGTGGATTCCGGAGTCTGGATCTCCGCTTTCCAGTTCGAGGGAGCCCACTCCTGGCGATTGAGCGGATACTCGTGCGCCATCGCGTGGCCATTTGCATCCCGATCCTCAACGAAATTCGCAAAGCACTGACAAAAAAATTCGGCTGGTCAAAAAGGGAAGTTGACGAAGTCTTTGATTTTTACTTTGCCAGAGCAATCCTGATCGAAATCCGAGGCCGCATCCGTGGTGTCTGCCGCGACCCGAACGACGACATGGTCATTGAATGCGCGGAACTATCAGGCGCAGAGGTGATTGTTTCGGGAGACAAGGACTTGCTCGCGGTGAAGAGACATCGGGGCATCCAGGTGGTGACGCCAAGAGACTTCCTCGAAACTCGGCCTGTCTGATGGAGCAGCCCCACTACTCTTCTGCCTTCCAGACGTAAGCTCCCGGCTGCGGCAATCCCATATGCGCAAGCACGCGGTCTACAAACTGCCGCGCCATCTCGGTCGAGTCGGTCGGCTTGTTATAGAACGCTGGAATGCAGGGAAAGATCGTCGCCCCCGCCTCCGCGGCCAGCGTCATGTTGCGCAGATGGATGCGATTGAACGGCGTTTCGCGCACACACAGCACCAGCGGCCGCCGCTCCTTCAGCGTCACATCCGCGGCGCGAGCGATGAGCGAGTTGGCAAGCCCGTTAGCAATCGCCGCCAACGTTCCCATGGAACACGGCAGAATGATCATTCCGTTCGAAGGATGGCTGCCGCTGGCGATCGACGCGCCGATGTCGGCATCGGAAAGCTGCACCGTCTTCACCGGCGCCGCGCCCAGCAGTTTTTCAAGCAGACCATTGCGCCCGGACAGCCCAAGCTCTTCCGCCAGCACCCGCAGCGAATTCTCCGATGCAACAAAATGCACCCGCGCCACGCGCCCATCCGCCTCCAGCGCGCGCAACATCTCGCGACCAAAAATCGCGCCGGAAGCACCGGTCATTGCGACGGTTAATTCTGCGGCTTCCATTTCTCTACTCACCTAGCACGCGTTTGAAAATCGCGTCCACATTCCCCAACTGCCGCGTGTAATCGAACGTCTTTTGGAGCTTCTCCGGCGAGAGCAGCCCGGTAATCGCCGCGTCCTTCGCGACTTCATCGCGAAACACCAGATCTTCTTTCCACGACCGCATTGCATGCGCCTGCACCAGCCGATACGCATCCTCGCGCATCATGCCTGCTTCGGCCAGGTCCAGCAGCAACTGCCCGCTGAAGATCAGCCCTCCCGTCGATTCCAGATTCTTCTTCATCCGCTCCGGATACACCAGCAGCCGGTCAATCAAATCCGTCGTCTTCGCCAGCAGGTAGTCCACAAGAATCGTCGAGTCCGGAAAAATCACCCGCTCCACCGACGAGTGCGAAATATCCCGCTCGTGCCAAAGGGCGATGTCTTCAAACGCCGCCTGCGCATTGCCGCGCAGCACGCGCGCCAGGCCGCTGATCTGTTCGCTGGTAATCGGGTTCTTCTTGTGCGGCATGGCCGAGGAGCCCTTCTGCTTCTCGCTGAAGTACTCCTGCGCCTCGCGCACTTCTGTCCGTTGCAGGTGGCGCACTTCAACCGCAATCTTATCCAGCGTGCTGCCGATAATCGCCAGCGTCGAAATGTAAGCCGCGTGCCGGTCGCGCTGGATCACCTGCGTCGCCACCGGCGCGGGCTTCAGGCCAAGCCGCGCGCAAATGCGCTCTTCATGCTCTGGCTTCAAATGTCCAAAAGTTCCCACCGCCCCTGACAGCTTGCCCACGCGCATGTCTTCCGCGGCTGCATCGAACCGCGCCAGGTTGCGCTGCATCTCCGCATACCAGTTCAGAATCTTCAGCCCAAACGTCGTCGGCTCCGCGTGAATCCCATGGGTCCGCCCGATGGTCGGCGTGTGCTTGAACTCCAACGCGCGCCGCTTGAGCACGTCCATGAAAGCCACTAGACCCGCACGGATCAGCCCCGACGCCTCCTTCACCTGCAACGCCTGAGCCGTGTCGACAATGTCGTTCGAAGTCAGCCCGTAGTGCAGCCACCGGGACTCGCCGTCCAGGCCTTGTTTTTTGAGACTCTCTGCAACCGCCGTCGTGAAGGCGATCACGTCGTGCTTGACCTCAGCCTCAATCTCGGCCACGCGCGCGGCGGAGACGGTGGCCTTCTTCGCAATGGCCTCAGCGGCCTCGGCGGGAATAACGCCGTCCTCGGCCAGCACCGTGCTCGCGGCGGCTTCCACCTCGAGCCAGCAGCGGTACTTGGTCTCCTCGGTCCAGATGCGGCCCATCGTCGGGCGCGTATAACGTTCAATCAACGGAGTTCTCCTTGCAATTCAGCTTCTAGCCTCTGGCTATCAGCTGCTAGCTTCGACGTGCGCATGTCAATGAATCCAATGCCAACTCTTTGATTGTACGAGGGCAGCGGCGCTAGGTGCGAGGAATACCGAGGCGCTTGTGCAGTTCGTCGAAAAGCAGCCCCCGCCCCGGCGCGTAAGGCTGAAACCACTCGCCATCAATCACCAGTTGCGGAATCGCGCGCTTGCCCACCTGGCGAACCACCTCGTCCGAGGCCGCCGGATCGTCGTCCACGTTGATCTCCGCATAGCCGATGCCGTGAGCGTCGAGAAATTGCTTGGCCGCCCGGCAGTCCCTGCACCATGAAGCCGTATAAACAACCACGTTCATATGGCTATTCTACGTTGTTGGCGCTGCTATTCTCTGTGATGATGACCACTTCGATGACTGCCGGCCAGATCAAGGCCTTGCTCAATCTGGAACCGCATCCAGTCGAGGGCGGCTTCTTTCGCCGCACCTACACCGCGCCTGCCAGCGTGAACCTGCCACGCGGAGAGCGCGCGCAAAGCACAGCCATCTACTACCTGCTTGAGCAGGGAACCTTCTCTGAGATGCACGTCCTTGATTCAGACGAGATCTTCCATTTTTATCTCGGCGACCCGGTCGAAATGCTGCAGCTTTACCCCGACGGTCGCTCCGCGCTTTTTACTCTTGGACCGGATTTGGCCGCCGGACAGCATGTGCAGTTAGTCGTCCCAGCCGGCGTCTGGCAAGGCACGCGCCTCATTGGCGACGGCAAAGTAGCTCTCCTCGGTTGCACGGTGACCCCAGGCTTCGACTTCGCCGATTACCGCAACGCAAGTTATGAGGAGCTAGCTTCAAAATGGCCAGCCGAAGCCGAGCGGATCAAGGCTCTTACGCGAAGCTAACCCCGCCGCTCTCGAAAAAAATTCCGCAGCAACTCTGCCGCTTCCTCGCCAAGAATCCCCTGCTCCACCTGCATCTGGTGATTGAACTGCGGATGATTGAGCACCGAAAGCACCGATCCCGCCGCCCCTGCCTTGGGATCGGCCGCCGCAAACACCAAACGGTCCAGCCGCGCGTGAATCATGGCTCCGGCACACATGGAGCAGGGCTCCAGCGTCACGTAGAGCGTGCAGCCGTTCAGGCGATAGTTACCCAGCACCGCCGCGGAAGCGCGCAGAGCCACAATCTCCGCATGAGCCGTCGGGTCCACATCGCGCAGCACCCGATTCTGCCCGCTAGCGATGATCCGGCCGTCGTGCACCACAACCGCCCCGATCGGCACCTCACCGGCTTCCGCGGCCAGCCGAGCCTCAGCCAGCGCGGCTTTCATGGCTTCAAGATCAGCAACCATGGTCACAATGCTAATGCCGCCGGGGTGGCCGCCGGCTGCTGCTGCGTCATGCAGTGCAGTGTTCCCAGCCCCCACACCAGATCCACGCAGTGAATCCCGATCACCTCGCGCTCCGGAAAAACCTCCGCCAAAATATTCAGCGCCACGCGATCGTTCGGGTCGTGAAATGTTGGCACCAGCACCAGCCCATTCGCAATATAGAAATTCGCATAACTCGCCGGCAGCCTCTGCCCGCGGAACGCCACCGGCCTTGGCATCGGCAGCTCCACAATCTCAAACTGCTTGCCATCCAGCGTCCGCGCCGCCTTCAACCGTGCAAGATTCTCCGCCAACGGCGCATGGTTCGCATCGCTCGTGTCTGGCTCGACTGCGGTAACAATCGTCGTCGGCCCAACGAACCGCGTAATGTCGTCCACATGCCCATGCGTATCGTCGCCCGCGATGCCGCGATCGAGCCAAAGCACCTGATCGATACCAAGATACTCGTGAAAAGCGCGCTCCAGTCCCTCACGCCCCACGCCCGGATTCCGCTGCTGCACCTCGCTCAGCAAACACTCTTCCGTCGTGAGCAAGATCCCTTGCCCGTTCGTGTCAATCGACCCGCCCTCAAGCACAACACGGCACTTCGTGCTGTTCTCGTCTCGGATGAAGGGTTGCCAGACGGAGAGCCCCAGCAATTCCGCCACGCGCCCCGGAAACTGGTCGTCGAGCTGGTAGTTGGGATACTTTGCCCATGCGTTGAAGAGCCAGTCGGTAATCCCCACGCGCCCTTCGCCATTACGCACAAAAATCGGCCCCGTGTCCCGCGTCCAACTGCGATCCGTGGGCCACACGTGGAAATCAACCCGATCGAGATTGACGCCGGCCCGCTCCAGCATTGACGTTGCGCGCTGTTGCGCCTTTTCGTCGTCAACAAGAATCTGTACGCGCTCGTGCCCCGCGAGCAAACGCACAATCTCCGCATAGACCCACGGAATCGGTTGAAACTTTCCGGGCCAGTCCTCAGGATTGTGCGGCCACGCCAGCCATGTCGCCTCGTGCCGCTCCCACTCGGCGGGCATCCGGTAGCCCAATTCGTGCGGCGTCGTAGCGATCATGCTGCCTAAGCTCTCCGCTTCTTTGTCCGCTTGCCCGCAGCATCAAGAAACCGGCTCGTGATCGGCGCATACGCATCAATGCGCCGGTCGCGCAGGAAAGGCCAGTTGCGCCGCGTGTCTTCAATCAGCGCCATGTCAATCTCGCCAATCAAAACTTCTTCCGCATCGTGCGACGCCTTGGCAATGATGCGCCCAAACGGATCGGCCAGAAAGCTGCCGCCCCAGAACTCGATTCCCTGCCCCTCGGCGCGAATGCCGCGCACATCGCCCTGTTCATGGCCTACGCGATTCACGCCAGCAACGTAGACGCCGTTTGAAATCGCATGTGCGCGCTGCACGGTTTGCCACGCGTCATACTGCGCCGCGCCAAACTCGTCTTTCTCTGCCGGATGCCAGCCAATCGCCGTCGGATAAAACAGCACCTCAGCGCCCTGCAACGCCGTCAGCCGCGCACCCTCCGGATACCACTGATCCCAGCAGACAAGTGTGCCCACCCTGCCCACTTCAACATCCACCGCCTGAAAGCCAAGATCCCCTGGCGTAAAGTAGTACTTCTCAAAATAGAGCGGATCGTCCGGGATATGCATCTTCCGATAGACGCCGGCCAGATCGCCCGCTGCATTCAGCGTGACCGCCGTGTTGTGATAAAGCCCAGGCGCTCGGCGTTCAAACAGCGACGCAACAATCGAGACACCCAGTTCGCGCGCAACTTCCGCCAGCCGCTCCGTCGACGGCCCCGGAATAGCCTCCGCCAAATCGAACAGCCGAGTATCTTCGCGCTGGCAAAAATACTGCGTTTGGAACAGCTCCGGCAGGCATACGATCTGTGCGCCCAGCCGCGCCGCCTCGCGAATGTGACGCACTGCCGCCGCAAAGTTCGCCTCCGGATCGGCGCCCATCCGCATCTGCACCAGCCCTACATGGTATTTGCGAGTCTCAGTCATGCCCTGCCGGTCAACCCTTCCCTATTCATTGCCATCTTCCTGCTCATGCAGCGAGGCCAACCCCGTCGGTCGGGATTGGCCTCGGTCATTCTTCTTGCTTTTCGCCTACGCGTCCAGAATCAGCACCGCGGCTGCAATCGTCGTGGTCCACTTGCTGCGCTTGTCGCCCACTGCCGACTGCGTAATGTTGCTGGTCCGCACAATTTTGTTCGAGATCCGATAGATCTCCTTCTTCTCGTCCCAGCTCGTATCCGGATCGAAGTCGACGTCCAGAGTCGTCGCAAGCATCTCGGCGGCCAGCTCTTCGGCATATTCGCCCGCCTGGTCCTCGGTTTCGCCAAAGCTGTGGTGCTCGCTCAGGTAGCCGTAGGCGTTGCGGTCCGCGGGAATCGCTACGCCGATGCTCGAAACGATCAGCCGATGCGCCTCGCGCGTCGAGTTCTCCGCAATCACTGCAAAAACCACTTCGCCGTGATTCAAATAAGTCAGGCCCTCTTTGCGCGTGATCACTTTGCACTGCGGAGGAAAGATCGAGGAAACGCGGACCAGGTTCTGCGAAGCGATTCCCGCGTCGCGAAGAGCGAGCTCAAAGGAGGTTAGGCGCTCCTTGTGTTTGCCAACGCCCTTGGTAAAGAAAATCTTTTTCGGGACCATGCTTTTTCCCAATTTCTATGTAGCCTCCGTAGGAGTTTGAATTGTGTTCCCCATACTGGGTTCCCGCATGAGTTTATCGCATCTGGGCGGCCTCAAACCGAATTCGCGGCATTTTCACCGAGCCTTCACATTGCCACAGCCCCTTTGAGTGGCTTTTACCCGCAACCATCGCTCCTGAAGATCCGCCGTAACTTTTTTTCGCCATCCGTGTTTCAGCCTTCATGAAGAAAATCCATCCGCTGGCCATCCCTTTCGTTTGCGCCGCCTTGAGCTGCTCAAATCTGCTGGCGCAAGCGCCCTCCAATCCGTCGAACCTGCCCGATCCCTTTGGTTCCGATCCCGCGGCCACGGTCCCTTCGCACAATCCTGCGCCAAGACCCGAGTCAGGCCCCGTCCTGCTCGATTGGGTGCCCCCCGCCATGGCGCAACTGAGCGCGCAAGCCGCCGTCAAGTCCAGCATCACGCTCGATCGCAATCTGCTCGCCGCCGCCTCCGGCCTCATTCAAGATCAGGATGACGACGTAAGACAGGCCGTCAACAAGCTCGACGGCGTCAGCATTCATCTGCTGCGCTTCGGCGCCGCGGGCATGGCCGATCCCGAAGCGGTCGACGCCGTCCGCCAGGCCTACCACCTTCGCGGATGGAAGCACATTGCCACCACCACCAACGCCGGCGGCCCGCTCCACAACGGAACCACCGACGTTTGGCTGGTAATGGACGGCGCAAACCTTCGTGGCGCCGTCCTGCTGGCCCAAACCCCCAGAAGCCTCACGCTCGTGACTATAGCCGGCAACCTGAGCCCCGTTGACCTGCTCCACCTCCGCGGCCATTTCGGCATTCCGCGCTTCGAGGGCGGACTCACCGAATCAGGCGAAAGGCAGTGAGTCGTTCTCATATTGTTCCCGCCATTGCCACCCCTAATTTGCAGATGGTAGCCTCTTCCTTGTAGACCCACGGAAGGAAACCCGCAAAAAATCATGCAAACCTCCTATAACGGGTTGGAACTGCCGAAAAACGGCCAGCCCATCCAGTACGCCAACGGCAAGTTCGAAGTCCCCGACAATCCCATCATCCCCTTCATTGAAGGCGACGGCACTGGCCGCGACATCTGGAAGGCTTCGCAGCGTGTTTTTGACGCGGCAGTCGAAAAAGCCTACGGCGGCAAGCGCGCCATTCGCTGGTTTGAGATCTTCGCCGGCGAAAAGGCATTCCGCCAGTTCTCCACCTGGCTGCCGGACGACTCCGTGGCAGCGGCGCGCGATCTGCGCGTTTCCATCAAGGGACCGCTCACCACGCCCATCGGCGGCGGCATCCGCTCGCTCAACGTGGCCCTGCGCCAGCTTCTCGACCTCTACGCCTGCGTCCGCCCTGTCCGCTACTACCAGGGCGTGCCCAGCCCCGTAAAGCACCCTGAGAAGGTCGATATCGTCATCTTCCGCGAAAACACAGAAGACGTCTACGCCGGCATCGAATTCAAAGAGGGCTCTCCGGATGCCGCACGGCTCATTGACTTTCTCAACAACGACCTGCTCAAAAGTGCCAAGAAAAAAGTGCGCGAAGACTCGGGCGTGGGCATCAAGCCCATTTCCATCTTCGGCACCAAGCGACTTGTCCGCTACGCTATTCGCCACGCCATCGAGTCAGGCCGCAAAACCGTCACTCTGGTCCACAAGGGCAATATTCAAAAATTCACCGAGGGCGCATTTCGCGAGTGGGGCTACGAGGTTGCAACCGAAGAGTTCCGCGAGCACACCGTCACCGAGCGCGAAAGCTGGATTCTCGGCAACGTCGACGCCAACCCCGGCATCTCGATTGAAGAAAACGCGGCGCTCATAGAGCCCGGTCTCGAATTTGGCAACCAGGCATTCCGCGAGGCGCTCTATGCGGAAATCAAAGGCGTACTCGACACCATCGGCAAAACCCACGGCAACGGCGCTTGGAAGTCGAAGATCCTCGTCAACGACCGCATCGCTGACTCGATCTTCCAGCAGATCATCATCCGCCCCGCCGATTACAGCATTCTGGCCACCACCAACCTCAACGGCGACTACATCTCCGACGCAGCCGCGGCACAGGTCGGCGGCCTCGGCATCGCGCCCGGCGCCAACATCGGCGACGGATTCGCGGTCTTCGAAGCCACGCACGGCACCGCGCCCAAGTACGCCGACAAAGACGTCATCAATCCCGGCTCGGTCATCCTTTCAGGCGTCATGCTGCTCGACTTCATCGGCTGGAAAGAAGCCGCCAAGCTGATTGAGAATTCCATGGAGAAGACCATCCTGCAAAAATTCGTCACCTACGACTTTGAACGCCAAACCGCCGGCGCCACCAAAGTCGGCACCACAGAGTTTGCCACCCGCATCATCGGAAACATGTAAAAAGCAGTGGTCAGTTGTCAGTGATCAGTGGTCAGTGAACAGTGAACTGTGGCCAGTGAACAGAAAAGATTGAGTAGCGAGCAATCAACAGGAAACGCGCGAAAGCGAACAATCAACAGGAAACGCTCGAAAGCGAGCAATCAACGGGATACGTTCAACAGCGAAAGGTTTTGAAAGGGCACGACTTCAGTCGTGCCGCAGATTTCCAATCTAGGCAACGGGGCTTTAGCCCCTGAGGGACAGTCCACCGTCTCGACGGAGAACAATAAATGCGCAAGAAAGTTTCAATTGTAGGCGCCGGCAACGTGGGCGCTACGTCCGCACATTGGATTGCGGCCAAGGAACTCGCCGATGTGGTCCTCATCGATGTAGTCGAGGGCATTCCCCAGGGCAAGGCGCTCGACCTGCTTGAAGCCATGCCCATCGAGAAGCGCGACGTCAACGTCGTCGGCGCAAATGACTACGCGGCCACCGCCCACTCCGACATTGTCATCATCACTGCGGGCATTCCCCGCAAGCCCGGCATGAGCCGCGACGATCTTCTCCACACCAACTTCAAAATCATGTCCGACGTGGTTTCGAAGGTCGTAGCCCAGTCGCCTGAGTCGATCCTCATCATCGTCTCCAATCCGGTCAGTGGTCAGTGGTCAGTTACCAGTTTCACGTCTGACAGGAATGAGTAAGCCAATGGGAAGTTCGTTTCGAGATCTTCTGGTCTGGCAACGTGCCATGCAGTTAGCCGTTGCCATTTACGCCCTGACGCGTGACTTTCCGCGTGAGGAGCTCTATGGCCTTACGAGCCAGGCCAGGCGTTCAGCCGTCTCGATACCAAGCAATATCGCGGAAGGTCAAGGAAGGCTCAACCCTGGAGAGTTCAAGCAATTCCTAGGTATCGCACGTGGCTCGAACTTTGAGTTGCAAACCCAATTAGAAATCGCTCGCTCACTCAAGATGGGCAATCAAAAGCTGCTGAATGAGGCGGACGGACTATCGCAGGAGGTCGGAAAAATGCTCTTCGGTATGCTTGAGTCACTCAAGGCCGCAAAGCGCCTTTCACTGACAACTGACAACTGATAACCGATAACTAGGAGAAGAACCATGCGTAAGAAAGTCAGCATCGTAGGCGCCGGCAACGTGGGCGCTACGTCCGCACATTGGATTGCGGCCAAGGAACTCGCCGATGTGGTCCTCATCGATGTAGTCGAGGGCATTCCCCAGGGCAAGGCGCTCGACCTGCTTGAAGCCATGCCCATCGAGAAGCGCGACGTCAACGTCGTCGGCGCCAACGACTACGCGGCCACTGCCAACTCGGACATTGTCATCATCACTGCGGGCATTCCCCGCAAGCCCGGCATGAGCCGCGACGATCTTCTCCACACCAACTTCAAAATCATGTCCGACGTGGTTTCGAAGGTCGTAGCCCAGTCGCCTGAGTCGATCCTCATCATCGTCTCCAATCCGCTCGACGCCATGGCCCAGACCGCCTATCGCCAGGCCGGCTTCAACCGCGAGCGCGTCATCGGCATGGCCGGCGTGCTCGATTCAGCCCGCTTCCGCACCTTCATCGCCGCTGAGCTCAACGTGAGCGTCGAAAACGTCACCGCGTTTGTTCTCGGCGGCCACGGAGACACCATGGTCCCGCTGGCGCGCTACTCCACCGTCGCCGGCATTCCCATCACCGAGCTCATCGCTCCCGACCGCCTCGAGCAGCTCATCCAGCGCACCCGCGACGGCGGCGCTGAAATCGTAAAGCACCTCAAGACCGGCAGCGCCTTCTACGCTCCATCCGCCGCCGCCGTTGAAATGACCGAAGCCATCCTCAAAGACAAGAAGAAAATTCTTCCCTGCGCCGCCTTCCTGCAGGGCGAGTACGGCATCGACGGCTTCTACATCGGCGTCCCCTGCAAGCTCGGCGCAGCCGGTCTCGAAAAGATTATCGAGATCAAGCTCACTCCCGAGGAAGATGCCGCCTTGAAGAAGAGCGCCGAAGCGGTGAAGGAACTCTGCGCCGTGATCGGCGTCTAGTTCGCGCAAAATCAAGCGGTGCATTTCAGGACTTGAACCGAGTCCTCAAATGCACCGCTTTTCATTTCAATCTGGTTTTTCTGCCCGTTCGGCTTCCGCCCGGCCCAACCTCAGTCCATCGACATGCTCAACTGGTGCCGCACATCGGCGCCGCGCACCCAGAAGATCACGTCGGTCGCAATGTTCGATGCGTGATCCGCGATCCTCTCCAGGTTCTTTGCCACCAAAATGCCCTTCATCGACTGCTGCGTAAACTGCGGCTTCTCTTCAATCAGCTTCAGCAGGTCCAGGTGCGCCCGGCGATTCATGCGGTCGATCTCGTCGTCCATTTCGCGCACCGAATCAGCCAGCCGCGCGTCGCCGTCCAGCAGCGCCTGCACGGCAGAACGGATCATGCGTCCGGCAAACTCGCCCATGGCCGCAAAGTCGACAGGCAGATCGACCTCTTCCATGTTAATCGTCTCTTTGGTCCGCCGCGCGATGCCCATCGATTGGTCGCCGATGCGTTCCAGGTCGCCGTTGATCTTGATCACCGCCAGGATGAAGCGAAGATCAATCGCCATCGGTTGCTCTTTGGCCAGCAACTCGTAGGCCATCTCATCCAGCTCGCGCTGCGCGGTATTGATAGCGGTCTCGTTCTGCTTGACGAACTTGCACAGTCCCTTGTCGCGCTGCAGGTATGCGTCCACCGCGGTCTCGACCGCCTGCTGCGAAAGCGCGGCCATGGCCATCAGCTTGTCCTTCAGTTCGGCCAGTTGTTGATGAAAATGAATGCGCGGCACAGACGTTTCTCCCTGATGCAAATATTGTGCATCCCGTTATTGTGCATGATCGAGTGTTACAGGACGACAAAATCTGGACAATGCACCAGATTGGTCACACAGGGTGCACCGGAATGGTCACGCCCCAGGGCAATTTGTCCCGATTCCGATTAGACGCTCTTCGGAACCGATTGGCTACCACCACACGCAAATGCGCGGGCAATTACCCACTGGCAGGCTCCAACCGCATCGGTTCAATCTTGCCCAGCAGCAGGATATACGATGCGATTCCGATGGCCAGATAAGCCGCCGCCACGCCAAACGCCCACGCGTACGAGTGAAACGCCGTCACCAGGTAACCTGTCGCAATCGGCGCCACAATTCCCGAAATCTGATTTGAGAAGTTGATGATCCCGCCCACCTTCCCCACGTCGTTCCGGCGCGCAATCAGCGACGGCAGCGACCAGCCCACCGGCGCTGCCGCCGACAAACCGCCAATCGAAACACTGATCCAGACCAGAGCCCGCATCGGCGTGTGCGCATGGGCCGCGCCCAGCAAGCCCAGTCCGCAAGCCGTGCCTCCAACCAGGATGACTTTGCGAACGAAGCTCGCGCTCCAGCCGCGTTGCACAAGAAAATCCACCAGCCAGCCGCCCACCGCAATGTCCGTAAAAGTAGCAACGAGCCACGGCACGCTCGTATACAGAAACGAGTGCAACAAATCGATATGCAGCGCGAAAGAAAGATAACTCGGCAGCCACGTCAGCAAAAGGTAGAAGACATAGTTATAAGAGCCGAAGCCGATCGCGAGGCCAAGCACCTTGCGCTCCGCCAGCAGGCGTCCCAGCGAAGTTTGTCCCTCGTTTCCTGTCCCTGGCCCCGCGGTGTCGCTCGGCCTTTCCTCGATGTGCTCCCGCTCAACCCCGCTGAGCGCAGCGTCGTCGTTCGGGTCCCGGTACACTTTCCAGAAATAGAAAAGATAGCCGAGGCTGACGATCCCTGTCAGCGCAAAGCTCCACCGCCAGCCCACCAGCAGCAACGCAATCCCGATCACCGGCACGCCGATGGCCGATGAGAACTTGGCCGCCGCGTCGAACATCGCGGTGGCCAGGCTCCGCTCCTGCTGCGGAAACCAGAGCCCGACAGCCTTGGCATTCGCAGGAAACGTAGGCGCTTCGCCCACACCCAGCAGAAATCTCGCTCCAAAAAATCCGCCCAGATTCGGCGTCACCGCCGCGACAAAAGAGGCCGCGCTCCAAAGAAAAATCCCAACCCGGCCCACACGCTTCACGCCAAACTTGTCCAGCAGCACGCCAATCGGCAACTGGCACGCGGCATACGTCCAGTTGTACGCGCTCGACAGATAGCCAAAAGCAATATTCGAAATTCCGAAGGACGCGATCAGCGCGTCATGCGAGACGGAGAGATTGACCCGGTCAAAGTAGTTAACCAGGACGCCGATGCCGAGCAGCCATGCAATCCGCCAGCGGCGCCTGGGCACGTTCCTCCCGATGCCGGTGCCCTCGTCTGCCAACGGTTCCCTCTTTTCACCGGCCTTGCATAACGTCGTTTTCCAGTGTGCCAACAGGGTCAATCGTTATGCGAACCAGGTCTCCAACATTCAGCGTGAACGAGTCCGGCGGAATGATGCCCGTCCCCGTCATCAGGAAAGTGCCGAACGGAAAACTGTTATCGCGAAACAGATATTCGACCAGCGTCGCCGGCTCACGCTTCAACTCCGCAAGCGTTGTGTCCGCAGCAAACGCAGCAACGCCGCCCCGCACAATCTCCAACCGAATCGGCGTTGTGTTTGGCAGCGGCTCCGGCGTCACCAGCACGCACGGACCAAGCGCGCAACTGCGGTCATACACCTTGGCCTGCGGCAGATACAGGGGATTCTCTCCCTCAATATCGCGCGAGCTCATATCGTTCCCAACCGTGTAGCCAATAATCTGCCCGCGATTATTGGCCAGCAGCGTCAGTTCAGGCTCCGGCACATTCCACTTCGAGTCCGCGCGAATGCGCACGCTGCTTCCCGGCCCCGCAACGCGGCTCGCCGTAGCCTTAAAGAACAGCTCCGGCCGCTCCGCAGAATAAACGCGATCGTAAAAATCGCCGCCCCCGGCAGATTTCGCTTCTTCCATCCGCGCGCTGCGGCTGCGGTAATAGGTAACGCCCGCGGCCCACACCTCCTGATTTTCAATCGGAGCAAGAATCTGCGCGGATGCAAAATCCTTCGCGGCCTCGCCTTTCGCCGCCGCTGCCGCAAGATGCGCGTGCAAGTCCCTGTGCGTAACAAGCGCATCCCACGAAAGCTCAGGAACACGGAAATAGCTGCCAGCCTTTTCAACAAAATTGCCGTTGCTCGTGCGGTACAGTTTCACTCGGGTCTCTCCAGTTTTGCAATAATCTTGTCCACATCGTAGACACATCCGCCCCACACGCCGCCGCTGGCCTGCACCAGCGCGGCCCACAACCGGGTATCATCCGGCAGCAGAGGATGCGGTTGCAAGTCCGCGCGCGGCTTGCGCTCTGCCAGCACCCGTGCGCCTTCCTCCGCTCCAAAAGTTCTCTCCGCGTCGCCTATCAGTTCAATCGATCCAAGCAGCGACTTGCGATCGATCACAATCTCAATCTCGTCGCCTTCCAGAACCTTCCCGATCGGCCCGCCCGCAAGCGCCTCCGGCGAAATATGCCCAATGCACGCGCCCGTCGAAACACCGCTGAAACGCGCGTCCGTCAGCACAGCCACATGCTTGCAGTGCGGCAGCACTTTCAGAGCCGCGGTAATCTGGTAAATCTCCTGCATCCCCGCGCCCTTCGGGCCTCCGCAGATCAGCACAATCACATGGCCTTCCATAATCTCGCCCGATTTGATCGCCTTGATCGCCGCTTCTTCCGTGGTAAAAACCCGCGCCGGCCCCACATGTCGAAATACCTGATCGTCGCCAACCAGCGACGGATCGATCGACGTGCTCTTGACCACCGACCCCTCCGGCGCAAGGTTGCCAATCGGAAAACAAACCGCCGACGTGAGCCCATTCGCGCGCGCTTGATCCGGCGACATGATCACATCGTCGGCATCGATTCCGTCCCGCTCCTTCAGAACCTTGCGCAGCTCCCGGCGTCGCGCGCTCTGCTCCCACCAGTCGAGGCACGCGTCAAGCGTTTCGCCGGTAACGGTCTTCACCTTTGTATCGATCAGCCGCGCCTTGCGCAGGTGCAGCATCACCTCCGGCACGCCGCCGGCCAGAAAAACCTGCACCGTGGCAAAATTCCGCGGCCCGTTCGGCAGCGCGTCCACAAGCCTCGGCACAAGCCGGTTCACTTCAATCCAATCCGGCGCCTTGGGCGGCTGCAATCCCGCTGAATACGCAATCGCCGCAAGATGAATCAGCAGGTTCGTCGATCCGCCAAACGCCGCATGAACCACCATCGCGTTCCAGACGGAGGCTTGCGTCACAATGTCGCTCGTGCCCAGGCCCAGTTGATGAAGCCGCATCATCGCAGACGCCGAGCGCTTTGCGGCGTCCAGCCAGATCGGCTGCCCTGAGGGCGCAAGAGCCGTATGCGGCAGCGAGAGTCCGAGCGCCTCGCCCACCACTTGGGATGTCGCCGCTGTGCCCAGGAACTGGCACCCTCCGCCCGGCGATGCGCAGGCCCGGCAGCCCATCTCGGCCGCATGTTCGAGCGTAATCTGGTTATGCGCGAATCGCGCGCCAATGGTCTGCACCTTGCCCGCGTCCTCGCCCGATTCCGGCAGCAGCGTCACGCCCCCCGGCACCAGCACCGAAGGCTTCTTGCCCGAAGCAGCCAGCGCCATCATCATCGCCGGCAGGCCCTTGTCGCAGGTCGCGATCCCAATCGTCCCTTTGCCCGTAGGCAGTGAGCGCATCAGCCGCCGCAGCACCACCGCCGCATCGTTGCGAAACGGCAGCGAGTCCATCATGCCCGTCGTACCCTGCGTGCGCCCGTCGCACGGATCGGTGCATGCCCCGGCAAACGGCGTGGCGTGCAGCGACTTCAGTTCGCGCGCAGCCTCAGCCACCAGCAGACCCACCTCCCAGTGGCCCGTATGAAAACCCAGCGCGATCGCCTCGCCGTTCTCGGCCCGCATGCCGCCATGCGTACTCAGGATCAGGAATTCCGGGTCAAGCAGACGGCTCGGCTCCCAGCCCATGCCCGCGTTCTGCGACAAGCCGAATAAGTTTCCTGACGGCGCCGTCAGCAGCATCTCCGCCGTAATCGGCAGCGCTCCCGCCGGCCCCGGCGCATGAGTCTTTACGCCAAGCAGACTCGCGTCGTCCGTCTCAAGCACCGCATTGAGAGGTATGTTCTTGATGGGGAAGTCCTTTCCGTAGTCCAGTATAGTGGACACGGCCCGACTTCCAAATGCAGGCCCCGGAAGGAAAGAAAACGGCCAATCTAAATTGCCCGGCCACCGCTTAACTTTCGTACTGGAATATTTTTTCTACCGGAATCCTGCTTTCACAAGGCATGTTCAGTCGCACGCATTTCTGACGGCAATGGCGGCGGGTCTGACTCACCAGCCCATGGCCCATCATCGCGGCTCATACCGCATCGCCACCGCCCCCGAGCCGAACTCCATCCGGCTCACCAGCTTCAAGTCGATCCGCTTCGCGAGCCCCGCGAACAGCGTCGGCCCATGCCCCGCTATCCTTGGATGCACCACGAACTCGTATTCATCGATCAATCCCATCTCCGCCAGCGCCATCGGGAGCTTGACGCCTCCCACAAACAGCCCCTTGCCCGGCTCCTGCTTGAGCTGCCGAACAGCCTTCTCCAGATCCCCGCGCACCAGCTCCGCGTTCCAATCCACCCACTCCAGCGTGCTCGACACAACGTACTTCTTTGCCGCGCCAATCGTCCGGGCGAAGGGCTCCATCCAATCGGGTCTCGCCCCCGCCGGCGCCGGCAGCCGCCAACCCGCCTCCATCATTTCGTAAGTCACCCGGCCAAACAGCAGTGCATCGGCCTGGCCCAGGTTTTCCGCCGCGTGTCGATGCAAGTCTTCGTCCGCGATCATTTCACGATGATCGCAGCACCCGTCCAATGTGACGTTGATGGAATAGCGAAGGGGTCGCATGACGAAAGCGTACCGCCGACGGGGTAGATTCGCAACGATAGCCTTCTTCACGAAAAGAGAGATTCGGGGACGTAGTCTTCAGTCTCCCTTGCATTGCAATATTGCTCGCGATATTATTGGTAGTGCGCTTTGTACTCGACACAGCGGTAATTGTGGCTGCAACGCGGAGCGACGCAGGAGCCTCCCGTCAGCTCGTACTGGCTGCTTTGGATAGGCGTTTTGAAATGCTCCTCTCGGTGCCGCTGGTGCTCGAATACGAGGCGGTATTGAAGAGACCCGAGCAGATTACAGCATCCGGTGGGACGGTCCAGGAGATCGATAAACTGCTGGCCGCGTTGATCGCAGTAGCCAAGCCTGTGTATCGGTCATTTTTCTGGCGCCCGCTGCTGCGCGACGCCGATGACGACATGGTATTCGAGACGGCGCTGAGTGGGCACGCAGACCTGCTGGTAACCTTCAACCTGAGAGATTTCGAGCCTACTGCGTCGGACTTGGGAATCAGTGTTGTAGCGCCACAGTACGCCTTGAAGCAGATCAAGGAGGAGAGATGAGAAAGAGCAACTTTGCCCTGAGACTTCAGCCTTCACTCTTGGATGAAGCCCGCAGAACTGCGGACGAGGAGGGTGTCGCCTTGAATCAGCTCATCAACGTGGCAGTGGCGGAAAAGCTCTCTGCAATCCGGACGGAATCATTTTTCCGGGAGCGCGCGCGTCGTGCCAATATCCCAGAAGCTATCGAGATTCTGAATCGGATGGCAAAGGGAAATCCCCCGATGGAAGGGGATGAACTCCCCGAATCCGAGAGACTCTATGCCGTGGGAAGCAGCCGAACGGAACGGACGAGGCAAACCGGAGCAAGAAAGACCCGTGCAGGGTTAAAAAAGTCGTAGTGCTGGATGCAGTGGCTTGGCGCCAAAGGTGCCAGACGGAAGACCAGGGTGAAGCCTTCTCAGAGATCACATTTGCCGACTTTGTGGGACCAATCCAAAATTTAGCAATCGCATTTTGAGACTTCACGCCATAAAACCTGCATCACCGGCTGCAGCAAGATTGACCATTTTGGGGGCGGAGATTCTCTGGTTCATCCGGCAGCCCTATGCGGGACGCGATGCGGCTCGCGTCGATGGTTTTGTCCGGTAGTTCCAGTTCGAGGTCTTCACCCGCATGTAGAGTGACAGGTTTTGCAATGGTCGCCAACGCACTCAACAGTCGGCGCTCTTCTAAAGATATCTGTCCTCCGTTGGTGATTCCGTAGTACAAAATGCTCATATCTCGCGCGGCGAGCGCATAGTAGTTGCCCGGCGGGATGTCGCGGATCCTCCCGTCCCAATATTGTTGGAGGTTGCCCGTGAATCCATTGCACGAAGCGCCAAGACTCCATGCGTTAAAAAGATGCGGTGCCTGCTCCGGCTCGCTATCGATCAAAGGGCTGACGGGCGGATTGGGGAACAAAATGACAGGGATTTTGGGGGACCTATTCCCCTATTCCCCGATGCCCGAACCTTTCGCCTTTTGAACACTCACCCCAACCAAACACTGAGGGTGCCCACCTTTCGCTTCTTTCTTGCGAAGGGTGGGACTCGATCAACCAAAACGCGCAACCTTACGCACCCCGCCGCCTAGTAAGCCGTCAGTCCCCCGTCAATGGCCATCGCCACCCCGTTGATAAACGACGCCTCGTCGCTCGCGAGATACACCAGCGCATTCGCAACGTCAGCCGTGCTGGCCAGCCTTCCCAGTGGCACTTCGCCCAGCCTCTCCGCCTTGCGCTCCGGATCTTTGAACATGGTCTGCACAAACGCCGTCTCCACCGTGCTCGGGTGGACGGAATTGCAGCGGATATTATCCTTCGCGTAGCGCACGGCCACCGACTTGGTCAGCATCGTCAGCGCGCCCTTCGTTGTCGTATAAGTCTCGTTCGTGAATTTGTGGCCCACCAACCCGCAGATCGACGACATGTTCAGGATCACTCCGCCGCCTGCGGCACGCATAATCGGCAGCGAGTGCTTGATGCCCATAAACGGTCCCTTGACGTTCACAGCCATCATCGCGTCAAAGGACTCCATCGGCATCTCTTCAATATTTTTCCTGACATTGATGCCCGCGTTGTTCACCAACACGTCCAGGCGTCCGGCCTGCTCCACCACCGCCGACAGCGCAGCCTTCCAGCTTTCCTCGCTACTCACGTCGAGCAGGATAAAGACCGCGCCAATCTCAGTCGCCGTCTTCTCGCCCAGTTCGCGATTCATGTCGCACACAAAGACCGAGGCGCCTTCCTCTTTAAACCTTTTGGCAATCTCCGCGCCGATCCCGCCCGCCGCGCCCGTGATCAGCGCGATCTTGCCCGAAAGCCGCATCGAGCTCACTTGGCTGCCCCCTTGCGGACCTTCACCCCCGCGAGCCCTTCATAGAACTGGATGAGCCCGCCGTGGTCCTGGCCCTGCTTCCCGTCCACCTTCAGAGCCTGCATCATCTCCATGACCTGGCTGGTTAGCGGAATCGGAACCCCGATCGAGTGCGCCGTATCGAGCGCGTTCTGCAGATCTTTTATGTGCAGCTCAATCCGGAACCCCGGCTTGTAGTTCCCTTCCAGAACCATCGGCGACTTCGCGTTCAGCACAGTGCTTCCCGCCAGTCCGCCCTTGATTGCATTGAACACACGCTCAGGATCGACACCCGCCTTGGTCGCCAAGACATATGCCTCCGACATCGCGGCAATGTTCAGCGCGACGATAACCTGGTTGGCCAGCTTGGTCACGTTCCCTGCGCCGATATCTCCGCACAGAACAGCGCTCGCGCCCATCTTCAGCAGAATGTCCTTGACCTTCTCGAATACGGCTTCCTTGCCGCCCACCATAATGGCCAGCGTCCCGTCGACGGCCTTGGGCTCTCCACCGGATACCGGCGCGTCCAGCATCTCCACACCCTTGGCCGCAAGCTCGGCAGCAACCTCGCGGCTGGCCAGCGGTGCAATGGAACTCATGTCCACCACCACGCTCCCAGCCTTCGCCCCTTCGATCACGCCGTTCTTGCCCAGCACCGCCGTCTTCACGTGAGGTGAATTGGGCAGCATGGTAATGATCAACTCGTTCTGCGCAGCTACATCCTTCGGAGACGAGCCAGCCTTTGCGCCGGCCTCAACCAACTCTTTCACCGGCGCTTCAAAAATGTCGTACACCGTTAGCTCATGGCCCGCCTTCAGCAGATTCTTCGCCATGGGCTTGCCCATGATGCCCAGCCCTATGAACCCTATGCGCATGTCATCTTCCCTTTCAAAATCGTCTTTACCGCCGTGGCAATTCCCTCCGGCGTCAGGTGGAAGTAATCGAGCAGTTGGTCGTAGTTTTGCGTCGAAGTGCCAAAGCTATCCGGCACGCCCACAAACTCAACCGGCGCATGGCTCACCGCCCGCAACGCCTCAACCACCGCTGAACCCACTCCGCCAATAATCGAGTGCTCTTCCGCCGTAACAATGGCGTCCACGCCGCTTGCGTACTTGATCACCGCCTCGCGATCCAGAGGCTTGATCGTGCTGATGTCCAGAACCCGCGCCGAAATTCCTTCCTTCTCCAGAATCGCCGCGGCTTCCAACGCCTTCGACACCATGATCCCCGAGCCGAAGATCGCCGCATCTTTCCCGTCGCGAATCTTTGTCACCTGCCCAATGTGGTAAGGCTCGCCCACCGGATAAACAAACGGAAGATCGTTCCTGTTGATGCGGAAATAGACTGGCCCCGGCCAATCCAGCATGAACTCCATCATCTGCTCAACTTCAATCGAGTCCGCCGGGCAAAGCACCGTCATGTTCGGAAGCGCCCGCATCAGCGCCGCGTCTTCTACGCCCTGGTGCGTCTTACCATCGCCATAGTCTGAGAGCCCTGCGCTCGACCCGCAGATCCGCACCGGCAGCTTCGGAATGCAAATCGAATTGCGCACCTGGTCGTACATTCTGCCGCTCGCAAACACCGCAAACGAGTGAACAAACGGAATCATTCCCGACAACGCAAATCCCGCCGCCGTCGAAGCCATGTTCTGTTCCGCAATGCCCATCTGGAAATACCGCTCCGGAAACTCCGCCTGGAACATCGCCGACTGCGTCGATTTCCCAAGGTCCGCCTCAAGCGCCACAACCCGATCGTCTTTCTTTCCCAGCCGGACAAGGCTGGCGCCATACGCACTTCTCAAATTAGGTGAAGTCATTGCACCATCCTCCCGGATTCTGCGATTTCAGACAGCGCCTGGTCGTACTGCGCCTGCGACAGAGCCGCGTTGTGGAACGCCGCCGTATTCTCGGCAAACGAAATTCCCTTCCCCTTGATCGTTTCGGCGATGATCACCGTGGGCGCGCCCTTCAACGCCGCCGCCTCATCCAGCACCGCCAGAATCGCGCTCACGTCGTGTCCATCCACCGTCAGCACATTCCATCCGAACGCCCGCCACTTGTCTTCCAGATTCGGAATGTCGAAGATGTCCTTCGTCGGCCCGGTCGCCTGAATCCGGTTGCGATCCACAATCGCCGTAATGTTGTCCAGCTTGTAGCGCGCAGCGGCCATGCCCGCTTCCCAAAGTTGCCCTTCAGCCAGCTCGCCGTCGCCCATCACCACGTAAATCCGCGCCGCGCTCTTCCGCAGCCGAAGCGTCAGCGCCATCCCGCACGCAATCGACAGCCCCTGCCCCAGCGACCCCGTCACCGCTTCCATCCCCGGTGTCATCAAGTCGGGATGACCCTGCAACTTGCCCGTCAGCGTCTTCAGCTTGGCCATCTCGTCCCGCGGAATCGCGCCCAGTTCCACCAGCGCCGCATACTGAATCGGCACCGAATGCCCCTTGCTTACCAGAAAGCGATCGCGATTCGGATCCTTCAGCGCCTTCGGATCAAAATGCATCTTCCCGAAATACAAGGCCGCCACAATCTCAGCCAGCGAGCAAGAGCCGCCTATGTGTCCCGGCTTGCCGACGCCAATCATCTCGACCACGTCGGCCCGCAGGTCCCACGCAATCTTTTTTATCTTCTTGATCTCTTCAGGATTTGCCATCCATCTTCCTCCGGCGCTGGATTTCTCCATCCGCGCTCTGCTTCTCGTTCAACGTCCGGACCTCAAATTCGATCCCCTGCCTGCCAAAGCGTACCGATACCAAAACCGCACTAAGTGTAGTTCCGCAAACGCTTCCAGGGCGTGACCCCGGTCACAACCAAATTGAGATCCGAAAAAGTTTCCACAAATTCCAAAACTTGAAAGTATTTCCTGCGCGCACATCGGGAATGTCCAGGTAAACGCGCCGTAGGCGTTCGCCGCGGCGAATTAGCCCCGTGCTTCATAGGCTGGTACGAAGCTGCTGAAAATCCTGATTTGTAATAAGGGCACGGCTTCAGCCGGGCCGTAACCATTGCCATAGGATCGCGGGCTTCAGCCCCTGCTACGAATCCAGGCCGAAAAGCTCCGGCCTTTGCGAGTTTCGTAACAGACTGTTGAGCGTGAGGAAATGGAATTCCGCAAGTTCGTTGCCGAGTCCCGTAGGGACGGCGCAATGACATTCTTTGTGCTGGAACCAATAGCTCCAGAACCATCGCTCCCGCAAACTGACCCGCCAACCCGCGCCGTCAAGTAGAGCCCCCACCCCGCAAAGTGCTATAACTCTTGCGTGCCTATACAACCGTCCGCAATAGATTCTCCCGAAAACTCCGCCGTCCTCCTCCAGCGCCAGAAAGAACTTCGCCGCCGCTGGCTGTGGCTCATGCCGGTCGTCTTCTTCACCTACAGCCTCGCCTACCTCGGCCGCTCCAATTTCGGTTTCGGCGCAGCCGCCGGCCTCGCCAAATCGCTCAACATCACCGAGGCGCGCGCCGCCTTCATGGGCTCCGTCTTCTTTCTCGGCTATTTTCTCTTTCAGGTGCCCGCCGCCGCCTACGCGCAACGCAAAAGCGCAACACGCCTCATCTTCTTCGCGCTCATCAGTTGGGGCATTCTCTCCGCGCTCACCGGAATCATTCGCAGCTATTGGCTGCTCGTCGTCGATCGCACCCTGCTCGGCGTCGCAGAGAGCCTCATCTTCCCCGCTATGCTCATCCTGCTCACCAACTGGTTCACGCGCCAGGAGCGGTCACGCGCCAACGCCATCCTCATCCTCGGCAATCCCGTCACCGTTATGTGGATGGCCGCCGCCACCGGCTATCTCATCAAAGCCGTCGGCTGGCAAATGACCTTCATCATCGAAGGCATTCCCTCCATCCTCTGGGCCTTTGTATGGATCGTCGTCGCCCGCGACTGGCCGCGCCAGGCATCCTGGCTCAGCAAATCCAGCAGCCAACATCTCGAAGCCGTCCTCGAGTCAGAGCAAACCGCGCTCCCGCCGCACAAAAATCTCGCCTCCGCTCTGCGCGTCCCCAACGTCATCCTGCTCTGCGTCCAATATTTCTTCTGGAGCTTCGGCGTCTACGGCCTCGTCCTCTGGATTCCGGAGATGATCCGCTCCGGCTCCAAACGCGGTATTGAAACCATCGGCCTGCTCAGCGCCGCGCCCTTCTTCCTCGCCGTCGTGCTCATGCTGCTGGTCGCCTATTTTTCTGACCGCGTCCTCAACCGCAAAAACTTCGTCTGGCCCTTCCTCCTGCTCTCAGGCGTGGCTCTCTTCTCCTCCTACACCTTCTCCGGCACAAACTTCTGGTTCTCCTACATCTCGCTCATCGTCGCCGGCGGAGCCATGTACGCCCCCTACGGCCCCTTCTTCGCCATCGTCCCCGAAATGCTCCCCAAGTCCGTCGCCGGAGAAGTCATGGCCCTCATCAACACCTTCGGCGCCCTCGGCGGATTCGTCGGCACATGGCTAGTCGGCTGGCTCCAGGCCCTGACCGGCAACTCCCGCGCCGGCTTCTTAACCATGTCCGTGTCCCTGCTAGTCGCCGCCGGAATCATCCTCGCCCTGCGCACAAACAAACCCGCCGAAGCCAAACCATGACCGCGCCCGCCGGGAAGTGGCGAACATGCAGTTCACACTTCCAGATGGTCATTCGCATTGAATCGTAAATATCGATATGCAGACATTGCGATGGAAATCACGATGAGAGTCGTTAACGAGCAGAAGATCGTACGGTTATTCAGTTCTTATTCCGCCCAATGCATGGGCTACGAGATGTCGCCTGAAACGTCTCTTAGGTCCAGAACAGCGAAAGGGGGTACCTTCACATTTAAGCCGCCTGGCACGACAAAAGCATCCCACGAAAAGCAAGTGATTCATCGAATGCGCGGCCTCGGGATGGCGTTCCAAAATGGGTTCGAATCTCAAGACGCATAGTAGGCACTGGCGAATAAGTGACGAACCTGTGGTAAGTTTTTGATTTGGGCAATCACTGCCGCCCTGAATTGCTGTAAGATGACTTTACGTATCACCTGAGGTGAGTCGTGCGATTCCCGGTTCCCCATCCCATTCCGTATCAGGGAAGCAAACGACGGCTCGCCACTGCGATTCTGAGCCACGTGGAGGCGGGGCGATTTGAGAGGCTGGTCGAGCCATTTGCGGGCTCGGCAGCGGTCACGCTCGCCGCTGCGAGTTCGATGAAGTTCAGACGTTTTGAGATCGGCGATCGACTCGAGCCTCTCGTGATGCTTTGGCAGGCGATCATCGACGACCCGGAGGGCATCGCGAACGAATACGAGAGCCTCTGGATGCGAGAACGCAAAAGGCCGATAGACGAGTTCTACGACATTCGCATTCAGTTCAATGAAGACCGCGATCCTGCGAAGCTTCTCTACTTGCTCGCGCGCTGTGTGAAAAACGCGGTACGTTTCAACCCGTTAGGAGAATTCAACCAATCCCCGGATAAGCGGAGAACAGGAACGAAACCGGACGCAATGCGGAAGGAACTTCTCGCGGCACATCGGTTGCTTCATGGGAGAGCCCGAACTTTCTGCTCTGACTTTCTTGAGGCATTCGAAGCCGCCGAGCCTGGAGACTTCTTCTATCTCGATCCTCCCTACCAAGGTACCAGCGAAGGACGCGATTCACGGTATATCGGCGGAGTTACTCGCAAGCGAATGATTGAAGGTTTGAGTGTCCTGAATGAGCGTGGAGTTCCCTACATATTGAGCTATGACGGTTCTTGCGGGGATCGGACCTATGGTGACCGATTACCAAGAGAGCTCGCATCTCGCATTTTGCTCGATGTTGGACGATCCAGCCAAGCGACATTGAATGGGCGAGAGCACATAACCGTTGAATCGCTTTACGTTTCGCATAACGTGATTCCTGCCACGGCAGACGATCAAACAATGAGCCTGCATGAATTCGATGCGCAATTCTCTATGACTCAATCATTGTTTTAATTTCGTCTGCTACGGTTCTCTTATTCCTTTCGGCGGTGCGCTTCAGCCGCTCAAATGCATTTACCTCTTCGCCCTTCCAAACAATATCTATTCGTCTTTCTGGCTGCATGGCGACGTGGGTATATGTGTCGGGATTCGCCCAATAACATGAAAGGCATGTCTCAAAGCTCTTGAGCTTCAGCCAATTCTGGCAATGCTCACAACTCCACGATTTCTTCCGATTGCACGCGCCGTCAAGCAATTGATACGGGTCAGCTTCATCGCGTTGAGATTCGCCAGCAACTTGAAACGGGATGCGATGGTCGACTTGGATGTTGTGTACGGCCCCGCATAGATTACATTTAGAGCGCTTGAGCTTGATGATGGCATCGCGTTCCTTTTTCGCAAGGACGACGCGCCCAGTCAGCTTGGGGTCAAGTTCTCGCACATCGAACACGTAAGCGGCGATGGCCTGGCCGTCGTCGCGCTTTGCCTTGATCCGAGTGAGTGCGAAGCCGAGTTCGACCGCATCCCGCGCCGCACGGGGAGGGTGGTCATACCCCGCTTCCTTGAGTTGGATGGTCGAGACACTTCCGTTCTTGATGATCGAATCGAGGACAAATCGCGCCCGCTTGTTTTTAACTGTTTTGATGCGTTGAAGTAGTTTGGCGGGGATCGATTTTCGCTCACTCATTGAAGAACTCCCTCGGCGAAACACCCAATGCCGCCGCGATGGTGTGAATATTGACGAGGCTGATATTGCGCTCACCCCTCTCCACACTGCCAATGTACGTTCGGTCTAGGCTGCAGGAAAGTGCCAATTCTTCCTGAGAAAGACCCGTCTGCAGGCGTCGTGCGCGCATTCGTGCGCCAAATTGCTTTTGAACTTCCCCGGACGGTTTGGAGAGCATAGGAGCAATCGGAACAGCAATGAGGACCATAAGTCTACGGACTTTACGTCTCTTTCGGCGACCGGTAGCGGGAGCGTAAACAGCGAAGACTCGACGGGCGGCCGCCATAGGATCGGTCCCACAGAACGCCCAAAATCAAATAGCAAGCCGTTCCCAAACCACGCCCCCAAAAATATTCCTCCCCAATTTTGCAGATAATTACCCGCACTTCCTGCACAATAAATACAGATCAAGTCCTCCACGCCCAGCCGGGTAACCGGCTCGAAAGCCATCGGAGGCCCGGATCTTGACACCAAACAGCAGTTTTTCTTCAGGTCTTTTGCGGAAACGGAAACGCCGTGAGGCATTTCTCTCGGAAAAATGCCGCCGCGCCGCATCTTGAGACGCCAAAACCGGGCATCGAAGCCTCTTTAGCTTGTTTATTTTGAAGACTTTGCCTTGAACCTGCGCAAAACGGCCGCATCAAAACCACTCTAACTTGTTTGTCTGGACGACTATAACTTTAACCCGAATGTTAAGACGACTTTGGCGGAGCGACCCCTGCCTAACTCGAAGCAGCAACGGAACTTAGCCAAAAGTCCGGACTTCATTTTTTTTAAAAAGGGGGGTACATGGGTGGCACGCCCCCCAGTGCCCGGTGCCACGTTCGCCCTGCGTGCAGGGAGCGCTACCCCTTGGCCAGCTCCGCCTCGATGGCTGCCACCAGTGCGGGAGCATCCGGCTGCGTGTCTGGCGCAAACCGGCGCACCACGTCCCCCGTCCGGCTCACCAGAAACTTTTCGAAGTTCCAAGCCAGCTCCGGCTCCTCCAGCATCGCAATCCCCCATCCACGATGCTTTTCGCGCAGCGGCACCTCGCCCAGGCTCACCGCGTGCGGCTGCGCCGCAATCAGCGCCGCATACAGCGGATGCTTCTCCGCCCCCGTCACCCTGACCTTCCCGAACAGCGGAAATTTCACCCCATAGTTCGTCGTGCAAAAGGCTTGAATCTCCGCCTCCGTCCCCGGCTCCTGCTCCTTGAAGTCATTCGCCGGAAACCCCGCCACAACCAGCCCCGCGCCCTTGTATTGCTCGTAAATTCTTTCCAAACCCTCATATTGCGGCGTCAATCCGCACTTCGACGCCACGTTCACCACCAGCAACACCTTGCCCTTGAACTCGCCAAGTGTCGTATCTTCCCCGCTGATCTTCTTCACCGCAATGTCATAGATTCCTGCGCTCATCAAAGCTCCCTCTCCGATACCTTTGGATTCCATGCCTTCCAAACCTGGCCTTCAACCTCACCCCAACAACTGCCTGGCAACCTTCACATACAGTTCCACCGACTCCAGCAGCTCCTTCTTCGCCAGCTTCTCATACGGCGTATGCGCAACGTGGATCGATCCAGGCCCCATCAGCAGCGGCACGCCCCAGTTCGTCAGTTGCGGTATATCCGTAGCGAACTTGGCAACCATGGTTGGCAATCCTTCCACCGCCCGCAACCGCACAAACTTGAGGTCCAGCGTGAAGGCCACTTCGGCAAGCCCCGCCGCTGCTTCCAGCACAGCCGCCCGCACCGGCGCAGAGTCGCACACCAGACGGATCAGCACCTGTGCCTCGGCGTGGTCGGCAATCACGTTCGGCGCATGGCCGCCCTGAATCTGCCCGATGTTCAGCGTCGTATCCCCGGCATACTCGTCCACCGGCAGCCTCAGCTTCAGCAGCCTGTCCAGCACCACCACCATCTTGTGGATCGCGCTCTCGCCCAGCTCTGGATACGCCGAGTGCGCCATCTTCCCGCTGGTCTTCAGCGATACCCGCAGCGCCCCTTTTGACGCCAGTGCCACTCGATTATCCGTCGGCTCTCCATTGATCAGGAACCTGCTGCCCTTCGGCGCAAGGTTCGCGGCCTTTGCGCCTGCCGAGTCGCGTTCCTCCCCGCTCACGAACAGCATCCCAACCTTCAGTCCCTCAGCTCGGAGCACTTCCGCCGCCGCTACCTGCGCCGCGATAATCCCCTTCGCATCTGAAACCCCGCGCCCGTACATAAACTCCGCATCCTCGCTGAACGGAATGTAAGGCGGGACCGTATCCATATGCGTCGAAAACACCAGGTCCGGCGTCTCCCCCGTCACGCCTGCGTACACATTCCAGCGCGCGCTACCCGTAGCGCTCTCCTCCGGCTGCTCCACCGGCGTCTTCTCCACCGCCCACCCGCGCCCGGCCAGAAAACCCGCCAGAAAATCGCCGACAGCTCCCTCGTTGTAGGTCGTCGACTCGATTTCGCACAGCTGGCGTGTCAGTCCAATAGGATCAATGGCGGTATCGTGCTTGTTATCTTTCATGATGCTGCCAGAATATCGTAACTACCTCTCGATTCTCGTTGTCTTCCCATCTAATAGCCTCCCTTTCCATCCATTTCCTTTTCTCCCCAGGAAACCTCCTTCTCCGTTCCCGACCTCACGCTAAAGACGTACACTCCAAATCGCAACCCACAACCCGCACGCATGATTTTGACCAGCGTTTGCGCGTAGAATGAGGGGTGGAATGAGCGCAACTTTCGCATCCGCCCAACCTGGCCATCGTCAGGAAATCCCGGTACTGCGCACACTGGATTTGGCCGGTCCCGCCGGTCGTCTTGAAGCCGTTTTGAATCAGGGCGCTCCCGGTGCTCCTTTTGCCGCGCTCGTCTGCCACCCCCACCCTTTGCATGGCGGCAGCCTCCACAACAAGGTCGTCTACCATGCCATGAAGACCCTCAACGATCCTGCCTGGGGATTCGCCTATCCCGTCTTGCGCTTCAACTTTCGCGGCGCAGGCCTCAGCCAGGGAACGCATGACGGCCGAGCAGAAACCGCCGACGTGCTCACCGCTCTCAATTGGCTCGAAGCCGAATACAACCGCCCCGTCATCGCCATCGGCTTTAGCTTTGGCGCAGCCATGACTCTCCAAGCCTGCTGCCTCCCGCAATCCTATCCAAACGTCCGCGCTCTCGTCGCGCTCGGCCTGCCTACCCAAGCCGGCGGCCATAGCTACCGCTATTCTTCGTTGCATCACTGCGCCATTCCCAAACTCTTTCTCAGCGGAGATCGCGATCAGTTCGCCTCGCCCGCTCAGTTGACGGAGGTGGCTGCTTCGGCCGCCGATCCCAAACGTCTGGTGCTCCTCCCCGGCGCCGATCACTTCTTTACCGGTCACCTGTCTGCGATGCAGTCATCGCTCGCCGGCTGGCTCAAGGAGCAAATTTGATGACCCCGGCCAGCGATACCGCTTTCGACCTGCTGCACGCCACGGCAACTGATATCTTCACTGGCGCCATCAAGGCCTGCAACATTGCCTCCGCCTTCGACCGACGTCTGCGCTTTGAAGGAAATACGCTCCATCGGCTCCTGCCGGACGGCAGCGGCCCGGCCTCGATCGATCTATCGAGCTACAAGCGCATCTTTGTCATCGCACTTGGCAAAGCCGCCGGGCCCATGCTCGATACACTTCTCGACCGCATGAAGCGCCGCAAGGGCCTGCGCGGTGTCTGCTGCTACCATGAGATTCCCAAGCGTCGCAACTGGCGCTTCCGCTACTTTGAGGGCGGCCACCCTCTGCCCAACGAAGACTCCTTCGCCGCATCCCGTGCCGCACTGGCCCTGCTCAAAAAAGCCAAAAAAGATACGCTCGTCTTCTTCCTCATCTCTGGCGGCGGTTCGGCCATGTTCGACCTTCCCATTGACCCCCAGATTACGCTCCAGGAAACGCAGGCCTTTCACCAGGCTCTGCTCTCCTCCGGCGCGCCCATCCACGAGGTCAACACGCTCCGCAAGCACTTCTCGGCCGTCAAAGGCGGTCGCCTGGCAATGGCCGCGCCCGATGCCGCCAAGGTCAGCCTTCTGCTCCCCGATGTTCCGCTGCGCTCGCTCGACGCACTCTCCTCCGGTCCCTCGTCGCCGGACCACTCGACCGTTGCCGACGTCCGCGAACTGATCGCAAAATACAACCTGGCTCCCAAGTTCCCACCCTCCGTTCGTGCCTTCTTCGAGCGCACGGATATGCCAGAGTCGCCCGGCAATAAGAGCTGGCTGCCTCCCTTCTTCCCCAAGCTCGCGAAACCCGAATCTGTGCCGGCACGCCGCGTCACTTCCGCTGCCTCCATGTCCGACGAGGATCCCGCATTTCGTGAATCGGTCTTCGAAATTCTGCTCTCAAGCCACGACCTGGTTGAAAGTGCCCGCGCCCTCGCCGAGAAAGCCGGTTACCACACCGTCGTCGACAATAGTTGCGACGACTGGGACTACGCCGACGCAGCTCGCTATCTGCTCGGCCGCTTCAACGCCCTGCGCGCCATTCACCCACGCCTCTGCCTCATCTCAGTCGGCGAAGTCACCGTCACCATCGACCGCACGCCCGGCGCAGGCGGACGCAACCAGCAGTTCGCCATGTTCTGCGCCCTCGAGCTTGAGAAATATCAGGGCGAGCATCTCGCCGTGCTCAGTGCCGGCTCCGACGGCATCGACGGCAATACCCGATCGGCCGGAGCCATCGCCGATCCCACCACCGTCGCCCGCGCACACACATTCGGATTCCACCTCAAAGAATCCCTCGCCGCCTTCAACGCCTGCCCCATGTTCACCGCCCTCGGCGACTCCGTCGTCACCGGTCCCACCGGACAAAACCTCCGCGACCTCCGCCTCCTCATCGCCGAAAAAGAATAGCGCAGTCTCCTGAACGGCGAGTGCCCCGGTTTCAGAATCTGAAACCGAGGATATATCGACTCCACCCCGCTCAGACTCAAGAAAAAAACTTCATCGCCTCCACAACACCCACGCCAATCGAATAACATTGCTTTCACATTCAAGTTCTCTCGAATAGGATTGGTTCGTGCCTCGAAAAGTCTCCCGCAAGAGTTCCGCCAAGACGCCAGACATCCGCACCGTCGCGGGTTTGGCCAAAGTCTCCATCGCCACTGTTTCCCGAACCATCAACGGATCTCCGTTGGTCAGCGAACGTCTCTCCAAGCGCGTTTGGCAGGCCATCAAGCAACTCAACTACTTCCCAAACACCCACGCCCGCACCCTCGTCTCCGGCCGCAGCCGCCTCTTCGGCATCATCGTTGAAAACATCACCAACCCCTTCTTTCCTGAACTCATTCAGAGCTTTGAAGAAGTCGCCGTCGCTCACGGGTATGAGATTCTGGTCAGCTCCTCAAACAGCGATCCCGTCGTGCTAAGCGCCTGCGTCCGCCGCATGTTGGAGCGCAAAGTCGAGGGCGTGGCCGTTATGACCTTCGGCGAAGAAGAGCCGGTCCTCGATCAGCTCACCTACCGCAACGTGCCCATCGTCCTTGCCGAGTTCAAGCTCGATGATCCCAAGGCCAGCACCATCCTGCTTGACTACTCCACCGGCATTCATGCGGGAATCAACCACCTGGTCAAGCTGGGCCACAGCAAGATCGCCTTTCTCGCCGGCCCGCACAAACTCCATTCCGCCATCACCCGCGAAAACGACTTCCGCACCGCAATCCAGGCTGCCGGCCTTCCCGTCCAGAAAAAGTGGATCGTCGAGTGCGACCACACGCTCAAGGGCGGAGTCGCCGGCTACGGCCAGTTGCAGGCCCTCGCCGCGCGCCCCACGGCCATCGTCTGCTCCAACGACATGACCGCCATCGGCGTCCTCCGCGCCGCTTACATGGAAGGCCTGCGCGTGCCCCAGGACCTCTCCGTAATCGGCCTCGACGACATTGACTTCGCCGAATTCACGCTGCCTCCCATGACCACCATCCGCCTCTCACGCTCCGATCTCGCGCACGCTGCCTTTGAAGCTCTCCGCCAGCAGGCCGAAGACCCCAACAGCCCCAACCTCAAGCGCGAGTTCCTCGTCTCCACCAGCCTCGTTGTCCGCGGATCCACCGCCGCCCCCGCTACCTCCGCACATGAAAAAAGGCCGCAATAAGCGGCCTCGTCCATCTCGAATCACTAACCACTAATCACCACAAACTGCCTCTCGCGCCTCTTCCCGCATCGCCGCAATCTCCGCCCGCGTCTCGTCTGCCGCCTGGCGCCGGTCCGTATACACGCGCGGCTCGCCAAACCACAAATCCGCTTCGAACCCGCCCACGCCCAACACCTTCCACAGGTGGTTCACAAACGTCTCATCGCCGTACCAGCAAAGCTCGCGCTCCGGCGTTCCATCCGCCACTCGATAGCGAACCGCCGCTGCCGTAATCGGCACACCCAGCGACGTTGCCGGATCGATCAGCCGCGAGTGAAACCGGATCACTTCGCTCCCGTCCGTACTCGTCCCCTCAGGAAACAGCAACACCGGCACCGGAATCGGAAGCTGCAACCGCTCCGTCATCTGCTCCGCCACTGAATTCGCGCTCGCCAGGCTCGATCTGTCTACGAAAATCGTTCCCCCGCACCGCGCCGCTTTCCCGAAAAACGGCCAGCCGCCAATCTCAATCTTGGCCACAAAAAAGCACGGCATCGCCGCCGAAAAAACAACGACATCGAGGTAGCTCAGGTGATTTGAAACGACAAGTCCATGCGTCGGCGGCTGCCCTTCAATTCGATACGCAATATCCAGGCTGGCAGCCATCCTGCGCGCGGTCTGCTGAATCCAAAGCGCACGCCTTTCCATCGTCAGTGGGCCGCTCAGCCGCAAAAGCTGAAAGCGAACAATGCACAGAATGATCTCGATTCCCAGCGCCGCAGCACGCCGGATCCTCCGCAGCGTCATTGCGTCAGCGGAGCAAGAAACCGATGGCGCGCGGCCGGCGAAATCGTTTTCAGATCGAGCAATGTCAGGAAATCGATGGTGCCAAACTCACGGTCCCAGGCCGGCGGCGCAGCAATCCGCGCACCAATAGCCATGTAAGTCTTCAAGAGCTTGGGTATCTTCACCGAAGAATTAGGATGAGTTCGCATGTCCTGCCCGGCCGGCGGCTGTGCGCATTGGCCTTCCTGCTCGCTAGGGCAAGCGTAACGTGCCGTCGGCACCGTCTCAAACTCCGCCGCTACCCTGTAGTGCTCAAGCTGGCGATACACCTGCCAACCCTCCGCGGGGTCCGTGGAATTCAAGCTAGAGCAGCCGATCAACGTACGCAGCCCCATGTCGGTAGCATACTGCGCGATCCCTCTCCACAACAAGGTCAGCACCTCAGGCGTGCGATGCTCGCGATCAATCGACGCCCGCCCCAACTCCAAGATCCCCGCCCGCAAAGCCTCATACGGCGCGAGATTAAACTCCTGCTCCGAGTAGTAGCCAAGATTCCGCGCCGCCGACGCACCCGATTGCATCCGGTAGGTGCCCACAATCTTCCCGCTCCCCTTGTCTTCCACCAGCAAGTGCTCGCAGAAAAGGTCGAAAGCGTCGCTGTCCAATCCCGTCTCGTACGAGCTCTCCAACCCCTCCCCAAGTTCGATATTGAAGACCTTGAACCGCAGCCTGCATGCAGCATCTCGATCTTCCACCGTCTCCGCCATGCGCAGCCGGTACTGCCCTACCTCAGCATGAACGCGCGGCCTCTCCACCTCGAGCGGCAACGGCAGTGTCTGAATCGGAGTCGTAGTTTCCACCAGAACGGTGGACCCATGTGCAAGGTGCAGCGGCGCTTTCTCGAAGACCTGCGTATTCACACCAGCAGTATCCGCGTTCCCCTATGAACACACGGTCAACCTGCTGCAAATACAGTGCAAATATCTGGTGAAAGCTTTAACCTCACTGCAATAAATCAGGCAATCTATCAATACAAATAAACGACAAAACAAATAAATGACAAAAAGACGAACGGCCGGGAGTGCCCTGCTCAAGCCCACTGCCACCCCGGCCGTTCGAGGAGGCCACAGAATGTTCTCTGTCGTCTTGTATCTAACTCTGCCACAAAACCTATGAATGATCTGCAAACCACCACCGGTGTAAATCCCCCGCCCGTCCACAAATGGAACCGCGCATAAAAAGGGCCGAGTCTCCCCGCCCCCATAGAAAAAATTTGGATTGTGGATAAAGTCCAGTCCCGCGCACGAACCACTATTCCCTATTCCCTATTCCCTAGTAATTTAGATTCTGCCCCAGCCACCGCTCCACCTCAACCACGCTCATCCCCTTGCGCGTGTGATAATCCTCCACCTGGTCGCGCCCAATCTTGCCCAGCGAGAAATACCTCGACTCGGGATGCGCAAAGTAAAGTCCGCTCACGCTCGATCCCGGCCACATCGCAAACGACTCGGTAATCTCGATCCCCGTCTTGGCCTTCACGTCCAGCAAATGCCACAGCGTGCCCTTCTCCGTGTGATCCGGGCAAGCCGGGTAGCCCGCCGCCGGCCGTATCCCCCGGTACTTCTCGTGAATCATCTCTTCGTTGCTCAACTTCTCCGCGCGTCCATAGCCCCACTCATCCCGCACCCGCTTGTGCAGGCATTCGGCGAACGCCTCGGCCAGCCGATCCGCAATCGCCTCCGCCATAATCGCGTTGTAGTCGTCATGCTTCGCCCTGAACCCGTCGCAAAGCTTCTTCAGCCCAATCCCGCTCGTCACCGCAAACGCGCCAATGTGATCCGGCAGCCCCGTCTCCTTCGGCGCTATAAAATCCCCAAGCGATCGGCACGGCTCATTCCCTTCCTTGTTCGCCTGCTGCCTCAGAAAATGAAACCGCTCCATAACCTTCGTGCGCGTTTCATCCGCATAAAGTTCCACATCGTCGCCCACCGCATTCGCAGCAAACAGCCCATACACGCCTCGCGCCGTAATCAGCTTCTCCGCGATTATCCGATCCAGCAGCGCATTGGCCTCCGCAAAAATCTGCCGCGCCTGCTCGCCCTGCCGCTCGTCCTCCAATATCCGCGGATAAACCCCCTTCAGCTCCCACGTGTGGAAGAAAGGCGTCCAGTCGATAAACTCCCTGAGCGTCGCCAGCGGAAAATCCTCCAGCACGCGCACACCCGTAAACTCAGGAGTCGGCAAATCCTCCGCGCGCCACTCGATCGGCGTCCGCCGCGCCCGCGCCGTCTCCAGCGATACCAGCTTCTGCTGCGGCCCTGCGTGCACCTTGCGCAGCCTCTCAAAATCCGCTCTATGCTCGGCCACAAACGCCGGCTTGCCTTCTTCGCTCAGCAGGCTCGTCGTCACCGGCACCGCCCGGCTCGCATCCAGCACATGCACCACCGGCTCGCTATAGTGCGGCGCAATCTTCACCGCCGTATGCGCGCGGCTCGTCGTCGCGCCGCCAATCAGCAGCGGCAGCTTGAACCCCTGCCGCTCCATCTCCTTGGCCACATGCACCATCTCGTCCAGCGACGGCGTAATCAGCCCGCTCAGCCCGATCAGGTCCGCCTTCTCCGCCTTGGCCCGCTCAAGAATCTTCTCGCAGGGCACCATCACGCCCATGTCGATCACTTCGTAGTTATTGCATGCCAGCACCACGCCCACAATGTTTTTCCCAATGTCGTGAACATCGCCCTTCACCGTCGCCAACACAATCTTTCCCTGCGCGCTCACCGTCCGTCCGGCCGCCACCATCGCCGCCTTCTCCTCCTCCATAAACGGAGTCAGATGCGCCACGGCCTTCTTCATCACCCGCGCAGACTTCACTACCTGCGGCAAAAACATCTTGCCCGCGCCAAACAGATCGCCCACCACCCCCATGCCATCCATCAGCGGCCCTTCAATCACCAGCAATGGCCGCCCCAGCTTCAGCCGCGCCTCCTCGGCGTCTGCCTCAATGTAGGCGTCAATCCCCTTCACCAGCGCGTGCGAAAGCCTTTCCTCCACCGTGCCGCTACGCCACTCTTCTTCCTTCTTTTCTTCCGCCGCCGTGCCCGGTCCCGCAGCTTTGAGCTTCTCGCCGTGCTCCACCAGCCGTTCCGTCGCATCCGGCCGCCGGTTCAGCAACACATCTTCCACCAGCACCTTCAGCTCCGGCTCAATCTCCTCGTACACCTCCAGCATGCCGGGATTCACAATCCCCATATCCATGCCCGCCGCAATCGCGTGATAAAGGAACGCCGAGTGCATCGCCTCGCGCACCTTGTTGTTGCCGCGAAAACTGAACGAGATATTCGACACGCCTCCGCTCACCTTCGCATCCGGCAAATTCTCCTTGATCCACCGCGTCGCGTTGATAAAGTCGACCGCGTAGTTGTTGTGCTCTTCCATCCCCGTAGCCACGGTCAAAATATTCGGATCGAAGATGATGTCTTCCGCGGGGAACCCTTCCTCGTCCACCAAAATCCTGTACGCCCGCTCGCAAATCCTGATCCGGTCCTCAAACGTCGCCGCCTGTCCCTTCTCGTCAAACGCCATCACGACCGCTGCAGCGCCGTACTTCAACACCGCCGCCGCGCGTTCGCGAAAAATCTCCTCGCCCTCCTTCAGCGAAATCGAGTTCACAATGCCCTTGCCTTGGAGACACTTCAACCCCGCCTCGATGACCTCCCACTTCGACGAATCCACCATGAAAGGAACCTTGGCAACCTCCGGCTCGCTCCCCAGCAACTGCAAAAAGCGCGTCATCGCCGCAACGCCGTCAATCATCCCCTCGTCCATGCAGATGTCGATGACATTGGCCCCGTTCTCCACCTGCTGCCGCGCCACGCTCACAGCTTCTTCGAACTTCCCTTCCTTCACCAGCTTCGCGAACTTCGGCGACCCGGCCACATTCGTCCGCTCGCCAATCATGATGAACACGCCCGCCTGCTGCGTAAACGGTTGCGACCCCGACAACCGCAGCGGCCGCTCCCCAACGTTCGTGTCGAGTGTCTCGTCCTCATCATGAACGACGGGTGCCTCTGGCCTCGATTCTGAGACCAGGGATGTAGAGCGGGGACTAGGGTTCAATCCCAACTCCCTCGGATGCCTCCCCTCCAGCGCCTTTGCAATCGCCGCAATATGCTCCGGCGTATTCCCGCAGCAGCCCCCGGCGATATTGATCAACCCACCCTTCGCAAAGTCGCCCAGGTACCGCGCCATATCCTCCGGTCCCAGGTCAAACCCCGTCGCCGATAGCGGATTCGGCAACCCCGCATTCGGATAGCACGAGATCGCCGCGCTTGCCTTCTCTGAAAGCTCCTCCAGAAACGGATACATCAAGTCAGGCCCCAGCGAGCAATTCAATCCCACCGAAAAGGGCTTCGCATGTTCCACCGCATTCCAGAACGCCTCAATCGTCTGCGCTGAAATCATCGTCTCGCCGCCGCGCCCCACCGCCGCCGAAATCATCAGCGGGAGCTCCTTGCCCGTCTCGTCAAACACCTCGCGGATCCCGACCAGCGCCGCCTTCGCATTCAACGAGTCAAAAATCGTCTCCACCAGCAGCAGATCCACTCCGCCCGCGAGCAGCGCCCGCGCTTGCCGCGCATACGCGTCCTTCACCTGGTCAAACGTCACCACCCGAAATCCCGGATCGTCCGCATCCGGCGAATTCGACAGCGACACCGTAAGCGGTCCCAGCGCCCCAGCCACAAACCTCTGCCGCCCCGTCGCATTCCCAACCCGATCCGCCCACTCCCGGCACTGCCGCGCCGAAGTCAGGTTGATATCCCACGCCAGCTCATTCAGAAACTTGTCTTCAACAATCTTTTGGTAAAACGCCGGATCTTTCCTGCCGCCCCGCTCCCGCGGATCGTCGACAAAAAACTCGCTCTGCGTTATGTTCGTCGCGCCAAAAGTATTCGTCTCCAGAATGTCCGCGCCCGCCTCAAGAAACCGCCGGTGAATGTCGGTAATCATCTTCGCCTGCGTCAGCGAGAAAATATCCCCGTTGTTCAGCAGATCCTTCTTCGAGTTCTTGAACCGCTCCCCGCGGATATCCGCCTCCGTCATCCCGTAGGAGCGGATCGTCGTCCCCATCGCCCCATCGATAATGGCGATGCGGTTCTCCAGAATCTTCTTCAGCGGATGTTCGTTAACTTTCGTCATGTCTTCCTATTGGTCCCATTTTGTCCCCGCATCGCGGGCTCAGCTTTCAAAGCTCCCGGAGGGAGCGCCCGAGAATAGCCCAGGGTGGAGTCCGCCGCGGCGGATGAAACCCTGGGTCAGAATTCCCTTTTTGAACTCCTCGGCCCCGGAGGGGCCGAACGATCTCTGGCTGAATCCTTCGCGAAGAGATGCCGGACGGCATCACGAAAAGCCCATCAGAGGACCTCAAAAAAACAGGGGAAAACAGCCTGCTATCAAGGATATCCGAGGTCCCCTCCCACGCCAGCCTCTTTCCCGCCCAAAGGCCGGTACGCGACACTGAACAGTCACAAGTACCTCCCCAGCGGTGCTGCACCCCTCTATTACTGATGCCGTAGACTGAATCTGGACCCATGATCAAGCTCTTTGGCGCCAAACCAGACCCAATCGACCCCTCCGAACCGGCCGAACCCCAGGGCCTCTTCGCCCGCATGAAGCAGGCCGTCTCGCGCACCCGCGAGTCGCTCTCCTCCAAAATCGAAGGCATCGCCGCCCTCACCCGCACCGTCGATGAGCAGGCCTTCGAAGACATCGAATCCGCTCTGCTCGCGAGCGACCTCGGCGTGGCCACCACCACCGCCATCCTCGACGCCCTCCGCGACCGCGCCCTCCGTCAGGCCATTGAAGGCGGCCAGGAACTCCGCGACCTGTTAAAGCAGCAAATGGTCGCCATCCTTCAGGCCCCGCAACGCCCCATCCCTACGCCCGCGTCACCGCCTAAAGTCACCTTCCTGGTCGGCGTCAACGGAACTGGCAAAACCACCACCAGCGGCAAGCTCGCCGCCTGGAGCCGCGCCCAAAACCACTCCGTCCTTCTCTGCGCCGCAGACACCTTCCGCGCCGCCGCCATCGAGCAGCTTGAAGTCTGGGCCTCCCGATCCGGCGTCGAAATGATCAAAACCAAACAAGGTGGCGACCCCTCCGCCGTCCTCTACGATTCCATCGCCGCCGCCAAGGCCCGCGGCATTCAAGATCTCTACGTCGACACCGCTGGCCGCCTCCACACCAAAACCGGCCTCATGGACGAACTGGACAAGATGCGCCGCACCGCCCAGCGCCTCATCCCCGACGCCCCTCACGAAGTGCTGCTTGTCATGGACGCGACGACAGGACAAAACGGCCTCCAGCAAGCCCGCCTCTTCACTCAATCCGCAGGCGTCACCGGCATCGTCCTCACCAAGCTCGACGGCACCGCCAAAGGCGGCATCGCCGTAGCGATCGCCCAGGAACTCTCGCTCCCCGTCCGCTTCGTCGGCGTTGGCGAAAAGATGTCCGACCTCCTCGAATTCTCCCCAGAAGCCTTCGTCGACTCGCTCTTGGAGTAACATTGATGCCGAAAGTCTCGCTCTGAAAGGTAGAAGCGATGAAGAAAGTGAAAGTCGAGAACTGGATTCTGGTTGTCAATCTTTGTCTTCTCGGTGGGCTCATTTTTCAGTACTTCTGGGGAGCTCCCTCACCGGCAATCTGGATCGCCGCGCTTGTATTCTTCACGGTTGTCAACGTCGTCTTCCTTGTCATCTCACATCGATCCAAAAAAACGCATTGACGACCATTTGCACGGGCCCCAAACCATAGTTGCTGCCGGGAGTGTCTCAGGCATCGCCCATGAGCCTTCCCGCCCCGCTCCCTATGTTTTGGCGAAGGCTAAACAAGGTCCAGCTCTCGCAATCCTCCGCCCTGCTCGAATCCCCGTTCGCGTAACGCCCGCAACTTCGACCGAAGCCCCTTGCAGATCACCGGTCTTTCCTCGGTGCGTGCATCGGCGCTCGGGCCCTAAGCGCAGTTCCGGATTGTTAATCTTTGATTGCAATTTTGAATAGAAGTCGGCGGACCTCTCCGCTGGGCTATTCTAATGACTCTTCCGATGCCGCTCATCATGCGCATTCAGTTCGTGCTGCCCTTGGCCTGCGTACTCTGCTTCTGCGCGCAGTTGCACGCTCAACTGCCTTTCTATACCGATGACACCGGAGTCACGGACCGCGGAAAATGGCATTTTGAGTTCTTCAATGAGTACGATGCGCTGCAGCTTCAATATCCCAACGTCCGCCAGAATACCGCCAATTTCAAGCTCAACTACGGCCTGCCTCACCATTTGGAACTTGATATGGATGCCCCTTATCTCTCCATCCAAAGAACGGCGGGGAACCAACCCTCCAGCGGCATGGGAGACACAAATATGGGAATCAAGTGGACCTTCCATCAGGAGTCCAAGGGCTCGCGGCTTCCCTCCCTTGGGGCCAGCTTTTATACCGAATTCCCCACCGGTGACGCCAGCCAGCAACTAGGCTCCGGCCTGGTCGACTACTGGCTCAACTTCATCGGCCAAAAGTCCATTTCTGAAAAAACCAGAATCACTGGAAACCTCGGAATTCTCTTCGCCGGCAACACAAGTACCGGCGTCCTCGGATTACAAAACACCCGTGGTCAGGTTTACACGGGCGGGCTCTCGCTGCTGCACGACTTCAATAGCAGGCTCACACTCGGAGGCGAGCTCTATGGCGGTTATGCTGAGAACGACAACCTGGGCAAAACCCAACTTCAGGCCATGGTTGGTGGACAATACGCACTTCGGAATGGCCTCAGTCTCTGTTTCGGCCTGCTCGGCGGTAGATATGTTGCCAGTCCGCAGATCGGCGGCCAAATCGGGTTTGCCGTTGATTTCCCCGACGTCTGGGTCCGCGCTTCCAGACAAAGCACCGCCCCTTGAATTGCACCGCTATCGGCTACAGACACTTTCTTCGCTCACTTGGAGGTAACACATGGGATGCAAACCGGAATTGCTGAGGAACATTCCCCTCTTTTCCCTGCTCGACGATGAGGAAATGGCGGTGCTGGCAAGTCAAGTCGAAGTCAGAACCTTCGCGCCACGCGAGCGCATCTACAAAGTGGGCGATCTCGGCCCTCAGGCTTACGTTGTTATCTCCGGCAAGGTCACTGTCTTCACTGTCGACCAGGATCAGCAGGAGGTCGTCATTGACGAACCGGGAAGCGGCGATTTCTTCGGTTTCGCTTCCATGCTCGAGCAGACTCCCCATCAAACCAGCGCCATGGCCATCGATGAATCCGAGTGCCTCGAAGTCTCCCGCGACGACATCGCCGTGCTGCTTAGCCGAAAGCCTATGGCGGGAATGGATTTGCTCACTACGCTCGGCCGCCAGGTCCACGCCGCCCAGGGCTTGGTGCGGGTGCGCGCCAGTCGAAATCCGAATGAGGTCATCGAAAAAGAGGCCACCACCGGAGAAAGGATCGCCGACCACGTCGCCAGGTTCGGCGGTTCCTGGACTTTCATTATCACCTTCGCCGTCCTGCTCACCGTCTACACCGCGGTCAATGTTGCCCTCGACAAACAGGCGTGGGATCCCTACCCTTTCATTCTGCTCAACCTCTTCCTCTCCATGCTGGCCGCCGTTCAAGCTCCCGTTATCATGATGAGCCAGAACCGGCAAGACACCAAGGATCGCCTGCGCGCCGAGTTGGACTTCGACGTCAATCGGCGTGCGGAATTAGAAATTCAGGGCCTCTCACAGAAGTTGATCATGCTCGACCAAAAAATGGACGACGTCGCCGACGCGTTGCGCAAAAAGAACACCTGAAGTCCACCAGCTCGGGTGCCCCCGCTCCCCCGACCGCCGCGGCAGAGGGTCCGGGGACTCGCACATCCACTCCATGTAAACTTGAAGCTTCCACCCGACCGGCGATGAGCGCACCAATCAATTCCGACCTCCACTGGATGCACCGCGCCCTCTCGCTCGCCCGCCGCGGCATCGCCCTTACCGCGCCCAACCCCGCCGTCGGTTGCGTCCTCCTCGACAGCGCAGGCCAGCTCGCCGGCGAAGGCTGGCACGAGTACGACCTCCGCGACCACGCCGAAGTCGCCGCCCTCAAAAATGCCCCACAATCCGGAAACTCGGTCAAAGGCGGCACCGCCTACATCACCCTCGAGCCCTGCAACCACACCGGCCGCACCCCGCCCTGCGCCCAGGCCCTCATCGCCGCCGGCCTCAGCCGCGTCGTCGTCGCCACCATCGACCCCAACCCCGCCGTCGCCGGCCACGGTTTGCAAGCCCTCCAAGCCGCCGGCATCCAAACCACCATCGGCGTCTGCCAAGCAGAAGCCCGCCGCCTCAACGAGCCCTTCGCCCGCTGGAGCCAAGACCACCGCCCCTTCGTCCTCATGAAGGTCGCCATGACCCTCGACGGCCGCATCGCGCCTCCTCCCGGACTCCACCACCTCCGCGAACCCTACTGGATCACCTGCGAAGCCGCCCGCGCCGCCGTCCAACCCCTCCGCTGGCAGGCCGACGCCGTCATGGTCGGTGTCGACACCGTCCTCGCCGACGACCCCATGCTCACAGACCGCAGCGGCCTTCGTCGCCGTCGCCCCCTCCAGCGCCTCATCCTCGACTCCGCCCTCCGCATGCCCCTCGACTGCAAACTCGTCAACACCGCGCAAAGCGACGTCGTCGTCTTCACAGTCTCCAATAGTGATGCCCGCATCGCCGAACTGCGCGCCCGTGGAGTCCGTGTCGAGATTCTCCCTGCGGATGCCGGAAAAGTCCCTCTCGACCAGGTCCTTACTCAACTCGGCCACGAAGGCATCCTCTCCCTGCTCACCGAATCAGGCACCCGCCTCAACACCGCCCTGCTCGCCGGCGGCCATGTCGACCGCGTCCACTTTTTCGTCTCCCCCCAGATCATGGGCTCCGACGCCGTCCCCGCCTTCAAAGGCCTGGCCACCCCCATACCCATGGCCCAGGTCGAGGTCGAGCGCTACGGCAACGATCTCGGACTCTGCTCCCTCCTCAACGACCCCTGGCCGCCTGCTTCGGCCGTCCCCATCATCGATTGACCCTCACCATCCATCGAGCTATACTCCACCTCTAGCGTCGAAAGCGTGCCCTCCGGCCCCCACCACTTTCCCTTTCGACACTCCCCCAGGAGGTATCTCATGCGTTCGTTTCAGACACTGACTGTCCTCTCTTGCATTCTCGCCATCCCCTCTACCGTTTTCGCCGACTTCAGCTACCAGCAAACCACCCAGATCACCGGCGGCTCTATGCTCAGCATGATCAAAATGGCTGGCGCCCTCAGCTCTCAGGCGCGCAAGGCTGGGGAACCGGTCGTCACCTCCGTCTACCTCAAAGGCAACCGCCTTGCGAATGTCTCCCCGGAAAGCGTAGAGATCATCGACCTCGACCAGGAGACAATCACCCACATCGACGTCGCCAAGCGGACCTATACCGTCATGACCTTTCAGCAATTGAAGGATCAAATGGCGCGTGCCCAGGAGCAGATGGACAAGCAGCAGGCCGCGCATCCCGCCAGCACACCGCCTCCCAATCCCAATGCGGACAACGTCAAAATGAGCTTTGACGTTCACGTTCGCAAAACCGGCACCGTACGACAGGTCAGCGGACTCTCAACCAGCGAAGCCATCTTGACCATGATGATGAATGCCACCGACCAGACTTCCAAGCAGACCGGGACCATCGCCATCACCAACGACATGTGGGTCGTGCCTGAAATTCCCGGCTACGCGCAGATGCGCGATTTCTACATGCGCATGGCCTCGAAGATGGGCACCATGCCCGCCCAAGTCGGAATGGACTTCAGCAAAATGCTTGCCCAGAACCCAGGCGCCTCGCAGGGCCTCGCCGACATGGCCAAAGAGATGCAGAAGATTCAGGGAGTGCCCGTGATGCAGGTCATGCGCATGGGGACCACCACCGATGGAAAACCGCTCCCCGCAGCCTCTGAGGCGCCTCTGCCTCCCGACTCCTCACCCGCCATGCCCAGCGGAGGCGACATCGCCAAACAAAGCGTCGCATCCGTGTTCACCAGCCACCTTCCCTTCGGAGGCTTCGGCAAAAAGAAGCAGAACGACCCGCCGCCGCCCAGCCAAAATTCGGATACGCCTCCGCCCACCAACGCGGTGCTCATGGAGTCCCAGACCACGACATCGAACTTCTCTTCAGACCCCATCGACCCATCACACTTCGAGGTGCCGGCCGGTTACAAACTCGTCCAGACTCCAATGAATAAGCAGTAATCCGCAGGCTGTGCCCTCGTCATTTCTTGCATCTGCATTACCGCCGCCTGAGCAGCCGGTGCCGCTCTTCTCACTTTCTGTTCCAAAGAAATCAGGGTGCCCCATCCATTTCGCAACATCACCGCGAAATGGGTGGGATAGCAACACACTCCCCCTTCGCCGCACTTCAATCCTTTCGCCCCAATAAATTCTTGTACTTCTGCCTTGCCCTCAAATGGTACGTTGAAAGCGAAGGTCTTAGGAGACCGGCTTGATCTCTTCGCTGCGTCGTACGCTTCTTTCTCTGCTCCCACTTGCCGTCTACCTGGTATTGGCGTTTACCGCCGCTCGCTTGTGCGCGCAGTCCTTTGACGCCACCACCCTCCGCCAGCCCGCCGACCTCTCTGGCACCTGGCTCGTCCACGCCGGCGACGATCCCGCCTATGCCCGTCCCGACTTTGACGATTCGCAGTGGGACAGATTCGATCCCACTACTTCGATCCGCACCGTCATTCACCAGGACAACCCCGGCGTCATCTGGTACCGGCTCCATGTCAAAGTCTTGCCGACCCAGCTCGGCCTTGCCCTGTTGGAGTGGAACACCGCCACTGCCTTCGAAATCTATGTAAACGGCCAGCGGCTTATGCAATCAGGACAGGTCGCGCCCTATGTGCCCTACACCGCTGGCGCAAGAATCCTCGAGCCGATTCCCGACCCTCAAATCCAGACCGGAGCGCTGGTCATCGCGTTGCGCGTTCACATCACCCGCACAGAGTGGGGCGATCCATTTGCCGGCTTTTACGCATCCAACCTCAGCCTCGGCCAGGAACCCGCCCTGCGCGACCGCATGTGGCTCGCCTGGATCGGCGAAAACTCCATTAATTGGATTATCGAAATGGCCGGACTTGGACTCGGCTTCGTCGCCCTCGCTCTCTTTACCTCCCAGCGACAGCACCGCGAGTATCTCTGGATCTTTCTCCAGTTTCTCGCCCCCATCTGCGTCCTCCCGCTCAAGGTTGTCGAAACCTGGCGCAACGTCCCCATAACTTACGATCTCTTCGCAACGCCTCTCAGCATCGCCGCGACTTGCTTCACCCTCCTCATGTATCTCGCCCTGCTGCGCGCACGATTCGGGTGGTGGATGCGCGCGCTGGTTGGGGTTGCCATTCTCGGGTTCATCGCAGCCTACGCCGGCTCAATCAGTGGAAGCATCTCCAGAATTGCCTCCCTGCTCGCCGACGCTCCTCTCCTCTTCCTGGTCGCTGTCGTCCTTCCTGTGCTGCTCGTCGTCCATATGCGGCGCGGCAATCGCGAGGCCGGCATCCTCCTCATTCCAGTGTTACTCCAGAGCCTCTCTATTTATATTCAGGTCGTGCTGCTGGTCATGTCACAGATCCCTGCGCTGGCCTCAATCACCTACCGCTTGTCGATTTTGTTCCTCCGCTTCCCGGTCGGCCCATTTTTTCTGACCGTCGAACAGCCCGGCTCCCTGCTCTACGTTCTCTCCCTCGCCATCATCATCGTTCTCCGCTCCACAAACATCAGTCGCCAGCAAGCCATCCTTGAGAGCGAAATGGCCGCCGCCCGCGAAGTTCAGCAAGTCATCCTCCCCGACCAGGTCAAAACCGTTCCCGGATTCACCGTGGAAAGCGTCTACAAGCCTGCAAACGAGGTCGGCGGCGACTTCTTCCAGGTGCTCCCAGCTGGCCAGGGCGGCCTGCTCCTCGTCCTGGGCGACGTCGCCGGTAAAGGATTGCCCGCCGCCATGCTCGTCTCGATGCTCGTCGGCGCCGTCCGCGGCGTCGCCGAGTTCACCTGCGAGCCCGCCGAGATGCTCGCCAACCTCAATGAGCGGCTTGTCGGCCGCGCCGGCGAGGGCTTCGCCACCGCTCTTGCCGCCCATATCGCCGCCGACGGCCGCGTCACCATCGCCAACGCCGGCCACCTCTCGCCCTATCTCGACGGTCGCGAAGTCGAACTCACCGGAGCGCTTCCCCTCGGCATCAAGGCCCAGGGCCGTTACGAAACCCGCCAGATTCTGCTCCCCGCCGGCAGCCGCCTCACCTTCTACTCCGACGGTGTCGTTGAAGCGCAGAATCAACTCGGCGAACTCCTGGGCTTCGAGCGTGGCCGCGAACTCTCCGTCCAGCCTGCCGATGCCATTGCCGAAGCCGCCCAAACCTTCGGCCAGCACGACGACATCACCGTCGTCGCCATCACCCGCCAGGCCACCATCGCCAACGCCGCCTGAGACCGCCATCCAATATACTGATCACAGGACGTACTCCGCCCTGCCCCACCCCTTGCACGCGACTGAAAGGCCCGCTTCATGCTTTCCAAAACCGCATTCACGGCCATCGTCTCACTCCTCGGACTCTGCGGCGTCCTCCTCTGGCGCATCCGCGAGGGCCGCACCGCCGTCACTGCGCGCAAGCTCCTCATTCCGCCCATGGGCATGGCCACCGGCTTTTCGATGTTCTTCGTCCCGGCCTTCCGCTTCCCCCTCACCTGGGCCATCGGCGCTTTTCTCACCGGCGCCATCCTCCTCGCGTGGCCTCTGCTGGCCACCTCAAGCCTCCGCCGCGAAGGCGACGCCATCATGATGAAGCGCTCCGGAGCCTTCTTCGCCGTCATCATCGTCCTCGCCGCCGTCCGCTACTTCGCCCGCGGCTATTTCGACTCCGTACTCAGCCTCGAGCAAACCGGCGGCCTCTTCTTTGTCCTCGCCTTCGGCATGATCCTCCGCTGGCGCCTCAGCCTCTATCTTTCTTACCGAGCCCTTACCGCAGCCGAGCCGCCCCTCAAGCCCACCCTCGAAGAGGCCGGATCCTAAGACGCCTGGCAGAAGCATCAAGCCTCGTGAATCTCCAGCTCGAAGGTGGGGATGAAGGCCAGGCTGCGCCAGAAATTATCGAGGAGGGCGGTGGTTTCCGGGGCGGTGCGGGGGGTGGTGCGGAGGAGGATTGGGCGGGTGGAGGCGGCGGTGAGGGCGGAGGCTTCGGCGGCGATGGCGATGCACTTTTCAGGGCGGTAGGTGCAGTTGGCCAGGTCGGCGATGGAGAGACGGGTGGTTGGGGTGGCGAAGACGGTGTGGGGCGGGGCCATGCGGTCGAGGAGCCAGAGGATTTCAAGCTTGGACTCAAGCTCGTCGGGGACACAGTCGATGACCAGATCGGCGTGACGAACGGCGTCCTCGATGGTGGAGACGAAGCGGACGTTGGGGAGCGCGTCGGGGCCTAGGGCGGAGCGGAGTGCTTCCTGGGCGTGATGGAGGTTGGAGGGCATTACGTCTTCAAGCAGGACGGAGAAGCCGGCACGGGCGGCTTCAAGGGCGAGCCAGCGGCCTAGCGGGCCGGCTCCGATGATGGCTACGGTGGGCATTGATGGTTTTATTGTAGGGGGTGGGGGTAAAGGAGGTCTGTTTTCCGCTCTCCCCGATCAGTCCGAACCCTACAAGTTGCCTGGGATTGGTCTCATGAGGATTCTGCCCGATTACTTTGTCAAGCCGACAAGATTGTGACCACCGTATTAGACTTGTACATCCCTTGATGGAATTTCGGAGGCTAAATGCCACCCGGTCCAGATCCAATCGCTTTTACGGCAGAGCAATACTTTCTTGAGGACTACCGCCACACGCTCTTCCCACTCTCAACGACTCGCTTACTTGTCGCGCGATTTGCCCCTGAGCTTCGCGAGTACAGCCTTAGGAACCCATTCCGATCGCAGACTCGGTGTTCAGCAGCGAAGCGAGGCTTTCATTTGCGTAGGACAGTGAAGCTTGATCCG
>CAWKEG010000003.1:0-118542 GCA_963848515.1 uncultured Acidobacteriaceae bacterium
GGAGTTGTTCGTGTACGACCTTGTTTTTAGGAACAGAAGGCACTTCCGTCAGGATCATATTTCACACCATGCGAGCTTCGGCTTTCTCTTTAAAGGAGGATAGCCTATTAGTTCAAAGACCGCCTATCAACAATATAGGTCGGCAATCTCCGCAGCCAAGGCAAAGCACAAGTTTGGTATGCGCTTTGACGTAGCTTCATATTTCAACTCCCTCTACCATCATGACCTTGTGAGTAGGTTTCGTGAAATCGGTGCACCTGAGGATGACGTTAGTCTGTACGGCCGATTTCTTCGGGAGATAAACAGTGGAAGGAGTTTGGACTGCTTACCCCATGGACTCCATCCTTGCAAGGTCTTGGGCGCCGACTTTCTGAAATTCATCGATAACTCTGTGCGAGTGAAAAGCACTCAAATGATTCGCTTCTTGGATGACTTCAATCTTTTCAGCGATCAGGAGAGGGACCTTCAGACAGACTTCAACTACATCCAGGAACTACTCAGTGAGAAAGGACTATTTCTGAATGAAAAGAAGACCGCCTACGCCGACGACTTCGGTTTAAGCATGACGGAGGAAATTGACGAGATTAAGGCGCAGCTTCTGAGGGCGAGACGTGATGCCGTCGGGGCATCTGGGATCGAGCTTTCTGACGCTCTCTTCGTTGATGATGATGAGGATGAGGAGGATGAGGAGGATGAGGACGGCGATATAACAAGCGCGGGGGGCAAACGTAACATTATTTTGGAACCGAGCGAACCAGACGATGAACTCGACGAGCAAGATACGCTGACGGAGGAGCAAACGGTGTACCTCCTAGAACTCCTTAACAATCCCGATATCGACGAATCCGACGCCGAGCTTGCAATGGTCCTTCTGCGGGATCATGGAGACGATGTCCTGCAAAGAATGGGCGATTTTCTCGTGAGATTCCCCGGGCTAAGCCACACAATCTATCAGTTCAGTACCTTTGTGAGCGATAAGTCGGAACTTTGCCGGCTTGTTCTTCGCTTCCTCCGCGGCGACCATTTCGTTACGGAATATCAATTATTCTGGATTACAAAAATGCTTGAGGACCACCTTAGCGATCAGTCTTGCTATGGTTCAGCCCTGGCCTTGTTGGATAGTCATCCATCTTCGACTCCTATCACTCGCGCGAAACTCTTGGAGATACCGGAGTTGAGGTTCGGTATGCCGGATCTACGAGAAGCCGCGATTCGTTCGGGGCAGTGTGACTGGCCTGCATGGGCCGCGGCAATCGGTTGCCGCGAAGAAAGCTCCGCGAATCGAAATCATCTTCTCGGCTATTTTCAGAATGGCGGTCCGATGAACCAACTGATTGGCTCTTGTGCAAAAGTTCTCTGATCAACGAAAGATTTCATCGGAGGCAGCAACCCAGGAAAATGCCGCGGATTTCATCCCCGGCATTTCCCTGCTGGTTTTTTGGGGGGGCGGTTAGTGGCGCGGTTGAAACCGCGCCACTTCAAAGCTTGTGAGATTGAGTTCGTCGAGTCCCTGGTCTCAAAGGCGAGACCAGGGGCACCCAAGGTTTGTGCTAGAGGGGGCAGGCCCGAAAGGCAACCGCAGGTTCTTCGACTCCGCTACGCTGCGCTCAGAATGACAGGTTTGCCGCGAGAACAGGCATCCGGAATTTGTGTGAGAGAGGTTGGAACCGAAAAACAAATGCAGGTCCTTCGACTCACCACCCCCAAGCTGAACAGCGCTTGGGGCCCCGTTCGCTCAGGATGACCGCTTCATTTTTTTTAATTCATGATGACGGGATTAGATTGAGATTGGGCATCCGGCGGGGCTTGCGGCCCGCCGGATGCCCGATTTCATTTCTTGTTGGCTGGTTTTCGGCACGAATAAATTCGTGCCCTGATACAAGACTCTTGTTGCGACCCTCCGTTGAGGCGCTGGTCTCATGGAGAGACTGCGTGTGCGCTACTTCATGTAGCCCATTTCGCGGTAGTACTTGGCGGCGCCGGGGTGGAGGGGGACGTCGCAGGCTTTGGTTACGTGATGGATGTCGTAGAAGAAGTTTTGATTGGTCCACTCAAGAGTGTCCTGGTGCTGGTCCATGGACTTGGCTACGTCGTAGGCGAAGCTGTCGGGGACGTCGGCGCGGGTGTAGACGACGGTTCCGTTGCGGACAATGGTGGGGATTTGGCGCTCGACGCCGTGGAGCAGGCCGTAGGGGATGGTGCCGAGGGCGGTTTCGGGCTGCTGGGCGAGCTTGGCGAGCAGGGGGCCGGCGAGCTCGATGTAGTTGAGGTTGAACTTCTGGCTGACTTCGTACCAGACGTTCCACTCGGGTGCGGAGGAGAGGTCGCCACCGTGAATGATGATGTCGAAGTTGGTGCGATCGGCGAAGGTTGCGCCGATGTAGCCGCCGGCCGCGGTGATGGCCTCAGGCGATAGATCGTAGTAGGCGAGGATGGCCTTGACCATGGGGTCGCCGGCAGGGGCGAAGATGCGGACCGGCCACTTCTTTTGGCGGACCTGGGAGAGATCGGTGATGCCGGTGTCTGCGCGGGCGGCGACGATGAGAAACCAGCGCGAGTCGACGTTGGCGATGAGGCGCAGATTGGTCATGGGCTTGTGAGTGGCGTAGGGGCCGGTGCCGTCGTAGGCCTGGCAGAGGAATTGGATGGCGGTTGCGCCGAAGTCGACGGGGCCAAGGCCGGGGTCGTTGGGCGGGGCCATGACTACGGAGACGGCGGGATCGGCTTTGTAGGGAGGCGGGACTCTGGCTTCAGAGACGATGAGGGGAGCGGCGGCGGCGTTGCAGTTGTGGCAGATTTTTACGTCGTAGCCGTTGAACTGCATGGCGTCTTTGACGGCCTGGGCCATTGCGCCCCAGGGGCAGAGTCGGCAGGCTCCGCCGAAGACAGGCTTCTTGAGGGCGATGCCGGTGGTGGGGGTGTCGGGCGACTGGGGAGCGGACTGCGCGCCGACTGGTGCTATGAGCGTTGCGGCCAGGACGAGGGTGATCAGGTTCAGGAATTTTGACATGGTGATGCCTCAGTGCGGTGGAGCCCTGGTCTTCCGCCGCGGCGGAAGACCAGGGGCACCCAGTTCAAGCAGCGATTATGCGATTTCGAATTCGTAGAGGCTGATGCTGAAGGGCGGAACCTCGATGGTTTCCGGAATGCCATTCTGCGCGGTCTCAACGATTTTGACCTCGGGCTCTTTGCCCACTTCGTTGGTGGAGTTAAAGCTGGGCGGAGCGATCTGATAAAGCTTGCAATGCTCACTCAGTTTGACGCCGGTGATTTTTGGCGTGAAGCTGTGAGCTTCTTCAGTGGGGTTGACGAAGGAGATGAGGAACTTTTTGCGATCGGCGGAGAGTGCCCCGAGGACATCGAGCGGATAGGTGGGGCTGCCGGTGGGCTTGATTCCCCTGTCGACGAAGGCGGTGCCGGGCATGAGCGGCTGGGGCGAATCGCCGTCGACGGCAATGGGATAGGCGTTGAGGAAGTGAGTCTGCAGGAGCTTCATCACCATTCCGTCTGAGGCTATGCCAGCAGCCTCGCCGGTGCTGTCGGTGAGAACGCGGAGGCCTCCGGTGGCACAGCTTGCGCCGACCATATCGGAGTGACGGAACATTTCGTGCAGGCAAAGCGCGTAGGAGAGCGGCACCAACATTCCGGAATTGCGGAAGAAGCCGCCGCCGGCAGAAGGCGCCATGCCGCGCAGACGATTGCCCCACTCATCAAAGACAAACTTGATGCCCTTGTCTTTGAGGCCGGGAATGCGCTCGCAGTATTTGTCCCACGCGTCGAACGCGCCGCCGATGCGGTTAGCGAGACGGCGGGCTCTGTATGCGAGGGGATCTTTGACATCGACGAAGGACTGCTTGTCTGCGTCGTAGATGAGGTCGGGATAGGCGTAGGTGTGCTCGGAGACGAGGTTGGTGTTGTCGGCACACTTGGCCAGCAGCCAGCCATCCCAGTCGGATGTGCTGCCGAACTCGAAAGGAAGCTTGTCGGGAATGGGCGGCTCCCAGATGCTGGGGAAGAAGTCGCCCTTCTTCTCGGCCGCGCCGATGCCTTTCTCGCAGACGCTGGCGCCGGAGAGAGTGACCTTGACGTTGGGGTCGACAGCCCGCATGGCTTCGACGATCTGGTTGTGCTTGACCCAGTACTGATCAAGCGACATGTGGCCGTATTGCCAGGGGCCGTACATCTCGTTGCCGATGCACCACCAGCGGACGTTGAAGGGCTCGGGGCTGCCGTTTTCGGCGCGCATTTTTCCCATGCGGGTGTTGACGGAACCGTTGCAATACTCGACTTGCTCGGCGGCTTCGCGGGCCGAACCAAATCCGCTGTCGATGGCGAGGTCGGGTTCGGCTCCGACGAGGCGGCAGAGGGCGATGAATTCATGGAGGCCCACGTCGTTGGATTCGATGCCATCGGACCACATGGCCTGGAGGCGGGACGGACGCTTGTCGCGATCGCCAAGGCCGTCGCGATAGTCGTAGGCGGAGACGAAGTTGCCGCCGGGCCACTTGAGCATCTTGAACCCCTCCTCTTTGAAGAGGCGGATCTGGCCGGGGTGGAATCCCTGGAGATTGTCGGCGGGCATGAGCGAGGCGGCGCCGATGCGGAATGTGCCGGAGCCGGTGCCGAGGATCTCGAGGCGGGCATCCTGCGAATCAGCCGCGGGCGTGAACTTGAGCGGGATTTTCTTGAACTCGTGGGTGAGCGCGGGGACGGTGACGGATTGCGCATCGCTGGCGCCGGGGCCCCAGACGAGACGAACAACGACTTTTGCGCCGGGGTCGCCGGCCAGATAAACGCGGCCGTCAAGGGCCTTGCCTTTGGCCACGCGCAGTTTGGACTGCTGGATGCCGTGGGGCTCGGAGGCGTCGAGCTTGACGCGCGGGCTGTGCTTGCCGACGAAGGGCTTGACGGTGTCCATTTCGACGGGGCCGACCGGACGGAAGGGCTCACCGCGCCCGCGGAAGAAGCTCATGGCCGCATTGGCAGGCGCGGGGGTTGCGGCGACGACTGCTTTGGCGAACTTTCTGTCGGAGAGCATTTCTGCCCAGACTCCCGTGGTGGCGGGCTCCATGTAGCCGCCGAAGACCATGGGATTGACCGGCGCGCCGGCTTTGGAAGCGTCAATAGAAACCTGGATGTTTGAGGCGGGAGCGGCAAACGCTCTCACGCCCTGGTTCAACAGGGCCGCACTTGCAGCCGAAGCCGCCAGAAATTCGCGCCGGTTCATTGGCATCTTTCTCTCCTTGGGTAGTGAATGGTTTCGCAGTTCGTTTAAAAGGCAGGAGAATTCTACACCTGATGTGCCGGGCCGGGCTTGTTCGGAAACCGTTTTCTGAGGCGGTGCGGCCTGACGCAGTGAGGCTGGGTCTCTCCCAGTCTATTGACGGGAGAAGGCGCTATGAAGACGAAGCTATTTGCATGGATTTCGCGAGGGGGGTACCCGCGGAGCCGGAACCAAGGCCAAGGAACCTTGGCGGCTTTATGGCAGGATGGCGGGGCCGCAGCCCGCGAAGAGCGCGGGGAGGGATTCAATCATGCAGGGGGGAACGAGAAAACGGTTAGACCGGAAGACTTACTTGGCGGAGAGTGCCTGGGCGACGTCTTCAGCGTTGGGGCGGGCCTGGATGAGGTGCTCAGCGACGCGGGCGCGCTCGTCGGCGGTGAGGGTGGGGATGGTGGCGAGGACACGGCGCAGGGTAACGGCGACGTCGTCGATGTAGTTCATGAGGCGGATGGCTTCACCGGAAAGGGGCATTTGGAACGATCCTCGATCAAAAAAAAGAGATAGAAATTTCAGGTTTGGCCCTACTTGGCAGGGGTGGCGGGAGTGCTGATGGGGGCCGGCTTTGCGCCTTCAAGGACGGAGTGCGATCCGCTGGCGCGGTTGTAAAGAACGACCAAGCCAATGGAGGTGCACATGAAGATGATGGCAGACCATGTGGTGAGGCGCGTGAGCACGTTGGCGGCGGCGCGGGGACCGAAGGCGGTTTGCGAGCCCTGACCACCAAAGGCGCCGGCGAGATCGGCCGAGCGGCCCTGCTGGATGAGGACGACACCGATCAGGAAAAAACACACGATCAGGTGCAGGACGACGAGGGTATAGAAGAGAATCTGCATTGCGAAGCTGCTTTCCAATCTGGTCCGGACGGGCCGGACTTGAGCTGTCCGTATACCCCGGACTGAAGAACATTTGGTGCGGAGGAGGGGACTTGAACCCCTATGCCTTTTGGGCGCTAGCACCTCAAGCTAGTGCGTCTGCCAATTTCGCCACCTCCGCATGAGGTGAACCTTACAAGTATAGCAAAGGGAGCGGAGTTGGCGGGGCTAGCCGCGCTGCGCGCGTGTTAGCGGAGTCAGCTCCGACTGCGGATCGGCTGAGTTAAGAAAACTGGCCTGGGGAGGGTTTAGACTCACAGGCAAAGCTTATGCGCGGACATGACTCGAAATTCCGGATTTGGATGGCGGCGCGGGCGCTGGTAGTGGCGAGCGTGGCGGTGACAATTTTGTCGGTTGCACAAGCGGGGGCTTCCGAGACGATGACTTCGACGATGACGTCCAAAACCAAGACGGGAACCGAAGGGGCGACCAAGACGGCGGCGGGGAAAGTGTCGGCGGCGGCGGTGCACCGGTCGGCGATTGTGATCGACACTCATGCGGATACGCCGCAGCGGTTTCTGGATGAACACTACGACCTGGACGATGCGCTGAAGGGCGGCGAGTTCAACCTGGAGTCGGCGCGCAAGGGCGGGCTGGGAGCGGAGTTCTTCTCGATCTGGGTGGAGCCGGACCAGTTTAAAGGGCAGTATGCGCGGCGGACGCTGGAGCTGATTGATGCGGTGAAGCTGCAGGTGGCGAAGCATCCGCGCGAGATGGAACTGGTGACGAGCGCGGCGGGGATTGAGCAGGCACACCAGGAACACAAGCTGGCGGCACTGATGGGGATTGAGGGCGGGCACTCGATTGAGGACTCGCTGGGGTTGCTGCGGCAGTACTACGCGCTGGGCGTGCGGTATATGACGCTGACATGGGCCAACTCGAATGGATGGGCGGACAGCTCGGGCGATGCGGACGACGCGACGGTTCCGCATACGAAAGAGGGGCTAAGCGAGTTTGGCAAGGATGTTGTGTACGAGATGAACCGCCTGGGAATGATGGTGGACGTTTCGCACGTTTCGGACAAGACGTTTTTCAGGACGCTGATTATTACGCGAGCTCCGGTGATTGCTTCGCACTCGGGAGCGCGGGCTTTGTGCGATGCGCCGCGGAATATGACGGACGACATGTTGCGGGCGATTGCGAACTCAGGCGGGCCGGACTCGAAGGGCGGCGTGGTGCAGGTGAACTTCTATTCTGGCTTTGTATCGCAGGAGTACCGCGACGCACAAAAGAAGATTGAACCGGAGATGAAAGCGGCGGTGCAGGCGCTGAAGGACAAGGCGAAGGCAGAGGGGAAAGAGGCCAGCCAGGCGGAGATCGACACTGTGCAGAGGGAGTATGCGAACAGGATTCCGCGACCGCCGTTTAAAGAGCTGATCGACCAGATTGACCACGTTGCGAAGGTGGCTGGCGTGGATCACGTGGGGCTTGGATCGGACTTTGACGGAATCAGCGGGCAACTGCCGCAAGGGATTGACTCGGTGGAGGACCTGCCGAAGATTACGGCGGCGCTGATGGAGCGAGGCTACTCGGCTGAGGATTGCAGAAAGATTCTTGGCGGGAACCTGCTGCGGGTGTTTCGCGAGGTGGAGCAGGTGTCGAAGCAACTGCAGGCGGAGGATCGGCCGCGCATCACGGTGAAGCAGCCGTTCGAGAAGAACTAGGGGTCAGGGATCAGGGATCAGGGATCAGAGATCAGGGATCAGGGATCAGGGATCAGGGATCAGAAAAGCGCGCTCACCCCACGTGAATCGTCGGATTGCTGCACTATACTGGCTTTCTGGTCGGCTTCCCAATCAAACCACTTCCTGGAGACACTTACATGCTGACAACTCAACGAGTGTTTGCGGCCGTGATTGCGGCTGCACTTCTGGCTTTGCCCGGTTCGGTTCTCGCGATGGACGATGCTGCGGCGACTAAGACTGCTACCGACAAAAGCGCTGACAAAGGTGCTGACAAGAGCGCCGAGAAAGCTGCGGAAAAGCCTGCTCCGGCGGATGTGACTACTCAGGGTGAAGTGACGGCGAGCGGGCAGCACATTGCGTACAACGCGATTGCCGGGACCATCACGGTGGGGGCGACCGACGCTCAGGACGCGCAACTGGGGATGGACGGAAAGCCGCAGGCCGACAGCCAACTCTTGTTCGCAGCCCCTAAAGAAATAAAGGATGCGGAGCCGACGGCGCGGATGTTCTACGTGGCGTATTTCAAAAAAGATGCGAAGGCCGAGGAGCGGCCGATTACCTTCTTCTACAACGGCGGGCCGGGCAGCTCGACGGTGTGGCTGCATATGGGATCGCTGGGGCCGAAGCACGTGGTGACGGATACGGATACGCACCTGCCGGCTGCGCCTTACAAGCTGGTGGACAACGTCAATTCCCTGCTGGATGTGAGCGACCTTGTGTTCATCGACATGCCGGGGACGGGGTTTGGAAGACTGTTGGGCAAGGAGCCGGAGAAGGCGTTCTGGGGAATCGACGAGGACGCGAACGCGTTTGCGCGCTTCATTGTGCGGTTCGCGACGAAGTACAACCGGTGGAATTCGCCGAAGTTCATCTTTGGCGAGAGCTATGGGACGACACGATCGGCGGTGCTGGCGGACATTCTTGAGAACAGCAAGAGCATGGACATCAACGGCGTGATCCTGCTGTCGCAGATCTTCAACTTTACGACCGATATCGACAATCCGTCCGGCAATCCTGGTGTGGATTTGCCGTATGAGCTGGCGCTGCCGACCTACGCGGCGACGGCTTGGTATCACAAGAAGCTGCCGACTCAGCCCGCGGCGCTGGAGCCGTTTTTGAAAGAGGTTGAGGAGTTTACGCGCGGGGCTTATGCGCATGCGCTGGCGCAGGGCACGGATCTTGGCGCGGATGAAAAGCAGGCAGTGGCGGAGAAGCTGCATGAGTACACGGGATTGCCTGTTGCGTATCTGCTGAAGGCCAACCTGCGGGTGAACGGCGGAGAGTTTGAGAAGACTCTGCAGGACGACCAGGATTTGACGACTGGGCGGCTGGACACGCGCTTCTCCGGGCCGAATCTGAACCCACTGAGCGAGAGCGCGGAGTACGATCCGCAGAGTTCGGCGATTTCGTCGGCGTATGTATCGCTGTTCAACGACTACGTGCGGCGCGACCTGAAGTACGGCGAGGGGCAGACATATCTGCCACAGGCGCAGACCGGGATGTATCAGTGGGACTTCAAGCATGGCGGGAACCCGGTGAGCGTGAATGTAGCTCCCGATCTGGCGGAGGCGATGAAGACCAATCCGCGGCTGAAGGTGATGCTGAACGGCGGGTATTACGATCTGGCGACGCCGTTTTATGCAGCGGAGTACGAGGAGAAGCATCTGCCGATTCCACAGTCGCTGGCAAAGAACATTGAATACGACTGGTACGAGTCCGGACACATGGTTTATGTGCGGGATGAAAGCTTGAAACTGTTGCACGATCGGGTTGCGGCGTTTATTACGAAGACGGATAAGGGCGGCGAGTGAGGGGCTTAGGGACTTAGGGACTTAGGGACTTAGGGACTCAGGGACTGAGGGCGTCGGCTTTCGTCCTCGTCTCGATCGGGGTCGGGTTCATTGCAAGTGTCGAACTGGCCGCAGGTGGAGCATAAGTCACTTTCCTCGCAGATTCGGCGCCATTCGTGTCACGTGTTGGGACGCCACTCGGTCCCCAAAAAAAATCGAAGTCCGGACTCTGCGACCAAGTTCTCCGTTTTCAATGGGATACGGGAGGGGTGCCTCCTCTAAAGTCCTCACAGCATTGAAGTTCTTCCGCAGAGTCGTCTCAGCAAAGGAGTTAGGAGGCAGCTTCTAGCTCCTAGCTCTTTGATCCCGAATAAAGGCCGATCCTGTTTTGACTGGCCTCGTGGGTGAGGTTCAACCTGAATTGATTGTGCGCCAATCCTCGGTAATTATCTGCAAATGTGGGGGGATTTTATTTGGGGTATACGGTCCGGGCCTGAAGGCCGGGTTGTTTATGAGCGGGTTTTCAGGGGCCTGGAAGGCCCCTGCTCCCTCCGGTGGGATCAAGGGCGGCGAGGGGGAGTTGGTTGCTATCCCACCCATTTCACGGTTTTCCATTCGACTTCGCTCAGGGCAGGCTTTCGACGCGTCCGCCGTGGCGGACTTGCTCGGGATGACGGAAATGGATGGGACACACGTCGTTTGGTTTACGTTCGGTCGCTGGCGCGTGACGATTGTCGACGCTTCAACTTCTTACTTCGCCTGCGCCAGCCCGGCAACAACTTCAGCAATCTTATCGAGTATCTGGTTCCAGCCCTCGAGTTGACCGCTGTTCTTTGCGCTCTCCATGGGTTCATTTCCGATGAAGGTGAGTTTGGTCTGGCCGTTTCCGAGATCCTCAAAGAGGGTCACGTCGTAGGCGCCGTCTATGGCCTCATGCTCGATTCCCAATTGCGCAGGGTCAATCTTGTTTCCCTCGGGGTCGGAGAAGTACATGAGGGAAACGATCTTCTCGGGCGGAACGATCTCGTGGTATTCAACCGCATTCCAGCACTCCTGCCCATCCGGCGCTCTCATCAAGCAGAGAAGTTTCCCTCCGACGCGAAAGTCCATCTTGCAGACAGGCGCAGTAAAACCCTTCGGTCCCCACCACTGCATGATGTACTTCGGGTCTGTCCACGCCTTCCAAACCAACTCGCGTGGGGCATCAAAAACTCTTGTGACCGTCATCCGCTCTGACTCTTTAACCGTGTTTACTGTCATCTCTGACCTCCTCTTTTTTCATTTGATTTACCACCACTTCCAGCTTGTCGAAACTCTCTTCCCAGAATCGGCGATAGGAAAAAGCCCAGTCGCTGACTGACTTGATGGCCTTGGGCCTGAGCGTGCAGACACTCTCTCGTCCACGCTTGGTCTTGATCACAATCCGCGCCCGCACCAGGTAGGCGATATGTTTTGAAATCATCTGCTGCGAAAGGGCAAAGGGCTCCGTCAATCCACGCACCGAGGCGGGCCCACGGGAGAGCCGCTGGACCATGGCCCGGCGGGTTGGATCGGATAAAGCCGCAAAGGTTGTGCCCAATTGATCCACAACCATATGGTAGTGGATTTGTTACCGATGTCAAGCGTGAATTTTGCGATTCCTGATTTCTGTTCTGGGGTGATTCGGACGGCGGGGGCGGGGGGAGCGGGCGGCGATCCGGCCCATTTCACGGAATGCAAGAAACAGGTGCTCGTTCGACTTCGCTCAGGGCAGGCTTTCGGCGCGTCCGCCGCGGCGGACTTGCTCAGGATTGCGGAAATAGATGGGCGACTTTTGATGATCGAGATGTGACGCAGCGATCAGAAGAGGTAAGGCACGAGGGCCGCAGTCTTACCAGCGTAGGCGGCATAGGTCTGGCCGAACTGGGCGCGCATCCACTGCTCTTCCATGCGGAGCTTGAGCCAGAGGGCGAGAAAGATGAGAGCGAGTACGAGGAACCCGCGCACCTGGGAGATTGCAATCGCCGTGCCAAGGAACCCGATCAGGATTCCGGTGTAGATGGGGTGACGGACCTTCGAATAGGGACCGGTGGTGATCAGTTCGTGGTCCTGCTTGATGGTGACCGAGCGGCTCCAGTTTCTGCCGAGATGTTCGCGCGCCCATACGGCAAACAGAAGACCGGCGATGGTGATGGCGGCTCCAAGCCAGAAGGACAACAGGCCAGCCGGCCATAGATGGAGATAGAGCCACGGCAAGGGGATGCGCGTTGTGGAGAGGAGGATGATGGCGACGAGGAAGAGGAAGACACGCAGGATGCGCGAGGCAGCCGGCTCAAGGCGCTGGGTGGTCTTGGTATTTGCAGCTTTGATCTGCCAGTAAAGAAGAAAGAGAACCCAGAGCACCTGAAAGAAAAAATCGTAGAACCAGAGCATTGAGAACCTCAAGGTGACGAAGGTGTTTACGCAGAAGAACAACAGCAAGTTCCACGGCACGCAACCATTCGCCGTGCAATCTAGCCGGCCGGCATGGATTTACCGAGCGGCTCGCGTCGACATTATTGCACGGCACTTGGCGGGTCTCAAGATGCGCGTATTCAAGACAGAGGACGGGAGACGATTGGCGGCAAGGGACCGGGCCACGATCCCACCCATTTCACGATGCCGCTGTGAAATGGATGGGGCACCCGGCCGGTGTCGAGATAGACTTGCTTTCATGAAATTCTTTGTGTTGGGACTCGCGCTTTGCTTGCCGCTTGGGGCGGTGGGGCAGTCGTTTTCTGTTTCGTTTCCAAAGGACGTGAGCGCGCAGGCGCTGGATGGGCGACTGTTGCTGGTTCTTTCAACGGACCCGAGCGACGAGCCGCGTAACCAGATTGACGACACGCCGCGGACGCAGATGGTGTTTGGGGTGACGGTGGATGGGTGGCGTCCGGGACAGGCGACGGTGGTGGATGGCGGCGCTTGGGGGTATCCGGTGCGGAGTTTGAAGGATGTGCCGCCGGGCGAATATTTTGTGCAGGCGGTGCTGAACAAGTACACGACTTTTCATCGCAGCGATGGGAAGACGGTGAAGCTGCATGCGGACCAGGGCGAAGGGCAGATATGGAACCGCTCGCCAGGAAACCTCTACTCGAAGGCGCAGAAGGTGACGGTGAAGGCGGGGGGCGCGCCGATTGAGATTGCGCTGACGGAGGTGATTCGGCCGATTGCGGTGCCGGCGGACACGAAGTATGTGCGGCACATTCGCATCCAGAGCGAGGCGCTGACGAAGTTCTGGGGTCAGCCGATGTATCTGAGCGCGATTGTGCTGGTGCCGGAGGGATTTGACGAGCACCCGGAGGCGCGGTTTCCGGTGATGATTTTTCACGATCATTTTGCGGCGGATTTTTCGGATTTTCGCACGGCGCCACCGGACCCGGATCTGAAGCCCGAATACAGCGAGCGGTTTCACCTGGCGGGGTACAACCGGATCGAGCAGGAAGAGGGATACAAGTTTTACCGGAAGTGGATTTCGGCGGGATTTCCGCGGTTTCTGGTGGTGAAGATTCAACATGCGAATCCGTTTTATGACGACTCGTATGCAGTGAATTCTGCAAATGTGGGGCCGTATGGAGACGCGATTGAGAACGAGCTGATTCCGGCGATTGAAAAGAAGTTTCACGGGATCGGGCAGGGATGGGCGCGGTTTACCTATGGCGGATCGACGGGCGGATGGGAGGCGCTGGCGGTGCAGGTGTTTTATCCGGACCACTACAACGGTGCGTTTGCGGCGTGCCCGGACCCGGTGGATTTTCATGCGTACATGACGATCAATTTGTACGACGACAAGAATGCGTATTTTCTGGAGGGCGCGCATAAACGGGTCCCGCAGCCGGCGATGCGTGACTACCTGGGGCACACGTTGCTGACGACCGAGGACAATGGCGCGTATGAACTGGCGCTGGGGGATCATGGGCGGAGCGGCGACCAACTGGATATCTGGCAGGCGGTATTTGGGCCGGTGGGTGCGGATGGGTATCCAGCGCCGATCTTCGACCAGGTGACTGGGGTGATTGACCACTCGGTTGCGGAGTACTGGCGGCAACACTACGACCTGGAGGCGATTCTGGAACGGGACTGGGCGAAGCTGGGGCCGGAGTTGAAGGGGAAGATTCATATCTATGTGGGGTCGGACGATACGTATTTTCTGAATGACGCGGTGTATCGGATGGAGGATTTTTTGAAGTCGACGAAGGACCCGGCGTATGGGGGCGAGGTGCAGTACGGGCCGCGGGCGGAACACTGCTGGAATGGTGATCCGACGCTGCCGAATGCTTATTCGAGGCTGCACTATGAGACGCAGTATTTGCCGAAGATCCTGGAACAGATTGAGAGGACGGCTCCGGCGGGGGCGGATGTGAGTTCGTGGAAGTATTGAGGGGCAGGGATCAGGGGTCAGGGATCAGGGATCAGAAATGCGGCGAGGGTGAAGAGGCGCGATTTTCTCTAGGAGGCTGCGGCGACCGTGGGCGGAGTGGATTCGTAGACTTCTTTGGCGCGGTCGAGGGCTGTCTGGATGTTGGGCATGATGTTTTCGCGGCCGAGGCTGTCGAGGAAGCGCGCGCCGCTGAGGAGTTGGGAGGGCTGCTCCATGGCACCACAAAGGATGAGGGTGCGGCCGGAGTCGTGCAGGCGCTTGGCGAAGGTCTCGATGGCGTGGATGCCGGTGGCGTCGATGGCGGTCATGTTGCGGAGGCGCAGGATGACGACGGGCTCGAAGGCGTCGATGTTGACGGTGGCCTCGACAAGCTTTTCTGTGGTTCCCCATAAGAACGGGCCGTGAATGCGGAGCAGCGTGACGTAGGGCGGAACGATGCGGCCCTGGAGGACGTGCGGGAGACCGTCGCGGATGTAGTCCTCTGTGACGGGCGAGACGGTGGTGGTGTCTGCGACGCGGCGGATGTAGAGGAGCGATGCGAGGCCGAGGCCGACGGCGACGGCGACGGTGAGGTCGGCGAAGACGGTGAGGGCGAAGGTGACGAGCCAGACGGAGATGGCGGTGAAGTCGAGGCGGAGGATGCCGCCAATCTCGTTCCACTCGCCCATGTTGTAGGCGACAACAAAGAGGACGGCGGCGAGGGTGGCAAGGGGGATGTAGCTGGCCAGGGGCGCGGCGACAAGCAGGATGCCGAGGAGCGTGAAGGCGTGGATGATGCCGGAGATGGGCGAGCGCGCGCCGGCGCGAATGTTGGTGGCGGTGCGGGCGATGGCTCCGGTTGCCGGAATGCCGCCGAAGAGCGGAGAGACGATGTTGGCGATGCCCTGGGCGCAGAGCTCGACGGTGGAGTTGTGGCGGTCGCCGGTCATGCCGTCGGCAACGACCGCGGAGAGCATGCTTTCAAGCGCGGCGAGCATGGCGACGGTAAAGGCCGCGGGGATGAGGGGCAGGATGTGTTCGGCGTGGAAGTTGGGGATGGCAATGGGCGGGAATCCACGGGGAATGCCGCCGAAGCGGGTGCCGATGGTTTCGACGGGCAGATGAAAGAGGAAGCTGGCCGCGGTGCAGACCAGGACGGCGATGATGGACGCGGGAATGCGGCGGTTGATGCGCGTGAGGATGAGGATGATGGCGAGAGTGACAAGGCCGAGGGCAAGTGCGTAAGCGTTGAAGCTGGCGAAGTGGGCGATGAGGAGTTCGATGCGAGGCAGGAACTCGCTGGGGACGGCGGGAGTGCGAAGGCCGAAGAAGTCCTTGATTTGTGTGGAGGCAATGAGGATGGCGATGCCGTTGGTGAAGCCGATGACGACCATGCGCGGAATGAAGCGGACGGCTGCGCCAAGGCCGGTGAGCCCCATGAGGAGGAGGATGACACCGGCCATGAGGGTAACCATGGCCAGGCCGCTCATGCCGAAGCGGGCGAGGATGCCGGCGACGATGACGACGAAGGCGCCTGTGGGTCCGCCGATCTGGGTGCGGGAGCCGCCGAGGGCGGAGATGAGGAATCCGGCGACGACGGCGGTGTAAAGGCCGGCCTGGGGCGTGACGCCTGAGGCGATGCCGAAGGCCATAGCAAGGGGGAGAGCGACGAGGCCGACGGTGACGCCGGCGACGAGGTCGTGAAAGAACATCTGGCGGTTGTAGGCGCGGAGGGCCAGAATCGACTTGGGTAGATTCGGATTGCTTATGGACATGGAGGGCTTGGGTCTATTTTACGCGCATTGAGGTTTTAAGGCGATTTGCAGGGGTTAGGGGGGACAAAGCGGAGTTAGCCCGCCGCGGCGGGTTAGCGGGGTTAGCGGAGTTAGCGGGGTTAGCGGGGTTAGCCCGCCACGGCGGGTTGGCGGGACGGCTCAGACGATGGATTTCGAGAAAATCAGGGCGTCGAGGCCGGGGGCGTAGTAGTTCTCTTCCCTGCCCTGGGGGAGAAAGCCGTGGGCCTGGTAGAGGCGGATGGCGGAGGGGTTTGACTCAGCGACGTGGAGGCCCAGGACCTGAGCGCCGGCGGTGATGGCTGAGGTTTCGAGGCGGCGAAGGAGTTCGGTGGCGATGCCATGCTTGCGGTAGGTGGGCGCGACCTCGAGGGTTTGGATGTAGGCGATGGTTTGATGCGATTTCCTGGACCAATCGACGATGGCGAAGCCGGTCATTTGCTGGTCTTCTTCGGCAATCCATGTGGCGGAGTTGGGATTGGCGATGAGCCGGCGCATGTGGGGGCGGGGAAAGCGGAAGGGCGGCTGAAAGCAGAGTTGCTCGATGGCATAGAGCTGGGGGAAGTCTGCGGGGCGGTAGAGGCGGTAGAGCATAAGGGCAGGGGTCAGGGAACAGGGAATAGGGATTAGGGTTCACTTGTTCGAGTGTTTGCGGTTGTGCTCCCAGAAGGATATCCACCCGAAGAATTTCCACCCGGACCCGAAGGACCCGCAATCGAAATGCGATCCCACTCAAGCCGCAAAAGGCGCGGCTTGAATGGGGCACAGGCTGGTTAGACCTTGGCTTCTAGGTCAGCGATTACGTCGAAGAAGCGCTGGTCGAGACGGCGGTTGGAGGCGATGGCTTCTTTGATGGTGATGTCGGTGATGTCGGTGCCGTGGAGGACGGCGATGCGGCCCCACTTTTTGTCGTGGACCATGTCGATGGCGTGAAGGCCGTAGCGCTGGCCGAGGATGCGATCGAAGGCTGTGGGAACGCCGCCGCGCTGGGTGTGGCCGAGGTTGACGGAGCGGGTTTCGAAGCCGGTTTTTTTCTCGATGAGTTCGGCGAGGGCTTCGCCGATGCCGGAGAGGCGGGCGTGGCCGAAAGAGTCGACCTCCGCGGAGCCGATGACCTGGCCAACTTCAGGCAGGTGGCAGCCCTCGGCAACGACGACGACACCGTAGTGCTTGCCGTGGTCGTAGTTGTACTTGAGCAGGGCGCAGACGTGATCGATGTCAATTTCTTTTTCAGGGACGAGGATGACGTGCGCGCCGCCAGCAACACCGGAGGCATAGGCGATCCAGCCGGCATCGCGGCCCATCACTTCAACAACGACAACGCGATTGTGCGAGTCGGCGGTGGTGTGAATGCGGTCGACAGCCTCGGTGGCGATCATGACGGCGGTGTCGAAGCCGAAGGTCTGATCGGTACCGCTGATGTCGTTGTCGATGGTCTTGGGAACGCCGACGGAGGGGACGCCGTTTTCGCTGAGGAAAAGGGTGACGGACTGCGTGTCGTCGCCGCCGAGGGCGATGAGGGCGTCAATCTTGTTGAGCTTGAGGACTTCCTGAACTTTATCGATGCCGCCGGGAATTTTTTTGACGTTGGTGCGGGAGGAGTGGAGGATGGTGCCGCCCTTCAACTGGATGCCGTCGATTTTTTCAAGGGTGAGGGGAATGAAATTGTTGTCAAGCACGCCCCGCCATCCATTGAGGAAGCCAATGAACTCATCTCCGTAGTGGTTGATGCCCTTTTTGACAGCGGCATAGATGACAGCATTCAATCCGGGGCAATCGCCGCCGCCGGTCAACAAAGCAACTCGCATCTGGAAATCTCCTCGTAAAAGTTGGCGCGGCGATCATGGGCCGAGCCTGCAATTGGATTTGAAAGGTACAGCTAAAACCGGGGGTCGAATGCGGCGGATGGCCTGTTTCGACGCCTTAGATAGTGTACTCCTGGGTTGTAAAGGGAAATCGTGACCGGGCTCACGGAAGATCAGCTTTCAGCTTCTAGCTTTCAGCTCTCAGCAAGGGTATGCCGGAGGGTGCTTTCATCGGAACGACGCGGATTTTGATTGGGATTCGACGGGGCTTGGTGGTTCAATAGGGGGATATGCCTGGAATTGGAGCACTGCTGCTGCTGGCATTTGTCGGCCTGGTTGTGATTGTTTTGTTGGTGCTGCTGCAACTGACGCGGCTGGGGTTCCTGATTCGCACGACGATACCGGACCGGCCGAGGCGGCGCATGTTCATTGCTTCGGTCTCGTTTCTCATTACCTTCTTGGGAGTTCGGTTGCTGGTGCACCGGATTGTGAACCACGAGGGCCATTTCCAGTGGGTGGTGGTGCGGGGGATGCACATTCATCACCTGGTGTGGGGAATCCTGATTCTGCTGCTGGTGGGCTACGGGTGGTTGATGGACCTGGGCCGATCGCATACGCCGCTATCGATTTTTTTCAGCCGGCTGATGTCGGTGAGCTATGGAGTTGGCGCGGCGCTGACTCTTGACGAATTTGCGCTGTGGCTCAACCTGGAGCCGGATGCCTACTGGTCCCGCGAGGGACGGCTGAGCATTGACGCGATTATTCTGTTCGGCGGCCTGCTGGCAATGGGAACCTGGGGAGCGCCGTTCTTCAAAGGACTCGAAGAGCTGGCGCGCAGGGGGCTGCTGTTCGGCAAAGGGCTGGGACGATGGGGTTCGCCTATTCGCCTCGTGCGGTTGCTTCGTCCTCGTAAAGAGCGGCAATCTCCACCGCGTATTGCCGAGTAAGGACGCGGCGTTTGAGCTTCATGGAAGGCGTGAGTTCGCCTGACTCCTGAGTCCACTCATCGGAAACAACTTTGAAGCGCTTGAGGGTTTCAAAGTTGGCGAGGGAGCCGTTGACCTCGCGAACAATCTCGGCATAAAGAGCAATGACGCGGCTATCGGCAACGAGCGTGGCGCGGGATTGCGCGTGAACGCCGTGGTGTTTTGCCCAGTCTTCAAGCGCGACAAAGTTCGGCGAGATGAGAGCGGAGATGAACTTGTGCTTGTCGCCGACCAGCGCTGCCTGGGCGACGAGGACGTTGTTCTTGAGCTTGTTTTCAATGGGCTGAGGCGCCACCATTTTTCCGCCGGAGGTCTTGAGGAGTTCCTTCTTGCGGTCGGTGATATAGAGAAAGCCGTCGTCGTCGAAGTGGCCGATATCGCCGGTTGAGAACCAACCATCGGCGTCAATACATTCCGCGGTGGCATCAGGTTTTAGCCAGTAGCCGGAGAAGACGGAGGGGGCGCGGACGAGCAATTCGCCATCGCCGGCGAATTTTAGCTCGACGTTGGGCAGGGGGAAACCGGCGGAACCCATGCGGTGTTTGCGCGGCGTATTGAGGGCGATGACGGGCGAGGTTTCGGTAAGGCCGTAGCCCTCCCAGAGGGCGATGCCGGCGGCCGCGAACCACTTTGCGGTGTCGATGCCGAGTGGCGCGCCGCCGGAGACGAAGACCTTGACGCGACCGCCGAATGCCTCCTGAACTTTGGAGTAGACGAGCTTGTTGGCGATCTTCCATGAGAGAGCGGAAGGGCGGCGGCCGTCGTACACAACATCCGTAAAACGCGAGCCCACCTTGATGGCCCAGGCGAGCATACGCTTCTTCACTGGAGATGCCGCAGATTTTTGCTCGACTGCCTGGCGGATCTTCTCGAAGACACGCGGGACGCCGACGATGACGGTGGGACGGATTTCGCGCATGGCCTGCGGGAGCTTGTCGAATTGCGAGCAATAAACCACTTGTGCGCCGGAGTTGTACATCACGTAGTCGAGCGCGCGGGCGGTGACATGCGAGAGCGGGAGGAACGAGATGCAGGCGTCGGTTGCATCGAAACCAAAATCGGCGGGGGCCACATTCTGGTTGGCGGCCATGTTGCCGTGAGTGAGGGCGACGCCTTTGGGTTCACCGGTTGTGCCGGAGGTGTAGATGAGTGTGGCGAGGTCTTTTGGTTCGACGGCGCGGACGAGTGCATCGAAGAGAGGGTCGCGCTGAGCGCCTAGGACATCGACGTCATCCATCAATGAGCTGAAGGAGGTTGCGCCGTCGGGCGCGGGCGACTCCATGATGACGATGCGCTCGAGCGGGGTGAGGGTGCGGACGGAGTTGAGCTTGTCAAACTGCTGGCGGGTGGAGACGAAGGCGATGCGGCAGCCGGCGTCGGCGATAAGGGCCGCGATCTGCTCGCCGGTGAGGGTGGGATAGATGGGTACATTGGCGGCGCCGATGGCGAGGGTGGCGAAGTCCGTGATGGCCCACTCCCAACGATTCTCGGCGATGATGGCGATGCGATCGCCACGTTTCGCTCCCCAGGCAAGCAGCGCCTTTGCCAGCGCGCGAACGCGCTGATAGACCTGGTCGGAGGAGATGGGCTGCCAATGGTTGAACTCATCCTGCCAGAGGATGGCGCGGGGGTTGGCGGCCGCGGAGACGCGAACAAAGAGGTCGTTGATGGTGGAGATGGGCGGGATGTTGGTCATTGGCATCAAGTTTGGGGGCGCAGCATGGGAACACGCGCGGTCACACGAGAGTGTAACAGCCTGAAGGGCACGGGGTGTAATGGATCGCCGGAAACGAACCTGCACCAAAAGTGCAATAGAGGCGTGTTGCATAGTTATTCACGTCTGTTGTATATTTATACGAGCGCGGTTTCCGCTTCGCGGACCGCGCCTTTGATTTTTACGAGTTTGATTTTTAAGAGGATGCAGCAATGAAACTTCAACGCCAGGACGCAATACGGGCAGTGCTGGCGAAATCCCCTGTGGCGAACCAGGACGATCTGCGGCGGAAGCTGCGACGACGCGGGATTGAGGTAACACAGGCCACTCTATCGAGAGACATCCACGAGCTGCGGCTTTCAAAGGGACCCGGGGGCTACTCGCTTCCCAACGGTCACCGTGGGACGAGCGCTGCAGCGGTGGCGGCAGAGGATGACAGTCCGCCATCGGTGGAAGAGATGGTGGAGAGTTTCGTATTGCGGGTGCGGCAGGCGATGAACCAGGTGGTGGTGGGAACGGTGATGGGTGGGGCACAGCCCTTTGCCGCGGCGCTGGATTACGAGGAATGGCCTGAGGTGGTGGGCACGGTGGCCGGCGATGATACGGTGCTTGTGATCTGCGCCGATCAGCGGCGGGCGGCAGAAGTGGAAACAAGATTAAGGACGATGCTGGAGTCATGAAAGATACGGTTCAAACAGCGGTAGTGGGCGTGACGGGTTATGCGGGCGCGGAACTGGCGAGGCTTTTGCTGCACCATCCGAGATTGAAGGGAAAGCCGCCTGTATTTGCGGGACGCGTGGATGAGAAGGATGCGGCGCGGGGCGGAGTGCCGCTGGGCGAAATTCATCCAGAACTGGTGGACAGCAAGGGAAGCGGAGATCTGAAGCAGGAACCATTTACCTGGGAGTTGCTGAAAGAGCGGAAGGTGGAGATTCTTTTTCTGGCCACGCCGCATGAGCAGTCGCGCGAGTGGGTTCCGGATGCGCTGGAACAAGGGCTGAAAGTGATCGATTTGAGCGGAGCGTGGCGGCTGACTGAAGCGGCGAACCGCGCAGTATATGCGTTTGAAGACGACGGCACCGAATTGGCTGCGGCGACACAGGCACAGGCTGTGTATGGAATGCCGGAGCTGCATCGCAATGCGATTGCCGGCGCGCAGCTGGTGGCGAATCCAGGGTGCTATGCGACATCGGTGATTTTGCCGTTGAAGCCTTTGGTGGCTGAGGGGCTCGTGGATCTGGAGCATGGGATTGTTGCGGATGCGAAGAGTGGCGTAAGCGGCGCGGGCAAAGCGCCGACGGCGAAGACGCATTATATGTACGCGGCGGACAATCTCTCGGCGTACGGAGTATTTACTCATCGGCATACGGGTGAGCTGCTGGAGCAGATCGGCGTAGCGGGGGACGAGATTGTATTTACGCCGCACCTGCTGCCGATTCCGCGCGGAATTCTGGCGACGATTTACGTGAGATTCAATACGCCGCAGGACGCGCGCCAGCGTGATGCAGGTTTACCGCGAGTTTTTTGCAGGCAGTCCGATGGTGCGGTTGCATGAGAGCGGGCTGCCGCAGATTCAGAATGTGGTGCGGACCAGCTACGCGGACATTGGCTTTCAACTCGACGCGAGCGGACGGCGGGCAGTGATTGTGAGCTGCCTTGATAACTTATTGAAGGGCGCCTCATCGCAGGCCGTTCAAAACATGAACGTGATGCAGGGCTGGCCGGAATCGGAAGGTCTGGAATGATAGTCGCCGCGGAGGGTAGTGAATGAGGTACGTCGTCAAACTGGGCGGAGCGGGACTGGAGATTCCGGCGTTGCTGGAGGGTTGCACGCGCGCGATTGTTGACTTGGTGCGCGATGGCAACCAGGTGGCGGTGGTGCATGGCGGCGGAGTGCAGTTGACGCAGACGCTGAAGGCGCTGGGCAAGCAGAGCGAGTTTATCAATGGGCTGCGCGTGACCGACGCGGAGACGCGCGACGCCGCACTGATGGTGCTGGCCGGCAAGGTGAACAAAAAGCTTGTTGCCTCGCTGGGTTCGCTGGGGCAGCCGGCGGTGGGCATGTCGGGCGGCGATGGATTGCTGTTCAGGGCGCGCAAGAAGCGGACTGCACCGGATCTTGGATTTGTGGGCGAGATTGCGGCGAGCGATCCTCGCTGGCTGGATGCGATATGGAATTTGAATGGCGTGCCGGTGCTTTGCTCGATGGCGCTGGGATTTGACGGCGAGTACTACAACATCAATGCGGACGAGATGGCGGCGGCATGCGCGGTTGCATGCGGCGCCGATGCGCTGGTGTTTTTGACCGATGTGCCGGGCGTGAAAGATGCGAACGGCGCGGTGCTCCGATGGCTGAGCATCGATCAGATTGCGGAGATGACGAAGAGCGCCGTGATCACCGGCGGCATGTTGCCGAAGTTGAGCGCATGCCGTGAGGCACTTTTGAATGGCGTGAAGCGCGTAAGGATTTTACCCGCGGAGGCGGCCGGTTCCCTTCCCGACCTGTGCAGCTCTCGCGTAGCCCAGGGCACTGAAGTGATGGTGGCCTAAGGAGTGAGGACATTGACAAAGCTGGATCAAATTCGCGCCGCGGAATCGCGGCTTTTGCTTTCGACCTATGATCGGAGCCCGGTGCTGTTTACGGGCGGCGAAGGCGTGTACATCACAGACGAAGCGGGCGAGAAATATCTCGACCTGCTGAGCGGCATCGGCGTGAATGCGCTGGGCTACAATCATCCGGCGATAGTGAATGCGATTGCGGAACAGAGCAAGAAGCTGATTCACACGTCGAACCTTTTTTACCACGAGGGACAGGCGGAGCTGGCGTTGCGGCTGACGGAGCGCACGGGCATGGATCGCGCGTTCTTCTCGAACTCGGGCACGGAAGCGTGGGAGGGCGCGCTGAAGCTGGCGCGGGCTCATGCGGGCGTGTTGCGGAATGAGGGCAAAAACATCGGAACGAAGTTTCTGGCGCTGGATCAGAGCTTCCACGGACGCACCTTCGGAGCGATGTCGACGACGTACAAGGCCAAGTACCGCGAGCCGTTTGCGCCGGTTGTGCCGGGCGTTGAGTTTGTGAAATGCAACGACGTGGCCGATCTGCGCGCGAAGTTTTCAAACGAAGTGTGCGCGATTCTGGTGGAAGCGATCCAGGGCGAGGGCGGCGTTCGTCCGCTGACGCAGGAGTTTTTTGCGGAGGCGCGCGCGCTGGCCAGCTCGATCGGAGCGCTGCTGATTGTGGATGAGATTCAGGCGGGGATGGGCCGCACGGGCAAGTGGTGCGCTTATCAGCATTACGGAATTCAGCCGGATATTACGACGCTGGCGAAACCGCTGGCTGGCGGGATTCCGATGGGTGCGGTTTTATGCACGGAAGAGGTGGCGCGGTCGTTCCACCCCGGCATGCATGGGACAACGTTTGGCGGAGGACCGCTGGCCTGCGCAGTGGCGATTGCGGTGATCGACGCCATTGAAATGGATGGATTGATGGCCAACGCGACGGCGGTGGGCGACTACTTCCAGGAGCAGTTGCGCGGGTTAGCGAAGAAGCATGACGCGATTGTGAACGTGAGGGGCAAGGGGCTGATGGTTGCGGCCGAACTCGATTCCGCGGAGTTGGGCAAGGCTGCCGTGGCAGAGATGCTGAAGCGGCATATCCTGATCAACTGCACCAGCGATACGGTGCTGCGGTTCCTGCCGCCGTACATTTTGGAGCGCGCGCACGTGGATACGGCGATTGCGGCGCTGGATGAGATTTTCACCGAATATGCAGCGGGGCAATACGCGGCCAGCCAGGGCGCCGTAGTATCCGCAGGAGGACGGCAACATGGTTAGCAAAATAATGGAACGCAGGGACGTGGGAGTCCCGGTGGAGAAGGACGCGGATATTTTGGCAGCGGCGGCGCGGCTGGCGGGCGAGGATCTTTGCTCGATCGCGGATTTGTCGAGCGCCGAGGTGCGCGCGATTTTGAAGCTCGGTCACGATGTGAAGCTAAATCCGCGCGAGTACCGGAATGCGCTGGACGCCAAGCAGATGGTGCTGATGTTTGAGAAGGCGAGCCTGCGCACGCGGCTGAGCTTTGAGACGGGCATCAACACGCTGGGTGGCAGCGCGATCTTTCTGGATCAGACCAACTCGCTGCTTGGCGAGCGCGAGTCGATTGCCGATGTGGCGAAGAATGTGGAGCGCTGGGTGGATGTGATTGTGCTGCGGACGTATGCGCACGACACGATTACGGAGATGGCGGCGAATTCGCGCGTGCCGGTGATCAATGCGCTGTCGGACTTTGAGCATCCGTGCCAGGCGCTGGCGGATTTCATGACGATTGAAGAACATTTCGGCACGTCGAGCGGCATCAACTTTACGTACGTGGGTGACGGGAACAACGTGTGCCACTCGCTGATGCTGACGGGGGCGCAACTGGGCGCGAACGTGACGGTGGCAACGCCGCGCGGCTACTCGCCGGACATCGAGATTGTGACGCATGCGCGGGATATCGCGCAGGCCAACGGCTGCGAACTGCGCCTGGTGCAGGATCCGCAGGCGGCGGCCGAGGGCGCGGATGCGATCTACACGGACGTGTGCGTAAGCATGGGCATGGAGCATGAGTCGACGAAGCGAGCGCCGATCTTCAGGCCGTTCCAGGTGAACGAGGCTCTGATGCAGAAGGCGCAGCCGAGCGCGGTTTTCATGCATTGCCTGCCGGCGCGACGCAATGCGGAGGTGAGCGATGCGGTGCTGGATGGGCCGCAGTCGATTGTATTCGACCAGGCTGAAAACCGGATGCATGCGCAGAAGGCGTTGCTGCTGCTGTTGCTGGGCGGGCTAGCGAATGTGGAGAAGTTTCAGTAACAGGGGTCAGGGGTCAGTGAGCAGTCGCCGGTTGTGAGACTTTAGTTTAGTTGGGGAATTTCTGATCGAGCATTTGTGCGAAGCTTCGATTCCCTCAGGGGCTAAAGCCCGGCTTGATTTTATTGGATTAACGGCACGACTGAAGTCGTGCCCTTTCAAAACATCGAAGCTAGATGCACTTTGAGGTTTCAAAAAGTATGTCTGCAATTCTTGAATCATTGCCTGTCGGGGAGAAGGTTGGGATTGCCTTCTCCGGCGGGCTCGACACTTCTGCTGCATTGCACTGGATGAAGCAGAAGGGGGCTATTCCTTACGCTTATACGGCGAACCTGGGACAGCCCGATGAAACCGACTACGAGGCGATTCCGCGCGCGGCGCTGGAATACGGCGCAGAGAAGGCGCGCCTAATCGACTGCCGCGGACCGCTGGTGCGCGAGGGCATCGCAGCGCTCCAGGCGGGCGCCTTTCACATCACGACCGCGGGTGTGCCCTACTTCAACACGACGCCAATTGGCCGCGCGGTTACGGGTACTATGCTGGTGACGGCGATGAAGGAAGACGACGTCAATGTATGGGGCGACGGGTCGACTTTCAAGGGCAACGATATCGAGCGGTTCTATCGCTATGGGCTGCTGGTCAATCCGAGCCTGAAGATCTACAAGCCATGGCTCGATGCGGCTTTCATTGACGAACTGGGCGGGCGCGCCGAGATGTCGGAGTACATGCAGGCGGCAGGTTTTGCTTACAAGATGTCTGCCGAGAAGGCTTACTCCACCGACTCGAATTTGTTGGGCGCGACGCACGAAGCGAAAGACCTGGAGCATCTTTCTTCGTCGGTGAAGATCGTGGTTCCCATCATGGGTACGGCATTTTGGCGCGACGATGTCGAGATCAAACGTGAAGAGATTGCCGTGCGTTTTGAAGAGGGCTTTCCTGTCGCTCTCAATGGATGCCAATTCAGCGACCCGGTGGAACTGCTTCTGGAAGCGAATCGCATCGGCGGGCGGCATGGGCTGGGCATGTCGGACCAGATCGAGAACCGGATTATCGAGGCCAAGAGCCGCGGCATTTACGAAGCGCCGGGACTGGCGCTGCTGTTCATCGCTTACGAGCGGCTGATCACGGGCATCCACAACGAGGACACGATCGAGCAGTATCGCGAGAATGGGCGCAAGCTGGGCCGGTTGCTGTACCAGGGGCGCTGGTTCGACTCGCAATCGATCATGCTGCGTGAGTCGGCGCAGCGCTGGGTGGCGAAGCCGATCACGGGCGAGGTGACACTTGAGCTGCGGCGGGGCAACGACTACTCGATTTTGAATACGGAGTCGCCGAACCTGACGTTTCATCCCGAGCGGCTGAGCATGGAGAAGACCGAGTCGACATTCTCTCCGCGCGATCGCATCGGGCAACTGACGATGCGCAATCTCGATATCACCGACACGCGCGACAAGCTGATGACTTACGCCGCGGCCGGCCTGCTGACGCTGAGCACGGGCAACGAGATGCCATTGTTGAGCAGCGCCAAGGAGAAGAAATAGCATGGAGAATTCCTGGGGCGCCCGGATCAAGTTTCTTCTCGCGACGAGTATTCCCTCAGGGGCTAAAGCCCACTGAGATTCTGCCGCAAATATGACACTGCTAAAGCAGTGCCCTTTCAAAGCATCCACAGATGTAGAGGTTCTCTGAATCAATGTCGAACGAACAACAATCCGGAAAGATGTGGTCGGGGCGGTTTCGCGAGCCTCTGGATGGCGAGTTCGAGACCTGGCAGCGGTCGATCGTATTCGATTGGCGGCTGTTGAAGGAGGAGATCGCTGCGAGCAAGGCTCATGCGTCGGCGCTGATTGCCGCAAATATTCTGTCCGAAAGTGAAGGAGCGGAGCTCCGGGCGGGGCTGGATGCGATTGCGAAGGCGCATGCGACGGACGCGGGCAAAGCGGAGGTGCGCGACCACGCGTCGGCTGAGGATATTCATCACTTTGTTGAGATGAAGCTGGTGGAGCGGGTGGGCTCGCTGGGACTGAAGCTGCACACGGGACGCAGCCGCAACGAACAGATTGCGACCGATCTGCGACTGTATGTGCGCGGCGAGATTGATGCGGTTGTGGAAGGGCTTGCGGCGTGGGCGACGGCACTGGTGAAGCAGGCGCGTGAGGCCGGCGATGCGGTGATGCCGAGCTATACACATTTGCAACGGGCCGAACCGGTGCTGGTGGCGCATTGGCTGCTGGCTTATGTGGAGATGGCGTTGCGCGATGCGGCGCGGCTGAAGGATTGCGCGGCGCGGTTGAACTATTGTCCGCTGGGATCGGGCGCTGTGGCCGGGGCGACGCTCGGGCTGGATCGCACAATTGCGGCGAAGGAGTTGAGATTCACGGGGCCAACGGCGAACTCGATGGATGCGACGAGCGATCGGGATTTTATTTTGGAGTATCTGCAGGCGCTGACGTTTGTCGGATTGCACTTGAGCAGGTTTGCGGAAGAGATCACGCTGTTTGCGACGGCGGAGTATGGATTTGTGAATCTGCCGGAGGCGTTTTCGACGGGGTCGAGCGCGATGCCGCAGAAGAAGAATCCTGATTTGACGGAGCTTCTGCGCGCGAAGGTGGGACGGATCCACGGCGCGGCACAAGCGGTGACGCTGCAACTGAAAGGGCTGCCTCTGGCCTACAATAAAGACATGCAGGAGACGCAGGAGCCGGCCTTTGCGGTGGACTTTGTTGCGCCGATGCTGAGGCTGGTGGCACGTTTTACGGCAGCACTCACCTTCAATCGCAAGCGGATGAGCGAGGCGGCGGAGTCGGGCTATCTGAATGCGATGGCCGCGGCGACGTACCTTGTGCACAAGGGAGTTCCCTTCCGCACGGCGCACGAGAAGATTGGGAACGCGGTGAGGTTTGCTCTGGAAAAGGGCGTGGAACTGGGCGAGCTGAGCCTTGAAGAGCTGCGCACATTTGGGCCTGAGTTCGGCGAGGATTTTTTTGCGGCGGTGACAGTGACGGCTACGCTCGACTGCCATGACGTGACGGGAGGAACGGCACGCGGGCGGGTGCATACAGCCCTGGACGTGGCGGCGAAACGGATTGCGGCGATGACGAAAAATAAAAATGGGGAGGCAGTCCATGCTGGTGCGTAAGGCGTTGTTGCAGGACGCCTCGAACGTTTACGACCTGGTGAACTCGCTATCGGGCGACGGCACGCTGTTGAAGCGCGCGTTTGCGGAGATCTGCGAAAACATTCGCGACTTTACGGTGGCCGAGTCCGATGGCGGCGTGTTTATCGGCTGCGGCGCGCTGCACTTTTACGGGCCGCATTTGTGCGAGGTGCGCTCGATTGTGGTGAAGCCGGAGGCGAAGGGACAGGGCGCGGGCGGAAAGATTTTGCAATCGCTCGTCGACGAAGCCGAAGAGCACGGGATTCAGTCGGTGTGCCTGTTTACGCGCATTCCGGATTTCTTTTTCAAATACGGATTCAGAACCGTTGAAGACAAGTCAGAGCTGCCGGACAAGGTCTTCAAGGATTGCCAGAACTGCCCGAGGCTGCACCGCTGCGATGAAGTGGCGATGGTGCGTGGACGGATTCCGCGGATTTCGATCCTGGGGCAGAAGCAGGATGCGCAGGAACTGGTCAGGATCTCGGGGTAGAGCTTAAAGCAGTTCCAGGATGACGGTACCCTAACGGATTTCATGCGAGGTTGCCGCTCCCTGATGGTCGCGTCGATTTGATGAAGTGCCTTCAAGGTATACCAATCCTGGAACTGCTATGTTGGCCGGCGGCGGCGAAGCATCTCAGATTGCAGTCATATCAACGAGTGGACTTCTGTCTGCGTGTGCGGATCGACTCTTGAAGCGGAGCCGGCGCGTTTGCTTCGCTCAGCTTCTTCTTTTATATTGACCGCGACGCGACGGCAGGGTCTGCATGTCGTCAAAGCTCTTCCATGCTTCCTCGGGCTCTCGGACGGGAACAAATTCCCTGGGCGGCAAGAACTCCGGCAGCGTCGTGACTTCTTTTGGAAGAGCGCTTGTGGATTGCGCTTCCACCGAAGGGCCTGGAATTGGGGCTGACTCGGCAACGACGACGGGAACCGGCTCAACAGCAGCAACCGGAAGATCCGCGGCCACTGCCATGGGGGCAGGCGCGGCTACCGGCACTGGCTCAGCAAACTGCGAAAAGGTTCGTGCAATGATAGTGCGCTCGGAGTCGCTCTCGGCGGGCGAAGCGGATTGGCGATCGAGTGAAGCAGATTCTCTCGACTTGCTCAAATTCTTCATGCCGAGCGAGAACAGCAAACCACGAAGCGGACTTAGCCGCGAGGTCGTTTCGGCAGGATTCGCTTCCCATCCACGATGCGGCGCAACTCCAGGAGCCGGCGTTGCAGCCGCAACGGGAGCAGCTTCTTCATAAGCGACGGGCGAGGCCTCGGCAACCGGCGAAGGAGCGGTCTGCGCGATGAAGAGCAGGTGGCAGGGCCAATGCATCTGCAGGCGCTGCGGGCTCAATCAAAATGGCCACAGGCTTCGCAGATGCGACCGCAGGAGTTTCCTGCTCGAATGCCGGCGCGGACGCAGCGAATGCAAACGGCTCGATCTCGGCAATTGCAACGGGCGCGGTCTCGACAAGTGCGACTGGCGCGGTGTTCCCGATTTTCAAGGGAGTGAAGTCGTCCGACCAGGCGGACGCATTCTCCCATCGAGGCAAAGTCTTGGCCGGCCGTTGCAACTCCGGCTTTTCCTTGGCGGGTGTTGAGGTCTCATGCGGCTTTTCCGCTTTCGCGGGCGAAGGGGGAAGGCTGGCATGCACATCCGCGAGCCACCAGGGAGTATCTTCGTCGACGGGCGCGACGGGTTGAGGCAGCCAGGGCTTGGAGGGTTCGGCCGTGCTCCACCTGGGAGCGGCAGGAGACGCGCCGTGCGTAACCGATGCGGCAGGAGCAGGTCTATGGCCCGTAGAGGCGGAGCGATCCTTCGAGCCGGAGGCTCCGGAAGTTGAACACTCCGTAACAGAAGACTCGCGTGGGAGTTCCTTTGGATCCGGCAACAGTTCTTCTGCCAACTGGCTGGTCCTTTCTGCCCGCCTCGTTGAGGACATGCCCTGGGCCTGATGGTGCTTTTCAATATCCTGCGCGGAGAGACGAAAGGCCGAGTCGGCCAAGGACAGTTTAACGCGGTTGAGAACAAAACCGACAGCCGCAACATCAAGACGCTGCAAGGTAGTTAACGCGGAGAGCAGTTGCGCACGAGTTGTGACGCCGGATTCGACGACAACGATGGCGCAATCGACAAAGCGAGCCAGGTACTCGGTCTCCGCGGAGATCAGCAGCGGGGCGGTATCGGTGAGCACCAGGCTCTCTTCCCGCGTTTCTGTCTCGGCTGCGACTTGGCGCAAGAGAGCCGTCGAACGGCTACCTCGCTGCGCGGCCGGCTGATCGGACACGCTGCTGTGGCTCGTAGAGTGAGAAGCCGGCGGCGGAGTTCCAGAAGAATCAAGCAGGACCGTCGACCTGCCCATGGACTCCAACACACCGCGCACGCGCGTGGCCAATGTGGTTACGCCTACGCCGGCAGTGGTCCCGGTGAAGATGCAACTGTTCAGTTCTCCCTGTTTGCGGGCATGCTCGATTGCCGAAGAAAGGCGCAGCAGATGCTCGGCTGCCACAACTTCTGAGACCTCATCGAAGTCCGGCAACACTGCCATGGGAGCAAAGCCGAGCACCTGCTCGATATCCGCTCCGATATAGACTTTGGGATCGAGATAGTTTGCGATCGAGGCTGCCAACAGCCCCAACAGCAATCCACCGAACGCCAGTGGCAGAGCCTTCTTGAGAATCCCGGTGACGGTTGGGTGCAGCGGCGGCACCGCGGCCACCGACAAGTGCACGGCGCCGGGCGCGCTATCCTCGAGCATCAGGTTATGCAACTGCTCGTCGACCGCCGTGAAACGGGTTCGGAGCCGCGCGATATCCGTCGCCAGGTCGCTTGCGCGCTGCAACTTGGGAGTGGCGCTGGCAGCGGTGCCGGCAAGCTGACGCAGTTGTCCGTTCAATCGCGCTTCGACCCCGGCCGTCCGTTCCAATTCCGTATGCAACTTTTCCTGAATCCGTGCGGCCGCCTTGGCACGCAAATCTTTCATCATCGAGTCGAGGCTGGCGTTGATCTTGGCCAGCTCCGCCGCATCCTGCTTGTACTCGGGGTTGCTGGGAGTCAGATTCGACATCTGCGTGATGAGCGTAGCGCGGCGCGAGTTGAGCGAGGTCTTCATGCTGGTAAGGCCCGCGTCGGCGGCGATCATATCGTCCGCCTCGGCGTCGATGGCCGATGAGGTTTCTCCTTTGCCGGCGCCCATCGCGGTAAAGCGCGCCGCTGCCTCATCGTGTTCGGTCTGCGCCTTGATGAGTTCTTCGCGCGTCCTGCCGATATCGCTATCAATGAGGTCAGGAGCCTCGGTACCGACCGCAGCCATGCCCAGTTGCTTGTTCAACTCGTCCTGTTCGGAGTAATCGGAGTTGAGCTGATTTTGAATTCGATTCCGCTCTTCACGCAACACGGCGATGCGCTGCACGTTGCCGGCGTTTCCCTCGCCCGAGGCTCGCGCGACAATGCTGGCAGCGACTGCATTCGCAATCTGCGCGGCCAACTGGGGATTCTTGGACTTGGCGACAATGGCGACCTCATAGCTGGTGCCTTGGCGCGCAACCTCAATAGTCCCGCCGAGCCGTGCCGCGGCGGACTGTTCGCTTTCGCCGCTCCGCTGCCAGGAGCCGGGTTTCAGCTTGTGGAGCGCGTTGATCAGCACATCGGGATTGGTGGCGCTCTGCACCTGTTGCTGGACAAACGAATCGTAAGCGGCCGAGTTATTGGTCATGCTCGAGTCGGGACCCGAAGCCATCACCTTTGTCTGCACAGGTTCAACGTAGATCTGGCTCTGCGCCAGATAGACGGGCCAGGCCTTCACGACATACGCCGCGGCCAGCAGAAAACACCCCAGGGCAATTCCGATCGCCAAGCGGCGATGGAGTTCAAGAGCGCGCAAAAGGTTCAGACGGAGAAGAGGCTGGTCGTGGCCTCCCGAGCTGGGAGGGCTTGCGGGGGACGGCGCGCCGTGACCCCCTGAGCGAAATTGCTGCGAGGGGATCGACTGAACCCGCTGAAGATTCATAATGCCCCCGAGTACATGGCCATGGTTGCCAGCGTAACCAAGGGACTGAGCCGCTCCAGAATATAGGAAGCGCGATAAAAGCCGCTCTTGGGCACAAAAATGATTTCTCCAGGCTTCAAGGTCACTTCACGCGACTTTACCGGGTCGAGCAGATCTTTAAGCGAAACAATGCGCGAAGTGCCAGTGGACGGATCGACGATCTGGATGCGCGGATTGTTGCCGGCATGATCGGTAATGCCTCCGGCCTGAGCCAGGACGCTGGCCGGCGTCGAGTTGTAGGAAAGCGGAATCGCGCCCGGGTGCTGCACTTCGCCGAGCACAGAGATAAAGCGCTCTGAGCTGCTTGGAACGTAGACGACATCGTCGCGGCGCAGGCGCAGATCCGCCATTGCATCACCGGTCTCCATCATCTTTCGTAACTGGACCCACATGACCTGGTCGGCGCCTCGATAAATGGCGCAGCGCTCGGGAATCTGGCTGACCTCGGTGGTGGTGCCGGATTTGTTCGGTCCCGCCTCCACACCGCCCCTGGCCAGGACTTCAAGCAACGTCGGCGTGCCATCGAACGTGTACATGCCAGGATGATCGACCGCTCCCAAAAGCACGACGCGGTTGGCGGTGTACTTGGTGACCGTTACCTGGGCGGAAAGATTGGTATAGTAATTTGCCAGCGCCGCTTCAATTGTTCTGGCAGCTTCTGGGCGGGTCAGGCCGGTAAGCATAATGTCGCCGGCAAGCGGAAGCGTAATGCGGCCATCCGGACCGACAACCAGCTTGGCCAGCATCTCAGGCCGTCCGACAAAACTCACGGTGATTTCGTCGCCCTTACCAAGCTGGTACTCTTCGTCGGATCCCGGCTCGAACTTGCGTAGAGTTTCAATCGGATTCTGCTTCAGCGTGGGTTCGGACACCGCCGGGGTCGGCGCCTGCGAAGTTTCCTGCGCATGAATTTGCGCTTCAATTTGAGCTTTGTCGTCCGCCTGAGCCTGCGCGGGATCCTGCGCCACCAGCCTGGAAGCGGCGGCCACAAGAAGAAACATACATGCGAAGTTGACACGGCGCTTCATGCCCATCGGTCTCCGCCGCGGCAAATCCGAACCGCCAGAAGGATCATCCTGCGTCCCTTCACCATCTCGAGCCCGTTTTGCGCCCCTGTGATTTGCAAGCAATTCAATGCCCAGCTCCCCTGGCAAACTCACGCTGCTCCCCAATGCTTGTGCCGAGCCAGCAAGCCGCATTTCGCTCGCTCAGGTCGAAGTCCCTGTTGGTGTGAGGATATGCAGGATTGTGGCAAGACTGAATCCCACAAACAGGGGGGTAAAGTGGGTCCCCCCTCGGTAACCTTCACGCTTACCTCTCGGGTAAAATTGGAGTTACCGAAACATGCGAGATACCCCCTCGAATGCCGCGCACTCGCCAGACCCTGGCGGAAGGTGAGATCACCCGGCAGCAGACGAGTCGGGCAGATTAGCGATTTCCAATCCTTCCACTGCGATAAGAAACTCGCGCATGATCTCTGCGCTCGAAGTAACGTTATCGGGGTGCATGAGCATGACGACGTCTCTTTCCGCAGCCTCGCTCAGCAGCCATTGAATAGGGAATTTACGGGTGTCGCGCCAATACGGTTCCAGCCAGAATGCCGAGGGGTAGAACGATAGATCGCCATCCTGAACGGGTTTCAGTTCTGGATTTTCAAGATTGCCAAAGAAGTACCTCATGCCGGCCTGCCTGGCCCAGGGAAGATATCTCTCCGGCTCATAGGGCGCGTAATGGTACCTGCCGAGGTGGAGGCGGCCCGATCCATGCTTGGAAAACTCGACGACCCGCCGGCCGAGTGACCGCTCAAGAGAAGCTAGCTCCTCCTTAAAGGATTCAGCCGAGCGCGAGTTTTCAAGATGAAGACCAAAACGATGGCCGCCTTTCTCCATTAGTTCGCAAATCGCCGGCGTAGGATAAGTGCATTTGCGAAAAAACACGTGAGCGTGTTTGCCATTTGCATTGAGGATACGAAGAATCATCTTCAACTCTTCGAGGTAACGAAGGCTGTCGATGCGGGGCAGAAAATAATCGGAGCTGACGCGGCTGGCAATGTGACGCAGGACTCCTCGCTTTCCGTAAGGACGGTCTACGTCAATGCGAATAATGAGCCCCATGCCTTGGCTTTCTCCTTTGTCAGATCATTGCTGGCGATTGTGAAAATACATTTCTCCCGCTCCTAGGCCGCATCGTGCTTCGGAACGGGCCATTCATCGATGACTTTGTAGAGCTCCTCTTTGAGCGCATCCCAGTGGAGCCTCTTCGCGAACTCGGAGCTTTTCAGGGCGAGCTCGGCCCGCTCATCCGCATTGGCATAGAGGCGCCGAATGCAGTTCGCCAGCTCGTCCACATCTCCCGGCTCGTAATACGCCACCTGATCCTCCCGAAAGTAATATTGGATGGCGAGCAGGCGCGGAGCGATGACCGGGATGCCAAGGTGGACGTATTCCAGCAGCTTCACCGGAAGCATGTAGTCCGTGGCAACGTCGCGGCGGTTGGGGACGAGCCCGACAGACGCGCCCTGAATCATCTGGGCGATGGCATCGACGCGAAAAAACTTTCTGCTGAAATGAATCTTGTCTTGAGCGCCTGAAGCAAGAATCTGTTCTTCGAGTTGCTGGCCCGCGTCGCCGTCGCCGAAGATTTCAAACCGCGCGCCGGGGCACGATTCAGCCGCCTTTGCGAACGCCCGCACGGCCAGGTCCAGTCCAAGACGCCTGGCGATGGTTCCGTGATAGACAATTCTGAAGGTGCTCTCCGTGCTGGGTGCGGAACTCTCGACGCGAAAGACGAGCGGGTCGGGGACATTGGGCAGCACTGTGATTTTGCCGGCAGCAGCGCCGCGCCGGCAGAGCACATCGCGATGCGGATCGTGAACGCAGATCACCTTGTCCGCAAGGCGGATGCTGAACTGCTCCTGAAAGGCCAGGACTCTGATCAGCGGATGATTTTCCTTAATGCCGAACTTGGACATGTAGAGTTCCGGCATCATGTCGTGGATGTTCAGTACGATCCGCGCCCCAAAGAGCCTGGGGATGAGCCCCACCAGCACGAGTAAGTCGGGCATGGTGTGCACGTAGACGATGTCGTAGCGTTCTTTTCGGAAGAGACCAAGCAGCTTGAGCGTGGCCGCGCACAGAAAGCGCAGGTAGGAGGCGCCGTAGCTCAGGCCGCCGCTCCCGCGATAACGCTGCTGCTTCACGCGAAAGACCCGTACGCCCTGCACGGTCTCGATCGAGGGCCGATCTTTTTCGCCGAGTGCAATGAAGTCGACCTGGTCTCCTCTGCGCGCCAACGTCTCTGCCTCGCGCCGCGGCCGGGCGTCGGAGAGATAGTTTGTATAAGCAACCATGCAGATCTTCTTCATCAGAGCTTGAGACCGTTTCTCATTTTTTACTGTTAATCCAATACTTTGTCAGCGAACAGCTCTGATTTCAATAGAGGCTAAGCCAGGGCCAACGGTTTCAGGCGTTCGCCGGAACTCTTCTCTTCGTTCGCGGCCAGCTCGGTCTTCCGCACTTCGTTCGATCTTTTCATGACCTCAAGAAACTCCGACTGAAACCGCCGTTCGAGCAAGGCTATGTTGGGCATGACGCAGTGGCCGCCAATATAACCCGGTTGAAACAGGACGTTGGGAAGATAGGCGATCTCGCGAAAAAACTTGCCCACTTCCAGATAGTCTGCATTGACAGTCTCGGCAAAGCGGTTCATCTCCTGCGCCCATGTAATAAGCAAGCCGAAATAGGTAGTCTCCAGCAGCTTGGCTAGTTCCAAGGCTTCCGGCGTTGACATGGTTTCCGACTTCATGCCGGCCGCCTGGAAGTGTTCCCGCACTTTTTCCGAGGCTTCCGGATTTGTGCCGGCGACGAACTTTACGTAGGTCAGCAGTTCGTCCACCATCTTGGTGTGCTTGCCGCGCACAGGGCTGTAGACGCAGGGGACGCCCGTCTCCGCTTCAATGGATCGGGTGGTTCCGGGCACCGCTGTGCTGTTGACGACTACAACCTTCGGGTCATACTTCAACACGTAGCCCACGACCGCAGTCTGGAATTGAGCCGCATCGATATAAGGGAAGCAGATATGCATGATGCCGATCGGCTTGTTCACGTTAGCCGGATCCACGTCGATGCCAACGGTGCCCGGCGCTTGCCGTTTCAGGATGGTAAACAGCGGATTTCCCACCTCGCCCAAACCAACAACTAAAGTAACCGCTTCAGCATTCACACTCATTGACTCTCCTCATTCCCCTGGCCGCGCGCACCGCTCCCCGACAGAACTTGAACCGTGGTAGGAACATTGTCGGGCAGAACACTCTGATTAGAAATACCCATTCCGTAGCATCTGGCGGCATTGAAGACACGCGGCCCTCCTGCGCCACCATCCGATCCGCCCATCACCTTGAAGTAGCAGACCTGCGCTGGATTTCCGTAACTATGCCCCGCCGGGCCGTTCCCCCCCGCAACATCCGGCCCGGTTGCCGGGTATGGCTCCAGACCCCACCATGCCGGTCTGCCGGCCAGATAGAAAGACGCAGGCAATTCATGTGAGACTCCAGTGGCCCATGCAATCGATTGGCCAATGTTGTTGAAGTTTCCGTGAAAGAAATCTGTGGCGGAGTTCCCGGAAACATGGCAAGGGGGTGTTCCACCCCCGCAGCCTGCTCCGGTTCCATCGTCACTGGTGCTGCCATATCCAAAAGACCATCCGTACGCCTGGGCATCGTAATCTCTGCGCGCCGGATATTCGATTGATCTACGCTGCGCAAGGGGCCGGTTGTATCCCATGAGAGATTGCATTTGCGCAGAGCCGAGCACGTTGCCGATAAAGTTATTCGCGGTCGCCATGGATGACATCTCAATGGCGCGCGCCGCCTGAAATCCGTAGTGACCACTCTTGCCGGAACAGCTCACGATCCCACGCCCGCTCATCGGGCTGCAAATCCGATTGGTCCCAACTACCCAGTTGCGAAACGCCGTTGTCTGGCTCGAAGTTCCCCAGACTGCGTCCTGGTTAATCTCTGTGACGACGTTGCCTTCAAGAAGGTTGAATTGCGGATGTGCTCCATGGAAGTCGATTCCGCCGATGTCAAGATTTGCCGCGCCGCTGTCAAACTCTCCTGTCGAGTAGTTGTAAGAAATCACGTTGCCGGCGGCTCCCCATTCCAACATGATGGCGATATGCGTTCTCTCGATGATGTTGTTTTCGATCAGGCTGGCGCTGGTTTTGAATCCAATCTGCAAATCCGAGTCATGTTCGCCCGGACTGTGCAGAAATGCGTTTGAAAAATAACTGTCGCGGATCTCATCGTGAAACCCCCAGAACACCTCGACATGATCGCCGTCGGCGTAGTTCGACTCCACGCCCTTGATCCAGCAGTAGGCGCATTGCGACATCCCGAAATTCGCAGCATAGCCGGTGTTATTGGCATATACCTGGAGATCTTCAACTCCGGCATAAACCGCCGACATATCAAAAGGAACCCCCAGTGGCGTATTGGTATAACTGCTGTAAAGTCCGGGGGAGAATGATATATCCCGTCCACTTACACCGGTTATCTTCACGATTTGGCCACGCGCGAGGCTTCCCTTCTCTGACCAATCGCCATCGCACCAGTTACAGTTCCCTCCGCTTCCTGCAGTTGACACATAAGTCCGGTCATTGATCTCTGCGATAGCGAGATACATCCCGGCTCGGATGCCGGAGGCGTTACTTACTTCAATGTTGGTTGATCCGGCCGCAGCTACGTTCGTAATCCTGAAGGGCTTGAAGGCAACCGAAGCCGAGCCAAGGCTGATGACATCGCCGCCCGCCGAACCGATTGCATTGAGGATCGTCTGGTCGGCTCCCGCGCCACGCAACGTCACGTTCGAAGGGACAACCACGGTTCCCGCGATGGCATAGGTTCCGGGGGACAAGAGAACTGCCTGTCCGCTGGGGCAGGTTGCCAAAGCGGCATTGATTTGAGCCAGCGTGGCTGATGAGTTGAGTTTTGCGCAGATGATGTTCCGAGCAGGAATGACGCCTACGCCAGCGCCCGACCAATCAATGGCCTGCTTCGAATTCAGCAGAGGCTTCCACGCCTGCGCACCGGCAGACCCGTGCCCCAGAAGAGGCACAAGGACGAGCGCCGAGATGAAGATTCTCTTCATCGAGCGTCAGTCCCCTCCCGGTCCGGCATAACAGCGGAAGACAAGAACAACAGCGCCCGATTCTTCGTGATGATACAGTTCCTGGACATCGAAGTTCTTCTCAATCAGATGGACGAACTCCTTTAATTTTCCGCGCCCATTCCAAATTCTCACAATAAAAACGCCATCCATCTTAAGCCATTGCGAGTATCGCCTCAAGACGGTCCTGATCTGAGGCCGCTTGATGTAGTAGATTGAATCGCGCAAAAGGACGACGTCCACTTGTCCTTGGGGTACATAGGTCAAGACATCGTGCTGAATAAACCGGCACTTATGTTCTCTGCCATTCTCCCTGGTCCTTTCCTCAGCCTTGATGACTGCAACCTGGGAGATATCGACGCCCGTATACTGGCTGAAAGCATTTTCGTTCAATTCATTGGCCGTATTGCCCGAGCCGCATCCGAGATCGAGGACGCTGCCGCCATGAGCCCATCTCTCAAGTCGCGCATAGACGCAGTCGTCCGCAGTGGTGTCGAGGCAATCCCAGCGGCTACTGGCAAACTCCGAATCCCAAAGCCGCTGCTTGGTTTTCGCAGTTCCGTGGGTCTGCAGAAGGTCTCGAAATCTATCTCTCACCTTGCGTACTAATTCCGACATGTAATTCGCCTCCGGGATTTTGATTGGCCTTGTCGCAGCGCCGTCGCACAGATATTCTTAGCAAGCATCCAGATTCAGTCTCCTGCCGCCGGCGCCATCTCGCGCAGAAGGCCGGTCATTCTCTTTAACGGCGAGCTGCCCCGATAGAGAATCACGATTGCGCCCAGGTAAAGAGTTGTGAAGGAGATGGAAATGAGCAGGACCCGCACTGCGGCTCCCAGCGTGCCTGACGCAGCCTGCAAGGCTGGCAATCTTGAAAGCACCGCATAGCAGGCCAGTCCCGCAAACAGCGATGATACGATGTATCGCCAAACGGCTTCGATGACCGGTGCAACCCCGAGGCCGATCGGTCTTCCCGCGTACCACATGGCAGGGATGGTCAGCGTCCAGAAGGATACGCACCACGCGACCGCGATTCCTTGCGGTCCCCAGGGGAGCGCGACAAGAAAGAGGAGAATGGTGACTGTCCACTCGACAATTCCCCAACGAAACCAACGGTCCGCTCTTCCGATCGAGAGATGAATCCAACCGTGGGTGCCATAGACGAGCATGATTCCAATTCCCGGCGCAAAGAAGGTGAAGATCTGCCCAGCCTCTCCCCAGCCGGGACCAAGCAGCACGCGAATGAGATCTCTGCCGGTTAAAGTCAGATCGCCTGCGATGCCCATGCCCAGGAACGCCATGACTGCCACGGCGCCGAGCAGGTAGCGCCGATACTGGGCCTCATCGCCTCTAACACGGCTCAATGCCGCCACGGCAACGACCGAAGTGGAGGCAACTAGTTGAGCCGCCGATAGAGAGAAAAGGTCGTAGGCCTTCTTGTAAAACCCCAGTGCCGGTGCACCAAATCGCCAGCCTACCAGGACATTGTCCGCGTTGCGCGCAAAGTAGTTTACGCTGAACCGGCCATAGGTATAGGTCGCGAACCTCAACATTGCGCCGGTTCCGGATGCCCGTTTAGGACGTCCTGGGAGCCACCGACACAAGTTCCATGCGCCGATGGCCGTACTCAGGGGCAAGGCGCATACGCCGAGAACCAGGGCCCAGTAACCCCAGCCGGCCCAGCCGAAGGAAATCGACACGACCACCGCGACCGCCCTGGCGACAATGTCATTTTTTGCCACCGCAGAGAACATCATCGCGCGCTTTAGCAGCGCAAGATGAATGACCGAGGTGCTGCTGAGGAGGATCGATATCGACACGCCGGCGGCAATCGGCGCCACCAAAGGTTCGCCGTAGAATCTTGCCAGCAACGATCCGGCGGCCGCGAATCCGGCCGTGAGCAGCGCGCCTCCGCCTAGATTGATCCAAAATAAGTTGTTTGCCTGGATGCGATTAATCTGCTCACGCTGAACCAGGGCCTCAGTGATCCCGTTGATTCCGAAGTTCGATAGAAGCAGGCTGAAGGTTGTGACCATGGCCACAAGGCCGAAGTCGCGAGGCGTGAGCAACCGCGCCAGAACCACGGTTGCCACTACCTGGATGGCAACAGCGAAGCCTCCGGAAAACACGGTCATCCCGGCGCCTCTGACCGCGAGACGCCTGAGTGTTGCTCCTCCGGTTGGAACCGCGGGGGCAAACGCGCCGTGTTGATCAAAGGGCCTCAATAATGCTCCGATTCTGAGAAACAGTTTCTATCCTGTCTCTCGTTTTCCTGACGACAGTGCGACTTATGCTTACTTATCAATCCAGCCCACAGGCTGTTAGTTGCCTATTGAAGAATTCTCATCTGTCTTGCGGGTAAGAATTGCTCATCGGGCTCTGCTATTGGTTGATGGGCCACTCTAGGAAGCAGACCCGCGGAGTTGCCGGCAATTGCCAGGAGAAAAACCAACCATATCGGTGACAACATGCGGAAACCAGCTTCTGTCATGCTGAAGATCAAGGAAGCCGTAAGGAACGCCAACCGCAGGCTGCCATCATTCGGTTCCCGACGAAGCGCGATCAGCGCGTTGCGATAGCCAGAGACAACCATCCATCCAAGAAGAACCAGGCCTATCCAACCGAGATTCAGATAAAGTTCGATGAAGCCGTTGTGTGCTTCCTGGATCCCTTTGACGCTCATATTCCACACCGCCTCGAGCCGATTGCCCAGCCAGAAACTTTCGAATCCGGTTCCGATGATCGGGTTGGTGTGCATCGACAGGACGGCCTTCCAGATGGAGGTTCGGCCGGTGAGCGTGGAGTTTCTTCCCAGCGAATGCACGAGCGTGCCCATGGTGTTCATAAATAGCGCAAACAGCGGGAGGCCAATGGCCGCGCCCACAATGGCGAGCGCGCGGCCGGGGCGATGGGTCACCCATGGCTGCGAAACCAGGATCATGACTGCGCCGGCCAGAAACAGACAGGACAAGGAAGTCATGGAGTCGGCCCTGAGGATCAGCCCGACCGCGGTAGCAATGGCGACTGCATGGGCGATCATATGTTTCGCGCGATTCGGCAGACCCCTGTCCCCGTAGGCGCAGAGCAGCGACCACACGGATGCCAGTCCAAAGACCATCGAAATCATTCCCAGCAGGTTCTTGAAGGTCGTAACGCCGAAGTACATCATCACGCCGTCTTCGAGACTGAATGCAGAACCGAGGGACGGGTAGCAAACGATGAAGAGCACAGAGAGCGGCAAGAGCAGAAAGGTTACGCGCGCAAAGACGCGTTTGATTGCCATCAGGGGATAGGCGTCGGTGATCAGCAACATCACCATCACGATATCGCCGATAGACTTGCTCCACCGTTTGAGCGCAACGAAGGGATATTCCGACCATCCAATGCTGAGGGCGCAATAGGAAAGGAATACGAGAAGCGGGAGATTTTCGTGCAGAAAGCGTTTGACGAGCCGCGCGCGGGAGTTGAGAACGAAGAGGCCCGCCACAATCAGGATTCCGTAGATCGCCGCGTCCAGCGGGCTTCCTTCCGAGTACTGCTGCGCCAGGGACTCGGCGGGTTCGGCATGAATCCACGTAGAGACTGCGCGCGATCCATTGATGAGCAGCCAGATGGTTGGAATCCAAAGCGCGGCCGACGGCTTCTCCCCAGCATCGCGGTCCATGATGAACAGCCAGGCGATGAATGCGATAGCGACGATTGTGCCAAGCAGTTGAGTCATTTGGAGTCTATGAAAAGCCGATGAATGTGTTCGAGCGTGAGGAGCTTGTGAATCGTGGTTGTGTGGTTACGGGTTCCTTCCGTGTGCTGCTTGACGATGCGCTCCACTACAGCGCGCTCGAGGTACGGCCGCGCCAGCGCGCGTGAATCAAGCAAAACTTCGCGAACGTAATTGGCCAGCGCGTCTCTGTACCAGATGCGGTAGTGGTAAAACTTATGCCGGCCAAGAAACAACCGCTCGAGATGTAGCCGCGCCAGCGCGTGATCAACCTTGACGGCGGATTGAGGCATTCCGTAGTCATAGGCGTACTCCGCCTTGAATGTGAAATCCAGATAGGCACGCTCAGCAGCCGCCAACCAGCGGGGAAGACCTCCGAGCATACCGCGATCGGTTCGAATGCGAGTGAGCGCCGGATTGCCTTCCGCAATCAAACGCATCGATAGATCGTCGGTTTCAAGGGCAGACTGCGGCGCACGGAATACGGTTTTGACAAGCTCATTGTCCAGAAAAGGCGAGCGAAGCGAGAGCTGGCTCTCCTCAAGCGAGAGAAGACCGTAGTGGTGCCATGGCGCCTGGCGGAATACCGCAAATGAAAGCGGGTGCCCCTGGTACAAGCGACTATAAGTTTCTTTTGCGCGCTCGATTCCCTTTGCGAGTTCGGGAGAAAACAGCCTTGGCATCGGATCGATCGGCTTGAACGCCCGTACGCGCCGAAGGACTTCCCCGCCATAATTCCCTGTCAATCGAACCGGCGCAATCTTCGCGGCGCGCTCGTTGACATATAAGTCCGGGGCGTGTTTGACTTCAACGCACCCATCGGTGAGAAACACCGTACGTTCAGAGTAATGCGGGAACCGCGCCAGAAACTCTTCGCCTACGCGAATAAATTCGTGCGGCTGACCGCACGCCTCGGCGACCTTTCTACCGATTCCGACGTCCTTGGAATCCCGATACATGCCCCCAAACGAATAACATGGCAGCGATCCAGGAGCCGCATCGGCCCACGACATGATCATCCTTGAGTCAAGGCCGCCGGTGACCGAGATGCCGACGCGCTCCCGGCCGCCGAGATACTTCGGCAGAGTCCGCGAGAAGACATTCTTTAGCTCATGGAAGTAAGGCTCCGGCTCAAGCGGAGATTGTTCTTCCCACTCTTTGGCCTCGAAATAAAATCCCTTGCGCGCGATCGACGCCTGCTGAAATGTCCATGAGGATGCCGGAGGCAGCATGCCGATGCCGCTGAACAGGGTGCGGTTCTCCAATGTGCATCCGCAGGAGATAAACTCTGCAAGGCCATCGGGGTCGATCGATCTGAGTTCCGACCGCACGGCAAGAATTGCCTTGGCCTCTGCTGCAAAGTAGAAAGCGTCCTTGCCCGCGTGATAGTAGAGACGGTGCATTCCGAACCGATCGTTAAAGACCGTTACCCTCTTCCGCTCTCGATCCGCGAGGACCGCATGAAACCGTCCATTCAGGCTCTTCGGAAACTCCGGATCTTGCTCGGCAAGGCGAACAAGATAGGATAGGTCGTTCGCACCCAGTGCGGGGCCTCGTTGTCCTTCGCGCTGTACATTCGAATGCGTGGATAGATCTTCGCCCGAGAATGTGAGCACCAGCTTTCCCGACTCGCTTTGGAGCGGCATCAACTCCGCAAAAGACCCGCGCCGCTCGACCCATCCCACATAGAGACCCAGTGATTCATCGATCCAGGTTCCGCTCACATAGGAGCTTTCATGGAGAAGAGACGCGACCATCCGAAGCAGTTCAGCTTCAGCTTGTTGTCGCGGCGTCTTTGTGATGATTCCAACCAGCCCTGGCATTGTCTTCGCCTGTCCTCTAAAGCGCTTCCCGGAGCGACTGCACCTTGCGGTTGCGCGCGAACTTGCGAATCCCGCGAAGTCTTTCAGCAAGTGGCGCAGGGATGCGGTCGACCCATCGATGATGGAGCCCCATGCGAAGCGCGATCCAGCCAACAGGCGTCAATGGCACAAAATAGCGCGGCACGTCCACGCGCTCAAACCCATTCCTCTCCTTGAACTCTCGAAGGCTGTCTTGCTGCTTGTTTCCATAAGAGAAATTGGCGTAAACCAGGTGACCGATTCCCCGGTCGGCACAGGACTTGACCGCTTGCGCGATCAGCGCATTGGTGGGCGCTTTATCCCGGTGACCAATCTTCGAAAGGATATTCATCAGTCCGGCCTGCTGACCGGCCTCGTCCGCGACCAGCTTGATAAACCCGATCAGTTCCTCCCCGAGAAAAGCACCGATGAACGTGCTGCTTTCAAGATAAGTTGCCTCATCTCGATAGACTGTTTCGAAGTCTTTTCCATAGTGCGGGAACCGTCTTCCCTGGCGCATCGGGCATTCGTTGTAGATCTCCCAGATTCCCCGCGCCAGCTTTTCATCGAAGGCGATTTCACGGATCTCGACGCCCTTTTTACCGGCCTGCTTGACCATGTTTCTCGTCTTGCCGCCGATTTGCTTTGTCCACCAGTTTTCAAATGTCGAAACCCGCACGACGGCCAGGTTGTCCCACTCCATTGGATAGCTGAACTTGGGCTCCGTCTCAGGCAGTCCTTGCAGGAATGTGAAAATGTCGATGCGGTCCCTGGAACTGCGCAATCGTTCAATCACTGGGCTGGGATTCGACAGGAAATGATATAACTCCGCATCGAGACGTCCGATACGAAGCGCGCGCCCTGATACCCGGATCTTTTGATTCATGTTATCCATAATGTTATCGACTTCTCATCCTGACTTGCAGTAACATAGCACCCAAATACCCGCCGTTATTACTCATAATCTGGCTAAGTGCTGCGCTTACTCACTTACATACTCCTCACGAACCGGATTGATACCCATGAGCATGAGCAGTTTCCCGGAGTGATCGAAGATCTTCACCATCAGGGCCATGAACCTGTGCTGTCCGAGAAGCAGCACAAAGGGAGCGATGGCCAGATAGAGAGGAACCGCGATGATTGACTTGATGATACTCACCACGCCGCAGTTCGGCTGCAATGCCGCGGTCGCTCCCTGAAGCGCAGCCTTGCGAAGAATGTAGCTACGCTTCCAGCGCGCCGGGGGAATGGTTTCAAACACCACGGCATCGGCAGACCAGACGAATACGTACCCCGCTTCGGTCTTTCTCCTGAAGAAGTCCTGATCCTCCCCCGCTCTGAACTCCGGACGAAATGGGTCCGTTTCTCCCGCGAGAATCTGCCGCCTCAGCAGCACATTTCCGGTTCGCGCATCCTGCCACTCGACCCTTTGGCCGGTCGGATTGACGGGCCGATCGTAGATGCTGCTCTTCTTGAACCAGGCGGGTGGAGTTTGATCGAAGTGGCGCTTGACCGGGCCCAGGACGCCGTCGACTCTCAATTCATTGCAGGTCCTGAACAACTTAAGCAGCCAATCCGGCTCCGGAAATTCATCATCATCGATAAACGCAACGTAGTCACCCTCGGCATTGGCGACGACTTTGTTCCGTGCCAGGGCAATATTGCGCCTTGGCTCCACGCAATAGATGACGCGCACATCGCCTGCTGTTGCGAACTCGGCAACAGTGGCCTCGGCGGACCTGGTCTCGTCGTTATCGGCCACCACGATCGAGAAGCTGAACAAGCCGCCGGTGTCCTGACCAATCAGCCCCTTCAGCAGCCGCTTAAGAAACTGCGGCCGCTTGTAGGTGCAAACGCACACAGCGACGTGCGCCGCTTTCTTTGCCAGGGCTGGGGTCATTGCGTCGCTTGTCTCCACAACCGCCATCTGACTCATCTCCATGCCTGTTGCACCTGGGTTGTGTTCGCTGCGGCCGAACATGATTTCGAGAAGCGCAGCACGTAACCGGGCGACACGGCGACGTCGCCAGTGGAGCGCAACAACTCTCCTTCGATCAGGAATTTGAATTCGTCATCGCGCACCGGGTGCGATTCGATCTCGACGTCGAATCGAGCCGCAAGGTCAAGAACCCGATTGAGCCTCTGCCGGGATTCAAGCGGCTGGAGATCGAAGAAGAAGCCCGCGAGCCGATGACGGCCGGCCAACCGCCGATCTTGCCGGCGGCGATAGAGCCGATTCAGAAACCCTTTTTCGCCGGGTGCGAAGGAGAGATTTCTGCGAACGATAGTGCCGCCGGGGATCAACTCCTGCCGGATCACGTTGGTGCAGAGATGCATGTGATGGTGGCCATCGACGCGCTTCGCGGGCGCTCCATAGAGGCGCTCAAACTCATCGAGCTGCGTCTTGACGACATAGTCAAATGAAGAAGCCAGGCCCGGATGATAGAGCATGGGCGCAAATTTGTGCGCGGTCAGGAAGCGGGAGATTTTCTCCTGGTGCTCCATCAGCCGCGCGGGACACTGCGGAGCGGAATAGGCAAGAGTGAAGTTCAGATGGAGTCCGGCGTCGACCTTGTGCTGCCGTGCAAGATCGGCGGCGCGCTCAGAATCCTGCATGAAGACCATTGCGCTGACCGAAGAGATTGCCTCGCGCGAGAGGCAGGCGAGAGAGCGGTCTGTCGTAAGCGGATCGCGGCCCCAATCGTCTGCGTTGACGATGACGGCGGCCATGGGCGGGCGCAACGGATCGCTCGTTTCCTGGCTGGAACGATCGAGTACCGAACTTGGTTGGCCGTCGCTAGTCATTGCCTTGTTCCCTGGTCCTGGTTCTTGATTTGGCATTGCGCTGTGGCTTCCGATAGTTGTGCGGGCCTGCCCATTACGACGATCGACACTTGGCCCGCCACTGCTCGTCGAGGTCACTGCGCAAGGATCGAGCTATCGCCGGGCACGGCTCTCCCGGTTACTTTGTTCTTGAGTCTTTCCATCTGCTCCCGCCTGTGGAACGCGATAAATTCAGCCGAAACGGGCCTTTTCGCATGCCGGATGAGAGCCCAAAGGTATCCAGCCCCCAGCGCAAGCCCACGCACGACGAATGGTCTCCTAGTGATTTGATAGAGGGTTCGAGACAACTGCCACAGAGGATGATTTCCCATAGCGTAGTCCATGACGCCGGTATAGAAATTCGCCTTCATCAACCCGCGCTGCGCGGTTCCCACTTTGCGATGGTGATGAGAGACCTTGGCGGTGAAGGTGCGCGTCCTCCAGCCCCTCATTCTTGCACTGATCACCGCGATGCAGTCGATGGTTCCAACCTTTACGGGAGAGTAGCCGCCGATCGCCTCATAACATTCCCGGCGGAACACCTGGCAAGCGCCGGATACATGATCGAGGCTTGTGAATTTGTAGTCGAAGATTTCGCCACTCTTCTCGACGTAAGGCGTTCCGACAACGCCGAGAAGCGGATCGACGGCGAGTTTTCCAAGCAGAAACTGGAAGTAGTCCTTATCAAAGGTGATGTCCGCGTCGAGATTGGCAATGACCTCGTAGGGCAGGCCATCGAGCCGCGCCTTGCCGGCGCTAAATGCGAACGCCTTGCCGGCAAAATGCCGCTCTTTGCGTTCCGGCATGCGCAGCAGCTCGATCCAGTCGTGGGCTACCGCATACCTGCTTACAATTTCATCGGTGCGGTCTGTTGACCCGTCGCTGACGATGACCCACCTGAGGGGACGCCAGGTTTGAGCCACAACCGACTGAATGGTCGACTCGATGAACTGTTCTTCGTTGCGCGCCGGGGTCACCAAGACGTAAATCGGAAGTTTCACCACGATGGTTCCTCATTCAGCACGTCTGGTTCGAACTCCAATTGATAATCGGCAGGCACGCCAGCCCAGCGAGGCATCGAACATTCTCATCTCCAACTGAGCGGCAACACTTCCCCGCTCTCGAGCAATCGAGCATCAGCTTAAGCTCTCCTGCAGGCTGGTGGAAGAGAAGGCCATCACCCCTTCAACCACCCTGGCTTGCTGGCCGGCCGTTAGCTGCGGAAACATGGGCAGCGAAACGATCTCGGCGGAAACCCGCTCCGCGACGGGGAAGGCGCCCCGCTCGTAGTTCAAGCACAAGTAGGCTTTTTGCAGATGCAATGGAATCGGATAGTGGATCCCGGTGCTGACGCCGGCCGCTTTCAGATGATCGATCATGCCCGCTCGGTCCCGGCTGCGAATCACGTACAGATGATAGACAGAGCGCGACCACGATGGCTCATAGGGAAGGCTGATAGCTTCGCTGTCGGCCATGAGGCGTTTATAGTCCGCCGCCCGATCGCGGCGCTGTTCATTCCACCGTGCGAGGTGGGGCAGCTTCACACTCAGCAGTCCAGCCTGAATCGCGTCGAGACGGCCGTTATAGCCTTCGATGTCGTGGTAGTACTTTTTTGACTGGCCGTGATCGCGCAACATCCTGACCGTGGCGGCGAGCGCGGCATCGTTTGTTGTGACTGCTCCGCCTTCGCCGCAGGCGCCGAGGTTCTTGCCCGGATAGAAGCTGAAGGCCGCCGCACGGCCCATGGACCCGGCTTTCATCCAGCGATTAAGATCGCGAGAAAAATATTCCGCGCCGTGAGCCTGGCAGGCGTCTTCGATAACGACAAGGCCGTATTGATTTGCCAGTCGCAGGATCGGATCCATATCCGCCATCTGGCCATAAAGATGGACCGGAACCACGGCGGAGACCCGGCGACCGCTGCGCAGGCTGATCAGTTTTCCGGATGCGTCTCGTCCGCAACTCGTCTCGAGATAATGTTGCAACCGCTCGACCGACATATTTGATGTGTGCTCGTTGATGTCGACGAACTCCGGCGTCGCACCAGCCTGCGAGATAGCCTCAGTGGTGGCGATAAAAGTATTGGGAACGGTCAGCACCACATCGCCAGGCTGCACTCCCGCAGCCATCAGGGCAAAGCGCAGCGCGTCGGTGCCACTGTTGACGCCAATCGAGTGGCCAGCCTCGCAGAAGGTTGCAAATGCGTTTTCAAACTCTTCCACCATCGATCCGCCAACAAAGCCGGCGGTATGCAGCCCGCGACGAAAGACATTGACCAACTCACTCTCAAGTTCAAGATGAGGCGTCACAAGATCGAGAAATGGAACCGGATCGTCAGCCGAATCCCTCTCCGGCGGCTCAATGAAACGAAGAACCCGCGCCGGATTTCCAGCGACGATTGCATTGCACGGAACATCTTTTGTGACCACGCTTCCAGCGCCGACAATGGCATTCTCGCCGACGCAAATGTTGGACAGGATCGTGGCGCCGGAGCCGATCGACGCGCCTTTTTTGATCACCGTCCGTTCGACCTTCCAATCGGCTTCCGTTTGCAGGCCGCCATCCGGCGCCGTTGCACGGGGATAGCTGTCGTTGATGAACATGACGCCGTGGCCTATGAACACGTTGTCTTCAATCTGAACGCCTTCGCAGATGAAACTGTGACTAGAGATCTTGCAGCGGTTTCCAACGCTCGCGTTCTTCTGAATCTCGACGAAGGCGCCGATCTTCGTTTCGTCTCCGATTACGCAACCGTAGAGGTTGATGAACTTCGAAAGGCGCACGTCCATGCCCAGCTTGACGTCACTCGCGATTGAGTTATAGGAGTTCATAGGTAGACCATCGATCCTCTCGTCTTTAATGATTCGCTGGCCGCTTCCAGCATCTTGACCACGCGCAGGCCTGAGTGCCCGTCGTTGAAAGGGTCGGCGCCGCTCGAGATGCAATCGACGAAATAAGAAAGCTCGCCGCGCAGGGCCTCGGCCTGTTCCACCTGGGGCGCCCACATATCGCCGGACCGGTAGTGAACCAGCAGGTCGTAAACGCCTTCCTGGCTGGTGATGTTGACGCCGCGGTCGTAGATTCTCAGTTTTTCGTCGGCCACCAAGTCGTTCCAGACCACCATTTTTTTCTCGCCGCCGATCAGCGTGTACCGGATCTTGACCGGGGAGAGCCAGTTGACGTTGATGTGCGCGATGATCTTCTCGGGAAAATAAAGTGTCATGAAGGCTATATCTTCATGACCATTCAAGTGTTTTTGCCCGGTGGCGACGACTGCTTCCGGATCGGCCTTGATCAGGTAGTCCATGATGGAAAGATCGTGCGGAGCCAGGTCCCACAGCACGTTGACATCGTGCTGGAAAAGGCCCAGGTTCACGCGCGTTGAATCGTAGTAGTAGAGCTTGCCCAGCGCTTCTTCGTCGAGCAGTTGCCTGATCTTCTTGACCGCCCCGGTAAACAGGAAGGTGTGGTCAACCATGATCTTGAGATTCTTCCGCGAAGCCAGGTTGATCAGTTCCTCACCCTGCGCGGAATTGCTGGTGAACGGTTTTTCGACAAATACGTGCTTGCCGTTTTCGAGAGCCGATTTCGCGAGGTCGAAGTGGGTCCAGACCGGTGAGATGATTGCAACCACATCGATTTCTGTCGACAGGATCACATCGTTTGGGTTCGCAGTGACTTCGATTCCCGGATACGCCTTTTGCGCTCTTTGCCTTGCGGATTGGCTTAGATCCGCTATCTTTAATACTTTGGACCCATCCAGCATTGCGAGGTTTCTCACAATGTTTGGTCCCCAGTAACCGTAGCCGATGACTCCAAAATTCATGATCCGACCGCCATCCTTGATCACTTCTGTTGATGCCGAGCCTTGATTGTGAACCAGCGGTGCCCGGCAATTGACGAACGAAAAGCAGGGCGAGAGAAAGCTGAAGACCGGTTCAGAGTTTTGAGGTTAATACGCACCCGATCCTCGAATGACTGCGAGCGGTGTGCGCAAGAGAATTTTTACGTCAAGCCAGGGCGACCACGCCAGGGCGTAACGAAGATCCATTCTGACCATGTCGTCGAATTGAACGCGGCTTCGCCCTGCCACCTGCCAGACGCCGGTGATGCCTGGCTTGGCTTCCAAGACACGGCGCCGGTGCCAGGTTTGATAGGCGGCGAGTTCATACGGAATTGCGGGGCGAGGTCCGACAAGCGACATCTCTCCCTTCAGAACATTGAGCAACTGCGGCAGCTCATCCAGGCTGCTTCTGCGCAGAAACTTTCCGACGCGCGTAATGCGCTTGTCATTCTGGATTTTGAAGACCGGATCGCCGTCCTTGCCCTGGGACGAGGGATTGGGCGCATTGGAGATGAGCTCAGTAACGAACTTGCGGTGGACCTGATGATCGTTATTCACATACATCGAGCGGAATTTAAGAAAGGTGAAGAGTTTTCCGTACTGCCCGATGCGCTGTTGCCTGAAGAGAACAGGGCCTTTGGAGGTGAGTTTGATGGCCAGGGCAATGGCCAGAAACAAGGGCGAACAAAGCGCCAGAACAAACGCAGTGCCCATAACGTCGATGACCCGCTTGACGATCAACAAAGACCGTTTGCGATTTCCGGAGTTGGTCAGGTCAGGATAGAGAGCCGGATTGCTTGGGCGGCCGGGGCTGCCATTATCCCAGTCATCAGGAAAGAAGTGGAACGAGATGCTGACCTGGTTTAATTGCTTGACGACCAGATCGTCCCGAAGCATTGATTTGACCCTGCTCAGGATTGTGCTCAGGACGGAGTTCTTGTCCTTGATGACCAGGCCGGTAAACATCACTCCAACGGTTGTGCCCCCCTTGTACCAGCCGATGATGTCGGTTTCCCTGCTGTAGGTCAGCATCGAGTTGGCCATGTTCTCCAGAGCCGATCCGTTCAACTCCGAACCGCCCTGACTGCTCGAGTCGAGCAGCATGAGCAGGAAAGGTTCCTTGGAGCGCTCGGTCCTCTTGCGCTCGATGGCGAGCATTCGCCGGAAGGTTTTTTCATTTAAGACATCGCGATCGGCGGCCGGAATCGCCTCAAACGGCGAAGAGATCGGATCAGCGGCACGACTCTCTCGATGCGGGGTCAAGTTGTGCTCCTTTTTCAGACAGACGATCACCGTTCAAGTTGTAAACATGTCGCCTGAGGGACAGTTCCATCCTCTTCGGCAGGGCAAAGTGTTTCAATCCAACAATCGGGCCAGTTTCGATGGCGCAGAGGTAACGCTACCGGCATTACTCAAAAGGGGCCGTATTCCGCTATGCCGCATGGAAGTTTGGATTACCTTTCCATCGCGGGAACCTGCGCATGATTCTGTCGAGCCCCTGAGAAACCGATACGCCTTAAGACTCGATGAATACCGGCGGGAATGAATGGATGCAGGCCGATTGCCGCCTAACCCTCTCGGGGTCATGCGCTAAGCCCATTTCCTGCCTTGGGAAGTTTCTCAATTTACACAAATGTTGAACCCCTTCTCCCCCGTTCGATGTAGATAGAATGCCCAGTAAGTCGTTGACTCATCGTGGTATATTTCGCCCAAGGCTTTCAGAATAGTTGAAACCCCGCGTTGTGTCTGGCGTCCGCAAACAAATCTTCAATTGAGATCCGGGTTGGGAACAAGGAACATGCCTCTTTACCAAAATGAACGGCCGCAATTCCCCCTTTCCCGCGGACCGCACGAGTTGATTGAAAGCCAGGCCGAGCTTACTCCAGAGGCTCCTGCTCTGCTGATGGGAGCGGAGCTGATTACTTACGGGGAGTTGAATGGCCGGGCAAACCGCCTGGCAAACTTTCTGAGCGAGCAAGGAGCCGGCCCCGGAAGCCTCGTTGGCGTCTATCTCGATCGCAGCTTCGATTCCGTCATCAGCCTCCTGGCTCTGCTGAAATGCGGCGCGATCTACCTACCGCTGGATCCGAAGTTTCCAAAAGACCGCCTGGAGTTCATGGCGACCGATGCGGAGATCTCGCTGCTCGTGGCGCACTCCAAAAGGCGGGATAGCCTGCCCCGCACTTCTGCGCGGGTTATTTTTCTCGACAAGCAAAGCGGCGAAATTGCCAAGGCTTCCGCAACCAACCTCAAGTTGAATATCGAGCCTGAGCAGACCGCTTACCTTATCTACACCTCAGGCTCGACGGGAAAGCCGAAGGGCGTGATGATTCCGCGTCGCGCTTTAACCAACTTTCTTTTGTCGATGGCTGAAGCGCCAGGGATGGATGCGGCCGATTCGCTGTTGTCGGTGACTCCAAGCTCGTTCGATATCTCGATCCTCGAGTTTCTTCTCCCTCTCACGCGTGGCGCCAGGATCGTGATGGCCTCGGCGGAAGAGGCTGCGGATGGGCGCGCGCTTCGCGAACTGATTCACCAATCCGCGGCCACAGTGATGCAGGCTACCCCGGCCACTTGGCGAATGCTCCTCGAGAACGGCTGGGAGGGAAAGAACGATCTGCGCATTCTATGCGGAGGAGAGGCGCTGACCCAGGATCTGGCCCGGCAACTGCTTCCTCGCTGCTGCCAACTGTGGAATATGTACGGGCCGACAGAAACTACAATCTGGTCCTCGGTCGATCACGTTACTTCCGCCGATTACATCTCTCTCGGCGCACCCATTGCTAATACGGAGTTCCATGTCCTGGACGAAAGTCGCAAGCCGGTTGCTCCCGGAGTGCCCGGGGAACTTTGGATTGGCGGCATTGGGCTGGCGCAGGGCTATCTCAAGCGTCAGGAGTTGACTGCGGAGAGGTTCGTAACTATCCCGTCGAAGGACAGCGAGAGCCCGGAGACGCGGCTCTATCGCACTGGTGATGAGGTGCGCTATCGCCCGGATGGCACTCTCGAGTTTCTTGGACGGCTGGATCACCAGGTCAAGCTCAATGGATTTCGCATTGAGCTGGGTGAGATCGAGTGCGCGCTCACGAACATCGAAGGAATCACGCACGCAGTGGTGGTGCTTCGCGAGGACAATCCGGGCGAAAAGCGCCTGGTGGCTTACTACACAGGCCGTGAAGGCCTCAGCTCGACCACATTGATCGAGTTGCTTAAAGCCACTCTGCCCGACTACATGGTTCCCGCGGCCTTCGTGTATCTCGAAAACTTCCCGCTCACGCCAAACTCCAAAGTTGATCGCAAGGCCTTGCCCGCGCCCAGCAAAACGCGGCCGCTTCTTGCGCAGGAGTTTATTGCTCCAGCAACTTCGGTGGAAACACAACTTGCCTCACTGTGGCGCGAACTGCTGCAAGTGGATGAAATTGGCATCGACGACAGCTTCTTCGATCTTGGCGGCAACTCGCTGGCCGCGGTCCGCATGGTGAGGCAATGCCACGCCCGCTTTGGATTCGAGATTCCGGTTGTCAAGGTTTTTCAGCACCCGACAATCCACAAACTTGCGGAGATCCTGGAGGGCCGCGAGAGCAACAGTGGCTCGTCACATGAAGCTGGGGCTGGACTGCACCCAATAACCCACGGTCAGCGCACCGCGAAGAAGATTCATGAAAATGGCCGCGATGCCATTGCTGTTGTCGGGCTGAGCGGACGCTTTCCCGGCGCATCAAATCCAGATCAGCTTTGGCGCAATCTTTGCAACTCAGTTGAGTCGATTTCGTTTTTCTCGCCCGAGGAGCTTGGTCCCGGCATTGAAGATAGTTTGCGCAACGATCCCAACTACGTCCCGGCTCGCGGCCTGATTGAGGATGCGGATAAGTTTGATGCCACTTACTTCGGCATCGGTCCACTCGAAGCCAAGGTCATGGATCCCCAACAGCGTGTCTTTCTCGAACTCGCGCAGCACGCGCTTGAAAATGCAGGCTACGATCCGGAGAGATACCGGGGAAGCATCGGCGTATTTGCCGGCAGCGGCGACAACCACTATTACACTACCAACCTTCTCACCCACCCGGACCTGCTGGCCCTGGCCGGCAAACTCGCCGTCGAATATGGAAACGAAAAAGACTACCTGGCGCTGCGTACCGCCTACCTTCTGGATCTTCGCGGCCCCGCAATCAGCCTGAATACGGCCTGTTCCACCACCCTGTTGGCCATCGACTACGCTTGCCGCTCGCTTCTCGATCACGAATGCGATATGGCTCTCGCCGGCGGCATCGATATTACCGTTCCGCAAAAAAGCGGCTTCCTCTTTCAGGAGGGAGGCGTGTTTGCGAAGGACGGACATTGCCGCCCATTTGATGCCGATGCTACAGGAACCATGTTCTGCGATGGAGCGGGCGTCGTTGTTCTGAAGCGGCTCACCGATGCCGTGGCCGATGGCGACACCATCTATTGCCTTGTTCGCGGCAGCGGCAAGAACAATAACGGGTCGCGCCCGGCTTCGTTCCTTGCTCCCAGCATGGAAGGACAGGCCGAGGTCATTGCCATCGCCCAGGCGGACGCAAGTGTTCCCGTCGAAACCATTCGCTATATTGAGGCGCACGGAACCGGCACGCCAGTCGGCGACCCGATTGAGTTCGAAGCGCTGCGCACTGTCTTTGAACGCAAGACCGCCAAGAAGCAGTTCTGCCATATCGGCTCCATCAAGGGAAACATCGGGCATCCGACCAATGCTGCCGGGGTCGTGGGATTTATCAAGGCGGCCTTGGTTCTTTACCATGAAACCATCCCGCCGACGCTGCACTTCAAAACGCCTAATCCAAGGATGGACCTGGCAGATAGTCCGTTTGTTTTCGCCGACAAGCTCATTCCCTTCCCGCGCGGAGAACAGGTGCGCCGCGCAGCCGTCAGTTCATTCGGTTTTGGCGGGACCAACGTGCACGTAATCCTGGAAGAAGCGCCGGTGCCCAAGGGCGAGCGTCCTTCGCGTCCGCGCCAACTTCTGCTGCTCTCCGCCAAAAGCCAGTCGACTCTCAATGCTTACAGCACCTCGCTGCAGGAAACTCTTCAAAGCGCGCCGCCGAAAGATTTTGCTGACACAGCCTACACGTTTCAGGTCGGGCGCAAACAGATGGCGCACCGGCGGTTTGTAGTCGCAGGCGATCCGCGCGAAGCTGCAAGACTGCTGGCGCAACCGAATCCCCTGCACTGCGGCAATAAGCGTTGCGATCGCAGGAATCCTCCCATCGTCTTTCTTTTTGGCGGCCAGGGCACGCAATACGTCAATATGGGCCTGAATCTTTACCGAGACGAGCCGCTCTTTCGGGCCATCGTGGACGATTGCTGCGACTACCTCAAACCGCATCTCGATGTGGACTTGCGTGAGCTGCTTTATCCGCGCGTCGGCGATGAAATCACCGCTCAGATTTCATTGGTCAACACCCTTTACACGCAGCCGTCGATCTTTGTCATCGAGTATGCGCTGGCCCGCTTCTGGCAAAGCTTGGGCGTCGAAGCTGCGATGATGGCGGGACACAGCATTGGTGAATTTGTTGCCGCGACGCTGGCGGGTGTTTGGGAGCTTGAAGACGCACTTCGCATCGTCGCCCTGCGCGGCCGGTTGATGCACGACCTTCCGCGCGGGTCCATGATCGCCGTCAACAGCAGTGCTGAATCGATCGAGACACTTCTGCCGGCTGCGCTCCAGATCGCGTCCAACAACGCTCCCAATCTTTGCGTCGTCTCCGGACCTGAAGCAGCGATCAATGCGTTCCAAAAGCAGCTCGAATCGCAAGGCATCGTCTGTCACCATCTGCACACTTCGCACGCCTTCCACTCGGCAATGGTCGATCCCATCATTGAGCCATTGCGCGAGGCCATCGCACAAATCACACTGCGTGCCCCGGCAAAGCCATTCATCTCGACTGTCACGGGGAAGCTCATCACGGCTGCCGAGACAACCGATCCCGCGTACTGGGCTCGTCACGCTCGGTCAACTGTAGAGTTTGGAAAGGCGATTCATAATCTCAAGGAGCACGGATACGACCTCTTCCTCGAGTGTGGCCCGCGCTCCACAATGTGTTCGTTGGCTCGCAAGCAATTCACGCCAGATCATCCATGCACTGCCATTCCCTCTCTCCCCGACACGGCAGATAACAACGCCGAGTGGGAGACAGTACTCTTTGCCCTTGGATGTTTGTGGCTGAACGGAGTCGCGATTTCGTGGGATGCGTTCTATACCCACGAAGACCGCCTGCGTATTCCGCTGCCGACCTATCCCTTTGAGCGGCAGAGTTACTGGGTCGACCCTGCGGCAACGGTGGGCGCCGCACAAGGCCACGCCGCGCCTTCGGACTATTGTCACTCCGCATCTGAATCTCCGCTTGCGCAATTCGCCGCGCCCCTGCTGTCTGAAATCGGCACGGCAGAACCATCGTCTACGTCGCGTTTGGACCACATCGCTGCGCGCGTGATCGATCTACTGTTCGCCATCTCAGGACGTGAACGTTCGCAAATCGACTCGACTGCCACATTCATGGAGCAGGGCTTCGATTCGCTCTCGTTGACGCAGGTTGCCTTCGCGATTCGAAAGCAATTCTCCGTCAAAGTCACATTCAGCCAGTTGATGAATCAATTCCCTAACGTCGCCATGCTCTCAGAGCATCTTGACACGACGATGCCGCCGGACATTCTCGCAGTTCCGTCAATCAATGAGACCTCACATCTTTCTCCAACCACAGCGCCCCTTCCGGCGCACACCCCGGACGCGAGCGGCTCTCTCGATCAGGTTACCGCCGGGCAGACAGAGACGATCGCCCGTCTCGTTGCGCTGCTCCGCGACGCCGGGGTTACTCTTCCGCCCACTCTTGCCGCTGCCGCAAAGACAGCGCAGTCAGTGCTCCCGGCGCGTCCGATTGACAGTCTGACGAGCCAAGCTTCGGCCGTCCGCGCCGCCATCGAAGCCGAATCCACAATTCCCCAGCGCGGCATCTTTGTCTCCTCGAGCCTCGCAAGGAATCTGTCGATCTCTTACAACGAGTCGGTCACTTTGAGGTTCGACGGCAGCATCTCCGCTGAAAGGATGACGCGCGCGGTCGAACGCCTGGTCGAGCGGCACGATGCTCTTCGCGCCAGTTTCGATGAGACGGGACACATGATGAAGATCACCCCGGCTCTCAACGTCTCGATGCCGGTCACCGATCTGTCGTCTATTCAATCGTTGGCCGGCGGACCAGTGAAGCAGGACGAATTTCTCCGCCAGATCATTCTCGAAGACACGGCTTTGCCATTCCCGCTGCCGGAGGGGCCGCTGTTCCGATGCCAAATGGTTCTGCTTGGCAACGACTCAGCCGCGGTTATCCTCACGGCGCACCATGTCATCTGCGATGGTTGGTCGTTGGATGTTCTTATTCACGATCTTTGCGCTTTCTACTCGGAGGAAGTTTCTGGAAGTGCAACGACTCTGAGACCGCCTGAAAGTTTTCTGGAATATGTCGACACTGTCGCAGAGCGTCAGCGCTCGAACGATTTCAAGCGGGCGAGCACCTATTGGCACGCAAGATTCGCAGATGGGTTCCCCGTGCTTGTGCTCCCGACGGATCACGAAGTGAGTGGCAGGCGTGACTTCAAAGCGCGCCGCACAGACCACTCTGTCCCAGCTTCGGTATCGCAGAACCTCAAATCATTCGCCGCCAGGCAGGGTTGCAGCTTTTTTGCCGCGCAACTCAGTTCGCTGGCAATCCTTTTCGCCCGTGTAGCGAAGCAGCACCGATTCGTCATCGCACTTCCGACGGCGGAACAGCCCGTCTGCGGCCAGCCTGGACTCGTCGGCCAGTGTGTCAATCTCATTCCGTTTGCAGTGGAATTGAGGGAAGGCGAAGACGCCGGCACATTTCTCAAACGAGTTCAGGACGATCTCATTGCCGCGCAGGAACATGCGGTTTATACCATGGTCAGTTTGCTTGAGGACCTGCGCCCGGTCGCGCACACGCGTGGTGTGTCCCCTATCTCGGCAGGCTTTACCAACGCAACTAAATTCAAGCCGGATGAACTGCCACAGTCCGGATTCACCGTCGATTACGATGCCAATCCCAAAAGCGCCGAGTCATTTGAGTTCTATCTGAATGCCGTTGAGAGCGAAGAGGGACTTGAACTTCACTGCCACTATGACATAAATCTTTTTGAAGACATCACCATTCGGGAGTGGCTCGCAACTCTCGGCTCTGTCTTTCAGGAAGTCGCTTCCGACCCGTCCCGTAGCGTGCTGAACCTTGCCAGGCTCGATCGCGACTCTTCGCCCTCGAATGACATTGTCTACTCGCAGATATTCGACCGGGAACTCGTGCCGCAGCACAACGGGAACAGCTCGCCATCGAGATCCATCTCCGCTTCGACTACCTCTGGCAATGGCAACCACCCGAAGATGACGGCCCCAGAGTTGCTCAACGCGTTGCAGAGTCTGTGGGAGCGGGTTCTGGATATTTGCAACATTGGCCCAGACGATGAGTTTTTTGCACTCGGTGGTCACTCCATTGCCGCGGCGCAGTTGTTCGCCCTCATTCAGCGCGAGTTGGGATACTCCGCGCCTCTTGCCATTCTTTACGATGCATCGACCCCACGGCTGCTTACAAAGGCGCTCCTTCGCGGGACAAGGACAGAAGACTGGAAGGCGCTCGTTGCGATCAACCGGCATGGCGATCGTCCCCCGCTCTTTCTGGCGCATGCGGCCGAGGGCAATGTATTACTTTATCGTTCTCTCGCTTCGCATCTCGGTAACGATCAGCCGGTTTATGGCCTGCAATCGGCAGGGCTTGATGGGCATTCACCGGTTGATGCGCGCTTTGAGAATGTTGCGCGCATCTATGTCGACGAAATTCGCAAAATCCAGGCGCACGGCCCTTACCTGCTGGGCGGCTATTGCCTGGGCGGCACCATCGCCATCGAGATGGCGCGCCAGCTGATCGACGCGGGCGAAAGCGTCGGACTGGTGGCGCTGATCGAAGACTACAATGTCCGCGCCATGCGCTGGCCGCTTGCACTGCGTCACCTGTTGGTCAACCGCTTCTTTCTCAATCCCTACTTCCACCTTCAGAACATGCTTGCCGCTGAGGGCGCAGACAAATTTGCGTTCTTCATGGAAAAACTTCGTGTCGAAATTCGTCGCGCCAAGGTATCCATTCGCGCGGGCTGGTCAAACATCAGGCACCACTTGTCACAGGATAGCGATTCAAAGGTGCGCCGCGCAAAACTGGCCGACATCTATGAAGATGCCCTTACGAGATACGATGTGCGTCCTTACCCTGGTGAGCTAACGCTCTTCCTCGCGGAGCGGCACCTTGCTGGATTCGACGTTCCGCTGGGTGGATGGGACGGGATCGCAAGTGGTGGCGTTGGGCTTCATTCTCTGCCTATCAGTCCTCGGGGGAGCCTGATTGAACCCTACGTCCGACAGCTCGCCTCCATTCTGCGAAGTTGCATTGACCAGGCAATCGAAGATTCCAAAAAAGACTCAAAGGGCAATGTGCTTTCCGCTCCTCGCATGGAGGTGCATAGCGAAAGCATAAAGGTTGAAGTACACACATAGTTGCTGATGCAAGTCGTGAAGGCGATTTACATTACAAAATGACAGGAAGAGAAAAGCATACTTCGATGTCCGAGGCGATGGGAAGCAAGATGGCCGTGAAGACTCAAACCTCGATCAGCCGAATGCTGACAGACCATTTCCGTTGTTCCGATGATCTGGCTGCATTCTCGGTTTGCAAACAGCAATCCGGCGTTTTTGGCTACTTCCGCTTCGGGTCCGACGCCATCTGTTATGGAGAATGCAGTTCTGGAACAGCCGCGCGCGCCGCTTCTGGCGAACTGCACGACGCTCTTTCCGCTGTCAGAGTCGATGGCGGCTCGGTTCAACTTCCCTTCGATCCCGTCCAGGTTGTCGACAACCTTCGCCACGAGAGATATCAATCCAACAGCACCTTTGATACCTCGGCAAATAACGCAAGCAGCCTGATAAGAAAGCTGTATTACCTGGCGCGGCCATTCTTCCCCGTCGCTCTCCGCAAACATTTGCAGAGAGTGTACCTTGGTGGATGGCAAAAGATTCCCTTCCCGCACTGGCCGGTTGATTGCACCGTCGAAAGCATCCAGGAACAATTGCTCGCGCTTTCAATGAGTGCCGCCAACATCGACAAGATCCCATTCATTTGGTTCTGGCCAAAAGGCGCACCTAGTTGCACAGTCGTAACACACGATGTCGAGACCACGGCCGGATGGGATTCCTGTTCGCAGCTGATGGACCTGGACGATTCATTCGGGATCAAATCATCGTTTCAGATCGTGCCCGAAGAGCGATACATTGTCCAAAAAGAGCGGCTGGATTTGATAAGGGGGCGGGGGTTCGAGGTCAATGTTCACGATTTGAATCATGATGGAAATCTAATGATGGACCGCGGCGAGTTTCTGAGCCGGGTCCGCAAGATTAACGAGCATGGAAGGAAGTTTGATGCGCAAGGCTTTCGGACCGCGGTTTTATACCGAAACCTTGACTGGTTCGAAGCGTTGGATTTCGACTATGACATTTCAATTCCGAACGTTGCGCATCTTGATCCGCAAAGAGGCGGCTGTTGCACCGTTTTTCCATTCTTCAATGGGAAGATGATCGAATTGCCCGTCACCATGGCGCAGGACTACTCGCTCTTCCATATTCTGAACGACTACTCGATTGATCTATGGAGGAGGCAGACTTCACTTATCCGAGAAAAACATGGAATTATGCAAATGATTGTCCATCCCGACTACATTCTTGGGGATGCAGAACGCCGCGTCTATGCCGACTTGCTCGGCTATCTCTCTGAACTGCGCGTTCGTGGAGAGACGTGGATCGCGCTGCCGGCTGAAGTGGCAGCCTGGTGGCGTCAGAGAAACAATATGAAGTTGATCAAGGAAGGCAGTCAATGGCGGATTGAAGGCGAAGGCCAGGAAAATGCGCGGCTCGCCTTCGCCACGCTCATGGATGGAAAGCTCGAATATAAACTCGATCCTGGCTGTTAGAGATCGTATTCCCCAAGTGATCTCCGTCTGAAGTTTTTCTGAATCCCAACTCATGAGTACAGGATTTATTCGTTGCTGGCTGCGTCCGCAAACTGGTTCAGCAGCCGCAACAATGACCTGGTGTCTTGCTCACCCAATCTCTGCGTCAGCGATGCCTCAAGCTCCTTGTGCGCGGCGTTCGCCTGTTTCATGAATGCCTGGCCCTTCCTGGTCAGGTGCAAAGCGAATGAACGGCGATCTTTTTCAGAGCTCCTTCGCTCCACCCAACCCCGGCTCTCCAACTCATCGAGCAAGGAGACGAAGTTCGCTCTTTGGATGCCCAAAATCTGGCTGATCGCCGATTGCGAGAGCCCTGGGTTCTCGCAGACCAGGAGCAAGACGGAATACTGTGCCGGCCTAAGGTCAAGAAGGTCCATGAACCGTCCATAATCCTTATAGGCGGTCAGTTGTGCACGGCGCAACGAAAAACCAAGAGTCCGCCTCAGCCCACCCATGTCAACGGCCTCAGTCGAAGGTGGCCTTGCGGATGTACTTCTCTTGATTGGTTTCTTGATCATCTATCAGTTTTCCTCGGGCGGCATCAGTCGCGGGAATGTGAGAATTGGTTGGAGCTGAATGATGTAGCTGCCATTGAAATCAGGCACTAACTTATTTTTCTGAACCTTTGCAGAGAAGCATGCCTGGGATGCAACACGCTCGGAATTCCATGGAAGCTTGAAAACAGCTCATCAAATGATCCCGCACGTCTGTCTATGGATTCATGCACTGACCGGACGAAAAGTGGGGACTACAGTTGTAGGATACATCAGTTATCGAGCATAGCACTTGGCTCTCCGCACGATGGAGGTCCAACGGAAAGATGGACAATCACGACGGTTCCAACCGACGTCAGATCTTCCTCGGCTGCTCGAACCGAAACAATTCCGATTACGCCTCCTTTGGCACGGTCGAGAGCCAATTCAGACGAGGTGGATTTGACCCTTCCACCTGTTCACTCTTTCCGTTTCAAAAAAAATGCCGGCTTGGTGCGGATGGAAATCCGAACCAAGCCGACAAGCGTTATTCAGGAAAGATGTCTAGAAGTTGATCTTTGCGTTCATTTGGATCTCGCGCGGCGTTCCCTGCGTGCCGGAAACGACGCCGAATGTTCCACCGCCCACGAGGTTACCTGGATCGGCCCAACGAACGATGTTAAATGGGTTCACAAAATCGGCGCCGATATCGAACTTCAGCCGCTCGTGTATGGGTACGGTCTTTCCGATTTCAAGCGCTTCAGACCCTTGCGTAAATCCGCGAATCCAGCTGTTGTACTCCTTGGTGTTCCCAAATTCAAAGGACGCCGGGGAGCCAAAGGCCGCTGAATTAAAGTACACATCCTTGCTCGGATTGAACTTGCCGGTCCAGGATGCTTTAGGTTTCCCGCCGAGGTAATTTGCGTACTCGATTGGTGCGCCAAAAACGTTGTATCCGAGGTTCGATGCAAAGAAATTGAAGGCCTCAATCTGCTGTGCTGCGCCAGAGGTGTAGCGCAACGAGCCGCTAACCGTCCATCCACCCAGCACAGTGTCGATCGCGGTCGGAGCATTATTCATAAATGTCCGTCCTTTGCCTACCGGCAATTGATACGAGAAGCTGGTGCCAAAGATCGCCGCCGGGTTTTGCGGGTCAATTGTGGCGGGACGCTGCCCCGGATATTGAAGGATTGAGCCAAACGAACTTGCGTAGGTTGAACTACCCGCACCCGCATCGTCCGTAATGTTCTTTGACCAGGTAAAGAAGGCGAGGCCACTGAGTCCGTAGGACATGCGCTTCGTCAACTTGAGCTGCATGGAGTCATAGTGCGCCTTGCCTTCCGGCAAGAGAACCGAATCTGTGTCGACCAACAAATACTGTGGATAGGGTCTCAGGGCCTGCGCGACTGTTGCGCTCGCTCCGAGTTGAGTGGCGAAATCCGCATACGGATATTGGGCGCACGTGCCGGCTGACGCGCAGGGTGCCAGAAGATCGAATCCTCCGCTCCCATCTGCAACGTGCGCGGCCACTGTACTGGCGTTCACGTAGTTCTGCAGCGATGCCGAACCCGACAAGCCCAGATGCGTGGAGTGGCTGCCAATGTACATTACATCGAGCGCAAGATTGTGAGCCACTTCCCGCTCAATATCGAGTACCCAGTTGACTGTTTGCGGCAGACGGTCACCGTTCCGCGGAATGTAGCTGATGGACTGGCCGTTTAGGAACGACGGATCGATAACGGGCGGCTTTGCGAAGTTCGGGAAGCCCTGCTGATTCCAATACATCAACGGAGTAAATCCGCCGTTTCCGGACTGAAACGTTGGATTTGCACTGTAGCCCGCCGCGCCCGTATCAAGAAACGGCGGCACGTTTCCACTGTTAGCGTAGTAAATTCCTGAAGAGGCCCGCACCATGGTCTTTTGGTTCAACTGGTAGGCAATACCTAAACGTGGCGCCCAACCATTATGGAAAGTATCCTGGAATGGTTTCCCATACTTTCCTGTTCCGCTCCCGGCATAGGCCAGCGCTCCGGGCAAGTTGTCGGCGGTCGGATTCGTAATATCCGACTCGAAGGCGGTCACATAGTTGTGTGCTTCGGAGAATGGCGGCATGTAGTCCCACCGAATTCCATAAGAAATGGTCAACTGAGGAGTAATGTGCCAATCATCCTGCGCGAAAATGCCCGTGTGGTAGTAGAGATAATCAGTCTCCAGAGGGATATAAGTACTGGCTGATTCCACGGCGCCCAACAAGAAACTGGCGAACGAGCTGCCGTTCACGTTGTCACTTGCACTGGAACTCGTAGACAGGCTGTTAAACGTAAACGAACCGGCTACTCCAGGCTTAATGAACCGAATTTCCTGGTTCCTGCCAATCTCTGTCCCGAACTTGAAGGCGTGCTTGCCTTTCGTCCAGCTCAGATTCTCGTCGAGAGTGTAGCGCAACTCATGCCAGTTTTCCTCATACGCACGTCCGAAACCGTTGGGCGATTGATTTCCGCCGCTAAACGAAATCGCAGGAAACGATCCATTGTCGGCCGGAATTCCTGTAATGCCGAGCTGCTGGTCCCAACCTTGTCCGTCAGTTCCATTGGGGCCGAGATTGATGTAACGATCGGTTGAGAGCGTGACATGGTTGAGCAGCGCCGGGGTAATGACGGAATCGATATTGATGCGAACCTTCCAGCTATTCGCGATCTGATCGAAATAGTCATCGAGCGGATTCGTTTGCTGGCTTCCCCAAGCCGGCGGCTTGGCGAAGCCGACTGTATTCCCAGAGAGCAGCCTGTGGCGAATCTGATTGGTGTAGGAGACCGAAAGCTTCTCCTTGTCTGAGAAACTGTGGTCCACCTTGACCAGCGGCGTAAATGTGTTGAAGTAGGGCCAGGTGGGTGCGCTGAGACTATGGTAATTGTTGTTGATTCCGGCCGAGGGAGATACCTGAGGCACGTAGGAACAGATAAGCCTTGCAGCCTGGCTTATGGAAGCCGGGTTCATCACATTCATCTGGCCGTTATATTCAATTTGCTGATGAGTGACAGGATCGTAAATGTTCACCCCGAGTCCGCTGAAATTGCCATTGCACTCATCTGTGGTCGGAAGCGTCATAAGGGCGCCGCTGGCGCCAACGCGCGAGTAGAACAAGCCCAGGCTTCCGAAGAAGAAGGTCCTGTTGCGTCCGTTGTAAATCTTCGGCAATACGACCGGTCCACCTACAGTAAAGCCGCCCTCGTTTTGCCTATACGGCGTGACTGCTGTTGAAAAGTAGGATTTCGCATCAAGCGCAGAATTTCCGATATGGTCGTACACACTGCCGTGAAGCTCGTTTGTTCCGGACTTGAGCACCACATTTGTAAACCAGCTTCCAAAGCCGCCGTATTCAGCATTGAACGCATTCTGGACGACGCTAAACTCACCTACTTGCTCAATTTCAGGTGAGACTTCGCCAATGCCACCTCGAGCGATGCCCCATTCGCTGGCCGGGCCTCCGTCGATGTAGGTCTCGGTGTCGCCGGCCGGCGACCCGCTCGCCTGCGGCGTGAACGATCCGCCGGAAGTATAACCGGGCAGTTCCTGGAGGTAGTCGGTGATCGCCCGCTGCGTACCAGCGACGATGACAGGCATCTGTTCGATCAGGTTGTCTTGCATGCCGGTGGAGTTGTTTGTTGTGCCGACATCTAGAATCGGCGCTTCGCCGGTCACGGTGACTGTCTGCGTTACCGCGCCAGGTTCAAGTTTGATATCCACCCGGAGGGTAATCGAAGAACCTAACTCTGCCGCGCTACTAGTCGCGGTTTTGAATCCTTCTTTCGATACCACAACCCGGTAGGTGCCACCGGGCAGGTTGGATGCCGTATAAAGGCCTTGGTCGTTTGCCTCCAGGGCAATTGCGCTGTTGGTGTTGACATTGATCACCTGGATCTTTGCACCAGGGACAACCGCGCCGGTTGGATCGGTAATCTGGCCTTCAATCGCGCCGCGATCGATCTGGGCGAAGAGCATCCCGGTCCCGATCGAAATCCAGCAAAGCGCGAGAACCATGAGCAGCAAAATCTTAAACACTGGTTTGGATATTTCGCTTGTCTTTTCAGTCTGGGCGCTCTTGCGAACAGCGCTTTCAAGCACTCCAGGAGCCTGCTGCCGGAACCGTTCTTCCTGCTGCATCCCACAGATGCCAAGATGTCTCATATTGCCTCCGTCTGAGAATGACGTCCTTTGTGTCACGCAACCCAGCCCACAGAATTTTTGAAGATTAGAAGCGCTCGCAGGACTATTTCATCACTCAGTCAAGCATTGTTATAGGCCAAAACAATCACTGTCAATACAGGTTGGCATAAAAGTGAGCTATACAGGTTCACGAGACGCAGGGCGCGAGAAATCTCCATAGGCAAATCGAGCGCCCCGATTTTTTGCCCGCGGACGATAAATCAAACCAGCTTCGTCTCCCCTAAAAAAGAGACAACGGGATCGATTCTGCCATGGCCTTATAGCCCGTCGGATTCGGGTGAATGTGGTCGCCCGAATCATAGATCGAGCGCAATCGTGACGAGTGATCGGGATCGCGAACAAGTTGATCGAAGTCAAACACGCGGTCGAAAGCACCTCCGCTGCGTATCCACTTATTGACTTCTCCGCGTATTTGCTCACCCTCCGCGTCGTAGGAATTGGTTCCCTCAAACGGCATAATTGTTGCCCCATACACTTTGATCCCGTGTTCGCGGCCACGGGAGATTATCTGTTGAAGGCCCCAAATAATCTCCTCTGCAGAAACACGTTCAGACGCAAACTGGTTCACTCCGACATTGGGAATCTTCAACTCCGACATCCGTACCCGCGGGAAGCCTATGTCGTTTACACCCAACAGAACGATCAAGTTCTTCACGCCAGGCTGGGAAAGAACATCCCTGTCGAACCGCGCAAGGGCGCTCGTTCCCGCGCCATCGTGCAGTATCCGGTTTCCGCCGATGCCCTCGTTCACAACCGCACAGGGCGCGTTGCCTTGCCCGTGCGATAGCCGCATCGCGAGCTGATCAGGGTAATCCGAATAGGGCGAGTTCGTATTATTCGAGCCCTCGGTAATCGAGTCTCCAAAGGCAACCGTTGTTGTTGCTGCTTGAGGTTCCCACATCTCCACGCTCGATAGGAAATACCAGGAGGCTTTCTCCTCTGAATTCGGCAAACTCGGCGCCGCCGTCAGATTGCCTGGGCCAGAGATGTACGAACTGTGCTGCGCTCCCCGGTGCCAGTCTGTTACAGGTGTATTCGCCGGCAAATAGAGGCTGATCGAGATTTCAGCCAGCGGTTTGACCGTCAGATCAATCGGATCGCTAAGCGCGGGAGCGCCAACAGGGATATTCACTTCCGCGCTGCCGCCGAACGTCAGAGCGCGGTCCGTTCCGGACAGGGTCTTCGATCCATCGTCCGTCAAGGCAACGCGTGCCGCGCCAACGGTCAATGCCGAGGTCCCAAATGCATTGGACAAGCGAATACGCAAACGGCTGCCACCTATGGAAGTTCGAACCACCATTCGGATGGTCTTGTTTTCCAGAGCAGGTTCCGGCGGTCCGGGAATGAACGCGAAAGGGGCGTATTCAGAGGCTCCCCAAACACTGACCCAATGACCGCTCCCTTCCGCAACCTGGGCTGAACAGACGGCAGCCGAGGCAATCCAGGGGAGCAAGAACAACGCAAAGAAAGCTTTATACTTCATCATTTCAGCCGACTCCCAGTCCTTTTGTCATCGAGTTCTGTTTTTTGCCTCCGGCGCTACCCCGACCATTTTCCCGGAGAACTCAAAAAACAGCGACTTCATTGTTGTCTTGCAAAACTGCCCGAGTCAACAACGTCTCCGCTTAAAGTTGCATAGGCCATTTTGACCCTGGCGGTTGCTCAAAAGCGCTCATCAGCTCCATCGCCAACAGCTCAAGTCTCATATCTTCCGCTTCGGGAGACGGCAGAGCGGGGTGTGGACTTAGATACGCGCTCTCTGCCTCTCCGCCTTGAGCCTGCATGCAACCCTTAAGGGAGTGCACAACGAATTCAGATTCGTTCGGGGGCATTCACGCTGCTGAATTAGCAACGATTGGACCCTCTTCAACTATCGGGAGAAAGCTCCCGCCCGGTTGACAATCGCTATTATCTATAACTATTATTCGCCATAGCTTAGTGGCAGGTAGATGGTAGAGACGGCTTTTCTGGTTTAAAGGCCTTCACTTGAAGCCTGGGAGGATGAAACGATGGCAGGTTATGAATCTCGCTGGAAGACCGTGAGGGTTGAGCTCGATGCATCAGGAATTGCTTGGGTCATTCTGAATCGACCGGAAAAACGCAACGCGATGAGCCCGACGATGAATGCGGAGATGCGCCAGGTGCTCGAGGAACTGGAGCTGAATGCGGAGGCGAAGGTTCTTGTATTGACGGGCGCGGGCCAGTCCTGGTCGGCTGGAATGGACCTGAAAGAATACTTCCGCGAAATTGATGGTAATCCTGAGATCGTGCAACAGAAAGTTCGGCGGGACGCGAGCGTCTGGCAATGGAAACTGCTGCGCATGTACTCCAAACCAACCATTGCCATGGTCAACGGTTGGTGTTTCGGAGGTGCGTTTACCCCATTGGTGGCTTGCGACCTGGCGATCGCCGATGAGAAAGCGGTCTTTGGATTGTCGGAGATTAATTGGGGAATCCCTCCTGGGAATCTTGTGAGCAAGGCCGTAGCCGACACGATTGGACACCGCAAGGCGCTCGAGTACATCATGACGGGCAATACATTCACCGGGGCCGAAGCCGCGGCGATGGGTCTTGTCAATTATGCGGTCCCTGCCGATCAGCTTCGAAGCACTACGGAGGCTCTGGCCCTGAAGTTGGCGGAGAAGAACCCCGTCGTACTCCGGGCAGCGAAGCATGGGTTCAAGCGGTGCCGGGAACTAACCTGGGAACAGAACGAAGATTACCTTTATGCGAAACTCGATCAGGCTCTGCACCTCGATCCGGAAGATGGGCGCGCAAAAGGGATGAAACAGTTCCTCGATGAAAAAAGCATCAAGCCCGGACTACAGTCCTACAAGCGGGACGCAAAGGCATAAGGTCCGATCGCCTGGCAGACGCCGACCGGCGAAATGCATGGCATTTCGCCGGCCTTTGAATTGAGCCTCAACACAAACTCAGAGAGAACTCAGTATGTGATCCTCGGCATCATTCCGATGATCCCGTCCACGATTTTTGTTTCAGCGCAGCCGGGCTTCAGGCGCGACGAGAGAACCTCGAAGGTCTCGTGCCCAAACGACGCGTCATCGGGAATATACCCGGACATCGCCATTCCGTTGGTTAAAGTAGCCATCATCGTATCTTTGTATGGCGACTCCGCCTTGAGCCTTTGAGCGATGAGGTTATAGACTTCGCCATCGACGGCGCCGATCGCAATATCGTCGATCATGAGCAGGCCGAGATTCAGTTCAACCGGCGGCCCATCTTTATATGTGCCGGCAACACCACCTCGCCCTTCATTTGTCCGTTCCCTGCCCGGGCAGGTGATGGTTGTGGCTCTTCCAAGGATTCGACCATCGGTCACGCCGTCCTTGGCCTGTCGTACAACTCGGAGAACTTCCTCACCGATGATTTGCCCCATTGACGTAATCATCTGCTTCTGCTCCTCCATCAGGTGAGCGACTTCCGGGTTGCTCCTGTCTAACCCCTGGCCTCCGGGCGGCATCGCATTGCTGATGTCCTTTCCCTGCTTGGCGAAATCAGCAATTCGAATTTTCCGCAAATCATACGTCTGTTGGAAGAAAATCGGATTTTGATCGCCTGCTGCGCCTTCTGACCACAAGGCGACTACTTTGTTGTCGAAGTGGTTTTCAATATATTTCGATACAGCTCCCGGTGCGTCGCCGCTGACCAGATCCAATGTCCCCGTGATCACGGCATGCATGGCATAGTTGTAGTAGATCGCAATCGGTTCGCCGCTCAGCGATTCAAACTTGATGACGGCGATCGTCTTATCGGAGAGCCCGCCATAATTTGCACCCTCCCACCAGGAGTGCGTAACGGGGTCGATCATGTCTCGTTGAACATTCATATAAGACACGCCGGTACCGTAGCTGATGCGCGCCGGCTGAAGCTTCTCCTTGGCGTCCTTTGCCGATTCGAATACACGGTCCTCGTAAGCTGCAACCCGGCCCTCGAGTGTAGGGTCCGGAGCGGCGCCCGGCCTGACAAACATCGGAAACACACCAGGCACGCTGTGGGTGTGGGTGGCCGTGATAAGAATATTGACCGCCGGAATGCCAAGTTCCTTTTCCATCCGCTGACGAATGGCAGTGCACATGACGGCCGGAGCAGCCCCTGCATCCAGTGAGATCAAGGCAGCGCTCGTGTGGCCGTTATCGATAACAATGGCCCTTGAATACACATGATCCAATATGCCCAGGTAACCTTTTGGCAGCTCATTTTGAGCGGGTGTGATGTCGACCTTGGCTGCCCCAACACGAAATGCGCCCGCGGGGACTGTCTGGCAGGCAGCGCCAAGAGTTGTGGCAAGAATGATGATGCCGGTTAACGCGGATGTCTTCAGTTTCATTTTCATTTCCTCGATTCTGGCGTCGAAACGACTCCGGTAGATAACGTGCCTTACGGCGTTCAGGCACGTCCTCTTAGCTCACGCCACCGATAGTCTGCTTCTGCGGCCATCGACTACGCACGGCGCAATTGATCTCAGAATCACTGGATCAGGATGAGCTCCCTCGCATTCCGATATGGACCATAATTGATTTGCGCCACCGCTGTAAATTGGAGCGGATGCTCTTTCAGTAAAAAGCTGTATAGGGGAGTCTGCGCGCAGCGGCCGCTTTTTACTCGCCACGAAGGAATGAATTGCGTGTGCCCGGCATCCGCTCTTCTCAAAGTTCGCGCGCAGGCCAGTGGTCGAGTTTCCCTTAATCCTGCTGACAGCGATAACACTAAATTGCGCCATCGCGAAAGCTGGTGAAGAACCCTGATAAACTGCTGCGTGCCGTTTGACTAATCGCCAAACGGCACGCAGGTTCTGCTTACTCGCTTCATAAGCGGACGCGGGTAGAGATCCGCGCCACCGTCATCAGAACAACAAACGAGCGGCGAACTGGATCTCACGCGGGTTATTCAACGTACTGCTAACTACGCCGAAGATTGAAGAGCCCACTTGCAGCCCTGGAGGCCCAAATTGGACACGATTGAAGGCATTGATAAACTCTCCTTCAAAGACGGCATGCACGCGTTCGGTGATGTGAGTATCCTTTGAAACGGACATATCCCAGTTGTCCACGCCCTCTCCACGCAATTGGGAATCCACACGGCCTTCGTTGCCGAAGGTAAACGGCGCGGGCTGGGCAAAGCAGGCGGTATTGAACCATTTGTTCAACCGAGGAATTGCACCTCCACTCAGCTTGGGGTCGCATCCGGCAACACGGTTAGGACGTATGCCGACCGCGCCAAAGCTGTTTGAAAGGTCGTTCCCTTGCGCTGTTAGGGCAAGCGGGTAACCGACCTGGAAGCTGGTGACACTGCTCAGGCGCCAGCCGCCAATCACCCGATCCAATGCTTCGCCATCGTTCGCCAGGAAATGTTGTCCTTTGCCAAAAGGCAAAGCAAGGGAATAGTTGAGAACCAGACGCTGAGGAACGTCGAAGCTCTCAAGCGATCGATCAGCGGCCTTGTTGTAGTTATCCTGCCCGCCTCCAACCGTGTTCCCTTCAAGGAATCCGGTCGTCGAGTCGACTGTTCCGATCAGTTTCGCCCAGGTATACGCTGCGAAAAATGCACCGGCACTGTGGAAACGTACCTGATAAGTAGCTTGCAGTGAGTGATAAATCGAGGATCCTTCGTTCAGAGACGTGTTCGACACGCTGTTCGAGAATTGAGGATAGGGCAACAGCAATTGTCCTTGAGAAATCGTGGCGCCGTTATCCGAACTGGCCGTTGCCAGCTTGCCCTGGAGAGGATTTGTTGTAGCCGGAACATTGAGAAACGTATTCGCGTCGGCATCCGAAGCAGCCTTCGCGGGATTTCCAGCATCTGCGCCGTTGATGTACTGATTGTAAAGTGTCTGATACTGCGTGGCCGCTTGAGCTGCATAGCTATCCGGCAATTGATTCAGGTTGATCGAGTTTCGAATATGCGTGCCCTTCGAACCTTGATAGCCGAGCTGAAAGACAGAGTTCGAAGAGAGCTGCGTCTGAACGTTCAGGTTCCACTGCTCGACATAGGGATAACGCGCACCCGCCACGATTCCGCTGATTGTGAGACCTTCAACCTGCGCATCAAACGCCGGATTTCGCCCAATTGGCTGAGGCAACACCCCATTGATATTTGGGAACGGATTGCTCAAACCGCCGCCCGAGAAGGGTCCCAAATCCGGAGTACTCGCGGCCGTAAGCGGCGAACCGTCCGGGGACGGAACCCCGTTGAAATCCGTATACGAGATAAACGACATCCCGAAACCGCCACGCACTACTGTATTGTCCATGACCCTCGCTGAGAAGCCGAGGTTGGGCGCGAAAAGATGATTATGCAATACGTCGTCATACCGGCTTGGATAGTTCGGCGTATTCACCAGGGAAAGATCGCCCTTAAGCGCCTGCGATTGTCCTGTGACCGGGTTCAGGATCGTGCCCAGAGGACTTGCAATGTTCGGCAACAGCACTGTGTTTATATCGTGCTTCTCGAGCACCCCGCCGGGCAGGTCCCACCTTATACCGCCGGTCAGTGTCAGCTTGGGATTCATCTGGTAGGTGTCGGAAACATAGTACCCCTGGCTATAGTTAACCGCTGAAACCTTCCGCGAAGTCTGGATACCGGTAAGTCCTGCAAGTGGCAGGTTAAATCCAAGCATGAAGTTCGCGAAGACATCGTTCGTCGGGAGTCCATTGACGAATGCGAACAAGCCGTCTGGTCCAAGGCCCCCGCCGGAGAAGTAGCCTTCATTGCGCATGTCTTCGACGCCAACTTTGAGTGCATGGTGGCCGAAGGTCTTGGTAATGTTCCCAGAAATAGAGTACTTGTCGAAGTCGTAGAACTGGATCACATTGATGATCAGAAGCGGGAACTCGCTCCCATACCCAATCAGATAGGGAACCGGCAGTGCGTTGTAGGTTACCTGACCGGCGATTGCGGCATAGGCTGGCCCGAAAGCCGAAAGATCCACTTTCCCAAGATTGGGCGGCTGCGAGATAAAGTTAAAGCGTATGTAGGATGCTCTGAAGTCGGCGACCGTCGTGGAATTCAGTGTAACGGTGTCTCCCACGACCGCCTGCTCCGTCGTACTCAGCACTTCGGGCTGTGGCACATTGTTGTGATAGTAGTTTGTCCCCATAGTATTCGTCCGCCACGTCGTAAAACGTCCAAACAGTTGCTGGCGGGAACTCAAACTATAGTCGCCACGGATAACATATTGGTTGCTGCTACCACCGGAGGCCGCATTGGTTGAGAAGTTGATGGCACCGTGAGGAGCGTTCAGAAGTGACGGTGACGGTTGAGCCCAGTACTTGTACACATTGGCCATATACAAGGCTGTTGGATCAGGGCAAACCGTGTTCACTACGCCATTGCAGGAAACCGGCTGGCCAGTAAGATTATTGAGGAGCGGATTTGCCAAGGTATAGTCTGCGGTAAAGTCACCGGCGGTCTCTGCTACCGTCGGCACGACCGTTTCGTAGGGAAGCCCTACCCTGTCAACGAATCCTTCCCAGTTTCCGAATAGAAACAGTTTATTCCGCTTCAGCGGACCGCCGAGCGAGACTCCGTATTGATTCTGGTTAACGGGAGGCCGGGCAACGCCGGTTTGATTGTTGAGATAGCTGTTTGCATCGAGCACTGTATTCCGAAAGTATTCGTAGGCCGAGCCATGCAATTCGTTCGTTCCGGACTTGGTCGTAAACAGAAGAACGCCACCGTAGTATCCGCCGTATTCAGATCCGATATTGTTGGTTTCCACACGGAACTCCTGGATCGAGTCCTGCGCCGGAATGTAGCCCATCCAGTTCTGCGCCATCATGTTCAGAGGCGCGCCGTCGACGTAGGTGATGTTCTGCCCCGTAACCGCACCGCCAACCTGGTAATTTCCCCAGCCCGCCGGGTTGGTGTAGTTCCCGATCGAGGCTTGGTTGTTCAGGGGGTTTCCGCTGGTTGCGCCCTGCGGTACCACTCCGGGGGTCAACGCACTCAGGTTCATGACGTTGCGACCATTGAGCGGAGTGTTCTCGATCTGCTGGTTCTCAATGACCGTACTTACCGTGGAGGAGTCTGACTGAAGCAGCGGTTCCGCGGAGGTTACCGTCACGCTTTCCGTGACCGAGCCAACCTGCAAACTGTAGTTGATTGCAATTTCGTCCTGCCCGTGCAGCTCAATGCCATCGCGCACGACCGATTTGAATCCATCCTTTGTCACGGTCGCTCTGTAAAAGCCGGGCAAGAGTCCAGAGACTCGGTAGAACCCCGATGAATTGCTTGCCACCGTGGCTTTCACATGCGTTTGAAGATTCTCGAGGACCACCGTTGCTCCGGGGATCGCGGCCCCGGCTGGGTCGGACACTGCACCAGTAACTGTCGCCGATGTGGTTTGGCCAACGGCCAATACCGAGGTGAGGGTCGCAAACGCAGCAAAACCCAACACGACTTGAAGGATTCTCATTCTCATTCTTGCCTCCGGGAGTACAACTACATAGGAGTTGGAACGAGTGCCTCTAAACTTCTCATTTATCAGAAGAGAAACCCCATTAACTTGTATAGGCTACTCACCAAATCGATTTATCGATTTCTTACATATCACATCTAGCGCAAATGACCCGCAATTCGCTTGGATCCAACCATCCTTTTGCAATCCGTCATCAAGTGGGTATCTTCGCGTACTTAAGCTGAACCTTATTCGAACTAGACTCACTTTGCTCAAGGTTACCCTCAGTCAACAGGAGCGCGGGGATCTTAAGACAGGCGAAAACACAAGTTCGTGCTACCGTCCCTTAAGCGATTCTCTTGCCTGATTCAGGATGAAGCAGTTCACCGCTGCGCCTGGATGCCCCGGCGCTGACCTGATCCGAGTGAACCTGCAACTCCACTGAGGTCTGTTATGGATGGTTCGCCGGCCCGGCGAGAGAAGCCATGAGTAGACGGCGGCCTCTGGGAGAGCGGCTCCCTCCCGGTGGCTCAACGGTCACAAACATGGTGTCGATGCGCGACAAGACCTGCGGATCGGAGATGCGCAGCGTCCAGCGATTGAGCGTTGCGTTGTCCATGTAGAACAATCCGAGGCTCTCCGCATTCACTGACTGCGGTTGCCGGAATCCCCACGCCTGAAACGCTACTGCCTTGCGATTCCTCTCAAGCTTCGACAAATCGAATGCGTAGAAGACGAGGAGATTGCGATTCACGTAGTAGACCCTGCCATACGCTCGTGACGATTTGCCTGCATTATCGACATCGTAGACGTCGACAATATGCAACTCGCGCGCACCAAGAATCTCCTTTGCCTCGTTCCCGTCGATTTCTCTCTCTGACACCGGCAGACTCGCCGGGGTGGTCGCTGCAATTCTCTCGAGCCTTGTAACTTCAGAGCTGTTCTTTTGAAGACGCTCATAGACATCGGACAACTGTCCCTGCAGCGACTCCTTCGCAACGAGTTGGTCATTGAGTTCCCTGCGCGTTAGTTCTAACTGCGCGGACTCCTGTTTCAGTTGGTCTTGCTGGAGCGATATGTCGCCTTTAAGTGCGGTGTATGTCGCATCCAGGCTTTCATACTGCGCTTCCAATTGCGCGAGGCTCTGTGCTCCGCTCCGGTTACGGGACATGGCATCATCCAGCTTGGCAAGGGCTTCGTCACGCTGCCGCTCGGCAACATTTAATCGCTGCTCGAGCGCCCCCGCTTGACTCGAGCGATCAACCATCGAGACTTGCGGCGGAGCCAGTTGCTTACCGGGCCCCGCGACTGGTCGAGGCTTCCACACGACGCTCGCAAGTAGAAGCGCCGCAATCGCCCAGCCGGCCGCTGGGGCTGCGAGTCTGCAAACACGTTTTACATTCACTAGCCAGCGAGTCGGACACACGCGAACAATGTCTTCGGTGAGCAGTTTGCGGCTTTCATTCTCATGACCGGCCTTTGCTCTTTCCAGCACTCTGGCCCGAATTTGGTTCTCGTTCGCGAACTCAAGACTCTCAGGGACAAAGTTCTCCGTTCGCAGCGACGCCACGGCGGGCAAATCGAAAAGCGCAATTCTCTCGAACCCTTTGATCAGTTCCCGGCACTCCACGCACTCCGCGATGTGCGCCTCAAGAAACAATCTGTCTTCTCGAGAGAGATCCCCGAGTACGAACAAACAGCACAGTTCCTCAATGGCTTCGCGATCCGGGTGACTCCGTGTTCGACAATCATGCAAGGATTTCATCGTCTACAGGTCCGTTCCAAGAACAAGAGATTTCGCTGCCGATTCCGTGATACCCGCAGCCAGGTCTCTCTCATTTCTACCCGGGTGAACGCGAGTCGCCAACAATTGCAGACGAAGTGCCTTCATCCCCCGATAGTAGATGTTTCTGGTGTTTGCTAGAGACTGCTTAAGAACAGCCGCCGTCTCCAGCAGAGTATATCCGTCAAAATGAACCAGCTCAACGGTTCTGCGCTGCCGCGGGTTCAGTACTGAAAGGCACTCCTCCACAAAGGCCGCCCGTTCCAATACGCCCTGCGATGCGGAGAATCTCAACAATCCGGATTCGAATTCAGAGAATTCGTCAAGATTCACAAGTTCCCTGGATTGAATGTAACGTCGCTTCATCAGCGCTTTGAAATGCGCGAATTGCGAGATCCATGTCTTGACCGATCCGCGGCTCGACTCGTACCTGTCCCTCTGAAGATAGATCGTCAGAAAGACCTCCTGAACGATATCTTCTGCGTCAGTCCGTTCGCGGAGAATCTTCCAGGCAATGGTGAAAACCAACTTCCAATATCTCGCAAACAGCGCGTCGAAGCATTTTTCACAACCATCCTGAAGCGATTGAATCAACACCAAATCATCCGCAGAATCCAGGTGAACATGCTCGCTGGCATAAGCATGGCGGTCTGAGCCGTTCATCAGCATTTCGTGATCGGGAGGAGTATATTCCCGCTTGCAGATTTTCTGCAAGGAGACTTTTCCATCAAACATAAGTGCCTCCGGGCCAACCTACTCCGACTTACTGAGAACAATGGCGAGACTCAATGCAATGCTTTACTGTGCAGCTAACTACCTAAGCCGCGAAACATGGGATGGACTTAGCAGCCGGCTAAATGCCCCTGTCAGGCTAGTTATGGACTAACGCCGGCAAGCGATGAATGCGTGTCAGCAGTAATATCTGCTGGCCGTAGCCGGTGACCGGCATCGCTCCGGCCTTCTCGCGGTTTCTTGCGGAAGCTGCGCGTCTCCTTCCGGTTCGGCTTCCACCGGGGCCGTTTCATCTCGCGTTTCCGCTCCTGAGCATTCCCCAGTTTTAAATTCCATTCGCAGATGCCCAACGATCAAAGCAACTTTACGTTCCAGTCGAATAGGGGAGACACCCAGAGGCTCGCGTTGTTTTCCGCCCGACGGCACCAACTGCAGATTCCAAGAAGGAGAAGAATCTTCTGGCGCCTCTAAGGACCGAATAGTATGAATCGGAATGAACGTATGTCAACAGGGTCCATCAATAAGTTACCTATACAATCGAATTGGACATTGAGACAGACTCTTGCGCATGAGGTCAAGGCCCGATGCTCAAGCAACAGGCAAGGGGCGGGGAGACAACAATGTGGATTTACGTGAACGCAAGTTGCGGGCGGCACAGTTACCGCAGTCAATGTGCGGGCGGAATCCAGCAAGCGAGGCTGCGAGCAAGGGCCTTGATTTGTATTAAAATCGACGCCACTCTGGCGGAGCTGGGCTAAAGTTACTTTGCTCCAGCCGCAATTGCGCATTTGCATTTAGCATATACAACTTTTTCACGGCTTACCTATCCTGGATTAGACAGATTTAGCTACAATCGCTTCGGCGGTGCGCTTGTCTCTCGCTTGCATTGCGCTGCATCGATTGTCGAATTGAGGCAGCTCTTTCAATCCAGCGCGAGCGCTCACTTGATTCGCGGCGCATGGAGGCAGTAGACCGCCGGCCAACTGGCGACGCATGCCTGGATACACCCACCGGTGGACGAGTCACTCCAGCTTCCGCGAACCCAGGATTTACCAGCCGTGGGTGCGGCTACCGTGCGCGTCTCCGAACCAAATCAGCATCCATCCCACTTCTGTCGATGATCGAGGAGAGGAACAATGAAGATTCTCAGCATCGGCGAAGTGCTTTGGGACGTATTCGATCACGATCGGGAGTTCGTGGGGGGAGCCCCGCTTAATGTTTCCGCGCACGTTCGAAGGCTGGGACATTCCGCTGCCGTGTTCTCGGCAGTCGGAAATGACCGGCGCGGAGACCTGGCGCTCCAGCGGATCAAAGCGCTCGGCCTCTCAACCGATCTGATTCAGAGAGTTCCGGGGCAGACCACTGGGACAGCAGTTGTCGCGACCGACGCGAATGCCAATCCTGTATTCACCATCGCCCGGCCCGCTGCGTTCGACTTTCTCAACTTCAGCCAGGAGACGTTAAACAGGATTCGTGACTTCAATCCTGATTGGATCTATCTTGGAACATTGACTCAAACAGAGAGCTGTAACGAACAGATAGTGCGCAGTATTGTTGAATGTTTTCCAAAGACAAAACGCTTTTATGACATCAACCTTCGCGACGGTCATTGGAGCCTGGACCTTGTTAAGCGCTTGTCGCATCTCGCGACCACCCTGAAGATGAATCTTTCGGAGGCTGAGATTCTGTCTCGAGGAGTGCTGGGAGATCGTCCCTTCCACCTCGCTGATTTCTGTGGCTACTGGTCATCCACTTTCGGCTCTGAGATCATTTGTGTCACACTCGGTGGCAAGGGATGCGCCGTGTACAGCGACGGCAAGCTTTCAACCTTTCCCGGCTTTCCGATTGAAGTTGTGGACACCGTGGGTTCGGGTGACGCATTCGCGGCCGCGATCCTGCATGGAATGGCGATGAAATGGCCCGTTGAGCAGAGTGCAGCGTTCGCAAACGCGCTTGGCGCCCTGGTCGCCAGCCGGCCGGGTGCCACTCCGAACTGGACAATTCCAGAGTGCCGTCAACTCCTCGAGTCGTCAACAAGCATTGCGAAGGAGTCTATTCAGAGAATGTTTCAGGTCGATTTTGAGCCTCGCGGAGAGCGGGAATGAAGAATCAAGTTCAGTTGATGACATACGTCGATCGCCTCACTGGAGGCGGGGTCAACGATCTCAGGCGTCTCCTGGAGGGTCCGCTGACTGCGGTCTTTGGTGGCGCGCATCTGCTGCCGTTTTTCCATCCGATCGACGGCGTGGATGCCGGATTCGACCCGATCGACCACACGCAGGTTGACTCTCGGCTCGGCTCATGGAGCGATCTTCAGTCTCTCGGTTCGACAGTCGAGCTGATGGCGGATTTGATTGTCAACCATGCTTCACTTTCGTCGCCGCAGTTTCAAGACTTTTCGCGAAATGGGCTCGAATCTCCCTATTCCGGCATGTTCCTTACATTCGGTCGCGTATTTCCGAACGGGGCTACCGAAGCGGATCTGATGCGAATCTATCGGCCCCGGCCAGGCTTGCCGTTCACATATTCCATTTTGGCGAACGGTGAAAAATGCACTGCTTTGGACCACGTTCACGCCTCAGCAGATCGACATCGATGTAAATCATCCGCAAGGAATCGCGTATCTGAATGCGATTCTTGAGCGGTTTCACCAGGCTGGCGTGCGCTCTATTCGAATGGATGCAGTGGGATACGCGATCAAGAAACCCGGCACGAGTTGCTTCATGATTCCCGAGACGTTCGAGTTCATTGACGACCTGACCAAGAGGGCGCACGCACTTGGGATTGAAGTTCTGGTCGAGGTGCACAGTTACTACAAGCAGCAGGTAGAGATTGCCCGCCAGGTCGATTGGGTCTATGACTTCGCACTGCCTCCGCTTGTGCTTCACGCACTGTTCAAGGCCGATGCGAAGCCACTTGCGCGATGGCTTTCCATTCGTCCGAAGAACGCTATCACCGTGCTCGACACGCACGATGGCATCGGAGTGATCGACGTTGGCGCGGACGCCGGCGGCGATCCAGGCCTGCTTGAGCCCTCAGAGATCAACGATCTCGTCGAGTCGATTCACCGCTTGAGCAACGGACAGAGCAGGAAGGCAACCGGCGCGGCCGCGAACAACCTGGATCTCTATCAGGTCAACTGCACCTATCTCGACGCGCTGGGAAATGACGAGACGCTCTATCTGATTGCACGCGCCATCCAGTTTTTTGTGCCTGGAATTCCGCAGGTGTATTACGTTGGCCTGCTGGGCGGAAGAAACGACATGGAGCTACTGGAACGAAGCGGCGTGGGGCGCGACATCAACCGGCATTACTACACAATGGCGGAGACCGTCTCGGCATTGGACCGCCCGATGGTTCAACGGCTCCTCGGACTCATCCGGCTTCGCAACGCTCATCCAGCGTTCAGCGGAACGTGTAGCGTCGAGTCCGTCTCGCAAAATCTCCTCACGATAACCTGGGAGCTCGACAACCATTGGATCGCCCTTCGCGTGGATCTTTCCCGGCCTTCCGCGCTCATTGAACATTCAACCGGTCAAGCGGGCCACTCAGCAAAGGTCCAAATTGAATCGTGACGCAAATCTCTGCACGGAGATCGAATGATGACCCAGGATAAGTCTAGCGGCAACACCATCCTTATTAAAGCGCTCACGTTCACCATGTTCATGATGTTTGCCATGACTACCGATTCAGTGGGCATCATCATACCCGAGGTCATCAAGACATTCCATCTCAGCATGACTGCGGCGGGCGCTTTCCATTATGCGAACATGTCTGCCATTGCGTTCGCTGCCATCGCGCTTGGTTTTCTCGCCGATCTGCTGGGCCGAAAGAGAACGATCATTTTCGGGCTCATCCTGTTTGCGCTGAACTCTTACCTGTTCTCTGTCGCAAATACATATTCCGCGTTTATCGCGCTGCTGATCGTCTCCGGCGCGGCCATCGGAATCTTCAAGACTGGCGCTCTTGCGTTGATCGGCGACATTTCCCACTCGACGCTCGAACACACTTCCACAATGAATCTGGTCGAGGGCTTCTTCGGCGTCGGTGCAATTATTGGGCCCGCAATCGTGGCACGCCTCCTGTTGGGCGGCGTCTCCTGGAAATGGCTTTACGTGATTGCAGGAACAATCTGCGTCATCCTCATTATCACGGCGGCCCTGGTCCAATATCCGCAGACAATGAAGGTGTCTACCGAGCGTATCAACCTTGCGCGAACCGCTCATCTTCTCAAGAACCCTTATGCGCTCGGCTTCTCAATGGCATGTTTTTTCTACGTGTCAGTGGAATGCGCAGTCTATGTGTGGCTGCCCACCTACCTTGAAACGAACAAACCTTCATCGGCATTCATGATGGCCTATGTTGTCTCGATCTTCTTCATCCTTCGTGCCGGGGGCCGCTTTCTGGGAGCCTGGGTATTGGAACGCTGGAACTGGACGAGCGTGCTTGTGGTCTTCAGCGGCGCAATTCTGATCTGTTTCCTGGGCGCCATGTTCGGCGGCCCTAACGCAACAGTCTACTTGTTGGCGCTCTCCGGATTGTTTATGTCGGTCATCTATCCCACCTTGAATTCCAAGGGAATTAGTTGCTTTCCGAAGGCGGAACATGGCGCGGTCTCCGGCGTGATCCTCTTCTTCACTTGTGCCGGGGCTGCTCTCGGTCCGCTGGCAATGGGAGCAGCGAGCGACCTGTTCGGAGGACTGCGCGCCGGATTCGTCCTGGCCACGTCCTTTGCCGCGCTGCTCTTTCTGGGTTTGCTTTACAACTGGATAGCTAATCCCACCCGGAAAGTTCTTCAGCGCTCTGACGCAAGCGACTACGGGATTGTCGAGAAAGAAGTGCCATCGGCAATTTGATTGAGAGCCTCAATCAACTAATCGAGAGCCGACTGGGCCTGCTCTCGCCATCTGATGCAGAGATGCCGGATGACGTACAAGGCGAGGCTGAAGTGCAGAAAGTTTAGAGCTATTTCCGCAATCCCGCCGCCTTCAGAACTCCGGCCGTACAGCCGCGAAGCCGAAAAACGAGCGACGCAATAAAGGGGCCCGGATCGCTCAGGTTCCACCATGCAAACGAGCGCGCCCTTCCGATGGAGAAAATCCAAATCCACCAACTAGTCGTTTGTTCTTTTCGCATAGCGCTGAACCAAGCTGAATATTTGCGTAAACTTGTCCAGGCCACATCCCGCTGCCGTGTTCTTTGCAATACGGATTCGTCCGGTTCTCCCACCAGATCCAGATAGGCAAGGTAAGCGAGGTTCACGCCGGCATCGTCGAAGATGCCGTTGTACCAGGGCAGGCGCGTGTTCATTTCAATAAAATAGTAGTTTTTATCGCTTGCCCTGAACTTGAATTCGAGTGAGCCCAATCCGCGGTAGCCAAGTGCGCGCACCAGCTTCAGCGACTCCGCCGCCAACTCCTCATTCCGCTCGGTCCGCCCATAGCACATGGTTCCATAGCGGAGCGGGTATTGGTGCAATTTGCGCACCGTCGCATGCACTGTTGCGCCTGAATGTTTGCCGAGCGCTGTACATTGGAAGATCTGGTCGTCGCCGCCTTCAATCAGCTCCTGAACTAACGTGGCGCCTTTGAGTTGAGGATTGCTCGCGAAGAACTTCTCCAACTCATGGGGAGTTTGCGCGACGAATACCTTGGCGGCAATTGGGAACTGCACAGTTTGCCGATGGTTTGGTTTTACGAGACAGGGGTAAGGCGTTTCTTTTGCGATCCAGGAAGCTTCTTGCTCCGGGCGTGTGATCAGCGTCTGAGGGACATGGATTCCAATTTTGTTGCAGAACTCCGCGATGAGCCCCTTCTCCGTGATTGTTGTGAATACATCCTTCGGCACCCAGTGAAAAAGAAACCTCGACTCGAGTTCCTGTTGCCAATTGCAAAGGAATCTTGTGAACCAGTCCGAAGTCGCATACAGGACGGGCTTCTTATCCGTATTGCCGGCCCACTTTACCAGCAGTTCGTAGAGGACATGCTCATTGGGAATAATGTCGTCGGCGTAGGTCCGCTGCTGGCCTGGATCGTTCGGAAACGTGTTGCAGCCCCGGCAATAGCGCGAAAAACGGAGCAGATCTTTATTCTTGCCGTCCAGGGCAATTGTGGCGATGCCGTTTCGCCCCAGGCTGCGCGCTATCCCATACGCGGATGCGTCGAGGCCCTCAACAAAAACCGGCACGTCCGCTCTCTGATTACCCATCTTGATAACGAACTTCAAACAAGCGTACTTCTCAATTTGATTTAACGGGATTCTGTTTCTTCGAGAAACTGCGCAACAATGACTTGATGGCCGACCTTCCCGAAATTCTCAAGAAATGCAAGAGACCGCCGTACGGAGTCCTGGAGAAGGCAAACCATGTATAGTGATCCCGCCCTTCGGATGCCCATCGGGTTTCATCCCATTTTGGCGAAGCGATAAAATCCAATTCTCTCAGCCCAGATGGGCCAAGGTTCCGAAACGCCTCCAGCACAATCAGGTGCCCCGGACCCAATCGACTGTAGCTCTCATCATAGGCGGCCTTGAGGAGCTGGTAACGCCCATTCCACACCAACGAAAAATGTCCGGCAATGGGCTTTCCGTCCAATTCCAGAAAATCAAGGCTGAAGTAGCCGTCACGGGAAGCGGCGGTGGCGACGAGCTCGAAAAACAGGCGCCGGGCAGGCTCGCATGAAATCGCCGTGCCTTCTCTTCCCTTCCATCCCGAGGCTTCCAGCTGGAAGAAGCGCGCCAGGGCTTCCGGATCTGCAGAAGAGTGATGTTGAAATGCAACGGATCCAAGTCCATCAAGCTCTTTACGAGTTCTTCGCAGATTTGCGCGAAACTTGCGCTGCGTGTGCGCCAGACACGGCTCTGTACCGTCCGGCTGCTTCTGAAATGTGGCGTAGAGCGCCCGCCACGTCAACTTGCGCGCGACGGAATAGCCCTCTTTTGACGCCAGTTGCAGAAGCTCATCAATCGCACTGCCCTCTTTCACATAAAGCAGTTCCAGAACATCCCACTTCCGCAGCCGGCTCATCTCGCGCCAAATACCGCGCAACACTTCTTCGCGCTCATCCCCGGTGCAACAGACAAGATCGAACCGGCACGCGAACTGGCTGGCGCAAGAGGTCAGCTTGCGAACGGGGAGCCCCGACACGAATCCACTGGTCAGCATCAACGGCAGATACGCGCGAATCCTCTCGCCTTCCCAGACCGTGAAAAGTATCAGCTCACCCTGCGGATTGAACGCCCGGATATAGGCTTCGCTCCAGTCCGGCATATAGAACGGCTCACTTGCGTTCGCTTCCCTGCATAGACTGCGGGCCTCCTCTGCGATCCGTTCAAGGAGCTCGACGCCGCCTACCTCGGTCCGTGCCGTAAGGATACGTCTCGCGGCAGGACGCTTTACCTCTACCCTCTCCTGCGTGCTTTTCTCGGAAAGTAAGAACACACTCTACCTCTCAGCGCGAATTCGTAACGGGAATAACCTATTGGATTCTTTGCGGGTTTGTGCAGCGCACAGATTCTGGCAGAGTGGCGGGGAGAAACCCGCGGGAAGGGAACACGAATCGGAAACCTGGATGAGCGCTAGCGAAACAAGGCGCATAAACTGTTCCTCACAAAGAGCTTGCCACCCTCTTAACCGAAGAACTATCCCACTTATGTTCGATTACCTTGGTACCTTTGCGCGGTTAGGCACCCGGTGCCGATCGGCCCATCCGGCTGCGTCTTGATTGAGTTTTTCCGGTTCAAAGGGCTAAGAAGATTTGCATCAGTCTCCCGAATCTACCGTGCTAAGTCTGTGACACTCAGCACAAGATGCTGGCGAAACCTTCAAGCTTGCCTCCTGGATTCCCCTGTCACCCGATCCCCTCTGGGCCTATCCCCGGCCACTTCCAAACTCCCAGATTAGGAGGCTGCAGAGAAACCGGCACAGCGGCCGAAGCCGCACCTGTTTTTAACGCCTCTTGTAACGGATTCGCCCTTCCGTGGCTTTATTCAATTGAAAGCATCACCCAAGGACACTTCAACCAATGAGTAATCGCTTCTATCGAACGATGAGCCTCCTTCTCCTGGTCACGGTTTGGGGTTTGGCTGCGGGCGCACAAGAGCCACTGACGCTCCGCCAAGCCATCAACCAGGCCCTGGGGCAAAGCCCCGAAGCTGCAATTGCGCGCGCAGACAAGCTGGATGCCAAAGCGGCTGCCTCCGTGGCGCGCACCGCACTGCTGCCTCAACTCGGCTTTACTGAAGACATCTCCCGCGGCAACGACCCGGTCTACGCGTTTGGAACGCGGCTTCGGCAAAGGCAATTTGCGCAGTCCGATTTCGCGCTGAATGCTTTAAACCAGCCCCAGCCCATCGGAAACTTCTCTACGCGCTTCTCCGGCCAATGGGTCGCATTCGACTCGTTCAAGACACAGAAGCAGATTCACCGCGCGGATCTCTTCAAGCAAAGCGCCGCTTCATCCGCGAACGCAGTCGATCAGCAGATTGTCTTCCGCGTTGTCGAAGCGTATCTTCAAGTGCTTTACGCCGGGCGAGCGGTCGATGTAGCGCAGCACGAGCAGGAGACCGCGGCGGCCTTGCTGAATTCCGTCGACGATCACGTGAAGGCCGGGCTGGCGGTGGAATCGGATCGAATGTCAGCCCAGGTGAACGTAGCTGCGCGCAAACAAGAGTTGATCGCAGCCCAGGGCGATCTGGAGCTTGCATGGGCAGCGTTGCGAGAAGCGATGGGAACACCGCAGTTGAAACAGAGCGAGCTCAAGCCCATTGAGCCGCATGAGTTTCCGCAAGGTGCGCTGGAAGACGAGATCGCCAGCGCCGTCAAGACACGCTCCGATCTGATAGCGCTTGGGCGGGCGCAATCGGCACAGGCGTCGGCGCTGGGCGCGGCCAAGTCCGACTTTGGCCCGCGCGTGAGCGCCTATGGCACTTGGGAGGAAGACCGCACTTCGTTTGCCGGCTCAGGCGGAAACAACTGGGTCGCCGGGATACAGGTCAGCGTCGACATTCTGCCTTTGGGCAAGCGGGACCAGTTGGCGCGGGAAAGCGCGGCGAAACAGAAGATCGATGCGCAGATGACCGCGGCGCAGCAGCATCTGCGGCTGGAGGTAAGCCAGGCGCACATCCATCGCAAGACTGCCGAGCTGTCGCTGGAGACGGCGCAGGCTGCGATGGGCGAATCGGCAGAGAGTCTTCGCATCCTCAAGAACCGTTACAGCGCGGGACTTGCCACCATCACCGATCTACTGCGGGCCGAAGACGCCGAGCGGGAGAGCCAATCCAACTACTGGCATGCCGTCTACGGAAATGCCATGGCCTATAGCGAACTTTTATACGCGACCGGGACACTGACGCCCGAAGCTGCGGAGGAATCGCAATGAAGAATGTTTTTTGGTTGAGTTTGCTTGCGACATCGGCGGCGCTGATTGCCGGCTGCCATGGCGGTGAAGCTGCCGCGACGCCGCCGAACGTCCAAACTATTCAAGCACAGATTGTCGAAAGCCGGCAGCAGACTGTGCCCCTCAACCTGGGCTCCACGGGAACCGCTCGAGCGAAACAATCCGCGATTGTCTCCGCGCAGGTGATGGGGCGCATCCAGCAGGTTCTGGTGCGCGAAGGAGACAGCGTTCGCGCCGGACAACTCCTCGTCGTACTCGATGACGGGGCACTACGTTCCTCGGTCGAGCAAGCGCAGGCCGGCGTGAAGGCGGCGCAAGACGCGCAGGCCGCGGCGCAAACAAATGCCGCGTTGGCCGCGAGCACACTGGCACGGTACAAGCAGCTCGATGCGCAGAAGAGCGTTAGCCCGCAAGAGCTGGATGAAGTTTCGCAGCGCGCCCAGGCGGCAGCGGCGAATCTTGAAGCCGTCCGCGCGCAGACCGACGCTGCGCGGGCTCAGGAGAGCGGAGCACGCGCCATGCTGAGTTACACGCGCCTGACGGCTCCATTCGCAGGCGTGGTCACGGCGCGGATGGCCGATCCAGGAACCATGGCCGCGCCGGGCGTGGCACTGCTCAAAATCGATCAGGCGGGGCCGTTGCAGCTTGAGGTCTCAGTGGACGAGTCGGCCATTGGCGCCATCCACAAGGGGATGAAGGTTCCGGTGACCATCGACAGCGCGTCCTCCGGGAGCCTGACCGGGGTCGTCGCAGAGATTGTTCCTGCCGCCGATCCATCCAGCCACAGCTTCCTTGTCAAAATCGACTTGCCTCCTTCTGCGCAAATGCGCGCCGGGATGTATGGAACCGCGATGTTTGCCAACGGAACTCGGCAGGCGATCCTCATTCCGCGCTCCGCTGTGGTTGCGCGCGGCTCCCTCTCCTGCGCCTACGTTCTCGACAGCCAGGGAATTGCGCAGCTTCGCTACCTCACGCTGGGCGCGCCGCAAGGCGATTTTGTTGAAGTTCTATCCGGCGTCTCCGCGGGCGAAAAGCTTGTCGATGCGCCTTCAGACCGTGATATCGCCGGCAAGCGCATTGAAGCGAGCACAGGGGTTCAGCCATGACGCAGGATCTTGGAATCGCCGGGCGACTGGCAAAATCATTTCTCAACTCCAAGCTGACGCCGCTGTTTATCGCCGCGTCGCTGGCGCTCGGAATCTTCGCGGTCGCCATCATTCCCCGCGAAGAAGAGCCGCAGATTCTTGTTCCCATGCTCGACATCACGACAGCCATGCCTGGCGCGTCGCCGGCCGAGGTCGAAGAACGCGTGACGCTGCCTATCGAGAACCTGGTTCATCAGATTTCGGGCGTGGAATATGTGTACTCGACTTCGGCGCCGGGACAGAGCCTGGTCATCGTCCGCTTTCTCGTCGGAACTCCGCAGGAAGATGCGCTGATCAAGGTTTACAGCAAGCTCTACTCGAACTTCGATCTCATGCCGCCCGGAGTTTCTCAGCCGCTCATCAAGGCCCGCTCGATCGACGATGTGCCGATCCTGGCCATGACCCTTTGGGGCCAGCACTACAACGGCTATCAACTGCGCGCGATCGCCGATGAGATGCAGCACAACATTCAGCAGATTGGCGACGTATCGGAAACGTCGATCATCGGCGGTCTGCCTCGCACCATGCGCGTGGTGCTGAGTACAGAAAAACTTGATGCCTATGGACTATCGCCGATGGCAATCGTCGGGCATCTGCAGGCCGCAAATGCGAGCGTACAGGCTGGCAACTTCTCTGAGAACAACCAGGAGGTGCGCGTGGACGCCGGCAACATATTCACCCAGCGCAAAGACCTGGAAGAGGTTGTTGTCGGCGTAGTGCGCGGCCGCCCGGTGTACCTGCGCGATGTAGCCGACAAGATTGTCGATGGCCCTGCGGAGCCAACGAACTATGTGGTTTTCGGAACCACGAACGCGGGCGCGGCTGCGGGGCATCAAAGCGCGGGTCAGTATCCGGCCGTGACCATCACCGTCGCCAAACGCAAGGGAACCAACGCAACCGAAATTTCAAATGCGGTCCTCAAGCGCGTGCACGAGATGCAGGGCGTCAGCATTCCCAACGACGTCACCGTGACTACTACACGGAACTACGGAGAGACCGCGAAGAACAAGTCCGACGAATTGCTTGAGCATTTGCTGCTGGCCACGCTGTCAGTGACTCTTCTGGTTGCGCTGTTTCTCGGCTGGCGCGAGTCGGGTGTCGTGCTGTTGGCTATTCCTGTCACGCTGGCGCTCACCATGTCTGTGTTCTATTTCCTGGGCTACACCATCAATCGTGTCACGCTCTTTGCTTTAATCTTCTCCATCGGCATTCTAGTGGACGATGCCATCGTCGTGGTCGAAAACATGGTGAGGCATTTCCGCCTGCCTGAAAATCACGGCCGCTCCATGAGCGCGGTTGCGGTGGAGGCAGTCGCAGAGGTGGGCAACCCCACAATTCTGGCCACCTTCGCCGTAATTGCCGCGGTACTGCCGATGGCTTTTGTGCGCGGACTCATGGGCCCTTACATGCGGCCCATCCCCGTCGGCGCTTCGGCCGCCATGCTCTTCTCGCTCATGGTTGCGTTTGTGGTTTCTCCCTGGGCTGCGCTTCGCCTGTTGGGCAAGCATCTTGAAGGAGCCAAGATTCTGGAGCCGGAGAGAGAAAACTGGCGCACCCGGCTCTATCGGCAGATCATGACGCCGCTGATCCGCTCGCCGCGCAATCGCTACCTGTTCTTCATTGGGGTCGCCATCTTGCTTCTGATTTCGGTGGCCCTGGTGCCGCTTGGACTTGTGCGCGTCAAGATGCTGCCATTCGATAACAAGAGCGAGTTGCAGGTTGTCATCAATATGCCCGACGGCACGCCGCTGGAGCAGACGGCGCGCGTGGCCCAGGCGCTCGGCGATGAACTCGCGCGGCAGCCGGACGTGCTGAACTATCAGACCTACACGGGAACCTCGGGGCCCTATAACTTCAACGGGCTGGTGCGCCACTACTATATGCGCGGCCAATCCAACCAGGCCGACATCCAGGTGAACCTGCTGCCTGCCAAGCAACGCAGCATGCAGAGCCATGGCATCGCCAAGCGGCTTCGTCCGTTGCTCGATGCCATCGGCAACCAATATGGCGCGCGGGTTCAGGTGAGTGAAGTACCGCCGGGGCCGCCGGTGATTCAGACTCTTGTGGCAGAGGTCTACGGCCCGGATCTCGCCGGCCAGACCGCGGTTGCGCAACAGATCAAGTCCATCTTCCAACACGCGGCCGGTGTTGTAGACACGGACTGGTATGTCGAAGATCCGCAACCCAGGCTGCAGATTCGCGTGGACGAGGTGAAGGCGGCGCAGCATGGCATCGCAGTCTCGGACGTAACCCATGCCCTGGCGCTGGCACTTTCAGGGACTCAGGTGGGCCTGGTGCACGACCAGACAACGCGCGAGCCTGTTCCGGCAATTGTCGAACTCGACCGCGCAGATCGCTCGTCCGAGCAGGCACTGGACAATATTCGCCTGCCCGGTGCTGACGGCTCTATGGTGTCGTTGCGCGAGTTGGTCATCATCGAGAACACGACCATCGAGCGCAGTATCTATCACAAGAACCTGCGCCGCGTGGTTTATGTCACGGGCGATGTTGCCGGAGCGATTGAAAGCCCCGTCTACGCCATTCTCAAAATGAACAAGGAACTCGACAACCTCAAGCTTCCCGCCGGATACATTCTCACTCGCTATAACGCCTCGATGCCTGAGTCTACCGATCACTACTCGATGAAGTGGGACGGTGAATGGCATATCACAATCGAGGTCTTCCGCGACATGGGCCTGGCATTCGCCGCGGTGCTGGTACTCATCTACGTGCTTGTTGTGGGCTGGTTCCGCTCCTTCATCGTGCCGCTGATCATCATGGCGCCAATCCCTCTCACATTGGTGGGCATCATGCCTGCTCATGCGATGATGGGCGCCTTCTTCACCGCGACATCCATGATCGGCTTCATTGCCGGCGCCGGCATCATCGTCCGCAACTCGATTATTCTTGTCGACTTTATCGAGCTCCGTATCCGCCAGGGACTTCCGCTTGCCGAGGCGGTGATCGATGCGGGCGCAACGCGTTTTCGTCCCATGCTTTTGACAGCGGCAGCCGTCGTCGTCGGCGCAAGCGTGATTCTCACGGACCCCATCTTCCAGGGTCTTGCGTTGTCTCTGATCGCCGGGGCGGTGGCGTCGACATTTCTCTCCTGGCCAACCATTCCGGTGCTCTACTACATGGTTCACGCGCGGCATCAAGCCGAATCTGCACCTCAACCTGAATCCGAAGAAGGAGAATCCCTATGACAGTCGAACGTGCTTTGCGCCTGACGGCAGGCGCAGTTGTTCTACTCTCCGTTGCGCTTGCGCACTACGTATCAATCTACTGGCTATGGCTGACGGCGTTTGTCGGACTTAACCTTCTGCAATCGGCATTTACAAACTGGTGCCCTGCCATGTCCATCTTTCGCGCCATGGGAATGAAGGACGCAAGCTGCTCCGGGAACAGGTAGGGAGAACCTTCGATGACGAGGCCAAAGCGTGTAACCCGGCCGGTCAGCTTGCGCCATGCCGGCGGAGAGCGGATCAAGGATGAGGTTTACCGCCAGATGTTTCTTCTGGAGGAGAGCCGTCCAGGGGCCGAAATGGCTCTCGCTTTGGCGTTATTGCGCGCTTGGCAGGCCGTTGAATCCAGACCCGCAAGCGATGAGGAAAGGGATTGGCTCAGGAAAGTTGCGCCGATCTGCCTCGACATGATCGAGGCCGCATTGCAGCCGCCCGGCAACGAGCATTCTTCTGTGCAGTGAATCTCATGCGCAACATTTTGGGCAAAGTGCAGGCAGACCTTCCACTTGATCGGCGAACGCAACCATGCGCGGCGGTATACTGGAGCTGATCTCGATGACCCTGAACGATGCGACCTGAACTGATCCGAGCCACAGACCTGTTGCGCCTCAACACCCCCGAGGCAGTTGAAGAGGCGATCGGCTTGCTTCAGAATACGGTCTACTCCTTCAGCATGAAGATCTGCGGGCATCCTGAAGATGCGGAAGACACCATGCAGGAAGTGCTCTCCCGTTCCCTTGGACACATGGCCAGGATACAGGAACCTCAGCAGTTGGCCGTCTGGCTTTACACCGTCACGCGCAACCGCTGCTGGCGCATGCGCCGCAAGCCTTCTCATGCCCCAACCAGCATGCTCTCGCTCGATGAGTTGATGCCCAGCGATGATGAACTGGGACAGTTGCTCCAGGATGCCGGAGAAAGCCCTGAGGGCAACTTGCTCCACGCCGAGCAGCACTATCTGCTGCATCAGGCTATCCTGCGCATCCCGGCGCCATTGCGCATCGTCCTCGTGCTTCACGATATGGAGGAGTTAACTACTGCGCAGGTCGCGCAGATTCTCAATTTGCGCCAGGGCACCGTGCGGATTCGTCTTCATCGGGCGCGTTTAAGCGTCCGCAAGGAGATGAGCCAGTTGCTGAGCGAGACTGCGGGGGAGCCTGACAAAAACCCATCGCAAGCGAAAACGACCAAAGGCGCAAGATCAAAACGCCGGAAACCTCCCGATGAGTGCCGCGATCTGTTTGCCAACCTCTCAGAGTACCTGGATGGAAGAGTGGAGCCAGTTACATGCGACCGGATGCGGGAACATATTGAGGCGTGCCCGTCCTGCGTGGCGTTTCTGCGCGACCTGCGCGCAGCCATCGATCGCTGCCGTTCCCTGCAGATTCCCTGCGACTCCGCCGTGGCGCCCCGATTGCGCGCCATACTCACCCGCGAATACCTGCGCATGTTGGTTCTGCCGGCCGCAAAATAAACTTTCGCGGCCTTGTAACGAATTTCCTCCGTCGTGTCTTTCTTCTAATGAAGAGGAGAAGCACCATGGAAGTGAAGATTACGCATCTCGACCAGGTTAAATTCGCCATTCATTCGCGCTCGCATTCCATCCTTTGCGATCAGCCGCCGGAGAACGGGGGCACGGACAGCGGAATGACGCCTCCCGAGTTTCTGCTTGCATCGCTCGGTTCCTGCGCGGCATTCTACGCGGTGCAATATCTCCGGACCCGCAATCTCGACGACAGTGGCGTGGAAGTTACCGTAACTGCCGAGAAGCTCAAGCAGCCTGCCCGCATCGGCAATTTCCGCATTCATGTTTCCTGCCCTGTTTCGCTCACTGAAGAGCAGGAACAAGGGGTCATGCGTTCCGTGCATCATTGCCTGGTTCACAACACGCTGCTCGCGCCGCCGGAGATCGAGATCGAATTGGCCGTGGGCCAGGCCGCGCTCCAGCAGGGATAACCATTAGCACGGGATTCAGGATACTCACGCCGACACAGAACTATTCGCTGTCCAGGGTTTTCGCGGGGGAATGCCGCATAGAATTGGAATGGGTTCAATCGTCCAATGTCGAGTCTCGAAAACTTCCGCATCGTTGTGTTCCGGGCAGTCGCAGAGCAGCGCAGCTTTAGAAAAGCCGCTGAGGAACTTTACCTTTCGCAACCTGCCGTGAGTCTCCAGATCAAGGCGCTTGAGGAGGATCTCGGCGTCCAACTGTTCGATCGAACCGGCGCCTACATATCGCTCACCGAAGCTGGCCGCATTCTTCTTGGGTACTCGCAACAGTCAAGCGCGCTTCGCGCGCAGGCTGAACAGAAGATAGCCTCGCTGAGCGGAGAACACTCCGGGCATCTCGCCCTGGGCGCCTCAACGACCATCGCTCAGTATGTGCTGCCGCGCCTGTTGGCCGAGTTTCAACGCGAGCATCCGCGCATTCATCCCACCCTGATCAGCGGAAATACAGAACAAATTGTGAACGCAGTAGAGAAGCAGAAAATTGCGTTGGGATTCATAGAGGGGCCGGCCCGAAGCCGCGACGTGAAGACCGAGCCGTTTCTTGAAGATGAGCTTGTATTGATCGCCTCTACCGCGCACGAGTTGGCCGAACGCGATTCGATCTCCTGCGCCGAACTCGCTTCGAGTCCCTTGCTTATGCGCGAACACGGTTCCGGAACGCGAAATGTTATTGAGCACGCGTTTGTGCAGCAAGGCATCAAGCGGAGTTCATTGAATATTGTGATGGAATTGGATTCGACCGGGGCCATCAAGTCGGCGGTGGAAGCAGGGCTGGGGATGGGTTTTGTTTCGCGTTGCGCGATTGCAAAAGACACGAGGCTCGACAGCGGTTTCAAAATCGTCGATGTGGAAGGATTGCGAATCAGGCGCAAATTTCTTATTGCGTACGCCTCTGGTCCTGAACCGCAAGGCCTGGCCCTTGAATTTCGCAGATTTATCATCGGCCGCGCCGGTACGCAAAGAACGTCGGTCAGCGCGAAACGGCCGACGCCGGCCGCTCCTTATAAGAAGCGCAAATGAGGGCATGAGTACTTCTGCTTGGACGCGGATTGTTTCTTTCGAAACAATCGATGTGTGACCAAAAACATATTCTTTGCAGGATTGATCCTTGCCGCAAGCGGATTTCTCTCGCCGCCATTCGCGCTGGCCGTCGGACTTGTTTATGGATTTACTTTCGTCCATCCGTATCATGTGGATGCCAAACGCCTGTCAGCGCTGCTGCTCCAGGTTTCTGTCGTCGGTCTTGGATTCGGAATGAATTTGCAGCAGGTACTCCGGGTTGGCCGAACCGGCTTTCTCTACACCGCGGCAAGCATCAGTTTCACCATGCTTCTCGGTTGGGGGCTGGGAAGATCCCTGCAGGTCAAGCGGAAAATTTCGTTTCTCATCTCCGCCGGCACGGCGATCTGCGGCGGAAGCGCGATTGCCGCAGTCGCGCCAATTTCGGGAGCCAGCGAGGAAGAGATTGCCATCTCCCTGGGAACGGTGTTTGTGCTGAACTCGGTTGCGCTGCTCGCATTTCCGGCAATCGGCTCAGCGCTGCACTTGACGCAAACGCAGTTTGGCCTGTGGTCGGCGCTTGCCATCCACGACACCAGCTCCGTCGTTGGCGCAACAGCAAAGTTCGGCGCCGTCGCGCTTGCCGTCGGAACCACCGTCAAGCTGGCGCGCGCTCTCTGGATTGTGCCCGTCTCCGTTGGGACAGCGTTTAACTACAAGAGCAAGGCGCGCATTCGCTGGCCCTGGTTCATCCTTTTCTTCTGCCTTGCTGCAGTTGCCAATACCTACATTCACACTTTTCAGATGTTCTATCCCGACCTCAAGCACATGGGTGTCATCGGGCTCACCGTCACACTTTTTTTGATCGGGACCGGGTTATCGAAAGAGACTCTGCGCGAAGTCGGCGTGCGGCCGCTTTTGCAAGGCGTGCTTCTTTGGATCGTGGTTGCATCTGGATCGCTGGCGCTGATTCGCGCGGGATGGATTGTCCTCTAGCAGTCCGCGCGACCCTGCAAATAGAGTGTGGTTCGCGGCGCTCTCCGCCATCGCTTATGGAAGGCGGAGTGAGCGGCGCACGCTCGAAGATTGGCGATACGCCCAGAAACAGTAGGCGATTCCAGCCAGAATAACAATATAGTAGGGAATGTGAATGAGTGTCGCCAGCGCCGTGAGTCCAACCAGGGGCAGCCACGGCGCGCTGGATCGCCACGCTGTTCTACGCGACTTTGTTTCCCGTGTTTCCAGAATGAGTAAACAAACGAAGAACCCCGCGATCCCGATGCACACCGCTCCCATATGAACCTGCCAGGCTGGAATCTTGTCCATCCTGCGCCCCCACGACTCCATCACGTCCGGGACGGAACTTTCTACCGCGATCAAGGAGCACGCGCCGCCAAAGACTGCGATAAGAAGCGTTGCCGAGGTGCGGCTGGATTCATCGCTCGGCCGCTTCTTTGGTTTCCGCATTCACTCCTCCAGCAAAGCAATCTGCTTCTCAGCCTCTAATCGTCAAGACCGGACACGGCGCATCCACAATGATTCGGAAAGCACCCGATGTTCTCATCTCCATACTGATGTGCGATGTCTTCCGGATACCGAGTGCCAGTAGGTCGATAGATTGCTTCCCGATGTGCTCGAGGATTCTGTCGTGCGCCCCGCCGACAGCGACATACGTTGCGGGGTCACAGATGTCTTTGGCATGTTGTGGAACCAGCGAGTCAAGAGCATCGAAGAAACGAGCACGAAGATCGGTTAATTGATCCGGACGTTCAATGGCGCCGTCCGGAAGTACATTGAGTACATCAATCCTCGCCCGAAATGCCTCCGCGAATGTCACCGCATAAGCTGCCGCATGGGCGGCGGCCACGGTAAAGTCGGTCGCGATTAGAACCCTCTTGAAGGAGAACTTCATTGCGGACAACGGTGGAACCTGAGGGCCCACGGTTAACGCCGGCCAGCATGTTGACCGCAGAATCTTCTCCGCGACCGAGCCGATGAATCCACGTTCGAGCCTGCCCCCGCCATGCGTTCCCAAAACAATCAAAGACGGCCCATTCCGATCCGCCAGCTCCGGAATTACATCTTCCGGATCGCCTTCGAGAAGTGTCGGAACTGTTTCGATCGAATCCAATTTCAACCGCGTTGCTTCCGCGGACAAAAGATCCATCAAGTCCTTTCGCTGTTGACTTACGCGTTTGTCGCCGACTTCAACTTCCATGGCGGCTTGCTCCAGCGTGAAGGCATGAGTCACCATAAGTTTTGCCGACGAGCAGGACGCCAGGTGCGCGGCGTAGAGACCAGCATTCCTGGAGTGAAGAGAGAAATCTGTCGCATAGACAACTGTTTTGAGATTCAGCTCGGGGCAGTCGCCGGTTACTTGCATTGGACGTTCTCCTTGCGAAAAAGCTAAACATCGGAATGCCTAACGCGCCTACCTCAATTCGCACTCCGCACATCGCACTGCGCTGTGAAGCCGTTTATTGACCAGTCTGGAACCGTACCATTGCAAGCGAAGTTTGATACGCGTAGCGGGCATTGGCATAGGCAATCTCTGCCTGCGTTTGGGTTAGTTGCGCCTGGGTCAGCTCCACAATGCCGCTCAAGCCGATTTTGTATCTTGCATTTGAAAGATCGAGAGCCATGTTCGCCTGGTTCAGCATCTCCTGCGTCACGCCGATCCTCTGGAAAGCGTTCTGCGCGTTCAGGACCGCGGTACGCAAATCGCGCGCGATCTCGTCGCGCAGGTTCCGCACCTGTTCGCCGGCCGCGTTGGCGCGCAGTTTTGCCTCCTGGGCGCGCGCGTTGAAGAGAAACCCGTTAAAGACGGGAATGCTGATGTTTGCCCCCGCTGCTCCGTACCAGTTGGATTGAATCTGATCGGCGCGCACCGGGGTGCCTCCTGCCGCAGCCAGAGCCGACACCGTCGGCAGCCACAAATCCCGCTCGGCGGTGCTGAATTGGCGGGCCGCAACGTAATTGTCGTTGAGCGCTGCCAGATCGGGACGCGCCGCAAACGCCGCCTGCAGCAAAGCCTCCGCATCTTGCGGCGCGGGTTCTGGGTTGGCCGACGTGTCATCGACGAGCGTGTATTGCTCGTTCTGTTCAGAACCCAGCACCGTGTTCAGACTCGCCATGGCATCGGCGACGTTATTCCTGGCGTCCAGAAGAAGCAGTTTGGCTTGGGAAAGTTGAACGCTCGCAAAGCTCAGATCCAGATCCGATCTCAGCTTTGCTTTCGTAAGCGCACCGACCTGGTCCACGGTCGCCTGGCGCTGATTGACCGTTTCTTCTGCAACCTTCAGTACCGCCTGGCTCGTCAGCGCCTGGTAAAACGCCTGGTCCACTGTCAGCGTGATTTCGAGCTCCGTGGCCCGCTCGTTCTCCAGTTGAGCTTTTGCGTTCGATTGCGCACTTTTGACCAGATTGTGCGTGCGTCCAAAATCGGTAATCAGTTGACTCACCGTCAGGCCGCCGGCTGCGCGATCGTAGATGGAGGGGTTGTTCAGCAGGCCGGCGGTGATGCGGCTGTTATCGTGCGCTCCCACGGCGGTCAGGCTACCTGCCGCGGTGGGCAACTCCACGCTGCGCACTTCACGCGTCACCTGCGACTGCGCCAGCGCGATCAGGCGCGCCACGCTGATATTCGGATTATGTTGGATCGCCATTCGCTCGGCGTCAGCCAAACTCAGCTTTGGCCCCGTGGGCATGCCCGGTGCGGTTGCCGATGGCTGAGCCGGAAGTTGCGGAGAAGGCGCCTGCGCTTCGCCGGCCGGCATCTGTTGCGCACGCGTTCCCCCCGGCAACAACGCCACCAGCATCAGCACACGCGCGGCAGAAGTGAACTTCGTCCCTATCGATTCTTTCATATCTATTTCTCCGTCGCCACAGTCTTGGCTTCATCGCGCCCGTGGATCACGAGGTACACTGCCGGAACCAGGAACATGGTGACGACAACCGACAGCGCCAATCCACCAATGATGGCTCGCGCGAGCGGCGCATATTGTTCGCTGCCCGCTTCCAGGCCCAGCGCCATCGGGATCATGCCCAGCAGCGTGGCCAGCGAGGTCATCAGGATGGGGCGCAGTCGAACCTTGCAAGACTCCACCACCGCTGCCTTCAACGCCATGCCCTGCTGGTGAAGAATCCCGGCGAACTCAACAATCAGAATGCTGTTCGAAACAACAATGCCGGCCATCATGATTACGCCCATCAGCGACATGATGTTCAGCGAACTGCCCGTCAACAGCAGGATCAGCGCCACGCCCGCCAGCCCCGGAGGGATCGCCATCAGGATGATGAAAGGATCGATGAAAGATGCGAATTGCGCCATCAGAATCAAATAGACCAGCAGGATGGCAATCACCAGTCCGACGCCGAAGTCATGGAACGCCTGGTTCATGCTCACAACGGCGCCGCGCACATCCAGCACCGTATTCTTGTCGTGCCTGGTCTCGGCCAGCAGCTTGTCGATCTGCGCGCCCACTCCCTGCAAGGCCTCGGTTTTAGTGGCTACATAAATGTCAATCACGCGGCGAATCTGGTTGTGGTCCACCTCGGTCGGCGTGTTGATCTGCTGGATATCGGCCACCGCGCCCAGCGGCACGTAACCAGCGGCATGATCGCCGGCAGACATCTGCCCAGGCGCGGGGCCGGACTGTTCGCCCTGTTGCATCGGGCCATAGCCCGCGGGACGCACGCCGCGCAGCGGAATACTCTTCACATCCTCCATCGACATGTTGTCGATCCAACTGTTGGCATATTGCACCGTCACCATGTAGTTATTGCCGCTCTTCGGATCAATCCAGTAGCTGGGAGCGACCATGCCGTCGGAAGTGAGCGCGGTAATCACGTCGTCCACTATGTCCTTGGCTGAAAGCCCGATCAAGCTGGCGCGCTCGCGATCGATATTCAGCGCCAGGCCCGGATAGTCGATGCTCTGCGGAATGTAGACATTGCTTACGTCGGGCATCGCCTTGATCTTCGCCGCCAATTGCGTGGCCAGCGCATAGGAACGATTCATGTCCTGTGACTTGATCTGAATGTCGATCGGCGCCGGCAGCCCCTGGTTGATCACCGAATCCACCAGCCCGCCGGCCTGGTAGTAAGCGGAGAGCTCCGGCATCTCGCGCGAAATCTTCTCCTGCACACGGTGCATGTACTCGTAGCTGCCCGTGCCGTGGCCCTCCTTGAGGCTGGTCTGCACAAAGGCAGTGTCCATCGACGCGTTGGTTGTATAGATCGCTGAAAGATCTGGATACACTCCGATATTGGAGACGATCATGCCCAGGTCTTTTGGGGGCACAACACTGCGAATGATGTCTTCAACTTTTGCGATGTAGTCGTTGCTCACCTCCAGCCGCGTGCCGCTCGGCATGCGTACGTTGATGATGAATTGCCCTGGGTCTGTGCGGGGAAAATACGCGCGGCCGATAAAGGGTACCGTCACCAACAGCAACAGAGCCACGCCACCGAGAATTGTCAGCATGGTAAAGCCCGGCCGTTCCATCGCCCTCATGGCCAGGCCCTCGTACCAATTCAGCATGGCCTGAAACTTTTCGTTGAATTTGGTTTCGAAGCGCTTGAACAAACTCCGCTTCGCCGATTGCTCGTGTTCGCGCTCATCGTGAAGGCGAATGAACCTGGCGCAGAAAAGCGGCACGACCGTCATCGCGAAAAAGTACGACGCAAAGATCGAAAGCACGACGCCCAGCGCCATCGGAATAAAAATGTACTTGCTGACGCCGGTGAAAAACGTAACCGGAAAGAACACTATGGAGGTGGTGAAGGTGGCAGCCAGCACCGCCATCGAAACCTCCGTTCCGCCCGCCTCCGCCGCGACCGCCGGTGACTCGCCCATCTCCATGTGACGGAAGATGTTTTCAAGCACAATGACGCCGTTATCGATAAGCCTGGAGAAAACCAGCGCCAGGCCGCCGAGAATCATGGTGTTGATGGAGCCGCCCGTGTAGTTGACGATCAGGAGACAGACCACCATCGAGAGCGGAACGGAAAGCACTACCGCGATCATGGCGCGCGGACTCCCCAGAAAAACAAGAATCATTACCCCGGTCAACACCAGCCCGATGAGCGCTTCTTTTGAAACGTTGGTGATGGCAAGCTTGACGAAAACCGACTGGTCAAAGACAACCGCGGTCTTCAGCGATTCGGGAATATCAACCAGGCGTTTGATCGCGGCCTTCATCCCATTCACGATGGTGATCGTGTTGCTATCGCCCCCCTGCTTGAAGACAGGCACGTAAACCGAGCGCTGTCCGTCGATGCGGACAATGTTGTACTGCAATGCGCCGGAGTCAATCGCCTTGCCGATGTCGCCGACCAGCACCGAGGAATTGCCCACCGATTTCAGCGGCATCTGGTTCATCGAGTTTGCATCGGGAAACTGGCTGTTGGCGTAGATGTTGAAGTCCTTTGACCCGATGCGCACGTCGCCTGCGGGCAAAATCAGATTCGAGCTGTTCACCGACGTCACCACGTCGTTCAGGCTCAGGTTGCGCGCCTCCATCTTCAGCGGATCGACATAAATCTGAATCTGCCGGTAGGTTCCTCCGTACGGTTGAGGGACCGACGCTCCCTGGACGTTCGAAATCTGATTGCGCACCTGGAATTGCGCCAGGTCTTTCAAATTGGTTTCGTTCAGCCCCTGGCCTTTCAGCGTCACCAGGCACACAGGCTGCGTTGAAGCATCCATGCCCAGCACGACAGGAGGCAATGTCCCCGGTGGCAATCGGCGCAGATCGGCCATCGCCAGGTTGGCAATGTTACTCAATGCCGCGTTGGGATCTGTGCCCGGCTTGAAGTAAATCTTGATGATGCTGACGCCGGTCAGGGAGCGCGACTCGCTGTGGTCGATATTGGCGCCCAAGGTGAAGAAACGCTCAAAGGTGTTGGTGATGTCGGCTTCGATTTGCTGAGGAGGCATGCCGTTATAGAAGGTGGCTACCACGACTACCGGCATATCGATCTTGGGAAACAGGTCCACCGGCATCTGCACTATGTTCACAGCGCCGACGAGAGAAACCACCAGGCAAAGCATGATGATGAAAAATGGAAAGCGAAGAGCAAACTTCGGCATTAGTGCGCTCCTCCATTGCTCGCGCTGGCCTTCATGTCGATCATGCCGCCGGTTTCCTGAACCGTCTCCGAAGCGGGTTCAGCTGTGAGCAGCGGGCTCACCTCTTCGTTCTCCTGATATTTATCCTGGCCGCCAATCACCACGCGGTCGCCGGCGCTGAGCCCGCCGGCAATCTCTGCTAGCTTCGATCCCTCCAGACCCACCGTCACATTGCGAATATCTACGCGATTGGCTGCATCGAGTACGTAAACCGTTTGCTGCTGCCCGTTCAGCACCAGCGCTTCCACCGGAATCGTCACCACGTTGGCCACGTGCGCCAGTTGCAGCAGAGTGTTGGCGTACATCCCCGTCGCGATCGACAGATCCTTGTTCTCCACATCCACTTCCGTCTCCATGGTTCGAGTTTCGAAGTTGACATCGCGCGTGAAGCGCACGATTTTTCCCGTGAAGGACCGGCCGATGGCATCCACGCGAACTTGCAGTTGGTCGCCTGCGTGTACGTATTTCACATCGTCCTCAGGCACCGGAATGCGCAAGCGCAGAAGATTGCTCTGCGAGATGCGGACGATGGGAAGGTCCTGGCTGTTGGAGTTGGTGCCGCCTTGAATGAGAGCCCCGGTATCCGCGTACCGCCAGATCACAACGCCGTCCAGCGGCGCCGTCACGTTGGTGTAGTTGTGCAGCGCCTCCACGCGCTGATTTTCAGAGAGCGCGGCGCCTGCGTGCTCCTGCGCCGCTGCCAATGCAGCCTTGGCCGAGTCCACCTGCGCCTCCGAGGAGAGATCCTTGGCCTGTGCGTCATCCAGTTCCTGTTGTGCAATCAATCCGGGCCGCCCCTCGGCTGCCTGCTTGAGCCGCTCCGAAGCTGCGTGCAGAGCTGCGTGCGTCGCCTCCGCGCGACTGACCTCGTGCTGGGCCCGCGTAATCTCCTCTTTGCTTTGCTGCAGTTGGAATGCCGATCCCTGCAACTCCGCCTTCAACTCCGGCACTTCAAGAACCGCAAGCGTTTGACCCTGGTGAACGATGTCGCCAATATCTACGTTGATGTGCGCCATGTATCCACTCACCTTCGGATGCACATCCACAACTTGATACGGTTGAAACTGCCCGGCCAGCGTGAGCACGTGAGAGATATCGCCCCGCTGCGCCGTTGCGACCTTTGCGGCTGGAGCCGTTCCAGCGCTCGAATCGGATTTGCTCTCGGAACTCCTGCATGCAACGATGCCGGCAACGACTGGAAACGCCAAGCCCAGGGCGAAGATCACGGAGGCTCGCTTTCGCATAACTTGATTGCACCTCTTCAACTGAATTTTGTATTCTTCAAGGTTCAAAAATGACGTGACCTTGCCGCCCGCCGAAAAAATGACGCGGGTCATCCGGTCAACTGGACCGGGCCGGCAGAGTCAGTTTTAGCGCGGAGAAATAGCTAGGCGAAGATAGGCGGGGGGCGCACTGCCAAGATATTCAAAAGAGCGCGACGAAGATGCCACGAGTCGCGAGCGCGCTCTTCCCTTTGACCGGTTGCTTGAAGGTCAGGCGCGCAAAGGACAAGAAGAAGCAACATGAAAGCAGCGGCAGGAACGGCGTAGATAACCCGGCTTAATGTTCTCGTTCCAGCTTCCAGCTGGCTTTCTGTCGTTCCGGATTGCTCATTCTTTGAGAGCAGCTTCGCGTGCGGAATCTGGTGCGAAGCGGCCTGAGGAGGATCGTAGAGGGAGAGCTTGTATTGCAGGCCCCAAGTGAAGACACACACAGCCAATCCCAGGAACAAGAGGTTCCCAAAATGCCTGATTGGCCGACTTTTCCGCAAAGAATGCAAAGTTACCCAGTCTCGACCGCGGTTTCGGAGCAGGAATCCACGCAACGCGCGCCTGAGTGCCGTGCGGCACATACCCTATGACTCTTTGAGTGCACTTTAGCACACGGGGTTGCTCCGCGGGTTTTAATTGTTCATTAGAAATGCGGACGAGAAGATTTCAGATCGTGCGCCGGACTTATTGTCTGCTTTTATCTCTTCTTGAATGAGACGGTGACGCAGGGAGAGTCCGGCTGGATAATGCCGCTCAATTGATCCTGGCTCTGATCGAGAACCAGGTAATTGGCGTGAGCAGCGGAGAGATATTCCGGCGCTGCGGCAGAACCACAGGCAGCCTGAAGGATAAGGCGGTTCGCTTTCTTCGTGAAGGTCCCGTTGATTGCGCAGTTCTGGTCCCCACCGTTCGTCGAAACCCGCAGCCGGCCAGACACAACGAGCTCGCCTTCATCGGTTCCGGCACGCTCCGAAAGCGACAAACTTGCTGCACTGACGTTGTTATCGATGCAGCCTGTGTAGCTGCCGGTCCACTGTCCTGCGACTACACCCTCAGCCGTCTTGACAGGAGCGGGAGCAGTTTCTTGCACTGGCGTTTGCACTGAAATACCCGGTGTTGTTTCCGGGGTGGCTGCGGGAATGTTGCCGATGGATTCAGCGGGCGCAGGCCGTGGTAGATGAAATTCTTCGCTGTTATCGCCGCCGGGGTGTGGCGTGCTGTTGCTTGAAATATTTCCGCCCGATGGGCTCTCCCCTCCGCCGCCGCCACCGTACCGCTCGTCTTCCGGAGATTGCGCTCCGGTTGAGCGGTTGAGGGCCGCGTAGAGAATCAATCCACCACCGGTGAGGAGCAACAGCGCAAGCGCCGCAACCGCCGTTCCCATGAGCCGGGGTCGTCCCGTGTGTCCGAACCAGCGATGCAGAAGCGAATTCTGCGGGCGAACGGTTTGAAGTTGTGCTACATCGGCGGCATTCAGGCCGTTCGCCGCAGAGTCAGGGCCAGAGATCCTGCCGCCAGGAACAGAGGGCCCGGACGTCGCCGTGCCCTTGGAGGTTGTCTGCTGAAACGTGTCGGCTTGGTGAATAGAACCTGGGGTCTGGCCTGCATTTCTCGCCGCCGTGCGGTCCGGAACCCTCGTTGGATCGACCGTCGCGGCTGGCATCGCCGTGGATACCTGGGGGTGGCTCGTAACGGACGCGAACGACGACGATGCGTCAAGCGCGTGCGCAAACTCTTCTGCCGTCTGGAAGCGGCGGCGCGGATCTTTGGCCATTGCGCGCAGTACGGCATCGACCACCGACGGCGGAATGTGCGGATAGTAAACGGTGGGAGGCTGCGGTTCCTGCTCCAGGTGGGCGCGCTGAATGGAGAACGGATTTTCGCCCTGGAATGGCACCACGCCCGCGAGCAACTCGTAGAGGGTAACGCCCATCGAGTAGATATCGGTGCGAAAATCGACGCGGGTCAAACCAAAGTGCGCGGGGTCAACCTGTTCGGGAGACATGTAGTACGGCGAGCCCATCACGGTCGAGGTGCTGGTCAGTCCTGGAGACTGCTCCATCTTGGCGATGCCAAAATCCATTACCTTCACCACCCCGGCCCGGTTGAGCATCAGGTTGGCGGGCTTGAGGTCGCGATGGATGATCCCGCGCCGGTGGGCTTCGCCAACGCCGGCCAGCGCTTGCAGGATGAGGGGCACGCAGATTTGCGCGGGGATTGGACCCCGCCTCCCGATCATGGCGCTGAAGGTTTCGCCATCCAGCAGTTCCATAACCATCACTGGTCCACCTTGCCAATTGAAGCTGGTATGTAGAGTGGTGATGTTGGGGTGGTTGAAGTTGGCCAGAACCTTCAGCTCATCGCGAAATCGCTTCACGAGGAGTTGGTTGTGCGTGTATTCCCCCTTCAGGAACTTGAGCGCAACGGGCCGGTCGAGTTCGCGATCGAGAGCCTCATAGACGACTCCCATTCCACCCTCGCCGAGCAACTCCCGAATCAGATACTGGTCGTGAATGATGCTGCCAATCATCAGTCCACCTGCCGAATGCGAAGCATTTGTATCGTGATGTTGTCTGGTCCGCCTCGAACCTTGGCCAGCGCCACAAGTTCCCGGCAGGCTTCTGTCAAAGATTGATCGGCGGCGATAAGAGCCATCTCTCTGCCGCGCACCAGGCCATGAAGACCATCCGTGCAAAGCAGGATGGTGTCGTTCGCTTTGAGCTCCAGAGGCTCGATGGGGAAGTCGCCTGCCAGCGAATCAGTGTCCATGCCCAGGGCCTGTGTGAGTATATTGCGTTGTTCATGATGTTCGGCCTGCTCCGCGCTGAGCAGGCCCTCGCGCACCATGCGAGCGACGAGGCTGTGATCGTCGGTAAGCTGTCGAGCCTCGCCATCGCGCAAAAGGTAGATGCGGCTATCGCCGACATGGCCAAAGTAAAGCTTGGCCTCGCGAATGACTCCAGCAGAGCAAGTAGTTCCCATTCCACGCAGCTCCAGATTGCCATCGGCCTCGCGCAGGATCGACGTTTGGGCGTGCTGAAAGCCCTCGATCAATACTGCTCGCGGGTCCGGCTCACCGGCTGCAACAAAGGTGTCGCGCAGGGCCTCGGCCGCCAAACGGCTCGCCACCTCGCCGCCGTTCAAGCCCCCCATGCCATCGGCAACCACGATCAGCCTCCCGCGGCATGCAAACTCCGCGTCGTCCTCCGGCTCGCTGTATAGGAAATAGTCTTCATTGTTCTGGCGCGCACATCCCACATCGCTGGCGTTGGCCAGCTCCACATCCGGACGAATTCGCATGATCCTCGCACGCTACAAACACTTGAATTTCAGGGTGGCTTCGCCTACGCGAATCGTGTCGTTGTCGTGCAATTCAACCCGCGATATGCCCTCGATTCCGTCGTTGACAAAGGTGCCGTTGGTCGAATCCAGGTCGGTGAGAAAAAACTTGCCGTCTTTGTAATTGATGCTCGCATGAAGCTGCGAAACAGTGGGATCGCGCAGGGAAACTTCGGCGTCTCGCGCCGAACCCAAAGAATTCTTGCCCTCGCGCAAACGGAAATCCTCTCCCTTTTGCGCGCCGTTGACCACCACCAGCCAGCCAACCACCGGAAAGCGCTTCACCGAGGAAAGCAGTACGGTCTTTCCCCCGTCGAATTGCGGCTGATCCTCCGGCCTGGTCTCGCCCATATCGGGCCTGGTTTTCCCGGCGTCCGCGGCCGAGGAAACGCGGTAACCGGTCCTCACGCAGTAGGGGCATTCCGTCCAGGAATCTTCCATCTGATGTCCGTTCTTGCAGAAAGTCGCCATAATTCCTCTCTTGTCTTCCTCGTTGTGGCCCTGGCTGCGCGGCGCAGATACCTTCTGGGCCGCGCCAGACAATGCCCTCAGGAGCTGAAGTACGTGATTTCGGTGGGACTCTTGCGTCCGATGAAAATGCGATCGCCTGTCTTGAGCGTCATTTTAGAGATGCGCGGCGAGTCGGTCGAGTTCACATAGGTTCCGTTGGCCGAGCTGCGATCGATGACTGCCACGGCATTATCCAGCGGCACCACCCACGCGTGTTCTTTCGAGACGGTATCGTCGGGCAGAACCACGGAACAAAGAGAGGGATCTCTGCCAATCAGCAAACCCTTTTGAGGAATCTGGAAGCGGTTGCCCTTGAGTGGACCGTTGTTGATATGGAGAGTGCCAAAGTTCTCGACGGCCGGGAGCGCAGCCTTCGCCGTCTCAGTTCCTGAAAGAGCTGGACCGTTTGCCGCCATCGAGGCTGCAGAGGAAGACTGCCAATGCGCCTGCGACCCGTCAATGCGTGTTGCCGGCTTGCGGATCAGCAGAATGATCACAACCACCACGATCAGAACCAAAACCGCGCCCGCGGTTGCAACCGCGCCCGCGCCGAGACGATCGACCCAATAGGCCACAGGCCCCAGAGCGCTGCTGTTCTGTGCCGCTTGCAACTGAAGCTTTGTGGCATCGGGCTGGTTAGGCAACATCTCGAGGACGCTTCCCATCAGCTCGTGCGCTTTGTACCAGTGCTGGCCGGCATAGGCGTCGAGCGCACTGTGCCACATCTGATCGAAGGCGCCGCGCTGCGGTTCAGCACCTGCCTGGCGAACAAACTCCATCGCCGTATTGATGGGAACGAAAAAATTCAACCCGTTGGCATTATGCAGCGAATACGTGGCGATGCCCACCACGCGCCCATTGGCGTCAAACGCCGGACCGCCGCTGTTGCCGGGCAGAATCGATGCCTCCGATTGCAGCACCGGCGTGCCCTTGTAGTCTGTCTTGTTCACCGCCGAGATGCGCCCGCTGGTCACCGTGGGAATCAGCGCCGAGCGCTCGCTGAACGCGCCGGACATGCTGGCGCTGGTGGCCGCGCCCGGATAGCCGATCACCGTCAGCGGGTCGCCAACGCTAACGTCGTCGGAGTTGCCCAGCACCACCGTCGGCAGGTTCTTGCCGTCAATCTTGATGATGGCCACATCCTTGCCGTCTTCCGTGATCGGATCGCTATAGGCTTTGATCTCACCCTTGTAATGGTCGCCATTGCTCAAGAAGACCGTCAAGGTCATATCCTCTATCTGCAGGGCGTGCTGATCGATAAGCTTAACGACATCGAGCAGGATGCCCTGCTTCTCCTCGTCGGTAAGCTCCCTGCCCAGCTTCTCTCTCTGCGCCTTGACGATGGCGTCGCGTATCTCGAGCGCCGCCTCTTTGTTCCGACTGAGGTCGGCCTTATTGTCCTTGTCATCGGCCAACTGCGCCACATGGCCGTTGGTGATCAGGTAGCCATCGGGACGATAGAGAAACCCGCTGCCCGTGATCGTCGGGGTCACCACCCATTGGCCCAGCGTCGCCTTGAACTGCACAAAAATCAGCACGACTCCAGGCTGCAATTCGAGATCCTTACGGTTCTCCGGCGTCAGCAGCGACGTGGTGGCGAAGCAGAACTGCGATGGTGCAAGCAAGGCCAAAAGAAGACCCAGTACGGCCACCCATCTTGCGGCACGGACGGTGTTCAGGACTGCGTCCGGAAGGCTGGATGTTGGTTGCGCCCCGCTCCGGAGCGTCAGCCGCTCACCAGCGCCAGGGACCTTGGTCAATATGGATTGCTTCCCGGTTAATTTCTGCATCAAATTCCCCGCTTTCATTGGTTGCTTTCAAGCTGCTGGACTTTGGAAACTTTCCCGTCGGCAAAAAAAATCTTGAGACGATTCGGATACAGGTAGATGACCTTTGAGCCAAGATTGACGACGCTCGCGGGCTCACCCAGAACCGCCTTAACCTGCTCTGGAGTCTGCCCGACAGAAACGCCTCCGATGGGCGTCGTTTCCTGGGCCGTCTCATCCCGATTTGTAACGGCCGGGACTGAATTCTCTACCGGCGCCGGCGGCGGCTGCGTTGCCGCAGGTAAAGGCGCCAGGGGAGGAACGCTTTGCTCCGCGGGCTCCGGCGGAGCTGGTTGGGGAACTGTGGACGGAACTGTGGACGGCGCCGTTTGCGCAGACTGTCGTGGGGCGCCCTCAACGGAAGGTTGAGTCACAATCGCCGGTGTAGCTGGTCCTTTCGCAGTCGGCAACGGCTCCAAGGGCGGTACTGTCAGTTCCGGCGTTTCCGGCGCCGCTTTCGAAACGGGAACCGGCTTGCCCGGCGGTGCGGCGCTCGCTGGCCGAGTCACGTGAGCCTCATCCTGGCGCTCTACTGGGGGACTGGCTTCCGCCGCGTTTCCTGCGGAGAGTACCTGGTCAATCGTCTCCTGAACGCGCGCAGCGCCGGCCGATTCCAGGAATCTTTTAGAAAAGCGGAAGTTCAATAACCCGTAATAGCTTTGGGGTCCGAGGGCCGGCCTGCCGCCATGGCAGGCGACCAAATACATCGAAACTGTTTCCTTCTCTTCCGAAACCGAAATCGCGGTCACGCAAACCGGTTCGGAGACCCGGAAGACTCTCCTCGATTTGGGCGCCGTCAGTGTGCAAAGCGTGTTCTTTTCCGAGCGCAGTTCCCCTTCGGCGAATTCGGTTGGGCAGATATTTTCCATCGCCTGATCCGAAGCCGCAAAGGCCACAATCCCCTCGCGATGGACCGTCAGAACTTCTCCCGGTTTAATCGCGGCCGCGCCATTGGAGGCCAGAATGGCCGTCGACAGCCTGTAGTGCCTGCTGAGTTGCGCCGCCAGTCCTTGGGCGCCGTCCTCATCGGACCGCGCTCTAGCCGCCTGTGCCAGTAGACAGGCGAGGAGCGATAAGCTCCCAACCCAACGGCCTATCCACTTCAATCGCATCCGGCCTGGCTCCATACAGCGGGAAAAGTGCGCCCGCCCGTTTGCCGGGCTGGCCTGGGCAATCGCTCAGGCCAGCCGGGCATGGCCAATTCCACTCTTGTGCAAATGCCGGCTTCGGCCACGTGCTGGATGAAGCGCTTGCCTTCGCAGGATTAAATCGCGTTCCCAGGCTGCCGCCTATTCAACGTCGGCAACCTTGCCTGCCCTGAACGTGATTTTCATGTCCTTGTACTTGTAGATCTTCTTGGCGCCCAGATCGATGATCGAAAGAGGCTGACCAAGAGCGGCCGTCACCTGCGCTGGAGTCTGGCCAACAGCAATGTTGACGGTGGCTTGGGGCAGAGCAGCCGCTGGGGTATCGACCGCGCCGATGGGATTCACATGGGAAGCATCCAGATCCACCTGATCGGCAGCCGCGAGGGTCGAATTGACAGCCGCCGCGCCATCCACTTCCGCCGGCGGCGCTGATTGCGCAAACGCAGTCTGCACTGGCTGCGCCATCGCCGAACGCGGAGCCGCGGGAATTCCGTTCTTGCCCTGGCTCGCCTGCAACTCCTGTAACCCTTGATCGAGAGTTTCACGCATGCCGTTTTGCATCTCTTGCAGATCGTTAACGGCCACCGTAACGGTCGCTGAAGACGGGCACTCCTTGCCTCCCTTGCTGACCACCACACTCAGGCTCGCATCCGTCGCGTCCGGCGCAGGCGCCGCGTTCAACTTCAGCACATCGCCATCGCTGATGGCACATTCATTTCCCGCCGAGTCGACCACATCGATCGAGGAGTTGGCGACAAACACGTGCGGTTTACCATCACTGAACATGCGGTTGACGCTGCTCGAGGCCGGGTCCGGTTCCTGTCCCTGGGTGTTCTGCTGTGCTTCCGAGTTCTCCAGCGCAATCTGCGCCCGCACCTCATCCGCGATCTGCTGCTTGATCTCCGGAGTCATCAGCGGTTGCCCGGCTGCACCGCCACCCATGGGCGCGGTGCCCGCTTCCTGCTGCGCCGCGTAACCATTGGCAAGATCGGTCGAGACCACGTAGTCGGTGAGCCAGTCCGCAGGCCCCGCATACACCGGCGCGGGAGCAAAGTAGTAGCCGTAGTAGCCGTACCACGGACTGCCGCCCCAACCCCATCCATAGCTGATCGGCCCATACCAGGGGTTGTAAGCCCAGCCGTAGAATCCGGGGGCAAAGTAGAAGCCCGGCGCATAAACATCCACCAGCATCCCGTGATAGTAATAGCCGCGATAGAAGCGGTTATATTCGTGGCCGTGCCAATAGTACGAACGGCGTCCGTAATCGTGGCCATGGAAAGCGTAGCGCCGCTCGACATAACCGCGGCGGCCGCGCTCGGCTACTACGCGCGAGTGATCGGGGCGCTCGGCGGAGACGCGCCGGCTGCCGTTCAGTCCATGATGGACATCCATGCCGCGCCGGGTATCGTGGACATCGCTGACCCTGCCATCGGCGCGCCGGGTGACGGCGCCATTGCCGGTGGCTGTGGTCCTGGCTCCCGCGGGAGCACGCCCGCCTGTAGCCGTCCGGGGCCCTGCGCTGGGGCCATGCACGCCGCCTGCGCCCCCTGTCGAAGTCATACGCCCGCCGGCGGTGGTTGTTGTGGGTCCGTGAGCGCCACTGCCGTTGGCCGTCGGCCCGGAACGTCCGCCCATCCCGTTCGCAGTCGGTTCAGAGCGGCCATTGGCCGTGGGCCCTGAGCGGCCATTGGCCGAAGGTCCTGAGCGGCCGGCGGCCGAGGGTCCCGAGCGGCCGGCTGTGGCGCCGCCATGGGCAGCAGAGCCGCCGCCCGGCCTTGGAGACGAGCTGGACCTTGCAGCGGGTGCGGACCTGGGAGCCGGCGCACTACTCTTGGTACCGGATGCAAAGGAGTTCGAACTGGCCAAGCCGAATGCCAGCGATGCGCCGACAGCCAACACGAGACCCGAATTGAACCTGCAATATTGCGACTTCATTGAGTTCTCCATTCTTGGGTGATCGGCCGTAACCGATCCCGGGCCCATGCCGGAAGCGATTCATCGCACCGGGCTGCCGATCGTGTTGGATTCGATTCCTTCCAAAAGGCATGCTGCCAAGACATCCCAGCAGTTCTCCACCAGAGCCGGCCAAAAACTCCGTCTCTTGCCCCCGGTGTGGCGCCCAGGAACTTGCGTTCCAGGATCTGAAGCTTTACTGCACATCGGAAACTTTTCCCGCGACGAGGATCACTTTCATGTCCGGATACACAAGAATTTCCTTGGTGGCCAGCTTGACGTCTTTAGAAGGTTGGCCCCACGTAGCGATCACAACGTCCTTTGTCTGCCCGACCTGAATCGTCTTCGGAGGAGCCGGCGGTTCATCGGCGGGCGGCGGCGGCGGCGCAATTGCTTGGATCGGCGCGGGAGCCGGTGCCTGCACAGGAGCCGGTTGAGCGGCCTGGCCGCTCGATCCCGCTACCTCCAGTACGCTCGTAACCAATTGCATTGCGGCGTCTACGGAGGGCACTGTCTTCTTTTCTGGAAACATGATCTTCAGCGAGCCGGTATACCGGATGTCGTCGTATGGATCGCTAAAAAGTTCGAAGGCTATGCAGTCGTTTTGCACCTCAACGCGCGTAAGCCAGAACTTCTCGCCGGGCACAAAACGCCGCTTCACTATGTCTTGGTTGCTGAGCTGCATCAGTGTGCCGAATCCCTGCCCGATAAGTCCATTCTTATAGGTATTTGTGGGCGGTAACGGTGTGCCTACGGCAAACATCACCAGCCCCGGCCTGCGGATGGCTACGACATCACCCGGAGTGACTATATCCCCGTGATCCGCCGTGGTCGTGGTCAATTTGAACATCGCGTTGAGTCTGTCCTGAATTGCGGCAGGATCGCCGGCCTGCGCGCGCAGCGGCAGAGAGAGCATCCATGAGAGTGCAACCACTCCAAATGCACAAAAACGCCACACCTTTGTCATACACACCCCATTTTGGATTCTTGAATCGATAGCCATATCACACTATCCTTGCAATCGAGTGAAGAATTGGTGCGAATGGCTGGGACCAATGCGTTACAAATGTTAGTTGATTACGAGGACTATCATTACAACATTTCGCGAAAGTCCTTGACAAGTAAAAACTCGGCAAAACCAAAGTAACAGCCGGTGAAGTCTCCCCGGAACTCTCTAAGTGAAACTGCTTCCCCCCGCAGCGCCTGGGTAACTCCCGCCTAAGTTGACCCCATCACTTGTTTGGCTCAATGCCGAAGTCGAAATAGAGGGCGCCGCCTTGCTGAAAAGCATATTGGCCCACTGCAAGAGGCTGGGCGAGCGTGAGTTTGTAGATCCCCGGCTTGACCGTCTCGCTTGTGAATCCTTGACGAGCTTTGGCATCCGTGCCGCCTGAAGCGCCCCACATGCTGGCCGTCGCAGTGTTCACTTCGCGCGTGTTCCCCTTGACATCGAACTTGAGGAGCGCGAAGTCTTTAGCGGTGATGCTGCTACCCCCAAAGCTGGAGTTATCTTCGGGAATATAAAGGTAAAAGACGGGATTGGGGTCGGTGGTTTCCGTGTCGGCCAGGCCCCCGTCAATCACGGCCTTCACATGGGCCTTGGCAATTCCATAGCTCATCGCAGAGGCCCACATTCCGCTGGTTTTCGCCTGCTTGGCCGTAACCCGCTGGAGCTTGGTAAGCTGAACGGCGCCGTCCGCTCCAGGCGCCAAGACATAGATGCCGGGAGAATGCGCGCTTAGCGGATCGTTCTCACTCGGCGGCGCAGGCGGTTCAACAGAAGCCGCGGGCGCGGAAACTGAATCCGGTGCCGTCGGATCGATCATCACACGGATCACGCGGCCGGAGACGCCGGCCGCTTTCAGGGTCTTGAGACCGGAGACGGAAGTGTCGAAGTTGTTGGATGCCGCTCTGCGGATCTTGGCAATGATGATGTCGTCGGAAAGTCCGGCAGAGGCGAGTCCGATGACGTCGGCATTGGTGAGAGTCGCGGACGCAGCAGATCCGGGCCTCGTAGACTGCGGATTCGATTGCTGTCCCCATGAGCATGACCCGCCTTCGAGCGCGAGTACGGCAAGAAAAATCGTCAAATACTTCATCCTTATTTTCATCATTCCTCCTGAAACCTGTTGAGGTAGGAGCAAAGCCGGAACGCGCACATGGGCAGCGCTCGTTCCGGCAATGATTCCCTTAGTTTTGCGTAAGAGTAAGGGTTGCGCCGTGCTCGAGCGAGCCCGCCGTGGCAGTCACCGCGACCGCCGATGTCGACGAGGTGTGCACCGTCGAAGAAGATCCTCCGCAGGCAGCCAGGCTGGTCAGGCCCAGGGTGACGCCCGCCAGGAGCAGGAACATCTGCATCCAGCGGCGCCTTCTGAACCCCAGGCAGCAAAGGGCCGCTGCCAGCGTTGCGCCTGGCATGAACGGGCCTGAACCATGCCCCGCCTCAGCGCTCGTTGCGGAAGTGGAGATAGTAAGGGTCGTCGTAGCTGCCGCACCCGCCGGGGTCACGGTTGCCGGCGAAAAGCTGCACGATGCTCCCGACGGAAGTCCTGAGCAACCGAATGAGACTGCGGAGTTGAATCCATTCTGCGGGGTAATGGTAATTGTCTCGGTGCCGCTGGATCCCGCTGTCACCGTGAGAGCCGTAGGTGAAAGCGAGATACCGAAGTCTGGAGTGGCAGGGTTGATTGTGTACGACGCAGCGGCGACGGCGCTGTTGGTGTATCCCGAGGCGACGGCAATCGCCTCCAGCGTCTCTGAAGTCGAAACCGCGATCGCACCCGTGTATCTGGTGGACGAGGTCGTCGGCGTTGTCCCGTTGGTGGTGTAGTAAACGATCGCGCCATTCGTCGCATCGCTGATCGTCACGGACTGCGCTGCGGTATAGGTGCCGGCCGCCGGGCTAAAGGCCGGCGATGAGGCCACTGGCCCGCCGATCGTTTCAGTCAGAGTCGAACTGCTGCTGGTTGCAAACCCGGTTGCCCCGGCGTAGCTCACCGCAACGGTGTGCGTGCCCGCCGTCAAAGAACTGGTGGAGTAGGTGGCGTGGCCGGTCGAGTCCAGAGCGGTCGTCGAGACGTTCAATCCATCCACCGAAAAAGTTACATTGCCGGTGGGGATGGTGCTTCCGGAAGTCTCCGCGACATAAGCGGTAAAGGTGACATTGGTGCCGGCAGTCGTCGGATTCGCATCGGAAGTAAGCGTGGTAGTGGTCGCTGCCGCCGTCGAAGCGCCGCCGATCACGGAAACTGTGCCGTCGTCGGCGTTCAACACATAGGCTGTATGCGTCGACGGATTGACCGCCACTGCCGTAGGATAGGCCCCGACATTGACGGTCGTGGCGCCCTTGGTAGATCCATTAATGACGGTTACATTGTTGCTTCCCTCGTTGGCAACATAGATGGTATCCGTTCCTTCATCAACGGCCAGGGCAGTTGGCTTTGTCCCCGCGGCAATCCAGGTAATCGCTCCTGTAACCGCGTTGTACGCCATCACCTCTCCAGCGTCGGGGTCGGTGCCTGTGGTGCCGTAGACCATGTTGGTCGTAGCGTCGACGGCAACATATTCCGCAGGGTAAAGCGGACCAAGCGAAGTCGGAGAAGACGATACCGTGATGGCGCTTACGGCGTTCGTTGCGCCGTCGATGACCAGCATCTGAAATGACTCAGCCAGTGTGGTCGTGCTGAGTGATTCAAAGGCGCCGCCTATATAAATCTTGTTCGTGGTTGTGTTAATGGCCATGGACACAGGAAGGCTGCCCACGTTTACTCCGGTTACGCCAGGGCCAATTGGGACAGTGCTGAAAGCATTGGTCGCGCCATCGATAACAGTAACTGTGTTGTCGCTGTAATTGAGAACATAAATCTTGTTGGTAACTGTGTTGATCGCAATCTGTATAGGTGTAGCACCTACAGGAATTGTCGCGGTAATTGCGCCGGTGCTTCCGTTGATGACGGTGACAGCGCCATTCGCTAAGCTCCCTCCCTCTTCCAGGCTCATGACATAGATCGTATTGGTAACGGGGTTGACAACAACCCCACTTGGAACGCTGGTTTTGGTGGTGGGAGCAATCTCGCTTGCCGCGTTGGTCGCTCCGTTGATTAATGTAATGGAGCCGTCGGGGGAATCGTCATCGGTAACATAAACCAGGTCGGTTGTTGGGTCGATTGCGATCGCAAGTGGATTTAAGAGTGTGGTCGTCCCGTCTGAAATAATGGTATTGGTCGCGTTACTGGAACCGTTGATAACGGTGACTGCATTGTTTCCTGAACAGATTGTATTAACTACACTCGTAACGTAAACAGTATCCGTGACTGGATCGACTGCAAGAGCATTTGGGCATGGTCCCACCGTGACCGTCGCGGTTACAGATTGGGCCTGCAAACTGCCTGCGCCAATTAGAAGAAGAACGCCGAGCAGGGGTTGCAAAGCGATTGAGAAACGGGATTGCCGGGCAGCGGGAACTCGGGCGGCGCAGGATGCGCCCACGCCCGGGCTGTCGATGGTGGTTAACATAGAACCCAGTGCCACGATCGACAATGTCGCGTTGAGACCAGATACCAGGAGATCCTGCAGACGCCGGAATTTTGCGCATGAGAACATGAGACTTCCCTCCTTTGACCCTCTACTTACAACTGCGCAGACCGGGTGAGAAAACCGTCAATTGCCCTTCACATTTCTTGCTCTGCTTCGAAATTGCCGGCTCTCGGCGCCCAAACTCTGTGAAGAAAACCCCTGCAATCAAGAATGATTTCCTTCCGTAAGCTATTCGTAATCAGCGAGTTTCTCGTGTGCGCGTTCTCGCGCCTACACTTAGGCAACGTAGACTCGCACGCGCCTGACCAGACAGACTGTATGGCGGTTGCGATAAGCGCCATCCGCTGATAAGATTGCCGGTGTTCCCCCGGATTTGCTCTACAAGACCCTGCGCAAGGTTGAGAAGAAAACCGTCATGCCTCATGGGCACGAGAGCCACAATTCCTTCCGCGAGGAAGAGGAGGGCATTCCGCTGCAGCATCGGCAAGCGCTCGATGACGTCTTCAGCCTCGTCTACGAGGAGTTGCGAAGACTCGCCTCCTGTGTCCGGCGAAACGATCCCAGCGTGACGCTTAACTCCACTTCCCTCGTCCATGAAGCCTGGCTGAAATTGAAGGACTCGCCGCACCTGGCGGCTACATCGGTTCCACATTTCAAAGCGATCGCCGCAAGAGCCATGAGGCAGGTCCTGGTCGATGCGGCGCGCAAGAGAATCGCTCAAAAGCGCGGCGGCGCGGGCGACATCGTCTTTGTCACGCTCGACGATTCAGCGGAACAGGCAGCGTCCTGCGATGCGGAGCTTCTCGGGCTCGATTCGGCACTGAACAGGCTTGCGAAACTGAACTTCCGTCAGGCCCAGGTCGTCGAGTGCCGCTTCTTTGGCGGACTCAATGTCGTCGAAGCCGCCTCACATCTTGGCGTTTCCGAATCGGTGATTGAGAGAGATTGGCGGGCAGCGAAGGCCTGGCTCGCTGGCGCCGTTCGACCCGGCGCGGAGTCCTTTACCGATGGATAGTGCCCGCTGGTCGGCAATCCAGCAACTGTTCCACGCAGCAGTGGAGCTTCCCGAGCCAGAGCAGCTGGATTTCTTGACGTCCGCCTGCGGCGAGGACGCACTCCTCGTTGACGAAGTCATGGCAATGCTGGCCGCGGACAATCAGCGGGCCTCGCTCCTGGATCGTGGACTGCCGGATATCGCCAATCGAATCGTTGGCGGCTCCATCGGCATCGTTCAATCACAGGAATTCGGACCCTACCGGCTCATAAAGGTCCTTGGCGAAGGAGGCATGGGGGTTGTCTGGCTCGCCGAACGAATGGATGCGGGTAATCTGGTTGCCATCAAGTTTTTGCCCCATGCTGGACTTTCACCGGCTCGCCGGGAGCGCTTTGCCCTGGAGATCAGGACTCTCGCCAAACTGAAACATCCCTATATCGCGCGCCTCTATGACGCCGGAACGCTCGATGACGGCACTCCCTGGTTTGTGATGGAGTATGTCGAGGGCGTTCCGATTCTGGAATTCTGCCACGACCCTGCTCGCACGATCGTCGAGCGGCTTCGGCTCTTTCGGATGGTCTCAGAAGCGGTGCAGTATGCTCACGGCCAGGAAATTATCCACCGCGATCTCAAGCCGTCCAATATTATGGTTGCCGACGATGGCACACCCCGCCTCCTCGACTTCGGCATCGCCAGGGAATTGCAGCAAATGGACGAACTCCAGGAGCAGACTAAGCCCGGCTTGAGGTTTATGTCTCCGGACTATGCCTCGCCCGAGTGGGTAAAGGATGGAGTGATTGGCCTGTTCACAGACGTGTATTCTCTTGGCATCATTCTGTATCAGATCCTCACGGGAAATCTGCCCTTCAAGAAGTCGAAGGGCCTTTCAATTAATACCGATCCGCGTGCCCTCGACAATCGTCTTGAGAAACCTTCTGTTGCCGCTAACAGGATGCCTGGCCTCGATCAATCTCATCATCCGAAGGCGAAGCTATCAAAAGTCGCATGGAGTGATCTGGATGTCTTGTGTCTGAAGGCAATGCATCAGGACGCCAAACTAAGATACGCATCGGTCGAAGCTCTGATTCGCGATATCGATCACTACCTCAAGAATGAGCCGCTGGAGGCACGGCCGGACTCCATCCTCTATCGAGGCGGGAAGTTTTTCCGCCGCAATCGCGTAGCGGTACTCGCCACCTCTGCGGCGCTGTTGCTCATCGCTGCCATGACAGTTTTCTTTACCGTGCGCCTGGCACGAACGCGCGACGCCGCCCTCGCCGAAGCCGCGCGTTCGCGCCGAATTCAACAATTCATGCTCAACCTCCTCGGTGCTTCTGATCAAAAAGCTGCACCCGCTGACAATCTTCGCGTAGTCAATCTTCTCGACCACGGCGTTCGTGAAGCCGGCTACCTCGGCGACGACCCTGAGGCGCAAAGCGATCTCTACGAGAACCTCGGCAACATGTATGACATGCTGGGTGAGTTTTCCAAAGCCGAAAACCTTCTCCTGCTCGCGCTCGATCGCCGCAAACACGCACCGCGATCCGACCACGTAAAACTGCCGAAATTCTCGTTGAGATCGGCAT
>CAWKEG010000004.1:0-393387 GCA_963848515.1 uncultured Acidobacteriaceae bacterium
GGGGAAATCGCGATGTCATACGATCCTGTGAAAGCGGCTTTTGAAAAGCAAGTCGTATTGCTGCCACTTGATATCATCGTCCCCCAGAGAGAGGTGACGCACGGTCATCGAAGCGGAGAGTTCTATAAGCAACTCACTGCTTCATTGAAACATGTTGGCGTGATTGAGCCCCTGGTGGTCTATCCGAGAGGTCCTGGTGATTATCTTCTCCTCGATGGCCATGTGCGTCTCGAAATACTGAAGTCGATTGGGGTGAAGGAGGTCAAATGCCTGCTCGCCACCGACGACGAAGCCTATACGTACAACCGCCACGTTAACCATATACCCGCCGTTGCGCAGCATTTCATGTTATTGGAGGCACTTAAAAACGGCCTGACAGAAGAACGCATCGCGGCTGCATTGGATGTCAGCCTGGACTCCATTCGTGCAAAGCGCGACTTGTTAAATGGGATCTGTTCCGAAGCGGTTCAAATATTGGCAGACAAGCAGCTCAGCCCCAAGGTTTTCTGGATCTTGCGCAGAATGAAGCCCATTCGCCAGATCGAGGCCGCCGAGCACATGGTGGCTGGTGGAACATTTACCGTTCCCTTTGCAAAGGCGCTTCTGGCCGTCACCAAACCGGAAATGCTAGAGGAGCAAGCCGCTGCTGACAAAAAGCTACAGGCGACATCGATAGCCGCCCGGTCAATGCTGGAGGAGCAAAACGAGTTTCTTCTCAGAGATCTGAAATCAGTGGAAGAGTCATACGGAACAGATGTCCTCACTTTGACCGTGGCTTGCGGTTATCTTGATCGATTGCTGACGAATCCCAAGATCGAGCGTTATATGGCCCGGAATCACGCGGATATTCTTCAGGCCCTTCAGAAACTATTGCCGGACAATGGGATACGGGTCGCAGTTTCTGAAAGCGGCCATCGATAAGAAGGCGAATGTCCGCTTGTCCTTGTTCATTTCCCATCGTTAGCACGCCCCTTCATACACAGCGATAGTGTGACGTGTCTCCTGGCGGTGAGATGCCCGCAAACTGCCTGCCAGACATGTGCAGCTCGGTCTGGGCAGCGATATTTCCCTCCCGTTGTCGCGAAAATCAGCGTTTGCGGCCACTCGTAGACAGCTAATTCTTATCGGCTGGCGAGTGCCGTGAACGAATCTGATGCAACCGATTTACTGACGGCGCTCTATGACCGCTGGTACATGGCGCTCGTCCGCTATGCACTCCGGACGACCTGCAACTATGAACTCGCTGAAGACCTTGCACAAGACACCTTCATGCAGCTTTATCAAGCATTGAGATCCGGCAAGAGCATCGAACATCCAAAGGCGTGGACGATTTGCGTATTGCGCCGGGCGATGAACAGGCAAATCAAGTACCGGAATCTACATGAGCAGCTTGATGAATTGGAAATAGCCGGAGCACCTGTGGCAGAAATGTCTGGCCCCACGGATGTCCGAAACCTTCTTTCGGTGCTCTCACCGCGCGAAGAGGAAGTCCTGTTGCTCAGACTCGAGACACTGAAGTATCGCGAGATCGCCGAGCAGTTGGGGATCAGCATAAACTCTGTCAATACTCTTTTGGCACGTGCATTACGAAAGCTCCAGGAGGCGACATCGCGGCACGTCAATGCAGAGAGGACAAAGAGATATGCTAAGAAACCGGTCACGCGAGCATCCTAACGATGAAACCCTTCTGGCCTATCTGGATGCCGAACTGTCCAACCTACGAATGCGTGCCATTCGGACCCACCTCCAGATTTGCTGGAAATGTCGTGCCGCATTGGCGGAACTGGAGTCTCAGGCAGTGGCCATTTCGCGCCTCCTTGCTGAGAAATCGCAGGATGAAATTGATCGATCTGTTCAGGCGCGGGAGAAATTCTTGCGATGGAGGACTGATTTTGAAGGTCGGCAGAGGTTTTTCTTCAGATGGCAGCCGCCTCAATTGGATAGATATGTCGCGGGCTCTGTTCTTGCATAGAGCGAGGCTGGCGGCGAGCGTCCGCCGCCTGCGACAGCGGCAACCTGCGCTCGGCGCCCAACAAAGCTCAGAGTCCGCGGGGCAGATGAACTTTGTTTCCGCCCCTCCGGGCGAGCGCGATAGGCGATTCCATTCGGAAGAATATGCGGTGAGAACGACATGAAGAAGAAACCAGGCACTAAGCCGTTACGTTGTGCGATCTACGCCCGCACCGCCACCGTGAAGAAACCCGATGAAGATAACTCCATCCCTCAGCAGGTTGAGCGGTGCAAACGCTTGGCCAAAGAAAAAAATTGGATCGTTAGCGATGACCACATTTTCACTGATTCTGGACTGTCCGGATTAAAAGTGAACTCCGGGCTGAAGGATCTGATGCGTATCGCCGCTGTCCATCCGAAACCGTTCGATGTCCTGCTTTGCACTTCAATCGACAGGATCGCGCGGGACACTGATCTTGTGATCCGAATCCATAAGGCCCTCAAAAGAATTGGCGTTGGAATCCGCTTTACGGAACATGGCGATATCCCGGTTTGAAACAAGGCACCCGGCTCATGCTGCGGGCTTCAACCCCATATTCTTCGATTCGAGGGAAAGTTGAACGGTGTGTCCACTCGCGCGATGAGCAAATCACATCACGTCAACTCAGGATTATCATACGAGGGAGGACGGTTTCTCAATCTAGTGGAGTCCTAAACCCGTGGCGTCCATTGATCAGGTCTCAATCGCCGGCTTCTGTGAACCCATAAGGCTCGTCGAATTGCGCGAGACCCGGTGTGCGAGTGTGCCCGCTCATGCTGGCATCTACCTGATCGAAAGAGAGCCTGAGAGCGCTCCCCAATTTCGAATCCGGAGTACTGGTGGCTGGTTCAAAGGCCAAGATCCCAATTGCGCGTTGGACGTCATCGAGGCAAAATGGGTAGGCAGCGCCCACATCCTCTATATCGGTAAAGCTGTGGGCACGAAGGGACTCAAAAGCCGCTTGCGGCAATTGATCGACTTTGGCAATGGAAAGCCAGTCAGCCACCGTGGCGGCAGACTGTTGTGGCACTTGCAGGACAGCGAACAATTGCTTGTGCGCTGGCGCAATTGTACGGCGGATGAGGCTGATCGCGCAGAGACGACGGCGATAGCTGATTTCAAGAGGTCGCACCGGGGCAAACGTCCCTTTGCGAATATGAACAAGTAGAGAAGGTCGCCTCGTCCTGCACCCGGCAAATCGTAGAATTCTGCGAGTTATACACCTTGACCGACGTTGAAAAGCACCTCATATAGATCCGTGCCAAAGGATTATCCGGTCGCAGAACGGCTCCACTTTCCAATTGCCTGAGCCTTGGTCTGGACGAATTGACGACGCCCCAATATTGTTTCTCAGTTCGAGCTCACCCTTCAATAGGCGAGTTAGAAATGCATCCAGTCACTCGTCGGAGCCCACCAGGTAATTGATTTCTTTCAGAACCGCTTTTCGTCGTCTCGTTTGGTAGACCATCTTTGCGCACTCGGACCGAAGATCTGCGAACAATCAGTCCCCTCAAAGAGCCATCGATCAAAATCGCTACCCAGGCCGCGCATCTGCTCGTCCAGATTCTGGATAAGATGAGCCGGGGCAATCGGCTCTGCATGCACCGCTTATGCGCAAGGCGATACACCATATATATGCGTGGAAAACCTTGGAGTTCCACATTGGGAGTGTAAAGGAAGATTCGTTGCAGGATCAGGCGATAATTCAAGAAAATCACTCAACTCCCGGATTGATCCGTTGATACCTGCGATGGTAATAGTACTTGGCTTAATGCCGGGGCTGACTGTCCTCTGCGCAACGGAATCGCGCGGTAGTGGAAACAACCCCCTTTGAATCAAAAATATGAGTCCACAGGCGTGGGCTCGTGACGAGAATATCTGCCGCCGAGCGGCACTTCTCAGATTTTGCCCAACTTTTCTCGAACGCAGGGTGGTGTGATGTGACATATATGATGTAACATGGCAAAATGGAGACAACGTGAGTATCGGTTCCAGTGGTCGAATCGTGATCGAAATTGAGCCCGAAACGAAACGGGAGTTGTACGCAGCGCTCTCAAGTGACGGCCAGACCCTTAAGCAGTGGTTCTTGCAGCGGGCTGAGGAGTACGTGCGGACGGGGCGGCAAATGCCGATGTTTGACAAATACCTCAACCCGAGTGTTGTTCGGCAAGATGCGGATTTGAAGGCATGAAATCAATGGCTGTAATCACGGCAGCGAGCAATCCAGACACACGAGGTGCTCGGAAGCGCAGGCCGCAGCGCCCAGCAATCAAGGCACCCAAGAGATTGGTCTCTCTCTTCAGTGGGGGCGGTGGGTTGGACTTGGGGCTTGAAGCTGCCGGTTTTGAAACAGTCTTTGCAACGGATATCGACTATCACAGTTGCATAACCCTGAATAACGGCAAGAAATACTCTCTGGAGAACAATCTTCCATTTTTGCGCTCTGCAACCATAAAACAGGCAGACGTCGCCCAGGTTACGTCTCTAGAAATAATGGCTTCAGCTGGCGTCATAGCAGGCGAAATGGATCTTCTAGCTGGAGGTCCTCCGTGCCAAGCGTTTAGCGTGTTCGGCAGGCGCAAAGGGGTAAATGATCCCCGTGGCCTATTGGCCTTCGAGTACCTTCGGCTACTTCGTGAAATTCGCCCTAAAGCTTTCGTTTTTGAGAACGTATATGGTCTGCTGACAATTGATGGAGGCAAGGTGTTCGAGGAGCTTTGCCAGAAGCTGGAGAGACCCGCCGATGGGTTGCATTACACTCTCTCAACGTTCCGCTTGAATTCCGCGGACTATGGCGTTCCCCAGTTCAGGGATCGGGTCTTCGTCATAGGGAATCGCGAAGGAAAGCGTATTAAGGAAATTCCGAAGTTGTGTGCAGGGGCAAATGAGGGAGAATTGCTTCCCTATCGAACCGTGACTCACGCATTTAGCGGATTGCCTGCGCTTGGAAATGGCCTCTCAAATCACACGGGGCGGCGTCACAGTGCAGAGATTATCCAGCGCTATAAAAAGCTTAAAGCTGGAGAGCGCGACTCTCGTACTCGGATCAATAAGCTCGATCTGAACCGCCCCAGCTTCACGATTATAGTGGGGTCGGATAAGGGCGGGGGGAAGGGGCATGTTCATCCACTTGAGCCAAGGGAAGTCTCCCCCCGAGAATCGGCCCGGATTCAGTCGTTCCCAGATTGGTGGGCCTTTTCTGGTACCTCCCGGCACCCTATCCGACAAGTTGGCAATGCGGTACCACCGCTGTTAGCGGCTCTCATCGGCAGAGAAATCATGAGCCAATTTTTCGACGGTCCACGGCGAAGCCTAGACAGAATATTGACGCTCCTCGACCAGCAGCACCTCTTTCCAGAAAGGACCGGAAAGTGAGTTTGATCAAGTACGATTGCGTTTGGGGTGGAATTGACGGCGGACGCGAGGGGCTTTGGAAAGAACCGATCTGGAAAGATGTATTGCGTATCATTGCGAGCCATGCTGGTGAACGCGTTTATGACCAGGCAAGCCCAATTTATCAATCCCTCGAACACGCGTACCCTGACGAGGCCTGGCGGAGCACCACGAACTCGGGTGCCTTTCGTCCGTTATTCAGAGATTACCCGAATTCATGGACCCGGACGAAGGTAGTTACGCTTGCGAACCAGCGATTCGAGGTGACAGATATCGGAAAGCGAGTTCTGGCTGGAACCGTCCGCAAGTCGGACTTGTTAATTGACATGTTTAAACAACACTCCGAATACTCTGGGCTTCATGGCGCACTTGAAAAGCCTTTTGCTGTTCTTGCCTCCGGAATTCTCACGTCACCCAAGCCTCTATCTACGCAAGAGATCTACTGGGCAATCATGAAGAACTACCGCCCCGGAGAGGACCACTTACCCGACGTTGTGAAAATGACTTCTCGATTGTGTCAGCGAGAACCTGATTCAACCCCCTATCGACGCCTGCGAAACATGCTGACGCTGATGCGAACTGCCGAAGCTATATCATCTACTCGACGGGGGCCAAGTACAATTTGGTCAGCGCTAAACAGTCAGCTCCTTGAAGTAATCAAAATGTGACGACATGACAACTTCTGAATCAGAAATTACTATCACTCCGGACCCTCAGATCCTCCAGGTTCTCACCTACCTGGAAATGAGGCCCATTGACAGCCTCTGCGAGCTAATCGACAACTCAATCGATGCGCTAGCAACATTGCCGGCAGATCAATCCTCGGTAATTGTCGTAGACTTACCGACCCGACGCGAGGTTGAAGAAGGCGCCGCGCGAGTTAGAGTTCGCGATAATGGGCCGGGCATGACGTTGGCGCAAGTAGAAAACTCGTTGCGCGCTGGCTACTCAAGCAAATCGCGCCACGGAAATCTCGGATTGTTCGGAGTCGGGTTTAACATCGCAACCGGAAAGCTGGGGCGCCTTACTCGCGTCATCACCGCGCGAAAGGAAGATGACTTTGCGATCGAAACAATGATCGATCTTGTGGGTCTCAAAAACTCCGGCAAATTCACACTTAAAGCCATGCGCATTCCTAAACCAGATGGTCTTCCAAACGGAACGATCATTGAGATCTTGCAACCGTGGGGTCCAGGTAACCAAAATTACGGCTTCATGATGAAGCTGGTATCGATTGGCCGCCCGAAGACGTTATCGCTTCTCGGAAGAATTTACGCAAGTATCTTGCGCAAAAAGCAGATAAGGATTCTGGTAGGAGAGGATAGCGTAGAACCTTTTTACCATTGTGTATGGGACGATTCAAGGTATGTCGAACATTCAAAGCACGGCAAAATCCCGGCAGTCTATAGGTTTACAAACAAAGTAATACATACTTATCAGAAATGTGCTGCTTGCGGATCTATCGTGCCGGACGGAGAATCGCATTGTCCTGACGACTCGTGCCGTAGTACTAGCACACTTACCCAAGAGGAACGGATTAATGGTTGGGTAGGAATACAGCGGTTTCTGGATGCAAGTCATTTTGGCATTGATCTCATACGGAACGGAAGGGCCATTCGACTTCTTGAGAAGGAACCGTTTTTTACTTTTCATGACCCTGATTCCGGCGGGGATCCTGTAGTAGATTACCCAATCGACAATCGAGAAGGTCGAATTGTCGGTGAAATCCATCTGGATCACGTACCTGTAGACCCCGCAAAACAAAGCTTTGAGCGTAGTAGTCCGGAATGGCGGCGGGCAATCGAGTTTCTCCGGGGCCGAAGCAGCTTACAGCCGGAGCAGCCGGGTGCTGATTCGAATACGAGTGTGATATTCAAGTTGTATCAAGGCTACAGAAAAGTCAGAACGCCTGGCAAGCGAAGCATGTCCATGGGCAAATGGCTTCCGGGCAGCACAGAGCCTAAGGCATTGAGTAAGAACGAAATTGATGAGCTACGGAAAAAGTTTGACGCTCGTGAGCCAGGATTTTTCGAAGACGCCGAGTGGTATCGGTTAGTCGAACAGGCTGACGAAAAGCCCGTTACAGGCCTCAGAAAGTGTCCCGGCTGTCATCTTGAGTCGCCTGAAGGAATTGAGGAGTGTCCGCATTGTGGCCACATCTTTGAGGGGAAGGAATGTATCGACAATGACTGCAAACAGATAATCGGCCGTAGCAGCGTGACTTGTCCCCATTGCGGCGCCAATCAGATTCCCCATATTGAGAAGCCGTGGACTTGCGCGGTTTGTGGCAATGCGAACGCATCAGAAAATGCGTCATGCCAAGTGTGTGCTCATGCTCGTGCTTCCGTTAACCCGGTTTCCAAGGAGGGCTTGCAGGCGATAAGCCATAAGGACGATAGCCTCTCAGTTCCCGGTCTCTCGATTAGGCTTGCCTCCGGCGAGCTTTCGTCCCCGATCGACGTGACTACGTACCTAACAGATGGTCCGATATACTCGTATCATTCTGACGGCTCAAAGATACAACTTCCGAGCGTGCGTTTCGCCGAGAACGAGCTCGAGATATACGTCGATCCAAGCCATCCGTTGTTTGAGCAAGCGGGAATGTCAGTCGATCAACAAGTGGCGTTTGAAACATCTGCGTATCTTCAGGCTTACTACGCCTCACAATCTTCACGTTATCCTGCTGAACATTCTCTAACCAAGCTCGCGCACGAAGTGTTGTACAAGTCACGCCCCGACAAATACAGTACGGCAGAAGTGGAAGCGGACCTAGATTCGCTCTTTTCGTCTCTTCGCTCCCGTTTGGCCGATGCAATCGCCAATGAGAGCGCCGATGTATACATGAACTTACCCCAAGAGGAAAGGACCGAGCTAGCCTCTGAGCTGGTACGCCGGGGAAGGGATGTGGCGGAGCTCTCTGCTATGAAGGACAGTGGGCAGTTCGTTCATTTTCTGCGTCCACAAGGAATCGTCGCATTATTTCGCTACAATCCGAAGCATTTCTTTGATGGGAAAGTGTGGTCGATAACTTACGCTGATATTCCGACAATTGATCCGGTGGGAGGAGAGCGACTCCAAGCTCAGATCAGGAACGAGCACGGAAGCCTCCTTGAGATTGCCGCGGTTTATGCTGCTAAGGGTGCCGACAACCCCAGGGAGTCCGAGCTTGCGAAAGCGGCATGCAAGCTACTGTGGGCGAAGCTAGGAGGATGACGCACCGTGTTCATCACGCGCGAAATAATAAGCGGATGTGGATGGCAGGCATTTGAGAGAATAATTTCTCGTTTGCTTATACATCAAGGATTTACCGGCGTAAGAGTGGTTGGGGGCTCTGGAGATAAAGGCGCCGACATTATTGCCCTAGGCCGAAATGGCAAGAGGTGGTTAATTCAGGCCAAGTATTGGGCCAAAGCAGTTCCAGAAGTTGAGATTCAAAAGACGCTCGAAGCATCAAGGCTGTACAAAGCTTCCATTTCAGTCGTTGTAGCGCTAAATGGCGTTGACGAAAGAGCGCGGGTTCTCCAGCGATCTATGATGACGCAGGGCAAGAGCCTGACCGTTTGGGAGCCTTCAGATTTGATCGCTCAAGCGGCAGAACTTCCGAAGGCGATGACTCCGCGACCCGCGCAGGGAGCCTATCAGGAAGCTGCAATAAATGCGATTCACGAGATGCTCGCTGTTGGGTCGCCTCGGAAGGCCATGGTTGTCATGGCCACGGGTCTCGGTAAGACGTTCACCGCTGCTGAAGCGATTCGTCGGACTGGTCAGTCTAAGCCGATTCGTGTGCTTGTACTCGCACACACAAACCAGCTCGTTCTACAACTGGAGAAGGCTTTTTGGCCCTTCATTGGACCCCAAGAGCCAACGGCCGTCTGGAATCAGTATGAAAAGCTCTCGGATGAGACCCTCAGAAACTGTCGATTCATTTTTGCGTCTCGAGATAGCGTTGTCAATTTCGTAAATTCCGGCGGATCGCTCCCTGATTTTGATCTGGTACTTATCGATGAATGTCATCATGCGCACAGTCTGAGCACTTCTTATCTAAGTATCATTTCTGCGCTCGGAGCAGGTGCCGAACGGGGGCCACAACTTCTCGGGCTGACCGCCACGCCGTTTTTGGCGGACCCGGAGGCTCGACTTGAACCGGTGTTCGGGGATTCTCCACTCGTTAGCATCGACATGATTTATGGATTGCAGCATGGCTTTTTGTCGCAGGTAGATTACCGCCTCTTCACAGACAATATCAACTGGGAGGGACTAAAGGAACTTAGAGGACAGACTCTTTCTCCAAAAAGCGTGAACCGAGTCTTCTTCATCAAAGAATGGGATGATGGCGTAATCCAGCAACTTCAGCTCACTTGGGGTGAGGTGCGAAATCCAAAAGCAATTGTATTTTGCGGGACGATTGAGCACGCCCTCGTGATGAGAGACAGAATTAACGCTAGGGGCTTCTGTAAAGCTGAAGCGATCTATTCTGGCAGTGCACGTGGTCAAGTCATGAGTCAATATCAAAGAAACCTCGTGCTCGCAGATTTTGAGGCTGGCGATATAAACGTGATTTGTACCGTAGACGTTTTTAACGAAGGCATTGATGTTCCAGATGTGAACATTGTTGTGTTCAACAGAGTCACGCATAGTCGCAGAATCTTCGTACAACAGCTTGGCAGGGGGCTCAGAATAACGCCGGGCAAGGAAAAGGCGATCGCGCTCGATTTTGCGCAGGATATCAGACGATATGCTGCCGGTCTCAAAATGAAGAGTAATCTTGCGAAGCCAGTGCCTGGCTCGACAGTCAGTCTTGGGAACAAGGTGGTGTTCCGAAATTCGACTGGCGATGATCCGAAGGCGGAGAGCTTCTTGCGATCTTGGCTTGCGGATGTAGAGGCCATTGAGGCCGCCGGCGACGAAGATGCAGGAATTCTAAAGTTCCCACCTGCGGTCACATAGGGGCTGAAGCGTGCAAAAGGCACCTCTAACATCGATCTGGAATCGAGGTATCGGGGACCGGATGAGACAACCCGCCGAATCGTAGGTACTTCAGACAAGGTGGAAGATGAAGTGGATCATCTAACTCCAGCAGGGCGAAGCAAGGTGATGTCGAAGATTCGCTCGCGAAATACGCGGCCGGAATTAGTTGTTCGCAAATATCTACATTCACTTGGGTACCGCTTTCGGCTCCATCGGAAAGATCTTCCAGGACGGCCTGATATAGTGCTCCCGCGATTCAAGACTGCTATCTGGGTGCACGGTTGTTTTTGGCACAGCCATAGTTGCCAGTCCGGTAAGCTGCCGAAAACGAATATTGGTTATTGGCATCCCAAATTGGCCGGAAATGTTTCCCGAGATATTTTGAACAGACGAAAGCTCAACAGCCTCGGCTGGATGAGCTTTGTCTTGTGGGAATGTGAGATTCTTTCTCCTTCCAAATTTCTTCGGAGGATGGAAATCTTACAGCGGCGAATGTTACCGAGGGCCGCCGCTGCAACCGACGGGAAAAGGGAATTCTCGAAGAAGTAGCGATACCGACCGCCAAGGCGGCCATCACCTGTTTGGAGGACGGCCGATTGGATGGAGTTCCTGGATTGATTTTCTCCATCTGCCATTTGGGCGCCAAACTTCAAGGGATTCGGTGCCTGCGTTGGAGTCGAGACGGTTACCGAGTCAGATCAGCGAGTCGCCTTCTTGCGAATTGCTCCGCGCTCGGCCAGTCGGGCGATACATATACATCCTGACCCTTCCCGGTCTTTGTTTCGCTTACGACGAAGAATGACAGCAGGTTTGGATCTTGACGAACATCTTCTCGTGCGGCATCGTGCAATTCGTCCCACAGAAAACTATCGAAGTCGAGTCCATTAGGATCAGGGATGTCGGATCGGTCGTAGTTCTTTTCGATTTCGAGTGCTTCAGCAAGGACGCTCCGGGATTCCTGGCTCATACTTTCAAACACTTCGCGGGCATATGACTGATCGTATGTTTTCAGAACCTCAATTACGACTCCGTCCACGGCTTCGGTGAGAAATGTCTGCTGTCTTGGCATTTATAGCCTCCGTTCCAGTCTGAGTGGTCGTTTTGTGTATGATTTTTACTGACAAGCTTGCCACGGCGCTATCCACGAATTGTGATTTCAATGGAATCGGGCGGCACATTAAAAGTCAGCGCAAGCCCCTTCTTTGCCTCTGCCATTGTCAGAGGGCCGATAGCAGCCCTAGGGGCCTTGAAGGACTCCGCGATTGGCGCTGGCGAGGATTCTCTCTTCGGCATTGGCTCCCATTTGAGCGTTGAGAAGTCGATACCGACTTCGGCGAACAGGCGGTACTTGACAGGGTTTCGATCGCCAGCCCAAACATTCGGTATATTAGTCCGCGCGAATTCACTGAACTGAATTAAGTAGCGATCCTTTTCGGCTTCGTGGTTCTCCGGAGTGGCATCGCAAGGCACGACATCGTAGATCTTTCCGACAAGAAAAGCGGCGTGATGAGCTTCCACGCCATCTCCCCATTCGGAATGAGCGTTACGCGTGCAAACGACATATTTACAGCGCTTGGCGTGGCCTCGATTCAGACGCCATGCTGAACTTCCTCCTTCTTGCAAAATCCGCTCGGTACTCTTGGCAGTAAACACTATGGCCACCTCATCTGGCATTGCGAGTCCTCCGTAAGGTAACATCAGTATATAAACTTTTATAAAGTATTGCAATACTTTATCATAATATTTATATAAATAGAAGTTCGTTGCCTGCTAATTTGGTCGGCGAAGGCGTCGTGTGGAATTTAGCCATCTTACGCCGCCTCCTCTCTCGCGCATTCCATCAGCTTTTTTCGCAGTCGCTCATTCCTCGGCAAGAGTTGGTAAGAGATCGCTCATGCCCGTCGGGTGGGACAAAACTGGCACTCCGACTGCAGGGTAGGAGTTTCAAGCAAGGGTGGGAAGACGGGCAAATGCGCATAAGAATGCGGAGCCTGTGGTGCACAGGCTCCGCCAGAATATCAGTTGGAACTAGGCCGCTCTGGTTTTCTTAACGGCCTTCGCCGGTGGCTTCGGCATGGCCTGTTTGGTTGTCTTCGCCCTGTCCTTGGCGGCAAACTCTTGTTTGACCTTGGCGGTGATGGCGTCAACGTCCACTTTGTAGAATTCGGCGGATTCCTTAAGCATTCTGCAAGTGTCGTTCGCAGATTGGGCAGAATGGAGAATTACCATCTCCACCAAGAGGTGTCCAAGAATGCTTTCCTCCGACTTGCGGAAGAAAGCTGTCAGCAACTTGGCTGGCGTGTCAGTGGGGCTTTTCGCTTTGCCGATGCCGTGTTGACTGCGGACCATGGCCAGACGGCGCTCGTCCAACATTGGGGCCAGCCGTTCGACTACGAAAAGCAGGTCGCGTTTCATCAGGCGAACAGGGACGGCTTCGACGATGGCACTCAACACACGAAGCCCTGTCGTCTGGGCCAGTGCTTCATCGCGGCGCTGCTTATCCTGAGCCGCTTTGAATGCCGCATCGTTGGCGGGTGCTTTTCCCTTCTTCGGATGGTGGACCGGGCAATCGGCGTTGGCACAGATGCGGCGCAACTCGCCTTTGTCCGAACCTTCGGTGACGATAGCCTCGGTGGTGAACTTGCAAGTTTGGTACTCGGGCCAATCGCGCTGCTTCTGGTTGGTCGGCTTCTCTGCTCGAATCTCCACGTACTGGTTGCGCGGGATTGCCGGACTGTTCGCTTCCGGCTTGCCATACGCGCGCGTGATTTGTACCAGCTTTGGCTTTGCCACAATCGTCTTTGCAACGAATGCGTCAACTTTGCTCTGGTAACAATCCGGCGAAGTGCAAGCGTCCGCCTTGATCTCTGCAAAGAGAAGGTTATTAAAGCCGGTGCGCTTGGAGCAGGTAAGGCAAGCTCCTGCCTCTGGTACAAGCTCCGGGTCGTCCTTCGGAAATGGCGCAGAGTCGAGTTCCAAAAGGATGTGGCGTTCAATCCACTCCTGTAATTGACGCAACGGGAGCAGAATGCGCCGGGGCTTGCCGCCGCTGACATAATCTTCTCGAAAGCAAGCTGTGAGGGCTTGTTCCTGTTGGGCTGGCTGCAGCTTGGCCAGCAAGAGCGCGTGCCCGGTGCCAATCTCGTCCTGGAGAAATGCCTCGATCACAGCGGGTGCGAGTTCCACAAGGCGGAGGCGGCCCACAACAAACGCCGGGGATTTCCCGCATTTGGCTGCGATCTGTTCGATGGAATATTTCGGCTCCTCAAGACGCAGGAGCGCGGCAAAGCCTTGCGCCTCTTCCAAAGGATGCACGTCACGCCTTTGGAGGTTCTCCACGATGGAGGTTTCAAGCGCCTGGGCGTCGGTCAGTTCAACGATGCGAACGGGGACGGATTCGTTACCGGCCAATTGCGCTGCCCTATAGCGCCGCGCTCCTGCTACGATCTCGTAGTTGTGCGGCCCCTTGGGTCGTACCAGCAATGGCGAAAGCAATCCCTGTGTGCGGATGCTTTCGGCCAATTCGTTGAGCGCGGCTTCATCGAAGCTACGTCGAGGATTCATGGTCGACTCGGTGAGAATTGCGAGTGGCACATTGCGATATTCGGACTGGACTGCGGTTGTCATAGACTCATCTCCTTGGGTTGTCGAGAGTGAATGCGTGAGCGGGCACGGGAAAGCGCACCCGCTCATATCTGCGGGTCTAGCTCGCCTGTGCGAGTTGTTCCGCGTCTTCGGCGAAGATCGCGTCGAGGATGGTTGCGGAGGCTTGCTGGATAACGGCGAGCGATTCGGTGAGCAACTCGGCATTGCCGTGGTACAAGCTGATGTAGTCGGCGCTAGCGCTGCCGGTGTTCAATCCTACGGCGCGGCCCACAATGAAAGCGATGGACTCGGCCTCGGTCTCCCGTACCGTCTTGGTGGTGATGGTGCGGCGCTCGGCCTTGTGCAACATTTCGTGCGCCAGTTCATGCACCAATGTGCTCAACTCCTCGGCCTTCGTTTGACCGGGCAGCAAGACGATCTTTCCGCCGTAGCTTACTCCTTGCGCAGGCGCGATTCGTTCGTTGTATTCAAGCTCGATGCCTTGCTGGTGAACGAAGTCGAAAAGCCGGTCGTGGTGGGTGCCCACTTCACCGGACACGGTGGCGGGTTCTGGAAGCTCCTTGCCTTCGGTCTGCGCGATGTCAAAGACATACACGACACGAAAGCCAATAAGCATTGGCTTCGGCCTGTCGCCCTGCTCGACAGGCTGCTCGTCGCGCTGGTGCTTGGTGCCGATCATTGGAGCCAGAATCGGGATGCCCTTTTGGCCTTTCTTCACGAACCGGCCAAGCTCGTTCCATGTGCGAATACCGGCAACGTGCGTAGCGTCGGGGCGATGATGCGCGATGGAAAGGATGTTGCCGAAACTGTAATTGTGGAACCGGGCCATTGCGGTCAGATAGGCCGTGAGAGCCTCGCTCTTGCCCTGCTCAAGCTGCTCGATCAGGTGCTTGACGTTCTCCGCAATGATCTGTTGGGTGGTTGTCTGTTGGCGGCGGATTTCCTTCTGGCCGCCGCTCCCGCTGTTGTCGTTGTTGTTGCTCTGAACTTCATGTTTTTGTTCTCCTTTTCCGCCGTGACCGGCTGAGCGTCTTTCTCACCCACGGCTGGGAAGCGCGAAGACGGTCGGCGGAAAAGAACGAACGCAGCGTACGACGGTGGGAGTCCGGAGGAAAGGCGAGGCAAGTGACAAACGCGCACTATCGTTTGGCGCGCAGCCGCGCTCCGAACGGACGGAGAAGGCCCGTTCAGCGCACCGCTTCATCGTGCGCTGGGCCGTCCACCCGAGGGCGCGGAGTGGGATGGAAGGAAACAACCTGCATACGAATCTAGCGGCCACGCCAGAGCGGGCTTTTAGGAGGATTGTGTCAATGGACATCTAGCCTATATATCGAACGCGGTAGCACTAAACTGTTTGTATGCCCAGACCGTCGGACTTCTAGGTTCCTTGCATGGATTCTCTTTGTCTTGTTCCCGTGTTATCCCCTCAAGGTCATCTCACCTTGATTGAGGATAGTGATGGCCCAATACTTGATCACGCGCTTGCTGAACGCTTGCAAGGTGCCTTCGCGCGTGGCTCTGGTCATGGACTCCTTCAGCTTGGGGCCGGAGAAGTTGGGACCGTGATTCCGCCTATTCTCTCGTATTGGCGCGAACTGGGCTCGCGTTTCGTAACAGTGATCTGTGCCCAATCACGCCTGGAGGGTGCGCGAGGGATTGGCCTTGTCCCGCCACCATCGAATGCTGAGCTGGAAGAGCTGGCATCGACTGCGCCACCAATGACCGGGGCAGAGTATCTAACCGGAAACGTCCTCCAGTCGTTGTGGCAGGAGTTGGACGGTGCGTTTCGACGCGAACTGAACGAGTCCAAATGTGCAGTCGAAGAATTTCTAAAGAGCCTCAACCCGGCATGGAACCTGGTAGGGAGAGTGCATTTCAATCTCGCTGAAAACCGAAATGATGAAGACGCGCCATTTGCCTTTCTAGCTACTTATACGACGCTCCTCTCTGCACAAGGCAAGACCCGTCACGTTCCGCTTGGTCAGGCGTTACGCGAATACGCTGGAGCGTCGAACAAAGGCCGTCTATTATCTCTTCTTCATCCCGTACAGCGAGCAACAGAAAGCTGTTCCTGGCTAAAGCTGATGGTTGACGCGGGCGAGATCTTCCATCCATTGCGCTGGACGCCGCAGGTAGCTACGCGCATGCTCAGAGACGTTCCACAACTTGAGAGCGCTGGCATCGTCGTGAGAATGCCCGCAGGTTGGAAGGAAAATCGGCCTTTGAGGCCGCAGGTGATCGCCAAGATTGGTGGCAACGTGCCATCCCGGTGCGGGGAAGATGCTCTTCTCGACTTCCGAATGGACGTGGTTCTCGGTGGGGAGCCGTTAACATCCACCGAGATCAAGCACTTGTTGTCCGAGACAGATGGATTGACTTTGATCCGTGGGCGTTGGGTTGAAGTTGACCGCCTGCGACTCCAGCGAATGATCAAGCACTTTGCCGCTGTGGAAAAGGCTGCTGCGAGAACAGGTCTGAGTTTTAGCGAGGCCATGCGTATGCTCGCCGGAGCCCATGTCTGTGAGGTGGAAGACGAATACGAAGATTTCGGGCGTGATTGGTCTCAGGTGGTAGCTGGGCCGTGGCTAGCTGAAACGCTTCGAGGTCTCCGGGACCGCGATGGACTGGAGGCATTGGTTGACATTAATGCTGGCAAGGGGTTCAACGGAACGCTTCGTCCGTATCAACAGGTTGGGGTCCGTTGGCTTTACCTTCTTGCGAAGCTGGGTCTTGGAGCGTGCCTTGCTGACGATATGGGACTCGGCAAGACAATTCAAGTGATTTCGCTGCTGATGGTTCTGAAGCTTGAGAATGATCGAAATCGGCTGCCGAGTCTATTGATTGCTCCGGCTTCACTTCTGGCCAACTGGGCATCGGAAATACAGCGCTTCACTCCGAGTCTAAAGATTCTCATTGCTCATAAATCAGCGATGCCTGTGCCCAGCTTGAAATCGCTCTCAAGAGACTACTTGCGGAGTGTTGACCTGGTCATCACGAGCTATGGCTCCTTGTTGCGCACTAATTGGTTTTCGGAAAAGGAATGGCGCTTGTTGATTCTCGACGAAGCGCAGGCGATAAAGAACCCCAACGCAAAGCAGACCAAAGCAGCCAAGCAACTGGTGGGAATATCCAGATTTGCGCTCACCGGCACTCCGATTGAGAACCGGTTAGGGGATATGTGGTCCATCTTCGATTTCATCAATCCAGGGTTACTTGGGTCAGCGCAGCAGTTTACAGATTTTACGGAGCAACTTGTAAAGCGCCCACATAATCCGTACGGTCCCCTCCGCGAACTCGTCCGACCATACATCCTTCGTCGTCTGAAGACCGACAAAGCGGTGATTTCAGACCTCCCTGATAAAACCGAAGTTAAAGCCTTCTGCTCTCTTAGCCGAAAGCAAGCCGCACTTTATCAAGATACTGTGGACGAGTTGGCATCTCTCCTCCATCCAGCCACAGGAATTCAGCGCAAAGGTCTCGTACTTTCGTTCCTAATGCGTTTCAAACAGATTTGCAATCATCCTTCTCAATGGCTAGGGGACGGTGCATGGGCCGAAAATGATAGCGGAAAATGGAGTCGCCTGCGAGAAATTGCCGAGGTCATTGCAGCGCGGCAAGAGAAGATGCTTGTTTTCACGCAATTCCGCGAGGTGACGACGCCTCTAGCCGATTTTCTAGGCTCAATCTTCGGACGTTCAGGTTTGGTCCTTCACGGGGGAACAGACGTGAAGAAGCGAATGGAATTAGTACGGCGATTTCAGGAGGACGAGGCGGTGGGATTCTTCGTGCTTTCACTCAAAGCCGGGGGAGCGGGCCTTAATCTTACAGCGGCTTCCCACGTACTTCACTTCGACCGGTGGTGGAATCCAGCGGTTGAGAATCAAGCTACAGATCGCGCGTTTCGAATTGGGCAAAAGAAGAGCGTGCTTGTACATAAGTTCCTGTGCCGGGGCACGGTCGAAGAGAAGATTAACGAATTGATCGAATCCAAACGCCACCTCTCGGAAGACCTGTTAGCGGGCGGCGGAGACCTGCTGCTTACCGAGTTGGAGGACGAGGCACTGCTCAATTTGGTCGCTCTGGACATCAACGCCGCAATGAAGGAGGTCTGAACTATGACCAAAATCCCCTACGTAGAGAAACTACGGCAGCGGCGTGCTGTGCGCGAAATGGAGAAGTTGAAGAAGGAGGGGTATGCCATATCGCCAATCAAAGTCAAGGGCCGCGAACTGGCCAAGACTTTTTGGGGCAAAGCATGGTGCCGCAACCTGGAACAATACAGCGACTTCAAAAGCCGCCTGCCACGTGGCCGAAACTATCTGCGAAGTGGGTATGTGCTCGATCTTCAAATAGGCGCCGGCGAGATCAATGGATTCGTCATGGGCTCGGGTATATACATGGGCTCAGATGTATACAGGGTCACATTGAAGATTAGACCGACAACGAAAGCACGATGGCGAGCCATCTGCTCAGACTGTGCTGGTGAGATCGGCTCACTCGTTGAACTTCTTCAAGGGCGTCTTGCTAAAAGTGTGATGGAGCGCCTTTGCCTACAGAAGACGGGCTTGTTTCCTTCGCCGAAGGACATTGAGTTGTCTTGCAGTTGTCCTGACTGGGCAAAAATGTGCAAGCATGTCGCAGCAATTCTCTATGGGGTTGGCTCCAGGCTCGACGAGCAGCCGGAGTTGCTCTTTAGCCTTCACAGAGTTAATGAAAGTGAATTAATTGCCAAGGCAAGCAAGAGACTCCCTCTGTCAAAGGCACGGCAGGCACCGGAGAAAATACTTGGAAGTGGATACGACCTGTCGGCGCTGTTTGGATTAGATATTGTTGAGACCCCTGTCTCCGAGCGAGAGCATGTTCGCAAATCACTGTCGCATGTGAGTGATACCGCGACGAGGAGTTCAAACGAAACGCCCATACAAAAGGCGAAGAAGAAGCCATCTTCGAGCAGGTTGAAAAATGATGAGCAAGCGATTCAAGAATGATCTCTGCGTATACTGCTCCGTTGAGGACTCCGTTACTGGTGATCACATTTTCGCGAGAGAGTTCTTTGTCGAAAATGCTCGCTCCTGTCTGCCGAAAGCGCCAACGTGCGCCAAGTGCAACAATGAAAAGTCGAAGCTTGAGCACTATCTCACAACAGTGCTTCCGTTTGGAGGAAGGCACACTGATTCTTCTGAGAATCTAACTTCGATGGTCCCTCAAAGACTCGAAAGGAATGCGAAGCTCCATCGGCGCATCTTGGAGGGCAACTCGACGGTAGAAATTCCGTTCGAAGTGACACAACTTGAGAAGCTGTTCTGCTTCATCGCGAAGGGGCTTGCATGGTATCACTGGAAAATCTATCTCAATAACGAAACGCACACGGTCTGTGCGGCTGTGATCAGTGCATTTCTTCCAACAATCGGTGATTCGGCGGCTCGGCTAACAGGGCGTGAGCATGTAACTGAGGATATTGGCAACGGGACCTTTCTTTATGAAGGACTGGAGGGGTTGGACGATCCGACACTAACAGTTTGGCGGTTTACTGTTTACGGTGGGCTAGTTATGGGAGATGGCAATCCTCCAGTTGCTTTTCCGACTGAGGTTATCGCGATTACAGGTCCGATTCAATCAGTGCATCAACTGGCCACGATGGCAGAGGAGCGGATTCTGGTCTTTGTGAAATCTGATACAGACAAATCGGGAGGTTGACTTTGACCTCGCAGAGTGCCGTGGGTGTGGCCGCCGTCATCGGGATTCATGAGGACCAGCGCTGGTCCATGGATGATAATCGTCCACATGGTGGTTGATTATCATCCATGCAAGACTAACGATATCGCCATGCTTCAAGCCCCGACTTATTTAAGAGCAGCTTGTGGATGGGATACCGATGGCCTCAATGTCGCGTGATCTCACAATTCCGCGTCGGTGGGCATACTGCATGGGTCTTTCAAATGGCTTCGCTGTGGTCATGGTATCAATCCGTCACTAGTCAATCGGTTGTAATGACGAATTGCAACACGCATCGTGGCTTTACCGAATTCGCCAGACAGTGTCTGGCGAATTCGGATTTTGCAGAAACCGTTTGCAAGATCTCGTTGGACAGGTTCACATCATCCCGATTCCCTGGGCGACGGAGGGCGATTGCGAGACTTCTAGCGCCGAAGTCTTGGAGACATCGGAGCTGAGTTGCGGGCTGAGTTTGGTCACGTCGTCGGTGAAGAGCGTGGCATCGTGGCTGGCGCGGGAGATGGAGACGTATCCAAAGCGTGAATTGAGCAGGTCCGGGTGGACGCCGGTATCGGCGTTCACAAGGACGCGCTCGGCGGTGAGCCCCTGGGAACTGTGGCTGGTGACGGCGTATCCGTGGTCGAAGTGGCGGTGCTCTTTGGCATCGAACTCAATCTGCCGATTGTTGTCGAGGCGGGCAGAAATACGACCATCGGGTGCGATGGATTCGATGGCGGCAAGGTCGCGATTGGCGACGCCGAGCGACTTGTCGGGCGCGGTGAACTGGATGCGGTCGCCAACGGAGAACTCGCGGTCGATCTCGCGGTAGACGCTGACGCCGGTCAGGCGGCGCGGATCATAGGTGGCCAATTCGCCGGAGGATTTCTCGACGGTGAGCAGGTTGGCGGCGGGGTTGATGCCGACGACTGTTCCGTAGGTTCCAGCTTCGATTCCGGCGGTTTTGCTGCCGCGTGCGTAGCGAATCACATCGTTCATCTCGAAGTGACTGGCCCAGGAGCGTTCGGCGCCGGTCATGTCCTGGCGCTGAACGAGTACACGGAAGGTGTGGTCTTCCGGCGCGAGGGTTCCATTGGCTTTCAATTCCTGACGAACGGCAACGTTCAACTCGCGGCGGGAGGCGTTGTCGGGCGAGACGATCAATGTCTTCTCAGGGGACTCGACGTAGCTTCTGGCAATGGCGCGGATGCGTTCTTCCGTGCCGGGAATCTCCTTCACGCGGCCCTGTTGCTGGAGTGATTCGAGAGCGGCGGAGACTTGGCCTTTGGCCAGCATCTCGACAGCGGACTTCAGCGCCGGGTCTTTCTGCCGGACAATTTCGTCGAGCTTGGCGGTGCGCATTCCGGCCTCTTGCAACTGCTCGAAGGGACGGCCAGCCTCGACGCCCTGATGCTGGCGCGTGTCGCCGATCAGGAGCACGCGGTCGTTGGGGCCGAGACGCGCAAGGAACTCGCGCATCTGGTTGGTGCTGGCAAGGCTCGATTCATCGACAAAGTAGAAATGCCTCTGTTCGGGGGCCGCCGGGTCGTGCGGAGCGTGCAAGGAACCCTTGCAGGGTTCCGGACTCAACGCCCGCCTCGCCAAGTTGACGGGCCGCGCGGGAGGTCGGGGCGAAGCCTTCGACCTGGTATCCCTGCGCTTCGGCGGCGCTGCGGATCACGGAAAGGGTGGTCGTTTTGCCCGTGCCGGCCAAACCCTGGATACCCTGAATGCGGTCGGGTGAACTGAGTACATCCTCAACCACACTCTTCTGAGCGCGGTTGAGATGAGAATGTTGGTCGGCAACAGCGATGGCCTGCTGGCGAGGCAAAGCAGGCTCGACCTGGTACTGTCCTTCGCGCACGCGGCGGACGATCTCGCGCTCTGCTTCGATGGTTCTGGCAGTGGTGAACTGACGGGCCGGTACGCTGTGCGAACGCTCGACGATCTGAAATTCACCGGAAGACAAGCGGGCATCAAGGTTGCCGCGCACCTGGGCGAAAGTCACTTCGCCCATGCCGCGGCGGAGGCCGTCGCGAATCAATGCCCGTTCATCGACGACCGCCTCGCGCTCGAAGTTCTTGTCGCGGGAAAAGGTGAGCGACTCGCGAACGCGGTCAAGAGAGTTGACCGGCTTCTCCTGATGCTGAAGCCGCTCGCGTGCGGCGCGGACGACGGCTTCGGCCTGGTGCCCAAAGTCGGCAGCGAGCTTGCGATGCGCAGCCATGACATCGACAGGCGAATGAATCTCTTTGCGGTCGCGTGTGGAGTGCGCGGCGATCTCCGCTGCCTCCTTTCCGGTGCGGCCTGTGCGCTCCAGATACTCGCGAATCTGCTGGCTGCGCGGGCTGGATGCGTCCAGGTACTCCTGCGTGTAGCCTTTGATTTCCGGCGCGCCGCTGCGGCCAACGGCGATCTCGTAACCGAGCTGGCGAAGCCGGTAAGTCAACTCGGATTGATAGATGGCGGTCGCAAATTGCTGCGATGCAAAGAGGCTCTGGGGCTGGATGGCGCGGGACTGGCCGTTGTCCCGCTCGGTGACATTGAAGACAACGGCGTGGGTATGGAGTTGCGGCGCAACGTAACCATCTACCGGACGAGCGGTGTCGTGCTCGAATTTGGCAGCGATGAACTTGGCCGTCGTTTCGGGCGGATGGTTCCCGCCGATGCGAGCCTGCGTGTACATTTCGAGCTGCTCCAGCGCCGATGCGAACGCTCTCTCGGTGCGCCACGCGCACATTCTCATCACCGCCAACAAGCGCGGTGAGCGAGATGGATTTGGGCGCGGAAAACGTCGCATCCCAACCGGCGCGGTGCTCCATGGTTTTGACAGTTTTGCCGTCTGCATCCTGATATTCATAGGAGGCGCGCTGGCGAACAAGCTGCTCGCCGGTGGCCGGATGCTGCCCTTGGCTGAGTTTGGCAAAATCCTCGGCGGAGACCGCTCCGGCAAGGCCGAACTGCCCGGCCAGCCGGCCTTGCCATTCGCCGGCAATGACCCCGCGCTCGGACCAATAGTTCTGTTCCTTGGCGGTGAACTCCTTTGCGTGGTAGCTCTGCGCTTGCCCTGCGGAAAGCGGCTTGGAAATGGTCAGCATGGCGGTCTACTCCAATTGATGTCCGGCAGATTGGACCTCATGCTCAGGGAACTGAAGATTACCCTGCATTTCTTCCGGCTCTGCTGGGAGAGGAGTGCTTGGCACGATCAGATCGTCCATCTGTCGTTCATCGAAGCCGGGGCTTTTCTCTTCGAGCGCAATGAACGGAAACGAGAATCGCGCAACGTGATTGCCGTACTTGAGAAAGCCGCGCAAATCGTCGAGTCCGGAGACCTCAGAAGGCAGGACAAGCGGCTCGGTCTGGCGATCGAGCGCGAAGTTCTTGCCTGCGCGTGAACCGTCGTAGTGGGTTTCCCGCAGCCGCTCGATCTCGACTTCGCCGATGGCTTCGCTCACCCATTTCGCGGCGCGCGGCTCAGTTGTGCGAAGGAAGATCTTGGTGGCAGGCTGCGAGAGCATGGCTTCGGAATCCTCGCCGTACCGGGCTTCCATCTGGCTGCGGCCCTGGAAGCCCAGAATCACCGGGTTCTGCGATTTGCGGTTCTCTGTGATTGCCGTGTGGAGCTGTGGCAGCCGTTGCAGGCTGGCGAGTTCGTCAATGACGAACCAGACAGGTTTCTGGTCCGGCATCGGCTCGTTCAAGAGCCGCAACACGAGCGTGTCGATCCATAGGCTGATAAGCGGGCGAAGCGCCTCGCGCATGGTCGGACGCGACGTGATGAAGATCCACCCGCGCCGCGTCTCCGCCCAGTTGGTTGCCGTCCAAACACCGGTTGTCTCGCTCTCTTTGGGCAGCAGCCGGAAGCTGTCCGCACTCATATTGAGGGAGCCGAGTACGCCGGTGCGCTGCTGCGGAGCTTTTGGGTCGATAAGCATCCAATACTCCGTTCCCTTGACGCGGCGGTCGATCTCGGCGGGGTCGGACATCCACTTGATCAGATCCTCCGGCGTCGGCAGATAGCTGAGCAGATGAGCAAATATCTTCTGCGGCGCTTCGACGAAAAAGCGGTTGGTCACTCCCTCGGGCTGATAGAGCGAGACGGCCAGGGCCTTTGCCTCCGCCTTGCGGCGTAGCTCCATGGACGGATTCCAGTACGGCATCCGGGCGTCAAGTGGATTGAGGACGATGTCGCCGCGATGCTCGTCGTAGAACTGCTTCACGAACTCGCACGCAGGGTCATAGACGATGGCGCTGTCGCCGCGTGCATCGACCTGGTAGAGCATCTGGCGAATGATGCTCGACTTACCTGATCCGGTGTCGCCCACGATGAGGAAATGCTTGTTCTCCGCATCGCGCGGGATGCGTAATGGAAGCTTGAAATCATCGGTCTTGATCCCAATGCCATTACCCGATACGGCCGCCGTGAACTCTTTCGCATTCACCAGCACAGGGCCTTTGAGGCGGCGTCCGTAGCGCAGTTGCTTGATGCGTCCGATGTCCTTGTGGATCGAAAATGGAAGCTGCAGGACGAACGCTGCTAGTCCAAAGAGGAGCTGCATCTTGAAGAGGTTGTAGAGCGGAACATCCCCGTATATCCAGTGCGCAATCCACGCATGGATCACCTTGTTCTGATAGTTGCGCGGTGCCTCGCGCATGAGGAAGTAGGTGCCATGGATTGCGGCTTCCGGGGTTAGCGTCAAGGGCAACGGCTTGCCGCCAAACTGCGGCGTAGAACCCGGCTGCACATCCGCTTCGAGCGCGGCGCGGCCCGGAGTTTCGCCGTCTGAAACATACAGCATCTCGTATTTGCTGGCTGAATGCGCAATGCCCGCCGTCTCGCTGCGCAGGTAGTAGGGCAGGTAGTAGCGTTGGAGCGGCTGCAGGCCAAATTGAAAGCGCAGGTAGACGAAGAATCCCGTCGCAACGCACGCGAGAAAGAACGCTCCGAGCGTGTAGAGATAGCCGCGCGGCGGCCAGATGATGGACTCTCTGCGGCCCCATTGTTGAACGGTTGGCATGGCTATTTCTCCCTGTTTTGACTGCGCTTGGCGAGGAGTTCCTGAGCCTGGGCGGCCTTGGTTGTTTGCACTTGGCGAAAGAGAATGTTGAGCTGATCCTGGGCCATCTTGTCGCCGCGCAGAAGCGGCTCAAGCGTTTTCATCAAGAGCATCTGGAGGCCCACAAGTTCGGTGAAGATGTGCATCTCCATCGCTGCCGAACCCTGGGCTCCAAGGTTGTGTAAGAGCGCCTCGCGTGCCCAATCGGCAATTGTCGTTCCCTTCGACCATGCGAGGGATTCAAGCGCCGCGAACTCGGTATCAGTGAATCGCGCCGATAGTATCCGGTTCCGGGCGAGCGGCCGTTTGGAAGCATTCGCAACGGGCTTGAGGAGTGTTGGAGTTCCCATTGTTCAACCTCAATTCTGGAAGCCGTCAACGAACGTAAACGCCGTATACGGGGAATTGCGTAAGTGCTTCATCGCCCGAGCGTTGACGTTTGTATACGGGCGTCTACGAACGTCTACCTTTCAGGGGTGGAGTGTCGAGATACACCCGGTGCGCAGCACCGAACGGGCTTTTCACGGCTGCAACACTAACTGCGGGAGCGCAATTCACTGGCGGTCTCCACGACTCTTGCGGGCTTTGCAGGCTGCACGACTGGCTCTGCAACCGCGCCATTCTGCGGTGCGCGGCGGATACGAAGGCTCTGAGTGGCACGAGCAGCTTCCGGAGTCCGAAGGAATTCCTGGAAGTCGCGGTCCTTGGCGAAGACGTAGGCCAGCGCCTTGTCCACGACCTCATCGGCGGAGGCGTGGAGAAAGGCTGCATACTGGTCGATCTGCTCGGCGGTGGATTCGTCGAGGCGTATCGTCGCGGTAATCTGTCGGGTCTGAACAATCTCAAGCAACGGCATTTCGGGGCTCCTTTCGGTGAGTGATTCGGGGTTGGGTTGTGGTGCGAATCTCCGTCGTAACAGCCAACAGAATCTCAACTGCATATATGCGGCAATCGTGCGCGGAAAACTCGAAGCGGCGGCGGACTTCAAGCATGGTGAGAACATCCGCAATCGACACGCCTTCGGCTAGCCACTGGCGAACCGACGCGGTATCGGCAATCAGGCGCCCATGAGAGGCGGATTCGTCTCGTAATGGCCTGCGGTCTGCGAGCATGTTCTCAGCATGGCTTGCCTCCCGCAATCTCCTGGCTTCCAGTCTGGAAAACTTGCTCCATTTGGAACGACTGTGCGGCTCCGGTCATAGCCATTCAATTTGAGAACTTCGCGGATCACTCGACGGCCTGGCTGGCGCTCGACATGGACGACGTAATCGACGGCCTCTCCGATCTCAGCTTCAATGTCCTCGAAGGTGGCCTGAGAGTGGCTGCGCAGTACGAGGTTTGCAAAGCGGCGTAGCGCCTTTGCGGCCGAGTTGGCATGGATGGTGGCGAGCGAACCGGCGTGGCCGGTGTTGAAGGAATCGAGCAGCGTGCGCGCCTCGATTCCGCGTACCTCGCCAAGGATGATGCGGTCAGGTCGCCAGCGGAGCGCGGCTTTCAATAAGTCGTCGAAAGTGACCGCATTCCGATACGTGTCGGTCTGGCATTCGACGGCCATGATGTTCGGCTTTTCAATGCGCAACTCCGCGGTATCCTCGATCACGACGATGCGCTCGTGATCGGGAATTGACTGGCCCAGGATATTAAGCAGTGTCGTCTTGCCGGTGCCTGTCCCGCCGCTGATAAGGATGGTCTGGCCGCGCTCGATCTGGGCGGCCAGGAACTCCGCGAGCGGGCGCGTAAGCGTCCCGCGAGCGATCAGGTCTTCGACTGTGAAATGGCGGCTAGTGAACTTGCGGATGACCATTGCTGGAGCGGGCCGAACAACCGGGGGAATTACCGCTGCCAAGCGGCTCCCATCGGGAAGCTGGGCATTGAGGAGCGGGTTGTCTTCGTCGAGTTTCTTGCCGAGCCTGTTGGCAACTACTTCGAGACCCGTGCGCAGTCGAGCCGGGTCGAACTGAATGCTCGCGTCGTTGCGGAGAATGCCGTCGCGCTCGTACCACCATGTCGAGTCGGGATTGCCCATGATCTCGCTGACGCTTTCGTCGAGCAAGAGCGGCTCGATGGGCCGAAGAAATGGAAGGATCAGCTCGAAGCTCATGGATGGAACCTCAGAGCGATGGAAGCCCAGCGAGTAGCCGGGCTTCCGAAACTGAGGAGGAAGGGCCTATGCGGCCTCTTCCTCCGGGTTGATTTCCTCGGGCTCCTGCTCTTCCGGGCTGACCTTCTCGGCCCGGTCGAGCTTCAGGATCGAAGACACGCGCACTTCCCATACGCGCTGCTTGGCGTTGGTCTTCTTGTTCGTCTGTTCGCGGCTGCGCAACTCGCCTTCGACGGACAGATGAGCGCCCTTCGTAAGCGTCTTCGCGTACTCGGCCAGCCGGCCCCAAACGACGCAGCGATGCCACTCGGTATGGCTGTTGTACTCGCCGGTCTTCTTGTCCTTGTAGCTGGACTTGGTGGCAAGCGAGAGCACGGTGAAGCTGGCGTTGTTGGCGGTGCGGGTGATGGCGTCGTTGCCGAGGAAGCCGATGAGCGTAATGCGATTCTGATACATGGTGAGTCTCCGTTGTTTGAATTCCCGGATTGGCCGGGTCACCCCTTGGCGAAGCCCGAGCGAGAGGCCCGGCTCCCAAGTGCCAAGCCGCGCATTCTGGAGCAGGGGCCCAAACTTGATTTGGGAGAGGAGTCCGGAAAGCAGAGCGGCGACGTGCCGCCGGGCGCCGGATGTGGCCCGAAGCGTGTGACCGGACAGAGTAGGGATGGAAACGGAAGACGAACGCTTCATGATCTGCATAGACCGAGGAATTCCCGGCTTGCCAAACCTGCGCTGCTGACTGCGGAACCATCTCATTGCCGCCTGCTCAAGAGACCTGAACGGCGAACGGACATACCGTCTTTGCGCGTATGGTGGCGGGATTCTCCGTCTGCGAAGAAACGAAGGGCCTATCTGCCGCGATTTGTGACCGCGAAGGGACATGGGAAACGCCTCGTATGGGATGTGTCTTCGGTTCGGGTTACTCGAACGCCTGGTCGGCCCGGAAGCGGACGATGGTCAATCCAAGAGGATCGACGGCCAGTTCGTTATTCTTCACGTTCTCTCGGAAGACATAGGTGACGGTGGCCGTCCAACGTTCGCGCTTCAACTCAGTATGGTCAGTCGGATTCGAGAACACTTTCATGAACTCAATGCGCGCCGAATAGGGCGACTGCCGCAGGTCGTCCAGGACGACCTCTTTCACCTCGACATCGACGTATGGAAGAGAGCTGTCCTTGATGTAGGTCGGAATGATGTTGTCCTTCCGTTCCTGGTCGATCACCGCTCGCTGAACATCGCTGTTGAGGAAGTAGAGAGCATTCGTCTGGTCGCGCTCGATGGTGAAGCGATTCCGGCTGAAATACAGCTCCGCCCAGCGTGTCAGGTAATACTTGTTCTCCGCCTCCTGCGGGCGGTATTGGAAGTTGCGATAGTCAATGGCTTCCGCGCGGCCCACGTCGTTGATACGGACGATCATCGGGTGCATGTCGGCAAGCGCCTTTTGGCTCTTAAAGGTAAGCGCCGCCAGCGCGAGGCAGACGACGGCAAGCACGAGGATTGTCACCTTGAGGTAGGTGTTCATCACCAGGGGGTCGCCATACTGTTCAAGGTAGCGTTCCGCAGCCCGCGTAATCTCAGGGGTCGCCTTCGTTTGTACACTCATCTCATACCTCCATTGGCCGCGATTAAATCATTGCCCGTATCGCCATCATCGCCATGCCGAGGCCACTGCTGCCACCGCTTGTATGACCGCTGAAGAGGGACTGCGTCATGGCCGGAATTTTGAAAAGGATGTAGACATTGACGAGTACCAAGAGAATCAGCAGCGGCAGTTCTTGAACCATATTGCCGGGGTCAGAAAACGCAACAAGTTGCGTGTAGTATTCAGCCAGAACGTGTGCGAGAATGCTGAAAACTGCGGCGGCCAGCACTTTGTAAAAGCAGAAGCCCATGAAGGCGCGAAGCCATCCCCAAAAGAGGAATTCCAGCTTGTTGAATACAAGGAAAGGAATGAAGACGGGGCCAAGCAATCCGATTGCGGCGCTGGCAATTGCTCCGTAGGCGATGATGGCACTCACTACTGCCGAAAGAATCGCAATCAATACCTGAATAATTACGTAGACAATGGCGTAGTAGGGATTCATCAACGCCTTCGTTATGCCAGGTCCGCTCGATGACTGCGCTTGATTCAGTGTGTTCTGAATACTTGTCACACTGTCGGTACCAATGACGGACACAAGGTACTGTGCGCCGCCGTTGATAAAGCCCCTCAGCGAATAGCCGACGCCGGGTATGGAGCTGTCGTAAAACTTCACCATCGTATAGGCGAAGGTGATGAGCAAAAAGAAGTTCAGGAATTTCCCCATGTTGAATCCTGGGCCGCCGTTCGCAGAGGCCAGAGCCTCCTGAACTCCGAACCATACGAGCATGATGGTTGCGAGAGCGATGCAGATGCGAAGACCGAGTGCATCAATCGATGGTGACGCAGTGCTGGTCAATGTGTCGCAAGCCTGAGTAATCCAAGTGAGTAAGCCCACAATCTGCCTCGCTCTCGGTGGTTGAGGTTAGTACGTCAAGGCTTGCGCCGCTCCGTTATAGGCAGGGGCGACCTGAGCCTGATAGGTGTTATTGAAGTTGCCTGCATCCAGGAACCCGGCTTTCAAGGCGTCCTGTTGTTGCTTCTGTGCAATCATCTGTTGCAGTGCAAGATTGGCGTTGATCTGGTTGGCATCCTGCTGCGTTCGCAGTTGCAACAGCAAGGCTTGATTGATGCGCTGGAGCGTGGCCATAACAGTCTGCTGGCTGGGGTCCTGGTTCTGCGATGCGGCCTCAAGATTGGCAATGTCCGTCTGTCGTGCAGTTTGATTCGCGCGGATGGTACCAAGCACTTGCAGGTTGGTGCTCATCACGGAGTCGCCGATGTCGATGGTGGCGCCCTGCGCAGCGATTTGCTGTTGTCCGAGGACGCTCTTCGTCCCGTATCCGGGAACCATGCTGGGAGTGCGCGGAACGACAGCTTGCTGATACGAGGCTGCCGCTCCCGTTCCCGTATTCGACGCATTGAGCCATCCCATCGAATTGCCGTAGGTGTTCGAGATCTGCTGCATCAGCATCAAGTCGCTACGTGGGGAAAGGAAGCGCTGGTAGAGCATCGCCGGCGAGTTCATCATCTGGCGGTAGAGGTTGTACTGCTGCTGCACTGTGTTGTACGTTTGCAGGGCAGTCGTTGCGATCTTGACGGTGTTTGTAAAGATCTTTGTTCCGTTCTCGATCTGCTGAGCTTCATTGGCAAGCGATTGTTCTTCGTGCTCGATCTGCACGATGGCATGGCCTGATTGAGTAGGGTCGAAGACGATGCCCGAGCCGAACTGCGCTTTCGCGGCTGTTGCGCCGACGAAGAGCGCGATAGTTACTGTGAGTGAAAGACGATTCATAGTAGAACCTCCTTTGCGGGAATTGAGTTACTGTTTGGGTGGTTGTTTGGGCGCGGGTTTCTGAGCTGCCTTGGACGAGTCATAGTTCAGTGCGTTTGCTGCCCCACTGGTGGGAGTGGAAGGATTTGTTGTCATTTTCATGGCATCTCTTTCTCCTTCGCGGCAAACTTCGACGGCCGTGCCGGACTTGAAGCACTCCTGCACACCTTTGCAGACTTCCGGTGTATCGCCAGAGGCGCATTGTTCTTGCGTCTTGCAACCAGTGAATGCCATGGCGAAAGCCAGCAGAGCAACGAGGGGGAAGGAACTATACTTCAAAGGGAACCTCCTCAGAACGTTTGCGAAATCGTGTGGTTGGTATACGCAGGCAAGAGCATGTCCTGCGTGAAATAGATCTTCACGCGGTGTCCCTCACGAATCGTGATCGTGGGCGGTATCTGCATGAAGCGATCCAGGATAGTGTTTGCGGACTGGGAAATGCTGCCTGCGGTGCCAGTGGTGAAAGCCTGGGAGCCACTGGTGCTGATCGTGCCGCCGCCCTGGGTAATTTCGCCCGCTCCGGCAATCAGACCTAAAGCAATAGACGCTCCGAAGATTTCAAAGTAATGGTTATTGACCTTATCTTTCAAGCCCTCCTCGCCAATCTGGTCGAGACCGTGGAACTGGTCGAGATCGACAGAGTAACCGTCCGGCATGATGAGGCGGTGAAAGACAACGGCCATCCGCCGCTGCTGGCCAAAGCCTGCTGAACCGATTTTCTTCGCCTCGCCAAGGACCACCGTTCCCTCGGGGATGATGACGTGTTGATGGTCATGCGAATACAAGGGATTCGAAACAAGGACTTTGACAGGGCCAGCGGCGTCTCCGTCCAGACGATTCATCAATACTGTGTCGAGAACTGATCCCTCGTAGACCAGATAAGGCTGCCCTTTGGCTGAATCGATATCTGCCTCTACGGGACGTTTGTAGCCACCGGCTGCCTCTTGCGGTTCTCCTGGGGCTCGCGGCGACTGAAGGCTGGATACTTCCTGGCGCGGGCCGGCCGGGGCGAACTGGTTAGCGGGACCTGTCCCGGCGCTTGTTGTGGCTGTTCCATGGCACGGGCGTACACAAGATTCGAGGCGAAGCGTGACTCGTCGGCTCGCTCGCGCTCCTTTGCGGCGATGAGCTGTGCCTGCTGCTGTTCCGGCGAGAGTTGAGGCTGCGCATTGCCCGGTTGACCATAACCCGCCGGACCGTAGGCGGGTTGTGGGCAAGGTTGGCCCGGAACACATGGCGCCGCAACGCCGGTCGGCCCATAGGCCGCGGCGGCTGCCCGTTGCGCGGGTGTCGCGGACGCGAGCGCAGGATCTCCATCTGGAGCAACCGTGGCTGCTGACTGTTGCTGCTCCTTTTCGCGCTCAGCCTTAAGCTGGTTTTTCAAGTCCTGCACGTTGTTGTCGGTGTTGTCCTGAAGGGTGGGCTGCGGCGGCTGGCCCTTTGCCGCTGCCTGCTGCGCGGGCGTCTTCTTGCTGGTCGAGCTGAAGAGCGCAGCAGCGATTACCAGCAACGCGGCACCAAGATACACGAATATCTTGAGGTTCTTTTGCAGCACACCCTTTGGATCGCTGTTGGTGCGGCGCAACTCCGGCTCTGACAGCGCCTCCGTAGGTGGGACGAAGTTGTTCTCGGCCATGACGGTCACCCCTTCCGCGTAAAGTCCATCCGCTTCTTGCCCAGCTCGACATAACCCGAGTCCATCACCTTCGGGATGATGTACGTCCCGTCGCGAAGGTCATAGGTAACGAGGTCCGGCTTGCCGTCCTTCATCTCGTACACGCTGAACTTCTCCGGCGCATTGGTCTTGATGTAAGTGAACTTGTCGTCGTGATAGATCGACTGAATATCGAAGGGCGCTTCGTTGGCCTTGAAGGTGTAGTCGAATTTCAACTGCACCGGGTAAGCGCTCTTGTACTCGTCCACGGCCTGTTCAACGTGCGATTGAAGAGCGGCAAGCTGTTGCCGGGTCTGTTCCAATTGCGCAGCCGGGACAAACTGCGGAGGGCCGCTGGCCGCGACAATCGAGGAGTGGTCGGCCGGCACGATCAAGACTTTCAGGTCCGGCGCATCGGATGTGCCCGATACGTCCTGCAAAGTGAACGAATAGATGTTGCCTTTGTCGGTGATCAGGTTGAGGTTGGAACTGATGCCAGCCTTGGCCGGATGCACAAAGCAGAAGTTGCCGACCACATCCACAATCCAGAAATCCTTGTCGCCGGTTGCGGCCTCCATGATCTTCTCGGTAGGCGGAACCTCAATCAGGGTCGTGTATTTCAGCTTCGCGTGAATGGGGACGATGTCCTGGGAGTGGTACTGGACAGTGCGTGCCGAAGCATCTTGCGCGGCGGCAATGAGCGGATGGAAGCGCGAGGGCAAGCCAGGCGATGAAGATCAGTTTGCGGCTCATACAGTGGCTCCTTTGGGGTTGGGAGTTGCGGCACCGGCCTGCACGCGAGGCCGGAAGGGAAAGTCTTCGGCGAGCCGGCGCAGGCCATCGGCAATGCCGAATCGCTCGAAGTAGTCGCGCTTCTTCAGGTTGTCGCGAGCGTTGTTCGTCGCCATCCAGTGCGAGACCGAATCGACGTTCAACTGGACCTTCTTCGACGACTGCGCCTTACGGATGAGCATCTGGCCGGGCGGAACAAGCCCAGCAATTAAGTCCAATTCGGTATCGTTCAGGTGAAAGGCTTCGCGGTACACGTCCCGGTTCATCTCCGGGTTCGCAAGGAAGATCTTCGTCGGGCAGCTTTCGGAGACGATCTGCAACATGCCCGACTCTTCAAGCTCCTTTATGGACTGGGTGGCCAGGATCATGGCGGCGTTGTGTTTGCGCCAGGTCTTCTGCGCCTGAACGACATAGTTCCGAATGGTCTCGTTCTTGATGAACAGCCATGCCTCGTCGAGCAGGAAAATCTTGAAGGTGGCAAGCTTGGCTGGATCGGAGATCTCGTTTGAGGCCCGATGGAGAACATAGAAGAGCAGTGGCTCCAGGACATCGGGCGAGTCGCCCCACCCTGCAAAGTTGAATGTCTGGAAGCGGCTGAATGACAGAGTGTCTTCGGCGTTGTCGAACAGGAATCCGTGCTGGCCGCCGCGCGTCCAACGCTGCAGGCGGTCCTTCAGTTCTCCGATGATATTGGTGAAATTGGAGACCGTTCGCTGTTCTGGCTCCAACACATATACCCGCTCGATCGCGTCCCAGAGCTTGCGTTCTTCCTTGAAGTCCAGCCGGTAACGCTGCTCATTGCCTTCAATGAGCACCCGGAAGAAGCTGAACAGGAATTGCAGATTCTCTTTGCTGGGTTCAAGCGAGAACGGGTTGATGGTGAAGTCGCGCGCTTCCTGGCCGACGTTGAGGTACGAGCCGCCAAAGATAGAAGTGAGCGACTGGAAGCTCCCACCGATGTCGAAGATGAATGTCAGGGGCGCATACTTCTGCGCATTTTGCAGGATGAAGTTGCAGAAATACGACTTGCCACGATCCTGTCATCCCCAGGATGAGCGTATGAGCCACTTCGCCGTTGTGCAGGTTGAGGAAATACGGCGTGCTGTTGTCGGTTTCGAGCGCAGCGAGGTATTCAGAGCCAAGATGCGAGTTCGTTTTCTCGCCCGGCAGGATCGTAAAGAGAAAGCTCAAATCGGCGTAGTTCGTATTCAGAAGGTACAGCCTGCGGAGATTGATGGCATAGTTGCCAGGGACAGTGGCGAAATAAGCGTTGAGCTGGTTGTAGGTTTCCACGAATAGATTGCCATCGCCGTTCGTGAAGACGCCAGTGAACTCGCCCACAAGCTGTTCAAGCTCCGGCTTCGAGTCGTCCATAGAGCACTATCGTGAGCGAGAAATCGCCAAGCTGCTGGCCGTCGCCCAATGCCCGCAGGCAATCGCCAAGATTCTCGATGTCTGCTTGTTTCGATTCATCGACCAGGACATCGCGCGGGTTCGTCTGAGCTGCGTCGTTGCCCATCTGCGAGATGAAGCCAGTCTTCGAGACATTGAAATGGCGGCGGCGCTTGTTGACTTCTTTGCGGGCCTGCTCCGCGTTCATGGGAGTCCATTCCGTCACGACATAGAAGTTGGCTGTGATCTTTAGCAGTGAATCGAGCACAAGGGGACGGGTCTCCGTGATGGCCTCCTTCATGGTCAGTACTCGGACGAAATGATCGCCAACACGCAGATGATCGCGCTCGGCCTCGATGGTCGAATTGACAACCTGGTAGTCAAGGAACTGCGTCGATTGTGGCTTGCCGGCAATCCGCCAGTCGTCGTAGTTGACGAGGCGCCGCAGGAACGCGAATTGGCCACGCTGATTCAGAACCTCGATCCCGACGAAATCGCCGAGCTGGCGCGTGAATGTCTGGACGCGCTGCTCAAGCCGTGCAACCTCGGCCTCGATCTGCGTCCGCAGCAGCGTCTTTCATGCTGCTACCGGCAAACTGCGTCTTCAACTCGTCCATTGCTCCGGCCGGATCACGGAACAGGCGGGCGAGCGCAGCTCCGACGCCAGTCTTCGAACGCGCCCCTTCAAGCACGATGCAATAGAAGATCTCAACCTGATACAGCCGGTCACGCTTGGCCTCGAAGAACCTCCGCCGCTGGTCGATGGCTGCTTCTACGACAGGGTCATCGTAGTGGGCGAAGGGGATCTCCGGCCGATTCTGCTTGAACAGATATTGATAGACATGGAAGCCAGGGCCAAACGCCTTCAGCGCAGCTTCCAACCGCTTGACGGCATACTCCTGCTCCGCATGGTCGAGACTTTCGTAGTCCACGCCAGAGACGCGCAACACCATGCCCACGTCGCCGCTCTTGGTCAGAAACGCAGTCTCATTCCAGAATCCATACAGGTTGATGTGATCGTTAAGCGCGGCGGCTTCTTTCCACGGCTTGATGACCTTGTCGAGTCGCAGCATCAGACCACCTCCACGCGGGGAACGCTCTGTTTGGCGGCATCGTAGCGCACGTTGTAGCGTTCCGACTTCGCCAAGATGCGTAGAAATGCCGGGTCGGTATTCGTGACCCAATGGCCGAATGCGAAGCCGCCGATGAAGACGGCAACTCCGGCGAGGAGGCTATTGAAAAGGTTGAACACGCCCACGGCGCCAACGCAGACGAAGTAGAACAGAGTCCGCTCGACCCCGAGGTATGTGAGGGGCTTGTGCAGGCTTTTGTAGACCCGGTTCCTCCGACGGGTTGTAGTGTGTGTCTGCATCGTCGCCCCTCACAGCTTGAGAAATCGTTGGGCTGTCGTTATTGCGCACGGCCTGGGGTTCCGCTTACACACCCCAAAGCCAGGTCAAAACGTTGGTGGCAAGCACGGCAATCCCCGTGCCGGCTGCGACGCCGGCCAGGGTCTTCTTAGCACCCGGTTCGCCGTGCGCGAACTGGTAGCCGCCGACCACGATTGCGATCAGACTTGCCACCTTGGCAACCGTGCCGGTGAAGAGCGTTTGCATTGCGGTGAATCCGGTATCGAACGGCGACTGCGCCAGGGCAAGCGCAGGGAATAGGATCAGCAGGGTGAAGAGGCTAAGGGTGGGACGAAGTCGGCGCAGCCTGCCTCTGAAGGCAGCCTGCAACCGGCGGCGGTGTGTAAGAGTGGCGTTCATCGGCACCTCCAGCGGCCCCGATTGGGCCGCGATATGCCGTGAACCTAAGCCGAATCCGAGCGCCGCGTCCAATAACTTTTTGGAAGTTGCCGATAACTTTTTGGATTTGAATGACAGTTTTGAATGTTGGAAGGGCTATTACCGTCAACCGACGATCATGCGTTGACTGATCTGCAAAAGGTAGACGAGTTGCCGGGATTAAACTTGCCCAAACATAGCCCATATGGCGACGAAAATGCTGTGAGGAGCCGGGCTGAAATCTAGGGATGGCATCGGCAAAATTGATGAACCGGAACCACAATCCTCTACCCAAACTCTGGCGAGATGACCGATACTGCTTAAATGGGAGAACGCTTGGAACCAGAACTGGACATCCTGGAAGAAGAACTTGAAGGCGTCGGCGTCGAAGAGGAGTTAGACGACGAAACGGAAGAGTACGCGCTCATCACGAAGCCGTTTGACCCATCGCAGATCAGGGTAGAAACTAAGCCGCTCTCGCTGGACTCGCTTCTGGCGAGGATTGAAAACGACGAAATTGTGCTCCAGCCAGACTTCCAGAGGAAAGAAGTATGGAAGGACGACGCACGGAGTCGGCTAATTGAGTCAATTCTGATCCGCATTCCGCTTCCAGCGTTCTACATGGACGCGACGGACGACGACCGGTGGCTCGTTGTTGATGGCCAGCAACGACTGAGCACGCTTCGAAGGTTTGTCATCGAAGAGTCCTTGAGACTGAAGGGCCTGGAGTTCCTAGACGAATTCAAGGGATGCTCGTTTTCTGAATTGCCTCGGCAGTTTCAGCGCCGCATTCGCGAAACCAACGTGACCGTGTACCTCATCGAAAAAGGAACGCCGAGCAGCGTCAAAATCAATATCTTCAAGCGCATCAACACTGGGGGGTTGCCCCTTTCTCCGCAGGAGATACGGCACGCCCTGAACGGCCCGCCTGTGACCGTGATGTTACGTGATCTGTCAGAATCAATCGAGTTCCGCAGTGCCACGAGAAATAAGATTCCGACAGATCGCATGGCAGATCGAGAATACATTACACGCTTCCTCGCATTCGTGTTGACCGACCCCTCGAACTTTATCGCCTCGGAGATGGACGGATTTCTCAATGAGGCGATGTCTCGCATTAACAAGATGGAGGAAGGGGAGCGCCTGACGCTCTCGCGGCGCTTTCAGCGAGCCATGAGCCTGTCGAAACAGGTCTTCGGCAAGTACGCATTTCGTAAGTACTACAGCAGTGAAGACAGACTGAAACCGATCAACAAGGCTCTCTTCGAAGCATGGAGCGTGAACCTCGACTCCCTGTCGGATCAAGATGCGGAACGGCTCATCGATCGGAAAGTCACACTGTTCGAGCAGTTTGCAATCCTGATGCACGACAGGGCATTCGAACAGGCAGTATCACAAGGAACCGGCGATATCGGAAAGGTTCGCTTGCGGTTCGCAAAGATTCGAGACCTAATCAGGGATACGATCTCATGATTGAACAAATCGCACTCAGAAACTTCAAGGCGTTCAAGAGCCATTCTTTCCCCGTCAGACCTCTAACCCTTTTGAGTGGGCTCAATGGCTCGGGAAAGTCCTCGCTGATTCAGGTCTTGCTGATGCTTCGGCAATCATTCGACGCTGGAAGCCTGAAACAGAACACCGTGATCCTGAACGGCCCCTTTGCCCACTTGGGAACCGCACAGGATGTCCTGAACGAATCCGCTTCGGACGAAAACGTTGCGGTCGCGGTAACGTTCAGCGATAGCACCAGCCTCAATTGCGAGCTGACCTTTTCAGACGCCTCAACTCGATTAGCGCAGGCGGCGATTTCCGGAATAATTTCCGACTCTGACCCTCTCTTCTCCAGTCGGTTTGCTTTCTTGTCGGCCGATAGAATTGTGCCGCAGATACATTACGGCGTTCCGGATCAGATTATCTCTGGGCGACTCGGCGTTCGAGGCGAATGGACTGTAAATTTTCTCTACGAGCAAGGAGCCTCCAACATCTCAATATTGGGCGCCGCACACCCCGCGGCGAGATCGCTCCAATTGGCCCACCAAGTTGAAGCTTGGATGGGAGAAATAAGTCCCGGTGTCCAAATCCACCTTGAGCCGCAATCCGGGTTGGATCTCATTGGTTTATCGTATTCGTTTGTCGCACGCAGAGATGTGTCGAAGCGTTTCCGGCCAACTAATGTCGGGTTTGGGGTCACTTATGCGTTGCCCGTGGTAACAGCTGTGCTCTCATCTAAGCCGGGAGATCTGGTGCTCATTGATAGCCCCGAAGCGCATTTGCATCCTCGGGGGCAAGGCAAGATGGCAGAATTGTTTAGCCTCGCAGCGGCTGAGGGCGTCCAACTGATCGTCGAGTCACATTCCGATCATGTGCTTAATGGTATTCGACTTGCGGTTCACGATGGAATCATCCCCCCAGAGGAAGTGGCGCTCCTATATTTTCGATGGGACGCGCAGAACAATCCACTTTCGACCACGGCCGCGCGGGTCTTGTTGGATCGTAATGGGAGGATTGAAGCGTGGCCGGAAGGGTTCTTCGACGAGTTCGATAGATCACTCGAAGCATTGCTCGGCCCAGGAAAGTAGAGAATGCCACCCCTAATCCTCAACGAACTATCATTTTCGTTGCTTCCCGGCTGCGATGCCCCGGCCGCCCCAAATGTCGGTACAGCCGGGGCTTGGATGAGCATGTTGGTGACATGTATGCGAGAGGGGCGCACTCTCAAGTGGATGTCGGAACTGATAGTCGCCGAGGATTTTCGGTTGATGGAACTTAGCTTAGGATATCGAATCGCAGATTGGATAATCGACCAAAGGATCAACCGAGATGAGAGAGTGTTTTTCAGCAGACTTGCCACTAGGTCCCCTTACCTGACGAGGGCCGATCAGGAGGTGTTCTTTGGGGGTTGTTCGTCGGCCGGGCTGGCTTGCTGCATTGCGTATGAGAGCTTCGCATTAAGCTGGGCTTCAAACGTGGTTTGGGACAATGCGGTGTTGCCCGTATTCGTTGAATCGCTCGGCACCGATGGCCAGATAACTTCGGAAGCTGGGGAAGTAAGGAATATCGCGCAGGCCGACCATTGGCAACACCACGCCGAGTCAATCAGAAAGAAGTTGATTGAGGAGATCCGGACTGGTGAAGAACTCGTTGCGAATGCAAGCCGAGCTTTCCCGCATCTTGAGTTCTGCCAATCGGCCGTTGAACAGACCTTGCGGTTGAGGGGCACCGAAAGGTTCTTCGCGTGGTTGGTGTCAGCTCTAATGGATGCAGAAGTTGAGGTTGCAGAGTGGAATGGGGGGCCTTTCCCGCACGACCGCCTGCCAGGTCCAGCATCAGGCGAAAGTCGGACTGTACACGAGGACAAGGTGCTCAGTCGAATGAGATTCTTTACGACTAGAGATGATCGAAACTTAATGTTTGAACATCACATGAAGAATAATGCTGAGAACCTGCGAGTCCACTACTTATTTGAGCCGGCCAGGAGAACGCTAATGATCGGGTACGTCGGGCCGCACCTTCAGACAGCCAGATTTTGATTGAGAAATCGCCGCGCGCAGGTCGATATACTTCCGCACAGGGCAACGAATTCGTATCGCCAAACGCCGATGGCTGCAGGGATGCTTCTGGATTCACGGCTAATAGCCTGTTCATGATCCGAGCACGCGGCATCATTATGGCTGGCGCTATTGATGCAGATGATGCGAAAGGAAGACATCGTTGGGCCGGGTACTCAGGAACCTTTCGGCTCTCCTGATGCCGCGGCCATTCCGCGGTCCTCGCGGATCATATCCAGCCACAGTTGCAGGGTCAGATCTTCTCTTTTTGGGACACCAAGCTGCCAGCGCAATTCCGTGGCGTAACGCTCCTGAAGGATGTTGAGGTCGAAGGGAATCGTTCGCGCCAGAAAGCGCACGTCGTCGCGATCCTTCTGGCTATTTCTTTCGAGTTTGGACAGGGCCAGGTCGTAGGGATCGAGAGCCATCAGATGGAGGTGGGTATAGGCACAGGGAAACATCTCGACAAGGCGATCCTCGTAGCTTTCGGGGATGGCGGCGACTGCCACACGGTCAAGGTAGATGCGGTACTTCTGATGGAGCGGCCCGCCACGAATGCCAAGTTCCATCATGGTCTCGGCGGCTCCGCGCGGCGCAAGCTCGATTACATCGATATCTGCCGTGGGCCGCTCCAATCCGTACAGCAGTGTGACGACGAAGCCGCCGATGCAGTCCAAGCGCACGGTCGTATCCACCGCCTCGTCAAGTTCTTTGAAGAAAGAGTCCCACGGTTCTGGCGGTCTCCTAGACGGCGACATGATCAAGTTGCTCCACGGTAAGGTCCGTCAATAGATTCCAGTGTGCTGCCAGTTTAGGCCGATGTTCGCGCAGCCAAGTCCGCTCGGCGCGTGTCATTGATTCTCTGCATAGAGTATCTTCCTTAACCAGACGGGAGGGCTCCAACTTGGCGACGTGGGTGGCCAGCTCTTGTTCCAACTGGGAGCTTCCATCTCTCTCGGCGGCCTGCCGCGCCAGCGCGACCACAAACCCCAAACGGTTCTGGCGATCCCGCAACTTAGCATTCGCAGTTAGCCAATCCCAGTTCAGATGCGGATAGGTAAGGGGCAGCCATGCCATCGCCTCCGTGACCCGCGAATCCAGATCGTCCGAGTCCAACGCCTCCATCAGCAGTTCTGTTGGATTCTGGCGAGCCAAACCTCGAAGGTAGGCAAATCCCGGATAGCCAAGACTTCCCAGCATCGCCTGGAAGAATCCGGCATCATGGGCGCGCGTCTGGTACTCCGGAAGAGGGAGCGCGGTGGCGGGAACCTCGAACACTTCCGCAGCCCGCGATGCGAGGTCGGAGGAAACGGCACGCTCTCCGCGCTCGACCATCGACAGATAAGCCTGCGTCACCCCGAACCGCGCCGCAGCCTGAACTTGCGTCCATGAGGATGCCTTGCGGGCGTTTTTGAGTTCGGCAGCGGTCATACTCAAAATATAACACGGTCGGTTATATTCACAAGAAAACTCGGGAATCTTGCTGCTTTCTATCTAAGCACAATGCGTTTCAACAGACGAAATTGCGTATGTTGAGGGAGACGTAAGACGTGGGTAAAAAGGCAGAGGTCGAAATGGGAAGAGGTCGCGGGAGGCTTTTGAATGCCCGGTCGTCGAAAAGCCCTGCAAAAGGTAATCTGGGTAAAAAGGCAGAGGTCGAATTGACAGAGGTCGTGGGTTCGTTAAGGGTGCAATAAGGGTTCCCATGGGTTCCTCAGGGCGCTATTGGTGTCGTCCATTGCCCCTGTTTTCAATTAGTTACGCGTTTCTTACTCACTGTCACGGCAGAGGTCGCGGGTTCGAGCCCCGTCGTCCCCGCCATAGATTCTAAGGCGCTTAGAATCGAATGGCATCCATAGTGACAGCATCGAAATCATCAATTCTTTAAACTCCACTTTCAAAATCAGAGTTCTTGAATCAGCCGCACGGTGCGGGAGTGCCGTTCGCAGTGTTCGCAGACATTAGAAACTGAAAAGGCGCCTCCCACCCCTCGATGCCAGGGCTAATAGGGCTGGAGCCACTGTCGAAAGTGCAGGTTAGTCAATGAAACCGGGGTATACCCCAATAGTGAAGTCGATAATTGGTCTCAGCTCTTTATGGAGCTACTGATATTCCTTCGGATTACCAGCCCGTGCATGCGCACTTCAAAGCTGGATTAGGCTTGAAAGAATCCACCGAAGACTTTCATGCCAAGCGCAGCGTTTTGCGGCGGCCAGCGCTCTTTTATTCCGGGATTGATGTTTTTGCGTCACTAGAGGCTCAACCGGGCAGGGCGCTAAAGCTGCGTTCCTGCATTGGGTTGAATAGGCTGCGGTGAGCGGAAGGCACGGACGATGGTACGCACGATCCAGCGCACCATGACGACGATCGCGATGAGGAAGGCAGCGGCGATGGCTGCGGCGGCGATCGGGTGATGGGTTGCAAGCCAGGTGATGAAGACGGCCAGCGTGTCTTCGCCGGCGCTCAAGGCGAAATTTGAAAAGGGCTCAGGGGAGGGTGTAACGGCGACGCGGGCCGCGGTCTTGCCTCCGTGTGCGGCCAGGGCGATGGCTCCGCCGGCGAGAGTGGCGAGCAGTTGCATCTGGGGCGAAAGCTGCGAGGTTGCGCCGAAGGCCATCAGGGCTGCTACCGGGATGCGGACGAAGGTGTGCAGGGCGTTCCAGAAGAGATCGAAGGCTGGAACTTTGTCGGCGAAGAACTCGATGACGAAGAGGGCGAGGGCGGCTCCGATGACCCACCAATTATTGAGCAAGTGAAGGCCGGGGGGCAGATCGAGCAGGCTGTAATGGGCCAGCAGACCGAGCGTCGCCACCGTGGCATAGACATTGAGCCCGGCGGCGAAGCTGATGGCGACGATCAGCGCCGCGAGTTGGGGGCCTGCGAACGGAAATGCGGTCATCGAGATTGCTGCAACCATGCTTAATCCTGGTCGGTCGCCAGGGCCTCATCGGAATTACATCACATACAACTTGAGATCTGCCCGCCTTTTTTGCCGATTAGTGGATGCGCTCGAAGCGGAAGCCGGCTTCGCGCAGGGCGTGGCTGATGGAGGTGATGTGAGTTGCCCCGCGCGTTTCGATGGTGACGTCGATGACCGTTTCGCTGAGGCTTACGCCGTAGTAGGCGCGGTTGTGGAGGGTCTCAACGATGTTGGCGCGCTCGTGGGCAAGGATCTTGGTCAGTTGGTGGAGCGCGCCGGGACGATCCTGAAGATAGACGCGAATTCGTAGCAGGCGACCGTCTTTGACGAGGCCGCGCTCGATGATTTTAGCGAGCAGGGTGACGTCGATGTTGCCGCCGCAGACCATGACGACGGTACGGCGGTGGCGGAGGTTGGTTTTGGACTGCACGACCGCGGCAAGAGCGGCTGCACCGGCGCCTTCGGCCAGGGTTTTTTCCTGCTCGAGCAACATGAGGATGGCGCTGGCGATCTCTTCGTCGTCGACGGTGACGATTTCGTCGACGTAGCGGTTGACGAGGGGCAGGGTAAGGTCGCCTGCGCGGCGGACGGCGATGCCGTCGGCGATGGTGGCCTCGGGAGCGATGGTGACTGGAGCGCCGGCCTCGCGGGCGCGCAGCATGGAGGGTAGCTTCTCGGGCTCGACGCCGATGACGCGGATCTTCGGATTGGTCTCCTTGAGGGCGCAAGCGATGCCGCCGATGAGGCCGCCGCCGCCGATGGGAACGACTACCGCTTCAATATCGGGAACCTGTTCGAGGAGTTCGAGGGCGATGGTTCCCTGGCCGGAGATGACTTCGGGGTCGTCGAAGGGATGGATGAAGGTGCGGCCTTCTTCCACCTTGCGCTTCAACGCTTCGTCGCAGGCTTCGTCGTAGCTTGCACCGTGGAGGATCACTTCAGCGCCGAACGATCGAGTGGCGGCGACTTTGACGAGCGGCGTGGCGAGAGGCATGACGATCTGCGCGCGAATACCGAGTGCACCGGCGTGGAAGGCAACGCCCTGGGCGTGATTGCCGGCGCTGGCCGCGATGACGCCGCGCTTGCGTTCTGTCTCGCTGAGCGTGAGCAGCTTGTTGAGCGCGCCCCGCTCTTTAAACGAGCCGGTGCGTTGCAGATTTTCAAGCTTCAAATGCAGGGGCAGGCCGGTTAGCTCGGAGAGGTGGTGCGAGAGATGGCACGGGGATGTGTGGATGGCCTCACCGATGCGGGCGCGAGCGGCCTGAATGCTGGCTAGAGTGACGGGTTCCAAGAGGAGCTCTCCTTGTGTGGGATTGCGGTTGGGGCTGGGCGGCGCTTGGAGGGCTTCCGGCACAAATGAAAAACCACCAGCCGTTTGCGCGGGTGGTGGCCTGATGTTGCTGGACTTCAGAAGCTGTTGATCAGGCTTGATTACCCGCGCGCATGATGGAGTCGCTAATTCGCATGACAGGAATCAGAGGGGTCGACGGGCTTGAGCAGAAGGGAAGCATTTCGCTAAAGGCAGTAGAGCAGAGGGGTGGGAGGGGCGTCAAGGCGGTGGACCGTGTACCGGGTCCTCCAAAAAAATTCCAAGTCCGGACTTTTTGAGGAAGTTCGCCTGATTCAAGGGCATAGGTGGTGGTCGTTTTTCCAAAGTTTTCTTAAGGTTGAGGTTATCGGCAGAGTCTTCTCAGCAAAGGAGTTAGAAGGACAGCTACTAGCTTCTAGCCTCTAGCTTCCAGCTTTCTCGTCTGGGTTGAGGTTGATTCTGCTTTGGTCTGCATCTTCGCCGACGCTGACCATGGAATGATTGTGCGCCAAAGCGCTTTAATTATCTGCAAAAAGGGGAAAGAAAGTTTTGGGGAGACGGGGAATAGGTATCATGTCCACGTAATTCCCCGTAACTCCCCTTAATTCCCGTAATTCTAATTGGCGAATAGGTATCATGTCCCCGTATTTCAGCTATCATGTCCCCGTATTTCCAAAATTGCACCGGGCCGAACAATTGCAACCAAAATGTTCCGGTCCTCGAGCCCTATTACAGCCCGACCGTATGCCTTTACGAGATCCAGACGCCATGCTGCAGTACGTACATCCCCAGCTACGCTGTGGGCGAAGCTTGTGAGAACGGCTCCTCCAGCTGCTTAGACGAAGCCACCCGCGCCCTCCTGAATAGACCGGAGATTTTGGAATTCGCATTTACCCACACGCTCTGGCTGGCTGACTGCACAGGTCATGTCGGCCCCTCCGCTCGCCTATTGGAGCCGTCGGCGAAGCTGATCGATCTGAAGCCTCGCATCCGATTGAGCGGAATTGGAGGGTGAACCGTCTTTCCTTCAACGTGCAGCACGTTTTAGCTTGCTCCTTGAGAAGGATCGATCTGCAAGCAGGAGGGATCATGCCACGAGGACATCGAACCCCGCAGTGGGCCACCGCATTCTGTTTCGCTTTCTGCATCTCTGCCGCCTTTGCCCAGAGCCCCGCAGCGGAGACGCCACCGCAGGAGCTTGCAATGGAAAATGGAACCCACGAGTTCGTTCCATCGAAAGCCGTAGACTTCGAACCCGTCGAGACGGACCCAAGCTTCGCGCTGCCTCCCATTACGAACGACTATCCCCATTGCCTATCCGACGGCTCGCTCGTGATTCGATCAACAGATTGGGATGCGGTAAAGAGCACGCCTAAGGGGAAATTCCCAAAATACAACGAGATCGTCACGATCGTGCGGGGCAAGAAGACGCAAAGCATCTTGTCCACGGGCATCTCGGATTTGACTGACTTTCTCGTCGTCGACGGATTTCCTGCTGACGCCGGGGTCTATCTCCTGCTAGAGGGGACGAAAGAACGCCCTGGACAACCCGGCACAGGAAAATCGCCATCTGGAATTCCCTTGGAGGAGTACGGTAGCTACGTAGCCCGGTTCGATCTGGATGGTGACTACAAGGGAGCCACTAAGTTGGGCGTTGAGTGCGATCTGACGCGCCCAGGGTATTGCGAAATCCGCCACCTGGCTGTGTTTCCATCTGGCGACATGCTGGTGACCGAGTATGATCCCGCGGCCTCAACCCTGAAATTGCTCTATCTGAAGTCTTCCGGCGAAGTGGTGAAACAGATCGAGGTGCCCGCCAGCCGCAAGAACATTGAGTGGGGCGACGCATCGTCAAACTCCGACATCCAGCGACCGGCGAAGACATTCCTCGCCTCCGTGTTCTTCACCGCCGTGGGAAACAATATCGTCGTCTGGCGAGCAAATGTCAACGAGCCGGTCGTCGAGGTGAGGCAGGGAGGCGGAGTGCGTGAGGTGCCGCTGCAAATTCCCCAAGGGTGGCGGTTCGCCGATATGGTGGCCTCCAACGATCGCTGGGTCGTTCACCTCCGGTCTGAAAATACACCGCCCATCGCGCGCATGAGCGAAGACACGGATTCCTATTATGAGATGCGCCCTCAGGATGGGAGCTTGTCGGCGAAGATCGTGCAGAAAGGGGACACCCCACTCTCCATCGCTTGCGAGAGCAGCGGAGCATACACATCCTTCAAGATGAACGATGCCGGTAAAATGGTGCTTCTGAACGGGAAATAAGCAACCGGGCGCCGGCCCTCCAATCAGAATTCATTCCTGCTGTCCATCAATGAGACGCCTGAGACTGAAAGAGGCTGGAAATTCATCTCCAACTCCTTGATGATTTTGGAGATCTCCGATCTGGAACGAACCTCTTGACTTTTGGTGCGGAAGGCGGGACTTGAACCCACAAGCCTTTTGGGCGCCATCTCCTAAGGCTGGTGTGTTTGCCATCTCACCACTTCCGCACGGAGTGGGCGAGACCCGACTGCTTCAGGTCTAGAGGGAATGCAACCGAGAGACAACGGACAGCCGTCAGTTATCAGCCATCAGCACACATCTTTCAGCTTGTTCGCGGCGGGGCCAGCGCGGCAACGAAAAGCAACCGCAGTCGTACATGGGGCTTAGGCGCCGCCCAAGACCATAAAGATTCGGCCGCTCCATAAGTCGTTGATTTTGCATTCTCCGGGCCGAATCTTTAGGGCAGATCCGGCGCTTCGCTCAGATGACAGCTCTCTTAATTTTCAGGTATTTACACGATACCCATTTGTCGATACACTCTAGGCGGCTTTGGCCTGGGCCAGGCGGCGGACGGTCAGGACGGTGATGTCGTCTTCCTGGCCGAAGTCTTTGGCGGCTTCTGCAACGTAGAAGGCGGACTGATTGCTGAGATTGTGGACGCGGTCGAAGCCGAAGATTTCTCCGGAGGGACGGCGGGCTTCGACGACTCCGTCAGAGATGAGCAGGAGGCGGTCGCCGGGATGCAGGAAGAGGCGAACCTCTTCGTAATGCGTTTCGGGCAGGACGCCGAGGGGGAGCGCGCCGGGCAGGGCAATCTCCTGGCTGTTGAGATAGGGCGGGAGGTGTCCGGCGTTGGCGATGACCAGTTCGCCGTTGGCGCCAAACCAGGCGGCCTGGCAGGTGGTGAAGCTGTCGTTGCCGACGAGTACGCGATTGAGCGATTCAAGAATCCTTGCAGGGCTTCGCTCGGGGATGCGGCGCAGGGCTCCCATCAGCATGGACACTTCCATGGCTGCTTTGAGGCCCTTGCCGGCGACGTCGCCGATGACGACCAGCAGGCCTCCGTCGGGGGTGGATTGCACGTGGAAGAAGTCGCCGCCGACCTCGTTGGCGGGAGTGTAGATGGAATCGACTTCAAAGCCGGGGGTTGAGATCTTTTCGTGCGGGATCATCAGTTCCTGAACGCTGCGCGCCGCCTCCAGTTCGCTGGAGGCGCGCTCCTGGTCGCGCTGCACGCGGAGGAAACGGACAAAGATGATGAGGACGATGACGAGGATGCCGGTGAAGTCGGCGATGGAAGCGAAGTGGATGGGGATGGGCCCAGCCTGCACGGTGAGGGGGGAGCGGTAGGCGTGGCCGCTCCAATCGCTCATGCCGGCGGCGAAGATGGGCTCCATGATGCCGACGCCGCTGAGGACCAGGGGAATGAGGAGCAGGCCGGCCTCAAAGTTGCGGCGCATGGTGGCGACGATGAGGGTGGAGAAGATGAAGATGAGCCACCCCAGCACCCAGAAGGCGCTGCACGCGAAGACGATGAGAAGCACAACGCCGATGGCGCGGCTATGGCCGACGAAGAGCAAGGTAGGGCCGACGGCGGCGAGGATTGGAGAGGTGTAGCGGAGCAGTTTGATGAACCAGCGAACCCACCGGCGCTTGGGGCGCAGCGCCAGGAAGGCAATGAGGAACTCGAAGTAGAGGTAGATGGAGATGACCATCAGTTGCAGGATGATGGCCGCGTACCAGAGGCTGTCGAGGCGGGCGGAGCTACCGGCAAACTCGAAGAAGGCGACAGGCGCCTGGAGCAGTTCGTGCAAGGCCAGCCAGAGATATTCGACGTGCCCTTTTTGCGCGAAGTAGAGCGCAAGGAGAAAGACGGCCAGGACGAGGAGCAGGATGGAATCGACGAGTCGGGGCAGGCGCTCGAAGAGGTTGCCGGCGGACCACAGTTCGAGGGAGCGGTCGAGGTCTTCGCGATTGCCGAGGCGCAGGTGGCGATTCTCGAAGAAGCTGGTGTAGGCGTTAAAGCCGAAGGGGATGTAGGGAATGCGCGCAACGAGGGTCAGCGAGGTTTGAGACGAGGGGATGTTGAGGTCGTAGATCCGGGAGATGGGCTGATAGTGCTGCGGCATATCGCCGTGGGGACCTTCGGGATTGATGAGTTTTCCATTGGCGAAGATATCGGCGCCCGGGCCGGTGGCGCCGATGCCGAGGGAGGTGGTTTGGGAGACGGGCAACTCCACCAGAAGGGCGACGGGTCCGTGATTGGGCGCGAGTTTGATATGGAGGCGAAACCAGGCGAAGCGGCGGGTGCTGCTGGACGAAGGATTCTGGTTGGCGTTGCTGTTGCCGGCGCCGGTTGCAAGCTCGTCCTCGTCGGGAACGTCCTCCATGGTTCCTTCGGCGTCGCGGACGGCCCAGGTGGAGTCGTCGAAGCCTGGCAAAGCGGCGGATGGGTTGGCGGTGATGCCGGCGCGCCAGCCTTTATCGAGCAGAACGGGCGAACCGAGGCGGGTGGCGTCGAAGATGGCGTCGGGCGTGGACGCGGCGGCCAGCGAGGCGGGTTTTGCAGGCGCGTGCGGCCTGGGAAAGTGCAGAGAGAGTGGATGGGGGGCCTGGGCGAGGAGTTGCACTGTCCCGCAGAGGGCGGCCAACATCAGGCTCTTGATCGTACGGCGCAATTTCTCCCCCTGTTTCCGCGTGTTCTCCACTTTACTTCAGACGGGGGCCGGTTCCAAGAAGATCAAAGGAAAGTCTTCTGCGGCAAAAGTTCGTCCAGAGGGGGATTTTATCGCTCAAGGCGAATTATTCTTTACCGTTGTTACCAAAGCGAAGGATGCTAACGTCTAAACAGTGCAGGATTGCGGATAGAGGATTGCGGATAGAGGGGCATAGGAGTCATCCGGCCGGAGGTTTTGTGATGAAGGCAGAGTTGAACGGCATCCGATTGGCAATGCTGGCAGCAATGGTGCTGGGACTGGCCACGGCAATGGGAGCACAGACGACCGGCTCGAATCCGGCTCCGGCGAGTACGCCGGCAGCGCAGTCGGCACCGGGCACGACGCCGGTTGGGGGCGATACGCCGGCGCCCGACACGGCGAAGGGACCAGCCGCAACGAAAGACGGCAACAACAAGCCTGACGCCAGCCAGAAGAAGCCCGCGCCAGGGACGACGCCGGTGGGCGGGGATATTCCCGCAAAGGAGGCGGACCTTGAGAAGGTGGTTCCTGTGGGCGGGGAACTGGAGAAGGTGAAGCCGGGCAGCGTGCAAGACGTAAGCGCGGTGGGCAATCGCGACATTGGCGGGCGCGGCCTGGGCAACTGGTACTCGACCGATACCGAGATCAAGATGGGCAAGACCTACGCCGATGAGGTGGAAAAGAGTTCGAAGCTGATTACCGATCCGGTGGTGACCGAGTATGTGAATCGGATTGGGCAGAACATTGTAAAGAATTCCGACTGCAAGGTTCCGTTTACGATCAAGGTAATCGATTCGGACGAGATTAACGCGTTTGCGTTGCCGGGCGGATTTTTTTACGTGAACTCGGGGTTGATTTTGAACGCGGACGAAGAGGCGGAGCTGGCCGGGGTGATGGCTCATGAAACGGCCCACGTTTGCGCTCACCACGCAGTGCGTGAGATGACGCGCATGAACTATGCGCAGCTTGGCACAATCCCGCTGATCTTTATTGGCGGCTGGACGGGCTACGGGATCTACGAGGCCGCATCGATCGGGATACCGATTACGTTCATGAAGTTTTCGCGGGAGTTCGAGTCGCAGGCCGACTACCTGGGCGTGCAGTATATGTATCGCGCGGGGTACGATCCGCAGGCGTTTATCACCTTCTTTGAAAAGATCCAGGCACTGGAAAAACGGAAGCCAGGCGCAGTGGCGAAGGTGTTCGCCGACCATCCGCAGACGCCGGACCGGATTCTGCACAGCCAGGAAGAGATTGAGCATATTCTTCCGGCAAGAGATGAGTACATGGTAACGACGTCGGAGTTTGACGACGTGAAGGCGCGGCTGGCACGGATTGAAAACAAGCGCAGGCTGACCGACACCAAGGGAGTGACCAGGCCATCGCTGCGCAGGGCCAGCACGGGCGGCGACAATAGCGGCGACAGCGCCGACAGCTCGAGCTCCGACGACAAGCCTACGCTGCATCGGCGCGACGATCAGAACTGAAGGGAATCTGGAAGCTTTTGATCGGCTTCGCAAAACAAGACTGCCCGCACAATGATCTTGCGCGGGCAGTTTTGTTTTGTCCGGTCGGATAAGGTTGCGGGCTTGTGTAATGTGTGGCTGGGCGCTACATTGGATTCGGAGCGGGCAGTGGTTTTGTTGAGCGCCTGGCGTGAATCGTCCCCATGAAAAAGATTGTTCTCTTCGCGGCTGCGTTCGTGTTCATTTTGCTGCTGACGAAGATTGCCAACCAGATACCGCCCGATCCGCCTCCCGGCACGGCATTTTCACTGAAGGCGCAGCAGGTGACGGAGTGCACGCCGACGGAGATCACGCTGGTGGACAACCACGAGACGGAGACTCATCTGGACAAGGACGAGTCGTCGTGGCCGGATTGCTCCTCGTTTCACAAGGGCGATGTTCTGGACTTCTACCTTTCGCGTGGAGCGCGGACGAAGTTTCTGAGCGATGAGCCGACCGCGTGGTGGCGGAAGTCGATGTAGGGAAGCTCGGCGGGCGAGAGGCTGGCGGAGGGCACCCTGGCTGCGCCCGGCCGGATTCAGTCTGAGTTTGCCCCATTGTTTGTGCGATTCCGCACCATCTGGTCTAACAGCGCTATGGCTTGGGGAGGCAGATTCTGCGTCCCCAAGCGGCTGCGTTTCGCGCCGTGAGTCACCCGTGTACTCGCCCGGAATGGCTGGCGAAAAGAGGATGAATTTCCTGTAAATACCTGAAAAGCCTTGAAATGACGGGCGAATCCGCGCTATATACAAGACTACCGGCAGGTTTGCCGGAGTCTGTTCGAGCTACCCTTTCATTTCGGAGGCAATCATGCGCGTCACTGCAATTCGCTCTAATCTCCTGGTCCCCGAGGTGCGAGAGGTGATGGACATTCGCCAAGCCTCGGATTATCTGGGCATTTCGCCGGATACGCTCTATAAATATGCCTCGGACGGGTTTGTTCCGGCGTTCAAGCTGGGCAACCGGTGGCGCTTCAAGCGGTCGCGGCTGGACGAGTGGATGGACCGGCAGTCGGATATGCAGGCGGCGGAGAGCGAGATTGATCCGCGGCAAAAGAAGCCGGTGCAAAAGCAGGGAACCGGGACCAGGGAACAGGGGTTAGCCTCCCGGGACTAAGGGACCAGGTTCCCTGTTCCCTGGATTCCTCACATTCCATCCGCCGACGGCCCATAGGTTCCCGGAACCGGCTTGTCGAGCAGGCGCAGATAGACGCCCAACTGAGCCCGGTGATGAACAAGGTGATTCATCACCCAGGTCCGCCACACTTCGTACTTCGTATCGTTGATCCAGGTCTGGTCGCCGGCAACGAACTTCCAGTTCGCGTCCCACTGCTCCGGTTTGAGCGCCGCCAAAGCGGCTTTTGTCTCTCCCGTCTCTTTGTCGAACCGCGCCAGCAGCGCCTCTTTGCTCGCTGGTATGTAGGGCTCGTACTTCTCGCCCACTGCCATCTCAATCTTGTCCTTGACCAAAGCACTCAAGCCCCACTGCCCCGCAGTCTCTGCCACATGCCCAGCCAACCGGCCAAGGCTCATGGATTTGGGGTGTGGCTTGTAGTTGAAATCGACATCGGCCGGGATCGCATCGAGCACCTTCCGGGTGCTGGCGGTCTCGCGGTCGTATTCGGCAATCAGAGCTTTTTGAAAATCCATTCGTGCAACCTCCCGAGTTGCAGAGCCAGCATAACCGACCTCTGCACGAAAAGCGAATAAAAAACGAAAATATTCTGTGAATTTCTCCCCGACCGACCTAAAGCCTATAATCCACTCGAACCGACCCTCAAGAAAAGGCAGGCTGCCCGTTCCGTGAATCCCCGTTTGCAGTCCCTTTTGTTGCTCGCGCTGGCGCCTCTCGCCCTCGCGCAGCAGTCCGGTCCTGCACCGCACCCAGCGCAGCGTTTTGACTCCTGGAAGATCATCGGTCCCGGAGGTGGCGGCACCACGATCGACCCCACGATCAGCCCCTCCGATCCCAATCTCGTCGTCGAATACTCTGACATGACCGGCGGCTACATCACGCACGACGGCGGCCTGTCCTGGCGCATGTTCAACCTGCGCGCCGGCCTTTCCGCCTTCGCCTTCGATCCCACAAATCCCAAGCGCATCTACGCCGCCGGCAGCGCCCTGTGGCGCAGCGAAAACAGCGGCAAAACCTGGCGCATGATCTTTCCCAATCCCGCCAAAAACACCGTCGAACACCAGAACGGTGACCACAGCGAATACACATTGACGACTAAGGACAAAAGCTACGTCACCGGCCTCGAAATCTCGCAGGTCGTTGTCGAGCCCGGCCACCCCGGCGCAATCCACGTCGCCTTCTCCGATCCGCAAACCGAGACCACCACCGTAGTGGTCTCGAAAGACGACGGCGCTTCATTCCACAACGAGCGTGGGTTTCCTTCCGACCAACTCCTGCTCCTCGCCTACACGCGCAGCGGCCCGCTCGCCATCGATCCGCAAGGCGTCTACCGCGGACAGCAGAAATCTCCGCAGCCCATCGCGCCACACGGCGAAACCATCGTTCACGCCAGCGCCGGAACAGCAAACGGTGCCACCTACGTCTACGCCACCACGAACAAGGGAGAGCTCTTCGTCTCAGAAAACGACGGCGCGACGTGGCAACCGAGAACTCCCGCTCTCGGCCAGCAGTCCGGCGAGTTCGGCGCAATCGCCGCCTCAGCCAACAACGGCCAAACTGCCTATGTCGGCTTTCGCGACCTCAAGTTAGGCCGCGGTTCTCAGGATCTCTACAACGGCATCGCAAAAACCACCGACGCCGGCCGCACCTGGTCCATCGTCTTCCGCGAATCCACTCAGCCCGCCGCCAATCTCGACGCCTCATGGATCGAACAGCGCGCCACCGCCAACGGCACCGACCAAGGCGCAGACATCTTCCTCGACGCTCCTTACAGCCTCGCCGTCGCCCCCAACAACCCCGCCATCGGCTACGCCTCCGACCTCTTCCGCACCTACCGCACCCTCGATGGCGGCAAAACCTGGGCCACTCTCGACTCCGTCCGCCTGCCCGACCACCAGTGGACAACCCGCGGCCTCGACGTCACTACTTCCTACGGCGTGCAGTTCGATCCCTTCGACTCCCGGCACCTCTTCATCGACTACACCGACATTGGCCTCTTCGACAGTTGGGATGGCGGTGCTTCCTGGCGCTCCGCCACGGTCGGTGTTCCAGAGTCATGGCGCAACACAACTTACTGGCTCGCCTTCGATCCCCAGGTCAGGGGCCTAATCTGGGGCGCATTTAGCGGAGTTCACGACCTGCCCCGCCCCAAGATGTGGCGTCACGGCAACTTCAAGCAGCGCGCCACCGGCGGCATCGGCGTCTCCACCGACGGCGGCCGCACCTGGACCCCATCCAACTCCGGCATGAAGCAGACCGCCTTCACGCACGTGCTGCTCGACCCCACCAGCCCCCCCGGCCATCGCACCCTGTACGCCTGCGGCTTCGGCATCGGCGTCTACAAATCCACCGACAACGGCAGCTCCTGGACGCTGAAGAACAACGGCATCGCCGAGCGCGATCCCTTTGCCTGGCGCATCGTGCGCGCCCAGGACGGCACGCTTTATCTCATCGTTCCCCGCAGTAACGAAGGCCGATCCGATTCGCAAGGCGGCGACGGCGCACTCTACAAATCAACCGACGGCGCCGACCATTGGACCAGGATCAAGCTCCCCTCCGGCGTCAATGGGCCCAACGGCCTCGCCCTCGATCCCCGGGACAACCGCCGCATATATCTCGCCGCCTGGGGCCAGGAGCGCGACAACATCGACTCCGGCGGCGGCGTCTATCTCTCCACCGACGGCGCCCAATCCTGGAAACCCCTCTTCACCCAGGCCCAGCACGTCTACGATGTCACCATCGATCCCAAATCGCCAGACACGCTCTACATCACGGGCTTCGATGCAGCCGCCTACCGCTCCACCGACGCCGGCCTCCATTGGACCCGCATCCGCGGCTACAACTTCAAGTGGGGCCACCGCGTCATCGTCGACCCCAACCACGCGTCCATGATCTACATCGCAACCTATGGCGGCAGCGTCTGGCACGGCCCCGCCGCCGGAGACCCCACCGCCACCGAGGACATCGAAACCCCAATCCCCATCGCGCAATGAGCTTCTATTCCCGGAAAACCTGCGTCTCTAACCGCGAACCTTGTGCTCAACTCCCGCCCGCCATTGCGGAAGGCTTGGGAATGCAATCCGCCCTGCTTGGTGGTGACACGCTCACAACCACGCTATCGCCTAGATACTTTAGTGCTGACGTAGCGGTTCACGGTACGACAGTAAGAAAGCAATGGCGCGTCAAGCAGTCGATGCACTCACCCTTCTTGCGATCTGTGGTGGTGATCAGTAAACTTGCATTCCCAGCCCGAACTGCTCGATATGAGTACACACCTCCGCTCTGGACTGCTTTGAGAGGTATGACTGCATCGCCTTCTAAAGTGACGGAGTAGGGATGAGCGGAACTGAGTTGGAGAACTGCGATTTGACCGACGTGAAGCGTCGTTTGTCCACCAAGCCTGAGACGAACGTCAGGCGATGTCCCTGCCCAAATCAAGCCCGATGTCAGCGAAAGAGCAAGACAAACAATGTGAACCACTCGCATGGCACGATTATGGCGAATGACGTTCAGAGAATATTTAAATCTAGATCAATATCGAGACCCACAACCGCCGTTCTTAGTGGTTTGTCGCCTGCTCGGAGACTACCCAAAAAGAAAACGCCGGTTCCCTCAAAAGGAACCCGCCCCACTCGTTTGTCGATTGGTAATCTTCCGAAACGAAACCGGACGGCCGCGACAAGCGGATCTTCGCTTGCCTGCAATTCTTTATTTTTTAGTGTCTTCGACTATTTCTCCGCTTCCACCCGAGCCGCCAAAAATCTCTCCATAAACCCGGTATCGAATTCGCCCGCGCGGAAGTTCGCCTGCTCAAAGATCTCCTGGTGCAGCGTAATCGAAGTCTCCACGCCCTGTACCACAAACTGGCTCAGCGCCCGCTCCATCTTGGCAATCGCCTCGGCGCGGTCACAGCCATGCGTAATCAGCTTGGCAATCAGAGAGTCGTAGTAAGGCGGAATCGTTCCCTCGGCATATTGCGCCGTATCCACGCGCACGCCGTTGCCGCCCGGCACGTTGAACGCTGTAATCTTCCCGGCAGAAGGCGTGAACTTGCGCGGATGCTCGGCGTTGATGCGGCACTCAATCGCATGCCCGCGAATCTCCAGCTTCGCCGGCAAAATATCCGTCAGCCTGTCTCCCGAGGCAATCCGCAACTGCGCCTTCACCATGTCAACGCCAGTAATAGCCTCGGTCACCGGATGCTCCACCTGGATGCGCGTATTCATCTCGATAAAGTGGAGCTGATGATTCGCGTCCATCAGGAACTCGACCGTCCCCGCGTTCTGATAACCGATCTCCGAGAGACACCGGCACAGCGTGCGGCCCAGTTCTTCGCGCAGCTTCGGCGTCACCTGCAGCGAGGGCGCCTCTTCAATCAGCTTCTGATGGCGCCGCTGAATCGAGCACTCGCGCTCAAACAGCGAGGCCACATTCCCGTGTTCATCGGCCAGCATCTGGAACTCGATGTGGCGCGGATCCTCGATGAACTTCTCCATGTAGAGGTCGCCATTGCCAAAGGCGTTCGCCGCCTCGGTGTTGGCCGCATGGAACAGATTCGGCAACTCATCCGCCGAGCGCACAATGCGCATCCCGCGTCCGCCGCCCCCGGCCTTGGCTTTCAGAATTACCGGGAACCCGACCTTCTTCGCCCAAACCTGCGCTTCTTCCACGCTGGGAATAATTCCGTCGGAGCCCGGCAGAATCGGCACCTTGGCCTTCTTCATCGCCTGGCGGGCCTTTTCCTTTTCGCCCATCAGCCGCGTCACTTCGGGCGGAGGCCCGATGAATTTGATATTGGATGCGCGGCAGACTTCGGCAAAGTTCGCGTTCTCGCTCAACAACCCATAGCCGGGATGGATCGCATCCACGTCGGCAATCTCTGCCGCTGAAATCACCGCAGGCACATTCAGATAGCTGTCGGCCAGCCGCGGCGGCCCAATGCAAATTGCCTCGTCGGCAAACCGCACGTGCAGCGAATTGCGATCTGCCTCGCTATAAACCGCGACCGTGCGAATACCGAGTTCCTTGCACGCGTTCAAAACGCGAAGCGCGATTTCTCCTCGATTAGCTACAAGAACCTTACGAAACATTCAGACCCTTTGTGAGAAAAACTACCGCAATCGGACGGCGAAAAGAGGCTGCCCAAACTCAATAGGCTGGCCGTTGGAGACGAGACACTTCACCACCTCGCCTGCTGCGTCGGATTCGATCTCATTCATCAGCTTCATCGCTTCCACGATGCAGATGACCTGGCCTTTCTCGACGTGATCTCCCGGCGCCACAAAAGGCGCTGCGCCCGGCGAAGGCGAACCATAATAGGTGCCGACAATGGGCGACTTGACCATGTGCAAGCCGGCATCCGGGTCAGCGGCCGCAGTTGCAGCGGGCGCAACGGGAGAAGCTGCTGCCGCGCCTGCGCCCGCGCCTTGCGGGGCCGAGGCAATGAGCCGCGCCAAGTCGCTCAGCCCTGCCGGTGAGCCCTGCGGCTGGTTGAACTTGAGACGGATCTTCAAATCGCCGCGGTCCAAGTCGAACTCGGCAACCTGATATTCCTTCAGGAATTCAATCAGTTGTTTCAGATCTTCAACATCTTGTGGTTTCATTCTTCCCTTTGCTTACAGCTCGATGAGAGCCTTCGGCGCTGGCGTCAGCACCCGGCCTCCCGTTGCCGTTACAACCACCATATCTTCAATGCGGATGCCAAATCGGCCTGCAAGATAAACTCCAGGCTCGATGGTAACAACATTGCTGGACATCAACCTCGTCGTCTGTCCGGCGCCAATCCGTGGCGCCTCGTGAATCTCCAGGCCTACCCCGTGGCCTGTCGAATGGGAAAACGCCTCGGCCAATCCTTCTCTGCGTAAAACTCCGCGCGCTGCCTCGTCAACCTCACCGCAGCTCACGCCCGGCCTCACCGCGGCCACCGCAGTCTCCTGCGCTTCCAGCACCGCGTTGTAAATGTTGCGCTCTTCTGGCTTCGGGCTGCCCAGAAAGACCGTGCGGGTCATATCTGAACAATAGCCTCCGAGGATTATACCGAAGTCCAGCGTCAGAAAACCCCGGCGCGGCAGCAGGGCCGTTGTCGCTCTTCCGTGGGGAAGCGACGAGCGCAGCCCCGAAGCCACAATGGTCTCAAACGACATGGCCTCAGCCCCCATCAAGCGGGCCCGGTGCTCGAGTTCGGCCGCAACCTCGATCTCGCGCAAGCCGGGCCGGATAAAGCCCAGGATGTGCTCAAACATCTTGCAGCCGGTCAGCGCCGCCTCAATCATCAGCGCCAGTTCGTCTTCGTCTTTCACGCGGCGGAGGGGCTCGACCAGCGGCCCGGCCAGTGCGGTTAGAAACGCGCGCCTGAATCGCGACGGCAACGCGGCTTTCCAGCGCGCCAGCTCGGCCACCGTGGTCCAGCCGGGATCAAACCCAGCCATCTCAACGCCCGGTTGCGCAGCCAGCCATTGCACGGCGGCCACGGCCGGCGAGCCGGAGACAATCTCCACCATCGCCGCCTTCACCTCGTCGGCAGCCTGGGCTGTGTAGCGCCCATCGGTAAACAGGCGCGCCGCCCGCCGGGTGATGGCCATGGCGGCACTGGAGCCTGTGAATCCGGAGAGATAGCGAAGATCGGGAAGGTGTGTAACGACGAGCCCCGGTAACCCGGCGCGCGCAAGTTTACGGCGCAGTGCGCCTATGCGGCGAAAGTGATCCACTCCAAAAGGATAACAGGCCAAAGAAACCAGGGATTGGCGATCGGGGCTTGCATGGGAACAGGGAACAGGGAACGGGGAATTGAGGGGCATCGCGGCGGGGAGTTTTGCGAGAGCGCGGCGCGGACCGAAGAAAATGACGAAGGGACGGGCTGACAAGTGGAGGCTCATCCGTCTAACCTGATGCCATGCCGATTTCATTTCCCAAGGTGTATCCAATTCTGGATGCTTCCATGATTCCGTCTGCGGGCCGCGAGGAGTTTCTGCGGCGGCTGGGCGGGGAGCTGACGAGCGCCGGGATTACGCTGCTGGAGTACCGAAACAAGACGGGGAACGACGCGGAGTTGCTTGCCGATGGCGCGATTCTGCGCGCTGCGATGCCGGCGGAAACCGTGAAGTTAATTCTGGATGATAGGGCCGATCTGGTTGAACAGATGGGTTTTGATGGCGTGCATGTGGATGCGGGGGATGTGCCTCCGGTTGAGGCTCGGCGACTGCTTGGGAAGTCTCGGATTGTTGGAACCTTTGGCGGGAGCGATACGCTGCTGCCGGGGGTTCTGGAGGAGCCGGTGGATTATCTGGCCGTGGGTCCGGTTTACTCGACGACCACCAAGCATACGTGCAAGGCTTCGATCGGGCCCGAGGGCGTGCGCCGGATGCGGGAGCTGGTGGGACCGGATCGGGTTTTGACGGCGGCGGCGGGGATAACTCTGGCGACGGCGCCGTTGGTGCTTGAAGCGGGTGCGACCACGGTCGCTGTGGCGGCGGCGATCTTTCGAGCGGAGAATCCGGCGGCGGAGTTCAAGCGGTGGGTTGAGGCGCTGGGGGCGTAGGCAAGCGGAGTTAGCGGAGTTTGCCGCGCAGTGCGCGTGTTCGCGGAGTTAGGGGCTTGGAGCTTTGGACCAGGTAGGAGAGTCTTCGCTTGAAATTCAGCCTTTCCCTGGTCTCAGAATCGGGACCAGGGGCACCTGGCTGTCTGATCAAGTGCGCACGGTGTTGTCAGGAAGCGCAAAGAAAAGTAAAGACATAGACGGCGAAATCGTATAAGAATCTTTCAAGTGACGATTCCCGAATCCACACCTAATTCAGACTCTGCCAAACCTGGGGACGCTCCCAAGTTGGCGCAGACGCTCGGGCTGTTCAGCTCGACGGCCATTGTGATCGGCTCGATGATCGGGTCGGGCATCTACATTGTGGATGCCGATATTGCTCGCGGCACCAGCTCGCCGGCGCTGTTTCTGGGGGCGTGGGTGGTTACGGGCATCCTGACGCTGATTGGGGCGCTGAGCTATGGCGAACTGGCGGCGATGATGCCCAAAGCCGGCGGACAGTATGTTTACCTGCGCGAATCGCTGGGTCCGCTGTGGGGATTCCTGTTTGGGTGGACGCTGTTCCTGGTGATTCAGACGGGGACGATCGCCGCGGTGTGCGTGGCGTTCGGCAAGTTTCTCGGCGTGTTTTTCCCGGGCGTCTCAACGACCCATTGGCTCTGGCATATTGCGCACGTGCCGGCTTGGCGGGTGGGGCCGATGGTGCTGGGCAACATGGAGATCGGCGTGAGCACGGCGAACCTGGCCGGGATTGTGATCGTGATCCTGCTGGCGATCGTGAATATTTTTGGCGTTGGCCTGGGGGCGATGATCCAGAATGTGTTTACTTCGGCGAAGGCGATTTCGCTGGCGGCACTGATCTTGCTGGCGTTCACGATTGGGCGCACGGCGGAGGCGTGGCAGGCGAACTTTGCAGGTGGGGCGTTTTGGAAGAATGCCGGCTGGGGCTCGCTGCATCCGGTGCAGGTGGGCGTGGGCGGGCCGATTGTGCTGGTGAACCTGGTGATGATTCTGGCGGTTGTGCAGGTGGGGTCGCTGTTCTCGGCCGACGCGTGGAACAACATCACGTTTACGGCGGGGGAAGTGAAGAATCCCAAACGCAATTTACCGCTGTCGCTGATTCTGGGCACGGGGTTTGTGCTGACGGTTTACTTTCTGGTTTCGCTGTCGTACCTGCTGGTGCTTCCGCTGCATGGCGATGCGAATGGCGCGACGGTGGCGGCGCGCGGCATTCAATACGCGGCGGAAGATCGAGTGGCGACGGCGGTGCTTGGACAGATTTTCCATACCGGCGGCGCGTGGCTGATGGCGGGGGCGATTTTGATTTCGACCTTTGGCTGCGCGAATGGGATGACGCTTGCCGGGGCGCGCGTCTACTACGCGATGAGCAAGGATGGGTTGTTCTTCAAATCGGTGGGCAAGCTGCATCCGAAGTACAAAACGCCGGTGGCGGGGCTGCTGGTGCAGATGGTGTGGACGATTGTGCTGTGCGTGTCCGGTTCGTATGGGCAGTTGCTGGACTACATCATCTTTGCGGAGCTGGTGTTTTACATTCTGACGATCACAGGGCTGTTCGTGTTGCGGTTCAAGCGGCCGGATGCGCCGCGGCCTTACAAGGCATGGGGCTACCCGGTGCTGCCGGCGCTCTACATCGTGATGGCGGCATGGATCTGTATCGTATTATTGCGATACAAGCCCCAGTACACATGGCCGGGCCTGGTTCTGGTTCTGCTCGGCATTCCTGTTTATCTTTTCTGGTCTCGACGGACGGCAAGACCGGCTCAAGCTGAAGTGTAGTGATTCTGTATCAGGCTTCCGAGGAGGAATTTCCCGACACATGTCCAGGCTGCTTCGCATTAAACCGATGTCGATGTTGCACCGGGAGGCCAGTGAAACGGGCGAGCACACGCTGAAGCGCTCGCTGGGTGCACTGAACCTGATCACGCTTGGCATTGGGGCTATTATCGGCGCCGGCATCTTTGTGCTTACCGGGACGGCTGCGGCTACGGCCGCGGGGCCGGCTGTGTCGCTGAGCTTTGTGCTTGCGGGGATCACTTGCGCATTCGCGGGGCTGTGCTATGCGGAGTTTGCTTCGATCATCCCGATTGCCGGATCGGCCTACACCTACGGCTACGCGACTTTGGGCGAGCTGGTGGCGTGGATTATCGGTTGGGATCTGGGTTTGGAATACGGGTTCGGCGCGGCGACTGTGGCGTCGGGCTGGTCAGGATATTTGAACAGCCTGCTGGCGCAGATGGGCCTGCACATTCCACCGCAATTGACGGCGACACCGGGCACGGACCTGGTGCTCTATCAGAATCAGTGGATGCCGGTAACTTCGCTTCCTGTGGAGGTATCGAGCGCGGGCTTGCAGCACGCGACCGGGCTTTTCAATCTGGTTGCGATTCTGGCGATTGTGTTTATTACCACGGTGCTGGTGATCGGCATCAAGGAGTCGGCCAATCTGAATACGGCCATCGTGATCGTGAAGCTTGCGGTTGTGGGCATCTTCATCGCGCTCGGTGGATACTTCCTGCTCCTGCATCCCTCGCTTGCCATGCACAACTGGCATCCATTCATTCCTCCTTCCGACGGGCACGGCCATTTCGGATTGAATGGGATTGCGCTTGGGGCGGCGTCGGTTTTCTTTGCCTACATCGGTTTTGACGCGGTATCGACCGCGGCTCAGGAAGCAAAGAACCCTCAGAAGGATATGCCGATCGGCATCCTGGGGTCGCTGGCGGTTTGCACGGTGCTTTACATCATTGTGTCGACGATCCTGACGGGACTGAAGAACTACAAGGAACTCAACGTGGCTGCGCCGGTTGCTCTGGGCATCAAGGTGACCGGAATTGGCTGGGGCGAGTTGCTGGTGAATATTGGCGCTGTGTTTGGTTTGGGAACCGTGATGCTGGTCATGCTCCTCGGCCAGTCGCGGGTGTTCTTTTCAATGTCGAAGGATGGGCTGTTGCCGAAGTGGGCGGCGGCGATTCATCCCAGGTTCCGGACGCCGTGGATCTCGACCATAACGGTTGGCGCGATTGTTGCGATCATGCCGGGGTTCCTTCCGATTGAGCAGCTGGCCAAGCTGGTGAATATTGGAACGTTGCTTGCATTTACGATTGTGTGCGCAGGGGTATGGGTCTTGCGGGTTCGACATCCGCACATGGAGCGGCCCTTCAAGACGCCGCTGGTGCCGCTGGTGCCGATTCTGGGAATCATTTCGGCAGTCTTTCTGATGACGCGGCTTCCGCTGATTACCTGGGAAGTGATGGTGGGCTGGCTGCTGTTTGGGCTGATCATTTATTTCGGGTATTCGATCAAACACAGCAAGGTGCAGAAGCTGGCGCGGGATGAGGAAGCGGACTGAGCGGCGAGCTTGCTTCGGGCCCCAATTTGAACTAAACTAAGTAGACTTAGTTTACTCGGAGAGGTCATGCGCACAATCAACATTCATGAAGCGAAGACCCACCTTTCGCGGCTGGTCGAGGAGGCTGTTCAAGGCGAGCCTTTCATTATCGCCAAGGCAGGCAAGCCGAAGGTGCAGGTGATTCGGATTGACGCACCCGCAGTTTCGGCGAAACGCCGGTTAGGCTTCCTCAAGGGACAGATCAAAGTTCCAGATGACTTTGACACGATGATGGCCGATGAAATCGAGAAGATGTTCGGCGGTGACGAGAGGAAGTTCAGCGGTAAAGAATGAAACTCCTTCTCGATACACACATCCTGTTATGGGCTAGTGAGGATTCTCCACATCTTCCGGCATTGGCGTTGAGTATGATTGCGGATTCCAAGAACGAACTCATCTTCAGCGTTGCAAGCATCTGGGAGATTTCAATCAAACATGCCAAGGGGTTGGAGAGCTTCCACGCTCGTCCAGGGACCGTTTGGGAAGGATTGCTTGAGAATGGCTATGCTGAGTTGGCTGTGCTTGGAAAGCATGCCATTGCGGCAGGCGAACTGCCACCCATACACAAAGATCCCTTCGACCGGCTTCTGATTGCGCAGGCCATGGTCGAAGGGATCACTTTGTTGACTGCGGATGCCATGATAGCCAAATACCCTGGGCCGGTCCGCAAAGTCTGAACCTAACTTATGCGGTTGTCTTGGCGCAGAATTCGTCGAAGGCGCGGACCAGTTCGCCGGCGATTTGCTGGGCGGTGGACTGCTCGATGACGAAGCGCTGCATGAGGTAGACGAGCTTGCCGTCGCGGAGAATGGCGATGGCCGGCGATGTGGGCGGGTTGCCTTCAAAGTAGCCGCGGGCACGGTCGGTGGCCTCGCGGTCCTGGCCGGCGAAGACGGTGATTTTTTGATCGGGCAGGTTGGTGGTGTTGCCCAGGGCAAGCCGCACGCCGGGGCGCATTTTGCCGGCAGCGCAGCCGCAGATGGAATTGACGACCAGCATGGTTGTGCCGGGCTTGGCGAGGGCCGCGTCCACTTCTTCGGCGGTGCGGGTTTCTGCGATTCCAGCGCGGACCAGTTCCTCGCGCATGGGGATGACCATCAGTTCTGGATACATGTTTGCCTCCGGCAGGGAAGTTGCCTGTCTCTATTCTACCTTTAAACCCGGGTGGTGTAGGCTTTATGCGATGCAGATGATGGAAAACAAGCTTCTGGCGCCGTTTACGACACTGGGGATCGGCGGACCGGCGCGGTGGTTTGTGGAGGCGGCGAGCGAGGACGAGATTGCCGAAGCTGCAGCCTGGGCGGGCGAGCGCGGAGTGGAGCTGTTTGTGCTGGGCGGGGGGAGCAATTTGCTTGTCTCCGATGCTGGATTCGATGGGTTGGTGCTGAAGATCGGGTTAATGGGTGTGGAACTGAAGGATGGGCTGTTCTGCGCAGGCGCGGGCGAAGACTGGGACAGATTTGTGCAGCAATGCGTGGAAGTGGGATACGCGGGGCTGGAGTGCCTGGCGGGGATTCCGGGGACGGTTGGCGGTACGCCAGTGCAGAATGTGGGCGCCTATGGGCAGGAGGTGGCTTCTGCGATTGAGCGGGTGCGGGTGTTCGATCTGAATGCGCACACATTTCAAGAGTTCGCTGCGGACGAGTGCGGATTTGGCTATCGGCGCAGCCGGTTTAACTCTGCGGATCGCGGGCGGTATATAGTGACGCGGGTGGACTATCGGCTAACCCATGGGGGTGCTCCCACGCTCCGTTATGCGGATCTGCAAAAGGCGCTTGAGGATGGCCCGGAAAAGGGCACAGAGCCAGGCGTTGCGCCTAGTCTTTCGGAAGTGGCAGCAGCGGTGAGGCGGGTTCGGCAGGCCAAGGGCATGCTGCTGGTGGAGGGCGATCCGGATTGCCGCAGCGCGGGGAGCTTCTTCAAGAATCCAGTAGTGAGTGAGGAGCAGGTACAGCAGATCGCAGAGGCGAGCACGAAAGCACCGCCGCGTTTTCCGGCTGGACCGGGGCAGGTGAAGCTGCCGGCGGCATGGTTGATTGAGCAGGCGGGGTTTTCGAAGGGATTTGCGTTGGGAGCCGTGGGAATTTCGTCGCGGCACACGCTGGCGCTCATCAATCGCGGCGGGGCAACGGCGGAAGAGATCTGTGCGCTGGCCGGCAGGATTGCCGAGGCGGTTGACGAGCGGTTTGGGATTCGGTTGGAGATGGAGCCGGTGAGGGTGGGGTTTGAAAAACAGGGAATAGGGAATAGGGAATAGGGAATAGGGAAGCCTTCTTAGTGCAGGGCGGATGGGAATTCTGAGTACTTCTAAGGGGTCATGAGGCGGAGGGCGATTCGTTCGCGCTCGTCTTGCAGGACTTCGGTTGCGGGGCCCTGGGCGATGAGGCGGCCTTCGCGGAGTAATGCTACTTCGGCGCCGGTGGAGAAGGCGTCGGTGGCGTCGTGGGTGGCGAGGACGGTTTGGACGCCGTTGGCGCGGGCCCAGGTTTGCAGACGGCCGATGAGGGCGTCGCTGGCCACGCCGTCGAGAGCCGAGAAGGGTTCATCCAAAAGCAGGAGACGCGGGCCGGGAGCAAGAGCCCTGGCCAAAGCGACGCGCTGCGCCTGGCCGCCGGAGAGATCTTGCGGGTGGCGTTTGACGAGGTCCGTTGCATCGACCAGCTCGAGCATTTCGGCAACGCGGGTTGCGCGAATGGCGCGATCGAGTTTGTTGAGGCCGTAGGATACATTCGCTTCGACACTGAGGTGCGGGAAGAGCGAGGAGCGCTGCGTGACGAGCGAGGTGCGGCGGTGGCCGGGCTTGCACCAGACGCCGCGGGGGGTCTCAGTGAGAATGCGGCCGTCGAGGGAGATTTTGCCGGTGGCTGTGTTTCCGGGGGAGTTTCTGTCGAGGCCGGCGAGCAGGCGCAGCAGCGTACTCTTGCCTGCGCCGGAGGGGCCGAAGATCACGGTCCAATCGGAGGGGAGCTTGCACTCAACTTCCAGGTGGAAGCTGCCGCGGCGCGCTTTGAGGGCTAGTTCAAGCACGGCTGCCCGCGCTCCCGCGCCTTAGACCCTTGGAGTAGAGAACTGCTAGCGCCAGCGCGCTCAATCCCAGCAGCGTGATTGCGGTGCGGTTGGCGGCGGCGTAGTCGAAGTTTTCTACCTGGTTGTAGAGCACGATGGAGAGAGTGCGCGTGGCGCCGGGGATGTCTCCACCGAGCATGAGGACTACGCCAAACTCGCCGACAGTGTGCAGGAAACTGAGCACAGCCGCGGCCACGAGCGAGCGGCGTGCAAGCGGAACGAGCAGGCTGAAGACGATGCGCACGGAACCAGCGCCGAGGAGGCGGGCCGCGTCGACAAGATTCGACTGGACGGATGCGAAACCGGCGACCAGAGGCTGCACGGCGAAAGGCAGGCTGTAGATGACGGAGCCGACGACAAGTCCATCGAAGGAGAAGGCGAGCGGATGGCCGAGGAGAGCTGTGATGCCGCGGCCGACGGAAGTGCGGGGGCCGAGCAGGACCAGGAGAAAGAAGCCGAGCACGGTGGGGGGAAGGACGAGAGGGAGCGCGGCGAGAGCCTCAAGCGCGGCCAGCCAGCGGCTGCGGCCGAGAACGAGAAGAGCCGCGAGCGGAACGGCGATGGCAAACAGGATCGCCGTAGTTACGGATGCCAGCTTGAGAGTGAGGGTGAGCGCTTGCCAATCCATGAGGTCCAGTGGTCGTGATTCGGTTGAGGTTTTCTGAGACCCCACCCTAGGCGCAAAAACAAAGACGCGCCGAGGATGGGGCACGCGGCAAGTCCATCACTTCTAGTGAACGGGTGTGAGGCCGCTCTTGGCAAGCTGGGCTTGGATGGGCGACGAAAGCAGGTAGTCGAGCAGCTTGTGAACGGCGGCGCGCTGGGTTGTGTTGCTGACGATGACCGCTCCCTGTTCAAGGGGCGGGTAGACCTCGCGCGGGATGACGAACCAGGTTCCGCCGGAGGCCATGTGGGGCGTCATTGCGGAGGTGAGCGAGATGAGCCCGGCGTCTGCATTGCCGGAGTCAACGAATTGCGCGGCCTGGGCGATGTTTTCGGCGGTGACGAGGCGAGGCTTGAGGGCGTCGTAGAGCTTGAGGTTGGTGAGCGCGGCGACGGCGGCGCGGCCGTAGGGAGCGCGGTCGGGGTTGGCGATGGCGAGGCGCTTGAGAGCGGGGTTGCGGAGCAGATCGAGCGAGGGGGGCGGCAGGGAGGAGTCCTTGCGGGTCCAGAGAACCAATGTGCCTTTGGCGTAGGTGATGGGCGTCGATGAATCGGCGGTGCCGGCGGCATCGGCGAGGCCGGCGTCGATCAACTTCTTGGGATAGCCGAGATCTGCGGAGAGAAACAGGTCGAAGGGCGCGCCATTGATAATCTGCGTGGTCAACATGGCGGAGGCCTGAAAGGTGGCTTCGGCGCGGATGCCGGTGGCCTGGCGAAACTGTTCGAGGATCGGCGGCAGGACGGGCTCGAGATCGGCGGCAGCGGCTACGCGCAAGGGCGTCTGCGCCTGCATGGGGACGAGCAGCGCCAACCCAAGCAGGACCGGGAAAAATCTCTTCAATTTCAATAGGCCTCGATTGACGGGGGTCTGCAAAATTCTCTCCACGCTGGTAGGCTAACACCATACAGGAAAGAAAAAGACGAGAGCATGAACGACAATTTGCACCAGTTACGCTGTTTTGGATGCGGGGCCCGGATTGCGGGCGCCGAGGCACAGCCCGACTTCCGTTGTGCCGTCTGCGGCGATCTGTTTGAAGTGGAATATCCGGGATGGGGGCAGCGGCGCGGGCCGGATCGTCCCAACCCCGGCGCGCTGAAGTGGCTTTGGCGGGAGCGGAAGAGCTCGGCTGAAGCGCTGGACCACTCGGGTGTCTGGCGCTTTCGCGAGTTGCTGCCGATTCTGGACAGCTTTGGCGACGCTGTCACGCTGTGCGAGGGGAATACGCCGATGTATCACCTGCCGCGTGCGTCGAAGGCGCTGGGGATTGACCAGATTTTTGCCAAGCACCAGGGGATGAATCCGACCGGCTCGTTCAAAGACACGGGCATGACGGCGGCGATGAGCGTGGCCAAGGAACGCGGCTTTGAGTGGGTTGCGTGCGCGTCGACGGGGAACACGTCGGCAGCCATGGCGGCCTACGCGGCGCGGGCCGGGGTGCGCAGCCTGGTGCTGATTCCCGATGGAAAGATTGCGTGGGGCAAGCTGTCGCAGGCGATGGACTACGGCGCGGTGACATGCCAGTTGAAGACAGATTTCGACGGCTGCCTGACGTTGTTGACGCAGATCGTGAAGGAAGCGCCGATTTATCTGCTCAACTCCGTGAACCCTTATCGGCTTGAGGGACAGAAGACGCCGGCCTTCGAGATTGCAGAGGCTTTTGACTGGAACGTTCCGGACCACCTGATTGTTCCGGGCGGCAACCTGGGCAATAGTTCGGCACTTGGAAAGGGCTTTCGCGAGTTGCACGAGCTGGGGCTGGTGGCGCGCATGCCGCGCATCTCGGTGATTCAGGCGGCGGGCGCAAACCCGCTGGTGCGCAGCCTGGCGAGCAATCATGGGGCGGAACTGGAACCGGTGGAGGCGCACACGCGGGCGACGGCGATCAGGATCGGCAATCCGGCATCGTGGCGCAAGGCGGTGCGCGTTATCCAGGATACGGGCGGCTGGTGCCTGGATGTGACAGAGGCAGAGATTGCGATTGCCAAGGCTGAGTTGGGAAGAGAGGGGCTGGGCTGCGAGCCGGCATCGGCGGTGACGCTTGCGGGGTTGAAGAAGCTGAGAGCGGACGGGAAGATCCGATCCAATGAAACGGTTGTGCTGGTGCTGACCGGGCACACGCTGAAGGATGCCGACTACACGATTGACTTCCATCGCGGAACGCTGCTGACGGAGGAGGAGTCCCTGGGCAGGGAAGCGGAGATCGGCGGGCTGAGACGAAACGCCGTGGCCGTCGACGCGACCATTTTCGCTGTGCTGGATGCGATGAAAGGCAAAGTCGGATGAGCGAGCAAGAGAAGCAGCTCGCCGGTGGCCTGCGGTTGCAGTTGCCGGCTACCTCGGCAAATCTGGGGCCGGGATTTGACGCGGTTGCCGTGGCGCTGGATTTCTATCTGGAGTTGGATGCAGTGGGCGCAAGCGAGTTCTCGATTGCTGCGGCTGGCCGCGATGTGGAGCGGTGCGGGCGCGTCGAAGACAATCTGATTCTGGAGACCTACAAGGCGATCCTGGTGGCGAACGATTGCCCGATAGTGCCGCTGGCGATCAAGATGCGCAACGGGATTCCTCTGGCCATGGGCTGCGGATCGTCGGCGGCCGGGCGGCTTGCCGCGATTGCGTTGGCGGTGCATTTCGGGCAGCTTGCCTGGAGCACGGACCGGATCGTTTACGAGGCTTACCTTCTTGAGGGGCATCCGGACAACGTGGCGGCCTGCTGGCTGGGCGGCTTTGTGGCGGCGGCTTGCGATGGGGAGATTGTGCGCGTGGCTAAGGTGACGCCTCCGGAGGAATGGCGGGTGATTGTGGTGCTGCCGGGAGAGCAACTGCCTACGAGCAAGGCCCGCGCCGTGCTGCCGGCCAGCTATCCACTCAACGATGTGGTTACGAATATTCAGTCTGTTTCAATGCTCGGACTTGCGTTTGCGCAGGGCCGGGGCGACCTGCTGCGCACAGCGATGAACGACAGGATTCATCAGCCGTATCGCGCGTCGATTTGTTCGCTGCTGCCGCTGCTGCTGCCCCTCGTCGGGGGACACGGAATTCTTGGAGTGGCGCTAAGCGGAGCGGGGCCGGCCGTTCTCGTAATTGTTAAAGGAGAAAGGGATTTAGAGCGGGCTTCGGCCGCCATTCGGGGGGCGCTTGGCAGCCCGGGAGACGCGGAGCTCCTGCGGTGCTGCTTCGTGGAATCCGGTGCGAGCCAGACCCTTAGGTAAATGCGGGAAACAGAACTTGGGAGATGCTCAACTGGATCAAAAAGCGGGGGTTATTAGTGGGTAACGTTTACGCTTGCCCCGTATCTTTTTGGATAGTCACCGATTTCGTAGGTACTCGCTCTATTACCTAAGTTTGCTTGCTATTTATCAAGTTAACACCTAGATTTGCACCGTGGGCAGTTCTGGGGGAGGGCTGCTCTAGCGCCCGCGATCCTAAATGGGATCCGGGCGCTTCTATTTTGGTTGGAAGACTTGCGAGCAGCCTGCAAAGATACTAAAGCGAGGGGGTTGCGATTCGTGGCGGCTGACCTCCTCTGCTCCTGCATTTGAACTTTACCGAGTAGGCGCGACCTGCGACTTTGCACCGGCCTGCCGCATCTTATGGAGGCGTGGTTCCTGTACACTGCAAGGAGTGCAGATCCGCAAGGAGAGTCATGGCTGGATTGGGAGTTCTGGAAGTTAGCGATGCAACGTTCGACAAGGAAGTGCTCGAAAGTGAGCAGCCCGTACTGGTAGATTTTTGGGCCGTCTGGTGCGGTCCGTGCAAGGCGATTGGGCCCATCGTGGATGGTGTGGCTGCGACCTATGCGGGCAAGCTGAAGGTGACCAAGGTGAATGTGGACCAGAATAGCGCCACGCCCTCGCGCTACGGCATTCGCGGTATTCCGGCGCTGCTTTTCTTCAAGGGCGGCAAGGTTGCCGATCAGATTGTCGGCTACGTGCCGCAGGATGTGATTGAAGAGAAGGTTCAGAAGCTGCTGGCGTAAGTTTCTCAGGGTTGCAGGCCGGCCTGCGCCGGCCTGCGACTATCCCCGACCCCGAAATTGAATAATGCGCCGCCTGTCGCGCTTGGAAGGTCTGCGCTCCGGCAACGGCGCGAATTGCTGCATGGCCTTGCGCTCTTCGGCGAGTTTGAGGCGGGCTTCGCGGCTGGCTTCGGTCTCGCGGTAGAGCGTCTGCGCAATCGCAGCGGGGCCGCGCATCTCGCGGAGTTTTAGAACCTCGATCTGGAACAAGCCGCCTTCATTTTCAATTTGGAGCAAGTCGCCAGCGTGGATATCGCGCGCGGGCTTGGCGCGCACGCCGCCGGAGAGGATGCGGCCGATGTCGCAGGCCTTGCTGGCCAGGGCGCGGGTCTTGAAGAAGCGCGCAGCCCAGAGCCACTTGTCGATGCGAAGCGCCGAACGCGTCTGAGGAAGAGTTTCCGTTCGCGTGGTTTGCATAGTCTTTATTCTGAAGGATGTTTCGGGGTGCTGCAAAGATCATTCAGGATTCTGAGACGGATTTACCCGGATTGCAAGATTCTGTTGTTTTCAGTAATCGCGGCAACGACCTTGATGATAGAAACGGCAACGCGCACGGTACATAATTTTGTCTTGCTCAACAAGCCGGTTCACCCGTCGGAGATATTATCGCGGATTGCAGACTCCGTGCTGTTGCGCAGAGGGGCGACGGCAGGAAACGGCCAGGCGGCGGGGCCTGCCTCCGTCGTTACCTGCTGCTTGCGACCATAGTTCTCAAGCAATCGAGAGAGTTTTCGATGCGGGCCGCCTGTGTAGACAGAATCTGGCGTACAGGGAGCGGAAGTTCGTTGTCCAATGCATCCCTGTACGAATGCACAACTTCATCTTCGGCCTGTAAAGCTGTGGCAAGAAGAGCATGGTCTCCCTGACGCAAAGCGGACTGCAGGCCGGCCCACGTGCGAAGGATGGCGCCAGTCATACTTCCACTTTCGCTGAGGTCGGGCATGCCTTCCTGGCGGAGCATCGACTCGATTTCGCCGCGGAACTGGGCGCGCTTGAGTGACTCCACGAGGAAGTAGCGCCGGACCATGCTGTTCTTCAAGTTCTCGCCAAGCTGCTGAAATCCTTTCTGGTCGTCGATCAGGTTTACGATGACCGACTGTAAGGTTTCTTCGACAGTTCTGAGCGTGGTGGAAGGATTTGCCATGCTACCCCCTGTGCGGCGGAATGCCGAGGTTGAATTCATGAGCAAGCTAAAAGGAAAGGGTCCGATGATTGACCTTGCGATTCTCCTTCGTCATCGGCAAGCCGGGGAAATCGCGAAAACCCAACGCCCCTGCCCAACTGAGTCGACGAGCGGCCCGGCCTGTGCGGAGGACCGCTTGTCATCGAGAGAGGATGGTGCATAGTTTCCTTCGCTGACCTGAGAGGAATTTGCACCCCCCACGTATGGCAATGTGGGATGCGGGGGAGGGAAATGCGGTTGTTTCTGTCTGGTTCGCGGTGAGCGGCGAGGTGGAGGAATAAGGAGTTAGGTTCTTTGGCCTACCGAGGCAAAGAAATGACCTGAAAGGAACTTGAAGGAATGAAGAGGGACGGACGAAGTTGCTGGAGGAAAACTGCGTGCCTTTCTCAGGCGGCGCGTGGTGTCAGCTTGAGGCCGAGGGCTCTCATGACGCCCAGCAGAGTCGAAAGCCTGGGATCGCCGGTGGGGGAGAGGGCCTTGTAGAGGGCTTCGCGGGTGACTCCGGCCTGGGTGGCCATTTGCGTCATGCCGATGGTGCGCGCGATGTCGCCGAGAGCTGCGGCAATGAGGGAGGGGTCACCGTCTTCGAAGGCGGCTTCGAGGTATGCGGCGATGGACTTTGGGCTGTCGAGAAACTCAGAAGGATCCCATGGGGTGTTTTTAAGTTTCATACTTGGCTTCCCTCATCGAGAGTGTCCTAAGCCGTCTGTCCAGTGTTGTGGATTTGTGGTGCCACGCCTACCGAATGTTAATTGTAGTTCACAAATTGGCTCCTTGCAGCATCCGCTCCAGGGCATTATTGGGAAAACATTTAATAGATTTGTCGTATTTCGAAAATATATTATTCAATGACACATTTTGTGCTATTGTTGTTTTGGGCTAGGAGGGCTTTGATGAGCGATTTGGATTATTGCCGCTGGGCATCCTCTTGAGAACGCAAGGTGAGGTTTAGCCATGCTTCTCACGCACGATCACGCATTCGGCACATTCTGCATATGGGCATCGGACTAGCGGCGGAAACGCTGGTTCCGTATCGATGCCAGTTTTGCCGAGGTTTTCACATTGGCCACGCCGCACGATGCATTCGGCAAGGGAACAGGGAAGAGAGGAGACGGGGATGACTTCACAGAGTGTATTACTCGACATTTCCTGCGCTGTCGAAGTGTTTCTGGCGACGGCGCTTCTTCATCGCGAGCAGCCGGAACGAAAGGACTTCACCATTCGAGAGATTGTGAACCGCGCGGGTAAGGAGAACCTGGCTGGTGAGATGCGCTCCGGCGTGAATGTACATGCATCGCAGCATTGCGTGGCCAATCGAGCGCCGAATCCGGCAAAACACCGGATGCTTTTTGCTACAGGCAAACACACGCGGCGGTTATTGCTTCCGGGAGACGAAGTACATCCCGGGCGGACGGGAAGGATCTTTCCGGAACGGGGAGAGATTCCAGAAAAATATCTGCCACTGCTGGAGTGGGCCAAAGGACGGTACGACCATGAACAGGGAGATGCACGCAGGTGGTCACTCGATCCCGCGGAGCCGTTGCAGCCGGCCGGTGACGGCATGAAAATGGCAGGGCGCAGAATTGTTGGGGAAGTTGCAAAGGAGGGTCCTCGCCACCTTGAAGGATTGCTAAACGCTCGTGGGATTGGCGCGCATCTGGCAGCCGACGTCGACCCGGACGACTACATACGCGAGTTGCGCGCGGGGTGGGAATGAGCCGCATCTTTCTGGACTCTAATCTCTTTATCTACCTTTTTGAGGACACGAAAGGGCCGCGCGGGATTCGCACGCTGGAGATTTTTGAAGGACTTTCAAGGCGAAGAGACACGGTGATGACTTCGACGCTGACTTTTGGAGAGGTACTGGTAAAGCCAATCAGGACCGGAGATCGCGCGTTGGAGGCTAGATACAAGAGCTTGTTGCGCGAGCCGGAAGTGAAGGTTTTGCCGTTCGACCAGGCGGCTGGAGAGATCTTTGCGCGGGTCAGGCAGGACCGCTCAATCAAGGCCCCGGACGCAATTCAACTGGCTACGGCCGCGGCTAGTGGTTGCGATTTATTCATCACCAACGACGATCGGCTGACGCGCTTGCGCGTGCCTGGAATCCAATTCATTGCGTCGATGGAGAGGGCTCCTGTCTGATCGCCTCGTGAAAGTGGCGCCAGATGGTTTCGGCGGTTTTGCGGGGGACAACGGCGGCCAGGGATTCGGCGGTGGCTTGCTGCACGTCGCGCAGGCTGCCGAAGTGGGTTAGGAGTCGCTGGCGTGTTTGCGGGCCTACGCCGGGGATGTCCAGGAGCTCGGAGGCGCGGTCGCGGATCGAGCGGCGCTGGCGGTGATAGCCGATGGCGAAGCGGTGGCTCTCGTCGCGGATGAGCTGGATGAGATGCAGGACGGGCGAACGGCGGTCGAGGACGACGGGCTCGTTTTCGTTGCCGTAGACGTAGATGATCTCTTCCTTCTTGGCGATGGAGGCGAGGGGCTGCGAGGTGAAGCCAAGGGACTCGAGAGCGTCGGCGGCGGCGTGGAGCTGGCCAAGGCCGCCATCGATGAGGATGAGGGAAGGCATGGTGTTGGGCTCTTTGGTTTTGGAGGGTTTTCCCTCGGGGGCTAAAGCCCCGGTGCCGGGGGGGGCGTTATTGGCACGACTAAAGTCGTGCCCTTTCAAAGCAGCCGTTTCGTTCTTCGCCTGGTTCATGTTTTCGAGGATGCGCTTGTAGCGGCGGTGGACGACTTCGCGCATGGAGGCGAAATCGTCGACGCCGAGGACCGTCATCACCTTGAATTTGCGATAGGCGGACCTGTTCATCTTGCCGTCTTCCCAGACGACAAGGGAGGCTACGGTTTCTGCGCCCTGAATGTGGGAGATGTCGAAACACTCGATGCGGCGGGGAAGCTCGGGGAGCATGAGGGCGTCGGCGAGAGCTTCCTGAATGGCCTTGCGGGAGGGCTCGAGGACGCGGAAGCGCTGCGTGTAAGACTGCTTGGCGTTCTGGCTGGCGAGATCGACGAGAGAGCGCTTTTCTCCGCGCTGCGGGGCGGCGATTTCTATGCGGTGACCGGTGCGCTCGGTGAGCAGAGCGGCTAGAGCTTCGCGGTCGTCGAAGTCGACGGGGACGAGGATTGAGCGCGGAATGTAGTGCTGGTCGATGTAGAGCTGCTTGAGCAGGGCGGAGAAGACCTGGGCGGCGTGGAAGGGGACTTCGGGTGCTGCTGACTCCCCGGTCCCCAAAAGCGAGGGACTGGGGGCACCCGTGGTTGTTTCGGTGCTTTCGGTTGAAGTTGCTTCGAGGAGGTTGGGGAGGTCTTCCCAGAAGAATTCGCGGCGGTCGACAATTTTGCCGCCGCGCATGTGGAAGAGATTGACGGCCAGGCTGCCGTCTTCAAAGTGATAGCCGAAGACATCGGCGTCGTCACTTTGCTCGACGGTGGCGATGCGCTGCTTTTCTGAAAGCTGGTGGACGGTGGAGAGCTGGTCGCGCAGGCGCGCGGCGGCTTCAAACTGCTCTGCTTCGGCAGCGGTCGTCATGCGCGCGGTGAGCGTGCGCTCGAGCTCGGCGTGGCGGCCTTCAAGAAAGAGTTGCGCGTCGCGGACCGCGGCGGCGTAAAGCTCGGGAGTGGTGAGGCCCTCGACGCAGGGGCCGAGGCAGCGGTGAATGTAGTACTGCAGGCAGGCGCGCGGATGGTAGCGCGAGAGATCGACCTTGCAGCTGGGGATGAGGAAGCTGCGATGGATGAGCTCGACGACGCGGTAAGCCAGGTTGCCGGGGAAGTAAGGGCCGTAGTAGGCGGCGCCGTCTTTGCGCAGGCGGCGGGTGACGAAGACCTTGGGGAAACGGTCGGCCAGAGTTAGCTTGACGTAGGGGTAGGTTTTGTCGTCGCGAAGCAGGATGTTGAAGCGCGGCTTGCGCTGCTTGATGAGGTTGTTTTCAAGAGCCAGGGCCTCTTGCTCGTTGGCGACGAGGATGTAGTCGAGATCGACGGCCTCGCGCATGAGGGAGCCTGTTTTGGCGTTGGCCTGCGCGGCTTCAAGCAGATAAGAGCGGACGCGCGAACGCAGGTTCTTGGCCTTGCCCACGTAGATGACTTCACCTTCGGCGTTTTTGTAGAGGTACACGCCGGGCTGCGTAGGGAGGGTACGGATTTTTTCGTAGAAGTCCATGGAAGGTGCGGCCAGTTTCTAGGATAGCGCGGCGCTGGCGCTAGATTTTCTGCACGGCGGTCGAGCAGGGGTAAAGGGTCGGCGGGTCGGCGAAGGGGACGCTTTGTGCGTATTCCTTACCAGACCGTGTAAAAGATACACGCCAGGTTATCCACAATGCGGCTGGTTGAAGTGGAAGTAAGGCTAGTGAATGTAGCAAGTTACGAGAGCAAGCTTGAATGGCAGTCCAGGTGCAATAACTGTTGGCGAGAAGACGAAACCATCCCGGCCTAGTCTTCTGGAGTGTGGAAGCCAGGCGGGGAGAGGGACAGGACAATGACAATGCATCGATTGGGATATGTTTGGATGGCAGCGGCTTTGGCGGTGGCAGGCGTGAGTGGATGCGCCACAAAGAACTACGTGCGTACGCAGACGCAGCCTTTGGTGGAACACACCGACCAATTGGACCAGAAGACCTCGGCCAACAACCAGCAGATTCACGATGTGGATAGCCGGGCACAGGCGGGGATTACCCGCGTACAGGGCGCTGCTGACACCGCGACGCAAAACGCAGAGGGCGCAAACAAGGCGGCGACGGACGCAACTACGGCTGCGAATGAAGCTGTGCATCGGGCCGACTCTCTGGATAGCGTAGTGAAGAGCCTTGACCAGTACAAGCAGGTGGCCGATGTTTCGGTGACCTTCGGCTTCAACAAGTCGGTGCTGACAGACGACGACAAGGCGCAGTTGGACACGTTTGCCGCGTCGCTTGGTTCGGCGAAGAGCTACATTCTTGAAGTGACAGGCGGGACCGATTCAACCGGGCCTGCACAGTACAACTACGATTTGAGCCAGCGCCGCGCGGATGCGGTGGTGCAGTACCTGGCCGCCAAGTATGGAATCCAGCCGCACCGGTTCTACCTGATCGGCATCGGCAAGGATCAGGAAGTGGCATCAAACGACACCCGTGAAGGCCGCCAGAAGAACCGCCGCGTGGAAGTGCAGTTGCTGAGCAACATGAGCGATCAGAGCGCGCAGCAGACAGCTTCGACCGACGGCTCGGCACACTAAGTACGGTTGTTGAGGGTTCTTCCCCGCACACATTCATCTGCGGGTCCGGAGGGCCGGTTCGCTTCGCGAACCGGCCCTCTTGTTTGTGGGGCTGGCCGAACGAGCCGGCCTTTTCTTTTTCTATGCGGAAGGTTGCTGGCGGATGTGTTCGGCGCGGACGTCGTTGGCGGTAAAGAGGCGCAGGAATGGCGCGCCTGCCGCGGCGGCTTCGACAGCGGGACGACCGTTGGCTTCTTCGCGCTCCACGATACAGACGACGGCGGCGACGATCATGCCGGCTTCGCGCGCGGCTTCAAGCGCAACGATGGTAGAAGCGCCGGTGGTGCAAACGTCGTCGACGATCACGACGCGTGCCCCTTCGCGGCAGAAGCCTTCGATGCGGCGGCCCGTGCCGTGCGCCTTCTCGGCCTTACGGACGAGGAAACCATGGAGCAATGGAGCGCTGGGCCTGGAGAGTGCGCGCCAGGCGCTGGCCGTGGCTACGTTGGAGACGATGGGGTCGGCACCCATGGTGAGGCCGCCTACGCCCTCGGCGTCGATTTTGTTGGCTTCAAGCAGTTCGAGAATGGAGTGGCCGGTGAGGCGTCCACCTTCGGCGTGCAGCGTAGTGGTGCGGCAGTCGATGTAGTAGTCGCTGGTGCCGCCTGAGGAGAGCTTGAACTGGCCGAGACGGAAGCTGGTGCGGGCGAGAAGCGAGAGAAGCTGTTGGGCGTAGGTTGGAAGGGTCATCAGAATCGATTGTAAAACAGTGAACAGTGAACAGTGGGCAGTGAACAGTGAGCAGGCTACTGTCGATCATTGTGCTCAATATGTGAGACGACGGGCCGGACTGACCACTGTGCACTGCACACTGTCCACTGTTTTTACATTTTGTCGAGATGGCGGAAGCCGCCGGTGCCGAGCATCATCAGGGAAAAAAGAAGGAAGTTGTAGGTGGCGTGCACGAAGACGCTGGCGGCCAGGGAGCGCGTGCTTAAGCGCGCCCAGCAGAGGACCATGCTGACGCCGACCAGGAGAGCCAAGGGGCCCCAGGAGTAGCCGGTTTGCGCGGCGTGCATGGCTGCGAAGGGAAGGCTGGTGAAGATGGAGCCGATGACCATGGCGCTGAGCGACCACCTGGGCTGGCCGGTTTCGTCGAGGGGGAGCATGGGCGTGTGCATCAATTTTTCTTTGACCCAGTCGCAGGCCGTGCAGAGCGCAGGAAGCAGGAATCCGCGAAAGACCATCTCCTCGAAGAAGGGCGCGAAGGTAACGCCAAAGGCAAACAGGAACCAGGCTGCTCCCGGAGCACGGAAGAGTTTGTCGATGGGCGCGTCGGTGGGGGTGGGGAGCAGGAGTCCGTTGGCAAGGGCGAAGGCGCAGCAGATGGCTGCAATGTAGAAGAGCCTTCGGCGCAGTTTGAAAGCGACCGCGCCATTCCACTGCATGCCGGCGAAGAGGCTCTTGTGCCAGATGAGCGGGAAGAAGAGCAGGCTCGCCCCAAGCATGACGAGGTAGAGAATGACTTCGCTGCCCAGCGTGTAATGGATGTCGGTGACTGCATCCTGAAGGGTGGTTACGCCGTAGAGATGAAAGTGGAGTGCGGAGCGGATGAGAAGGCTCGCGCAAAGAAGGCCCGTGAAGGCGAAGATGGCCAGAATGGCCAAGTGACCGAGATGTGGAATGCGTGTGGGCGGATGAAACTCGGGTTGTGAAAAGGACTGGAAGAGCGGCGGGTCAGATTGGATGGGCCGCAAGGATGCATTCGGGATCAATGGCTCTGCCGGTTCCGTGCCGGAGGCTTGCGCAGGCGAACTTTGAAAGAAGCCCTCGGATGCGGGTGGGGCGTCTTCCGGGGCGGGATCGAAATTATTCTCCGGCAAGGTGTTCATGGGCGTCCGGTCTTCTTCTTCCTGGGGGCGGATCCTTTGGGTTTTTTGTCTTCAGCCGAACGCTTCTTTTTGGCGCCGGTAGCGGCAGGCGCATCTGATACGGCAGGCTTCAATGACGGCGCGCCTCGATCGGAATCGCTTTCGGTTGCTTCCGATAGTACATCTTCTTCAGGTTCGGCTGGAACCAGTCGGCCGTTGCTGGAGGTGTAATAGCGCATGAGGAATTGGCCGGTGTAAGAGCCGGGGGTTGAGGCGATCTTCGCGGGGCGTCCTTCGCCGACGACGCGGCCGCCCTCTTCGCCACCCTCGGGTCCGAGGTCGAGGACCCAGTCGGCGTTGCGGATCACGTCCAGATTGTGTTCGATGATGATGACCGTGTTGCCAAGGTCGGCGAGCCGGTGCAGGACTTCAAGGAGCTTGCGCACATCGTCAAAATGCAGGCCGGTAGTTGGCTCATCGAGGAGATAGAGTGTGCGGCCGGTCTGGCGCTTGGAGAGTTCGCGGGCCAGCTTCATGCGCTGTGCCTCGCCGCCTGAGAGGGTGGTGGCGCTTTGGCCGAGGTGCACATAGCCCAGGCCTACATCTACCAGTGTTTGCAGCTTCTGGCGCACCTGGGGCACGTCGGCTAGGACCGGCAGAGCGTCTTCAATGGTGAGATCGAGAATGTCGGCGATGGAGTGGCCGTGGAATTTGACGGCCAGCGTTTCCTGGTTGTAACGGCGGCCGTTGCAGACTTCGCATTGCACGTAGACATCGGGCATGAAGTTCATCTCGATGCGGCGCTGGCCATCGCCCTGGCAGGCTTCGCAGCGGCCACCAGTGATGTTGAAGCTGAAGCGGCCGGCCTTGTAGCCGCGCTCGCGCGACTCGGGCAGCATGGCAAAGAGATCGCGGATGGGCGAGAAGACCTGGGTGTAGGTGGCGGGATTGGAGCGCGGGGTGCGGCCGATGGGCGACTGGTCGATGCGGATGACCTTGTCGATTTGCTCGGCGCCTTTGAGGGTGTCGTGCGCGCCCGGTTCCTCGCGTGAGCCGTAGATGGTTTTGGCGAGCGAGCGGTAGAGAATGTCGTTGATCAGCGTGCTTTTTCCGCTGCCGCTGACGCCGGTGACGACGGTCATGATGCCGAGCGGAATGCGGATGGTGAGGTCCTGGAGATTGTGTTCGCGCGCACCGGAGACAACCAGCCACTTGCCGGTGAGCGGGCGCGGCTTGACGCGATGCAGCATGGTGGCGGCGCCGGAGAGATAACGGCCGGTGAGGGACTCGGGCGTGGCCATGATCTGGTCCGGTGTGCCCTCGGCAACAACGAAACCGCCGAGACGGCCTGCGCCGGGGCCGAGATCGAGCACATAGTCGGCGTGGCGAATGGTGTCTTCGTCATGTTCGACAACGAAAACGGTGTTGCCGAGGTCTCGCAGTCGTTCAAGGGCCTGGATCAGGCGCATGTTGTCGCGCTGATGCAGGCCGATGGAGGGTTCGTCGAGCACGTAGAGCACGCCGCGGAGGCGCGAGCCGATTTGCGTGGCCAGACGGATGCGCTGGCCTTCGCCGCCGGAGAGAGTTGCGGCGTTGCGGTCGAGCGAGAGGTAGTTGAGTCCGACGGCGCAGAGGAACTCAAGGCGCTCGACGACCTCGCGGCGGATGCGCTCGGCAACCAGGGTTTCGCGGGCGGTGAATTGCAGGTTGATGGCGGCGGAAAGGGCGCGGTTGAGGGGCAGAGAGGTGAAATCGGCAATGGAAAGGCCGCCGATTTTGACGGCCAGCGACTCAGGGCGCAGGCGCTTGCCGCGGCAGACGGGGCAGGGCGTGGCGGACATGTAGTTCATCATGTACTCGCGGTAGCCTTCGCTGCGGGCCTCGTCGATGCTGTCGCGGAGGTAGGAGAGGATTCCGTGGAAGCCGGTGCGCGGCGCTTCATTTTTGGGTGGGCCATAGACCAGCAGGTGCTGTTGCTTGACCGGAAGATCTTCAAAGGGAAGCTTGAGGTCTATCTTGTAACGCTCAGCAGCCAGGTGGATTAGCTTGAGCATGTATTGAGAGGACGAGCCGGGTCCAAGACCGCCGTCGAGCAGGGGCTTGGACCAGTCGGTGATGACTTTGGCGGGATCGAGGTCGTAGAGCGAGCCGAGGCCGTGGCACTCCGGGCAGGCGCCGAAGGTGGAGTTGAAGCTGAAGCTGCGGGGCTCGAGTTTCGGCACGTCAAGGCCGCAGTCGGGGCAGGCCATGGAGGAGGAGAAGAGTTGCTCATCGCTGCCGGCGATGGAAACGAGCACCAGCCCATTGGCCAGTTGCAAAGCTTTGGTGACAGCCTGTTCGAGGCGCTTTTCGACGGAGGGCTTGCCGGGGGGCATAGTGGCTTGCCGGGGTCCCTCCCCGGTCCCCAAAAGCGAGGGACCGGGGGCACCCGCACCTGCGGTGACTGAGGGCTTGAGGAGGATGCGGTCGATGATGGCTTCGATGTTGTGGTTCTTGCGGCGATCGAGCAAAAGCGGCTCGGAGAGGTCGCGCAGTTCGCCATCGACGCGGGCGCGAAAGCCTTGCTGGTCAAGCTGATCGAGCAATTCTTTAAACTCACCCTTTCGGCCCCGGACGATGGGCGCCATCACGGTGACGCGCTCGCCCTGACCCAGCTCGAAGATGCGCTGGACGATCTGCTCGGCGGTTTGGCGGGCGATGGGACGGCCGCAGCTGGGGCAGTGCGGGGTGCCGACGGATGCGTAGAGAAGACGAAGGTAGTCGTAGATTTCAGTGATGGTGCCGACGGTGGAGCGGGGGCTGCGGCTGGTGGTTTTCTGCTCGATGGAGATGGCAGGGCTGAGGCCTTCAATGGAATCCACGTCGGGGCGCTCGATCTGGTCGAGAAACTGACGCGCGTAGGCCGAGAGGGTCTCCACATAGCGGCGCTGGCCCTCGGCGTAGATGGTGTCAAAGGCAAGCGAGCTTTTTCCGGAGCCGGAGAGGCCGGTGACCACGGTGAGCGTATTGCGGGGAATGCGCACGTTGATGTCGCGCAGGTTATGCTGGCGTGCGCCGCGCACCGAGATGTGAGTGATGGCCATGATTTAGACTTCAGGGAAAGGTGGGCACTTTCGAAGATGGAGTGCGGCAAATCACCGCATTTGAGGACCCTGGGAGTATTCTATTGGTCAATAGAATTAAGGGTCAACGCGGCGGGATTTTCTGAGACAATCACAGCAACCCTTGAAGGGGTCTTCTGAAAGACTTTGGGCATTTGAGTTCGCCCGTTAATAGCCTTGGCACAATCGATTAAGGCGGAATAGATGACGGATTTATTGAACTTAGTGATGTTGGTGTGTGCGACGGTCGGGTCAATGGCATTTGGCATTCTTGCAGCCTACGGCATTCTGCGAGCGGGATTCGCGATGCTTCGGCCGCAAACGCGCCCGACACCAGTGAAAGCGAATCGCGTAGTGGTTGCTGAGTAGGATTAAAGGCAGTTGGCAGTGAACAGTGGCCAGTTTTTTTTGCTCCGCTGTTTGGCTCGAATTGAATTCTATCGGCCGCCCAGGTTTTAAAGACGTAGATCCCAAAATCGACCACAGATCTCCAACCCGATTTCTATTGCGGGCTATTTTGCTGTAGCTGCTGCTGCTGGCGCTGCTGCATCTCTTGCATGATCTGCTGGGGAGTGCGCGGAGGCGCGCCGGGCGTGAATCCATTGCGCAGCATTGGCGGTTGCTGCGGCTGAGGCTGCTGATCGGGCTGGTCGTTCGCGGCGTCGGAGTTCTCGTCGGTGGAGGCGGTGGCCTGGTTGTCGCCTGAAGCCGGAGCGCCTCCTTTGGGCTGTGGGCTCAACTGGATCTCGCGCGGCGTTCCTTCGCCCTGGTCGCCAATCATCAATACGTTGTAGCCGGAGCCGTCGAGGAGCTGCGCAAGGACGTCGCGCGCTGAGCCGGGGCCATAGTTGCCGAAGATCCGCTCATCCGACGCCAGGCCCTGAATCTTGACCCCGGTTTCGTTCGAAATGTCTTTCATGATCTGGCTCAGGCTGGAGTTGGAAGCCTCAATGCGCAGGCCCTGGCTGTTCCAGACAACCGTGGCGTCGGAGGGACGGTCGTTGACGGGCCAGTCCGGAGGCTTGGGGGCTGGAGGGGCTACGGGCTCAGGCGGCATTTGAGCCGCTTTGGCCGGGGGATGAGCCGCGGCAGAGCGTTTGTGAAGGTGAACAGGCTTATGGGAGGTGACTTGCGTTGAAGCAGGCGTGGAGGCGAGCGATTGTCCGGCCGCGCAAAGAACGATGGCTATGGAAGCCGCAACGAACAGAAGAGTAGATGAAAGGGCAAGGTGCTTGCCCGTCTTCGAGGAGTAGACGTTTTGGGGGCTTGCCTGAACGGCACTGCGCATTGCGATCTGCTTCTTCCCCGCCTCGCGGCGTTTTCTGGGGCTGTACACAGTTGGCATCTCGGGCCAGAACGCGTCCAACAATCCTTACCGCTCTACTGTACTAGACTATCAGTGGCCCAGGGACGCTCGAAATGAAGTCTTGCTGGGTGGAGAGGATCAACCGAGAATGTCCGCAAAGATGCGCCTGATTTGGAGTCTCTGGACTGCGGGAATGCTGCTGGCGCCGGCAGCGAGCCAGGCGGCCACCTGTACCGCCCAGGCGGAGCTTTCGGCTGGGGATCGCGCGGCGTTGAGCGCGGTTGGCGGCAAACTGGCGCAGGCAGTCGTGGAGCAGGACGAGTTCACTCTGCAGGCCTCGCTGCTGCCGGCCGAGACCAAAGAGTGGACCGGAATCCAGGGAGCGATTGAGCAGGCCGCGCCGATAGTGAAAGGCGGCCGAGCGCAACTGCGGAATCTTTATCTGCTGGATGCGGCCAGCCAGACCGCGACCACTGACACGCAGTTTTTCTGTTCCAATGCGGCGGGCTCGCTGACGGTGACGATCACCATGCACGCGCTGCCGCCGGGCCGCTATGCGGTGGTGCTGGCGGATGCAATGGGAGCGCCACTGGCAGGGCAGTTGGGCATCATTCTTGCGTGGGATGGATCGGCGTGGCGCCTTGCGGGGCTTTCTGTGCACCAGGGGATTTTCGACGGGCACGACGGTGTCTGGTACTGGTCGCGTGCGCGGGGGTTGGCAAAGGTCGATCCGTGGAGCGCGTGGTACTCGTATGACGCGGCGCGCTACCTGCTGTTGCCGCTGGACTTTATCTCCTCGCCGAATCTGGATAAGCTGCAGCAGGAACAGGGGCAGATTCTGAATTCGCCGCTGTCGGCATTTCCTTACTCGCTCACCGCGGGGGATCGGACGTGGAAGGTGGACGCGGTGTTGCTGGATCCGTCGCTGCACCAGGCGGACCTTGCCATCGTGTATGAGTCGACGGGGGTAACCGATCCAGCCGCACAGAGAACGGAGGCGACGGCGGTCTTCAGCGCGTTTCTGAAGGCGCAGCCGGGGATACGGTCGAACTTCCATGGGCTTTGGGCTTATGCGGTGAAGGACGGAAAGCGGTCGCCGGTGATGGAACTGCCGATGGGACAGATACCGTAGAGGCAGGGATTAGGGCGGAGTTAGCCCGCCGCGGCGGGATAGCCGCGCTGCGCGCGTGTTAGCGGAGTTAGGACCGGCCGCGGCGCTACACCCTGAGTGATGATTCTGGTTGAAGCAGGCGAAAAGGATGGGCAAGGGATTGGAGAGGATTATCGATCTGCGTTCGGATACGGTGACGCGGCCTTCGCTGGAGATGCGGGCGGCGATGGCGGCGGCGGAGGTTGGCGACGACGTCTATGGCGAGGACCCTACGGTCAACTTGCTCGAGAAGCGCGCGGCAGAAGTCTTTGGGCGCGAGGCGGCGCTGTTTGTGCCCACGGGGACGATGGGAAACCAGATTGCCATCCGCCTGCTCACGCAGCCTGGGCAAGAGGTGATTGCCGAATCGCGAGCGCACATTCTGGATTGGGAGATGGCCACAACGGCGGTTTTTTCCGGCTGCCTGGTGCGCGCCGTTCCGGCGGAACGCGGCATTCTTGACATGGCAGCACATTGAGCCTGCGATTTACGCGCGCGGAGCGTTTCGCGCGGCTACGGGGCTGATCGAGATTGAGAATACGGCGAATCTGGCCGGCGGTAGTTGCACGCCGGTCGTCGTGCTGAAAGAAATTTGGGCGGGCGCGAAAGAGCGGAAGTTGCCAACGCATTTGGATGGAGCGCGCATCTTCAATGCGGCGGTTGCGCTGGGCGTGGACGTGAAGGCGCTGACGCGCGGGTTCGATACGGTGATGTTCTGCTTGTCGAAGGGGCTTGGCGCACCGGTGGGGTCGATGCTAACTGGCTCGGCGGAGTTGATGGACAGGGCACGCCTCTATCGCAAGGCCCTGGGTGGTGGCATGAGGCAGGTTGGAATTCTGGCGGCGGCCGGGCTGATTGCGCTGGAACACGGGCCGGGGCGGCTTAAGGAAGACCATGCCAATGCGCGGTTGCTGGCCGAGGCGCTGGCCGGAGTGGATGGAGTCTCAATCGATCTGGATGCAGCCGAGACAAACATCGTTGTCTTCCGATTGACGGGGAAAAAGAGTGCGGGGGAAGTGACGGCGCGCCTGAAGGCGCGTGGGGTTCTGGTGAGTGCTTTGGTCGGGAATTCGATCAGGCTGGTGACGCACCTCGATGTGGATCGAGCGGGGTGTGTTGCGGCTTCAGAGGCGCTGGTGGAAGAGATTGAGGCGGCGTAGGGCGTGAAAGACGGCAAGCAGATCCCTGGTTCCAGAATCGGGACCGGGGGCGCCCGCAAATTATGGGGACAACAAACGATCCCGGCCGCTCGATGAGCGGCCGGGATTCTTTTGGAGCCAGATTCTGGGGAACCGGCTTACTTTGTTGGGACGGTGTTGATGGTCTTTAGGATGCGCGAGACGATCTGGTAGGGATCGCCTTCGGAGTTGGGTCGGCGATCTTCCAGATAGCCCTTGTAGCCGTTCTTGATGAAGTTTACGGGCAGGCGGATGGAAGCGCCGCGGTCGGAGAGGCCATAGCTGAACTTGTCGATGGCCTGGGTCTCGTGGAGGCCGGTGAGGCGCAGGTGATTGTCCGGACCGTACACTTCGATGTGCGCGGCGATGTGGTTCTCAAAAGCCTTCATGAGGGCTTCGAGGTACTCCTTGCCACCAACTTCGCGAAGGTGCTTGGTGGAGAAGTTGGTGTGCATGCCGGAGCCGTTCCAGTCACCCTTGATGGGCTTGCAGTAGAGGACGAGATCGACTTCGTACTTTTCGCAGAGGCGCATCATCAAGTAGCGAGCCATCCATACATCGTCGGCGGCCTTTTTGGAACCCTTGGCGAAGATCTGGAACTCCCACTGGCCCTTGGCCACTTCGGCATTGATGCCTTCGTGATTGATGCCGGCGGTGAGGCAGAGCTCGAGGTGCTCTTCGACGATCTGGCGGGCGATGCTGCCCATGTACTTGTAGCCGACACCGCAGTAGTAGGGGCCCTGCGGCGTGGTGGGCAGGCCGTCCTTCGGGAAGCCGAGCGGACGTCCATCTTTGTAAAGGAAGTACTCCTGCTCGAGGCCGACCCAGAACTCGGGATCGTCTTCGATGGTGGCGCGGGCATTGGTGGAGTGCGGCGTGCCATCGGGATGCATGACTTCACACATGACAAGGTAAGCGTCTTTGCGAGCGCCGTCGGGATAGAGAGCCACGGGCTTCAGAATGCAGTCAGACTTGCTTCCCTCGGCCTGCATGGTGGAGCTGCCGTCAAAACCCCAAAGAGGCAGATCGGCAAGTGTGGGCGGCTTCTCAAACGACTTCAGTTGAGTTTTGCCGCGAAGTTCAGGAATGGGTTTTCTGCCGTCAAGCCAGATGTACTCGAATTTGTACTTCGTCATGGATCTCCTTTTGGCGTTTGAGGGTGATTCTATTCAACAAAGAGGGTAAAGCCCAGGGCATAAAGAATCCGTGAGGATTCGCGGAAACCGGCCAGGATAGGCGCGGAGCATTAATGGTGACGGGCGATAAGCATCATGATTAACAGGATGGCCACGGGAATCATGGCCAGGGCGCCGTAGTAGAGGATTTTGCGGGACAGGTGGGATTTGCGCCGCTGCCAGTTTTTCAGCTCTTCCCGGTCCTCGGCGCCAACCTGGTCCAGATGCTGAAGGTCGTGGAGAAAGGCGTGTGCGTTGGGATAGCGATTCTTCGGGTCTCGCTCGAGAGCCCTGTAGAGTACCTCCTGGAGCTGGGGGGAAACGGAGGGGTCGGCTACGGTGGGGGGCATGGGGTGATTGAGGAGGCGGTCGTTCATGGCCGCCAGCGGCGTGGGGCCGGTAAAGGGAAGCTTGCCGGTGAGCATTTCGTAGAGAATCACGCCCATGGAGTAAAGGTCGGAACGGCCATCGCCGCGTTTGCCCTTTACCTGTTCGGGAGAGATGTAGTTGGGGGTGCCGAGGGTAGCCGTAAAGTTGGCGTAGGTGAGGCGGCGGGCCGAGGAATCGCTGGCGATCCCGAAGTCGATGAGCTTGATGTGGTCGTTCTCGTCGACCATGATGTTTTCCGGCTTCAGGTCGCGATGGACGACGCCGTTGGCGTGAATGTAGTCCAGCGCATGGAGAACGCCCTCGGCGATGCGGATAGCGCGGTCATGGGGAAGTTTGCCCTCGTCCATGATCTGGCGCAGCAGGCGGCCCGGGCACCACTCCATGACCATGTAGACGCGGGAGCGCTTTTCGTCGCCAAACACCCGCATCACGTTGGGGTGCACAAGCCTCTCACCGATGCCTCCCTCGCGATTGAAGCGGTCGGAGAGGATTGGATCGGCCTCCATGTCGGGGTGCGGAATTTTGAGGGCGACGGTGCGGTTATCGCGCACATCGGTGGCGCGGTAGATGGACGCCATTCCGCTGCGGGCAACGGGGGCGTCAATCCGGTAGGAATCGACTTGCGAACCGGCTTCCAGGCTGTCGTAAAAACCCATTGTGCGACATACTCCAGTCAGTGCGTGTCTTTCTACTTTACCGGGAAAGGGCTCAGAGATCGCAAGGATTCCATGAGTCTTTCGAAAATGATCTTAAAGTTCAGGAGGGCAGTCTGTAGGGTCGTCCCCGGTACATGCCTACCTGCTCGACGGCGCGAATGCGGATAACCTGCGCGGTGGTGTTGTCGCCGCCGTCGATTTCGACGGCGCGGGCCACCAATTCTCGGGCGACTTCGTCCATGCTTTTCTTCTGGGAGACGATTTCGGCAATGGTTCCTTCATGCATTTCGTCGTGCAGACCGTCGGTGCAGAGCACCAGCACGTCGTTGGGCTGGAGCGTGAGGGCGGTTGTATCAGGGGAGACAAACATCTCCGGGCCGAGAGAGCGAAGGAGCACGTGGCGAGAGTCGGACTCGGCAATTTCTTCGGTCGAGATCAAGCCCATCTTGCGCTGTTCGTTTACTAAGGTGTGGTCCTGCGTGACTTGGCGCGCTTTGCCGTTGCGAACCAGGTAACAGCGGGAGTCGCCGACATGGGAGACGATTGCCTGATCGTAGCGGAGGGCGCAGGCGACAAGGGTCGTGGCCATCTTCTTGCCGCGGTATTCCGAGGCCAGGGTGCAGTCGTGGACGGCGGCGTTGGCATGTTGGATAAGGCGTGGCAACAGGCTGATCAGCATGGTTCCCGCCTGGGCCTTGGGAAACTCATCGGTCATGACCCCGACAGCGGTCGATGAGGCAACTTCGCCCAGATCCATTCCGCCGACTCCGTCCGCAACTACAAAAAGATAGCCGTGGGAGCGGGCCTGCTGGCGCGATGAGGGGATGAAGGAACCCATCGCATCTTCATTATTGGTACGAACCTTGCCGAAATCGCTTGCCTGGCCAAACTGTACATCCAACATGGGCGCCGCCGCCTTTTATCTCTTCCCAATCTCCTAAGGGAACAGGTCTTCTTAAAGTATTGTGAATCGTTGGCTTCAAAATGGCCACTGGGTGGCACCTTGCTCTTCGTCCTGGTTAAGAGATCGAAGAGAGATTCCACCCAGCGGTTGGGGTTGAGTTGGGGTTAAGGCGATTCTGCTACTTTGATTCGAGCAGGATCGACTTGCCTTTGGCCTTGGAGGAACGGAGGAAGTAAATGGCTCCGTAAATGCCCCAGACGGCCGAGATTCCGAGCGCAAAGAGCGGTTCCTTGAATGTGCCGAGTCCAAACAGGGGACCGGCGATATAGAAGCCCATACAAACAAGGTTGGCAATCAGCCCGAAGCCGGGGATGAGATAGTGCATGAGCCAGTTGTGATCGTGGCGGTCCTTATAGGCCACCATGCACAGGAAGCAGCTGAGTGCGTAGAGGATGAAGGTGCCGAAGTTGGAGGTGAGCGTAATGGTCAGCAGGGAATTGGGTAATGCCGCCAACTGATCGTGTGAGAGATAACCCCAACTGGAGAAGACGCCATGGGGCAGAGCCGCGATGGTGGCATCGCTGGGAGCAGCTGCGTCGCCGAAGACCAGCGAGACGGCGATTACGCCGATAACGGCCGAGATGATGGCCAGAGTCCAGATGGCTTTGCGGGGCGAGAGGGACCCGGCATGGAGAATGCCAAAGTGCTCTGGAGCCTCGTCGTCCTTGCCCATCGCGTAGGTAACGCGGGCGCCGGTGTTCATGCAGCTCAACGTAGTACCGATGAGCGCGAAGAAGACCGTGACCGCCTCGGCCAGCATGAAGTACTTACCGTGGCCCTGTCCCAGTAGACCATCACCAACGATGATCATCATGTCGCCGATAGGTGCTGCCGATTGCCCGGCGTTGGCCATGGTATACCCGGAGTTTAAGAAGTAGTTAGCCGCGAAATACTCAAAGAGATAACAGATCAACCCCTGAATCAGGAGCGAAGCAATTACGGCAATGGGTATATGTTTGGTTGGATTTTTAGCCTCGCCTCCCATCGAGGTGACCGATTCGAAGCCGACCAGGATCAAAATGGCGACGGTTGCCTGGATGAACATATAGCTAAGCGTATGAGGCATGATGACCGACTTGGCCGATGTGTGCGCCAGGAAGTTGCCGCTGGAATCTCTCTCTGTGTAGGAGATGGTATAGGGAACCGGTTTGCCACCTGAATCCAGTAACGGCATGGGTGCGCCGCTGGAGTCGCGCATGGTGGTTCCGTCCTTGGCCGTGGCGAACTGATAGGTGTAGGTTGAAAGGGTTTGCGAATCGTACTGGAAGGCGGGCGAGCCAGTGGGATGGCTTGAACGATAACCAAGCGCGAGTACGCTGAACACGACCAGTGCGGAGATCTGAATGACGTTGATGGCAATGTTGACGGCCGTCGATGCGCCGGCGCCCTTAGAGGCGATCCATGCGACGAAGAAGGAGAAGAGGACGGCGACCAAGGCCATGAACAGTGGCCCGGGATTGGAACCGCTCATGACGTTTGGATATAGGAAGCCCACGATGTATCCGCAGAAGATGCCGGTAGTGGCCACCATGACGCCGGGATAGACCCAGTAGTAGAGGTGCGAGCCCCAGCCTACGATGAACTTGGCAACGCGCGCATATTTGAAGGCCTTGTCTTTGGAGAGCATGGCCTGTTCGGCGTAGTAGTAGCTGGAGCCGGTGCCGGGATAAAGCTTGGAGATTTCAGCATAGGCAACCGCGGTAGCCAGGCAGAGCAGAAGAGCGGCGAAGATGCCGATCCACATAGCCGGAGCAGTGGATGGCTGCCCAGCAACGCCAGTGTTTGCCTGGATTGCGAAGGTGAGCCAGAGGAAGGCGCCGGGGGCGATGAGTGCCATTGCATTGCTGGTCAGCCCGGTAAGGCCCAGGGTGGCCTGCATTTGAGGTTCTTTTTGTTCTGCCATGAGCATTCTCCTGAGAAATGGGTTCGTAGGTCTGTTCCCGGCGTTTGCACCGGAAATCTCCAGGTACTTGCCTGCATCTGAGCAACAATGCAGGCCAACGAAGCAGTGCTTTAGTTTCCGGCGCGTGGCGTATGGAACTCTGCAGGCCCGCGTTTTTGTGTGGGTGTGTTGGCGGCTTCGGCCAGTTGGGAACTGTCTGCCAAGCCGAAGCCGTCAACTTTGTTGATGTGGTTAGAACTTATCCTTCAATCCATCAGGACGGAATGAAGAAAGGAAAAAAGAGTTAGCGCTTGGGGCCGAAGAAGGCGATGAAGGCCACGGTGATCGTCTGTTGCTGGTCAGTGGATTGGTTGGCCAGCTTGTTGAAGAACGCCGGAGCTGAAGACGAATCGTAGCGATATTCAACGCGAGAGAGCAGGCCTTCAACCCATCTGTATTCATAGGTAATGGTGCCTTCGTAGAGTGTTTGCGAGGTGCCCGTCTGGAAACCATCCGGGTCGCTGAACCACTCAAAGCGGGGTGTGATGGCGCTCTTGGCGTTGGCCTGGATTTTGGCTGCGATGGCCACGCCCTGCCACGAATGCAACTTGCTGTCGCCCTGCGAGGCGAGCGAATCCTGGTTCATGCCGTAGTCGTAGTTGATGTAGGCATTGAACTTTCCGGGAGGTGTGAGCAGCAGGGTTGTGTCGAACAGATTGCGGAGCCCGTCGGTGGTGTTGGGGTTCTCTGGACCGACAATGTAGTTGAAGTTCCAGGTGTACTTGGTCTTGACCAATGCATTGGTGAACACGCCCGTGAGGCCGCCGTTGCTCTTGGAGACGTTGTTCCAGCCATTGACCAATTGGAAGCCGATGGTATCGGTCTTGGAGACCGGTATGGAGGTACGCGCGCCGAAGTGCCAATAGGGGATTGCATTGACAAACAGCAAGGAGCGCGAGTAGTTCCAGTCATCTTTGGCTTCGATGACTTCGGCGCCCGCCGAGGTGACGAACTTACCGAAGTCCAATTCAAAGCCTTTGGCTTTGGCCGGCTTCAGGCTGAGGAACGCCTGCTCGAGGTAGGGGAGCTGGTCGGCGGAAGTGGCGTTGGTCGGCGCGGCATTGATCAACGAGTTGGTGCGGCCGTAGATGAAGTCGACGTGCGCGCCAACTGGATCTGGATCGTGGTTCAGCGTGAGTTTGGCTGCGCTCAACTCGAATTGATCCGTCTTGTCGTTGAAGTTGTAGAGCTGGTTCACCTGGTCATACAATCCATCCGATGTGTTCGGGCGGTTGAAGTTGAAGCTGTAGTAGCCGTCGATGAACCCGCTGATGTCCATCGGGCCAACGCTCCACGTGGGCGCAGCGGGTGCTGCTGCCGGGGCCGGTGTTGCCGGAGCCTGTGCGGCTGCCGGAGCTGGATCTTGTGCTCCAGCGATTACGGCGGTTGCCATGGCGGCACCGGCCATCAATTGCAGAATGCGATTTGGCTTAGAAAACATCGGCACTATTCCTCCAGAAGAACGATTTTTGGGATGACTAGCTATGAACTCAGCCGGAAATGCGGGAAAAGGCTTCGTGCTGAAAGGGTACGTTTTTGAGCACACTCCGCCTGTAAGCCCACACGAGCTTTCCGGCCCTATGGATTCTCATCGGAATGATTCTTGATCGTCCGCAGTCCAACCGGATACATCCCGGCCGCTGCGGATTAACATCAGTAACGCAAACAAGTCATAAAGAACATATGAGGATTGAAAAAAGAATCTGTGAGGGGCGGTAATGCCTTGATTCTTAAAAGACTGAGACATGGGAGCGAGAGAGATGCGAAGTCCTTGCAATTTGCCGCGGTAAGGGCGCGGCCATGAAAATGAAATAAGGAATCTGCTAAAATCTTCGTACACTTTCATAGCTTCCTCATTGAGCTGAACCAGGTGTTTCCCGTTGAATTGTTTTATACAAGCGCAAGGATGTGGCGGAACCAAAGCCAGTTCTGGCTTCGGATCGATCAACCCCTGGGCGGTCCGGCGTTCCGTAAATCTGTCGAGTTGAGAAGGCTGGTAAAAGTTGTCCACAAGTTCCATATCAGCGCGTTCCATCTTTGGCGCCAGAGGCTCGCGCGGTTCAGGTTCGCGTGTGCTGCTATTTACGCTGGAGTGTGCGCTGGGTATTGTGGCAGTGATTCTGGTGGCGACACTGGCTCACTGGTTCGGGTGGCTGCTTCCGGTCGCGCTCCTGCTTTATCTGCTCATCGTGCTGCCCACCGCGCTGCTTTGCGGATTTTGGCAGGCGGTGATCGTTTCGCTGTCCGCGGTTGTGGTCCACGGGCTATTCACGGCGCGGCAGCCGGAGCTCAGCCTTGCGGAAGATCCTGCCAACACCATTACGCTTTTGGCTTTTGTCCTTGTGGCTCTTGTTGTGAGTCGCCTGTCCTCGCGAGTTACCGAGCACACTCGGGCGGCTGAATCCTGGGGCGGCCAGATGCACGATCTCTACGAGTTCACACGCCGCACGCTGCAGATGAATCTTCACGTGGAGCCGGGTCCGCAACTGGTGGAACTGGTCCACGAGATTTTTTCACTTGAGGCGGTAGCCGTCTTCGACGCCGATCTGCACGACGTTTACCAGGCCGGCTTCTGGAGCGTGGACCCCCAGGAGATTGCGCAGAACGTCTATTATTTTGAAACCTCCGACGACGATCCCGAATCCGGTGTCGGCCGGCGCGTTGTGCGGTTGGGCACGGTCCCGGTGGGCAGCCTGGTGGTGCGCGGCGATACCAGCCCACTCACCAACAACGCGATTGCTTCGCTGATCGCGATTACGTTTGACCGCTATCGAGCCTTCGCCAACGAGAGCCGCATCGAGACCGAGCGCCGCACGGAGCAGTTGCGCGCAACCGTACTCGACAGCCTGGCTCATGCCTACAAGACACCGCTGACTGCGATCCGCGCCGCAAGCAGCGGGCTGAGCGAGATGGGCCATCTGTCACCAGGGCAGGCAGAGCTGGTGGCGCTGATCGACGAGCAGGCCGGTCTTCTGGGCGATTTGACGACGCGGCTGCTGACTACAGCCCGCCTCGATGCCGGCGAAATCACGATCCATGCGACGCCGGTGGGTGTGGGGCCGCTGATCGATGAGGTGCTCACCAGCCTGAAGGATCGTTTGGCGAGCATGAAGGTTGAAGTCGATCTGGAGGACGAAGAGCTTATTCTCGATTGCGATCGGCAGTTGATGAACATGCTGCTGACGCAGTACATTGACAATGCCTGCAAATACTCCATCTACGGCACGACGATCACCATTCGCGTTGTGCATGCGAATGCCGAAGTCCTGTTCTCGGTGCACAGCTTTGGCCCTGTGATTCCCATTTCCGACCGAGAACGGATCTTCGATCGCTACTATCGCTCCTCCACTCATGCGAATCGCGCCTCCGGAACCGGAATCGGCCTTTCCGTGGCCAAGCGAGTGGCGCTGATTCACAGCGGCTACGTATGGGTAACGAGCGATGAGCGTGAGGGAACAACATTTTTTGCAGCCATACCGGATTCAACGCAAAAGGGGAGAAAGTGACAAGCCAGCCCGCAATACGCATTCTTATCGTCGACGACGAATCGGCCATCCGCAGGGCATTGCGCCCACCGCTTGTTGAACTTGGATTTCAAGTGGCCGAGGCATCGCGCGGCGAAGAGGCCCTGCAACTGCTGCGCGGCGGAACTTATGACGCGGTGCTGCTGGATGTGAATATGCCGGGGATCGGCGGCATCGAGACTCTGCGCCGCATCCGTACGTTTGCGCCGCGGCTGCCGATCCTGATGTTGACGGTGCGCGACCAGGAAGAGGACAAGGTGGAGGCGCTGGAATCGGGCGCGGACGATTACGTGACCAAGCCCTTCAGCACACGCGAACTGATTGCGCGCATCCGCGCGGCGGTCAGGCGGGTGCGCGCCCCGGCACGCGCCGAAGACGCACCTATTGATATTGGGGAGATCCATCTGGAGCCGCTGAAGCGCAGCGTGACCAAGCGCGCCCAGACTGTGCACCTGACCCGCAAGGAGTTCGATATTCTGCATTGCCTGATGAGCCGCGCGGGCCGCGTTGTTACCTATGCCAAGCTGCTGACCGCGGTGTGGGGCGCCGACTGCCGCGAAGAAGTCGAGTACCTGCGCACCTTCGTTCGCCAGTTGCGCAAGAAGATTGAAGACGATCCCGCCAATCCCGTGTACCTGCTGACGGACGTTTACGTCGGCTATCGCTTTGCGGATGCGCAGATGCTGCAGGGCGAGTCCGGGGAAGATATGGGCGCTGAGAGCCTTGCTGAGGTGCCGCCGGGCAGCGGAGAGCGCTGATTGACCTAAGTCTTTTCTTTTCAATTCACAGGGCAAGACCGTTCAGGGCCGCTTGCTCCATTTCGCGCCTGATTCTCGTCATTTATGCTAAAGTAGGGATTAGGCAAGTCGATGGATTCCCCGGGAGGGTACCATGCGCAAGATTATTGGGCAGTAAATTATAGATATGCCGGCCCTTGCAAAGAGCCAGCAGGTTTGGTTCGCCTCACCAGGTCCAATCGATTCTATAGGTGTGCCCTGCCTTCGGTGACCTGACCATAGCGGAGAGTTTTGCTCCAGCGCCAATGTTTTCAAGTCCATCCTGGATTCGCGTATCGTCTCCCGCCACTTCAACGTGAAACTCTTCCGACGTGCAAGGGCGGGAATCCGGGAAATTCACTTCCAACTCAAGCCGCTTCGTTCCCGGAATCACTTCGTTCAGAAATGCCTCGTTTGTATCCAGGAAACTATCGGCTGCTTTGAAACTCCAGGTAATTTTCTTTACCTCGCCCTTGGATAACGGGTTCGTGAATTTCTTGTAGAACGAGTGGGAGCAGCCGAGCATTTCGACTTCGTCAGGGGCGTTGCCGTCGACCTTAAAATCACTCATACTCCCATCGACAATATTGTTTTTCCACCAGATGCCCTGCAAGTTTCCATAGCGGGCACGAATCGTCTGTTCGCGCCTGACTTCGGCGACCTTGCCGTCCCGGTCCTGGATGGTCAGGATCTTCTTCATCAACGTAGTTTCATAATGGGGGCCGCGTCCACTGTACATCGAGGAATAAAAGAGGGCGAAGACCAGCAGCAGCAACAGGCCATAAAGCGCCACCAGTTGAAAATCCTTCCTGGCGAATTCGATTATGGCAGGGAGCAGCCCCAGGACTCCGATGCCGATTCCCAGCCAGAACCGCCTGCTCTCTGTGTCCATCGAGTGACTCCATCCGGCGCCTTTTCCGGCACCCTCAAACTCTATTAGGTTCACAATGGCTTTGAAAAGGCAATCCAAAAGAATCCCGGAGCTCGCTGGAGATGCCGTTCAAACTTGAAACCTCTACTCGTCGTAGTGCAGCAGGCTGAAGACGTCGTATTCGGTGAAGCGGTCGCGGCCTTTGAGGAAGTCTAGTTCAACGGCGAAGGCCAAGCCCGCAATGTTTCCGCCGAGTTGCTTTACGAGCTTCACAGTAGCTTCCATCGTGCCGCCTGTTGCGAGCAGGTCGTCGACGAGAACGACGCTCTGGCCGGGCTGAATCGCGTCCATGTGAATTTCGAGCGTGTCCGATCCGTATTCCAGATCGTAAGTGACGCGCGCGACAGGAGCGGGCAGCTTGCGCGGTTTGCGCACGGGCACGAATCCCGCATTCAATCGATAAGCCAGCGCGGGTCCAAAGATGAATCCACGGGCTTCGATGCCCAGGACAAGGTCGATTTTTTCCGCAAGATAGTGGGCCGCCAGGGCGTCAATCAGTTGCGCGAAGCCGGTCTTGTCTTTCAAGAGGGTCGTGATGTCGTAGAAGAGAATCCCCGGCTTGGGAAAATCGGGAACGGTTCGCACCAGCTTTTTCAGATCTTCAACATTAATGGGCTTGCTTGATTGAGGCATGGGTACGTTCGCTCCTTGAAATAGCTTGAGAGAATATTTGGATTCTGCGGGAAGGGAACAGGCGGGATCGAATTCGTCTTCCCTGAAGATTATAAAGGCAGGGAATAGGGAGCAGGGAACAGGGAATAGGGATCAGGGAGTAGGCGCCGAATTCGGACATTTCCTTTTGAACTCACGGGGAATAGAGCCGATGTCCCGACCGAAGATCTATCTCGGCAGGGTGTTCCATTCCCTATTCCCTATCCCCTGCCTTTTTCACCACGCGCCGTCGATGCGGAAGGAGCTTAGGCCATCGGCTTCTTTGTCGTCGAGATAGTGCTCGATGAGATGATCGACGCGGCTGCCGCGGGGGCCACGGCGCAGGCTGGCGCGCAGTTCGGCAAGATCGGCAATGTCGCCCGAGGCTACCACTTCGACCTCGCCTTCTTCGGTGTTGCGGACCCATCCGCGCAGGTTGAGTTCGCTGGCCTCGCGGTGGACGTACCAGCGGAAGCCGACACCCTGCACACGGCCTTGAATCAGGAAATGAAGAACCATAGTTAGCAGCCTAGGCCAGTTTTGCAGAAGCGGCGGCTGTGCGCAACAGGAGCGTCATTTCGGAGCCGCAGTCTGATCCTGAAGGCAAGGCCGGCAGAGCGCCGCGGCCCTCGCGATACACTGGAACTCACCATGGTCTTCGTTCTCGACAACTACGACTCGTTCACCTACAACCTGGTCCAGTATCTTGGCGAACTGGGCGCGGAGGTGGTGGTCCGCCGCAACGACGAATTGACTGTGGAAGAGGTAGAGGCGTTGCATCCAGAGCGCATCCTGTTGTCGCCTGGGCCGTGCACGCCTGGCGAGGCCGGCATCCTTGTTCCACTTATACGGCACATGGCCGGTTCGCCGCGGCGAATTCCCATTCTTGGTGTTTGCCTGGGGCACCAGGCCATTGGCGAGGCGTTTGGCGGCGATGTAGTGAGAGCGCGGAGCCTGATGCACGGCAAAACCAGCGCTGTGGAACACGACGGCCAAGGAATTTTTGCCGGCTTGCCAACGCCGCTCACCTGCACGCGTTACCACTCGCTGATCGTGGCCGAGAAGTCGCTGCCGGCGGAGCTTGAGGTGACGGCGCGGACATTTGAATCGAAAACCGCCGGGGAATCGAATGGTGCGGCGGGGTCAGTCATTATGGGGTTGCGTCATCGCCATCTTCCCATCGAGGGCGTGCAGTTTCATCCCGAGAGTGTCCTCACCGAAGGTGGACACCAGATGATTCGCAACTTCCTGGAAATGTAGCTGCGATGGGAATACCAGTGCGAAAGGATGCCGGATTGCCGATTTCCTCAAAGCACCTGGACCGCGCGCGTTTCGCTCTGATTGCGGCAGCCTTGTTGATTGCGCCGGGACTTTGCGCGCAGGCTTCTCAGTCGGCGCAGGGGAATGCAGAGGCTCAATCCGCACCCGTAACAGCGCCCGCTAATCAGAATTCCTCTGCAATCTCGGCCGCAGGATCCCGCCCCATCGCAATCGTTCCGCTGGACAGCAAGATTCCGGGGCACGCCTTCGAGGTCAAGGGCGATTTGCAGGTTTCGGATGGCAGGGCGTTTATCGCGGCGAACGGAACCGTCGCGTCAGGAGAAGAAAGCACGCACGTCACGCTGCCCTATCGAGGCACGCTTCTGGTTTGCGCTTATACGACGGTCAAGCTGACGGCCAACTCGAGCGTTCCCAGCGGCGAGGTTCCGGGGCTGATGCTGGCCATGGAACACGGCGCGGTGGAGATGAGTTTTGCGGCGGGCCGGGCCAATACGCAGAACGCGGATTTTCTTCTCACGCCGGATTTTCGCATTCTGATCGACGGACCGGGCGCGGCAGATCTGAAGGTCAGGCTCGGGCCTTCGGGCGATACATGCGTTGATAATGCCGGGGCGAGCGCGCCTTATGTATTGGTATCGAGCGTCTTCGACGGGGGCGCCTATCGGGTGCAGCCGGGGCAGCGCGTGATGTTCCAGCATGGCAGCCTGCACGAGGTAGTGGACCAGGAGAAGGAGTCATGCGGCTGTCCACCGGCAGTAGCCGAAGGGAACGAGTTTCCCCTGGCGCAGAGTGAAGGGCTTGCTCCGCAGCCCAAGCCGGCTCCTGAAGCGCCCAGCCAGACGATGCCGGTTGAGCCGCTGGTCTATAACAGCGCGAACCACGCGCCCCAGGCCACGGCTTCTTCCGGACCGGCCTCAACGTCGCCGGCGAATGCTGAGGCCAACACTCCCAAGGCGCCCGCTGAGAAAAAGCCGGGATTTTTCACCAGGGTGGGACGATTCTTCAAACGGATTTTCGGGGCGGAATAGCTCGTTCGAGGCCGTCGTTAGAGGTCCCTTGCGCGCTCGATTGCGCGGATCACGGCTTGCGCCTTGTTGATCGACTCCTGGTGTTCAAGCTCGGGGACGGAATCGGCGACAATGCCTGCGCCGGCTTGCACGTAGCCCTTGCCGCCGACGGCCAGCATGGAGCGGATGGCGATGCAGGAGTCGAGGTTGCCGGAGAAGTCGGCGTAGAGCACCGCGCCGCCGTAGGTTCCGCGGCGCGCCGGTTCCAGCTCCTCGATGATCTCCATGGCACGCACCTTGGGTGCGCCGCTCAGGGTTCCGGCAGGGAAGCAGGCGCGCAAGGCATCGACGGCGGTGAGCTCGGGCCGGAGGCGGCCTTCAATCGAACTCACAATGTGCATCACGTGAGAGTAGCGCTCGACGAACATCAGGCGATCAACGTTTACGCTGCCGAACTGGCTCACGCGGCCTACGTCGTTGCGGCCCAGGTCGACAAGCATGACGTGCTCGGCGCGCTCTTTTTCGTCGTGCATCATTTCGTCGGCCAGCGCCTGGTCTTCTTTTTCAGTGACGCCGCGGGGCCGCGTTCCGGCGATGGGACGATACTCCACTTTGCCCTTGTGCACCCTCACCAGCAGCTCTGGCGACGATCCCGCCAGTTCGATTGGCGCTGCAGGCGCTTTTGACTTTCTTGAGGAGTTCTTTGCCTTGTCCGTCGAGCCGCCTAGCGCGCCCTCCGGCGCAAAGCGCAGAAAGAACATATAGGGGCTGGGGTTGACCGTGCGAAGAGCGCGGTAGACCTGGAAGCTGTCCAACTCCGGCTCCACGTCGAACCGTTGCGACAGCACGGCCTGGAAGATGTCTCCGGCGGCAATGTACTCCTTGGTGCGGACCACGGCATTCATGTAGTCCTTTTTGCTGGTGCGGAACTTGACCTTGAGATGGCCTTTCTTGCCTGCTGCTTTGCTCAGCGGAAGTTTGGGCAGCGGCTGGGCGAGGCGTTTCTCCAGCTTGTCGAGGCGCTTGATTGCTTTCTGGTAGGCGTCGGCCGGCTTGCCGTGGGTCACATCGGCCGTGACCACCAGCCAGATCTCCTTGCGCACGTGGTCGAAGGCCAGCACTTCGTCGAAGAACAGCAGGCAGGAATCGGGCACGCCGAGCTCATCCTTGGCCAAGTTGGGCAGCCGCTCGATCTGACGCACGGCGTCGTAGGCAAAGTAGCCAACCGCTCCGGCCGTGAAGGGAGGCAGGCCGGGGAGCCGCGCGGGTTTGTGTCCAGATAGCGCCCGGCGCAGCACGGCAAACACGTCGTCTTCAAGGCGCGTGATCTTTTTGCCCTCGGTGATGGTGACATGGCGGCCGCGCGCAACGATCCGTTTGAAGGGAGCCAGGCCGATGAAGGTGTAGCGGCCGACTTGCTCGCCGCCCTCGACCGACTCCAGCAGAAAGCACTCGCGCGCAGCCCAGGCGGCGCGCAAAAAGGCCGAGACCGGGGTTTCGAGATCGGCTGTCAGGGTGCGGCAAACAGGCACCAGGGTGTGCTCTTTGGCGAGCGCCAAAAACTCGTTGCGGGCGGGCTGGACGGGATGGCTTGAGGCTTTCACAGGCTCCAGTGTAATTGCTGGAATGCGATCTGGAGGAGTGCCGTGCGCGAGCCAGGTTGCCTGGCGGGCGAGACCCTAAAGTTATGCGCGGCAGGCTGGTCCGGTTGGGAACCGATTCCGGACCGGGAAGAAACGGGCACTTCAGAGACCAAAGTAATGCGTTACCGGGTTCCTCCGGGCTTGACTCACCACCGGGTGTAGCCTAAACTCAACGGGGTTTGGGGCTGCGCAACAAGGCAGACTTGACCCATGAGCCGACAGGGGTGGAACTCGACGGAACGAATGAATTTGCTCGACAGCGCTGTGGCAATCTCCATTTCGTCCTTATTTCTCGCATAGTAATCTCAAGGGGTTGTTTGCCCACTGACGGCCGCCTAAATTGGAGAAAGATATGTCAACAAATAATCCTGCACTTACATTGGACCAGGAGATCAATCCCTGGGAAGCACAGAGCGCCAGGTTTGAATTTGCGGCACGGAAACTCAATCTGGATGAAGGTTTGTGGAAGCTTTTGAGAACGCCGGCGCGCGAAATTATTGTTCATTTTCCGGTGGCCATGGATGACGGCCGGATAGAGATGTTTACGGGCTTCCGCGTGCAGCATAACATCGCTCGCGGCCCATGCAAGGGAGGCATCCGCTATTCGCCCGACGTGACGCTCGATGAAGTGCGCGCACTGGCCAGTTGGATGACGTGGAAGTGCGCGGTAGTCAATATTCCCTTTGGCGGCGCCAAGGGGGGCGTAATCTGCGACCCCAAGGCCATGAGCCAGGGCGAGTTGGAACGCATGACCCGGCGCTATACGTCAGAGATCATCGACTTTATCGGACCGGAGAAGGACGTTCCCGCGCCCGATGTGAATACCAACGAGCAAACCATGGCATGGATCATGGATACCTATTCCATGCACATGCGCCAGACCGTGACCAGCGTCGTCACCGGCAAACCGCTGAGCATCGGCGGCTCGCGCGGACGCCTTGAGGCCACAGGGCGCGGCGTGCTGGTGGTGTGCGGCGAGAGCCTGCGCTACCTCAACATGCAGGTCGAGGGTTGCCGGGTGATTATCCAGGGCTTTGGCAACGTGGGCTCCAACGCGGCACGGCTGATGATGGAAAAAGGATACAAGATCATCGGCGTGGCCGAGAAAGATGGCGGGCTCTACAACGCGGCCGGCATCGATATTCACGCGCTGGTCGAATACAAGTACCGCAACGGCACGACGCTTGGTTTTCGTGGCGCAGAGGCCATGCCCAGCGACGAGCTTCTGATCTCCGAGTGCGACATCCTCATTCCCGCGGCAACAGAGAACGTGATTACCAGTCGCAACGCCGCGCAGATCAAGGCGCGCATTGTTGTCGAAGGCGCAAACGGTCCCACGACCGCCGTGGCCGATGAGATTCTTGCCGAGAAGCGGATCTTCATCGTTCCCGACATTCTGGCCAACGCCGGCGGCGTGACGGCGAGCTACTTTGAGTGGGTGCAGGATCGCCAGGGCTACTTCTGGAAAGAGTCGCAGGTCAACGAGCAGCTTGAAGCGATTCTCCGCGACAGCTTTGACGATGTAGTGCGCTACGCCGAAGCTCACAATGTGAACAACCGCATCGCCGCGTACATGGTCGCGATCGACCGTGTCGCGTTCACCATCAAGCAGCGCGGCATTTACGCCTAGCGCATTAAGAGCAAACGGTTCAGCAAGAAGGAATAAAGCGCGGAATAGGCATCTGGCCTGTTCCGTGTTTTCTTGCCGGAAGTCCAGAACTGGCTCACTCTCGTCCAACAGGGGAGAAGGGAATCCGCCGTTCTGCTCGCCAGTGCAATAATGGAGCAGAACCCAGTGTGAGCTTCTGGAGCGGCGCCAGACAGATGAACCTACCTAACTCCATCACGATGAGCCGGATTGCGATGATCCCGCTGCTGCTGTGGATACTCTCGCCGCACTTCCCCTGGCAAACGGGCGGCGCGCAGGAGATTACGGCTTCGGTCCTTTTCGTGCTGGCCTCGATCACAGACGGTTTGGACGGCTACCTGGCGCGCAGGCGCGGCCAGATCACCACGATGGGCATGTTGCTCGATCCACTGGCCGATAAAATCATGGTCACCGGGGCGATTATCGCGCTGGTCGCCTACAATCCCCAGGTTGTCAAAGTATGGATTGCCGTTGTCATCGTGGCGCGCGAGTTTGTTATCTCCGGCCTGCGCTCTATCGCTTCGTCTGAAGGATTTACCATCCAGGCCAGCGACCTGGGCAAGCTGAAGACCGTGGTTCAGATCGTTTCCGTGACCTCGGCCATTCTTGCGCACCGGTGGGATCACTGGCAGATCGGTGTGCTCGTCATTCCAGTCAAGTGGTATGCGGTGGCTGCTATTTACTTCACGGTTGTGGTTTCAACCATCTCCGCCGTGGACTATTTCATTGGCTTCTGGAAGCAGATCGATCATGCCTCCAAAGACCGCCGCAAGGCATCCATCCTCGCGCAGCGCAAGAGCGCCAGCATCCTTTAGCAGATGCGGTCTGCGGAAAAGTGATGCAGGATCTTCATTTCAGATTGCAGGAAGAGGCTGTCCTTACACCGTGGCTGCGATTCGGTCGGTAGCAGATGCGGTCACCATTTCGCGAATGGAGCCGATTACCAGATCTGGCTCGTCCAGATGGATCCAGTGTTCGCTCGCCGGGGCGATCACTTGCTGCACATTGTCTCCAATGCGGCCCAGGCACTCGGTGGAGAGCGGCTTTGATTTGCCCGGCGTGAGCACCATCACGGGAATCTCGCGAATGGGTTCGGCCTGATCCATTTCCTTCACGGTGTCGGGAATGGAATCGATGTGCCTGCGCATCCCCTCGTAAAAGCTTGGACGCGACCAGTGCGCTGCCACTACGGGCCAGACTTCGCGCGGCATCTTGCCGACTTCATCGGTAATGCGCGAGATCACGTGACGACCGCCGGAGACGGTTGCGCCTTTCAGGTTTCCTGTAATCTTGTTCTTCTTCCTGGTGCGGCGAAAGAGAGAAGTGACGGCCAGCCGCGTGAGACCGCAGACCGCAATCGGCTGCGCGTAGCGGATCAGCCTTCGGCCCAGTTCGAGCTGGCCCTGTTTGCTGGGGTTGAGGGGCGGCCAGTCTTCGCAGCGCATCGGATCGACGAGGACGACGCCGGTGACTTCTTCAGGGAAGAGCAACGCATAGCGGCGCATCACGAGGCCGCCGAAAGAGTGCCCCACCAGGATGTACGGAGGCTTGATGTTCGCGCTCGCCAACAGGTCGTGTAGTTCCTGAGCGATGTTGCCGGGAGTGCGCGCTGTGCGGCAGCGGCTGCTGAAGCCAAGTCCGCCGCGGTCGTAGGAAGCGGTACCGGTGAAGTGCGACACCGCCTTCTGAATGTGCCGCCAATTCAGATTCGTTGCGCCGATGCCGGCTTCAAAAAGCACGGTAGGTCCGCCGGAGCCCTGTTCCAGCAGGTAAAGCCTGCAGCCCTTGCCGATCTTTACCCAGCGGCCCGCACCGGCATAGCGCACGCGGTCGCGATGGCTGCCGATGCATTGGTAGACGAATCCTGTGAGGATAAGAGTGAGGGCGGGCCAGAAGATCCAAAGGGCAATATGCATGTTTAAACCTGGAATCCGCAGAGCCTTACGGGGCTGCGTTCCCCTCGATCGAGTCTCAAATCCGTACGCAAGCCTTCTCTCCGGCAAAAGCCAAAGCAGCCGAAACCCGTCAACATTCCATTCCTTTCCGTGTTTTCTTCACGTATACATGAAAGCGAATAGTGTGGTCCACTCAAATAACACGCCCATTATTGGGCGGATCGAAACGACTTTGGCCAGGAGAGGTGGCCGTGGCTGCAGAACTCGAATTATAGGCTTATGCGGCGGAGAACTAAAGTGCATAGTAAGCATAATAGAATCAATACTATAATCAAGAAATTGATGGATTGGCAAGGGGCCGGGCATCTGATTTGCCCGACACTCTTTGGAGCCAAGGTGCACGTTCCCTTTCAGTTACTTTGGGCATGGTCGTCAGACGACGCTAAAAAGCAAAGAGACGCCTCGCCCCGACAGCCTTTTTGCCGTTTTCGTTTGAATGTTCTGGGAATGAGAGGCAGGCAAGAATTAAGCAACCAAAGAGCGTTCGTGGCGAGCAGGGCCGTGCGAACCGCTTCGTTGGAGCGGACAGTGAGGATCTTTCTGAGAAAAGCAAAGGCCCGATTCCCGAGGTTCAGAGCGGGAATCGGACCACTTGAAACCTAGTAACGGCCGCGGCCGCGTGAACTTCCGCCCCCGCCGCCTCCGCTGCCCTTGCGCGCCTGGTAGCAGTCCCGGCAGAACACCGGACGATCACCACGCGGCTCAAAGGGCACTGTTGTAGGCTGACCGCAACCCGAACAAATCACAGGTGTTCCCTGTGCCGGAGCCGAACGGTAGCCGGAGCCCCCCTGGTCGTTTTTCTTTGCCTGACGGCAATTCTTGCAACGCTTCGGGGTCGAATAACCACGTTCCTGAAAGAACGCCTGATCCGCAGCGGTGAAGGTAAAGTCCTGCCCGCAATCGCTGCACGTAAGTGATATATCTCCGGCCATGGGTGTCCTCGTGGAGATTGTACAGCCCAATTCGTTTTTTGCACACAAAGATTCTTTTGAATTGAAAAACTTAGGCCAAATCCGCGGTGGCATTGTTTTGGCCTGCCGGGTTGTATATTTCTTGCAATGGCTTCCCAACGGCTGCTGGGCTTCGTCTACATCCCGATAGCCGACCAGGCACGATGACAGCTTCCGATCCCGAATTCGAGGCAGACTGCATTCGCCGCATCCTCGCGGGCGAAAGGCAGTTGTTCCACGAGCTGATCCGGCCGTGCGAACGGAGCATCTACTTCATGCTCCAGTCCCTGCTCAAGAACGAAGCAGACGCCGAGGACGCCGCCCAGGAGACGGTGATCAAGGTGTTTCGGAATCTGCATATGTTCCGCGGGGAGTCGCAGTTCCGCACCTGGGTATTGTCCATCGCGCGCAATGAGGGCCTGGGCCGGCTGCGGAAGACCGAATCCCGCCGCGAAGATTCGATTGACGAGATGACCGGCGAACAGGCTGGGGACTTTACGCCGGCCCTGCTCACCAGTTGGCGCGAGGTGCCGGCCGAGGCGCTGGAGCGCAAGGAGCTTGGCGGCATTCTGCGCAAGGCCATAGAGGGCCTGCCGGAGATTTACCGTAACGTTGTGCTGCTCAGAGACATCGAAGAGATGGACGTTAGAGAAACAGCCGGCGCGCTCGGCGTCACCGAGGGGACGGTCAAGGTTCGGCTCCATCGGGCGCGAGCGCTGCTGCAACGGGATCTGGCTCCAAAATTGAAAGGGTTCGCACCCAAAAGGGCAAGGTTCTTTGGGTGGGGCGCATGAGGATCGACTGCAAACACGTTTGGGAGCACATCTCCGCGTATATTGACGGCGAGGTGGACGCGGCCCTGCGCGCAGAAATCGATCGCCATCTGGAGACCTGCGAGATTTGCTCCGCCGTTCTGGACTCGACCCGCAACGTCGTTGTGCTTATCGCCGACAGCCGCGCGTTCGAGCTGCCTGCCGGATTCAGCAACCGGCTCCACGCCCGGCTCGACAGAGAACTGAGCGAGGCCTGATTCGGTCTTGGAATTATGAGTCAGTTGCGGGCTCTGCTTCGCGAAACTGAGCGCTGTTTATAGAACGCACGTCAGCCGCGAACAGATTGCTGGTTTTACGGACAAACGGTGTTACCTAGGCCTTCGCTTTCTTCTTCGGCTTCGTCTTGCTGGCCGTGTTGAGAGCTACGGCCTGGCGAACGAGGGCTTTGAAGGCGGACGCGTTAACTTTTTCTCCTTCGTGGATGTCGATCGCGCGGCGCACATTTCCATCGAGACTCGAGTTGAAGAGACGGGCTGGATCCTTTAGAATCGCGCCCTTGGCGAAGGTGAGCTTGACGACGGTCTTATAGGATTCGCCGGTGCAGAGGATGCCGTCGTGCGACCAAACCGGAGTGCCCATCCATTTCCACTCCTCGACTGCATCTGGAGCGGCTTCCAGGATCAGCGCCCTCATGCGGGCCAGCGTCTCTCCGCGCCATCCGCCCAACTCGATGATCCGCAGGTCGATCAGCCTGGATGCACCTTCTCCGGTAGCTTGCTTACTCATGCTCATGGCAATGCTTTCCTTTCAGCTTGCTGCTTTCTTCACAAGCGCGCAGATCCTTACCACTTCAGGGGCGTTCAACTTCTTCAGCGCGAATGCAGTCGGCCACATGCCGCCATCGTCCAGGTTCGCTTCGTGCATGAATCCGAGCGTCGCATAGCGCGTCTTGAACTTCTGCGCGCTTTGGAAGAAGCAGACGATTTTGCCGTCCCGCGCATACGCGGGCATTCCGTACCAGAGTTTCGGAGAGAGTCCTGGCGCATTTGCTTTGACGATTGCGTGGAGTCGCTCGCCCAGAACGCGATCCGGTTCCGGCATTTGCGCGATCATCGCGAGCACCTCGTCTTCGGGGTCTGCCTTTTTGGCAGCCTTCGTCGCATTCCTGGTTTTCTTCTTCGCCACTCTGCCGATTTCAGCCATTCTTCACCTCCCCGCGCCTGCAATTGCCTGCCGTGTTTTCTCTGGAAAGAGGATGCCAATCTTGCGGCTATCCGGGCGCAGCGCCCACGATGCTAGCGTAAATCCAGTAATGATCAAAGGTGCGATGACGTGAAAGGCGTAAACGCCGTAGCCGCCGACTGCAGCGCAGGACGCGGCCGCGCCCGTTACGTCGAAGAAGATTCCCGCATACGCCCACTCCTTGAGCCGCGGAAAACCCGGCGCCACAATAGCAATCGCTCCCAGGATTTTCCAGAATCCCAAGATGGCGAAGAAGTAGAGCGGGTAGCCAAGCTCGGGAACGACTCCATGGGGGTTGGCCATGTATTGCAGAATCTGCCCGACGCCGCCCGTTCCAATTGGAAGGGCTACAAGGATGGTCATTATCCAATAAACAAGAGCTTTGGTTTTCATGGTCATACCAACCCTCCAACCACCTGCTCCAGCTTGCCGATGAACATCGTCCATCCGTACTTCGCACCCTTGTAGCTGGCACTTTCTTCCGACGGGAAGCCGGATTGCTCCATGCGAAGATTGGTGCCGCCTGCGGTCGGCGTCAGCGTGAAGGTGACCACGCTCTCCATTCCCATAGTCGCCCAACTGTAGGAGAGCCGCGTCATCGGTTCGACTGCCAGAACTTCGCTGTTGATAAGGCCATCCCAATTGGGTGCCGGCGTGGAGCGGAACTGAAACCGGTGGCCCACGTTCGGCCGGAAGTCGTTTTTCATCAGCCACTCGTCAATCAACTGGCCTTCGGTAAGGGCGCGCCACACCTTCGCTTGCGGATGAGGCAGTTCTCGCTCGATGGTGAGAGTGCGATTGGTTGCTCCGGTTTCAGTCATTTGTCCATCCTTTTCAATAGAAATTCAAGACGATCGAACCGTTCGTTCCAGAAAGCGCCATACGCATCCATCCAGTCGACGAGCGGCGCCAGTGCCTGGGGCTGAGCGCTGTAGTGGGTCTCGCGTCCTTCCCGGCGATGCCGAACCAGCTTGGCCCGCTTCAGCACCGTCAGGTGCTTTGAGACAGCAGGCTGCGATACGCCAGAACGGCCGGTCAAAGCATGCACCGTTTGCTCCCCATCGCGGGCCAGTCGCTCGAAGAGGGCGCGGCGCGTCGGGTCGGCAAGAGCTCTGAAAACGTGATCGGTCACAGCGGGCATGGCAAAACAATAACCAAACGGTTATGGTTTGTCAATCTCTAAATTGACAAGACTCTTCGCTCCTCAAGGCGCGGTCTTCGAAGGGCGAGCGCCTTACGTGGGTTGAATCTTTACGCTTCTGGACTCGCGCTCGTCTGGACGGCCGCATGTGCGTGGGCCTGCCGCGCTACGATCGTGTGCGTCCAGGTCTCCAACCCGACGAGCAGCAGCGTCAAGAGGGCAAGGGCGAGCTGAAGCCGCTCAGAGCGCTTCTCTTTGCTGCTCCTCTCGCGTTTCCGCCACTGCGCCGAAGGCTGGGTGCGCAGGTGCCTGATCCACGCCAGCACGGCAAGATCGACAACTGCGCCCACCGTCGCCAGCAACAGCATGGGAATGCGAATCGCGTCCTGATGAAACCAGGCAACCGGCGCAAAGATGCTTCCGGAAAGCGCAAAGGCCGTTAGACCGATCGCGAGGCGAATGCCGCTGATTGTCAGCACTGCCGTGCACACGCTTTGCAGCGCCGCCATCACCAGACTGGTCCCGGACAAGATCTTCAGCCCCGTTGAGTTTTCCAATCGGCCTCCCGATGCAAGGGCCGCCACTTGGGCGGGCACGCAGAATCAGGGTAGCGCACCCAGGGAAGCGGTGCCAATCCGAAATTCCATCTACAACGTATCGTTCATAGAAGGTCGGGGGAAAGTTGCCCCGCAAGAATTCATTGGGTTTTCAACACCTCCCCATGTAACCTTTTTGTTGCGTCACCACTCTTACTCTGCGTGACACGAAAATGCGGAGTTCCCCCAAAAGGCGAACCCGCAATGCCACAACCGGCGGACCCCTACCGCCCCAAACCCCAACACGAGGTCAAAACCGATGAAGAATCAATTCAATGCACTGCTCCTGACGGCAGCTCTCTCCGGCCTGGTCGGCGGAACCTCCGTAGCAGCCCACGCGGCCACACCCGGCTCCACAACCGTGAATTCGGCCAAGGTGATGAAGGCCGGCTTCCGCTACAGCGGCACCAATTACGACACCGCGAAGCACTCCTGCAAGGGCAAGAACGACTGCAAGGGCCAGGGTGGCTGCAAGTCCAGCGACAAGGGCTGCAAGGCCAAGAACAGTTGCAAGGGCAAGGGCGGTTGCGCCACCGATGGTTCCAAGATGCCCGACGCCATCTAGTTCCTTCCCCAGACCAAGAGCGCGGCTGGAAGACCGCTCTTTCGTTTTCCGCCGCGCTCTTGCGTTCCTTATGCTTGAACCTTGAGACCAGATCCCCGAGGACTGCCTTCCATGCCTGGCAATCGATTCAATGCGTTTCAAGATCACGGCGTCGGAATCGGTCTCCGCATTCCGCACTATCAGCACATCTTCTCGCGCAAACCGGTCGTCGACTGGTTCGAAATCATCTCTGAGAATTTCATGATCGATGCAGGCCGCCCGCTGGCGATGCTCGATCGAATCCTCGAGCAATATCGCGTGGTTCAGCACGGCGTCTCCATGTACTTCGGGTCCGCAAACGCGCCTGACCCCGAGCATCTGCGCCGCCTTAAAACGCTCGTGCGCCGCACCGGTACACCCTGGCTCAGCGACCACCTTTGCTGGGGCTCGGTGGATGGAACGTATACCCACGATCTGTTGCCGCTCCCGTATACGTGGGAGGCTGTCGAGCGCACAGTAGAACGCGTCCGCATGGTGCAGGACTTCCTCGAGATTCCCGTGGCTGTCGAGAATGTTTCCAGCTATGCGGCCTTCACTGGTTCGCAGATGACCGAGTGGGAGTTTTTGACTGAGGTGGTCGAACGCGCCGACTGCGGCATCTTGCTCGACGTGAATAACATTTATGTCTCCGCGATGAATCACGAGTTTGAGCCCATGGACTACGTGAATGCAGTGCCTGCCGACCGCGTCGCGCAGATTCACATCGCCGGACATTCAAAGTACGAAAAGTACATTCTGGATACGCACGACCACCCGGTGATCGATCCTGTTTGGCAGCTTTACGCGCGCGCCATCGAGCGCTGCGGCCCTACGCCCACGCTGCTGGAGTGGGATGACCGCATTCCCAGCTTCGACGAAGTTCATGCTGAAGCGAAGAAGGCTGAGAAGTATCTCCATCGTCACGAAGGTGTGCTTGCGGAGGCTGCGCGATGAATCTCGAAGCCCTGCAGCGTGAGATGGCCGCGGCCATCATGCTTCCTCTTACCGCCGATGAGCAGATGCGCGCGCAAACTCACGAAGGCCGATCGACAGCAGCGATTGCGGAATCATTCATCGCGCCAAACAGCCGTCTCACTGCCTTCGAGCGTCTGGAGATCTACAACCGCCAATACTGGTTCCGCGTCCTCACCGCACTGGAAGAAGATTTCACGGGGCTCAAGGCGGTTATCGGCGCAAGGGCTTTTGAGAAGCTGTCGGTCGCGTATATTTCCGCGCATCCGAGCCGCTCGTTCACGCTGCGCAATCTCGGATCGAAGCTTCCCGAGTGGTTGGCCGCCAACCCTCAATTCACCGGCCGGCGGCGCCGGCTGGCCATGGACGTGGCCCGCATCGAATGGGCATTTGTTGAAGCATTCGACAGCGCCGAGCACACGCCGCTCACTCTCGATCAGATTGCGACTCTCGACGCCGGCTCACGGCTTTCGCTTCAGCCGCATCTGCGACTCGTTGCTCTCGATTATCCGGCTGACGAGCTTGTGCTCGGCCTGCACAACCACGAAAAGCGCCAGGCAAGCGAAGCCAGCGTCAGGCACGAAGAGTCTGCCGAGGCTCCTGCAACGCTGCCCAGGCTGCGCCTCCGGCCCACGTGGCTGGCTGCTCATCGCGTCGATTTGTCGGTGTTCTACCTCCGCCTGGCGCACGAGGAATTTCTTACTCTCGAAGCCATTCGCAAGGGGCTGCCGCTGGCAGAAGCGCTTGCCGCTGGATTTGCGGACTCGCGAATTCATGAGTCCCGCCATGCGCAGCGCGTGCGAGAGTGGTTTGCAAACTGGGCAGAGCTTGGCTGGATCTGCGCCCCCGATATCGAAACACTCCTTTAGCAATTTCTCTCAACAAAAGGATGAAAGACATGCTGAAATTGATACGCCTTGTTGGGCTTACCTGTGAGAAATTCGCCTCGCTTGCCGGCAGGGCGCAATCCCCGCTGCTGCTCGCCATCCGCCTTTATTGGGGCTGGCAATTTGCGCAGGATGGATGGGGCAAGCTCACGCATCTGGCCCGCGTTACGGAGTTCTTTGCGAGCTTGAATCTTCCCGCGCCCGGCGCTACCGCTCTAATAGTTGCCACGGTCGAATTCGCCGGCGGCGTCCTCTTTGCAGCGGGCGTAGCTTCGCGACTGGTTTCGCTCGTGCTCTTTGTCAACATGACTGTCGCCTACCTGAGCGTGCCCGACGACCGCATCAACTTCAGTCACATTTTTTCCAATCCCAGCGATTTTTACAACGCGACACCGTACACCTACTGGTTTGCCGCACTGCTGATTCTTATCCTTGGCCCAGGATGGTTTGCCATCGATACGCTCGTCAAGCGCTGGTTCGACAATTCCGGCAAGGCCTGAGACCGGCCAATCAGACTACGCCGGATATAGTCAATTGGAATGAGGACGCGGACTCAGCAATCGCAAGCAGGGTCAGGTCCGGCAACAACCGGTTTCTGCATCGATCTCCTCGTGATACCCTAACGGCGATTTCTTGAGTACTGTTTTCAGGCTCTGAACGCGGCTTTGGTCATGACTCCGGGGGAATCGCAATGCAAGCTAAATCTGCGCTTGGAATTTTGTTGAGTGCCATGATAGGAGCCTCCACAGCCGTTGGAACCCCAGTAAATGCGCAGTCGGCGCTCACACAGAATTCAGTGATTGCCTTCGATCATGGATGGCAGTTCCGCCAGGTAACACCGGCGCAAAACGCAGAGAGCGGCTGGCTGCCCGCTACCGTTCCCGGAGACGTTCACCTGGATCTGCTCGCCAACAAGAAGATTCCCGACCCGTTCTATCGCGACAACGAAGCGAAGCTGCAGTGGATTGAAAACGAGAGCTGGGAATATCGCCTCAACTTCGACGCAACTCCCGCCTTGCTTGCTCACTCCAATGTCGATCTCGTCTTCGAAGGCCTTGATGCGGCTGCTACCGTTTATCTGAATGGCGTCCAGGTGCTCGCCTCCGACAACATGTTCCGCATCTGGCGCATTCCGGCAAAGGCTCACTTGCACGCGGGCAGCAATCTACTGCGCGTCGTTTTTCCATCGCCAATCAAAGCCGCAGCAGCGGTTGCCGCGGACGACCCGTGGCAGCCAAAAACGGGAACCGCAGCCAAAACTTACATTCGCAAAGCTGCATACGAGTACGGATGGGACTGGGGTCCGCGCTTTGTCACTAGTGGCATCTGGCGTCCCGTTCGCCTTGAGGCCTGGAACAAGGTCCGCATCGCCGACTTCGCGATTCGCCAGCGTGACGTGAGCAGGGAAGTCGCACATCTTGACGCGGAGGTCGAAGTAGAAGCCGCAACCGCAGGTCCAGCGCGCGTCACGGTCGATTACGGGCAAGCTGGAGCGCCCGTGGCCGGCATGCCGACGTTCGCGACCACGTTGGCCAATCTTCATGCAGGCCTCAACGTGGTCGATCTGCGCATTGAAATCAAGAACCCGAAGCTCTGGTTTCCGGCGGGCTACGGCGATCAGCCTCTCTACGAATTCACATTGCAGCTGGGCCCGCCCGGCCAATGGGCCGAAACGCGCGCCGTCAAAACCGGCTTGCGCTCTATCGTGCTAGATCGGCATCTCGATCAGTGGGGACGCTCGTTTCAACTTGTCGTCAACGGTATTCCTGTCTTTGCCAAAGGCGCCGACGTAATTCCATTCGACAGCTTTCCGAGCCGCGTGACGGCGGCCAATTACCGCCGCATTCTCGAGTCCGCGCGCGATGCCAACATGAACATGATTCGCCATTGGGGCGGCGGCTACTACGAAACCGACGAGTTCTACCAGATCTGCGACGAACTCGGCATCATGGTCTGGCAGGACTTCCAATTCGGCAACGACTGGCAGCCCGGCACTTACGCCTTCAAGCAAAACATCGAAGCTGAAGCCGAAGACCAGGTTCGCCGCTTGCGCAACCATCCCAGCATTGTCGTCTGGTGCGGTAACAACGAAACCGAAGAGGCCTTCAACTGGGGCGCACGCCCAAAGCTGAACCCGGATGTGAGATTACAAATGTGGCAGGATTACCTGACCGAGTTCAGCGGCATCCTGCCCCGCGTGGTTGCGCGGCTCGACTCCGAAACGCCTTACTGGCCCAGCTCGCCGAGTGCCGATTACGAAACCGTCACGCCAACCTTCCACACCGGCGACGACCACGTCTGGGATGTGTGGCACGGCCGCGTGCCCTTCTCAACTTACGAGACGCATCACTCGCGCTTCGTTACTGAATACGGCTTCCAATCGTTTCCCGAGATGAGGACCGTCGAAGCATTTACGCAGCCTGAAGACCGCACCAGCATCTTCACTCCCGTGATGCTCGCCCACCAGAAGAACAACGAAGGCAACGCCATCATCCACGACTACATGCTCAGGGATTATCCCGAGCCGAAGGATTTTGCGAGCTTCCTTTATGTGAGCCAGGTTTTGCAGGCGGAGGGGATCAAGATTGGCGCCGAGCACTTCCGCCGCTCGCGTCCTGAAACCATGGGCTCCCTCTTCTGGCAGTTGAACGACTGTTGGCCGGTCGCCTCCTGGTCGTCCATTGATTACTTTGGCCGCTGGAAGGCGCTGCAATATTACGCGCGCCGGTTCTATGCGCCCATTCTTGTCTCGCCGCACGTCGAAGAGGGGGCACTGAAGGTTTACATTGTCAGCGACAAGACCGAAGCGCGCGCAGCCACTCTCCGCGTGCGCCTCATGGATTTCGACGGCAAGGTTCTGCTCGATGATGTTCACGCGGTCAATGTGTCACCGCTGTCGAGCAAGGTCTATCTTGAGTGGCCACTCAAGAAACTTGCCGACGCCGGCGCTGCCGACACTTCACGCGTGTTTGTCGTTGCCGATCTCTCAGCCGACGGAACCACGCTCACGCGCAATCTCGTTTACCTCGCCCCAACCAAGGCAGTTCTTCTCAAGCCGGCCGCTCTCAAGATCGAGACGACGGGAACCGGCGGAAGCTACAAAATCCGCGTCACTTCGCCCGTCCTGGCGCGCGACGTTTATCTTTCCTTTGGGGATCTCGACGTAAAACTCTCGGACAACTACTTCGACATTTTGCCTGGCGAGAGCGTTGAGATCACGGCCACTTCGACAGCTTCTCTGGCTACCGTCAAGGCGCAATTGAAAGTCGTTTCTCTTGCGGACGCTTTCCTGAATGGCGGCAGCTCCGTCGGCATTGTTGCCGCGCGCTAGGCAAAGCAAGGGGCCGGAGCATTTCGCCCCGGCCCTCGCGTTTTTGGCGCTTCGGATAAGTCTCAGAAGGAAAACGCGGCCTGAATGAAGATGCGACGCGCCGCCGAACCGGTCGGTGAAGCGAACAAGCCGCCCGCCAGACTGGTTGACTTGTTGAACCGGCTTCCCGGCCCATACACTGCCGTCGAGCCCGTACCTGAAAGTAGCGTAGGAACCACGCTGCCGGATGGCGTTCCATAGTCAATGTCGTTGAAGAGGTTTAGTGCCTGCGCACTGAAAGTCAGCGAATATTTGCGCCCGGTGTTCGACATGCCACCACGCATTCCGCCACCGCCGCCGAAACCGCCGCCTCCACCACCCCCGCGCGGCCCGCCGCCTCCAGGCCCGCCAAACCCTCCACCGCCAAACCCACCTGGCCCACCCGGTCCCCCAGGGCCGCCGCGTCCAGGAGGCGCTGCAACCTTCGGTCCCAGGCCAAACGAACGGCTCACGCGAAGGTTGACAGCAATTGAGGACGGACTGTTCCCCACATTGACCGGCAGCAGCGTTTCACCTGCTTGCGGAAGTGTGTCGAGGCAGCCAAGCGAGGTCTGCACATACTGTGACGAGCCCGTGCACGAGGATGAGGCCGCGAGCGATGGCCGGTCGTTAAAGAAGTTGTCTCCGGTCAGATCCGTGTCTGTAGTGATGTTGAATGGACGCCCCGCCTGCACAACCAGAAACGGGTTATAGCTGATGCCCCATTTCCCTGTGTAGCTGCCCATGAGGAAGACCATTTGGCGCATAACGAATCCGGAGCGCCCGTAGTCCTGTTGCAGGTTATAGGAGTTCGATGCCGTCCCTGTATCGCCGTTTGCGTTGTTGAATGTGTAAAAGCCCATCAGGCTAAAGGTTGGCGTGAGACGGGCATTCACATTTGCGACAAGTTGGTTCTGTTTGTAGACCGCTTCTGGGTAAAACTCGCGCACAATACCGAGCGACGGGTTGGGTCGCGTGCCTGTGAGTGTCGGGCTGCCATACACAAAAGTTCCAGGCAGATAGGCGTTCGCATTCCGCGTCGCCATCTGGTGGACGCCGTAGGTGTGCATATAGGTGAGGGTGAGCGTGGTCGTCTTGGTAAGCTGGCGCTCAAGGCTGGTTCCGAATTGCTCGTCATAGGGTGAGTGGTAGCCCGGCTTCAGTTGGTAGATTTGCGGCGTCACCGCGCTCCCGGTATTGCAGTTCGAACCAGTCTGAGCCAGTGCATCGCTCAGGCTGGTGGCGCTGAAGCATGTCGGGTTGGTGACGCTGATCTGCTGCTGGCTGTTGGGCCCGCCGTTATCCTGCTCCAGAGTCATCAGGTTGCCAACGCCGAACCGGTCGTAGAAGAACCCGTAGCCGCCGCGCCAGATGGTCTTTGCCTGCGTCCCTTTTTTATGCCCGTCGAGCGCATATGCGAACGCGAAACGCGGTCCCCAGTCGCTGTGATCGGCGATATGGTTTTGCGTTTCCCAGCGCAACCCTCCGGATAAAGTCAGGAACTGGTTCACCTTCCAATCGTCCTGAAAATACAGCGAGGCATCGAAAACATTGGCTGAAAAGTTCTGGTTGCCTGTGCTGTAACTCAGCACGTTTGGCGTGCAGCCACCCCAGTTCTGAATATCCTGAGTCGTGCATGCCGCGGCAATCTGCGCCACTGTTTGTCCCTGGGTCAGCCCGTTCAGAGTGGCCACGTATGCGCCCACGGATGGAAAACTGAAGCTGCCGTTGAACCCGCTGCTTGAGCTCGTGGCCGACCGATTGTCGCGCGCCCAAAGCCCGAACTTGATGGCATGAGCTCCCGCGGACATGGTGGTCATGTTCTGCAGTTCCAGATGGTCCGAATGTCCATTGGAGTACTGGCTTCCGCTGCCTCCTCCGGAGAAGTATCCGCCAACGCCAAAAGAGGGCGCTGTGCTGATCGATGTGGAGACACTGGGCGCACGGCGGTACTGAAAATGTGTTTCATTGACCATGCGGTCGTTGATGATCTGCGAATCGGTAACCTGGATAGCCTGCTCCGTGGATGTGGAGCCGGTAGCCTGCGTGGGCAGGGAGGTGGAACCCACGCTGTTGCTGCGGGTGCTGCGTTCGAACTGATAACGGACCGTCAAAGTGTTCGTCTGACCTAATTGGAGATCGAGCCGCGGTGAAACTTCAATGCGGTTTGAAGGACTGTACACCGCGCCGCCTGTCTGCGCGATGATCGGGTTGCCGTTCGAATCGACTTCATACAAGCCGGTGCTTGCGTCTAACACAGGAAGGGAAACTGAATAGATGCTCGCGTCTGGGTTGTCGCGGCCTTCCACGCTGAGGAAGTACGATGCTTTTTTGTTCAGCGAGCCGCTGACCGTCCCGTTGTACTGCAGGCTGTGATAAGAAGGCGGTGGTGCGAACGGGTTCTTGGTATTGAACGAGCTGTCGTTCCCCTGCAGGAAGCCCCGCCCATGGAGCACGTCGGTGCCGGGCTTGGTCAGAATCTCGATGCGGCCGTAGCCGATGCGGTCGTATTCCGCAGAGAAAGGATTCTGGTTGATGCGGATCTCACGAATCGCCGACTTGGGCGGCAGCGTCCCACCGGTAAATCCGTCAATGTAAATCTGTCCGCCATTCGGTCCTGCCGAGGGGCCGGCTAGCGCCGACAACTCATTCGACAGTTCGTCGGGATCGTCAGATAGTGCTTCCAGATCCTTGCCTTTCAGCACGACCGCATTCGCATTGCTGCCGGCATCGGTACTTACCTGGGGCGCACCTTCTTCGTCGGTGACCGTCACGCTTTGCTCAGCGGCTTCTACGGCCATCGCGATATCCACGCGCTTTGACTGGTTAGCCGCCAACTGGACGGTGGGCGAAGTAAAAGGAGCGAAACCGTCTACATTGGCTTGCACAATGTAGCTGCCGGGAGCAAGACCGGTGACGGAGTAAGCGCCGGACGCATCCGCGGTCGTGCTCTTAACGGTGACTCCAAGCGCATTGGTGATTGTAACTTTAGCGCCGGGAATCATGGCGCCGGTCTGGTCTGCGATATGTCCATGCAATGTAGAGGTGCTGGTGGTCTGTGCCGGGGTTTGGACTTGCGCCGGCGCTGGGGTTTGCGCCTGGGCCGCACAAAGGCCTGCAAAGGCCACTGCAATGGCGACCACGTAAGTGCTGAGGGAATGCAATTTTGAAGACACGTATCCTCACTTCATTTGATTGGTCTAGTTGGTTGTCCGATTACTGGCCGACGTCCGGTGCGCCCGAGCTCAAACTCCAATTGAGCAGATTTTGACTTGCCGCCGGCGCCTCCAACAGAGGCTCAACGCCCGCTAACAAAGTGATCGCTGTCGTGCCCGACCCGTCTTCTGTCGCGACCACCATTACCGCTTCGCCCTTTTTCAGATCGGCCAGTTTGATGACCGGTGCGCGGTTGAATAGCATCTGCGCATCAAACCCGCTGCCGCCGCCCAATCCAGCACGAGGAGCACCGCCCGCCGCGCCGCCGGGACCCCCCGGTCGGCCCGGTCCTGGTCCTCCCGGACCACGCCCGGCAAAACCGCCACCAGTTCCGTTCAACATGGCCGCAAGCCTTGTCGCCATCTGCTCATCCAGCCGGCGCATCTGCGATTCCGGGGAAATGTGAACTGTTACCAGCTTCTTGGTGGCCAGATCTTTCACGACCAGCGTCGAATTGGCCACATCGATGGACGGAATAAGGCCGGAGAGATTGCGAAAACTGCCCGACACAACCTCGTCAGCCGTCATCTCGGTTCCAGTGGCGTTCTTGGCGCCGCGCGCACGCAGTTGGTCTCCCACGCGAATCGCATCGATTGGCGCGACCTTCGCTTCGTCAAAGCGAACCGAGGCAGGCGCATAACGCCGCAAAATGGTGTCTTTTGTGGTGTGGATCGTGATCGTCTTGGCCATGGGTCCAACACCGCTTGTCAACACAATCGTGCCGACGCCCGGGTCAACGCTCTTGACGATGCCACCCAGGCCGCGCTGCTGCCAATCCTGGCGCTCCTGTTCTTGCTTCTTGGCCAGGTCTGCCTGTTTTACGGCAATTACCTGAAGCGCAGTCGCGGTCCCGGCGGGCGCATTCGGATCAAGCCTGACGAGGACTCGATCCCCGGTCGCCAGGCTCTTGAACTCGATGGCTTGCGCCGCACTCAGGTCCTTGGCTCCCGGCTCGACCTGCTTCAATGAGGCGGTGGACGGCACTTCAACCTCTTGGACCACTCCGGCATCGGTCTTGACCGTCAGCGTACTTCCGTTGACCGCTGTGATCGTGCCCAGAAATCGCCCGGCAGGCTGCGCATTGACCGCAACTACGGTTGCCATCGCCATTCCCAGAAGCACAAACAATGCCGAACCAAACTTGAACTTGCTCTTCATTCGCCGTCTCTCCACAATCACTTCATCCATGTAGGATGCTTATTCTCTGTTCCGGTAGACGAGTCAGTGCGCAAAAAGGTTGACAGTTCCAATTCGCTCCCGACTCGCAGGCGCTCCAAAACTTCGCCGAGCGGTAAGAAGGTTGTTTATCTTCAACTTATAAGACCAGAAATCTCAACACGATTCTATCTTTGTCTGCGACTCCAGCAGCCCACCTCGCCCCTGCAATTGCTCGCCCAAACCCCGGGGCAAGCGTCCGGCTGTCCCGAATTATTGCGCCAGTTGCGCGGTCTCAAGAAACCGGTAGCTGCCCGACGGGGCCGGAATCACGTCGGTGAGCCGCCGGTTATGCACCACGATTGTGTCCAGGTACCAGAGGTTGAAGGCCGGCAGGTCGCGAGCGAGAATCTGCTGGGCTTCCACGTAGTCGGCGCGCCGCTTGGCCGTATCCACGTTTGCGGAAGCGTCCTCAAGCAGCGCATCCAGCCTCGCATTTGAGTAGTGTCCCCGGTTAGCGCCTTTAGGCGAAAAGTTGGCAGTTTGAAATGCGTAGCCGAAGATATCCGGCTGTTCGTTGCCCCCGATCCAGCGCAGGGAGTACATCTGAAATGCGCCGCGCGTCACATCGGAATAGAAAGTTGCAAACTCGTAGCTGCGCAGATCCAGCGCAATGCCTACCCTGGCCAGTTGCTGTTGGAGCACCGCGGCCAGCAGGCGCGTTCCTTCGTCGTTGCTGGTCTTCATGCCCAGGTGGAAGCGCACGCCTTTGCTGTCCGGCTTGTACCCAGCGGCATCGAGCAACTGCTGCGCGCGCTGCGGATCGTACCCGTAACGGTCCACGTCGCCGCTCCACGCCCAGTGGCTCGGGGGCAGCAGGCTCACCGCCGGTTGCGCGTGGCCGCGCAGCAGCGTTTTTATAATCAGATCCCGATCGATCGAACAGGCAATCGCCTGGCGTACGCGCACATCTTCGAGCAATGGGTCGCGCAAATTGAAAGCCAGGTATTGAATCTCAGTGCCACCTGTCTCCTCAATGCGCAAGTCAGGCCGCGCGGCCAACACCGGCAAAGAATCGAGGGGCAGGGAATTAACGGCCACATCGCCCGAACCCTTTTCAAGCTCCAGCGACTCTGTGATGGCATCCGGCACCACGGCAAAACGCACTCGCTGCAACTTCGGCACCGTTGCCCAACTCAGAGGATTGCGCTCGATCACAACGTCCTGATCGATCTGCTGGCTCACAAAACGAAATGGGCCCGTGCCCACCGGATGCTTCCAGAAGTCGCGCCCGCTGCCTTCAGGAACGATCCCCATTGCGCCGGTGGAAATATTTCTCAGCAGAAAATTATCGGCGTGCTTCAAATGAAAGATCACGGTGAGCGCGTCGCGCGCCTCTACCGAATCAACCGACGCGTAGGCCGCTGCCCGGGGCGAAATCACCGCGCCCGTGACGATTGAGTTGAACGTCCACACTACATCGCGTGCGGTCAGCGGACGCCCATCGTGAAAATGAACCCCGCTGCGCAGATGAAAAACATACGTTAGCGGATTGGGTTGTTCCCAACTCGCAGCCAGCGCCGGAGTGAATTGGAAATTGGCGTCGTGATCCACCAGTCCATCGAACAGCAGCGCATCAATTCGCTGCGATTGAGCGTCCGTTCCAATGCGTGGATCGAGATTTGCCGGGCTGCTCTCGATGAGAAACACTACCGTGTTCGGATCCCGTTGCGCCGAGTGGCAGCCAGCAATCCCCAGCAACGCGGCCAGCGCCAGCAGCTTACGCATACGTCACCTGCCCCAGAATCACGGCCTTCGCCGCGCCCGTTGCCGCAGGCACGTTGCCTGGGAGTCGATTCCACGTTTGCCACGCGAGCAGCGCAAACGCCGCAGCCTCTTTCGCCTCGACCGGCAAGCCGAACTCTTCGCTCGCTGCCAACTCGCATCCCAGCGGCTCCATTCGCTGTGCCAGCATCGCCATCAATGTCGCGTTGCGCGCGCCACCGCCGGAAACGATGTAGTCGATTGCGCTCTTGCGCATTTTCGCATAGACGAAGCGCTTGAAGCTGGATGCAATCGTCTCTGCCGTGAGAGCCGTTGCCGTGGCCAGCGCATCTTCTGGCCGCCTGCTATGCGCGTTGCACCTGACCAAAACCTCGGCGGCGTAAGCCCGGCCAAATTGTTCGCGGCCCGCTGTCCGCGGCGGCTTCAGCCGGTAATAGGGATTTCGCAGTTCTGCAGCCAGCACAGCCTCAAGCACCGAGCCAGATGCGGCCAGCGCGCCATTCCGGTCGAAGGGCTTCTTAAAGAGTCGCTGAGTCAACGCATCGATCACCATATTTCCAGGGCCGGTATCGAACGCAATCACTTGATTGGCGCTAGCCCCCGCGGGGATCGCGGTCATGTTAGCGATGCCACCGATATTCTGCAACACACGGCCACGCCTCGAATCCGCAAAGAGCACGTAGTCCAGCAGCGGCACAAGCGGCGCGCCCTGTCCGCCGGCAGCCATATCCGCCGGGCGAAAGTTTGAGACCACCGGAACTCCAAGCGACGAGGCAATCATTGCCGTCTCGCCAGCCTGCCACGTGCACGCAAAGCGCCGCCCCGCATACGACGCTGCACGCGCCTGATGATAGAGCGTCTGCCCGTGACACCCAATCAGGTCCAGCTTGATCTTGTGCAGTTTCACCGTTGCCTGCACGGCCTCCGTGTAGGCCAGCCCTAGACGCCAGTTGAGCCGCGCCAACTCCGCCGTCGAAATCGACTCCGCATTCATCGCCGCAAGCACGGCACGTCGCAGCGCAGCAGGGAAGGGGAATCCCTCATGCGCCAGCAGAGTGAGCTTCGGCCGCAGCTTGCCCGGCGCGATCCGCACCACGGCCACGTCGATGCCATCGGCCGATGTGCCGCTCATGATGCCTGCAACCGTCATTGCCTTCGCGCTCATGCGGTCGCCACCTCATTTGCGTCTGCCACCCTCTGGCTAAAGCGCGCGATCCGTGTTCTCAACGCTTCAAATTGTTTTCTTGAAAGCGCTGTCGGTAAACCGTGTGCAAACAGCTTTGCCCGTAATCGCTCCGTTCTTTTGGCTCGTGCCATCAATATCGCTCGAAACGCTTCGGACCGCTCGCCTTCCGAGATCAGCGCTTCACAGGCTCGCAAAATCAGCTCCGGGCTATGGCATATCTCCACCAAATCCATCCCCGCTCGCACCGCAGCGACCGCAGCCTCTTCGATCGGCATGAACTTAAGAATCCCGCCCATCTCGAGATCGTCGGAGAACGCAATTCCTCGATACCCAATCTTGCGGCGCAGTACAGTCTGAATCCAATAAGCAGACACACTCGCCGGCCGAGCCTTGCCTGGCGTCTCGGGATAAGCCGCATGATTGACCATCACCATCGGCAGCTCATCGCGAAGCACGCGATAAGGCTCCAGATCATCACGCCAAATCTCTCGACCGCTGCGTCCAATCGCCGGCGTTTCCAAATGCGAATCGCGCGTGCCGCCGCCGAGGCCCGGAAAGTGCTTTCCGCATCCCACAACATCCTGTGCCGCAAGACCACGCAAAAATGCTCGCGCATATTCAGTCACACCTGACGCCGTTGCAGCGGCAGTTCGCGTACCCATCACCTCGGCGGATTCAGGCAATCCGAGGTCCAGCACCGGAGCAAGCGTCGTATTGAACCCGAACGCCTTCACTGCTTGCGCAACCAGCTCCCCATGCTCCTGTGCCAGTTGCATTCGGTTGAGACCGAATGCCGCCCGCGCAACCGCCTGTGCAGAAGGCATGGGCGCCAGCGCATCGCGCAAGCGGTCTACCGATCCGCCTTCCACATCCACGCATCGCAACCCATGTGCACCGCCCAACCCCGCAGCCTCTTTGAGCAGCGCCCGCGTCTGTCGCGTATCGGCAATGTTGCGCTTGAACAGAATGATCCCTGCCGGCCGCACCAGCTTGAGCCAAGCGCGTTCCAGGCCGGTCAGCTCCGCGCCGCCCAGGCCCACCACCAGCAGGCTCCCCGCTGCGCGCCGCAAGCTCGCCGTCATCCCCGCTCCTTCAGTTCCTGCTGCAACTCTTCCAGCAGATTCAGCGCCTGCAACGGCGTCAGCGAGTTCACATCCGTCGCCTCGATGCGATCCACAATGCGCTGCGACAACGGCGTGAAAATCGTCAGTTGCATCGGCTCCGCAGCGCCAGTCTGTACATCCGCCGCGGCGGACCGCTCCTGTTTCTCGTGCTGGCGCAAAACATGTTTCGCCCGTTCGATCACCGCCGAGGGCAGCCCTGCCAACTTCGCCACTTCGATCCCATAGCTCTTGCTGGCCGCGCCCGGCTCAATGTTGTGCAGAAACACAATGCCGCCCGCCGCCTCCTTCACGCCCACGCGCAGATTCCGCACCCGCGGCAGCTTCTCGGCCAACATTGTCAGCTCGTGGTAGTGCGTGGCAAACAGTGTGCGCGCGCCCGTCTCCGCGTGCAGGAATTCAACCGTCGCCCACGCCAGGCTCAGCCCGTCGAAGGTCGCCGTCCCGCGTCCCATCTCATCCAGAAGAATCAGCGATCGCCTCGTTGCTGTATTCAGAATCGTCGCCGTCTCCGTCATCTCCACCATGAAAGTCGACCGGCCACGCGCCACATTATCGCTGGCCCCAATGCGCGTGTAGATGCGGTCCACAAGGCCGAAACGCAAGCTCTCCGCCGGAACAAAGCTGCCCATCTGCGCCATCAGCACCAGCATAGCGGCCTGGCGCAGATAGGTACTCTTGCCGCCCATGTTCGGCCCGGTAATCAACAGCAGGCTTGGCCCGGCAACGCCCGATTCGCCGTCCGCCGCATTCAGATAAAGATCGTTGGCAATGAAGCGGCCCTCGCGCGTCTCCTCCATCCATTGCTCAATCACAGGGTGCCGCCCGGCGACGGCCTCGACAACAGGCTCGTCGACGATCCGCGGACGCACATAGCGCCGCCCGGCCGCCAGATGCGCGAAATTCTCCAGCAGATCGGCCTCTGCCACAGCCGCCGACGCGCGCCGAATTCTTCCCGCCGCCCCCAGCACCGTCGTTCGAAGCTCCGAGAAAATGCGCTTCTCGATTTCGATGGACCGGTCGTGCGCCGTCAGAATCTTGCGCTCGTACTCTTTCAACTCCGGCGTCGTAAACCGCTCCGCGTTCACCAGTGTCTGCTTGCGCTCGTAGTCCGCGGGCGCCATCGCCAGGTTGGACTTCGTTATCTCGATGTAGTAGCCAAACACCGAGTTGTAGCGCACCTTCAGCGATCCGATCCCGGTCCTCTGCCGCTCGCGCTCCTCGATGGCCGCAATCGCCTGTCGCCCGGTCGTCGAAATCGTGCGCAGCTCATCCAGCTCCGCATCCACGCCGGCTGCGATCGCGCCACCATCCACGAGCGTCAGCGGAGGCTCGTCTACAAGAGTCGTCTCAATCTGCGCCGTCACGTCTTCGAGCGCATCGAGCCGTGCGTCCACATCGTGCCATTGCGCTGCGGTCATAGCACCCAGCGCCGTCTTCAGTCCCGGCAACCTGCGCAGACTTGCAGCCAGCGCCCGCACATCGCGCGGTCCGGCGGAGTCCAGGCTTAGCCGCGCCAGCAGCCGTTCAAGATCGAGAATGCCACCAAACGCCCGTCGAATCTCTTCGCGGCGCAGCAGATCTCCATGCGCCTCGCCCACCGCCTCATAGCGCGCCTCAAGCGCCGTTGCATCGACCAGCGGCCTCAGAATCGTCGCCCGCAGCAGCCGCTTGCCCATCGGCGTCTGGCACTCGTCCAGAGTATGGAACAGCGTGGCACGCGAATCCTGCCCCACAAACAGCGGCTCCACGAGTTCGAGATTGCGCACCGTCACCTGGTCGAGTTCGAGCGCGGTTGAGTGCTCCTCAAAACGCAACGAATCCACATGCAGAGCGTCGTTCTTCTGCGTGGTCCGCACATAGTGCAACACTGCTCCGGCCGCAATCGCCGCAGGCTCGTGTCCCACCAGCCCAAATCCTTCAAGCGAACGGACGCCGAGTTGCCGTTCAACAAGGGGCACTGCAAAATCGTGAGTCCATACCCAGTCGTCCACGCGTGTCCGGGCCGGAATCCGCTCGAGAGCAGCCGGCAACTCCGCGCTCGAGGCCACCAGCACCTCACTCGCTCCCGCCATCAGAATCGCATCCACGGCCAACTGCTGCGCGTTCGCTCCCTGAAACTCCGCCGTGCGAAACTCGCCAGTCGAAACATCCAGCAACGCCACAGCGCAGATCCCGCCGCATGGTGTTTGGCGCGCGGGGTCGGTTTTAGCTCGGGCACTTCCGGGCCCGAACTCCGCCGGGGCTTTCGCCCCTGGGGGAATTTTCTCAGCGCCCACTCCCGCCTCGAACAGCGCCGCCAGGAAATTGTTCTGCTCCTGGCCCAGCGCGTTATCGAGAGCGGTTCCCGGCGAAAGCACCCGCGTCACCTCGCGCCGCACAATCTTCTTGGTAAGCTTCGGGTCCTCCATCTGGTCGCAGATGGCGATGCGGTATCCCTTGCGCAGCAGCCGCGCCAAGTACTGCTCAACCGCGTGGTAGGGAACGCCGCACATCGGCTGATTCCGCTCCCGGTCGCGCGCCGTCAGCGTCAATTGCAGCTCCCGGCTCACAACCACCGCGTCGTCGTAGAACAGCTCGTAGAAATCCCCCATCCTGAAAAACAGCAGCGCGTCGGGATTCTCGCGCTTGGCCGCCGTCCACTGGCGCATGAACGGCGTCAGCTCGGCAGCCGGCTTGCCGAGCGCCGCAGCAGAATTCGCGGTGTCAGCACTCTCGTCCAAAAGCTGAAACGGCGGACCCGCGGATTGGGTATCGGCTTTGATCACGCTGGCTTTAAGAGTAACGGAACGCCGAGGTTCAGGTTGCATGGAAATATACGTGCTTCTACTTGCACACTTGCCGCGCGGTTTGCTGGCCGAGGATTTACTCTGGAGTTAACATTCCCCGAGGGCGGCCCTTCGGCGTGTATTTCCCCTTGGCTGGCGTCGGATTGCTGATCTTCTACCCCTGTTTCAGGTGATATAGATCACAGTCTGGGGCCCCCGAACGCTTTATGGTGAAGATCGATATGTACCTTCTGTGGCTACGAGTTGCGGCTATTCTCTATGCGGCGGCGGCGGTTGCCGTCTTCCCGGCCGTGCTCTATGGCATTGTTCGCTGGAAGAAGAGTTGCGTTCACCTGGGCGGCATGGCTCTGTTTTTCCACTTTGTCTCGGTGGTTGAAATGCTGGTGCAGGCGCACCATTTCATGCCGGTTACCGTCCGCGAGATCGAGTCAATCCTGGGACTTGCAGTCGCTTGCCTCTTCTTCCTGGTCTGGTGGCTTTATGACGCCATCTCCCTTGGAATCTTTGCCTTGCCGGCAACGTTCTTCCTGGTTTTTGTGCCCGCGCTGGGGCCGGATCGCTACACATTTCCGTCCGAAGGCGTACGGACAAGCTGGCTGGTGGCGCACATTGCGGCGCTGCTGATTGCCTATGCGGCCCTCTGTTTCAGCCTGCTGGCCTCGGTGCTTTACCTGGTCCAGGAACGCCGCATCAAAAGCAAGCCTAAGGCAGGGCAGGACTCCTGGTGGGTGCCGCTTGACTGGCTGCCGCCGCTTGACACGCTCGAGCGCATCTCGCACGCCACCCTGGAGTTCGGTTTTCCCTGCATGACGGTGGGCCTGGTGATCGGCTCCGTGCTGGCCCAGGAGACAGCCCTTGGCGCCGCCTATTTCTCCGACCCCAAAGTCATCGCCTCCTTCATCAGTTGGGGAGTGTACGTCTTCCTGCTTTTCGTTCGCCGCTCGGCCGGTTTGCGCGGGCGGAAGGCTGCCTATCTCTCCGGCGCAGTCCTCATTGTGATGATGGCCGTCTGGGCCGCTAACCTCTTCAGCCACGTGCACAGGTTCGGTCCGCAATGACACTCGTCCTCATCGGCGTGAATCACAAGACCGCGCCCATCGCGTTGCGCGAGCGGATCGCCATCTCGCGCGAAGATTTGCCGGAGACTACGCGCGCCCTCGCAGCGGTGCCGGGTGTGAGCGAATGCATGATTGTCTCCACCTGCAATCGCGTGGAGCTGCTGGCTGCCGTCGATTCTCCGAGCACTGACATAACGGCGTTTCTGCATAACCAGTTCGGCGTCGATCCGGCGGAGCTGGCGCCGCATCTCTACGACCATCGCGATCAGGAAGCCGTGCGGCATCTGTTCCGCATGGCCGCCAGCCTCGACTCCATGGTGGTGGGCGAGCCGCAAATCCTGGGCCAGGTGAAGGAAGCTTTTGCCGTGGCGCGCACCGCCGGCACGGTTTCAGGCCAACTGGAACACCTGCTGCAAAGCGCCTTTGCGGCAGCGAAAAAAGCACGTTCTGAAACCGGCATCGGGTCCAACCACGTCTCGATCGCTTCGGTCGCTGTCGATATGGCGCGCAAGATTTTCGGTTCGCTGCAAGGGCGCACCGTGTTTCTGGTGGGCGCGGGCAAAATGAGCGAACTGGCCGCACGCCATCTTGTTCAGCAGGGAGCGGGCGCCATCCTTGTAACCAACCGCACCCAGGAGCGCGCCCGCCGCATGGCGGAGGAGTTCGAGGGCGGCCTGGTTCCCAAAGTAGTGCCCTTTGAAACCGTCTACGAGGCGGCAGCCGAGGCCGACATCGTGATCAGCTCAACCGGCGCTCCGCATCACATCTTCCGCCGCGAACATGGACAGGCGTTCATGCAACGCCGCCGCAATCGTCCCATGTTCTTTATCGACATTGCGGTGCCCCGCGACGTGGATCCGGCCATGAACAAGCTGGACGGCATCTTTGTCTACGACATCGACGACCTGCAGCAGGTCGCCTCGGCCCACATGGAAGAGCGCAATCGCGAGGCCAGCGATGCCGAGACGCTGATCGCCGCTGAAGTGGAGCGCTTCCATCAGCGGCAGCGCACTGTGAATCTGGCTCCGGCAATTGTGGCTCTGCAACGCAAGGCTGAGGAGATTCGCCAGGGAGAGATCCATCGCATGGCGTCGCGGCTTGGCACGCTGACCCCTGAGCAGGCGGCAGCGGTTGAAGCGCTCACACGCGGCTTGGTCAACAAGTTTCTCCATCCGCCCATGCAAGCGATTAAGCAAGCCGCGCGCGAGGGCGATTCTGTCCGTCTCGATGCACTTTGCGATGCGTGGTCTGTATCGACAGAAGCCGCCGCGGAGACGGAACGCCAGGAACAAAAGCCCGCGCCGGCCGCGGCAAATACTGAACAAGCGAAAACCGAGCGCGCCAAGGCGAGCGAGCCGGGCGTTGAGGTTCGCCAATGAAATTGCGCATCGGGAGCCGAGGCTCGCAACTGGCACTCTGGCAGGCAAACCACATCGCGGCACTTTTGCGCGGGCAAGGTCATGTCGTCGAGATCGAAATCATCAAGACCACCGGCGACCGCCTGCAGGAAGTCACCTTTGCCGAGGTCGGCTCGAAGGGCATGTTCACCAAGGAGATTGAGGAAGCTCTTGCGGACGGCCGCGTGGATCTGGCCGTTCACTCGCTCAAGGATCTGCCGACCGAGCTGCCCGAACCGTTCGTGCTGGCTGCGACGCCGCCTCGTGTGGATCCCAGGGACGCATTTGTATCCGTCAACCACATGCATCTTTCCGATTTGCCGCAAGGCGCGAAAGTGGGAACCAGCAGCCAGCGGCGTCGCGCGGAGTTGAAGGCGTTGCGGCCCGACATTGAAGCCATCGAGTTCCGCGGCAATGTGGATACACGACTGCGCAAACTTGCCGAGGGCCAGGTGGAAGCGATTCTGCTTGCGGCCGCTGGGCTTGAGCGGTTGGGCAAAACCGATTGGATGCGCGAGAAACTCGATGTAAAGGATTTTTGTCCGGCGGCAGGGCAGGGATCGCTGGGCATTGAAACGCGCAAGGGCGACGAAGCCACCATTGACGCGGTTTCGTTCCTGGATCATGCGCCGACTCGTTTTGCCGTTACAGCCGAGCGCGCTTCGTTGGCTGTTCTTGGCGGCGGTTGTCAGGTACCGATTGGCATCCATTGCCGCGAGGCGTTGCTCGAAAGCGGCGTAGGACCAACCGACGAGGTCTTTGCTGTGGTCGCTGATCCCGAGACCGGTCAAGCGGTACGCGTTCATCACATTGCGCAGCGTGGGAGCAGCGATCCTGCCATGCTTGGGCGGCTGGTTGCGAAGATGCTGCTCGACGCCGGCGCGGGACCGCTGCTTGCATCTCAAGGCGGTGCGGCGCAATGAACGCGCTGCCGCTCTCGGGCCGCCGCGTGCTTGTCACCAGAGCCGCGCACCAGGCCGGCAAGCTCAGCGAGGGACTTCGCGCGGTGGGCGCCGAGCCAGTCGAGGTCCCGATTCTTGAGATTCGGCCTCCCGCAAATCTTGAGCCGCTCGACCAGGCCCTTCGCCAGCTGGACGGCTACCATTGGCTGATTCTGACCAGCGCGAATACGGTGCGCGCGCTCGTGGAGCGAGCGGCACACGCAGGCATGCCGTTGCAGCCCTCAAGCAAACTGAAGGTGGCTGCGATTGGCGACGCCACGGCCGCCGCTGCGCGCAAGGCAGGCTTTGCAGTCACGTTGGTTCCCGAGTCCTACGTTGCAGAGAGTCTGGTGAGAGGCTTGACCGGTTTTGTTGCGGGCCGAAAGGTTTTGCTGGCGCGTGCCGCCATCGCAAGAGACCTGGTTCCCGATGTACTACGCAAGGCCGGCGCAGAGGTGAGTGTGGTGGATGCTTATCGGAACGTGATGCCGCAGGACGCACCGGAGCGGCTTCGTGAAGCGCTCGCCGGCGGAATCGATGCTGCGACCTTCACCAGTTCATCCAGCGCAAGCCATCTTGCGGATGCGGCGCGTGCGGCGGGGATCAAGTTTCCGCTTGCGAAGGTTGCGGCCATTTCAATTGGGCCAATTACGAGCCAGACATTGCGCGAACTCGGATGGGAGCCTGCCGTGGAAGCGAATCCCTCCGACATTCCCGGTTTGATCACTGCAACGATTCGCGCTCTTGAGCGTCGGTCTGCCCGCTAGAGCCTGCGATTTCTACGACTGCCAGGTCTTGTCTTTCGAGTGGCAGAGCTGCTCCAGATTGCACTGATCGCACTTCGGCTTGCGGGCGTCACAAACCTGCCGGCCATGATGGATGAGTTGATGCGAGAAAGCGATCCAGCGGTCCTGCGGAACAATCTGCATCAACTCCTGCTCGACTTTTTCTGCTGTTTCAGCTTTTGCCAGGCCCAGCCGCCGCGCGATGCGGAAGACATGCGTATCCACAACTACGCCTTCGGCCTTGCCGAAGCAAACGCCGAGAACAACATTGGCAGTCTTGCGGGCCGCGCCGGGAATGGTGATGAGCTCGCCGAGTGTCTCCGGAACCTGACCGCCAAACTCCTCAACAACCTTGCGGGCAGCGCCCTGGATTGACTTGGCCTTGTTGCGGAAGAAGCCGGTGGTGCGGATCAGTTCTTCCAACTCCGACAGCTCGGCTTTGGCCATGGCCTGCGGAGTAGGGAAGCGGCGGAAGAGCTCCGGCGTGACCATGTTGACGCGCACGTCGGTGCATTGCGCCGAAAGAATGGTCGCGACAAGCAGCTCCCATGGCGAGCGATGGGTCAGCGCGCATTCAACATCCGGATACGCTTCGTCGAGGCCCTTGAGGATGGCCGCGATGCGGTCGGGAGCAAGGTCGCCCCGGAGGGACTTCTTTGCCGGTTGCAATTTCAGATTCATTCGTAGTAGTCCCTGACATAGAACTCTCGGACTTTGGTTGTCAGCAAGAAAATCAACACGCTCAACGGTAGTATGCACAAGAGGACTGCAGAAAAGCATAGGAGCAGACTGATGATTACGTTTCCAATAATTGCCGCGACCCAACCGAACAGCTTTTTCTTCCAAAGGCCGAGCGTGGCAGCAGTGCAGAGCAATACGATAGGACCGAAGACGACGCCTGACATTAGTAGTGAATAGGGAAACCTGCCCCACGTTGCCCAAGCACCCCATACGAAAACAGCTAGACATGTTACAAAAGCCTGGAGCCCCACTGCGATCTTGGCGCAAATTGGAAGTGTATTCCCATTGAGGTTCCTATCTAATTCAGGGAGTTCTTCCGCTTGTTTAATCTCTGCCATGATCGACATGCCTCGTGAAGGTTTTATACCATCCAGCCATTTGCCGATACGCATCTTTCCTTTTGCTTCACGAGAGCAGGCGAGTTTTGCGACCTTGCGCCTTCAGAAGAGACACGGCCTGCTTGTCGAAGCTGACAAACTCTTCGGCGCCCAACCAATCACCCTCGTAGGCGATGACGCCATCGGCAAAGTCGCCGCCTTTATCGAGGAGCGCGAGTCCCGCTTCAACGGCTGGGATATTGGTGAACACGTTTGGGCTGGCAACCAAGGAACGAATCGAACGGGCTACATCGGGGGCGCCCCTCTTGTATGAGCTTCGCATTACCCAGGCGAATTCGCAGAGCGCTTCAACGGGAATAGCGACCAGATCCGCCGTTCGAAGTATATGGGCGGCGGAGAGTGCTTGTTGCGGATCGTCGCGCACCGCAGCACGCAACAGAACGTTCGTGTCCGCAGCGACTTTCATCGTTTGCCTGCCCAGGCGTCCTCAGTGGCCTTTTTGATTTGCGCTATGGTGAGCCTGGGGCCACCCTTTTGTTCGAGACTGCCGATGAAATCATCGATCGAGCCGGTTGGCACGGCGGGTTGCACCATGAGCCGGCCGTCCGGCAACTTATTGACCTGAACCTTCTGCCCCGGGGTCACGTTCAGATGACGGAGCAATTCCTGTTTCAACGTGATCTGGCCCTTTGCGGTGACGGTGAGCGTTGCCATACGTGTCCCTCAGCTCCATTGTAAGGCAAAACTTCCTTACCGGCCAGCGTTCGAGGGAAACATGCATTATGCGAACTCGAGCTTCCCGCTGAGCCACCTGCCCAGCTTCTCAATCGGCAGCCGTACCCCAATATAGAACTGCCCGAACAACGCATACACCGCGCTCACTTCGTCAAACCGCATCTCGTAGATCAGCTTCTTGAAGACCACCGGATCTTCCGCGAACAAATCCACACCCCACTCCCAATCGTCCATGCCAATCGAGCCGGAGATGATCTGCTTGACCCTGTCGCCGTAGCGACGGCCAATCATGCCGTGCTCGTGCATCATGCGTTGACGCTCGGCAAAGGGAACCGTATACCAGTTCACCTGCTCGCCCCGCTTGCGGTCCATGGGATAGAAGCACATGTACTTTGACTCAGGCACAGCAGGGAAGATGCGTGGCGCCATGGCTGCGGCCGCACGCTCGAGCGAGGCAGCGATCTCGGAATTCCACTCCGGCGTGTGCTGCTCAAAACCCTTCGCGGCCGCAGCCTCATAGGTCTTGCGGCTCGACTCGTAGAGTCCCAACTCCACAACAGAAACATAAGAATGAGTCGGCGTCAAGTAGTCGTAGAGTTCGGTTTGCGCCAGATCGAGCTCGATCTGGTTGAGCGCTTCGAGCGACTCACGAAAATGAACCAGGATCAGGTCGCCTTTGTGGCCCAACTCCGAAAACAGCGCTGTTTGAACTGGGCCGTCGGGCCTGGCGCGTTCCAGGCCCTTCAACGCGTTGGTCGCTTCAGCTGCGATCTTATTGCGTTCGCCGTCCGCGCAGGACCGCCAGGCTTTCCAGTCGAAGCGGAAGAACTGATGCAGCAACGCGGAACCTTCAAGGGTGAGCGGAACAGGGGGAAACTCGGGCAAGGGGAGACACCTCAACCTTATCGTAACAAAGGGGATTGCAGGGCCGCCTGATTATCCATCGTGTTCGCCCGACCGAAAGCAGGCAAGCAGCCTTCTCCGCCCTATATACTGGGAAAGCTCATGAGCGAAAGAATTATTACCCTCCTGGTTCAGTTCATCACCCATGTCATCGATGCAGGCGGGTATGCGGGCATTGCAGCGCTGATGGCCCTCAATTCGTCGGGCATTCCAATCCCTTCTGAACTCATCATGCCGTTCTCCGGCTACCTGGTTTACCTGGGGCGCTTCAACCTGTTGTTGGTGACGCTTGCCGGAGCGGTGGGCTGCAATCTTGGCTCGGCCGTCGCCTACTGGATCGGGGCAAAGGGCGGCCGTCCGCTGGTGGAGCGGTACGGCAAATGGATTCTGTTGAGCAACCACGATCTCGATCGCATGACGTGGTTTTTTGAGAAGTACGGATCGATCACGATTTTATTGGGCAGAATGATGCCGATTGTGCAGACTTTTGTGGCCTTCCCGGCAGGAATCGCGCGGATGGGCCGGGTGCGCTTTCACGTGTACACTTCACTGGGCTCCTGCGTGTGGTATTACTGCCTGGCCTACGTGGGCATGAAGCTTGGCGAAAAGTGGCACACTGACCCGCGGCTTTACGAGGCGTTCCATCGCTTTCACCTGGTTGTTGAGCTCGCATTGCTGGTGGGGATTCTATGGTTTCTGTGGTCGCACTTGAATCGCGGAAGGGACGCGAAGGCAGCTTGAATTTGCGGGCCGGCGCAGCAGGTTTTTGATGAAACAAACGCCGTTTGCTTAGGCGGAATATAATTCTGGACCGATGGGAACATCGGAAACAAGAAGGATGGTTAGGAGAGACGATGTCAACTAAGGGAGAAAGCGGCCAAGAGACCGCACAGAGCAAGGTTGCTCCTGCTACAGGAAAACTAGGAGTGATGGTGATTGGCCTTGGCGCCGTGGCCACCACAATGATTGCCGGGGTGGAAGCCGTCCGTCGCGGACTGGCGAAGCCGATCGGTTCGCTCACGCAGATGGGGACTATCCGTCTGGGCAAGCGCACCGATAACAAGTCTCCGATGGTCAAGGATTTTGTGCCGCTGGCCGATCTCAACGATCTGGTCTTCACCGGCTGGGATATTTTTGAGGACAACGTCTACGAGTCCGCCGCCCATGCCAAGGTGCTCGACAAGGAGACGCTTGAGCAGTTGCGACCGTATCTGGAAAAGATCAAGCCCATGCCGGCCGTCTTTGACCAGTATTACGTGAAGCGCCTGCATGGCACGCACGTCAAGAAGGGCAAGAGCAAGCGCGACCTGGCCGACCAGGTTATCGCCGACATCAAGGCTTTCAAGAAGACCGTCGATCGCGTCGTCATGATCTGGTGCGGATCGACAGAGATCTTCATTGTGCCCACGGCGGTTCACGAGTCTATCGAATCCTTCGAGAAGGGACTTGAGACCAACGACATCGGCATTGCGCCGTCGCAGATTTATGCCTACGCGGCTCTCAAGGAAGGCGTGCCCTTTGCAAACGGTGCACCGAACCTGACCGTCGACACGAAGGCCCTCATTGAGTTGTCGAAGCAAAATGCGGCGCCCATCTGCGGCAAAGACTTCAAGACAGGCCAGACCTTCATGAAGACGGTACTTGCTCCGGCCTTCAAGGCGCGGCATCTGGGCGTCAGGGGCTGGTTCTCGACCAATATCCTGGGCAACCGCGATGGCGAAGTGCTGGACGATCCCGAGTCGTTCAAGACCAAGGAAGAGTCCAAGCTCGGCTCGCTCGAGTACATCTTCCAGCCCGAGCTTTATCCGGACCTCTACAAGGATCTCTACCACAAGATTCGGATCAACTACTATCCGCCGCGTGGCGACGACAAGGAAGCCTGGGACAACATCGACATCTTCGGCTGGCTTGGCTATCCCATGCAGATCAAGGTGAACTTCCTTTGCCGCGACTCGATTCTGGCGGCTCCGATTGCGCTGGACCTGGTCCTGTTTCTCGATCTGGCCAAGCGCGCGCCCACTCTGCGTTCCATCGGCATTCAGGAGTGGCTGAGCTTCTTTCTCAAGTCGCCGCAGACCGCCGAAGGGCTCTATCCGGAGCACGACTTGTTTATCCAGTCGATGAAGCTCAAGAACACGCTGCGCCATATCATGGGCGAAACCCTGATCACGCATCTTGGGCTCGAGTATTACGACTAAGCGCAGGCGCCAGGTGCACCAACAGGCATAAGCAAAGCAAAAGCCCCATCCGCGTGGATGGGGCTTTTGATTGGGCTGTTGCGAAGGTTGTTAGGCCAGCGCGGGGATCGATTCCATGATTGAAATAACCGAAGCTGCAACCGGAGCGACCGGTTGGGCCGCGGCTGGCTGCGCTTGCGCATGGGCCGACCGTGTAAGCCGGTGGACGAAGTGGTAGGGCGGCCATGGACCGGACAACTGCAGCAGGCAATCGCGCATCATGGCGCTGGTGGTGGCGAACTTGTTCTGGTAGCGCTCCACGTACTTTCGGTCGATCAGGTGGGCAATGTCGAGCACCATCTTGCCGCTGTCGGTCAGGCGGCAGCTTACTTCTTCATCCAATGGCATAAACAACCGGTGCATCTGGAAGCTCACCGCCCGTGCGCGCGTCTGGCGCTCGCGGGTCCGGGTCGCATTCTCGCGCAGATTGGACAGGTACGCCCGGCCAACGCCCTCCGCGGGCCCGTGCTTCTCCAATTCCTTTGTGCAGCAGTCGTCCACAAAGATCTTCAGGTGCATCTCGGTCTTGCCGCGCAGCTTGTCAATGTTCCCAAGGAACTGGCGCTGGTTCGAACGGATCGACTTCCGAAGCACATCGTCGTCGTTAAAGACGGTGCCAAATCGGAAGGGAAGCACCGTGGAGTGCTGAAAGCAGTCTGCGATGACCCGGGCGTGGTCTACGCCGGCCTTTTGGTTAAGGGAATCCAAGGGGTTGTGCTCGCTGACCACAACTGCGAGATCGCTGGCGGGGTAAAGGAAAACCTGGTTCCCGCTGACTCCATGGACTGATTCGAGCGGAACGGGTTTACGATGACGCTCCAACTCAGGAAACGCTTTCTTTTCACCGATGCAGTAGGCATACCACGCCATGACGAGACACTCCGTTCGCGTGCGCCGGAAAGCGCCGCCAGTTGGTAAAGCTCTGTGAGATTGGGAAAAACTGCATAGCGGATCAGATCTCCGGGTTCAGGGTTTTATAAACCCGGTTCAACTATCCGGAATACTAGCCCCGCGAAAATACGACTGGCAACAGCAGAGATCACAAAGATGCCTAAAGTTAGCAAAATCGGCGAAAGTAATATTTGTATAGACAACATACCGGTTGATGGGACTAAAAGTCTTTCCAATGAGGAACTGAAGTGCCCCAATTTGGATTCCTGAAGAATAGGCACAACTACCCTCCGACCGATCTGCTCCATCGGCCGCGGCTCCAGGCGTGGGAAAAAATGGCTCTAAACTCCGCGGGTTCTAGGGGAGGACGCGCTGAATATGCAGGAAAAGCAGCAGGTTGACCACAACGGAGATGCCCAGAAGCCCAATCGCGATGATGGCGACAAGGTTGACCTTGTTACCAACTGTCTTCAAGTCTTCCAGCAGTTCCTGTTGCTCCAGGGTGTTGCGGTCCGTGGCTTCACGAACCAGCTCCAACTGGTCTTCGACGCGCTTGAGAGAGGAATTCTGCTCCTGGAACTGCTCCCGCAGATCGCGGTGCTGCGCCTGAATCTCGGCCAGCCCTTTTTCGAAAGGGGCAAGATCAACCGTTGGCGGTGCAGGCGCGGGAGGTGGGGGCGGCGGCGCGGGCGCCAGCATATTGGAGACGACGGTCCCGAAGTTTCCGTCAAGGAGCGGCAGCACCTTCTGCACAAACGGGATTGCAACCCGAAGCAGATTTAGTGCGCGCTGCAGGCCTGAGGGCTGCGCGGCGGCTGGCTGGTTTGCAAGCGAGCGCGCCGGAGGCGGTACCGATGTCAAGCGCTTCTGCTCTGCCGAACCCATCGGCATGGATGCGTTTCCGCCGGAGCCCACCGGAAGAGGGGATCCGACGACGCGTTGTTGGTGCGGATCCGGAAACTCAGTCACTTCCGCAATTCCGCTGACGCGCCCCTGGGGGTCCAGACTTTCTTCAAGTTGCTGTTCCATGCGGCTCCTTCTTTCGCAGTAAAAGCTTGCAATCCTCATATATAACGGATTTTGTCGTCAATGGGAACTCAAAACCGAGCCTGACCACCCAAAAATGCACAAAAAAGCGTGCAGGAGGCCGGAAGGCGGTGCCCCAGCAGCAATGGAGGGGCGCAGGCGTCCATCCAACGGAAAGCTTGGTTAGACCAGCTAAGCGGGCTCTTCTCCGGCCAGGGCTTCGCCGGCGTGTTCGCTTTCCACGGTCACCTTGCGCAGGCTCACGTGGTCAAACTGAGCCCAGATCAGACCGACCGGGACGATTCCAAGAAATGTGGTCAGAAGCAAGAGAGCGGCGCAGGCTGTGGCTGCCTCCGGGCTTGCGCCAAAGAGACCGGTCAACGCAGCGGCGACGATTCCAATTTGTGTGAACCAGCCCAGCACCGGAAGCTGAAAGATGCTCGCGCCTCCACTGGCAACCATGAGCAGAACGCACCTGGAGGGCGTTACAGCCGCCCATCCAGGATTCCCGGCAAATGCCTGAACACCCTCAAAGTAGGATGCGGCGATCAGCAGCCACATGGCAAGGGAGAGCCCCGCAGTGACGCTGAACTCTCCAAAGGTGCGCATGGTGTCGAGGCCCGCGTGAAAGGCGCGGATCTTTTCGCCCGCCGCGATACCCAGCTTTTTTGAAAACAAGCCAAAACTGTGTTCCGCTAGCGACGCTACGGTATTGCCGGCCATGCGCACAGTCACAAGAAAGAGCGCGCCCAGCAGCGTGAGTACGAGCCCGCCGTAGCGCGCGGCAAAGGCGGCCAGGAAAGGCGAGTGGGCGCCCAGGAGAGAGACCATGTGCGAATGACTGGTGATGCGGATGATGTCGGCGTAAGGTACCGAAAGCATGGCGACGGAGAAAATCAGCGCCATGGAACCGGCATCGAACAGGCGTTCGACAATATAAACGGCGATCTGCGAACTGAGCGGAAGCCCGGTCTTCTTTGCGACCAGATAGGGCCGAACTGGATCGGCCACGCGGCCAATCAGAGCCACGGCTGTGAAGCCAATGACCTGGGTTCCAAGAAGCGAAAACGGCCCAACAACTTTGTTGTGCTTCAGAAGCTGAGCCCAGCGAACGCTGCGAAAGGCATAGGCCACATAAATGCAACCCGCGCTGAGCGCTACCTTTGTCCAATCGGCATGAGTAATCTGGTTGCGAAAGACGCCAAAATCGAAATGGCTCCGCCCCCAGACAACGAGTGCCACAAGTGCAGCAAGCGCCACAAGGCCCAGAATCAGCTGGCTCTTCTTCAAGCGTTCTCCGTTCCGCAATGCCGCCCTGCGGGAATGTCCATAACAGGCTCTACGCTCATTCTACCGGGCAGACGCGGGGCGGCGGGAATTGCGTTCAATTTCGTGCGGCGGTGGCGCGCATCTGTGCTTCACGCGCCAGAACGCGGTGGTTGAACTCGTGGATGACGCGCGCCACATAGGCTTGTGTCTCGTGGTACGGAGGGATGCCGTGATACCGATCCACTGCCTCGGGACCCGCGTTGTAGGCGGCCAGCGCAAGAGCCAGGTTGTCGTGATATTGGGTCAGCAGGACATCCAGGTAGGCCGAGCCGCCGCGTACGTTCTGGTTCGGCTCATAGCTGTCTTCCACGCCAAGATCGCTCGCTGTTCCCGGCATCAGTTGCATCAGCCCTCGCGCTCCAGCAGGGCTCACCGCGCGGGTGTTGCCTCCGCTTTCAGCCTTCACGACGCTTGCCAGCAGGTCCACGTCCAGGTTGTGGGCCTTGCCAGCGCGCGCCAGTATCTCGCCCAGGTCGGCCTGGCTGAGCTGAGCGTTGCTCGCCGCAGTGGTTGCCGGCTTTGGCACAATCTCCGAGGAAACCGGCTCCTGATCGGCAACGGACTCGACGCGGACCACATCTTGTGCCGGTACTTCAATAAAGTTGTCTTCGCCGGCGCTCAGATAGAGCCGGACGCGGCTGTCGACTTGGGCAAGATGGTCGCAGCGCAGATCGAAGCCGTTGCGCAGGGTCACGGATTCGGCGGCCCTCGCCGTGGAGATCAATAGAGCCAACAACCCGGCGATCAAGAACACTCTTGCGCGCATCATATGAACCTGCAATTCCACTAGTTTCTGCCGGTGCTGAGCTTTTTCACCGCAGCCTCCAGCACAACGGCCACTCCGTCTTCATCGTTCGCAGGCGCCTGCTTCCAGCCCAGCGTTTTGGCCATCGTGCGGAGCTCTCGGGCTGCATTGCCCATCATGACGGCTTGCCCTGCCCACTCCAGCATATCCACATCGTTCCAGTTGTCGCCAATGGCCATGGTCTCCCTTTGGCTCACGCCCAGTCGTCCGGCCAGGTCTTTCAGAGCCCATCCCTTGGAGACGCCGAGTGGCAGCAGATCCAAAATCGAAACATCCCGCGCCGGATACTCGGTTCGGACGCAGGCGCAACTGCTGCTCCACTCGCTCGCCTTCAGAGCCCGTTCGGCTTCCTTCATCCTGCTCACACGGCCGGTAACCATGCCCTGAATGGGATCTTCTCCATCCTTCAACGCCAGTTCCAGCGGCTTGACCACATCAATCGACTTGCGGTTACTCTCGACCCAGAGCGCGATGCGTCCATGAGCCTGTTCCAGGTCTTCCAGCACCAGCTCGGCACGGCCCGGCCTATCAAAGGTAAACACGACGGCCCCAAACGGCCTGAGCAGTCCGCAAACCCCTCGGGCCACGCGTGCCTCCATGTGGCAGCGGTCGATCAACTGGCCGTCCAGTGTTCGTATCACTGCACCATTGGACGTAATAAGCGGCGTATCCGCTCGAAGACCAATGGCCTCGAGCAGCGGAACGGTATAGGCCATGCGGCGGCCGGTCGCAATGGCGATTGTGATGCCGGCCTGCTGCGCCGCCCGCAGAGCCTGCGCATTACGGCTGCTCATTTGCTGCACGCCATTCGGCGGAAGGGTGTTCGGCAGCAGGGTGCCGTCCATGTCGATTGCCACCAGGCGAACGGGAGGGTGCATACCTCAAGTGTACCGGGCGAGTTTTAGCCGGAGGTCGATCCGATAAACTTGTACTTATGGAACGGATTTGCAGCCAGTGTCACGCCTTGCTTGCCGAAGAGACTCGAGCGGATTGGTGTCCGGCGTGCGGCGGAGCCTTGGTTGAGCGCGCTCCGTTGACTCAGGCCAGCGCCGTGAAGGTACCAGCCGCTGAAGTGGATCATCGCGGCATTGTGCTTCCCCGACGCCACGCGCTGGGCGGGATCATTACGCCGCGGTAAGGGAATCAGCGCAGGTAATCAGCGTGCCATTTCGGACGCATGAGTTCTCTTCGCCGGAGCAGCCCCAGCGGGCCTCTCTGGAACAATCCTGGCGATGACTCGGTCCCGGTATCGCAGCTCTATGGTCTCGCCTTTACTGAGCCACGCCAATAGTTGGCGAGTGTTGCGTAGTTGGCTGACGTTTATGGAGCGCATAGATAAAGACTGACAGATATTCTCTGCCTCTCAAAGAAAAAGAAACCTGGAGTTTAGGCATGGTTCCCGTTTCAGGCTTAGACTGCCAGTTTGAAGCTCATCTCTAACGAAATCTGGAGTTGGGTCGCATAACCCTACTCATACCTGAGCGCCTCTGCCGGAAGCACCCGCGCCGCCGCCGACGACGGATACAGTGTAGCCAGGATCGAAATCCCAATCGACACCGCGGACACGATCACTCCATCCAGCGGCCGCGGCGCGAACGGAAGCGTGTCAATCGAATAGACCTCGGCGGAGAGATGGATGAAGTGGTAGTGGCCGCCGGCCCATGCGGCAAAATAGCCCAGAGCCAGGCCGAGTGCCGTCCCCACCAGGCTGATCAGCAGGCCCTGCATCAGAAAGATGCGCCGCACCTGCCCCGGTTCCACGCCAAAGCTCATCATCACGGCGATGTCGCGCGTCTTCTCCATCACCATCATAGTGAGCGCGATAAGAATATTGAGCGCGGCAACAATAACGATCAGCGCGATCACAATAAAAGTGACTTCCTGCTCCAGGTTGAGCGCGCGAAAAAGTTCGCGGTTCTGCTCAATCCAGTTGGTCGTCATGTAGCCTTTGCCGGCGGCCTGTTCGATTTCGGCGCCAATCTCCGGGGCACGGTTCAGGTCGTCGACTTTAAAGCTGATCACCGAGAGCAGGTCCGGCTCGTCGAACAGGCGCTGCGCATCCGCCAGGCGCATAAAGCCCCAGCTTGCGTCGTAGGAGTAGAAGCCGGAGTGGAAGATGCCTGCGACGCGGAAGGTCTGAAATTTTGGAACCAGTCCAAAGACCGGATTCAATTCACCCTGCGGACTGGTGACCACCACTTGATCCCCGACCTCGACGCCAATCTGCTCGGCGAGATCGCTTCCCAGCACCAGCGCCGGCGTGCTGGAAGAGTCGGAGGCGCTCGGGTTGAGCCCGGCAGCCGATCCGGAAGTGATCGTATCGAGTAGATTGCTGACCGTGCGTTCCTGTGCCGGGATGATGCCTTTAACCAGCGCAAATCCGGCGCGCGGGCCGTGCGAGACCATCACTTCTTCGTAGATACCGGGCGCCGCGGCTGTGACGTGGGGCAGATGGCGCAGCCGGTCGAGGAGAGGACGCCAGTCGCGGATGCCGTCCGCCTCTACGCGCATCAGCTCGACATGGGACGACGAGCCCAGCAGGCGATCCTGCAAGTCGCGTTGCATGCCGTTGGTGATAGCCAGGGCGATGATCAGGGCAGCAACGCCCGCCGCGACACCCGCAACGGAGATTGCGGTGACCACGCCCACCACAGCCTGCCGCCGCTTGGCTCTCAGGTAACGCGCCGCCAAAAAAAACTCAAATCGCATGTGTGCCTTGATTCCTGAACTGCCTTGCCGGGTTTACTTTCCTTCGGCAGGAATGACGGTTTTGGCTACGCCCACATTCTCGAAGCGGTCGTAAGCGCGAACGGTGATGAGGTGCTCGGCGGATGCAGTGGTTTTGTCCGTTTCGACACTGAATTCGTAGTGCTCGGTGCGCGCGTCGGAGATCTTGCCGACAGGCTCAAGGTATTGCCACGGCCCTGCATCGAGTGAGTATTCCGCATGGCTGATGGGCGAAGCAGCATCAACGGCGTCGAACGAAACCTGGATTCTGTTCGCGCAAGGCGCGCCGCCACAACTTGTTCCTCTCTCCGCCTTGAGGGCGTTGATCGCCGGCGGAGTGGTGTCCACTTCAAAGCGATCGCTGATCTTTTCGCCGGTCAGAGCGTCGCCGGGAGAGTGAGACGGGGCATCGGAAGCAACGACCTTGACCTGGTAGCCTCCATCGGGAATCTGCGTAGCGTCGAAGCTGTACGCCTTCTCAGTGATCTTCTTCTTGAGTGCGCGCCACACCGTTTCTCCGTCGCCGCGCAGATAGAGATCGTAAACCAGGGTGTCGCCGTTATCGTCGTGCGCAGACCAGCGCACGGTGACGGCGGTGCGATCTCTTATTGCGGTCAGCGGCGAACTTGCGCTTGAGTCGTTGGTTGTCCCGTCGACAGACGAAGCGGGCGAGCCGAATGAGATGCTGACCGTCTGCGGCTGGCTGGCAAATTGTGTCTGCGGATTCACGCGCGCGCCGGTGGCGACAACAACGTCGTCAACAACAGGCGCCGCATTCACAGGAAGGTAATTCACCGCGACGCTGCCGACGACCCCGCTCGCGTGGAGCACCGCCTTCCACTGCAGGAAGCGCCCGGCCGGCGAAGCCACCGCTCCATCCTTCAGCGGTTCCCAGTCAGACCAGCCTCGAACCGGTTGTTCCACATTCCCCGAGCGCGTCCATATTTCATAGCCAGAGGAGCCAGGCTCAACTTCGATGTGACCGAAGCGCGCCAGCGCGCCTGCATCCAGAACATCGCTGGCGTACTCATGCTTCTGCGCGGCGCTCAAGCGGAAGAGCCTCCCAGTGTTGCCGGAGCCGACGAGGATGCTTCCCAAGTCTTGTTCCACAAACAGGCTGAGGCCTTGCTGCGCTTCAAGGTGCGCGATATCGGCGAAGCTGCCGTCGTTCTGGATGCGAAAGACGTGTCCGCGATTGCCGGTGAGTGCCAGCAGGCCGTCCGGTCGCGCGGAGAGCGCGTAGACAATGTCATCTTTGCTCGACCAGAGTTTGCGCGGAGCCTGACCCTCGGCCAGTGCGTAGATCTCGGTTCCCTCGGGCAGGGAAGTACTCGTGTTGACCGCGTTTACCGAGCCGGGCTGAATAATGGTGATGGACACAGCTGCGACGCCCTGCACCGGCAAGGGTGGGAGTTGATTGTGCGTCTTGTCGCCCACGCAGGCCGCGTAGATTGTGCCGTCAGCGCCGACCGAAACAGAGGTGATCTCGCGCCGCGGAGCATCGAACAGCACGTAGCCTTTGCCTTCGGGGCTGATGCGATAGACGAGCCCCGATCCATCGGAGCCCGCAATCAAGTTGCCCTTTCGGTCCCATGCAAGCGAGCGAATGTGCGCTTCGTCGGATTTGAAAAACTGCTCGGGTTTTGATCCGGGCTTGGCGGGGTCAATGCGGTAAACGGCTCCCGGGCCTCCGGTAGCGATATAAAGCTTTCCTGCGGTGTCGAAGGCCAGGTCCCAGATGTAGTGCGCTTTGTTGGAACTTTCCTTTGCTGCGTCCCCATCCGTGCTGCCTGCCTTGGACAAGTCAAAAACCAAAGTCGCGCTGTTCTCGTCTTGCTTGGTCATTGCATCGGGTTTGAGCCGGTAGACCTTGCCGCTGGGCAGCGTCGCCGCGTAAAGAAATCCATCCGGCCCCAGCTTCACCACCTGGACGCTCACGTCCCTGGTCTCGAAGAGCGTGAAAGGTTTGTCCTCGCGATCGACACGAATCACAGTAGCCGGCGAACCCGTCCCGAGGAATGCCTCGCCGCTTTTGTCGGCAGCCACGGACCAGACAAAGGTTGAGGGCGTTGTAAGCACGTTCGCAAGTCCTGGGCCTCCGCGCAGGTGGCCGTCGCTCTCGATAGCGACTCCTTCTGGCGTGCCTTTTTCAAATTCATCGACCCTTGACTGGGTCCAGAGGTGGGTCCCTTGCGCCAGGGTGGGCATCGCGGCTGCCAGGGCAAAGCTGAAGATCAGCGCGCTGAAGCCAGAATTTCTACGGAAAGAGCGAACGACGTGAGAGGAAGCGATCATGCTGCCGTTAAGTCTACTAAACGTGCGTAGCCGGCCGCCGCAGGAAATGAAGGGCCGCGCCGGACGGGTCTCCGAAGCGACTTGTTCCTGAAGACGATCTCCAACTTGTTTCCGATCACTTTTCTTGCGTTTTCAAAGCCTGCGGCCGGGTCATCTATTGGCTGGCCGCCGCGGGCTTATCGATCCCTTTGGCAGGCGTAACTCCGGGCACCACGGGCGCCGTTGTCACGTTTCCTGTTGCAGCCTGTTGGAGATCGATGCCATAGTGCTGCAAGGTGCTGGCCATCGTCTGATAAAGGCCCGCGCGGTCTTTCGCATAGGTCGCATTGGCTTGCAGCAGGGTATTCTCCGCCGCGGCCAGTGAACGCTGCTGTTGCAGAACCAGCGCCGTGGTCGACGATCCGTATTTCAGCCTCGTCCGTTCCGCATCCAGGCTGCGTTGGGCATAATCCTCGGCGGCTATGGAGGAGATCACCTGCGCTCGATCGTTGGTGAGAGCAAACAACGCGTTCACCACGCTCGTGCGGATTTGTGTATAGAGCTGCTCCAACTTCAGTTCGGCCTGCCGGTACTCGATCAGAGCCTGCGCCTGCTGCGCCTGAGCCGGCCGGTTGCGAATCGGAATCGTCAAGCTGAAACCCACGCCCTTGTCCGGCGCCGAGTTGTTAAACAGGTTCTGAAGCACCTCTCCGTATCCGGCGCTCGGAAAGGAGCCCGGGGGATAGGGGCCTCCCGTTTCGAAGTCGAGGGCGCCCTTGTTTTGCGAACCGCCCAGGGCGCTGGAATCATAAAAGCCGTAGGCGTCCAGCGTCGGAAGGAGCCCGTTCTTGGCCGCGCGCAGGCTGATCGCGTCGTTCTTCAGCGTAAGCACCGCCTGCTCCAGCACGGGGCTCTGCTGGAAGGCCTGCTGCACCAGATCGTCGATCGGTTCCTTTTCCTCCGGAAGTTGATCGATGCTTACCCGATCGGTCGGAATGACGGCGGCCGCCATCAACGCAGGGTCGTTGAGGTTGCGCACGATCGCTTCTTTCATAATCTGTTGCTGATAGTTCAAAGCGTTACGGGAGTTGACCAGAGCCTGCTTGTCCGCCGCCACGGATTGGTCGGCGTTGAGCACGTCCAGCGGCGCCATCGAGCCAATTTCCAATTGCTGACGATTTTCGCGCGCCACCTCGCTGCTCTGGTCCAGCGCCCGCTCCTTGGCCTGCACATCGTCGTAGGCATTCACCAGACCCCAGTAAATATTCTCCACCTGGTTCACCGTGTAGAGAATCTGCTGCCGGAAAGTCGAATCGGTGATCAGGCGGTTGTTGATTGCCTGGTACACATAACGCTTGTTCACAAACGTGCCGGCTCCCAACAGCAGGTGCTGGGTCACTTTGGCGCTGAAGGAGGAACTAAGCTGCGGACTGTAGTCGCTGAAAGGGTTGTTGGTCGTAATGCGGTTGTTGTTCAAAGAAGCGGTCAGCGAGGTTCCCGTCACAAACCCCTGGTTGTAGGTAAAGTTGTACTCGTCGGTGTTGGTGTTGAGCGCTTTCAAGCCACCGGAGAACAGAGTATTGGATTGTGGGGCGACGGCGCGCTCAAACTGGATGGTGCTGGTCACCGAAGGGTCCCTGTTCTCCGGCGCCGGACCTGCGCCTGAGGCGGTCAGTGTTAATCCTGCGGTGCCGGATGCTGCCCCTCCCGTCGACGCTCCCGGTCCACCGCCCGCGCTTGAGGTCGACAGGTAACCGCCTTGTGTAGAGCTATTGACCATCGCGCCAGACCCGAACAACGTAGAACCGGCCTTGGCGCGCAGCAGATCCAAATCTGCCAGATCCATGTAGTAGCGCGAGATGGCAATGTCGTAGTTGTTCTCAAGAGCCAGCGCCAGTGCGTCGGAGAGGCTGAGGTAGATCTTGCCGTTCTTCACCATGTCGGTAAGCCGCACCGAGTTCATGAAGCTCGCCTTGGCCACGGTTGTTGGCATGTACGGCTTCAGGGGGTTGCCCAGCAGACGACCGGAGGGTTTCGAGAAATCCCGTTCCGACGAACGCAAGTTCAGCGGCTCGGTATTTACTGGCGAGGGTTCCTGAGGCAGGTCCGATGCCTGCTTGCCTGGAGTAGGAGCAAGGGGCTGCTGGGCCAATCCTGAAGGAATTCCTGTCGCGATGGTCAGAAGCGTCACCGCAATTGCGCGTAGCTGATTTCCCGCCCACGTACGACCGCGCCTGGTGGCCTTCTCCAACTCTGCTCTTCTTGCATCGTATGATTGCATGGATTATCTCCCTGAATGTTTGGACAGGGCCGGTGGTTCGCTTTCTCGACTTTTATCCACCAGCGCCCGGAGTTTTGACAAGCTAGACCACGTTTTGCCCTTTGGTTTCGACCCTGCAGTTCAGCAACTGTTCGCGCAAACCCTGCCAGGCAAAAATAGTCCTCGGGTTGGCCGGGGGATGGCGACGTACGAAGCCTCCCGTCCACTTAAAAACCCGAAGAGCATCAACGCGAGTCAGGACTTGAATCGCACTTCGGCGGACTGCAAAACTGCCACTTCTTTCGAAGGTAAGGAATCGCTCTCATCAACGGCTGCGTGTTCTCAGAGTAATTGCTCAACGCACCTATACTACCAACTTCAGAGACGCCGCACTCAGGCATGGGCCCTCGGACTGCACTGAGGACTCTTACTCTTCACGATTCTCAATTTCTCACTTGAGGTCTGTGCAGGTTTACCGAGTCCCATTGCGAGATCGCGAGATTAGCCGAGGCTAAAGTCCGTCGATGAGCACGGAACACTTGACGCTGTCTCCACCCGGACCATCTGTCCCTCAGAGCAGGAACAAATCAGATTCACCGCGCATGCCGGTCCCAAGATTCTGAACTGAGATGCGAACGTTCCGGGCACTTCCGCAACAATCCGATCTTTTAGTCTTCTGCCCGATCAATTCGACCAGACTTGAAGGGCAGGAGTTTCGCCTGCCCGGCCGAATCCAGTGTTCCATTTCGATACAGAGTCATCCTCTGTGCCGCAACGGGAAACGGTACCTCCGTCATCTGAATTAAATGCCCTCGGTGCCGAAGAAGTAGATGAGGATAGACACCATATGGCAACCACCGCGACCACCGGCTTCTCCGTAGCAGTCCCCGCACCCGTGGCGGAAACGATTCGCACCGGCCTCAAACGCCGCCGCAGCATCAGTCCCCAGGCCGGCCGCGCGCTCGAGATCCTCGGCCACGCCATCGAGTACCTGACCGACGAGTTTATCCATGAAGGCGGAACCTTCTCCTCCAACAACAGCCAACTGCAGGCGGTCCAGTTACTGATGGCGATCAATCGCCAAATCTACTTCGAATGCCCTGAGGTGCCACCCTTCGCCAAGCGCCTTCGTTCTCTGTTCCATCTTCAGGCAAACTGAGTTGGCGATTTGCTGATTCAATGAGCTATCGTGCCTGGCATCATCGGCAAAAGAGCCCAATGGCTGGAGCTGTCTTCCAGAAATTGGGCTCATTTTTCTGCGCTGAAAAATCGGCTCCCGCCAGCCCCGCAGCTACTGCCCGAAGACCAACACAGCGAACAGCACGACCCATGCCAGCCCCATCGTGTGCCAGAACCACGCCGTTGCGTCCACAGCGATCTGCCGCGACTCAACGCGCCTCAGCCATCCCAACGCGCCAACGCAAAACAGCAGCGCAAGAATCCCGAGAGCCAGGTGAGCGGCGTGCAGCCCGGTGATCAGGTAAAAAAAGTAGCTTGCCGGCGTGGCAAACTGATCAAAGGCAAATCCCTGCTCCGTCAGTTGTCTCCAGGCCATGACCTGGCCGCCAAGAAAAAGCAGCCCCAGGGCCAGCGTTGCCGCCAACCAGGGCCGCGTCCGCCGAAGTGCCGGCTGCCCCAGCCCCAGCCATTCTTCCAAGACATCGATCTCCCGAAAAATATGCCGTCGAGCAATCTCCATCGTCAGACCGCTCAGCAACAGCACCGCAGTATTTAAAAACAGGATCGGGGGCAGCAGCACGGGGTGCCAGTCGCCGACCTGGCGCAGGGTGCGCGCGTCCATGTGGGTCCCGGCCTGGCGCGCGTAGAACAACGCTACCAGAACCACGAAGAACATCATGTCCCCGGCGATTGCGCAAAAAACAAAGGCCCGAATGCGATGCAGAGCCTCACGCGGTCCCCGGCGCGGCGACTTCCAGTCGTCGTCACCCCCACCGCCACCGCCGCCCGTCGGGCGCCGGTCAACAGGCGGTTTCCCGCCAAATCCGGGGTCTTTCCGCTCGATCTCCGATGGCGTTGGCGTAAAGATGGAGGGCATATTCGGCCTCTGTGAGTTAGAGGTTACACTCACTTTGGTTTGGACGCATCCAGAATCGGATAGGGATGTATCAGCATGCGAAGATTCGCGGCAAGCCACGAAAGGTCCGCTCCGTCAGCAGACCCGGCAACTCATTGATCTTGCTTGCCCGTCACGATTTGGACAAAGAGTCCATGCACGCGGCCATCGTCGGAAAGCTCGGGATGAAAAGTCGCCGCCAGCACCGATCCTTGCCGCACCAGGACCGGATCGCCGTTGCGCCGAGCCAGAATCTCGACCCCATCCCCGATGGACGCGATACGCGGCGCGCGAATGAAAACCATCTCCAGCGGCCCACCCGCCAGTTCGGTCTCGGCTGTAAAAATGCTCGAGTCAATCTGCCGCCCGTAGGCGTTTCGCTCCACCACCGCGTCAAGAATATCCAGACTGCGCTGCGGCGGATTGCGTACCTCCCGCGCCAGAAGAATTGCGCCGGCGCAGGTGCCAAAGACGGGCTTTTGCTTTGAAAACTCTTCAAGCGCCTCAAAGAATCCGCGCTTTTCCAGGAACTTCAACATGGTCGTCGATTCGCCGCCGGGCAAAATCAGCCCATCGAGCCCGGAGAGCTCTTCAGGCTTCCGCACCTCGCACGGCTCCGCGCCACTCTTGGTCAGAGCCCTGGCGTGGGCCGCATAATCGCCCTGAATCGCCAGCACACCGATCCGAGGCAAGGTGCGTGCTTTCGTCAACCCTTCAACTCCTGTGAGATTCCTGTGTTCAACCGGCGCGGCGGGTTCAGTCAACGGCGCGGCTCCCGCCCGCCTCGCATTTTCTCCCCAGCGCGGCATTGGCGGCGCCCCCAAAAAGCCCGTGCGAGCGAATAGCGAGCCTCCGCCCGGACGGCAATAGCAATTCTAGGATTGGTATACCTCGAAGGCAATACGCAAAGTTGACGCGACCATCAGGGAGCGGCAACCTCGCATGAGTTTCCTCGCGGCGCAGTAATCCTGGAATTGCTCTAGTCCTCACCAGCCGCGCGTTTGCAACAGTTGCGATTGATCGAGTGCGGCAGCCGCCAATCCCTTCATCGTGCCGGTGACCTGCTCGCTCACCTCGGCCAGAATCTTTGGATCGTTGAAGTGCGTCGTCGCAATCACGATTGCTTTGGCGCGCGACACCGCCTCCTCGCGCTCCTTCGGATCGTTCTCGACATCGAGCGGCGTGGCCCGCTCTTTCATGAAGATGCCCGAACCCACAAAGATCGCCTCCGCGCCAAGCTGCATCATCAGCGCCGCGTCGGCGGGCGTGGCAATGCCTCCGGCGGAGAAGTTCGGCACCGGCAGCTTGCCAGTCTGCGCCACCATCCGCACCAGCTCATAAGGGGCCTGGTGGTTCTTGGCTGCTGCATAAAGTTCCTGCTCGGTCAGCACGGTCAGCGCGCGCATTTCGCTGGTGATCTGGCGCATGTGCTGCACCGCGTGGACCACGTCGCCCGTGCCCGCCTCGCCTTTGGTTCGAATCATGGCCGCGCCTTCAGCAATCCGCCGCAGCGCTTCACCCAGGTTGCGCGCGCCGCACACAAACGGCGTCGCAAAGGCATGCTTGTCGATATGGTGAGCCTCGTCGGCGGGAGTCAGTACTTCGCTCTCGTCGATAAAGTCCACGCCCAGTTCCTGCAGAATCTGGGCCTCGGCAAAATGCCCGATTCGCGCCTTGGCCATCACCGGGATCGAGACCGCCTGAATGATCTGCCGGATCAGGCTGGGCTTGGCCATGCGCGCCACTCCGCCTTCGGCACGAATCATCGCCGGCACGCGCTCCAGAGCCATCACCGACGTTGCGCCGGCCTCCTCGGCAATCCGGGCCTGCTCCACGTTCATCACGTCCATGATGACGCCGCCCTTCAGCATCTCGGCCAGTCCTACTTTCAAGCGCAGGCTCGTTCCGTTAAAAGTCTTGTTTTCATTATTTTCCGGCATGTTGTTCGTCCTCGTTTCCGCCCGGCTTGCCTCGGCTCTCGGCCGGCAAAACCCAAAGTTTCCGTCCTCTTCAGTGTAGCAGCGTTAGGGATTCCCTGGGTTGCGTCAGGCCTGTTCCGGCGTATGGGTCAGGCTTTCTTCATTAGACCTTTCTAAGTTTGTTGCTCCACTTCTGGTCACTTTTCTGCATGCTTTCCAATCACATGGCAACTGCGCACTCAACCCCGGCGCCCCAAAGCGCACCGCCGAATCTGACCGCTCAAAACGGTGCCGGCGAGGGGCCCAAAAGCCAGGCCCTGGTGGCCTCGCCGCCCAAACCGCTTGAGCCGGCCGAGCTGACCGATCTGCCGCCGTTGAGCGCGCCTTTCTCTTTGCTTCCGGTGGAACTCGATGTTGCGGTCCCGGTGCGCCAGTTCCGGGTGCGCAATCTGCTGGCCCTCGAGCCGGGACAGTTGATCGAGTCGCAATGGGGAAACGGAGAAGACGTTCCGCTGGCTTCCGGAGACGTGCAGTTGGCCTGGACGGAGTTTGAAGTGATTGAAACCCAACTGGCGGTTCGGATCACGCGCCTGGCCTGAAAACCCGGCACGGAGCCGCGAGGTCCGCGAACGAAATGCGGATTCAATCGGCGAGAAGAAATGCAGTTTCAATGCGCGAACGGAATTTGAGGAAGGGCTGATGATGAAGGATGAAAGGGAAGGGAAGACAGTCGAGGCGATTGGGGCGCTTGGCTCTCTTGCCGGGGCGCTCCTCAAGCCGCTGCTGAGGAGGTTGCCGGGCAGGGCGATACGCCCCCGGCCGCGCCTCGAGCTTCTCGAGCGCATCGCCCTGGCTCCCCGCCAGTCCCTGTCGCTGGTCGAGGCCGAGGGCCGCCGGTTTCTCGTGGCCACCTCGTTGGACGGCGGCCCGGTCTTCTACCCGCTCGATCGAGACATCGCTGGAACAGCCCGCCGCCCGGTGAGGGTCTCATGGTAGCGCTGCTGGTGGCCGCGCATGCGGCCACGGCGGCCCCGGCGTCGCTTTTGCCCGATCTCAACGCCCGCCTTCATCCATCGGACTCGACGCCCTGGACCATCCTGCTGGTCCTCACCCTCGTCACCCTGCTGCCGGCAATTTTGATGTGCATGACGCCGCTGGTGCGCCTGCTGGTGGTCTTTCATTTCCTGCGCCAGGCGCTCGGCACCCAGACCGCGCCCTCCAATCCAACCCTGATGGGACTGGCCCTGATGATGACCTGGTTCCTGATGACCCCGGTCCTCAACCAGGTCGACCAGCAGGCCGTCGAGCCCTATCGCTCGGGCCAGATCACCGGCATCGAAGCCATCGACCTCGGCGCCCAGCCGGTCAAGCTCTTCCTGCTGCGCTACGCCCGCGAAAAAGACCTTGCCCTTTTCACCGCCGCCGGACAGGTTCCGCGCCCCAACACGCCTGAAGACCTGCCCATGCGCGTCGTGATCCCGGCCTACATTCTCTCTGAACTCAAGGCGGGCTTCGCCATCGGCGCGGTGCTCTACCTTCCGTTTCTTCTGATCGACATGGTGACCGCTGCCATCACCACCTCGATCGGCATGTTCCAGTTGCCGCCGGTCGTGGTTTCAACGCCCTTGAAGATCCTGCTGTTTGTCATGGTCGACGGATGGAACCTGCTGGCCGGTTCGCTGCTGAAGAGTTTCTGAACTTTTGTTGCCTGGGAGAACGAGATGTCCCCTGACATGGTTGCCGAACTGCTTCGCCAATTGATGAAAGAAGCCATGATCCTGGCCGCGCCGTTGCTGATCGCTGCCGTGCTGATCAGCTTCCTGCTGAGCCTGGTGCAAACCCTGACCAGCCTCCAGGAGCAGTCGCTGACCTCGGTACCTCGCCTGGGAGCGATCGCCATGATCCTGCTGGTGGGGATGCCCTGGTTTCTGGAGCGGCTGGCCATCTACACGCGCCAGCTTTTTACCGACTTTCATCGTTTTCTGGGATGAGAAATGAAGCTGTCGGCTTTCAGTCAAGACATACCGTGAACCGGGATGTCTCGGCGAAGTTGGCGGCACAGGGAGTGGAAAAACAGAGTTGAGAGCCATGAACTTAACTGTCCATCTGGAAGAAGCAAGAACTGAAAGCTGAGACCAGTAACGACCGAGAACTGAAGACCGGGAACTGAAGACTGAGAACTGAAGACCGGGAACTGAAGACCGGGAACTGAAGACTGAGAACTGAAGACTAGGAAGACATGACCGATTGGACCTCATTTCTGAGCGCGATGACGCTGGCCCTGGTCCGGGTCAGCGGCATGGTGGTCTTCGCCCCGTTCTTCTCCTCGACCGCGCTGCCTTTGCGCGCCAAGGCGGTCTTTGTCCTCGCTGTGGCCTTTCTGCTGGCGCCGCTGGTCTCGACCTTGCCTGGCGCACGGGTGGCGATTGGCTTTTCGGCCCTGCTCGGAGAACTGGCGATTGGGCTGGTGTATGGACTCACGCTGGCCTTGTTGAACGAGATGCTGCTGTTCGCCGGCCAGATCGTTGGGCTCCAGCTCAGCTTCTCGCTGGTTAACCTGATGGACCCGGGCTCCAACATCCAGACGCCGCTGATGGGCGAGTTGTTTCAACTGATGGGAACGCTGGTGGTGATCGGCGCCGGCCTCGACCGGATTCTGCTTGCCTCCATGGTGCGCAGCTTTCGCGCCGCGCCTCTGGGCTCCTTCGCTGTCGCGCCCTCGAGCGCCCTGGTGATCGTCCGCGCCGCCGGCGGCATCTTTCTGGCTGCGGTCGAGCTGGCAGCGCCCATCCTGGCAGCCACCATGCTGGTCGAGGTCGCCGTATCGCTGCTCGGCAAGCTCAGCCCCCAATTGCCGGTGATGAACCTGACGGTGCCCCTCAAAACCCTGACCGGCTTCATGATCCTGACCGGCTCTCTGGCTCTCTGGCCGCGCTTCATTGAGTCGCGCTTCAGCGGCCTGCTCGACCTGGCCGAGCGCCTGATTGCCGCTCCCGGCCAGGTTGCCGGACTGGGAGGATAGCCCATGCCCGGAGAGCGCACAGAACAGGCATCGCAACACCGTCGCGACAAGGCACGGCGCGACGGCGACATCCTGCATAGCCGCGAATTGTCCTCTGCCGCCGGAACCCTGGCCGGGGTCGTCGTCCTGGGAGCTCTCGGCAGCACGATCCTTTATGCCTGGCGCGCCACCTTCGCCGCCTTCCTCGATCTCGGCGACCCGCGGCGCTGGGAGCCGGCCCAACTCGAGCCGACGCTGCTTGCCATTCGCCGGCTGTCGCTTGCCGTGCTCACGCCTCCGGCCGTCGTCATGTTCGCCGTGGCCCTTGCTGCGCTCCTGGCCGGGGTGCTCCAGACCGGCGGCCTCAACTTTCACGTCGAATCGATCGGCTTCAAATTCGACCGCGTCAATCCCATCTCGAATATTAAAAACCTCTTCTCGCTGCGCGCCGCCGCCCGCCTGGCCAAATCCCTGCTTCCGGCCAGCCTGCTGGCCGTATTCGCCGTCCAGCGCATCGCCCGCCAGCTGACCATTCCTCCCTTTTCGATCACCCGTCTGGAGGCGCTGGGCTCGGATGTCTATGGACTCTTGCTGGCCGCCTCCTGGCTCTTATTCGGTTGGTCGGCCATCGATTACCTGGTCGAATGGCAGAGCCGCGAGTCGCGCCTCAAGATGAGCAAGCAGGATATGCGCGACGAGTACAAGGAGACCGAGGGCAGCCCGCAGATCCGCGGCCGGATTCGCAACCTGCAGCGCCAGGCACGCCGCCGCCGCGTCAAGGAAGATGTCTCGAAGGCCGCCGTCGTGCTCACCAATCCCACCCACTACGCCGTGGCCCTGGGCTTCGACTTCTCGACCATGGATGCGCCCCGCGTCATGGCCAAGGGGCGCAACCTGCTGGCCGAAGAGATCAAGGCCGAGGCCCGCTGGGCCGGCGTGCCGATCATCGAGAACCCGCCGCTGGCCCGCTCGCTCTACCGCTCTGTCGAGGTTGGCCAGCCGATCCCGGCCGACCTCTACGCCGCGGTAGCCGCGATTCTTGCCTATCTCTACCGGCAGCGCGTCGAGGGCGAACTGCGCGAGCGGCGCGCCCGCGAAAACTCCGCGCGCGCCGCCTCTCAACCGAACGCCGCCCGGCAGCCCGGTACCGCCCCCGGCGCCTCACCCTTCAATGGAGGTCCGCGATGAGCACTGCGGCTCTGGCCCCAGGCGCCCCGCCAAACCAGTCGATCTGGCACCGGCTGCGCGAATATGTGCTGCCGCTGGCGGCCATCAGCGTGATCTTCGTCATGCTGGTGCCGCTGCCGGCCTGGGCTCTGGACTTCCTGCTGGCGCTTTCAATGTCTGCCTCCGTCATTGTCTTTCTCTCGGCCATGCAGATTCGCCGCGCCGTCGAGCTGTCGGTCTTTCCCACCCTGCTGCTGCTGCTCACCCTCTTCCGGCTGTCGTTGAACATTGCCTCCAGCCGCCGCATCCTGCTTCACGGCTCGGAGGGCACGGCGGCTGCCGGCAAAGTAATCGAGGCCTTCGGCCAGTTCGTGGTGGGCGGCAACTATGTGGTCGGCTTCGTGCTGTTTCTGGCCCTGATCGCCATCCAGTTCCTGGTCGTCTCGCACGGGGCCGTGCGCACGGCCGAGGTAACGGCCCGCTTCACCCTCGATGCCTTGCCCGGCAAGCAGATGGCCATCGACGCCGACATGAACGCCGGGCTGATCGACGAGGCCGAGGCCCGACGCCGCCGCCAGGCCATCGCCCGCGAGGCGGAGTTCTACGGCGCCATGGACGGCGCGGCGCGCTTCAACCAGCGCGACTCGCTGGCCACCATCCTGATTACCGCCATCAATATTGTTGCCGGTCTTCTGATCGGCACTCTTCAACAAGGCATCCAGCTGGGCGAAGCCGCGCGCACCTACACCGTGCTGACGGTCGGCGACGGCCTGGTGACGCTGATCCCGTCCTTGCTGGTCTCGGTCGCCGGCGGCATTACCCTCACCCGCGCCAACTCCGCCGGCATGCTGGGCGGCGAGATTCGCCAGCAGTTATTGGCCCGGCCCGCCACGCTTTATCTGGCCAGCCTGGTCTCGGGCGCCATGTGCCTGATTCCGGGACTGCCCAAGCTGGCCTTCCTTTCGATTGCCGCGGGCCTCTATTGGGGCGGGCGGCGGCTCTCTTTAAACCCTCCCGCTCCGCCTTTGCCCGAGCTTGCGCCCGGAGAAAAGAAGAAGGCCGAGACTTCCGGACAGGCCTCCGATCTGGCTTCCTTGCTGCGCCTGGAAGACCTGACTCTCGAGATTGGATTTCAGCTGATTCCCCTGGTCGACGAGAAGCAGGGCGGGCAGTTGCTGAACCGCGTGCGCTCGCTGCGCCGCCACCTGTCTTCCGAGATGGGCTTCCTGGTGCCGCCCGTCCACATCTCCGACAACCTGCGCTTGAAGCCCCGCGAATACCTGTTTTCCCTGCGCGGCATGGAGATCGGCCGCTGGCAGACCGAAGGGGCCAATCTGCTGGCCGTCTCCGGGGACCCGCATCGCCGCCCGCTGGCCGGCAAGGAAGCCCGCGAGCCGGCCTTCGGCGTTCCCGCCATCTGGATCGCGCCCGCCCTCGAGGACCAGGCCATCGCGGCCGGCTATTCGGTGGTCGACGCGGTCACGGTCATCACCACCCACCTTGGCGAACTGATCCGTCAGCACGCCTGGGAGCTGCTGGGCCGGGCCGAGACCAAGCGCCTGATGGACTCGCTCAACGAGAGCCATCCCAAGCTGATGGAGGAGCTGGTCCCCAAGCTGCTCACGCTGGGCGAAGTCGGCCGGGTGCTCGAACAACTGCTGCGCGAGCGGGTCTCGATCCGCGACCTGGGCGGAATCCTCGAGGCCCTGCTTGAGACGGCTCCGATCAACAAGAGCGTCGTCGCCCTGGTCGAAGCCTCCCGCCAGGCACTGGGAAGACGGCTGGTCCGCCCGCTGCTCGACGGCGACGGACAGTTGCCCGTTCTGCTGCTCGATCCGGCTCTTGAAGAAGAGATCCTGGCCACGCTTGCGCCGGAAAGCGGCAATCGCCTGCTCGGGGCCTCGACCGCACCCAGGGTCCCGGTTCTGCGCCGTCTCACCGATTCTGTGAGACAACTCATCGGCTCGGCCTCCGCTGCGGCTCTGCCCGTGCTTCTTTGCCCTAGTCCGGCCCGCTATCACGTCAAGCGCTGGCTGGAACCGGTGTTGCCTCGTCTGGCGGTGGTGGCGGCAGGGGAGATTCCTCCCGAGATTCGCCTTCGCCCGGTAGGAACGGTGCGTTGAGAGCGATTGCAAAAGGGGACTTCGTGAGCCGAGACCGGCGAGTAACGGCGGCGGGACGGAATACAGACCGGCAACGGACTGAATTTGGAGTTGAGAGCGAGAGGGTGGAAATGGGCTTGGAAACAACGGTTGCTGTCAGTCAGGGTCGGGCGCGCAGAGAAGCTTCCTCGGACGGCTACCCGCCGGGCGCGGTGGCGGGCGCCTTGCTCACCAGCGAACAGGAGCGGGTCCTGCTCGAACATCTTCCCATCGTCCGTTTTCTGGCCCGGCGCATCCACGAGCGGCTTCCGCAGCACGTCGACATTGAGGACCTGGTCTCGGCCGGCGTGGTCGGGCTGATGGACGCTTTCTCGAAATTCGATCCGGCCAAGAAGGTGCAGTTTCGCAGCTACGCGCAGTTCCGTATCCGGGGCGCGATCCTGGACAGCCTCAGAACTCTGGACTGGAGCCCGCGCGAGCTGCGCCGCAAGGGCCGCGCGGTCGAAGAGGCCATCCGCACTCTGACCGCTCGCGCCGGCCACGCGCCGGGAGAGGGCGAAGTTGCCGAAGAGATGGGCCTGGGTCTCGAAGAGTATCAGCAGTTGCTTGGCGATCTGAAAGGCCTCGAGATCGGCACCCTGCACATGGAACGCAATGAAGATTCCGGGGAAGAGGAGTTGGCTTACGTGCCCGGCCGGCCCGAGGAAGACCCGCTGTTTTGCTGTCTGCGCGGGGAACTCGAGGAGCGATTGGCCGAGGCCATCGCCAACCTGCCTGACCGCGAGCGGCTGGTCATGACGCTTTACTACTACGAGGAGATGACCATGCGCGAGATTGGCCTGGCTCTCGGCGTGGTCGAGTCCCGGGTCTCGCAGGTGCACGCCTCGGCGGTCGTCCATCTGCGCAGCGCCCTCAAAGATCTGGCCGCGCGCGGAGCCTTTGAGAAAGGCCGGCCCCGGCGGCCCTCCGAGCGGCAACGTCATTCGGCGGCATGAGATCGCGAGGGCGGCACGCCGATTCCGGATGGGCCGGAGCGAAAGTAGCCGGAGCGCAAACCGGCGGTCCGACAAAAATGGAAAGACCGAATGAAGAATAATTGCACCAGCCAGAGCCGCCAGGGAGAACCGAGTTGATCGAAAAGACGCTGAAGCAGAACGAGATTGATGCCCTCTTCGAGGCAGCGCGCAGCACGGCGGCCGAGGCCCCCCATGCCGAGGTGCGCGCCCGCGTCGTGCCCTACAACTTTTCCTCCGCCGGCCAGATCTCGACCGAGCAGTTGCGCGCCATCAGCATGTTGAACGACCTGTTTGCCCGCAACCTGACCCACAATCTGGCCGCCTGGCTGCGCACCCGCTTTCAGGTCAACCTGGTCTCGGCCGAGCAGATCCAGTTCAACGAGTTTCTGCTTCGCATTCCCGAGATCAGCTATGTGGCCTCGGTGCGCCTTGAGCCCCTGGGGGCTCTCTCGGTGCTGCAACTGGACCTGGGTCTGGCGCCGCCGATCATCGACCTTCTTCTCGGCGGGGAGGGCAAGGACGGGCCCCTGCGCGAGCTGACCGACATCGAGGAATCGATTCTCGGCAGCGTGGTCGAAATCATCTGCCGCGAGCTGACCGCTGCCTGGCAGCCGGTCGGACTCAGCTTCAACTTCGAGCGCCGCCAGATGCAGACCCAGGTGGCGCGCGTCATTTCCGTCAATGAAAAGACCCTCTGCCTGAGCTTCGAGATTCGCATGCCCCACTCTTCGGGCCTGCTCAACCTCGCCTTCCCGGCCGTGGTGGCCAACACCATTCTGCGCCGGCTTACGTCCGACTGGGGCCGCCGCCGCCGTCACGCCGGAGACGCCCAGGAGCGGATGGGAGCCGCGGCGCGCCGCATCCGTTTCGGCTGTTCGCTGCAGTTGCCTTCGGTACGCCTGGCGGCAAGCGAGCTCGAGAACCTCGAGCCCGGCAGCGTCCTGCGCTTCGATCTCGCGGCCAACACGCGGCCTTTGTTCAAGGCCGGAGGACAGACCCTGACCGAGGCAGAGGCCGTACGCCAGGGGGCGCATCGCGCCGCAGGCATTGAGCAGCTGATCGGCAGCCGGCCCCCGAGCGAGGCGATCCAATGAAGACCTTCATGGATTGCTGGGCGCAGGTGGCCGCCGACCTGTTTCAGCAGGCGCTGGCCGGCGAACCGGAGCTGGTCGACGCGCTGCCCAAACCCTTTGCCGCCGGCTCGTTCGGCTTCGCGGCTTCGATCGCCGGAGACCAGCAGGGGCGCTTTGCCGTGGTTCTCGACGCCGCAATCCTGGAGGCTCCGCTGCTGGGCGAAGGAACCGACCAGAAGGCCGGCTGGGCCGAGCTGCTGCAGGAGACGCTCAATGCGGCGGCCGGCGAAGTGCTGGCCAGGACCGGCAAGAAGTGCCGCGTCGAGAAGTTCGAAGAGAGCTCCGGAGAAACAAAAGTTACGCGCGCGTTTCAGTTGAAGTCAGGCGACCGGTCCTGGACCATCCTGGTGCGCGACGAGGTGCGCGAGCCCAAGCCGGCGGCTGCCCCGGAGCCCCCCCAGACCTCGGCTTCCACGTCAAAATCACCGGCCCAGGCCGCGGCTCCGGCGCACGCTCCGGCCTCCTCATCCTCCACCCTGACGCCGGGCCAGGAGCTGCTGCTCGACGTCGAGCTCGATGCGTCCTTGCGCTTCGGCTGCCGGGAGATGCCGCTGGGTGAAATCCTCGACCTCGGCCCCGGCGATGTGGTTCAGCTCGACCGCCATATCTCCGACCCCGTCGATCTGATCGTCGGCGACAAGATCGTGGCGCGCGGCGAGGTTGTGCTGGTCAACGGCAACTTCGGCCTCCGCGTTACCGAGGTCGCCGCGCCGCGCAAGCGGTTGGAGAGCATCCGATGCCTATTCTGAACGGATTTCCGGGACCGCGGGCCGCTCATCGCCGCGGCCGCGCCCCGGATGTTGCAATGACGCTGGATCGCCAGACGCCGGTTCGACAGAGTCTGGATCGCCAGGCAATGGACCTGGGGGCAATCGGCCCGCCCGTGCCTCCCTTGCGGCCCGGCGTGCGGGCAGGCGGCGCCAGGCCCGCGCTGTTTGCCACCTGCGCCAACCAGGCCTGCGCTTCCGGCTGGCTCAAGCTCTGGCGGAGCCGCTCGGGGCCGGTCTTTGAAGGCGGCTGGAACTGTTCGCCGGACTGCACGGCGGCGCGTGTCTCGGCGGCCGTAAGCCGCGAGATGGAAGCCCGCGGCGCGGCCGAGGAGAGCCATCGCCACCGCATCCCGCTTGGACTGGCCATGCTCGAGCAGGGCTGGATCACCGGGGCCCAGTTGCGCGGCGCGCTCGAGGCGCAGAAGGCCGCCGGGGGCGGACGTCTGGGACAGTGGCTGGTGCGCCAGCACGGGGTAAGCGAGCAGTTGGTCACCCGGGCCCTGGGCCTGCAATGGAGCTGCCCGGTTCTGCAAATGGAATCGCACGATGCCGAGGGGCTTACGGCGCTGGTGCCGCGCCTGTTTGTGGACGCCTTCGGCACTCTGCCCCTGCGCGTGGCGGCCGGAAAGATTCTCTATCTGGGCTTTGAGGCCCGCCTCGACGCGGTGCTGGCCCTGGCGGTCGAGCGGATGACCGGCTTGCGCGTTGAAAGCGGCCTGGTCCAGGAATCGCTCTTCCGTCCGGCGCACGCGCGCATGTTGAATGCGAAGTTTCCCTCAGTCGAGTTGATCGAAGCCAGCTCCGAGCCGGCACTCGTGCAGGCACTTTCCCGGCGCATAGAAAAAGCTCGGCCCGTGGAATCCCGTCTGGTGCGCATGCACGATTGTCTCTGGCTGCGCCTATGGCTCCGTCCCCAGACGGGCCCTCTGCCGGACAGCGCCTCGATCGAAGACATGATCTGTTCCATCCGTCCCCATTGAAGGGCGATACGGCAGTTGCCATGACAAAGCTTCCGCAATTCCGCCTCCCGATTCTGTGCCGCGAGACCGGCGTTCAAGGATCTGCCGGCAGCGCCGATAAGCAAACCAGCAGAGGAGCCCGGGCATGAGCGAAGTTCGCACCCTGATTGTTGACGATTCCTCGGTAATGCGGAAGATCGTGGAACGTTCCTTGCGCCAGGCGGGCATTGACCCTCTGGTCGTTTATGAGGCTGGAAGCGGTCTGGAGGGACTGGAAGTCCTCAAGGCCAAACCCGTCGACCTGATTCTCTCCGACATCAACATGCCGTCGATGGACGGATTGGAGTTTCTGCGCCAGATTCGCGCGCAGAACCTGGCCCCCGGCGTTCCGGTGGTGATGATTACCACCGAGTCGAGCGAGGAGCATGTGAAACAGGCGATCGAGGCAGGGGCGCGCGGCTATATTCGCAAGCCTTTTACGGCCGAACAGGTAAAGGAACGGGTCCTGCCGCTGGTCAATGCGGCCTGACCGTGAGGAGTCCCCGTGCTTTTAAACGGAGTGCGTAAGGCCGCGATCGCGACGGGGCACAGGGGCGGCGGCGTAGAAATGGAGCCTACGATGGCGGTATCGTTGCGTGCATCTCTTAAGGAGGTTTCCGATCCCGGAAATCTGGATGCGAGCGTGGAAGAGGTCTTTCAACTCATGCTGGGCGTCGCCTGCCGTCGCGACCCTTCTCCAGCCAGGCTCGATGTTCCGGAGCCGGAGTCGGTCACCGCGGTGGTGGGCTTCGGCGGCCTGCTCAGCGGAGCCTGCGTCTTCAGCTCGGGCCGCACGGCTGCCCTGGCCATCGCAGGACACATGACCGGCATGGAATTCGAGCAGATCGACGACACGGTCAAAGACGGAATCGGCGAGATTTGCAACATGCTGGCCGGCGCCTGGAAGGGCAAGGTCCCGGAACTGGCCGCCAACTGCGGACTCTCGGTTCCGGCCGTCATCACCGGCCGCGACTATAAGCTCCACGTCCAGGCGCCCGAGTTCCAGTTGCACCACGTCTATCGCTTCGAGTCTTCGAGCTTCGATGTCACCATCGTCTGCGACGGCCTGCAATAAGCCTCCGCGCCAAGCCCCCCGGGGGCAGACACGGCAGCCACGGAGCCGGATTACGGACGCCGTCGCGGCCCGGGCCAGGTAGCCGGAACCCTGTACCAGGGTGATCGCCGGACCCCACCGCCCGACCGATCGCCGGACCGATCGCCGGACCGATCGCCGGACCCGGCAGCCAGGCCCGAATCGAAGACGGCTTCGTAGCGAGCCGGGCTTGACGGGGGAGTCCGGGGGCGGTCAGGTCCGGGAACCAGGCATCTTGCACCCTATTCCTAACTTGCTCTAATTCCAGCCCGGTCTTGACGGCACATCGCTTGCATCGTTCTCCGGTTGTCGGGAGAACCTGCGATGGACAGCGGCTATTACGCGGCAATGACCGGCCTGGTGGCGCGCACCCAGGCTCTGGATACGGCCGCTTCCAATCTTGCCAACGCGCAGACGCCCGGCTACCGGGCAGAACGGGAGTACTTCCGTTCCGTGCTTCTTGGGCCTGACGCCGCCGATTCGCAACTGGGCAGCACGGTGAACAACTACGGCCTGCTGGGCGGCGACCGCCTGAGTTCAGCCGAGGGCTCTCTGCAGACAACGGGCAATCCCCTCGATCTGGCCATTCAGGGCGATGGTTTCTTTCAAATTCAGACTTCGAACGGAATCCGCTACACCCGCGACGGCAGCTTTCACCGCTCCCAGACCGGGTTGCTGGTGACCTCCTCCGGTGAGCCGGTGTTGTCCGCGGCGGGCAAATCCATTCCCGTTCCGCCCGGCGAGGTGGCTGTCGGCGCCGATGGCGCGCTTTCGGTCGCGGGTGGGGTGGTGGCGACCCTCGGCGTGCTCACCTTTCCCGCCGGCACCGAGCTCACACCTGAGGGGTCCAACCGCTACGTTGCGCCTGCCAGCGTTCAGCCCTCAGCCTCGAAGACCGGCTCGATCCGCCAGGGAGCTCTCGAGTCCGCCAATGAAGACGTTGTCCAGGGATCGCTCGATCTGGTTCTCATGCAGCGCGAGGCGGAGATGATGCAGAAAGCGCTGACCGTCTTCCACACCGAGTTCAACAAGATTGCGACCGAAGACCTGCCCAGGGTCTAGTTCAGAGAGCGGGGGGAAAATGATTCGAGCCTTGTATACAGCCGCCAGCGGCATGAGCGCGCAGCAGATGAATCTGGATACGATCGCCAATAACCTGGCCAACTCTTCGACGACCGGCTTCCGCCAGTTGCGCCTGCAGTTTCAGGACATGGTCTACCAGAATCTCGTCACGCCCGGCGCGGCACAGAGCCAGAGCACGGTCTCGGCGGGGTTGCAGATAGGCCTGGGCACCAAATCGGCCGCCACCGAGGTCATCAATACCCAGGGCGCCTTGAACGAGACCGACAATCCCCTCGACGTCGCCATCGAGGGTTCGGGGTTCTTTCAGGTGCAGCGGCCCGACGGCACCATCGCGTATACCCGCGCCGGCCAGTTCCATCTCAACAACCAGGGCACGATCGTCACCACCGACGGCGACCCGATCATTCCTACCATCACCATTCCTCCCAATGCCACCGCCGTCACCATCACCCAATACGGAGTCGTCAACGCCACCCTGGCCGGCCAGCAGAATCCCTCCCAGCTGGGGCAATTGCAACTGGCCAGCTTTCCCAACCCAGGGGGTCTCGAGAGCATGGGCGGAAACCTGCTTCAGGCCACGCTCAGCTCAGGCGACGCGGTGCTCGGCAACCCCGGCGGAACCGAAGGCATGGGAACTCTGCAGCAGAATTACCTCGAAAACTCGAACGTCGACGTGGTCACCGAGTTCGTGCAGATGGTCCTGGCCCAGCGTGCCTATGAGTCGAATTCGAAGGTCATTAAGGCAGCAGACGATATGTACTCTCAGGTCAATAACATGACCCGCTAAATTGCAACGGATACTTCAGGAATCGAGCGCTCCGGCATAAGCCAAGGACACGGGAGCAGGGCGGCATGAACCTCTGGGTAAAATCGATAGGAATATCAACCTCCGGCGCGGCGCTTCTGGCCAGTTGCTGGGTGCTGGCCCAGGTCCAACCCTGCGCGGCCCAGGCTCCGGCCGCCGGCCAAACAGCACCCCTGGCGGTCGAGACCTCTTCGTCTGCTCCGGCCTCCCGGAAGGCTGCCGCCGGAGCAATTGTCCGCGAGATCGACGATCCCCACAATGGAAATCGATGGCTGCTGGTCCGCGATCCTGACCGGCCTGCCGCACCTGGGCGTCTTCTTTTACCCTCTGCCCAGCCCGGCTCTCCGGCTCAATCGGCACTGGCCCTACCTGCTTCGCCGGTGCCTGTCATTCATACCGGAGACCGGTTGATCGTCGAACAAAACTCAGCCCTGGTGCGGGCCCGGCTTGAGGCCGTGGCGCTCTCTGCGGCTCTGCTCGGATCCCCTCTCAAGGTGCGCCTGGTTCCGGGCGGCGCCGTCGTGCCAGCCGTCGCACTGGGACCGGGGCGCGCCGCCTTCGCGTCGGAAACCGGGAGTCGCCCATGAAAACCAGCCTGAAATTTATCCTCTTTGTTGCGATGTTCTTTCTTTTGCCGGTGTCGCTGGCCTCACCGGCCTGGGCCAGGAAAACCAAGCCGGCGTCTGTCGCCAAGCCGACTCCGCCCGAGACAGCTCTGAACGCCTACATTCAGCGCGTGCGCGCGCAGCAAGCCGCGGAGGTACGCTCCTCCGGGTCGATCTGGAGCACCGAAGGCCGGCTGGTGCGCCTGGGCACCGACGCCAAGGCCGTCCGCCTTCACGATGTGGTTTCAATTGTGGTGAGCGAGAGCCTTGCCGCCTCGACCGACGGGCAGGTGAAGAACTCCCGCGCCTCGAGCGCCAACTCCGGGCTGACCGGGCTGTTCGGCAACCTGAAGGCCGCCAACGCGCTCCAGAATCTGGTCGGAATGACGGCCGCCTCCGGCCTTACGGCGCAAGGGCAAAGCACCACCAGCTCCAGCCTCGCGACCACCTTTGGCGCCGAGGTTGTTGACGTGCTGCCTAATGGAATGCTGGTCGTTCAGGCCACCCGCCAGTTGACCTTCTCGCAGCAAACCCAGCTGATCAAACTCCGCGGGCTGGTGCGCCCGGAAGATGTCAGCTCGCAAAACGAGGTCCAATCGACGGCCATGACCGACCTCGAGCTCGAGGTGACCGGCAAGGGCATCGTGAATGATTCCACCTACCGGCAGAATCCGCTGGTGCGCTTGCTCGAGCGGTTGCTTATTTTCTAGGGAAGGCGTCTGAACTTGACGGCGGGCTGAGAGCCGGGCGGTCGACAAACAACCTGGCAGTAGACAAGCAAACTGGCGAAAGACAAGCAACCAGGCAGGAGACAAGCAAACTGGCGAAAGACAAGCAACCAGGCAGCAGACAAGCAACGAGGCGAAAAACAAGCAACTTGGCAGTAGACAAGCAACGAGGCGATAGACAAAGAACTTAAGGCAGAAAACCAGAGACGGGACAAGGGCATGCGGGCACAATCGACCAGATTCAGTTCATTCAAGGTACTTAATTCGGGCGTTTTCTGTGCGGCAATCGGCCTCGCGGCGGTCTTTTCTCTCGCTTGCCCGTCCTTGCATGCCGAGTCCGCCGGGCAATTGGCGCGGGTCAAGGACGTGGCCACCATCGACGGAATTCGGGACAACCAGTTGGTCGGGTACGGGCTGGTTGTGGGGTTGCGCGGCACCGGAGACAGCTCGCAGACCGTCTTTCCGGCGCAGACTCTGCTCTCGGTTCTCGAGAGGATGGGCATCACCGTGCCCCAGACCGGCGCCAACAGCGCCAGCAACATGCAGGTCAAGAACATGGCCGGTGTCTTTGTCGTGGCCACTCTGCCCCCTTTCAGCCAGCCCGGCTACAAGATCGACATCACGGTTTCTTCGGCCGGCGATGCGCGCTCCCTGGACGGCGGCATCCTGCTGATGACGCCCCTCTACGGCCCCGACGGGCAGATCTACGCCGAGGCGCAGGGAGCTCTGGTTCTGGGCGGCTATACGGCCGCAGCCGGAGGCAACAGCAAGCAGATGAACCACCCCACCACGGCGCGCGTGCCGGGCGGGGCGCTGGTCGAACGGGCCGTTCCCTTTGACCTCAAGCAGATGCGCACGGTGACCGTGGTGCTGAACGACGCCGATTTCCATACCGCCGAGCGCATGGCCACGGCCATCAGCGCCAAGCTTGGTTCGCCGCGCGCCCATGCCGTAGACAGCCGCCGCGTCGAGATTGCCGCCAAGCCGGATGAGGATGTCGCCGCTCTGCTTGACCAGGTCGAGTCGGTCGAAGTCGAGGTCTATCCGCGGGCCCGCGTCGTCGTTAACGAGCGCACCGGCACCGTCGTCATCGGAGGAACGGTTCGCCTGCAACCGGTCTCGATCCTTCATGGCGGACTCTCGGTCAACGTCGTCTCCACCACAGAAGTCTCGCAGCCCGGCCCCCTCTCTGCCGGCACGACCGAGGTCGTCCAGCAGACCAGCGTCCAGGCCCGCGACCAGCCCGTCAATCGCATCGAGCTCAAAGAAGGCGCCACGGTCGAGGATCTGGTCCAGGAATTGCAACGAACAGGTGCGGGGGCACGGGACGTGATCTCGATCCTCCAGGCAATGAAAGAGGCCGGCGCTCTCGAGGCCGACCTGGTGGTTCTTTAATGCCGGAGGATCTCTGATGCAGGCAATCGCGGCCACAACTCGAAACGCTGCGGCGGAAACAGCAAAAGCAAGCCAGCCGCAGCCCCGGCTGGTCCGCGCCGCGCACGAGTTCGAGGCGCAGATGATGAAGGAGTTCTTGAAGCCCATGACAGGAGGCGACGCGCTTACCGGCGAAGACGACAGTTCGGAAGGGAGCTGGGGCTCGAACGGCGCCATGGGAGAGTTTGCCTCCGAGGCGCTTGGCCAGGCGCTCAGTCAGCATGGAGGGTTCGGCATGGCCGACAGAATTGTGCACGATCTTTCCCAATCCGGAACGAACACTCATCCCGGAAAGGTAACCGGAAATCTGCACGCCGATACCGTAATCAGAGCCTCTCAATCACTAAAGTGATCAACAGAGAGGCCGATAGTCCCAGTAAGGAGCAATGCGCATGGATATTCGCAACAGTCTTGATGGATTGAAATCTCTTTTGGGAGTCAACACCCCGGCGCCGTCCACGTCCGCGCCCAAAAGCAGTGCAACGCCCGGTGCAACTGCCCTTGGCAGCGATCGCGCAACTCTCAGCAGCGCCGGAAGCGAGGTGCAACTGACGGCGGGCGAAGATGGCGTACGAACCGACAAAGTGGCCAGCGTGCAGGCGGCTCTCGCGGCCGGAACCTACAGTGTTCCGCCTTCGGCCGTAGCCTCAAAGATGGTTGATGCGATGCTGAGCAGCGACCAGTAGTCCTTTGCCGGTTTGCTGACCGGGCGCGATCCAGCCGTTGTGGCTGAACCGGAGGTTCCAGCGGAGCTCGAATGTGCGGAGCACGATCCAGGGAGCACGATCCAGGAGGGCGCAAATCTGCAGGCGCAAATCTGTGCGCATAAATTTTTAAAGACCCGTGGGCTCCGGCCCCCGGGGCAAGGAAAGGGAAACGGGAAATGCTGGGAATTGAAACGCGCCGCGAGCATCCGGAGCTGAAACAGCTGGTCGTCGAGGCATCGCGGGCGCTGGCCAACCTTGACGCCGACCGGTTGGAGGAACTCGCCCTGTCCTGCCAGGCGCTCAACCGCGCCCTCGCGCCCATGAGCCCGGATCAGCGCAAGACCCTCGCCCGCCAGTCCCGCGAGGCTGCCGGCGATATGGCGACGTTCGCTCGCGTTCTTGATGCCACGCGCGCCAACCTGAATGTGATGAAGCGCCTGCGCGATCTGCGCACCGGCCACCTGGAATACTCCGTTCCGCAGCTGATGGGGCCGAGAGCAAAGGAGGGCGCGGATGGGGACAATTAGCTCCGCGCTCAGCATCATGTCGCAGGCCCTTGACGCCGATCAGGCCGGCCTGAATGTTGTCGCTAATAATGTGGCCAACGCCAGTACCCCCGGCTACACGGAAGAAACGCCCACCTGGAGCGAAAACCAACCCATCGAGATCAACGGAATGTCAGTGGGAACCGGAGTCCTGGAAACCGGCTCCACCTCCCAGCGGGACAGCGTCCTCGAAGAAAGGCTGAACCAGCAGCAGCAGCTCGCGTCCGCCTCTGGTTCCCGTCTTGCCGCGCTCAATACCGTGCAGGCTCTCTTTACGCCCGCCTCTGGTTCGGCCAGCTCAACGGCCGGGGATATTGGAAGCGACCTTACCAGCTTCTTCAACTCTTTTTCTTCCCTCGAGGCCGAACCGACCAACAGCTCTTTACGCGACGGCGTGTTGTCCTCAGCCTCCACCCTGGCGAGTGACATATCGAGCGCTGCCGCCAGCCTCAACCAGCAAAGCTCCGCACTCGATCAACAGGCTGCCGGCGTGGCCGGCCAGGTCAATGCTCTCACCAGCAACCTCGCCCAACTCAACAAGCAGATCCAGTCCACTTCACCCAACTCAGACGCCGGAACCCTCGAGGACCAGCGCCAGGAAGACCTGAGCCAGCTTTCGCAGTTGATCGGCGTCAACCAGACATCCACCGGCAATAATGGACTCGTCGTAACCACCGCCTCCGGGCAATTGCTGGTCTCCGATGAGACGAGCTTCCAGTTGACCACCGGAACCGTAGGCGGAGTGACGCACTTTTTCGTCGGCACATCCGATGTCACCACGCAGCTTGCCTCGGGCGGCGGCTCGCTGGGCGGCGATCTGACCGCGCGCGACCAGGATATTCCCACCGCCATGGCCGCGCTCAACCAACTGGCCTACAGCGTCTCAACCCAGGTCAATTCCCTCAACAATGCCGGCACCGACGCCGGCGGCGCTACTGGCGCTGCGGTCGCCTCTTCCACAACCGGCGCCATGACTCTCGATATCTTCTCCCCTCCGCCCACGCAGGCCGCGAACCAGGCTTCGGGCGGCAACAATGTCTCGGGCGCTGCCGCCTCCATGTCCGCCGTCATGACCGATCCCAATCAAATCTCCGCCGCCGCTCTCGGAAAGGGCACCGGAGACAACAGCAACGCCGTCGCCATGGCGGCTCTGGCCAACCAGTCCATCGTGGATGGTCAAACCCCGTCCAATTTCTACTCGAACTTTGTCTCCACCCTGGGCTCCACGGTGTCCGACGTGCAAACTCAGAACACGGCACAAACGGCCTCCGTCACCCAGCTGCAGACACAAAACGACTCGATTTCGGCCGTCAACCTTAACGATGAAGCTTCGGCGATGACAACATTGGAGCGCAGCTACCAGGCTGCCTCACAGGTTTTTACGACGCTCAATTCGCTCATGGCTTCGGCGCTGAACCTCGGCGATGAAACCGCCGTCTCCTAGAGCAGCATTGAATCGCTGCAGGATGGACCTTGTCTTCGAAACTCTTGCTTCAGAACTCTCGGCCGCCGGCGTGAACGAACACGCTTCACGATCGAATGGGTTCCTGGATGGAGAAAAGCAATGCTGGTAGACCCCAATTACATTAATAATCTGGCCACTTCCCTCGATCAGACCCAGGCGTCGCAGCAGCAGTTGACGGCCGAGTTGTCCAGCGGCGCGCGCATCAACTCGCTCAGCCAGGATCCGGTCTCGGCCGGAGAAAACGTTCTGCTCCTCAATCAGATTCAGCAGGACGATTCCTTCACCCAGAGCGCGGGCCAGGTGACCGGCCAGCTTCAGGTTGCCGATTCGGCCCTCGGCAGCGTCGTTACCCAGCTCACGCAGGCCGTATCTCTAGCCACCAGCGCCAACAACGGCACCATGAACTCCAGTGACTTGAAGTCCATCGCAAGTCAGATCTCCGGTATTCTCGGCGAGGTCACCACGCTTGCCAATACCAGCTACCAGGGCCAGTACATTTTTTCCGGCGCTCAGACATCCACTGCGCCCTTCAATACTTCCACGGCGACATCTCCGGCCGTGACAACCTACCTCGGCGACCAAAACGTCAATTACATCCAGATGCCCAACGGCGAAAAAATCCAGTTGAATATACCCGGTGACCAGATATTCTCCGCCAGCGGCGCGAACGGCGTGTTTTCCGCTCTGAACGCCCTGGTTGCCGACTACTCATCCGGTACCGTCAATACCGCCAATGCCGTCAGTGACACCCAGGCCCTGGGCACGGCTCTCAACTACGTTTCTCAGCAGCGCGTATCCATCGATAACTCGATCACTCAGATCACTTCTGCCTCCGATGCCGTCAGCAACGAGCAAACCCAGTTGACCTCAGCCCAAACAAACCTGATGCAGGCCGACGTAGCCCAGGTGTCCACGCAACTCTCTCTCACTGAGTCGCAACAGACCGCGCTTGAGGATGTGATCGCGGAACTGGGCTCTGCCTCAAACAGCCTGTTCAGCAAGCTCTAGTTTCCGCAGATCCCAAACAGCCCCCGTTACCACACGCTCTTGCCGCCGGCCGTGCCAGGCCCTTGCGCCCACGAACCCGCTCGCGGCCGTCTATACTCAAGCGAAAGGACACACTTTGCTGGCGCCTCTCCGCTTTCTCTGGAATGCAACCCGCGGCCATCGGCTGGCCCCCTGGCGCAGCGAATATCTCCGCTGGCGCGTGGAAACCTACTCCGGCCAGCGGGCCGAGACGCTTACGGCCAAAAGCGTGATGAGCTTTGTATGGGCCTCGCGCTGGGAGCTGTTAAGTTTTCTCGTCTGGACCGGCCAGATCGAACGCGAGGCGCGCAAGCGAATTTGACCTTAGGGGGCTTCCTCCAGGTCCGATGTTGGAAAATGAAGGATGATGATTGACTTGGAGCCTTTTCCGGCATGAGACGCGCGCCATCCCCGCTGACCCGATGCTCTCTGGCGCTCTGCGCACTCGCAATCTTCGCTGCCGCCGCTCCCGCCGCGATGGCGCAAAAGCTGCCTCCCATTGAGCCTCCGAAGCCCATGCCCGGCGCCCAATCCGACTCCACCACCCTGCATGTAACAGCCACCGAAGTCCTCGTGCCCACGCTGGTCGAGAAAAAAGGCGGCGGCATTCTCTACGGATTGAAGCCCACCGACTTCGTTCTCGAAGACAATGGCGTGCCCCAGAAAATTCGCGTGCAGGAAGAGATGGACACCGCACCTGTTGCGCTCGTGGTCGCCGTCGAGCAGGGCGGCGTCAGTGTTCTCGAGTTCGACAAGCTGGCCAAGCTCGGCCCGTTGCTTGACCTCTTCCTAACCGATCCCCGCAGCCAGGCCGCACTGATGGGCTTCGACTCCCGCCCCCATCTCATCCACGATTACACGCACTCCAGCGCAGACATCAACGATGCGCTCAACCATCTCGACCCCGGCGACGGCGGAGCCGCCATTCTCGACACCGTCAGTTCCGCCGTCGATCTGCTTGAAACCCAGCCCAAGGAGTTTCGCCGCGTCCTGCTGCTCATTAGCGAAGAGCGCGATCATGGAAGCAAGCACACCAGGATTCCGCAACTGATCCAGAAGATCGGCGCCTCCGATGTGCTGGTGCTGAGCGTATCGTTTTCCCCGGCGCTCGCCGAGCTGACGCACGACGTCAAGGACGACGTTGTCGGCAACGGCGACCAGCCCACCATGAGCATGCTCTCAACCCTGATCATGGCCATCAAGGCCTTCAAGAAGAACATCACCAAAGAAGTGGCCGAGATGAGCGGCGGAGAGTACACCACCTTTACCGGCGACAAGCGCTTCCAACAGCGCGTCGTCGATGCCGCCAAGCACATGCGCAACCGCTATCTGATCACCTTCAGCCCCTCGGACCCATCCCCAGGCCTCCACACCATCCGCGTTAAAACCGTGGTGGATTACGGAGCCCGCATCGTTGCGCGCGCCAATTATTGGTCGGCTCAACAGCAATAACTGTAAATTATAGAATGAGTTATGAGTAATAGAGTCTTCAGGGCCACCCAAGTTCCGATCAGCGATCTTGCTTTTTGGGCAAGATGCCGCGAAATTTGTGGCATAATGTCCCAATGGGCCAGACACAACAAATCCCGACTTCCCCAGTACCTGTCGCTTTGGATTGGAAAGCGGTAGAACGGGGTGTGCCACTTCCTGCGCTGGAGCAGTTCGCCTCCTCGGCCGGATTTGAACTCAAGGATCTACTTGAGATCGTAATTCCGGCGCGGACGCTGAAGCATCGTCGTCAGCGAAAACAGCCACTCAGCCTTGATGAGTCCGACAGGCTGGCTCGCGTTGCGCGTGTCTACGCACTCGCCGTGCGTGTATTTGGAAGTCCTGAAAAGGCTCGCCGATGGTTGTCCAAGCCCAAAATCCGTTTCAACGAACAAACGCCTCTTGCGATGCTAAGGACGGATTTGGGTGGCCGACAGGTGGAAGAGATGCTGATTCAGATTGATGAAGGGATGTTCGCCTAAACATTCTAGCCAGGAATACGGTGCTTGCATGCGATGGACGGGGATACTCTGCAAAAGGTGAAGCCAGACAGCCATCCATCCAGGTCGCGCGGGGATCGTCTCATCGACGTTAATCATGGCAACCGCAGCAGCTCGGTCAGAAACCGAAGTTCGAACAGTGTCTGATCTTGAGATTGCTATGTCGATATGCTGGCGCGTGAGTAATTACATCGATCTGAGCGGTGAAGGTGGGCGCAAAGCCAGCGCCAGGTGGCACACGGCGGGATCGAGAATTGTCTACCTCGCCGAATCACCGATGAGTGCTCTCGTCGAGTCACTTGTTCATCTCGAGGTGGACAGCGACGAGACTCCGGATTCCTACACACTGCTCAAAATCTTCGTTCCCGGCGACCTTGTTGTCCAACCGCTTGATCCCCCCGCCGGCACGGAATGGAAGCAGGACCTGGAACTGACCAGAAGCATCGGAGACGCATGGCTGGCTTCCTTGGAAACGCCGTTGGCGCGCGTTCCTTCTGCGATTGCACCCCGCACCTGGAACTACCTTCTCAATCCCGAGCATCTGGGCGCTAAGCAGGTTGCAATCGCCGAAGTCATCCATGAGCGATTCGACAACCGGCTCTTCCGTTTCGGGACCCGTTGAACCCGGAAGGTTTGCTTCCAGGTTCCACCCGCCCGCCAGATAGCGCCCGGCCGAGCGTTCATGGTAATCTCACACTAGACACTTAAGAAGTGGACCTGAGAAGACAAGAGGAGTAACTCACGCCGTGCTGGCGACTGCAAAGAAAACAACCCTGATCGAACGCTTCCGCACCCACGATACGGACACCGGTTCACCGGAGGTCCAGATCGCGATTCTGAGTGAGCGGATTGGCGAACTGACTGAACACTTCAAAACCCACAAGAAGGATCACGCCTCGCGGCGCGGCCTCTTGCAACTGGTCAGCAAACGCCGCCGCCTGCTGGATTACCTGAAGACGCACGATACCGATCGCTACCGCGACGTGATCGGCAAACTCGGAATCCGCAAGTAATCAGAAAGCTGACATTGACCCGGAAGCGCCCAGACCGGAAATTGGTCACGGCTCCTGTTCCACCCAGAACCTGGGGCCATGGTGTACCTGGCAAACTCGACCCGCTGCCAGGGACGGCGCACAGCTATCGGCTGTGCGCCGTCTCTGCGCAATGTCGCTCGCATCGGCTCAGCGAGCCCGCGTCTTTTGGCGCGGACATCTCCTCGCTGCAAGCCATGCCCGCCGCCAGACCCACCGTCTTCAATTCTCCCTTCGGCGTCATCCCCCTACCAAGTTTCTCAAGCGAAAAAACTGAAAAGAGGACTCTATGTCTACCAAGCATGAAGTAGCTGTCGAGCTTGCCGGCGGCAAACGGTTGGTCTTTGAGACCGGCCGCATGGCCAAGCAAGCCTCTGGCGCCGCATTGGTCACCACGGGCGAAACCGTTGTACTGGCTACCGCTGTCGCCTCACCCGATCCGCGAGAGGGAATCGACTTCTTCCCGCTTACCGTTGACTACCGCGAATACACCTACGCCGGCGGCCGCATTCCCGGCGGGTTCATCAAGCGCGAAGGCCGCCCCAGCGAAAAAGAAGTGCTCACCTGCCGCCAGATTGACCGCCCCATCCGTCCACTCTTCCCTGATGGCTTCCGCAACGAGACCCAGGTGATCGCCCTGGTCTTCTCCGCCGACAAGGAAAACGATCCCGACGTGGTTGGCATCAACGCAGCCGCCGCGGCTCTGGCTCTCTCTGACATTCCCTTCAGCGCCACCGTTGGCGCCGTCCGCGTAGGCCGTGTCGATGGCCAGTTTGTCATCAATCCCACCTATGCCGAGCGTGCAGCCACCACGGTCAACATCATGGTCGTCGGCCACAAAGACGGAATCGTCATGATCGAGTCCGGCGCAAAGGAAGAGACCGAAGAAGTCATCCTCGCCGCCATCGAATTCGCCCATGTTGAGATCAAGAAAATCGTCGCGGCAATCGATGAACTGGTTGCCAAGGCCGGCAAGCCCAAGCGCGCCTTCACTGCGCCTGAGTTCGACGAGGCATATTACGGGGAGCTCAAAGCCAAGATCGGCGATCGCCTGAAAGACGCTCTCGACACCAAGACCCACGGCAAGACCGAGAGCTACGCGCTCATCAAGCAGATCAAGGATGAGCTGGCCGCCGCGCTTCCCGCCGACGATCCCGCTGCGAAGAAGAAGCTTGGCACTTATTACGAGCATCTTCGCGAGCGCCTCTTCCGCGAGCAAGTCACCAAGGAACGCATCCGTCCCGACCGCCGCGCCTTCGATGAGATTCGCCCCATTACCATCGAGACCGGCGTTCTGCCCCGCACCCACGGCTCGGCCCTGTTCACCCGTGGCGAAACCCAGGCATTGGTTACCGCTACGCTCGGCACAACCGACGACGGCCAGCGCCTCGAGAGCTACGAAGGCGAGCAGCGCAAGAACTTCATGCTCCATTACAACTTCCCACCGTTCTCCGTCGGCGAAACAGGCCGCATGGGCGGCACCGGGCGTCGCGAAATCGGTCACGGCGCTCTCGCCGAGCGCGCCATCTCGGCCGTGCTTCCAAGCGCCGAAGAATCGCCTTACTCCATGCGCGTCGTCTCCGACATTCTCGAGTCCAACGGTTCTTCGTCCATGGCCTCGGTCTGCGGCGCAAGTCTCGCTCTTTACGATTCCGGCATTGCCCTCAAGGGCTCCGTTGCCGGCGTCGCCATGGGTTTGGTCAAGGAAGGCGACGACTACGCCATCCTCACCGACATTGCCGGCGCGGAAGATCACTACGGCGATATGGACTTCAAGGTGGCCGGAACCCGCAAGGGCATTACCGCGCTTCAAATGGACATCAAGATCGGCGGTCTTACCCGCGAGATTCTCGAACAGGCAATGGAGCAGGCGCGCCGCGGCCGCCTCTTCCTCCTCGACAAAATGGACGCTGTGCTCGACGGACCCCGTACCGAGCGCTCGGCCTATGCGCCCCGCATTGAGACCGTGATGATCCCGACTGAAAAAATTCGCGACCTCATCGGCAAGGGCGGCGCGACCATCCGCGGCATCATCGAGCAGACAGGCGCCAAGATCGATGTCGACGACACCGGCCGCGTCAATGTTTCTTCCTGCGATGCCGATGGCCTTAAGAAGGCGCTCGGAATGATCAGCGACATCACCGCCGTTCCTGAAATCGGCAAAGTCTACCTGGGCAAAGTCGTTCGTCTGGCCGAGTTCGGCGCATTCGTCGAGCTTTTCCCCGGAACCGACGGCCTCTTGCACATCTCGGAAATCGCCGAGCATCGCGTCAAGGAAGTCAAGGACGAGTTGCGCGAAGGCGATCAGGTGATGGTCAAGGTTCTGGCCATTGAAGGCAACCGCATCAAGCTCAGCCGCAAGGCGCTCATCAAGGAGCAGAAAGCCAAGTTGGCTCAATCTGCTCCTGCAGGCGAATCAGCGGACGGCGAAGGTACGGTCTCCGAGTTTGTAGCCGCACCTGCTGCGCCGGCTCCGCCTCCGCCCTCCAGGCCGCGCAATGAGTTCGACGAGCGTCAACCGAAATCCAACCAGAGCACAATCCTCATTGAAGGCGGAGACGATTTCGATGAAGAGGCGAGTGAGGAGTTCGACGAGGAAAGTGAGCCGAACTTCAACCGCGTCGATGGTGCGCCGGTTCCAGTTGGACAAACAGCAGGCACAGGCCGCCCGCCTGCGAACAACAACAACCGTCGCCGCCGTCGCCGCCGCCCAGGCGGTCCCGGCGGTGGACGCGGACCCGGCGGTCCCGCTTAGTCGCCGCTAGTCTCCGAGCAAAAAGCGAGGCCCGAACCATGCGTTCGGGCCTCGCTTTTTCATCTTGCTTTTTATGCTTCCCTCCCATACCCTGAACCAGGTTCAAAACAAGAACAGGAGAATCGATTGAGGACAAGCCTTCGACTTCTATTGGCGCTGGCATTTTATGTTCTTTGCGTTCAGAGCGCCTTGGCCGGCGCACCTTTGAAAGGGATTGACGTGAAGCTGGGAAAGAATCCCGGCGGAGGATGTGCTGCCCGCACCACGGATGGCGCTGGGAAGGCCAACTTCGGCGTCTGGCCCAAGGGCAACTACACTCTGAGTGTCGCCCCTGCCACAACTTCGGAACAAGCTTCGCAACCCACAAGCCGTATCGAAGGCGCCCGGAAACTCTCAACTTTGGCCTCGTCCAAAATGCATTTGACCATCATCGGCGCCGCCACTGGAAAAATCGAACGCGATGTCGCATCTTCAACTCCGTCGGCTCGGGCTCTGCCGATTGAATTCTCGCTCGGTGGAAAAGAAGAACTGATCGTTGTCGTCACTGCGGCTCAATAAGGCGTCGGTCTTCGAAGTCTATGGCACTTCGAACCGCGCAATGAGTTTCGGCCCTCTCTGAATGAATCTGATGTGCGTTTGTTCGACACGGGGATTCAATTACTCGTGCCGTCTATCCAGCATGCTGCGAACGAGACTCGTCTTCCTTGCGCGATGGCGAAGCAGACGCGGGCGGACGCGGCAGTTCACCTCCATGCCCTACCCTGTGCTTGAAATCGTACATGCGCAGATCGGCAGCGATACATAGCCCTTCTCCGTCGGCGGCATCTTCTGGGAAAAGTGCGATGCCGATGCTTGCGCCAATCCGCAACGTCTGATCGCCCATCACGAACGGTTCACCGAGCATGTCGATCAAAGATGCGCCCACGCGTTCCGCATCCAGACGGCTGATTGGGTCATCCAGGATGACAGAAAACTCGTCGCCTCCGGTGCGCGCCACTGTGTCTGACCGGCGGACACGGTCGGTAAACACCGCCCCCACCCGCTTCAGCAGTTGATCCCCAACGTGATGGCCCAGTGTGTCGTTCACTTGCTTGAAGTGATCCAGGTCAACCAGCAACAGCGCCGTGTGCGATCCAGTTCGACGGGCGCGTTCCAGCGAGCTCGAAAGCCGATCCTGAAAGAGTCTCCGGTTGGGCAACCCGGTCAGCTCATCGTGCAGTGCTAGATACTTGTTGTGCTCAATCTGCTCCTCGAGAAGCAGCAGAATCATGCCTACGGCAACCACATACTTGGGCAGATTCCAGACTTCACTTTCTACATGCAAATCAGGCAAGACCGTTCCCAGGCACGGCGCAATCGCAAACACTGCCGCCCATCCAACGAAACCCGCAATGGTGACGAATGCGCCGGCAGTTCTCTTCCGGTAGGCGTAGAGAAAATGCAGACAGCAACCCAGGTAAACAGTAAACAGTACACCGTTGAGCGCCAGGCTCAGGCCATTGCCCGGACGGCGTTGAATAGCCAGCAGGAAAATTGAAAGTGCAAGATACAACCCCACAAGAGTCCAGCGCAGCGGGTGACTGTCCTCGCGCAAAGAGATGAGACCAATTCCAGCAGGTAAAACGCCGAACAGCACCGCCACCGCCGTCAATGCCCAGTACGGGGTTGGATCCATCAGAATAATGGCGATATAGAGACTATTCGTTCCCAGAACGGCTGCAAGCATCAGGAGACTGGATCCTTTTTTACGATAGGGAACGGAAGCCCACATAAAAAGCACGCCTGCCCAAACCAGTGCGGCCACGCCAAGGAATCCGGCAAATGCTCCCAGCCGCCCCGGAACAGGCACAAAAATGAAGGCCGCAAAATGCAGCGCAATCATCATCCAGCCCGTAAGCCAAAGCGTCGAGACGGACGCCTGACTCCGCCTGGCCACCGCGGCAAAGGCAATGGCCAGCAGCGTAACAGCCGCTAAATCAGGCAGTTTTCCCCAGTCCAAGGCAAAGACCCTCAATGGTGCACAAAGCGTTCAATCTTTTAAGAACTTCAATGTCTAGAATCCGGGATTTCCCCGAGATTGCCATAGCGCTTTGGTAGCACCACGCCAGCGTTGGGGTGCACTTAGGTAACCGGGATCGAAGGCCGTGAATTGGGATTGCTTAAAGGAATCCCATGCAGCGGCCGATACAAAGAGAGAATCCTTCCGCGGCGGAACTCTGTACGGATGATTCGTTCCGAGGCCCAATGATCTCCCTTAAGAAATATCTGGATTCTGTTCCTTCCGGTGTTACCGCGCAGAACAATCAAAGTGAGAAAGACTTTACCGCGGCGGCGCTTGCGGCCTACGCCTCGGCACTCCAGGCAATGGGCAATTGCAGCCTCGATGCTTGTCCCGGCCTTGGCAGCGAACTCAATCAGAATCTCGGAGCTCTCAGCCGCAGCCTTTCAGCCGCAAGCAGCGCGGCCGCGCTGGCAATCATCGAAACTGAAGTTCAGCGGCAGTTGCAAGGCTGGGGACATCGCACGGCCAGGCATTACCAGCAGAAAAGCGACGAAGTGAAACAACTGCTGATTGTCATGGCTCGAACTGCCGAATCGGTTGGCTCAAGAGATCAGCGCTGCGCCGGCCAAATCCACGATGTCACAGCCCGCCTCACGGCCATCGCCAGCCTGGACGACATCACCGAAATCCGCGCCTCGATCGAGAAAAGCGCCGCGGAGCTGAAAACCTCCATCGACAGAATGACCGAAGAAGGCAAGGCGGCCATCGACCTGCTTCAACAGCAGGTCACCACCTATCGCGCAAAGTTGGAGGAGGCCGAGGAGATCGCCTCGCGCGATGCCCTTACCGGCCTTCGCAGCCGCCTGTGTGCCGAGAACCTGATTGAACGCTCTATCAACCAAGCCGTTCCATTCTGCGTCGCGATCGCCGACATCAATGAATTCAAAAAAGTGAATGACGAACACGGACATGTGATGGGAGATGAGCTTCTCAAGCAGTTTGCCAGGGAACTGGTCTCGGCCTGCCGCGCAACCGACACGATCGGGCGCTGGGGAGGGGATGAGTTCATCATCGTTCTGGCTTGCGGCATGCAGGAGGCAAGCGCGCAAACCGACAGGTTGAGCAAATGGATCTGCGGCAATTACAGCGTTCAGGGAAAGTCAGGCCCGCAAAAATTAAAGATAGATGCGTCGATCGGCCTCGCCGAACACGCGCCCGGCGAATCGATGAAGGAGCTTCTCGCCCGCGCAGATGCTGCGATGTACGAACAAAAGTCTGCCTCGAAGAGAACTGGGACCGGCTCGAAGAAGTAGAACCAGAGACCCGTCGTTTCGCCTGGCCGCTCTCTGTTCCAGTTCCTTCGCACGACCGCCAATTGGGAGCTTGACGTACGTGCGCCGGGCGGCATCTTTTGCGAAAGCTGTGCCGGCCATCACTCTGGACGGCCGATTTACTTCCCAAAAAGGAAGCGCGGCATAAGCAAATTCATTTCAGGAATCACCTCGCACTCTTTTCTCTTTCCAACCTTGAGTTTCTTTTCTCTCAGCGTAAAAGTTGAAGAGGGTCAGAACTTAGTACGTGCTAAGTATGTTCACGATGGCCCCGTTTGAACCCAGGTTCCAGACGATGCAAGAACAGAAAGCTGCTAAGAGGATGTTGACATGAGGTTGCCGCTATGAGGTTATTGATCGCAGAAGACGATAAGGCACTTGGGTTGTTCTTAAGCCGAGGTTTGGAAGCCGACGGGCACCGCGTTCGGCTCGCTCATGACGGCGGAGCTGCCGTTGAGGCCTTTCGCCAGGATTTGCCCGACCTAACCATTCTCGACCTCGGTATGCCGGTCAAGGATGGAGAGCAGGTCCTCGCAGAAGTGCGAGCGCTCGATGCGGATTTGCCTGTGCTCATCCTCACCGCGCGCCAGGAAGTCGACACCCGGGTTCGCTGTCTCGACCTCGGCGCCGACGACCTGATGACCAAACCCTTCAGCCTTCACGAGCTGCGCGCGCGCTGCCGGGCCTTGTTGCGCCGCAAACGTGAGGCACGGCTCCAGTTGCGCGCCGGAGATCTCGAACTCGACCGTCTGGATCACACCGCCCGCCGCGGCGCCCTGTCGATTGTCTTTACCAACAAAGAGTTCGCGCTGCTCGAACACCTGATGTTGAATCGCGGCCAGTGCATTTCGCGCGTCGAGTTGCTCGATGCGGTATGGAACCTGGAACCGGCTCAGACAACCAACATTGTCGACGTGTACATCAACTACCTGCGCCGCAAGCTGAAGGATCCGCCTCCCGGCCATCTTATCCGCACCGTGCGCGGCCGCGGCTACAGGGTGCCCTCTGAAGCTGAACTCGCGCTTGCCGTTCCACCCTTCATCGTCATTCCTCCTGCCGGTCCTCGTGCCGTAACGCCGGTTATTGAAGTGAACTAGTTCCTTATCGACACGCCGCCGCTCGCCAATCCTTTGCCGCGCGGCGGTCAGGAGAAATTCATGCTTTCGGTTCCCGTTTCCACTCCCTCGCCCAGTCCCTCCACCCTTGCTCGCAGCCGTCACCGCACCGCCCTGGTTTGCAGCGCAGACAGCAGTTTCCGCCAGCGGCTCACGCAAACCCTCTCCGGCCTTCGCTGGAATGTGCGCGAGGCCGATGGCGGCGCACAGGCCTGGGCCGAGGCCCAGTCTTCTGCTCCCGAGGCTCTCATCGTCGACTCCTGGCTGCCCGATCTCGATCTGAACGAGTTTTTAAAAGATTTCAGAGAGTCATTTCCGCAGGTTGACCTGGTGGCTGCCGGAGGCGCCTCCGCCCAGGAGAGTCCGCGCGGTCCCTACCGTCAGGAGCTTCTCTACGCTCTGCGCCGTTGTCAGGATACTGATTCGGCCTCGTGGAATCTCGCGCCTCCGCTCACGCAATCGAAAAGCGTGCCGGAGGACGCTACCCACGTTGCCCCGTGGCCTGTTCCACCCCTTCAGTCTGCCGGCATGGCCGCTGTCGATGCGTCCCCGGTATCCGTGAACAACTGCCCAAAAGCCTCATCCACACCCGCGCCGGCCCTGACCAGCAAAAGAGAGCAGGGTATCGATCTCCCCTCCAGCGAGCGTCTCCCTGAACTTATCGGCGAGGCTCCCTGCATGCTTGAGGTGAGCCGCCGTATCCGGCTCGTCGCTCCACGTCTGACTCCTGTGCTGATTGAGGGACCGACAGGTTCCGGCAAAGAGATCGTTGCCGAAGCCTTGCACCGCTTGTCTCCTCGAAGCCGCAAGCCTTTTGTCGCCATTAATTGCGCCGCAATTCCTGAAGCGCTGCTTGAGGCGGAGTTGTTTGGCCACACGCGGGGCGCTTTCACCGGCGCCGTGCATGGCAGAACGGGACGCATTGAAGCCGCCGACGGCGGTACGCTCTTTCTGGATGAGATCGGCGAGATGCCCCTCAGTTTGCAGTCCAAGCTGCTGCGCTTTGTCGAGTGCGGCGAGTTGCAGCGGGTGGGCGACAACGAGACCGTCAAGGTGGATGTGCGCATTATCGCCGCGACGCACCGGCCGCTTGCGCAGCACACCCTTACCGGCGCTTTCCGCGCCGATCTTTACTACCGCCTCGCCGTTTTTTTGATCCGCACCCCGGCACTTGCCGATCACGGACAGGATCTGCCTCGGCTGGTCGACTTCTTCATGCAGCGGCTGGGCCGCGAAACGCCCGTAAAGCGCGTCGATGAGGGAGCTCTTGCCAAGCTTGCAGCTCACCAATGGCCGGGCAACGTCCGCGAACTTGAACACGTACTCGAGCGGGGCGTCATTCTTGCCGGCGCGGAACCTCTGCTTACCTCGCGCGAGATTGATTTTGGTCTCTCGGTCAACTAGGCCGGCAAGGCGTTGTGCAGGTTCTTCAGCGTGAGGACCAAATTGAATGCGCGAAAGGCCGGGCTCGCGAGTCGGGCCGGCAAGGCATGGAAGAGGAGCCAGATATGAGCCATGGTTCAAGCTTGAGTTTAGGGTCCAACCCGAACGCCGGCGTTGAAACTCGTCTCAGCGACCAGATCGTCCGCTACCTTGACCTGGCCACCAGCGAGGCCAAGCTCACGGCAGCCAATATGGCCAATATCGACACGCCCGGCTATAAGGCCGTGGGCATGGACTTCGAGTCCGAGATGCGCACGGCGCTGGCAGGGGTCGATCAGGGCCAAACGCCCAGCCCGGTGCACGTCAATCTTGTGGACGGGCTGATTGCGCGTCCCGACGGCAACAACGTGTCGATGGACCGCGAAGGGCTCAACCTGGCCGAGGCGCAACTGAAGTTCAAAACCGGCGTGGCCCTGCTTCATGAGGAGTACCAGCGCGTGATGGACGCCATTCATGCCGACAAGTAGCCGCGGCGAGCGCCGATCCGATGTGCGTCGGCTGAGATGTTTCCAGCACCGGAGATCAAGCGCCGCCTGAACTTCTCGAGACCGGAATTGATCAAGACACGAACTTCTCGAGACCTGAATTTGTTGAACAAGGAGACACCGCAATGAACCTCTTTGGTCTGATGGACACCTCCGGCAGCGCCATGCAGGCCGAGCGCATGCGTGCCGAGGTGGTGGCTGCCAACATGGCCAACGCAGAGACCACGCGCACCGCCACGGGAGGGCCCTATCGCCGTCAGCAAGTTGTCTTTGCCGCCGGCCGCGGCGATCCCGGCTTTCTCGACTCCATGAACGCCGCCACGGACTCAGCCACGGGCGCAGCCTTGTCCGAGGCCTTTGGAGACGGTCCGGCAGGCCAGTTGGCGCGAGCCGCTCTGCCCACTCTCACCCCACCAGGCCTGGCCACCGCAGCGCCGGGCGTCCAGATCGCCCAGGTTGTCGAGGATCCTTCGCCCCCGCTCAAGCGGTACGATCCCGGCCACCCAGACGCCGGACCCGACGGCTATGTCTCCTATCCGGACATTAATCCGCTCACAGAGATGGTCGACCTGATGGGGGCGACACGTGCATATGGCATGAACAGTTCCGCCGTGCAGGCCGAGAAAGGCATGATCACGTCGGCGCTGGAGATTGCCAAGTCGTAGGCGCTTCACCGTGAAAACAAAGCGCCTGGCGAACTTCGAAAGATGGCGTTTGGCGGGCTCCGGCAAAGAATGCGGATCAAGGCCATCGACCGCTGAGTTTGGCCGCAAGGGAGGGTTCAATGCAATTCGCAATTAGTCCGCTCTCCGCCGGCGCAACCGCCGATTCCACTCTGGCCGGCAGCAGTGTCGCGGCGGTCCTGGCTCCAGCCGCGGGAGCGGCGGCTGCCCCTGCCCCTTTTTCCGATCTTCTGACCGACGCCGTTGGCCAGGTCAACCAGCTCGAGGGCCAGGCCCGTACCGCAGTCGATGGATTGATGACCGGCTCGGGCGTCGATGTCCATCAGGCAATGATCGCCACCGAGAAGGCCAGCATGGCCTTCGAGCTGGCTTTGGCCGTCCGCAACAAGGCGGTCCAGGCCTATCAGCAGGTAATTGGAATGCAGTTCTAGCTCTGTCCGCAGAGCAGGCGCGGCGTGCCTGAGTTGCAGGCATCCGTGAGCAGCGGCCAAAGGGTGGGGCCGGGGTTCAAGTAGAGGAAGAAAGCAACGGGACGCAGGAACCATGGCCACGGGAACACAACTGGAAAAAACTCCGCCGGCAAGGACCGGACAACCGCAGCTGCCGGGTCAGCCGCAGTTATCCGACCAGGTTGCCGCGTTGTGGGGCAGCTCGCGGGTTCGCTGGGCAGAGATGTCGCCGGGGCAGCGCGGCTGGGCCGTCGGCGCCGCGCTGCTGCTGGTGGCCCTGACCGGTGGGCTGCTCTGGTACGCGCTCGGTCCGGACTGGCGCGTTCTCTATGCCGGCATGGACCCGGAAGACGCACGCCAGACCGGCCTGGTTCTCACCCAGGCCCAGATCCCTTTCGAGCCCACACCGGACGGAACGGGCATTCGTGTTCCGGCAGCCCAGTTGGACAAGGCCCGCCTCGCCACCGCGGCCAAGGGCAGCGCCAAGAGCGGCCGGCTGGGCTTTGAGATCTTCGACAAGCCCAACTGGGTCGGTTCGGAGTTCGACGAGCAGGTGAACTACCAGCGCGCTCTCGAAGGCGAACTCGAACACACGGTCGGCACGCTCGCAGATATCGAATCGGCCCGGGTCCACCTCGTCATGCCCCATGACTCTCTTTTTCGCGATCAGGAACGCCCGGCCAAGGCTTCGGTTGTCCTCAAGCTCCGCCACCGCTCACTGGCCGATGGCGAGCCGGATGCCATACGCAACCTGGTCGCCTCGGCCGTCGACGGCCTGACCCCGGACCATGTCGTGCTGGTCGATGCCAACGGCAACCTGCCCCTCGGTCCCAAAACCGCCGCCGCCCTGCAGTTGACCGCCGAGCAGGCGCTCGAGGACAAGCTGATCTCGACCCTTGAACCGGTCACCGGAGCCGGCAATGTCCGCGCCTCGGTGACCCTGGACTACGACGAAGCGGCCAGCGACGTCACCCAGGAGACCTACGACCCGGACAAGACCGTCACGCTCTCGATGCAGCGCACCGAGCAGACCTCCGGCGCGCAGCCCGTGGCCGCCGGCGTTCCCGGCGTTGCCTCGAACGCTCCCAACACCCAGGCCTTGCCCGTTTATCCGCACGAGAGCACGCCGCCACAAAGCGCAAAGACCGAGTCCGGCACTTACGGGGCCTCCAAAACCGATCGTCACGTGGTCGAGGGACCGGGCAGGGTGCGGAGACTGACCGCGGCCATTGTCGTCAACGACCGGTTGATGCAGCCCGCGGCCAAGGGCAAGCCGGGCGTCTGGCAGCCCCGCTCGGCTGACGAAGTGCGCAACCTGACGGCGCTGGCCCAGGCGGCCATAGGGTTTGATTCCTCGCGCGGCGACATGCTGACCGTCGAAGATCTGCCCTTTGACCGCAACCGCTCCGAGCAGCCGGCTCCCGCTCTCGAGCAATGGGCAAACACGGCGGAGAACTCCCCGGTTCTGGTCAAGTACGTGGCCCTGCTTGCCGGCCTTGTCGTCCTCCTGGCTTTCGGCGTGCGTCCGGCTCTCAGCCGTGCCGGGTCGCCGTCCGCGGTCAAGGCGGTCAGATCGAGTACGAAAGAGCTGGGCGCCGGAACCGCGCCGGTTCCGCAAACTGTCCTGAAACCGCCCGAACCCGTCGAGCTTGACCCGGAGCGCCTCCGGACTCAGGAGATCTTCGAGCAGGTAACAGATCACTTGAAACGCGAGCCGACCCAGAGCTCGCGCCTGCTGCAAAGCTGGATTCACTCGGATTAGAGCGGGAAAGGACCAGGCACCGTGGACCAGCAGGGAAATGCAAGTGCGGCAGTCCGGCACCGTCAGCCGGCCAACATGTCCGGAGTGCGCAAGGCGGCCGTGTTGCTCGTCGCAGTGGGCGAGGAGCTGGCCAAGGAGATTCTGCGTGCCCTGCCCGAAGTCGATGTGCAAAGGCTTACCGAAGAGCTGGCCGACCTGCGCGGCATCACGCCGGAGGTCACGTCGGAGATATTGGAGGAGTTCTGGGGCCTGCTCGAGACGCAGAACTTCATGGTGCATGGCGGCCTGGATTACGCCAGCCGCCTGCTTGTGGATACCTTTGGCAAGCAGCGCGCCGACGATCTGCTGATGCTGGTCCGCCGCTCGCAGGAAGCGGCCCAGGGCAATCTGGCCAAGCTGCAGCGCACCGATCCCCAGCAGTTAGGCAAATTGCTCGACACCGAACATCCCCAGACCATCGCCCTGGTACTCGCTCACCTCGACCCCCGGCGCGCCTCGCTGGTGCTTGACAACCTGAGCGAAGAGCACAAGGTCGTTTCCGTGCAGCGCCTCGCCGAGATGCGCCAGTTCTCGCCGGAGATGGCGCAGAAGGTCGCCCATATCCTGCACCGGCGCCTGGAGAGCGTGGGCGACACGGCGCGCAAGAGCTACTCCGGCTTCAAGGCCGTCGCCGACCTGCTCAATCGCCTGAATGCCGAAGAAGCAAAGAAGATTCTCGAGACCATTGAAGACGGGCAGCCGGAGCTCGCGCTCAGCATTCGCAACCTGATGTTCACCTTTGAAGACCTGGTCACGGTGCCCCCGGCGACGATTCGCGAGATCGTCTCCGGCGTCGACAAGCGGCAGTTGGCGCTGGCCCTGCGCGGCGCAAACGACGAGCTGCGCGCGCAGATCTTCAAGGCCATGAGCTCCCGCGCCGTCGAGATGCTCAAGGAAGATATGGAAGTTCTCGGCCCCGTCCGCTCGCGCGAAGTCGCACAGGCCCAGCAGGAGATTCTCAACCTCGCCCGGCGCCTCGAGGCCGAAGGCAAGGTGATTTTGAAATTGGAGACCGGAGACGAGATGCTGGCCTGACGCCTTCGCACCTCGGCATCGATCTTGCGGGGCGCCGGAACAGAACAGCCAGCGCGGATCGGCAACGGTTCCTTAAAGGACCGTTATCGGTTTGAGCAATCAAGAGAACGCCAGGCGCGGAAAGGCTGGGCCTGGAGCAAGCATCGCGACGGGAATGCAAGAGGCCGGAAAATCAAGGCGGCGAATACAGGGGATGGCGGTTCGATGAGTTCAGCACTCCAGGCAGCGAAGGCATAAGGGACAACTCCCCGATCGATCCGGGAGTCATGCGAGGGGACGGATGGCAACGGCAGAGAAAAAGGGAGGCACTCAGATTCGGCCGTTCGATTATCCGGCGAGCCCCCACGCGCCTGCCACTCCCGACTGGCAGAGTTGGACAGAGACAGAAGACCAGGGTCTCGCTCCGGACCAAGGTCACGGCCATCTGAAAACGCCGAAGGAGATCGCCGCGAACGCCGAATTAGAAAAGCGGTTGGCCGAGGAGACACGCAAGTCCTTTGAAGCCGGGCGGGAAAAAGGGCATCAGGAGGGCCGGCAGGCCGAGCGCTCGGCCCAGGCGGCGACCCGGAAAGCTGCCGAAGAACAGAGCATTCGCCAGGGCGCGGAACTGGTCGAGAACTTCGCAAAAGAACGCGACCGCTATCTGCACGCGGTCGAGCAGGAGGTCGTCAAGCTGGCCCTGGCCGTGGCCGCCCGCATCCTTCGCCGCGAGGCGCAGATGGATCCTCTGTTGCTGACCGGCGCAGTCCGCGTCGCGCTTGGCCAACTCTCCGACTCGACCGAGGTGCGCCTTCGCGTGCCTCCCGGCGAGCTGGCTCTGTGGACCGATGCCGTCGCTCTTCTTCCCAACCTGGCTCTCAAGCCCACCGTTGAAGCCGGGGAGGGCATGCTGTTGGGCGATTGTGCGATCGAGACCTCGTTCGGTTCTGTCGATATCGGAATCCGCTCGCAGTTGGCCGAGATCGAGCGCGGTTTCTTCGATCGCGCCGGCTCCGGCCAATCCAGCCCGGTCGCCCTACCGCTGGCTCGAACGGCGGATTCCAGCCTCGCGGATGGAGCCGCGCTTTGACCGCCCTGCTTGAGCGCTACTTCGCTTTGCTCGATCGCACCCGCCCCTGGCGCTGGCGCGGCCAGGTGCTCCAGTCCCTGGGCCAGACCATCGAATCGGCAGGCCCCCTGGCCTCGGTGGGCGAGTGCTGCGAGATTCGAGACCAGTTCGGCATTCTTCACCTGGCCGAGGTGATCGGCTTCAAAGGTTCCAATGTTCTCTCCATGCCGGTTGAGACGACCGAAGGCATTCGCTTCGGGGATTCCGTGGCCGCCCTTGGCATCCATCCCGAGATTGAGGTCGGGCCGGACTTGATGGGCCGCGTCCTCAATGCTCTCGGCCATCCGATCGACGAAGGCAAACCCCCCGCTCTCTGCCTGCCCATGCCGCTCGATGGCCGTGTTCGCTCGCCGCTCGACCGCACCCCCATTCGCGTGCCCCTCGGCACCGGCATCCGTGTTCTCGATGCGCTTTTAACCGTTGGCCGCGGCCAGCGGGTCGGCATCTTCGGCGGATCGGGCGTGGGCAAGAGCACCTTGATCGGCATGATGACCCGCAACACCGAAGCCGACGTCACCGTTGTCGGCCTGGTCGGCGAGCGCGGCCGCGAGGTCGGCGAATTTCTTGAAGACGCGCTGGGCGTCGAAGGGAGGCGGCGCTCAGTCGTCATCGTCTCCACCTCCGACCAGTCGCCCCTCTTGCGCATGAGGGCCGCCCTGGCCGCCACAACCGTAGCCGAGTACTTCGCCGCCCAGGGTAAGCATGTTCTCCTGGTCCTCGATTCGCTCACCCGCTTTGCCATGGCCGCCCGCGAGATCGGCCTCGCCGCCGGCGAGCCGCCCACCGCCAAAGGCTATACGCCCTCGGTCTTTACCCGGCTGGCCCGGCTGGTCGAGCGCACCGGCCAGTTCCGCACCGGTTCAATCACAGCGTTCTACACCGTATTAATGGAAGGCGACGACCAGCAGGATCCGCTGGTCGATGCGGTCCGCTCCCTGCTCGACGGCCACGTCGTTCTCTCCCGCGCCCTGGCTGCCGAAGGCTGGTATCCGCCCGTCGAAGTGCTCGACTCGATCAGCCGCCTCATGCCGGCCGTGGCCGGACCCGCGCATCGCGAACATGCTTCGCTGCTGCGGCGTCTGATGGCCGTCTACGCCCGCTCCGAAGACCTGGTGCGCATTGGCGCCTACAAACCCGGCGCCGACCAGGATCTCGATCGCGCTCTCGAGGCTCGCGGCGCCATGCGCGCCTTCATGACCCAGAACGCCCACGAGCAGGTGCGTTTTGCCGATTGCCTGGCCCGCCTTGCGGCCCTGGCAGCGGAGATATGAGCCATGGCTGTCTCCCGAGCCCTTCGCCGCCTGCTGCGCGTGCTCACCATTGAAGAAGACCAATGCCGCCTCGCACTCGAGGCCGCCACCAGCGACCTCCACCAGCTTGAGCGCGCCTTTCGGGCGAGCTCGGACCAGGCCCGCGCCGGCAGGCAACTGGTGCAGGCAAGCGCGCGGACAGGAATTCTGCCCGATCGCCTTGCCGGCCTTGTTGAGGCACTCTCGGCCAAACACCGCTCCGCGGCCCTGGCGCCCCGAATCGCGGATGCCGAGGTTGAAATCGAGATCCGTCGCCGGGCGTTTCTGGCCAAGCGCGTCGAGTGCCGCCAGGCCGAGACTCTCATCCGCGAAGCGGAAGCCAGGGATTCGCTTGTCTCCGCCCGGCGCGCGCAGCAGGGCCTGGACGACTGGTATCTCAATCGCCTCCACGGCAGCAAAAACGACGCAAAATCCAAGACTCCCCTCCGGCTCGAAACCAAAAACAATCCCGCCTACCCATCGTCCGGCAAAGACTTGAGCCGGAATCCGCCCAAAACCTCTCCTCACTCCTGAATCGGGAAGCAAGGTCCCGTTTCTGACAATGCTTTAACAACCGCCCCCGGCGTTTGGCAGTCGATCTGCACCAGCACTCCCCATGAGCGTTCTCGCAGGAGTCGAGCTTGAAGCACCAGGCGGCGCAGGTCTGGCTGCCGGTCTTGGCAAGGGAACGCTGCCAGGGAGCTTGCAGAGCAAGACTTCGGGATCGCCGGCGGCTGCGTCTGCAAATTCCTCCGCCGCTTCTTTGCCGAATTTCCCCAGTTTTCGCTCCAGTTGGCTCACACAGTTTGAATCTCTCGCTTCCGGTCCAAGCGTCCCCGGCGACGGCCAAACCGCAAGCACCATCGCTTCGGCAGCCAATCAGGCAAGCCAAACCATGCGCGCCTCTGAATTCTTAAGTCGCGCCTCAGCTTCTTCTTCGGCCACCGATAAGCCCGCCGCTCAATCCCCACTTCGGTTGAGCGGCACGCTCGAAAAGGGAAGTGAAGCGGCAATGAATTCCATCCCCCAGCCTCAATCGGCCGCTCAAGCCCAATCTCCCGCCACGCCGCAATCCGCCCTACTTCAGGAGCCGGCATCTGACCTGCAGGCAGCCAGACGCCCGGATGCGAAAGGTCCGTCAGGCGCCTCTTCGTCTGATTCAACGGCCGCCCATGCCGCCAGGCGCGCAAAGCAAAAGTCCACCTCCTTCGGCCAGGTCCCGGCGCCGGCTCCGGATTCAGCGTCCAATGGCCTCGCACCTGTTCTTGCCTCTCAGTCGCCAGTCGAGCTCAGTCAGAACACATTCCCTTTCCGGCCTGCGACCGACCCCTCAACTGCGAGCCCCAGCGCCTCGGATGCGGTCTCCAACCGTCTTGCGCATGCCGGAGGAAGTTCGCAGCAGCCGCCGAGTTCAGCCGCTGCTGCCGTTGCCACTTCGCCAAACCGCGTCGCGAGCCTTGTCGATGACCGAATCGCAACCCAGGCCGGCCGAAGCGCCTCAACCGGCGCGGATTCACCTCGAGCCAGCGCGGATTCACCCGCTCAATCCCGCGAAATCCCCTCTCCTCCATCGAGTTCGGCCGGAGAATTGCTCCAGACTCCGATAGCAGGTGGCTCGTCAAAAGAAGCCGGCACCGAAACAGGCACTGGACCGGGCACTGGACCGGACGTGGCAAAATCCCTTCAACTCCCGTCCAGCGGTGCAGATTCCTCTGCCGCTCCGGCCACCCATGGCCTGGATGCGGGCTCTGTCAATCTCTCGCCCAATCCGGCAATCACCACCGGATCGGCCTCTCAAGCTCCACTTCCGCCGTCTTCTGCCGGCTCGGCTGCTTCGAATTTATTGTTCGATCCTCCGGCCGCTCTCTCGCAAACAAGCGTCCCGCTTCCCTCCGCTGCCCCTCCGGTCCGCAGGCCGGTGCGGGTTTCTGCCGATGCAGGCGCGGGCAACAGCAGCCATGCGTCCGTTCTCTCTTCCGCCGAAAGCCGGACGGCCTTCGCGGAGACTGCTACGCCAAGCCAGAGCTCGGCGTCCGGCGGTCAGGCCTCTAGCGTGAGCCCGGCCCAGCTTCCTGCCTTTCAGTCAAACACCGCATCCGCGGACCGGCACCCTGCACAACAGAACCAGGCTCAGCCCGGTTTCTCCCAGCCCGGCAGCCGCAGCGCAACCCTCCCCGCGCACGCCCCGCATGGAGTCGAGGCAGGCAGTTCGCCGGCCTCGGCGTCGAAGGCCGAAATCCGCAGCGGAGAAGCATCCAGCTCAACCTCTGCAGGGTCATCCGCGCAGGCCGCTTCGCGGAATGCATATGCAACAGAGGCCCACCACAAGCCGGGGCCCGGATCTCAAGCGCTTCCAACGCAGACCTCCGGAGATCCATCCTCCCTGGCGCGCAATCCCGACCTTCCGAGCGTCCAGCAGAGTAGGGGAGAGGCCCGGACGGGGAACTCAACCGCATCGGCCCCAGCCGCGGCAGGCGAAACTTTCGCCACCATCGACAGCGCCGCCGAAAGCGCCCCGAGCTGGACTCATCTCAGCCCGCACCGCGCCGAGGCAGGCATTCAGGATCCGGCCCTCGGGTGGATCGGTGTGCGCGCCGACGGATCGGCAGGCCAGGTCCGCGCAACCCTCGTGCCCGGCTCTGCCGACGCGGCCCAGGCACTGGGCGGTCACATGGCCGGGCTCAATACTTATCTCGCCGACGCCCACGTCTCCATCCAGTCACTCCACATCGCCGCCCCTGAGGCAAGGCAAGCGGACCCTGGCTCAGGCCGCGATCAGGGGCAAAGCATGGGGCAAGGCTCAAATCAAAACTCAAGTCAAAACCCGGATCAAGACACAAACCAGAATCCCAGCCAGGGCAGCGCGCCTGGATCTTCAAGGGACTTCGTTTCAGGGGTTCCTTCAACGGCAGCTTCGGCGCAAGCCAGGGCGCAGGTTTCTCCGGAGAGCCTCGATCCGCCTGCCGGGCTCAGAGAGTTCTCCGGCCGGCACATCTCCGTGATCGCTTGAGCAGGGAAGCACGGAATAGAAAGCTGCACCGCATTTTTACCGGGAACCAGATCGAGAAGGGCAACGAATAAAGGAGAAGAAATGGCGGCACTTGCTTCAGGAATCTTCAGTCACGCCATGACGGCAGGGCAGGCGCTCTCCGGGTCGAGCGCGCTTCCCACGCCCAGTTCGGAAACAGGGACCAGCGGTACCAGCAGCACCAGCAGCTCCGACAGCTCCGTCATCTCGGCGAACGACTTTCTTACCCTCCTGGTCACCGAAATGCAGAACCAGGACCCGACCGCCGACACCGATCCCAATGAATACATCAACCAGTTGGTGAACGTGAATAGTCTGGAACAGTTGATCAGTATCAACCAGACTCTCTCGACGGCTCTTGGGGGTTCCAATACATCCGGAACCAGCAGTTCGGGCCAGACCAGCAGCGCAACATCGGCAACGGCCGATTCTGCCGGCGCCTCGGGGCAAACCAGCTCGGCCGCGCCCAAAGGCGGCGTGCTGGCCACGGCCCAGACCGTCTCCTCCGGCGCCAATGCGGCGGGAGATCTTTCTGCCCTGGCCTCGGCGGCCAGGCACGCTCCCGGCAACCTGAGCGTTCCCGCGGCCCAACCGGCGGCCCAGACCGTTGCACACGGGCTTGATGGGCGATCCCGCGCCAGGCCCGTTGCCTCTGCGCACCACAGAGCCTATTGATTTGTTTTCCATCCGGCCGGATTGGCCACCAACTTTTTTTCGAGAATTCAGAGGAGATTCAAGATGGCAAGTTTCTACACTCCGCTTTCCGGCCTCAACGCCGATTCAACTGCCTTGAATACCATTGCCAACGACTTGTCCAACATGAGCACAACGGGTTTCAAGGCTCAGACAACCAACTTTTCCGACCTTTTCTATCAGCAGGTGGCCACACAGGGTTCCGGCGATGCAATTCAAGTCGGGGGCGGCGTGAAAGTCTCTTCGAACTCGGTCGATTTCACGCAAGGGACGTTCGACACCAGCGGCACCACTTCTTCTGACGTCGCCCTGGACGGCAACGGCTTCTTTGTCGTCAATAACGGCGGCACCAACCTCCTCACCCGCGACGGAACCTTCACCCAGGCCGCCAATGGCAACCTGGTCACCGCCGGGGGCCTGGAGGTGATGGGATATCCGGCCCTGAACGGGGTCGTCAATACCAGTGGAACTCTAACGCCGATCAACATCCCTGTCACCGGAGATGTGCAGCAGCCGCAGGCCACCACATCGTTTGGAATGACAGCCAACCTCGATTCCTCGGCCGCGATCGGAGCCACGGTGTCAGGCCAGGTCGGTGTATACGATTCTCTGGGCAACAGCTACGAAGCCACCGTCAACTACACAAAAATCGGAACCAACCAGTGGTCCTACAGCATCACGCTGCCCGACACCCTGAGCGCGGCTGCGGCGACTGCCGCGGCGGCGACGACCATCCCGATTACGCCGGACTCGCCCGTGGCCACCTCGGTTACAGCGGCCGCGGCGGCTGTTGAGCCCTCGACGACGGTTGCCTATCCGCTGTCGGCTTCCTCCGCCGCCACAACGCAGATGAGCTCGGCGCTCGACCCGGCCGCGGCTGTATCTTCCACTGTTACCAGCGCCGCGCTGGCGGCTCAGCCGGGTTCTCCAGCCGGCAGCGCCACGTTTAACTTCGCCGCCGGCGCGACGGTCGGTTCCAGCACCAGCGGCGCCAATCCGACGAATCTGACCATTACCGGACTTGTGGGTGGCGTACCCACAACCGTTGGTCCGCTCGCGGTCACACCCGGCGAAACATTGGCTACTTACGAGGGCGATCTTGCCACCGCTACGGCAGGCATGGCCGGTGTGTCGGTTTCGCTGGGGACAGGCAACCAGTTGGCCATTACCGGAGCCACCAGTATCGGCGGCGGCGTCAGCCAGGACTTTACCGGCAACAGCGTCAGCTACAACTTCGCCACCAGCAAAGGCGCAATGGCCACGGTCGACCCGGCGTCCACGATCACCATCAACGCGCAGAATACCTCTGGCGCCGTGGTCCCGGTCACTGTTGCGGCGAATGCGTCCGGCGAGTCGGTTGAGCAGTTCGCCTCCGACATTCAAAGCGCGCTTCAGGCGGCAAACATCACCGGCGTTTCCGTCTCCTCGGGAGCCAATGGGACATTGACGCTCACCGGTCCTGCCAACATGGCCATCAACAACGCCACCACCAATGTGGTTCAGGACTTCACCGGGCAAACCACAAACTATACCTTCGGCACCTACACCAACCCCGCCACGGGCGCCTCCACGCTGGCCCAGGTTGATCCCTCGACGAGCCTGACGATTACCGCAAACAACACCTCTGGCGTCTCGACCCCGGTTGTGATCGCGGCTCAGTCCGCCGGCGAAACGGTGCAGCAGTATGCCGCAGACATTACCGCCGCGCTGAACTCGAACGGCATCACCGGCGTCACCGTCTCGGGGACAAACGGGGTTCTATCCATCTCCGGGCCTTCGAACATCGCGATCTCCGGCAATGTCAATCAGGACATCCTGGGAACAACCGTCTCCAGCGCGGTCGCGGCAACGACTGCCGCGTCGGCCGCGGCGACCTCTTCGCTGACCGCTGCCGCGCCCGTTCAAGCAACGTCGAGCAACCCCGCCGTCACCATGACTTCGGATTCAACCACGACTCCTGGAACCACGGTCGATACCTACTCTTTCGCGGCTACCGGCTTGCTTGACTCCGGCACCAATCTCGGGATCACCGTCGGAGGCAGCACCTATTCCATCACCCCGACGGCCGGTGAATCTGTCTCGGCTTATGCCGCCTCGCTCAACGCCTTGACCAGCGGCAACGGAGTCACGGTTGTGGGCAACGATGCCGCCAAAACATTGACCATCACCGGAGCGACCGGCAATTTCACCCTCAGCAACAGCATCAAGCAGGATGTTGCGATGGCGACCACCAATTACAACTTTGTCACCAGCAACGGCGCTGTCGCGACCATCGATCCCACAACCACGCTGAACATCGCCGAGGGAGCCCTGGGGCCGGTAACCGCGCCGGCGTTCACCAGCAGCGAGTCGGTCTCAAGCTATGCAACCGCCCTTTCCGGCGCATTGACAGCGGCAGGCATCACCGACGTAACCGTTTCCTCCAGCAACGGCCAACTGTCCATCACCGGGCCGGCGAATATGACCATCGCCGGCAAAGTGACGCAGGACTTCACCGGGACGCAAAGCAGTTACGACTTCGGGTCGTACACCGATCCCAACACCGGATTGACAACCCAGGCCACCGTCGGTCCCAACACGAGCCTCACGATCACCGGACCGACGACGACTGGAGGCTCGACAACCATCACCGTCGCGCCATCGAACACCGCCGGCGAATCGGTGACCCAATATGCCTCCGAAATCCAGAATCAATTAGCCGCGCACAATATCACCGGCGTCACGGTTTCCGTCTCCAACGGGGTCTTGTCGATCAAAGGTCCGGACACGGCGACGATCGCCGGCACCGTCAGTCAGAACATGCTCGGGACGACGCAGAACTACAGCTTTGAATCCGGCGCCACCGTCGATCCCACCAGCAACCTCACCATTGCCGGGCAGACTGCCAGCGGTACGGCGGCAACCATTACCGCCCCGGCAATTGCGACCGGAGAAACAATCGCGCAGTATGCCACGGCCCTGAACAGCGCACTCTCGGCGGCTGGGATCGCGAACGTCGAAGTCTCCTCCACAAACGGGCAACTGTCGATCGCAGGCGCCAACCTCACCATCAGCGGCGCTGTCAAACAAGGCCTTGCGGACACAACCATCAGCTACGACTTCGGTCCCAGCGCCACGGTCGATCAGACCACAAATCTGACCATTGTCGGACCAACGGTCAGCGGAACCCCGCCGACGGCGATCACCACCGCGCCCACTGTCACTCCCGGAGAAACGGTGGCTGAATATGCCGCGGCCCTCAACAACGAGCTCACCAAAGCAGGCATCAACACCGGCGCCGACGGTATTTCGGTCACGGCCACCGGCGGCAAACTGTCGATCGTCGGCCCTGCAGCCACGCTCAAGACCGCCGGCATCGCCAGTCAGGATCTGACGGCAACCACCATCAGCTACAACTTCGGATCCTCGGCAGGCCAGGTTGCCACGGTCGATCCCAGTTCCAACCTCACCATCAGCGGATTGACCACGTCGGGCGCCACGGCAACCACCGTCGCCCCCACAGTCACTGCCGGAATGACCCTGAACAGCTATGCGACGGCGCTCACCAACGCGTTGCAGGCCGCTGGCATTACCGGAACAACCGTCACGGCTACGGCCTCCGGCCAGCTCTCGATCACCGGCGCCAACATCTCCACATCCGGAAGCTTGATTCAGGATCCTGTGACCTCGGCCAACGCAGCCGGTACGCTCACCTTCAACTCCAGCGGCGCACTGGTCAGTCCTGCGGCGAACGTAAACGACATTTCCTTCTCCGGCCTCAGCGACGGCGCAACACCGCTCAACATGACCTGGAATGTCGTCGGTTCCAATGGCGCCTCCACCATCTCACAGGATGACGCGACATCGGCAACCAGCTCACCCACTCAGAACGGGTTTGCCCTCGGCTCCTACAACGGCTTTACCATCGGCTCGGATGGGACGGTAACCGCCTCCTACTCAAATGGCCAGACGCAGGCTGTCGGCCAACTGGCGCTTGCCAACGTCACCAACCTCCAGGGGCTGGCACTCCAGGGTAGTGGCGACTACGCGGTCACAACGGCCAGTGGCGCAGCCACGATCGGCGTCTCGGGAACTGACGGCCTTGGCACCATCAACGACTCGGAACTCGAAATGTCGAACGTCAACATCTCCGCCGAGTTCTCTGACCTGATCATTGCCCAACGCGCCTTCGAGGCCAACTCCAAGGCAATTACCACCTTTGACACCATCACCCAGGAAACCATCAACATGATCCATTGATCTCCCGGTTCTCTATTGCGCGGCAGGGCGGTCCTCAGACCGCTCTGCCGCCAATCTGCTGGCGCGCACTTCCACAAACAGCCCCTTCGCCGTCGCCAATATCTTTCCGTCCGCATTCAGAATCCGTGCCTCGGTCCAGTGCTTCCGTCCTTCGTCCCCGACCACCCATCCTTCAATCCGAATCGCTATTCCCGAAGGAACCGGCCGAAGAAACTCCACTTCCATCTGCCGCGTCATGGCTGTCAGCCCCTTCGCGCGGACCGCCTTGCTCATCGCCTCATCCAACAGCGTCGTGATTATCCCGCCATGCAAGAATCCCGGATGCCCCTCAAACGCATTTGAAACCGTTGGGAGGCACACCACTGTCCCATCTTCCGCCTGCAAAAACTCCAGATGCAGTCCGACGGGATTCCCCTCGCCGCATCCGAAGCACCGGTTCTGCGCCGCATGGGGAAGGGGAGTCAGGTTTTCCGTTTCTTTTGTCATTCTCTCCTTAAGGTATCAACACGCTGCGCCTCGCGCACCTTCGCGAAAGGGAACCGGCGTCTGACACGGTTTCCGCCCCCGCGCCAGATAAAATAGCCATAGGCGTCTGCCTGGCTTCTGCCGGAACCCCAACCGCCGCTCCCCGGAGGGTCATCGATCCTGGCCAACCACAACAAAACTCTTGCCGCAATCTCAGCCCGCGCCGACTCGCTCGTCTACCTCGCGCTGGTCGTGATTTTCACTCTGGCAGGTTGCCATTTCAAACCTCAGCTCACAGACCAACAGTTGCAAGGCAAGCACCTCTACGAGGTCAGGTGTGCTCACTGCCACCGGGACAACGACCTGGGCCTGAAGAAGGTCCCACCCGACCTCCACGGTCTCTTCTCCCAGGCGACCCTCCCCAGCGGCGCCCCCGCAACCGATCCCCAGGTTCAAACCGTGGTACTCGCCGGCAAAGGAATGATGCCGTCCTTTAATGGTCGCTTTACTGACCAGCAGATGTCCGCCCTGCTCGCCTACCTGCACACCGGCCTGCGCTGACCCGGCCCCGATCGAGTAATCCGGCGTCGATCAACGGGTCCAGCCCCTCCACCAATCTTCGGTTTCGCCGCAGCCGCGACCGACTTCACGGTATACTCAAAACTGCCATGGCACCCGAAAAAACCTTCTACCTTGAAACCTTCGGCTGCCAGATGAATGCCCATGACTCAGAAAAGGTCATTGGCACATTGGAGCACCAGGGCTACCGCCGCGTCGAGTCCGAGGAAGAAGCCGGCCTGATCCTCTACAACACCTGTTCCATCCGCGACAAAGCCGAGCAAAAGGTCTTCAACCGCCTCAACGACTACAAAAAGCTGCATAAAGCCGGCAAGCGCTTCGCCGTTCTCGGCTGTGTCGCCCAGCAGGAAGGCGAAAAGATCTTCGAGCGGGCTCCCTATGTCTCGCTCGTCTCCGGATCGGCCTCCTACCGCAAGCTCCCCGAGATGCTTACCCGTCTTGAAGCCGGCGAAAACCGCATAACCGGCCTCGACGACCGCCAAACCGACCTGACCTTCGAAACCGAGTTCACAGCCCGCCAGAACCCCTATCGCGGCTACATCACCATCATCGAGGGGTGCGACAAATTCTGCGCCTACTGCGTTGTCCCGTACACGCGCGGCAAAGAGCGCAGCCGCACCTTCTCCTCGGTCCTTGAAGAGGCCAGCCGCATCGCCGATCTTGGCTACACCGAGATCCAGCTCCTCGGTCAGAACGTCAACAGCTATCGCGATCCGGAAGGGAAGCGAACCTTCGCCGAGCTCCTGGTCGCCGTCGGCCAGGTTGAGGGCATCCGCCGCGTCCGCTTTACCACCAGCCATCCCCGCGACTTTACCCGCGACATTGTCGAAGCAATCGACGCCACACCTACCCTATGCGACCACGTCCACCTGCCCATTCAGTCCGGCTCGGCGCGGGTGCTCCGTGCCATGGCCAGGGAGTACACCCCCGACTGGTACCTCGAGCGCATCGCCTGGATCAAGGCCGCCCGCCGCCCCATCTCCATCTCAACCGACATCATCGTCGGCTTCCCAGGCGAGACCCCCGAGGATTTCATCCAGACCATGGACCTGCTCGCCCAGGTCGAGTACGATTGCGTCTTCGGGTTCAAGTACTCCGCGCGCCCCAACACCCCCGCCCTCACCATGATCGACTCCATCTCTGAAGACGAGAAGTCCAAACGGCTTCAAGTAATGCTTGATCGGCAGAGGGAAATTCAGAGGGTCAACTACGCCAAGCATTTGGGGGAGATAATCGAGGTAATGGTTGAAGGGGCAAATCCGGCCCGCCAGCAAATTTCCGCGCGCAGCAGTCAGAACAAACCAGTCAACTTCACCTGGCCTCATCCCATTGCGCCTGCGCCCGGTAGCTATATAAAGGTTAGAATTACAGCGACGCATCCAAACAGTCTGGTCGGCGAAGCCGTCTAACCTGGAAGCTGCAGCGACGAAGGGGGAGCAGGGATGGATATCGAGGTACGGATAAGAGGATTGATGATGGACCCATCCACCAATATGCCGATCGTCATGCTCAAGGATGTCGGCTCCGATTCCGTGATTCCAATCTGGGTGGGGGTCTTTGAAGCCAACGCCATCGCCATCGAAATTGAGAAGTTTGCCCCTCTGCGCCCCATGACCCACGACCTGGCAAGAAATCTAATCCATCACTTGAATGGTTGCCTGGAAAAAGTTGTTATTACTGAGATTAAGGACGAGACATTCCATGCGGTCCTTTGGCTCCGGCAGGGAGATGAGCCCGTCATGATCGACGCCCGGCCCTCCGACGCCATCGCCTTGGCCTTGCGCGCGGATTGTCCCATCTTCGTAGCCGAAGAGGTGATGCAAAACGCCAGGCTGAACACTTCCGGCTCCGCGGAGGGCCCCAACCCTGACCAGCTCCGTGGCTGGCTTGAAGGCCTCAACGACGAGGATCTCGGCCGCTACAAAATGTAGTCCAGCCAGAGCTTCCGGCTCCAAAAGCCGACGGCAAAAATCGCCGTTGTCGACCTGGTTGAACCACCCCCATGCGCTGTTTAGCTTGGGGGCGGTAAGTCGAAGAACCCGCCATTGCCTCTGGGTTTGTAACTTGGCTGCCCAATTCAATTCCGTCGCCGACAAAGAAAAGTCTAAACGCCTGTCAAGGGCGCACCTTGTGCGTAAGCGTCCAACGAAAAAGCCCCCGCTCCTGCCAGAGTGAAGTACAAGATTGCAGGTGGAAAAAGCACCGCGCCTGCGCCCGCACCCGCAAACGCGCCCTCCACATCCCTGGCCACCACATGGATCGCCTGCTTGTGCTCTCTCGCCCATGAAGCGCTGCTCTTGGCAATGCCGGTAATCGCAACAGCAACAGCGCTTGCTTCGCGAGTCGCGGACTTATATGCCTTTTGCGTCTCGTCGGCCATTCTTTCAATTTCCTTGGCGATATCTTCAAAGGTTTTCTTCGAGAAGAGCATGTGAACCAAGCTCTTCAACCTGTCGGCGTCAGAACCTAATAAGACGCCTTCTTTTGTGAGGTATTCGATCATTCTGTCGAGGCCGTCCTCGGTATCGACCTTGGCCCCCCTAAGCACTTCTTCCGCCATATTGCTCAGCGCCCGGTTATGAAGCTCTCCGGCGCGCGTCGGGTCAAAAGAGGGAACCGGCCTGCTTTCCTGAGCAGCAACACTTGAAATCACCGTTCCGCAACTTACGCCGGCTGCCATAAGGGCAAACTGCCGTCTGTCCATTCCCATGGATTTCATCACTCCTCCTTTGGCCTTCAGTAATTTTTTTAGGGGAAGAATGGGGAGAAACTCCTCCCGCGATCACGGTCCAGAGGAATTCCACCAGTCGACGACCAGCGTAGCACAAAAAGATCGCATAATCCGCCTGGATACCGGCGAACGGGAACAAGTGCGAGTTTCGAACCCGCTGCTGAAGCTGGCCGGTCGGTGGAAGGGCAAGAAGCAATCTCCGTTTGCACTATACAGAATATCTGTTATCGGACATTACTATATACTTCAGCCTGGAACCATTGCATTATCTGCCTTAAAATACAGCCCTACCGTCTTGGCCTCTTCAAGCGCCGCACGCCAAAGGCATCAAGCTTGGGATCTGTGCTCAGAAGTGGCAGATTATCCTGGATTGCCTGTGCAGCGATCATCCGATCAAACGGATCGGAATGCGCATCCTCGAAACGCGCCGCACGCAGCATAACCGCCGGCTCAAGTCCCAGTACCGTGTACCCGAGGCGCTCCTCGATATTGTCGATCAGATCACTCTCGAACTCAACAGCCTCAGGAAGTTTCCCGTAGGGTAGGCAATATTGTGCATTCGGAGCTTTGTACGTCTGATGCCCGAATTAACGTACTTCCCGCCTAATACTTGAGTTTCAGATCGTCGTCACGGAGGGAGCAGGGGGATTCATCCCCCTGAAAAATCGGCTCTAATCTCAGGGGCCTTCAGGCCCGGATAAACGCTGTCTGAGGCTGGCATATCTGAAGTACCCAACGGCATCCAGACTTCAAGATCACCTGCAACAGGCGCCTTAATTCCTGATCTCCGCCAGCAACCCCTCAATCTCCAGCCTCTGCTCCGCCGTAACCGGTAGCAGCGGCGCCCGCGGAATCCCTCCATAATATCCATTGAAGTCGCATGCGTATTTGATCCCCGCGATTCCAAGGTCGCCCACCACCCGCTTGTTCGCTGCAAGAATCTTCTTCTGTTTTTCACCTGCGAGCTTCAGGTCGTGATCCTTCCATGCCAGGTAAACCTCCTGGCATGCCTGCGGCGCACACGCACCAAATCCCAGAATTCCCCCACTCGCCCCTGCTTCCAGCGAAGCCAGCAGCGCCGTCGCAGAGCCACAGATCACCTGAAAGCCGACTTCCCTGCTCCGGGTCTTTAACGCCTGTACCGGAGCCGCCGTCGCCACCGCCCCGCCGCCCGCCAATCCCGCTGCCGTCACAAATGTCCCAGTTCCTTCAGCAGCCTTGGGCGCCAGCATCCGCCCCGTCACCGCCTCGAAAATCGGCGTCACGATTACTGTCCTCTTGGGCGCCATCCGTGTCGCCGCCACCTGCTGCCGAATCCGCTCCACGCTGCCACTCGAGTCCTTGATCCCAATAATGTTCGGATGACCAGCCAGCTCCGCCACAACTTCAACCGGAATCTGGTAAGGGACGCACTTCGGAATGTTGTAAAGCACAACCGGAAGCGGCGAGCGGTCGGCCACGCTCCGAAAATAATGCAGAACCGCCGCCGAAGACATTTGGTCCGCATAGTAGCTCGGCGTCCGTACCAGCACCGCGTCGTAGCTGTACCCAGCCGCCGCCTCCGCCAGTTCCACCGTCCCCTTCACGCTTTCCCGGCCCACGCCGGCGATCAGCACCTTCTCAGGCGCGGTAGCCTCCGCTGCAACCTTAAGAACCTCCCGCGACTCGGCATCATTCAGCATCGGAGCCTCGCCGGTAGACCCCAGAACCACCATCCCCGCCAGCAGACTGCGCGAGTACCGGCTCATGTTCGCTTCCAGTTTCCGAAAATAGATCCGCTCATCCGCGTAAAACGGCGTCGTCGTCGCGGCAAAGATCCCTTCAATCAGCATCGTTTTATTGTAGAACCGGAACCGCCGAACGCGTAATGTCAAGCCAACCGAATCCACGCGCCATAGACAAACCCTTTATCCTCAATAACCTGGCGCATCTTGGGCTTTTGCATATAATTATTCCTTTCCAGGCTATTCTGGATATGCAATCAAGAACAGCGAAAGCTGGCGGTTCGTGCTGAGAGCTGATAGTCGAAATCCGTCCACTCCCCACTGCTCACTGCTCACTGTCCACTGTCCACTGCCTTTCTAACTCCTTAGCGGAGAGGACTCTACCCGCAACCTCAATCAAAAGAGGACATTACGGCGACGACCACCCCGCATCCTGATGAAAAGAGCGAACTTCGCCAAAAAGTCGGACTTCATTTTTTTTTCAAAGGGGGAGTGGGGGATACGGTGGTATAGACTGGGCGGATCCCCGACCAAGTAGATCGGGGGCATCTCCGACACTCCAGCAATGACGTAGTTGCCGTGCTCAATCACCTTCCATTTGCCCTGCTCCGCTCTATGAGTGGATAATAGCCGCAACGAAACACTGCTTCAGGAGTGGCCCCGGATGGATTCACTGTTGCGCACAGATGAAGATGAGGATAGGAGCGCCTCTCGGCTCATTCGCCAGGCGCTGTCCTTCCTCGTCCACACCTGTCTCGCCCTCGGCTCCTGGCTGGCCCTCATGCTCGTTGGCTACGCCGTCAGCCCAGCAAACGTCTCTCAGCCGCTAATCCTTTTGCTTTCAATAGCAATCCCGCTCATCGTCGGCTTTATCGTCACCCGCATCCGTCAGGACGACATGGCAACCGTCGTCTGGCTGCTCGGTCTCATCTGGTTGATGATTATCGCTTTGTGGATTGTCGACATGCCGACCAGACCCAACGAGTGCTTCCACTGCGGCATCGGCGAAAAGCTCTCCCGCACGCTCTTCAGCCTGCCTGAGCCCAGCGGCCTCATCGACGACGACGGCCCTTTCCTCGGAACCTGGCCTGCCGCAGCTCTGATCGGCTATTCGATCGGCGCCGCCCTCGCACTCCGCCGCAAGGCCCCCGTCGACTAGTTGGCGATCCTTACAACCCAATCGCCGTATGCAGCGCCTGCAGGGCATACACCGTAGTCGTTTGCCGTTGCGTCGCGGCAATTCCCTCCGCCGCCGCCTGTGCCGCCGCAATCGTAGTGATCGTCGGAATTCGCGCCAGCACCGCAGCCCTGCGAATTGCCTTCTCGTCAAAGAACGTATCCTGCCCGCGCGGCGTATTCACAATCAACTGAATCCGGTCGCCCTTGATCAGATCCACAATGTTCGGACGCCCCTCTTTCACCTTGAACACCCGCTCCACAACCATCCCGGCACCCTCAAGCGCGTTCGCCGTTCCCTCCGTCGCCACAATCTTGAACCCAAGATCCGCATAACGCCGCGCCAACTCAACCGCAGCAGGCTTGTCGTGGTCGTTGACCGTGAAGAACACCGTTCCCTTAGTCGGAAGCAGATGCCCTGCCGAAAGCTGCGCCTTCGCAAACGCCTCGCCAAACGTGGACGCCACGCCCATCACTTCGCCCGTCGACTTCATCTCCGGACCCAGAACCGTATCCACGCCTGCAAACTTGGCCCACGGAAACACCGGCGACTTCACATAGTAATGCGCTCCCGTCTCCAGATCCTTGCCCGCAGCAAGCTGCTCCGGAAGCAGCTCCCGCAGTGTCCGTCCCGTCATCAACCGCGCCGCCATCTTGGCCAGCGGAATCCCCGTCGCCTTCGACACGTAAGGCACCGTCCGCGATGCCCGCGGATTCACCTCGATCACAAAGACATGGTCTTCTCCGTCCGCATCGCGCTGGATAGCAAACTGCAGGTTCACCAGCCCAACCACCTTCAAAGCGAGGGCCAGCTTCCGCGTGTAGGTCCGAATCGTTTCTAACGTCTCTTTCTTGATCCCAACCGCCGGCAGCACGCACGATGAATCGCCCGAGTGAATCCCGGCCTCTTCGATGTGCTGCATGATTCCCGCGATAATCACATCCTTCGAGTCGCAGAGCGCGTCCACGTCCACCTCCACCGCATTCTCCAGGAAGTGATCCACCAGCACCGGCCGCTCTTGCGAGTACTCAACCGCCTCGCGCATGTAGCGGGTCACCGCCTCCGCATCGTAGGCAATCACCATCGCGCGCCCGCCCAGCACATAACTGGGCCTCACCAGTACCGGGTAGCCGATCCGTTCTCCAATCGCCAGCGCCTGCTCCACGCTTGTCGCCGTACCGCCGGCAGGTTGCGGAATCTCCAGCTCCTCAAGCAACTTCCCAAACAGCTTCCTGATCCTCTGCCAGGTCAATCGACGCCGGCGACGTGCCAATGATCGGCACTCCCGCGGCCAGCAGCCTCTGCGCAAGGTTCAGCGGCGTCTGCCCGCCAAACTGCACAATCATCCCGATCTTCGCTCCGGACTGTGCCTCGTGGTTGTACACCGCCAGCACATCTTCCAGCACCAGCGGCTCAAAGTAGAGCCGGTCGCTGGTGTCATAGTCCGTCGATACCGTCTCAGGATTGCAGTTCACCATGATGGTTTCGTAGCCATCGTCCTTCAGCGCAAATGCCGCGTGGCAGCAGCAATAATCGAACTCGATTCCCTGCCCAATCCGGTTCGGACCCGAGCCAAGAATGATCACCTTCTTCTTATCCGTAGGAGGCGCCTCGTCCTCTTCGTCGTAAGTCGAGTAGAGGTACGGCGTCATCGATTCAAACTCCGCGGCGCAGGTATCCACCAGCTTGAAGACCGGCTTGATTCCCTTCGCTTCACGCAGTTCCCTCACCTGCTGGATGCCTTCGTTTCCTTCCAGCTTCCACTCCGTCGCAATCCGTTCATCGCTCAACCCCAGCCGCTTCAGTTGCCGCAACTGTTCCGCCCCGATCTCCGCCGGAGTTGTCTCGCCAATCGCCATCTGCGCCAGCGTTACCTCGCGCATCTGGTGCAGGAACCAGGGATCCATCTTCGTGAAGCGAGCCACTTCCCGTACACTCATGCCGCGCTCGAAGGCGAAGCGGATGTACCCCAACCTCTCCGGCCGTGGCGTCACCAGCATCTGCGTTAGCCGTCGCGGCTCCAGCACTTCCGCGCCCGTCTTCTTGCCGGTCTCAAGCGCGCGCCATGCCTTCATAAGGGCTTCCTTGAACGTCCGCCCCATCGCCATCACCTCGCCTACCGACTTCATCTGTGGCCCCAGGGTGTCGTCTGCTCCTGGAAACTTCTCAAACTGCCACTTCGGAATCTTCACCACGACATAGTCAATGGTTGGCTCAAAGCACGCAGGCGTTTTGCGTGTAATGTCGTTCGGAATCTCGTCCAGCGTATAGCCCACCGCCAGCTTCGCCGCGATCTTCGCAATCGGAAACCCAGTAGCTTTCGACGCCAGTGCCGACGACCGCGATACGCGCGGATTCATCTCGATCACCGTCATCCGCCCGTCGACCGGATTCACGGCAAACTGCACGTTCGATCCGCCGGTCTCCACGCCAATCTCGCGCATAACAGCGATCGCAGCATCGCGCATCTTTTGGTATTCGCGATCGGTCAGCGTCTGCGCCGGCGCCACCGTAATCGAGTCGCCCGTGTGCACGCCCATTGGATCGAAATTCTCAATCGAACAGATGATGATGACGTTATCCGCCAGGTCCCGCATCACCTCGAGCTCGTACTCTTTCCACCCCAGCACGCTCTCTTCAATCAGGCATTCGTGCACTGGCGATAGATCGAGCCCCCGCGCCAGAATCTCCATCAGCTCTTCACGGTTGTAGGCAATGCCGCCGCCCGTGCCGCCCAGCGTAAAGCTCGGCCGAATCAGCACCGGAAAACCCAGCTTCGAAGCAAAATCAAGACCGTCGCGAAGATTGTTCACCAGCGCCGACTTCGAAACTTCCAGCCCGATGCGAATCATCGCATCCTTGAACAGTAGCCGGTCCTCAGCCTTCTTAATGGCTTCAAGCTTCGCGCCAATCAACTCCACGTTGTAGCGTTCCAGAATCCCCGCATCGGCGAGATCGACCGCCAGGTTCAGCGCCGTCTGCCCACCAACCGTAGGCAGCAATGCGAATTTGCCAGGCTTCCCGTCCGGGCTTTGAAAGGGCACGGCTTCAGCCGTGCCGCCCGCCGCCACCGAAGAACCACCGGGCTTTAGCCCCTGAGGCAATGCCGTCCCATTCGCGAGCATCTCCGTTTCAATACGGATGATCTCTTCGACGTACTGCACCGTCAGCGGCTCAATATAAGTCCGGTCCGCCAACTCCGGATCGGTCATGATGGTCGCCGGGTTCGAGTTCACCAGCACCACCTCGTAGCCCTCCTGCTTCAGAGCCTTGCAGGCCTGCGTCCCCGAGTAGTCGAACTCCGCCGACTGCCCAATCACGATCGGCCCCGAGCCAATCACCAATATCTTCTGAATGTCATTTCTACGTGGCATTTTTCTCTTCGACTTCCTTAGTAGCGCTGAACTGTGAGCCTTGAAAGGGCACGGGGTGGGCCGTGCCAAAATCTGTTTCCGACGCTTCGATGCCGTGGCTTTGAAAGGGCACGGCTTCAGCCGTGCCGCAAACGGGCCCCACCACATTCCGGGGCTTTAGCCCCTGAGGGATGGGGTCCAACTTCCATCCCGGAAATGCCGATGAATATGAATACAGCTCCGGCCTCTCGCAAAGATGTTTCTTCACCGGATTGAGGTGAATGTACTGCACGTGCCGCGCGTAATCTTCCCCGTCGCGAATCCGATGATCGGAAAATCCTCGCTGCCAAATCTCCGCGTTAGAACCAAGCTCTTTCTTTGCGCGGAACGAGAATCCGCCCTTCACGAACTGAACAGCGCGCTCCAAGGCATTCGACGGCGAAATCAGCAGGTGGAAATGGTCCGGCATGAGCACAAACTCGTGAAGCAGATACGAATCCCGATGTGAAAGAAGGTTCCGAAAAAAGAGCCTCGCCCATGGTTCAGCACGAAAGAGCGCACGAGATCTCCATGTCTTCGCCGTAACGAAGTACGTCTGTGCATTATTCGTAGCATGTTCCCGTTCAGGCTTCAAAAACATCCCTCAGGGGCTAAAGCCCTGATTCCCTTTTGCCTTTTGCGGCACGGCTAAAGCCGTGCCCTTTCAAAACATTGCTATTTGCTTTCACCCAAAAAACAGCGGAGCCAAAGCCCCGCTGTTTTTGAGAAACTCTTCGACCTGTGCAGCAGTGGAGTCATCCCTTCCACTCCTCCATCATGTTCCTGAAATCGCGGAACAGGTAGTGCGAGTCGTGCGGTCCCGGCGCCGCCTCCGGATGATACTGCACGCTGAAAAGCGGCAGCGTCTTGTGCCGCAGACCTTCCAGCGTCTGATCGTTCAAATCCACGTGCGTCAACTCAACCTCGCTCACGTTGATCGAATCCGGATCGACAGCGAAGTTGTGGTTATGCGCCGTAATCTCCACCTTGCCTGTTGCGTTGTTTTTTACCGGATGATTTCCGCCGTGATGCCCAAACTTGAGCTTGTACGTCCGTCCGCCCAGCGCCAACCCGGTCAGCTGATGCCCCAGGCAAATCCCGAACACTGGCACCCGCCCCAGGAACTTCCGGATCGCTTTCACCGCATAATCGACCGGCTCTGGATCCCCCGGCCCATTCGACAGGAATACCCCATCCGGCTTCATCTCCAGCACATCCTCCGCAGAAGTCTCCGCCGGCACCACCGTCACACGGCAGCCCTCCCGCGTCAGCATCCGAAGAATGTTGCGCTTGATCCCAAAGTCATAAGCCACCACATGAAGCTTCCGCTCTTTTGTGTCTTGGACGAGTGCATTTGGTAGGAGTGGATCGCCCGTTTCATTTAGGCTGTCCGATGAATCGAACGAATAAACCGTTTTCGTCGATACAACGCGAGCCAGGTCCGTCCCATCCATCTTCCGGATGTTCCTCGCCCGCTGCACCAGTGCAGCCGCTTCCTCGACCTTGGTCGAAATCACGCCCCGCATCACCCCGTGGGTCCGCAGATGCCTTACCAGCGCCCGCGTATCGATTTCCGCCAGCACCGGAACCGAATACCGCTCCATGTACTCGTCGGTCACCTGCTCCGACCGCCAGTTGGAGCTTACGGCCGAGAACTCGCGCACGATCAAACCCTCGATAAAGGGCTTGGCCGACTCGTTGTCTGCCTGGTTGGTTCCGTAATTACCGATTTGGGGATTTGTAAGAACGACGATTTGACCGGCATAGGAAGGATCGGTTGCGATTTCCTGATATCCGGTAAGAGAAGTATTAAAAACGACCTCACCCTGGCATTCGCCGGGGTACCCATAGCCGTGGCCACGGAAGATGCGCCCGTCTTCGAGCGCTAAGATTGCCTGCATCGCCTCTCCGAGGAGTGGATTCAACCGATTCGTACCCGAGTCCGCAATCCCCCGCACCTTCAGCGTCTCGGTTCATGACTGAAACCGTTTTGCTTGAGATGAATTGAGAAGGGGCAATCGCACTCGGGACGAAAGCTGAAACGATCACCTCATTAACTATATCAGCCTTTTTCTCGCGCCCTGTGGATAGCTCGGCACTTCACGGTCCTCTGCGCCGATGCCCAAAGAGCTCTGCCCTCGCCCCTAAATCCTCTCGGGTTTCTCTTTAGCGAGGACGGCTCTCGCCACCTTCGCTCTCCTCCAGCAATGTCCGCCCCTTCGTCAGGGCGGTAGTCGCGCGCTGCCCGATAAGAAACGGCTGAATCCAACCCGTCGCGCTCCCGGCCTCACGATCCCGAATCCAGATTCCCAATCCCAGTGCATGCACCCGTGCCGAGTCTTCCAGGTCCGACACAAACTTGAACAGATCCGGCAACTCCTCCGGTTCGGGGATGCGGAGAACGTGGACGGCATCGCGTGAAGGCACATAATGCGGAACCATAAACACGACGGCGGCCCGCACGTCTTCCTTTGGCAGTTCCGCTTCATGCATGGCGTCGCGTAACTTCTCCAGCAATATGCAGCCTTCATGAATGGCCACTCTCGGCGTCACAGCCCGGTCTTTCCTCAGCGGTCGTCCAGCCTTCAGGGCACGGCGAACCTTGGCGGCCCTGGTCCAGGTGGCCGCCATCGGATTCTCCCCACCCGTCTTTCCTCGATCCGAAACCATCGGTATCCCTTTGTTTAAGTTGATTTCGAAAATACCTGATTACCGGGAAAGCTTCAAGCTCGAAATTAAGCTAATTTGTTAAGACGTCATCCCGCCTCGTTCACCGACTTTGCGAGAATGTTTCATCTTTATGATTTTGTGTTGGATAGATGGAATTCTCGAACCGGCGCTGCCTTGACCGCTGCGGTGGCGTGAGCCGAGACTAGCAGCCTCATCAGCGTTCAAATGAGCGGCTGCAAAACGTAAGCTAAGGCCTGGATTTGAGAAGTTGCCGTGTCATTTTGGCGAATGGGAACGAGCAAACTGCCCGAACAAGCCCTACTTAACCGCACCTGCGTCCTTCGCCGGCCAATAGATAAATACTGCTTTACCGTAGATTAAAGACCGCTCCACTGGACCAAACTCGCGGCTGTCCGACGAGATCGACCTGTGGTCTCCCATCATGAAATAGGTGCCCGCGGGCACAACCATATCTGCCATGGACCGTGTGTCGCGGTAGACCTCAGGAACGTAGCTCTCCTTCAGCGGTTTGCCATTCAGCCAGACCCGGCCTTGCGCAATCCAAAGCCGGTCGCCGGGAAGCCCGATGACGCGTTTGATATAACTTTTCTCCGGGTCGCGCGGGTAGTGGAACACCACCACGTCTCCACGCTCAATTGCCGAAATGTGATAAACAAACTTGTTGATGAACAGCCGGTCGCTGTCTTCCAGCCGCGGCAGCATGCTCGTTCCCTCCACACGGACCGGCTGGTAGAGAAAGGTAATAATCAGCACCGAAGCCGCTACGGACACGAAGAGGTCCCGCAGCCAGAGCCCAAGGGCTCCAGTGTTTTTTGGCGCGATTCCAGCGACAGATTCAACTGCGCCGTTTTGTGGATCGTCAGGGGAGCCCGGGGTGCGGTTTTCGTCGGAAACTATTTGCATCTCATTTCCAGATTACTATTAATTGCAGCCCAGTCCACCCGGCGGACAAAGAACCTGCACGCGCCGCGGCTTCTCGATCGGCTTGGGCTGGTCGGCCACCGGAACCAGGACAGGCGCGGCACCCATCCCGCCCGCAGGAGCCAGGTTTTCTTCCTCAAGGATAAGTGGACGTTGCAGAACCATTTCCACTTGAGTGCCGGACGGTATATCTACGTCGGCATTGCGCGTGAAAAGCGATACCAGGCCGACCGTCGCCAGCCCGGCGCCGAGCCCTGCAAGTCCTCCTGAAATCGGATGCCCGACTGTAGCCCCTCCAATGGTGCCTACCCCTGCCCCCGTCGGAATCGCGATCTTGGCCGTCTCGCCCGCATTGCGCCCTTTGTCTCCGTCCTGTTGGATCGTTCCTTCGCCGTCATCCTTTACGGTCTGCTTCTTTGCGCCTGGCAGGCTCTCGACCACCCCTGGAATCTCGACCACCGACCCGTTTGGAAAGATGATCGACGTAAAATGCATGTCAAGCTGCGCTTTGCCCTTTATGCGGCCGGGCCGCACCACGCGGTCGACGACGCCCTGTACATAAACTCCTGGCGGTATCATCACCCGGTTTCCGACCACCACCGGAAATGTGGATGCAAGGTAAACGCCGTCCCCAGCCTTAGCGCTCTTGGTGTTGACCGCGCTTCGCAACTGCAGCAACACTTTGGTGCCTGCGGGAACGGTGTAGGTCTTTTTCGCAGGAGCAGTTGCGTCCACTTCAGTCGCAGGTGGTTCTGAAACGATCGGCATTATGGCGTTCGAAGCATTATCTGGCAGGCCACTCGGCTGCGCAGCGCCGCTTTGTGCAGCGCCAAGGTTCGCGCCTGCCACTCCAAGACTTAAAGCAATTGCCCACGCCAAATTCCCACGGGTACGCCGCATTCCTTCCTCCCCGCTGCACTCCCTTGATAGACGGAGTCTTCGTCTACAAGGATAGCTCCGGCGGAGGCAAAGAGGGGAAAATCAACGTGGCTCCTCAATGCACAGTCAGATTCGCGATAGGATGCAATTCAGGAATGAATACCGAATTTCCCAAGCCGGATTCTTTCGCGACCAACCAGTTTGCAGCTGCAAATGAGATTCTGAGCGATGCAATTGCCGCTTGCGCATTCCCCGGCTGCGCCTTCGGCGTTTTGGTCGGCAGACAAAATGCGCTCCCGCTAACGTATACGGGTGCGTTGGGTAACTTCACCTACGACGCGGACTCATCGCCTGTCACCCCAGCAACCGTCTACGATCTGGCGAGCGTAACGAAAGTAGCTGCGACGACAGCCGCCGCAATGCTTCTCCAACAACGCGGGCCGCTCGATCTGGATTCCCTGCTCGGCGATTTGCTTCCCGAATTCCTGGCAGGTCGCTCTCCCGGAGATGGCGCGCGAAAAGTAAAACTGCGCCATCTGCTTGCGCACAATTCGGGACTGCAAGGTTATGTGGAATTCTTTCGCACTGTGACCAATCCGTCAGAACTGCTGCTTGCCTGTCTTCACCTTCCCATCGAGATCGAACCCGGCGTACGAGCCGAGTACTCCGACCCCGGCTTCATTCTCCTTGGTAAGGCCCTGGAGAAGATCATTCGAGAGCCTTTGCATTCCTGGGTCCACCGCGAAGTCTTTCAACCTCTCGGAATGACTGCCACTAGGTTCTGCCCGTCACCCGCCGACCGACCCGGCATTCCCCCAACGGAAGAAGACCAATCGTTCCGCAAGCGACGCATCCAGGGCGAGGTGCAGGATGAGAACGCCTGGCTCCTCCAGGGTGCTGCCGGTCATGCCGGTCTTTTCTCAAATGTCCCGGATTTACTTAGCTTTGCAAGTGCAATCCTCAACATTAAATTGAAGGGTCAGCGTGTAGCGGGGGATGCCAACCTTTTTCACTCAGCCACTGTCAAACTCTTTGCCGAGAGGCAAGGCCCAGAGGGTAGCTCTCGCGCACTCGGCTGGGACACGCCCTCTGAGAATTCTTCGTCTGGACGCCACTTTTCCCCTCATTCCATAGGGCATCTGGGCTACAGTGGGTGTTCCTTTTGGATCGATCTCGAAGCTCGGGTTGCGGTTGTATTGCTCACGAATCGAACTTGGCCCAACCGCGAGAGCATGCTGATTCGAGAGGTTCGGGCGGCTTTTCACGATGCTGTTCGAGAGGCGCTTTGAGAATTTTGTTGTCAATTGATTTTAGTTATCGATGACGGTGATAATTCTCTCGTTACTTGCGCATTTTGCAGATAGAATGAAAAATTGGGGACAAACGCGATGCTAACCAGTTCGATGACGCAGGAGGCGGCCGGCGCCCAGCCAAATGACTCCAAAAATGACCAGGCCTCCCTGCTTCAACATCTCACGACCGAGAGCCAGAACGAGGCTTCGCAGGGCTTTGACACCAAATCCGCACTGGATATCGCAAGGATCATCAACCACGAGGATGCGAAGATCGCGGCGGCCGTGAAGAAGGCCATTCCTGAGATCGCGCAGGTCATCGATCAGGTAGCACGCAGCCTCCGCGATGGCGGACGGCTCATTTATGTCGGCGCAGGATCGAGCGGACGGATTGCGGCGCTCGACTCCTCTGAGTGTCCACCCACCTACTCCACCGCTCCCGGCCAGGTGCAGTACATTATGGCGGGCGGACCTAAGGCCCTCGCCTCCGCAGTAGAAGTCAACGAAGACTCTGAAGAGCTTGGCCAGCGCGATATCGCGCGCCGCCGCCCCACGCGCAAAGATGTGGTTGTTGGTGTCTCGGCCTCAGGCCGCACTCCCTATGTTGTTGCAGCAGTTGCTTATGCGCGTGCGCGGGGAGCGCATACCGCGGCCGTTACCTGCAATTTAAGCACGCCTCTTTCCGAGGCCGCCGATATCTCGATTGTTGCCGATGTGGGCGCGGAAGTGATCTCCGGCTCGACGCGGATGAAGGCCGGCACCGCTCAAAAGATGATCCTGAACATGATCACTACGGGCGCCATGACCCGGCTGGGCTACGTGTATGAAAACCTGATGGTCAATGTGCACATGCAGAATTCCAAACTTGTGGAGCGCGGAATCCGCATCCTGATGGGAGCCTGCAAGATCGACCGGGCGACCGCGGTGAACACAATCAAGAGCGCGGGCCGCAGCGTGCCGGTTGCTTTAGTGATGCTCAAAGCCAAGGTCGACAAGCCGGAAGCTGTTCGCCGGCTCGCGAAGTCCGACGGCAATGTGCGGCTGGCCATCGAGGACAACGTACTCGAGCTCTGAGCTCTTCCCCGATCCTCTGGAGACGGTCAATACCCGCCGGTATGCTCCTGGCCAATAGAACAAACACCCCACTTCGACTTCATCTCAATTTGGCGCCAAGTAGTTCTTTTTCCAGCGAAAAAGTTGGCCTGGATGGTTGCGCGCGAAGGCCAAAGGTTGGCCTAAGTGGTTACGATTTCGGGCCAAATGTTGGCTTCAGAGGGTGCATTTTGGCGGTAACTTAACCTTTCAGACGATCTAAAGAACGTGTTTGTCTGCTTGGAAAGTGCCGAAAGTTGGGAAGTGGTCGCATATTAATACACGAAATGAGCGTTAAAACGCGTTAAATGTCTGTTTCTAAACGATTAGAAGTGTGTATTTAGCACCATTTTGCGTGCTTTTTCGCGGTTTTTCTCGACTGTGGAGGTGGGCGGAGGTCAGAGGCTCGGGACTGAGGGACTTGAAAGGCTCCCAGTGGAGTGAGCTTCGTTCTGCTGGCTTCCAGATGAAACCTCGTTGGCCGCAGTGCGATTCCTGGATTTGCTTTTGGCGCAGATGGCGGGGAGCTGGGCACAATTTGGGAATAGGTATCATGCCCCAGTATTTACCATTACAGGGCGGCCGTGGAGGAACGATCAGTGAACTTCGAGTTGCTCTGGAGAGGGACAGGATTGACGATCGGGGACAGTCGCGATCGTCGCTTCAGGAGATGATAAGTGCGTCAACGGGTCCGGAGTTGGGCGCCCCAGATAATACCCCTGGACCTGGTTTGCTCCAAGTTCCTCGATGGTCCTAAGTTGGGACTCGCTTTCGATGCCTTCCACAATCACCTTCATGCCAAGTTCCTGCGCGAGCAGGATGAGTGAGCGCACCATTGCCCTAGTCTCAGAACGCTGCATGATGTCTTTAATGAAGGAGCGGTCGATTTTGAGAGCGTTGAATGGCAGTTCCTGGATGTAACTTAGAGCCGAGTAGCCTGTACCGAAATCGTCGATAGCAACAGTTATCCCGAGGTTTTGCAGACTCTCTATTGTTGCAACTGCGTTCTCCAACCCCCCGAGCATGACCGACTCCGTAAGTTCGAGTTGAAGGAGTCTCGGATCCAACCCAGTCTTTTTGAGAATAGACTTTACTTCTTCCAAAAACGAGCCGCGCCTGAATTGCACAGTCGAAACATTCACGGCAACCTCTACAGGGGCACTTGATTTCGATTGCCAGGATACGCAATCCGCACAGGCGCGTTCCAAGATGTAGGCACCCAACGGAATAATCAACCCGCTTTCCTCCGCGATCGGTATGAACTTCACCGGCGGGATGCTTCCGAGCGTGGGGTGTGTCCACCTTGCCAGAGCCTCGAAACGAATTGGATATCCGGAGCCGATCTCGAACTCCGGCTGGTAATGGACAACAATGTCCCCATCGTCGATCGCACGGCGCAGCTGATTCTCGATGGTAAGCCGTTCACGCACGGACTCTCCAAGGTCCTTTGTGAAGAGGACGACGCGGTTCTTGCCGGACCGTTTAGCAGCGTACATGGCACTATCGGCAAAATGGAGGAGTTCGGACTCATTTTTGGCCTGCTCTGGAAACACAGAGATGCCGATGCTGGCCCCAATGGTGATTTCCTGACCATCGATCTGGAACGGCTTCGCGATAAGTTGCAGCAACGAATCGGCCAGTGCCGTGGCCTGCTTGGCCACCTTCAATCTGCTAATCACGACGGCGAATTCATCGCCTCCCAAACGCGATAGCGTGTCCTCCTTGCGAATGCGCGATGAGATGCGTTCGGCCACGCGAATCAGGAGCAGATCGCCGAAATTGTGCCCGAAGCTGTCGTTCACCAGCTTGAATCCGTCGAGATCGATGTACAGCATTGCGATGGTGCTGGCATCGCGTTTTGCGGTTGCAATGCTTTGAGAAAGACGGTCGGACAGGAGGCGGCGATTGGGAAGCCCCGTGAGTACGTCCGAGAGAGCCTGCTGCTGCAGCTTTGCTTCGACTTCAGCTTTTGCGATGTCGCGAATGTGAAGCTCGTCAACCATGTGATTGAACTCAGTACCCAGCAACGCAAGTTCGTCCGCCTCGGGAAGCGAAACCCGCGAGGTGAAGTTCTTCATAATCCGAACCTCTTGCATTGCGCCGATCAATTGGCGAATAGCGCTGTCTTTTTTGCCGGCGATGCGCAGTTCTTCGTTTTTTCCCTCGATTCGACGGAGGAGAACAACAATTCTCCAGGCGCTGACAAGCAACACCAAAGCAAGAATTCCCACCAGCGCCAGGCTATGGCGCAAAGTCCACCAACTGCCTCCTTTCAAGACCTTTATATCCGAGGGCGAGCGAATCATTAGTTTGAAAACGACTGGGTCTTTGTGCAGCAGATTGTCTGTCCTCCCGCGCCCCACTTCCACCGAACAGATTCCGGTGAGGCGCAGCAAGCTCCCTTCCTGAGGTGGAATGAACGGCTGGCCCGTCTCGCCCAGATAGAGGACGGCTTGGAAGGTCCGCCCACCCGAAGTAACGGACAGAGTTCTCGGGCCCGCGGAGCTTTCAACACTCAGCAGTGTCGCCTCGACGCTCACAAGCTGGGAGTCGAGGTGCCCGTCGCTCATCATATCGGCCGTAACGGACTGAGGAGTAATAGCCGACGTCCCACTGCGGACTCTCACTACCGCATCCGTAAGCAACGGTGAATATCCAGCGCCTTTGGCGTATCCGGCTGCATCGATTACATCGTTTAAATGAAGGCCGCTTGTGCTCCTCTCGATTCTGACTCCGCCCGTTCGATCCTGGATGTAGAAGAACTCATCGCCCAACATGGTCACGGTGCCGGTGACGACCACGCGATGATCAAATCTCGTATGCGGCGAATAAATGAGGAGATTACTGATGGGCGTCGCGGGCTCGACAAAAGGGTTCGAACTGCCAGGCTCAATGACCTCGATACCCTTCATGTTCTCAACTGCCATTTGCAGGCCGACAAGCTGCTTTCGCGAATTGAACACCTCTCCCACAACGCCGCGCACCCTTACTGTGGCGTCCTGGAGGTCAGCCAAGAAGCTGTCCTCCGATGGAAGCTTCATGACGCCCACGTGAACCGGCCCAAGGGAGGTGTACAAATCAAAACTGGTCTGCCGCGCCGAATACGATTTTCCTCGAAGGGGGTGCACAATGCCTTCGACCTGGCCATACAACGAATCCAGCACGCCCGTTTCTGCTCGCATGTTCAACGGCACCGGCCTGGGCATAGGAGCCGGCCCCAGAGATGTGAATTTCGGAGCAACGATTACGGGCGCAAAATCCCCTTCGTTCGCCAATCCGGCGACGGTGATCTTTTCGCCTTGATAGAGCTCGATCGGTGTACCCGCATATTTGACGAAGATGCCTGCCGTGGAATCCTGCAGAAAGAGTTGCCGGTATTCGGTATTCACGTACGTAACGACCCCCGTCAATTTGACGGGCGGAGCTGTTCGAATGACGGATTCGCTGAGGGCCCGGACGCCGGCAACGGTTTCAACCGTACTATTCGAAGGCAATTTCTGGGGAACAACAACATGAATGGGTGTCACGGCCGCGTGCACCAGGTCGAGTCGCAAGCCGTCTTTATTGAGGAAGCCCAGGACTTCAACGGGAGTCCCCACGTCAAACTTGCCCGGTTGCTCCAAACCGCAACTGACTACTCCCGATTCGTCCTCGACGAGCAACTGGTCTTGCGCCTCCTGAAGCAGAACTCTTCCGCGGAGGCGCACCAAGTGAGCACTGATCCGACTTCTGTTGGCATAGAGGGTGCGGACACTGGAAAGCTGTGTTGACGGTGGCGCTTCAGAGATCTTCTCTAAGTCGGCTGCGTTCTGTGCCCAGATAGTCTCGGATGTCGGGCTTCCCCCCTCATCCAGCAAGACTTCAAGCACGCCCGTGATTCGCACGCGGGCATTGAGCCACTGTTTGAATTGAAGTGAATCTCCGGGCACGAAAGCATTCACTTCCTGGCCCTCGTCTCCGAGGTCCACCTCGACCAGGCCATTTCCTTTGGAGAGGACGCTCCGAAGGACTCCTTCTACCGTTACTCGAATGCCGGTCTTTGTAACCTGGGTAAGGGTTTGAATCGTCGCCTTGACCGGTATGGGCAAAGGTGCGTTGCTTCCGCTCTTGCCCACCTTGAAGTCAGTCAGCCCAAGGCTGGAATTACCGAAAACAGGGTCGTAAGAGCGGGTCTTCCTCATCTCAACGGGCAAGACGTGACCAAAACGTGCCCCGGTTAACGCGGGATCCTGATTGACGGCAATAGCGCCCGTTTCGTCTTGCAGCCAAAACCGTTTGTTTGCTTCGTCCAGGTAGGTGACTACGCCTTGTATTTTGACTGGGCCCAACGGTAGATCCTGCAGATCGGCGATCGAATTTCGGGTCTGCCACGGGTACCGCAAGTCGGTTTGGGTGCCTATGTAAGCCAAACCAAGTGTGGCAATTAGCGCGAGCCCCGCGAAGACGGCGGCCCTTCGCGCGCGCAGTCCAGGAGGCATGGCCGCGGAATGATCGGGCAACCTTATTGAGACACTGCCGTCGCGAGCGGAAGGATGGATCATTGCTCACCTGCTGGATCGGTCACAATTGATCCATTGTTCAACTATCGGCAAACGAGCAAGAAGCGAGTATCCCCCATTGGACCTACGGCAGCATGACTTTCGATACGCGGCAGGAAGACCTTTGGTGATGCAAATCACATTCAATTGCCGATTCCGTGGTTTTAGTACCGGGGGTTCAAGAATTGAATTTCAGTTCGGAATTTGGGGGAGATGATCCCTAATCGCAGCAAGATTAGCTGATCGTGGGCTGTGAATTCGGTTGCCGATCGGCGGGCTGGAGCGCGACGAGGGATCTTGCGTCCCGACAGGTTCCTTGGGCCGGCGACGAATTCGGGCTCGCCGAGGCTGTGAAAAGGATGGGGGCACCCTCAGTGTTTGGTTGGAGTGAGTGCTTCGAGGGTAAATGGGCTGCGCCCGGCACGCGACCCGGCGTTTGGTTAATATGGTTGCGGTAGTTGGATCGAGTGGGCCTCGGCCCAGAACGCTGCCGTTCAAGAAGCAACTGGGGAAGCGCGGCCAACTGCGAGATCTTGACGATCTGCTATAGGAGAATACTGAGAAGTGAAATTTAGAGGCGCTCTCTCGATTGCGGCGATTTTGTATTGCACGGCCAGTGTGGCTCCGATGGTTGCCGAAACAGCGGGCGCGGCGAGTGGAGCAACCGCGCCATCTGCCGCAGAGCCGGTATCGCTTGACCTGTCTGTGCGCGACCGGCACAACGAGCCTGTTCTCGATCTGAAACAGGGCGATATCGCGATAACCGACAACGGGAAGCCTGCCAAACTGACCGATCTGAAGCTGGTGGATGGAAAAGGGCAGGAAGAGCCCTTGATCACTTTGTTTTTCGACCGCCCAGGGATGGAAGACAGCGCGAAAAGAACCGAGGACTCGCTTTTTGCCACTTCGGTCTCTGCCGCAAAGGAGAGCAGCAAGAGGCTGAGGCAGCAGGCGAATAATCTTCTGAAGGCGTTTCCGGCGAGCGGATTTCGCTTCGCGGTGGTTGACGTGTGGGGGCGGCTGCAGATTCAACAGGCGGAGAGCGAGAATCGCAAGGCCACCGCAGAGGCGGTGTTGACCGCCGTCGATCCCCAGGTTTATGGGGTGAAGATGGAAGCCAATCCCCTGGAGCAGCGGCTGGTGCGGGTTGCGAAGACCGGAGAGGATTCCGAGGGGAAGGTTGCCGACGCGTGGGAACGGACGCTGGCGCGTTCGATGTACACGGCAATGCAGACCTCGGGCCGCGTTTCGAAGGATCAACATCTGTCGCAGCCCCAGGCGTGCCTGCTGGCTTTGGTAGAAGCGCAGGAATCGTTGCCCGGGCGCAAGGCGATTGTCTATTTCATGTCGACGGAGGGAGGGATCGGGGACCCGACTCTTCGCTCAGGAAAGGATTCGCGTGCCAAGGAAGCGCTGAACTCCATTATTGGCGCGGCGAATCGCGCGCACGTAAGCATCTACGTGGTTCTTTCAGACAAACTGGAGAACCCCGGCGATCTGATCACCAATTCCTGGGGCAATGGGAGCCTGGAGACGCGCGTGTCGTCGATGACCAGCGCCGCCGGCACCGGGATGAGTGGCGGCCAGGCGAGCGCGATGAACAACGACGCGGTCTCGTACTCCTCGGGGGGGGTGACCGGGCCCTCGGCAAGTGTGGTTGCGGCGAATGAGGATATGGACAGGCTGTCGACGCAGACCGGGGGAGCGGTACTCTACGCCAGCGGGCATATGACGAAGCCAGTCAAGACGCTTGAAGAGAACCTGACGACCTATTACGAAGCATCTTTTAAACCCACTGCCGGCGTGAAGGACGGGAGCTTTCATACGACGGTCTTCCGGGCGGCGCGCCGAGGATTGAGGATGCAAGGGCGAAGGGCGTATCTGGATATGCCTCCGAGCGCGGGGCTCGGCGATCCGCTGCAGCCATTCGAATTGCCGTTGATGGCGTTGCTCAAGCAGCAGGATCTGCCGCACGACATCGACTACCGGGCCGCAGTGCTGAACATGGAGCATGGGAGCAATGGGAATGTGGCGCTGGTGGCGCTGGAAACGCCGGTAAGCGGACTGGAAAAGCGAACCGACGCAAGCACGAGTCTCAGTTCGGCTCATATTTCGGTTCTTGCGACGATCAAGGACAGCGAGGGCGCGGTGATGGAGCGCTTCAGCGAGGACATTGCGCGGAGGTGGTCGGGTGCCGGGAGCGCAGGGACTGCGCCTGCATTCATCTCGTTCGAGCGGAGCTTTGTGGCGCCGCCGGGCAAATATGTTCTGGAGACAGCGGTGATCGACGGGCTCGGCGGGAAGGCCTCGGCAAAGAGGCAGACATTCGAGATTCGCGGATCGAACTCGGTGCCCGATCTGAGCGATTTGATCGTGGTGCGCGGCATGGAGCCCCTGGACAACGAGGGGGGTGACCCGGATCTGTTATGGCGGGCCGATAAGCGGGTGGAGCCGAATCTCTACGGCCCGTTGCCGGCCGGTGCGCACTCCGTGTCGGTTTTCTTTCTTGCTCATACAGATCCAAAATCACAGGCTGCGGCCAAGGTGAAACTTGAAATACTGCGCGATGGAAGACCGCTGGGGGGCAAGCCGCTGAGCTCGACGTTGGCCACCGGGCAGGAGTTTTCGGCGGTGGTGCAGGGTTTTCAAATCAATTCGGCCACCAACGGGGAGTACGAGCTGAAAGAAACCCTGACCCAAGGCGGGAAGTCAACGACAGAGACCGGCAAGTTCGTCTTGACCGGGGAGCCGGATTGGAAAGCCGGCGAGGTGGCGGGGGCGGCCAACGATGCGCCGATAACCGTCGACCCGCCTGCAATGACGGCCAGCGAGTCGACGGCCAGCCGGCCCACACAAGCAGAACTTGACCGGATTCTCGGTGATGCGCGCAGGAATGGGCTCGAATTTGCGGACACGCTGCCGGACCTGATCTGCGAACAGACGACACATCGGTTATTCGATACGAATGGGAACGGGGACTGGACACTGAAGGACACGATTGTCGAACAACTGACCTACGTGAACCATGAAGAGAATCGCACGGTGCTTGGAGAAAGTACCGCGGGAGATAAGTCGACGGTGAGAATGAGCTCGACGGGCGAATTTGGCGCGTCGATGATCAGCATCTTTGAACCGGACGCGAAGGCGAACTTTACATGGGCAGAGACGGTGACTCTGCACGGAGAAGCGGCGGAGGTTTTCGATTACCGCGTGGAGCAGGCGAACTCAAACTTTATGCTGAACAATCCGCCATTTCCGGCGGCCAAAGTGGGTTACCGCGGCCGGATTTATATTGATCGGGCAACGCACGGGGTGATGAGCCTGTCGATAATTACCGATGATGCGCCGAAGCACTTCCCTATCCGGAAGGCGGCGGTGCGTGTGGACTACGATTACGTGGCCATCAACGATCACGACTATCTGCTTCCGGTGAGCGCGCAGGTGATTACCAAGCTGCCCGAAGAAAGCATCAATGGGAAATTGGTGAAGCGGAACGACATCTCGTTCAGCAATTTTCGCAAATTCGGGTCGACTGCCCGGATTGTGGGAGCCGTGACGCCGGAGGAGGCGCACTAGATGTTAGAAATTCGAAGTGCGTTTCCGGCCTTTCGCTTCCCAGGTCTTAAAATCCAGACCGGGATCATCCAGACTTCATGGGAGGGTCGGGGCTCCGCCCGGTGGGCGGTATGGCTCGGCCGCCTTGACGGGACGAGGCTGAAAACCTAAGCTCAAACCAGCACCCTTTTTCGAACGGAGATTTGTTTTGTCCCGGACGATGGGCGCGATTTTACCGGAATCGTTCCGGACTGGGCGGAAATGAATCCAACCCCGTATTACTGGCAATACCTCTCGCTGCTGATGCAGATTGCAGCGGCAATTTTGCTTGGACTGGGGATGGTCACAGCGTCGTGGTTTGTGGGCCGGCATCGGAATACCCGAGTCAAACTGGACACCTACGAGTGTGGCATCGAGGCCGTGGGCGATGCACGCGGGCGGTTCAGCGTACGTTTTTACCTGGTTGCGGTGCTTTTTATCCTGTTCGACGTGGAAACGGTTTTCATGATGCCGTGGGCGGTGGTTTACCGTAAGCTATATGGAATCAGTGGCTCAAGGCTGTTTGGCTTCTGGGAGATGGTGGTCTACCTGGGGTTTGTGGCCGTGGGCCTCTACTATATTGTGCGTAAAGGCGTCCTGAACTGGAGCCAGGACAAGGCGGACCTATAAATATGACCGAGGCTCTTACAGCAACGGCGGCGAAACTTACATTGAAGGACAGGACAGCGGTACTTGAGGGGCTTTCGGACCACGCGGCGGTGAAGGCGATTGTGGGCTGGAATGCCGAGGCCCTGACGGATGCGAAGTTCGAGTTTGGCGAACTGACGCTGACGATTACGCCGGAGCAACTGTGCGCGGCTCTGACGGCGTTGCGGGCGGCGGGCTATAACTTTTTCGAAGACATGACGGCGGTCGACTGGTTCCCTGCTTCGCCGCGATTCCAGTTGAGCTACCAGCTCCTTTCGCACACCCTGAAGGCATATGTACGAGTCCGCGTGTTGCTGGACGAAGCTGATCCGGCGGTTGAGTCAATCACTTCGCTTTGGCCGGCGGCCAACTTTTATGAGCGAGAGGTCTTCGATCTGTTCGGCATCCGTTTTGACGGGCACCCCAATCTGCGGCGCATTTTGTTGCCTGACGATTTCGAGGGGCATCCGCTGCGCAAGGACTACCCGGTGGAGGGTTACCGCTGATGACTGAGTCCGCAGGCATGCCGATTCTGGAAGCGGCCGAAGGCGCGCGCGACCAGCACATGGTGATCAACATGGGGCCGCAGCATCCGGCGACGCACGGAGTGCTGAGGCTGGTGCTGGAGATCGACGGCGAGATCGTGGTGCGGATCTACCCGGAGATCGGGTATCTGCATACGGGCATTGAGAAGACCTGCGAGGCGAAGTTTTATCAGCAGGTTGTTCCGCTGACGGACCGAATCAATTATCTCGATCCACTCTCAAATAATCTTTGCTACGCGCTGGCGGTGGAGAAGCTGCTGGGCCTCGAGATTCCGGCGAAGGCGACGTGGATGCGGGTGCTGATGGCGGAGTTGAGCCGGCTGAACTCGCACCTGATCTGGCTGGGCACACACGCGATGGATATTGGCGCGCTGACGGTGTTTCTGTACACCTTCCGCGAGCGCGAAGAGATTCTGCGGCTGTTTGAGGCCGTGGCTGGGCAGCGGATGATGTTGAGCTACATCCGGATTGGCGGGCTCTCTATGGAGGCGCCGCTGGATTTTCTTGATCGCGTGCAGGGGTTCATCCAGACATTTCCGGAGAAGATTGACGAGTATGCCAATTTGCTGACGGGCAATCCGATCTTCAGGAATCGCTTGAAGGGCGTGGGGTATTTGTCGGCCGCAGATGCAATTGCGCTGGGAGTGACCGGACCTCCGCTGCGGGCATCGGGAGTGGATTTCGATCTTCGTCGCGATATTCCCTACTGCGGGTATGAGAAGTTCAAGTTTGAAGTGCCTGTATCGACGGAGAGCGACTGCTGGGCGCGGTATGAAGTGCGTCTGGTGGAGATGCGGGAGAGCGTGAAGATTATCCAGCAGGTGCTGGACGGGATGCCGGAGGGGCCGGTGAAGGCCGATGCGCCGAAGATCGTGCTTCCGGATCGCGAGAAGATGAAGACGCAGATGGAGGCGCTGATCCATCACTTCAAGATTGTGACGGAGGGGTTTGAGGTTCCGGCGGGCGAGGTTTATCAGGGCATTGAAGCGGGCCACGGACAGACGGGCTACTATGTGGTTTCAGACGGGACGGCAAAGCCTTATCGCGTGCATATGAGGTATCCATCGTTTGCCACGTTGCAGGCGCTGGAGACGATGTGCAAGGGGCGGATGCTGGCGGATGTGGTGGCGGTGATCGGGTCGATTGATATTGTGCTGGGGGAGATTGACCGTTGAGCGCGGCACCGCCGTTTAGCGCTTTGGATGAGATTTGGATTTCGTTGGGGTCGCTGCTGCGAAGTTATACGGCGCTGCATGGATTGAGCGGCAACCGGCAAGCTGAGTTTGAGCAGGACGATGAGCGGATTGTGGCGCGGAACGGCGAGAAGTGGATTGAGTTGAGACGCACTGGATCGACGGTGGCCTGGCAGCGCGGGGATGGAAGCAAAGGGACTCTGGAGTTGACGGAAACAGGACGATTGCGGAGCGGCACGGGCGAGGAAGAGATGGATATGGCAGCGGAAGGCTGGGCGCGGGAGTTGATGCAATGAGCGCCAGAAATACGAGTTCGGAGACCATGACGCTGTTTTCGCCCAAGCTGGCGGCGCGGTTTGACGCGTTGGTGGAGAAGTATCCGGTGCGGCGGTCGGCGCTGATTCCGATGCTGCTTTATGCGCAGGATGCGGTTGGATATCTCTCCGACGCGGTGATTGCGGAAGTGGCAGAGAGGATCGGGATCACGGAACTCGATGTGCGGAATGTGGCGACTTACTACTCGATGCTTCGCTTCAAGCCGGCGGGGAAGTTCAATATTCAAGTGTGCACGAATATCAGTTGCATGCTGCGCGGGGCGAACGAGGTGTACGAGCGGTTTCAGGATGAGTTGGCGATTGGGCACAAGGGTGTAACGGCGGACGGAGTGTTTTCGCTTGAGGAAGTTGAGTGCATAGGAGCTTGTTGCTGGGCGCCGGCAATCCAGGTGAACTACGAGTTTGTTGATGAGATCGCTCCAGAACAGGTGCCGGGGATACTGGACGAATATCGCGGACGGGCGCTCGAAACTACGGAGGCGAACGATGCCTAGGCTCGTCTCACACCCCGATGAAGTAAAGATTGTGACGCGCCGCTTTGGGATGGGTGCGGCGGAGATTGATCGCTATCTCGAGCTGGGTGGCTACGAATCCGCGAAGAAATGTTTGGAAAAAGGGCCGGAGTGGACGATTGATGAGATGAAGGCCTCGAACCTTCGCGGGCGCGGCGGCGCGGGCTTCCCGGCGGGGATGAAGTGGTCGTTTGTGCCGAAGCAATCGGCCAAGCCGAAGTATGTGCTGGTGAACGGCGATGAGAGCGAGCCGGGCACGTGCAAGGATCACTTGATTTTTCTGCATGACCCGCACGCGGTGATTGAGGGGACCATCATTGCCGGCATGGCGATAGGCGCGAAGATGGGTTTCATCTATCTGCGCGGCGAGTATCGCTATCTTCTCACGATCATGGAAAAGGCCGTCGCCGATGCGTATGCAAAGGGGTTTCTGGGAAAGAATATTTTTGGGACGGAGACTGAGTTCCAAATTGTTACGCAGACGGGCGCTGGGGCTTACGAAGTTGGCGAGGAGTCTGCGCTGATGGAGTCACTGGAAGGCAAGCGGGGAGTCCCTAGGATCAAACCTCCCTTCCCTGCTGTGGTTGGTTTGTATGGTGGGCCGACGGTGATCAACAATGCGGAGACGATTGCGACGGTTCCGCATGTGATTGAGATGGGAGCGACGGCGTATGCGGCTGTGGGTTCGCCACGCAACGGCGGGACAAGGCTGTTCAGCGTGAGCGGCCATGTGGAGCGCCCGGGCGTGTATGAGCTGCCGATGGGCTACAACCTGAAGAAGATTGTGTACAACGTGGCGGGCGGCGTTCGCGGCGGAAGGAAATTGAAGGCTGTGGTTCCCGGCGGATCGTCGACTCCGGTGCTGCTGCCGGAAGAGATTGAGAACCTGGGCATGGACTTTGACCAGGTGGGCAAGGCCGGTTCAATGCTTGGGTCGGCGGGCGTGGTGGTGATTGACGACCAGACATGCATGGTTGAGTTTGCGCTGCGAACGATCAGTTTTTATCAGCATGAAAGCTGCGGTTGGTGCATTCCCTGCCGCGAAGGTACGGACTGGCTGAAGAAGTCGCTGACGCGGTTCCACGCGGGGTTTGGCGAGGCCAAGGACATCGACAACATTCAGTACCTGGCGGAGAACATGCTGGGGCGGACGTTCTGTCCGCTGGGCGATGCGGCGGCGATGCCGACGATTGCGTTTGTGAAAAAGTTTCGCAAAGAGTTTGAGGATCATTTGAACGGGAAGCCGTGTCCGTATGCAAAGCACGTTGAGCTGGCCGTAATTTGAAGGGCGCTGGAGACTAATGGCAGAGGTAACTTTCACAGTCGACGGAAAGACGCTGACGGCTCCCGCGGGGACGCTGCTGATTGACGCTTGCCGGAAGGCGGGGATTGAGATTCCGGCATTCTGCTACTATCCCGGGCTTAGTTTGCAGGCGGCTTGCAGGATGTGCGTTGTGCGCCAGGAGAAGGTGGGTAAGCTGCAGACGGCGTGCACGACGACGGTGGCCGAGGGGCAGGTTTTTATCACCGAGTCGGCAGAGATTGCGCAGGCGCGGAAGGCGACGATTCAATTGCTGCTGGGGAATCATCCGTTGGATTGCCCGGTATGCGATGCGGGCGGCGAGTGCGAACTGCAGGACATGACCTTCAAGTACGGCGCGGGCGAGAGCCTCTACGCCGAGGCCAAGCAACATCGCGATGAGCAGCAGTGGTCACCGGCAGTTTATTTTGACAGGCCGCGGTGCATTTTGTGCTACCGCTGCGTGCGGATGTGCGGCGAGGGCATGGACGTTTGGGCACTGGGGATTCAGAACCGGGGCGTGACGTCGGTGATTGCGCCGAATGGGTTCTCGCCAGGATGGACAAACGGGGCGACTGGACTGCGAACAATGCGGGATGTGCATCGACGTTTGCCCGGTGGGCGCGCTGACGAGCGGCAGCTATCGCTACAAGACGCGGCCGTGGGAGATGAACCATGTGTCGACGGTTTGCACGCATTGTGCGGACGGATGCAAAGTTACGCTGGGCGTAAGGCAATCGAACGACGGTTCGGAGATTGTGCGCGCGGACAATCGCGACAAGAGCGGCATGAACGGCGATTTTCTTTGCGCGAAGGGACGGTTTGGTTTTGATTTTGTGGAGAGCCCGGAGCGGCTGACGACGCCGCTGGTGCGCAATGCGAAGGGCAAGCTGGAACCGGCAACGTGGGAACATGCACTGCGGTTGGCGGGAAACAAGCTGAAGGAGATTCGAGATGCGCGGGGCGGCGAGGCGATCGGCGTGATTGGCTCGAACCGCACGACGAATGAAGAGAATTATCTGCTGCAGAAGTTTGCGCGGACGGTTCTGAAGACGAACAATATCGATCACCGACGCAGCACCAGTTATGCGGAGTTTGCCAGGGCGCTGGCTGGGCAGGCGGGAAAGACCGCGGGACTCGATGAGATTGGAAAGGCGTGCGCGGTGCTGCTGGTGGGCAGCGATCCGACGGAGGAGCATCCGCTGCTGGCGTGGACGCTGCGGACAAGCGTGCGGCTGAATCGCGCACGACTGTATCTTGCAAATTCGAAATCGATCAAGCTGGAGCGACAGGCGAAGGCAACGCAGGGGCTGCCACCGGGGGGCTACAAGGATCTGGTGGCTCTGCTGGATGCGGAGAATACGGATTTCAGCAAAGGGATTGCGGGTGAGGAGTCGCTGGTTGTGATCTTCGGCGAGGAATGCCGCGGACAGGCGATGGCGGAGGTGATCGCGTGGGGTTTGAAGCGAGGCAATGTTCGATTTGCGTTGCTGGGCGACCACTCGAATTCGCGCGGTGCGGCGGACATGGGGCTTTCGCCCGATCTGCTTCCGGGGTATGTGCCAATGACGGCGGCGGCGGGATTTGAGGAATATGCCGGATTGCCGACGGCTGCTGGAAGAACTTTAGCAGAGATGGTTGCGGGCGCTGACAACGGGCAGTTGGGGGCGCTGCTGGTGGTTGGCGCGAATCCGCTGGTGAAGCTGGCGGCGAAGATGGAGCGGCTTGAGAGCACGTTCCTCGTGGTTCAGGATCTGTTTCTGACGGAAACGGCGAAGCTTGCGGACGTGGTGCTGCCTGCTGCGAGTCTCTACGAAAAATCGGGCACGGTGACGAATACGTACGGCGATGTGCAGTTGGTGAAGAAGGCTGCAGACCGCGCGGGGGTGAAGCCAGACTTTGAGATTCTGGTGCGGCTGGCCGACGCAATGGGCGCGCATGTGAAGGCACTGGTGCCGTTTGGAAAAGGTGGCGTGACGGCCGATCTGGGGCAGTCGCGTGGGGCACAGGCGGGCGAGGCTGACCGGCACGCTGTGTGGCTAGCGGCGAATAACCTTGAGCCACGGCTTAGCCCGTTCGATCCGCTGGCGGTTTTGGATGAGATGGCGCGGCTGGTTCCTGGCTATGCGCTGGACCGGGTGAATCTTTTTGGCGGAAACGCCGTTGCGAGCAATTTGAGCGCGGGGCGGAATTTTGTGCCGGTGTCTGCGCTGACGGTTACGCCGGCGCACGACACGCTGTTTACCTCCGGAACGCTCGGCCGGTATAGCACGGCACTGGGCCAGCTTGAAAAACACCAGGCGCATGAAGTGGGAGAAGTGGCGGCGGATTAGCGATGGGACGAGTTCGATAGTGAGAAAAGGCTAAGGGCAAGTGACGATTTTAGAGTTTTTCCTTTGGAGTCTGCTGAAGGTGGCCGTGGTGACGGTGGTGATGCTGCTGGGCGTCGCCTACACCGTACTGCTGGAGCGGAAGCTCGTTGGCCGCATTCAGAACCGGTGGGGACCCACGCGCGTTGGCCCATTTGGACTTTTGCAGCCGCTGGTGGATGGGGCGAAGTCCTTTCTGAAAGAAGACCTGATTCCAACGGGCGTTTACAAGCCGCTCTACCTGCTTGCTCCGATGATTGCGCTGGGGTGCGCGCTGATCTCGATCGCGGTGGTCCCTTTTGGCGAGCCGAAGATTGGGCCGCATGGGTTCGACCTGTTTGAGATCGCCAATGTCAACATCGGGCTGCTGGTGATTCTTGGAATTACATCGATGGGCGTGTACGGAATCGCGCTCGCGGGGTGGTCGTCGAACAATAAATATTCTCTGCTGGGGTCGCTGCGATCGTCAGCGCAGTTGATCAGCTACGAGCTGGCGCTGGGACTTTCGCTGGTGGGCGTTGTGCTGCGCGCCGGTACGCTGAATCTGCGCGCGATTGTTGAGCAGCAGGCAACGCTCGGAGTCGCAACGTGGAACATCTTTGGCGGCGGGCAGTTCCTGGCCTTCTTTATCTACCTGATGGCTGCCTATGCGGAGACGAACCGCTCTCCTTTCGATCTGCCGGAGGCGGAGAGCGAGCTGACCGGCGGCTATCACACCGAGTACAGCTCGATGAAATTTGCGATGTTTTTCATGGCCGAGTACGCGAACATGATCAACGTGGGCTGTGTGGCGACGCTGCTGTTTTTCGGAGGATGGACGAGTCCCTTCGGCAACCTGATTGAGCCGCCGCAGAATATTTTTGTGCATGCGCTGATGCCGATTTTCTGGTTTGTGTTCAAGGTTTTCTGCTTTCTGTTTCTGTACGTGTGGGTGCGTGGAACCTTGCCGCGTTTCCGCTACGATCAACTGATGAACTTCGGGTGGAGAGTGTTGATGCCGCTTTCGATCCTCAACATCGTGGGAACAAGCCTGTGGCTTGCCTATCGTTGATTTACAATCGGGAAGGATTTCTGAGGTTGAAGCGGTTGCTCCACACGTCCTTCCTCAAAACCGGCCGGTGAATTTTCCGGATCGAGGCCCGAAGCCGGGTCTGAACGCCAGGGAACGATGCACCTGATTCTGTTTCTTCTTTTCGCCGGATTCTGCCTGGGTGGGGCGATCAATCTCCTGCTCCAGACTCATCCCATCAGCAGCGCCTTGTCGCTGATTGTGGTGATGACGTCGCTGGCGGTGCTTTACCTGCTGCTGGGCGCGGAGTTTCTGGCGGCGGCGCAGATTATTGTGTACTCGGGCGCCATCATGGTGCTGTTCACGTTCGTCGTGATGCTGCTGAATGCGGGCCGCGAAGAGCGGACGCTGGGCAGCAGGGCGGCCAAGCTGGTTGGATTTCCTGCAGTGGTCGCAATTCTAGCCGTTCTGGCTACGATCATTCTTCACGCACAAGGACTCGGGGTTGCTTCGCTGAGCGATGGGATCACGTCGACGGAGGACTTGAGCCGGGTGCTTTTTACCGAGCTGTTGCTGCCGTTTGAAGTTACATCGGTGCTGATTCTAATTGCGATTCTGGGTGCCGTTGCGCTGGCTCGCCATGGCCACGGAGACGATGGCGCGCGCGGAGAAAGGACGACTGGGAAATGAGTCTTTTCTCTCAGGAAGTTCCGATCTCCTGGTACCTGCTACTGAGCGCAGTCCTGTTTTCGCTGGGCGTGATCGGGTTTTTGATCAAGCGGAATCTGATTACTGTCTTCATGTCGATTGAGTTGATGCTGAACGGCGTGAATCTTTCGTTTGTGACCTTCGCGCACGAGTGGCACGCGGTGAAGGGACAGATTTTTGTGTTCTTTGTGATGATGGTTGCGGCGGCCGAGGCTGCTGTTGGACTGGCCATTATTATTGCTGTCTTTCGCGCTCGAGCAACCCTGGCCGTCGACCGTATCGACCTGATGAAACTATGAACGGAAACCTACATCTCTGGTTGATTCCGCTGCTGCCCTTTGCGGGGTTTCTTCTGAACGGACTGCTCGGTTCACGGCTGCCCAAGTGGCTGGTGACGACGATTGCGCTGGTGACTCCGCTCGCTTCCTTTGTGGTTGTTCTATGGGCCGCCTTCCTCGTTTGGCCGGGTGCGGATCCAGACCTCCGTTTCGGCCTCGTCACAATGCCCCACATCGAGACCGGCCCCGTCCCCTGGATCAATGTTGGCGCGCTGCACATCGATTTCAGTTTTGTCCTGGATCAGCTATCGCTGGTGATGCTGCTGGTGATCACAGGGGTTGGGTTCCTGATTCATATCTACTCCGTGGGCTACATGGCTCATGAAGAGGGGTACGCGCGGTACTTCAGCTTTTTGAATCTCTTCCTGTTCTTCATGACGGTTTTGGTGCTGGCCGGCAATGCGCTGGTGATGTTTGTGGGCTGGGAGGGCGTGGGCCTCGCGTCTTACCTGCTGATTGGTTTTTATTTCAAGAAGGACTCGGCTGCCAACGCTGGCAAGAAGGCGTTCATCGTCAATCGCATTGGCGATTTTGGATTTTTGATTGGGATGTTCTTATTGCTGGCCAACTTTGGCACGCTGACGTTCAGCGAGATCGCAACGAAACTCGGCCAAGACCCAGGGTGGCAAGGCGGAGTGGTTACGGTGATCGCGCTTTGCCTGCTGCTGGGCGCGACGGGCAAGAGCGCGCAATTGCCTCTCTATCTATGGTTGCCGGACGCGATGGAAGGCCCGACGCCGGTGTCGGCGTTGATTCATGCGGCGACGATGGTAACGGCCGGCGTTTACATGATTGCGCGCACGCATGTGCTGTTCGATCATTCTCCGTTTGCGCTGGGCGTGGTGGCGATTGTGGGCGCGGCAACGGCGCTGTTTGCTGCCACCATCGGTCTCGTCCAGAACGACATCAAGCGCGTGCTTGCCTACTCGACCATTTCGCAGCTTGGTTACATGTTTCTTGGGTGTGGAGTCGCAGCTTATTCGGCGGCCCTCTTCCACTTGATGACGCACGCATTTTTCAAGGCGCTGCTCTTTCTGGCGGCGGGCTCGGTGATTCACGCTGTTGGCGGCGAACAGGACATGCGGAAGATGGGCGGGCTGCGGAAGAAACTTCCGGTGACGTTTTGGACAATGACGGCTGCTGTGTTTGCGATCGCAGGATTTCCGCCGCTGGCTGCGTTCTACTCGAAGGACGCGATTCTCTACTCTGCCTATCTGCACGGGACGGGTGGGATGGTGCTGTGGTTTGTGGGGCTGATGACGGCACTGTTGACGGCGCTTTATATGTTCCGGCTGTGGTACATGACGTTTATGGGCGAGGTGCGCAGCCCGGAGATTCATGCGCATGAGAGTCCGTGGTCGATGCTGGGGCCGCTGGTGATTCTGGCGCTGCTTTCGATTGGCGGCGGGTGGATTGGCATCGAGCGGTTTGCGGCGTTCCTGGCGCCGGCGACTGGGCAGCGAGTTGCTGAATCGACGACGCCGCATTTGGAACTGATTCTGAGCGGCGCGGCGGTGGCGGTGGCGCTCTTGGGATGGCTGATTGCAGACCGGCTCTACAGACAGAAACCTGCCGAGCCAGCACAATTGGCGGCGGCCGCTCCCGGTGCTTACAAGCTGCTGGCCAACAAATATTACGTTGACGAGATGTATGGCGCGACGGTGGTAAAGCCGCTGCTGGGCTTTTCACGATTCGTGCTGGGATGGGTGGTCGACGTAGCGCTGCTCGGCGGGCTGACGTGGCTGCTGGGAGGGATTGCGGTGTTTGCGGGCGCGATCTTGCAACGCTGGCAATCGGGCAATTTGCGTTCGTATGCGGCATGGCTGGCGGCTGGAGCGGCCGCGGTGCTGCTGTTCATGACTGTTCCGACACTACTTGGAGCGGCGGGAATCACTTTAAACCTGCACTGGATGGGGCACTGAGAATGGACGCAATCAACCAATCGATTCTCACGCTGATCCTGCTGGTTCCTCTGGCTGGAGCGGTGCTTGTGGTGCTGGTGCCCGACCGCTTCAGGTTGCCGGACTGGATTGCGCTGCTTACGACGCTGGCAACCTTTGGGTTGACGCTGCACCTGCCTGCGCACTTTGTCGCGAGCCAGGGCGGGTTCCAGTTTGAAACGAATGTGCCGTGGATCGAGAGCCCAAAGATTTTTTATCACGTGGGCGTGGACGGGCTGAGTCTTTGGCTTGTGGTCCTGGTGGGACTGCTAGCCCCGGTTGGCGTAGTCGCGAGTTGGAATGCGATCAAAGAGCGACGCAAGATTTTCTATGCGCTGTTTCTGGTTCAGCAGACGGCGATGGTGGGCGTTTTTATTTCGCTCGACCTGATGGTTTACTACGGGTTCTGGGAGTTGTCGCTGGTGCCAATGGCGATTTTGATCGCCATGTACGGGCGCAAGGATGGACCGAAGACGGCACTCAAGTTTTTCCTGTTCACATTTATTCCGTCGGCGCCGCTGCTGGTGGCGATCCTTTGGCTCTATAAGTTGACCGGGACATTCGATTTTGGCACGCTGCAGATTTTGCTTGGGCATGGGAACTTCTCGACTGCGGCTTTGTTCTGGGTTGCGCTTGCGTTTCTGTTTGCCTTTGCGGTGAAGGTTCCGGTGTTTCCGCTGCACGGTTGGCTGGCCGACACCTACTGCGAAGCACCGGTAGCGCTGGCGATGGTTGTGGCCGGGAAGCTTGGGCTCTACTCGATGCTTCGCTTTCATATTGGGCTGTTCCCTGTGCAAGCGCGGCAAGCTGCGCCGTATCTGATTGCGCTGGCGGTGATCGGCATACTTTATGGAGCGTGCCTGGCGCTGGTGCAGCGCGACTTTTGGAAGCTGATGGCGTTTGCGGCGCTGAGCCACTTGAGCCTGATCGTGCTGGGGATTTACGGGCTTACATTCACCGGCTGGACGGGCGCGGTTTATCAGATTCTCAATCACGGCGTGGTGGATGCAGCTCTATTCCTGCTGCTGGGCGCGCTGGAAGTTCGCTATGGCACGAGCCAGATTGACGCTTATGGCGGGCTGGCGGCGAGGATGCCGCGAGCTGCGAGCTTTTTTGTGATTGCGTCGCTCGCAATGATTGGGCTGCCGATGATGGGCGGGTTTGTGGGCGAGTTCATCATTTTGTCGAGCACGTTTGCGCAGGTGAGCAAGGGTTGGACCGTTGCAGCCGCGCTGGGCGTGATTCTTGGGGCGGCTTACATGCTGTGGTTGGTGCAGCGGATTTTCTATGGGCCCGAGAGCAAGCTGGCCACGTCGAAACCTGCTGACGACGCGTATTTTGGGGAGTTGGCGATTCTGACACCGCTGGTCGTACTGATGGTTGTGATGGGGCTGGCGCCGTCGTTGTGGACCAATTCGATTCAGACGGGCGTACATCCGCCGGCGTTGAATGGGACCGTGCCGCTGCCGGCGGGTATTCTGCAAATCTCATCTCAAGGGGAGGCACAACAGTGACTCCTCTGTTAGGTTTTCTTTTGAATCGCGCGGGTCTATTCCGGATTCTTCCCGAGGTGGTGCTGACGCTCACGGGAGTGGTGGTGATGCTGATCGATGCGTCGCTGCCGTTCGGGATTCCGAGGCGACTGCTCGGCTTTGTGGCTGCGGTCGGGACGACACTCGCGCTGTGGGCCAGCCTGCTGCAGCTTTCGCTGCCGGTGGGAACCAGCTTCTTTGAGACGGTTGAGACGAGCCCGTTCACCGTGTTCTTCCATGTGCTGATTTGCGGGATCGTGCTGGTGGCGCTGCTGCTCTCGCTCGATACGCTGCCGGAAGACAGCCATCACCAGGGCGAGTTTTATGCGTTGATCGTCTTTGGCGCGGTGGGAATGTGCCTGCTAACGGGGGCTGTCGAACTGCTGCTGGTTTTCATTTCGCTGGAGATTTCGTCGATCTCGACCTACATCTTGGCGGGTTATCGCAAGCAGACGGGACGCGGACCGGAAGCGGCGATCAAGTATTTTCTGCTGGGGTCTTTCGCTACGGGGTTTCTGCTTTACGGGATCGCGCTGATTTTTGGAGCGACGGGGACAACACAGATTTATGAGATTGCGCGGCTTGCGCCTAATGCGCAGAACCACTCGCTGGTTTTGGCCGCGCTGGCGCTGATGCTGGTCGGCATTCTATTTAAGGTTTCCGCTGCGCCGTTCCATGTGTGGACGCCGGATGTTTACGAAGGAGCGCCTTCGCCTGTTGTGGCGTTGCTTTCTACGGCACCCAAAGCCGCGGCCTTTGCGCTGCTGCTGCGCGTGGTTTACGAGATGTTTCCTTCGCTCCACAATCTTTGGGCGCCACTACTTTGGATTGTGGCAGTGCTCTCGATGACGGTTGGGAACCTGGTGGCGCTGCGGCAGCAAAATGTGAAGCGGATGCTGGCGTACTCGTCGATAGCTCATGCGGGGTATCTGCTGGCGGCTTTTGCTGGATTCGGAACGAGCGGGATTGCGGCGGCGAGTTTCTATATAGCGGCGTATGCAGCGATGAATGTTGGCATCTTTGCGGTGATCTCGCTGGTGAGTGGATACGAAGACGGGCTGCCGATGATCGACGATTATCGGGGGCTGATCTACCGGTCGCCACTGCTGGGCAGCCTGTTGCTTTTCTTCCTGGTATCGCTGGTGGGCATTCCGTTTACAGGCGGATTTTTCGGCAAGTTCTATTCGTTTTCGGCGGCGGTGAATGGCGGAGCGATTTGGCTGGCGATTATTGGCCTGCTGAATTCAGGGTTGGCGGCAGCTTATTATCTGCGCCTGGCGCTCGTAGCGGCGCAGCGAGACCCCTCGGCGGAGGATGGGCATTCTGTTCGAAGACCGCAGATGGGTGTTGCGGTGATGGCTGCGCTGTTTTTTGCAGTCGCAGCGACGCTGGTTCTGGGCATCGTACCAGGCACGGTTCTGCGAGCAGCGCAATCTGGAGAACATACGCTGCAGGCACCTCCTCAGGAGAACGCGACAGCACCCGTGGCTGTAGAGCTTGAACCTCACCCGTAACAGAGCGGCGGGAGGCTCATTCCGGTACAATTTCATCTGATGAAGCTAGGCGAATTGGCAAGTCGGCTGGGCGCGGAACTCCGCGGCGATGCGGGGCTGGAAGTGACCGGTGTGAGGGGAATCGAAGAGGCTGGGCCGAGCGAGATCACCTTCGTGGCCAATCCTCGCTACACAAGCCTGGCGCGGACGACGCAGGCAGCGGCGGTCCTGGTTGAGCCGGAGTTTCAGGAGATTTCAGCGGCAACGCTGCGCATCAAGAACCCTTATCTTGCCTTCTCGCGGGCTCTGGGCTTGTTTTATCAGCCGCCTGTGTATGCGCCGGGGATTCACCCAACAGCAGTGATCGATGCCAGCGCGAAGATAGGTGAAAATGCGCATATTGGCGCGTACGTTGTGGTGGGACCGCATGTGAGGCTGGGGCCAAACGCAACACTGTTGCCGCACGTGGTTCTGTATCCGGGAGTGCAGGCGGGAAGCCACTTTTTTGCTCATGCTCATGCGGTGGTGCGCGAGAACTGCGTTTTAGGGGATGACGTCACGCTGGAGAATGGCGCGATTATCGGTGCGGATGGTTTTGGATTTGCGAAGAACGAGGCGGGGCACTGGGAGAAGATTCCGCAATCCGGGCCGGTGAGGATGGGAAACCGGGTCGACGTGCAGGCAAACGCGTGTATCGATCGAGCGACGGTGGGCGCAACCGAGATTGGGGACGGGACGAAGGTCGACAATCTTGTCCAGGTGGGTCACGGATCGAGAGTGGGCGAGAATACGCTGCTGTGCGGGCAGGTTGGCGTGGCCGGGTCATCGGTGATTGGGAACAACGTGATTCTGGCGGGGCAATCGGCCGTGGCGGGGCACTGCACCATTGGCGATGGCGCTATTTTGACAGCGCAATCGGCCGTGTCGCACGATGTTGCGCCGGGGAAGATGGTGTCAGGATCGCCGGGATTTGACAACCGGGTTTGGCTGCGGGCGGTGACCATTTTTCAACGGTTGCCGGAGTTGCTGAAGCGCCTGGATCGGGTGGAGAAGGCTGTTGCGGCGCAATCCCAAGGAGAAGCGCCGTTGCCCAAGGATGGGAGCCAATAATGGGAATTCATTTAAGAGTGCGCGGGGGACTCTGTGTGCTGACTCTGCTGGCTGGGACTATGGCCAGTAGCGGCTGCCATTCTTATCACATTGAGACGACGGTCGAAAATCGAACGGGAGCGGCGATTCAGCTTCTTGAGGTCGACTATCCGAGCGCAAGTTTTGGCGCGGACAGTTTGGCTTCCGGAGCAGACTTTCACTATCGCATTCAGATACGGGGAACGGGACCGGTGAAGGTGCAATACACGGGCGCGGGCGATCATCAGGAGCAGATCGGCGGGCCTGCATTGGCAGAGCGGCAGCAGGGGCGGCTTGTCATCGTAATTTTGCCGGGTGGCAAGGCGGAGTTTCAGCCGGAGCTGACGCGGTAGGTGTGAGGCAGTGCTCCTGACTAAGGCTTGGTGGCCAACTCTGGGGCGCGTGAGGCGGCGACCTGACCCTGAATCCAGTGATAAGTTTTTTCCAAGCCTTCGCGGAGCGAGCGCGTGGGTTTCCAACCCAGTTTTTCTGCAATCATCCGATTGTCGGAGTTGCGGCCGCGTACGCCGAGCGGCCCGGGAACGTGCTTGATGGTGAGCTTTTTCCCGGCGATCTGCATGACGATTTCCGCGAGTTGGTTGATGCTGACCATCTCTTCGGAACCGACGTTCACGGGTCCTGAGAAGTCCGACTCCATGAGCCGGCGCACGCCTTCAAGACACTCGTCGATGTAGAGGAAGGAGCGGGTCTGTTTTCCGTCGCCCCAGATTTCGATTTCGCCGCCGTCGGCGGCTTCGGCGACCTTACGGCAGACGGCGGCCGGGGCCTTCTCTTTGCCGCCGGTCCAGGTACCCGCGGGGCCGAAGATATTGTGGAAGCGGGCGATGCGCACTTTGACTCCGTAGTTGCGCATATAGGAAAGGTAGAGGCGCTCGCTGAAGAGTTTCTCCCAGCCGTATTCGCTGTCGGGGGCGGCGGGATAGGCTGACTCTTCAGAACACTTTGGGTTGTCGGCGTCCATCTGGTTGTATTCCGGATAGATGCAGGCGGAGGAGGAGTAGAAGAACTTTTTGACGCCGGCCTTGACGCCGTAATAGAGGGTGTTGAGATTGACGGTTGCGGAATTGTGCATCACGTCGGCATCGTGCAGCCCGGTGAAGATGTAGCCTGCGCCACCCATGTCGGCGGCAAACTGGTATATTTCCTCGATACCGTCGACGACGCGCTCGGCCAGAGTCTGATCGCGGAGATCGCCAACAATGAACTCGTCGGCAGGGGGCGTGGCAAATTCATGCAGCTTGAGGTCGACGGCGCGAACCCAGTTCCCTTCCGCCTTCAACCGCTTGACCATGTGTCCGCCGATGAAACCGCCGGCGCCGTTTACGAGGATTCTCTTCATGCACATTCCCTTTCGAAGAGCGCAGATGCCGGTTTAGCGCACCATGCTTTGGAACAAGGGTGATTGGAGCAGGCTGACGAACTGGCCATCGGTGGTCGCGAAATGGATGGACAGACGCCCTGAATCGGATCCGATCGAGGTTGCGCTGAGGGCTTGCTTTTCGGTGTCCGATCCGCTCATTTTTCTGAGCATGACGGCCGCGGTCAGCAGTGAGGAGACCGTCGCAGCGGTAAACGAGTCACCAGTGGCGATGGTCAGGTCGAACTTGACGCCGTGTTGAAAGCTCATGGAGTACCACGAGGCCTGCAAGCGCTGCTGCACGGTTTCAAAGTCGGTAACCGAGCCGGCTTCCCCGAGCAACTGTTTCATCATGGTCTGAGTGCCCTTGCCGTCGAGGATGCTCCAAAGGGGCTCAGTATCCACGCTGCGCATGGCGTCCATCATGGCTCCGTTGGTTAGCAGGCTCGGGGACACACCGTCGCGCGCGTCGAGGGCCTTGGTTACCGCGTCCTTCTGGCCAAAAACCAGGGTGGAGGGATCAACAAAGCAGAGCACCATTCCGGCCTTGGACATGGGATAGATGGCGTTGGCGCGCACCATGGCCGGCTTGATCTTCTGCTTGCGGAAGTTGGCCAATACATCGTCCACGGAGAATTGTCCCTGGGCAACACCGACGGTCAAGAGCGAGTCGCTGCCGGCCGAGGGGCGAAAGAGCGCGAAAGCCAACTCGTCCACGTCGTGGTTGTCGTTCAGCCCGGATTTAGCCAGAGCCTCGTCAAGCTGTTTCAACTCGGGGGGCATGACGCGGTCACGCAAATCCATGGCAGTCTGGGAATTCTGCATGGCGCGGTAGTCGATGACGACCAACTGCTGCACTTCTTTAGGGATGACACCGCGCGCATCGGTGGTCAACTGGGCCGCGTGTGCCAGCGTAGCTATAACCAGGAGTACGGGAAGCGGTGAAAACTTAATAAGTTTCTTCAACAAGTTCTTCCTCCAAAAAACCGGACAAGTCCAGAGTTCTTTCATGGGAGTTGGACTCTCAGAGGGGCTCTTTGACACCTGAAAAGAGTACCGGAACACAGCAGTTCAACATTCCTATTGTAACCTTCCCGGTTTTTCCGGAGCATTCCATCGTGGTGCAGTTGTTCAAGCCGGTTCCGGCCAGGGCAGTGGAGACTCGAGCCGGCGCTCCAGAATCTTGGTCTCGGGATCGAACCCATTTAACTGACGCATCCATTCGCTTTGGCGCTCACAGGCGGCCTCAGGGATAAGGCCAATCACTTCTCCCTCGGCGATCGCCGTTTTGTAGCGAAGGGCGAGGTTGGAGACGGTTTGATGCACCAGGGCAAGGGGTGTCGCCTGAAAGTCGGTGATGTTCATGGAGAGCTGAGCACGCCCGTGGGCGAGGACTCCCAACGCCTTGACGCCCTTCAAGCCGCCGGAAGCCGCGCGGATTTCGCGGGCGATTGCGCGGGCCATGGCCACATCGGCAGAGTCGAAATAGATGTTGTAGGCCACCAGGAATTTTCGCGCACCGACGGCACAGGCTCCGGCGGTTGGGTGAAGTCCGGGACCGCCAAGGTCGGGACGCCGCGTCGAATCCTTGCGGGCAGCTTCTTTGAGGCCTTCGAACTGTCCGCGGCGCACATCTTCAAGGTTCGCGCGATCGGGCCGTGCGGCTGCGGCCTCATAGAAGAAGACCGGGACGTTGAAGCGACGCCATATTTCGAGGCCGGCCTGGCGGGCGAGCAGGGCGCAATGCTCGAGCTTGATTCCGGCAATCGGGATAAAGGGGATGACGTCCGCCGCGCCGATTCTGGGATGAACCCCCTGCTGACGGGTCAGATCGATGAGGTCGACAGCCTTGCCCACGCCGCGGACCGCGGCCTCCACGATTGCCGCAGGGTCGCCGGCCAGGGTTACGACGGAGCGGTTGTGATCGGCGTCCTTTGACCAGTCGAGCAGGCGCACCCCCTCGACGCGCATCGCGGCCACAATCGCCTCGACCCGCTTGCCATCTCTGCCCTCAGAGAAGTTGGGAACGCACTCAACGACTTGCCCGTTCATGACTGCTCCAACCCCGGTTGACGTCCCGCTGCGGCGCGAGGGGCTACTTCCAATAGGTGTATCCCACCTGGATCTGAATGCTGGCGTTGACGCCAGGGTTCTTGTCCCCGAGGGAGGCCGAGGAGATGTGGACTGCGTTTACGCCAAGGTCGATTGAGCGTTTGGGGCGAATGAAGTAATGCGCACCGAAGCCACCTTGCGGTGTGAAGTTCCATACGGAAGTTCCCCCCGGGGTGCCCTCGGGCACAAGCTGGTCGGGTGGAAACTTGTGGGTGGTGTAGATAAGGCCGCCCGCACCCTGGAACCAGGGCTGCAGGCGATGAGAACTGGTGAGGAAGTTCCAGCGGAAGATGACCGGGGTGATGCTTACCCCGCGAAAGGTGCCGCCGCCTTCCGGTGCGACGTAGCTGCAGCCGCCCACGGGGCAACCCGAGCCTGCGTAGAAAAAGGTTTGCTCATGCGGGGCTGGCGTATAGGCCTGCCAAAGCGGCATGATGTTGCCGCTTAACTCAAACTGTCCGCTCAAAATGCCGGCGCGCATGACTGGAGTGATGGCTTTGCCCATTTGAAAGCCGCCCCAGAAAAATTTGTAGTCGGAACGGTTGCCGACGCCAGTGCCCCAATTGACAAACGGGCCATACTCCCAGCTACGGGCCTCGCGGACGCGGGCCACCGGATTTGTTGCACCGGCATCCGTGGATTTTGAGGTCTGGGCTGAAACGAGAGTTGTGCTTGCCAACAAGACAGATAAAAAAATCGCCGCAGTTCGCGTCAAAACTGTACCCTTTCCAAAAGCAAGGATTGCGTATTCCAAAAAAAGACCGCCACAACCGGGCGGCCTCTTCGTTCCCAGGCTGATGCCCGCTTAGCCCGCCGCGTGTTCCATTTGGGCCGCGTCCATGTCGAAGTTCGAGTAGACGTTCTGCGTGTCGTCGCAATCTTCGAGCGCTTCCAGCAGGCGGATCATCTGGTTGGCCGTGTTGCCTTCGAGCTTGGTGTAGGTGGAAGCGACCATAGTGATTTCGCTCATGACGGTGGGAATGCCAGCCGCCTTGATGGCTGCATTGACGGCTTCAAACGAGGCTGGGTCGGTGAGGATCTCCCAGGTGTCGCCTTCGTCGTTAAGGTCTTCGCCGCCGTGCTCGAGCACGATATCCATCAATTGCTCTTCGTTGCCCGCGGACTTCTCGACAGCGATGACGCCTTTCTTGGAGAACATGAAACGGACTGAACCGGACTCGCCGAGATTGCCGCCGTTCTTTGAGAAGGCGTGTCGAATTTCGCTGACGGCGCGGTTGCGGTTGTCGGTTGTGACGTCAACGATGATGGCGACGCCGCCGGGGCCGTAGCCCTCGAAGGAGATCTCCTCGTAGTTGACGCCTTCCAGTTCGCCGGTGCCGCGCTGGATGGCGCGCTTGATGTTGTCCTGCGGCATGTTCTCTGCCTTGGCAGCAGCGACGGCGGTGCGCAAGCGGGCATTGGTGTCAGGATTACCACCACCCTTGGCGGCTACGGCAATTTCCTTGAGCAGACGGGTGAATATCTTGCCGCGCTTGGCATCGAGCGCGCCCTTCTTATGCTTAATAGTGGCCCATTTGGAATGGCCGGACATGGCAACCTCAGCGGTAGTAAAAAATGATGGCGCAGGCACGCACCCGACATGTAATTGTAACATCGGCAGCGGTGCGGCAGGCCGCTCTGCGGGGCGGGGGTTGCGTATCGTTTTGGGTCCAAGATTAGGGGCTGCGCAGGGTGGGCAGCTGTGCTGCGATTTTCTGGCCTTCGGGGGAGGTTGGCGTCTCGGTGCGTCTTGCGGAGACAATTTCTGGTCGATTTGGCCGAAGACGGAGCCATTCAAACGTCACGTCCGGGCCATTTCGGATGATCGTCGGCGCCGGAACGCTGCATAGTTACCCACAAGTTTTTAAGCAGATTAAACCTCAAAGCGACAAGAACCACGAAGTTCACGAAAAATAATCTTGACTGGTTGCCAACTCCGTGCCATAGTTCTCGGTATCTGGGACCCTTGGTCCGCTCCTGCGGACTGACATCTTCTCGAAGCCGAGGCGGCTTCTGCCGTCGGGCTCGATTCTAATCATCGGGCGGTCTGTGATCGGCCCTCTGGCCGAGACCGAAAGTGAGGTTCAGATGAAATCGCGTCTTTCCTTCTACGTTTGCCTTTCCCTCCTCGTGCTGTGTAGCGAGAAGGGCGTGAGTCAGTGCGGCCCATGCTTGGACTCGTACGCAGGCAAAATTGTCAACTATATTTGCCAAGTTGGGAGCTGTTATGACTCGACTTGGGTTACCCAGTTTAATGGTTGCCCAGGGGGCCAGACAGCCTATGAGGTATGGGCTATCAATTGCTGCGGAATCCAGATCGAAACGTACTTACCGGTAGGCATCTGTGGAGCTCTGCACATGCGAGGGTCAAAGGTCCGCGAAAGGCTGTTGGCGCTTGCGCAAGAAGGGCAGTTCCTGGTCGCCGGATGCGACGGGCACTACCGGCCAATTCAGGAAGCACTTCTTGAAGAGCCAGCTCCCCCAACGCAGCCAGCGCCCTTAACCTTAAGATCGAGGACCGAACGGACGTTGGGCACAGATGAAATCTCTCGTTAACGCCTTCGCGATAGCGGCCTGTTTCTTGTTATTCGCGCCGGGGACAGGAGCGCAGGAGTCGCAGTCCGGCGAGCAAACCGTGCCAACATTTAAGCTGGAGTTCAGCCAGGGCGAGCCGATCCCGTGGATTGCAGCGTCGAGCGTAATACGGGATTTGCCCCAATGCTCTTCGGATGGAACTCTATTTGTGGATGAGGTAATCTCACCGCAGCTGATGGAAGATGCCGTGGTTTCTTTGCAACCGGAAGGGGGCCATGAGTTCTCGCTGAGATCGGTTCCGAAGCTCTACAGCGTATCTCTTGCGAGCTTCTTCCCGGCGGGTTCGATGGTCGCGTTTCTTGTAGCGGCTCTGGACGACCCGAGCATTTCTAAGCCAGTCTTTGAGGATTACAAATCCTACATCCTCCTTTTTGATCGGAACGGATCGTACAAATCGGCTATTGATCTCCCTGCCGGACGATTTCAATACAGAAAAGTAGCCGCGCTTTCTTCAGGCAGCTTCCTTCTGCTCGGCTACGACCACGAAAGCGGGGCAGCCGGCTTAAGACTTTTCAGCTCGAACGGTCAATTTCTCCGCTCCGTTGCTCTTCCCGGCCCAATGTATGCGGCTTCCAAACTCAAGGAGGGTGAGGCTGCGGACCCAGTTGCTGCCGGAACGCGAGCGGTAAGCATCACCCGCTGGCAGTTTGCCCCAGTTCGAGATGGAGTGGTTTTGTACGAGCCGGGGTCAACCGCACCGATCATGGAGATATTGGGGAACGGAGTGACGCGGGAGGTGAACATTGCCGCCCCCAAAGGCTACTTGCTGAATGCAGTGCTCCCTGGAACCAGCCAGTGGATTGTAAGGTTCCAACGACAAGAGATCTCAATGGCCAAACCGGCTGCAGTGGACGCAAGGCCGAGCGCGGAGAATTTTGTTCTGTATCAAGTGAACTCGCAGGACGGAAGCCTGCGATTACGCCTGAAAGAGGAGGACTCGAACTCCATCTTCGAAATCGCTTGCGAGACAGATGGAACTCTGAGGGCGATCAGTCGGACGAAGGACAACAGATTCGCGATCTCAGCCGCCGATTTACCCAGATGATCGGCAGAGCGCAGGCGGCTAAAATGGCCGCGGTTTGCACTCTGCCGACGTCTCGGCCAAGGGTTCGCGATTACTGCCTATGGAAACACTTCGGCATCGCGGAACGGGCTGCCAAGACGGTCTTTGGCCGAGACAATGACTTCTTCCGGGCTGATCGGCCAGGGAATCGCGAGTTGGGGATCATTCCACACGATGGTGCGTTCGGCGGAGGCGGAATAGTAGTCGGTGACCTTGTAGGCAAAGCCGGCAACCTCGCTGAGGACGAGGAATCCGTGGCCGAAACCTTCGGGAATCCAGAGCATTTCGGCGTTGTCGCCGGTCAGTTCGACGGCGACATGCTGTCCGAAAGACGGAGAGCTTCGGCGCAGGTCGACTGCCACATCGAGGACTGCTCCATGCGTGACTCGGACCAGTTTCCCCTGGGGCTGGGTGATCTGATAGTGGATGCCGCGGAGGACGTTCTTTTTCGAGAAAGAGGCGTTGTCCTGTGCCCAATGCTCGGGCAAGCCGGCTTCGACCATTTGGCGCTGATTCCATGTCTCGAAGAAGACACCGCGATCATCGCGATGAATGGTTGGGGTCAGGACAAGGACTCCTGTCAGAGAGGTCTCTCGAATCTTCATGGCTGATTGGCCCCGGAGGCAAAATATGGCTCGCGTAATAATGCCAGGAGGTATTGGCCGTATCCGCTTTTGCTGATGGGCTGGGCGAGTTTTTCAAGTTGCTCGGCGGTGATGAAGCCCTGGCGGTAGGCGATCTCTTCAGGGCAGGCGATGTTGAGGCCCTGGCGGCGCTCGATGGTGGAGACAAAGAGTGCGGCTTCAAGGAGCGAGTCGTGGGTACCGGTGTCGAGCCAGGCCATTCCGCGGCTCATCATCTCGACATTGAGGCTGCCGGCTTCTAGATAGCGGCGGTTGAGATCGGTGATTTCGAGTTCGCCGCGGGCGGAGGGCTTCAAGGAAGCGGCATGGCTGACGACCTGGTTATCGTAAAAATAGAGGCCAGTGACGGCATAGCGAGACTTGGGATTTTTCGGCTTTTCTTCAAGGCTGATGGCGCGGCCTGCGCGGTCGAATTCGACGACACCGTAACGCTGTGGATCTTCGACCGGGTAGGCAAACACGGTTGCGCCGTGCTCCAACTTCGCGGCTGATTGAAGCTGGCGGGAGAAGCCCTGGCCGTAGAAGATGTTGTCGCCGAGGATGAGGGCGCTTGACTGGTCCCCGATAAAGTCTTTGCCTATGAGGAAGGCCTGGGCAAGGCCGTCTGGACTGGGCTGCACGGCGTAACGAAGATCGATTCCCCACTGGCTCCCGTCACCGAGCAGGTCGGCAAAGCGAGCGGTATCCTGCGGGGTGGAGATGAGGAGAATGTCGCGGAGACCGGCCAGCATGAGAGTGCTGAGCGGGTAATAGATCATCGGCTTGTTGTAGACCGGGAGAAGCTGCTTCGAGACCACGTGCGTAACAGGATAGAGGCGGGTCCCCGATCCTCCGGCAAGAACAATTCCTTTCATAGTTTGCTTCGCTCCGCGTAATTCTGTTCGATCCACTCGCGATAGGCTCCGGTTCGCACGCTGTCGACCCAGGCGGTATTGTCCAGATACCAGCGAACGGTCTTGCGTAAACCGGATTCGAACTGTTCGGCGGGGGTCCATCCCAACTCGCGCGACAGCTTGGAGGCGTCGATGGCATAGCGGCGGTCGTGTCCTGGGCGGTCCTGGACGAAGGTGATCAAACTTCTGCGCGGGGCCAGTCCAGCAGTGGGACGCATTTCATCGACGAGGTCACAGATGGTGCGCACGACGTCGATATTTGTCCGTTCGCTGTTGCCGCCGATGTTGTAGGTTTCACCGACGCGGCCTTTGTCGAGAACGGTTCGGATGGCAGAGCAGTGATCTTCGACAAAGAGCCAGTCGCGCACGTTCATTCCGTCGCCGTAGACCGGCAGCGGCTTGCCTTCAAGAGCATTCAGGATCACGAGAGGGATGAGCTTCTCAGGGAACTGAAAGGGCCCGTAATTGTTGGAGCAGTTGGTGGTGACTACGGGCAGGCCCCAGGTGTGGTGATAGGCGCGTGCCAGGTGATCTGAGGCTGCTTTTGAAGCGGCGTAGGGACTGTTGGGTGCGTACGCGGTCGTCTCGGAAAAGGCCGGATCGTCATGGCTGAGTGAGCCGTAGACCTCATCCGTGGAAACATGCAGGAAGCGGAAGGCTGCCCGGTCCGCATCGCCGAGCGAGGACCAATAGGCCCTGGCCTGCTCAAGAAGGACGAAGGTGCCCTGGACATTGGTGCGGATGAAGGCTTCAGGAGAGGCGATGGAGCGGTCCACGTGGCTCTCGGCGGCGAAGTGGACGATGGCGCAGGGGCGGTGTTGTTCGAAGAGCGAACGCACCAGTTCCGCATCGCAGATGTCGCCGCGGACGAAGGAGTAGCGGGGATTGCCATCGAGGGAGGCAAGATTGGCTGGATTGCCGGCGTAGGTGAGCAGGTCGAGGTTGACGACCGACGCGGAGGAGGGCTGAAGCCAAGTCAAGACGAAGTTCGAGCCGATGAACCCAGCTCCGCCAGTAACGACTATCGTGTTCTGAGTACCGGTTCTCACGGTCTTCAGTATATGGTACAAAACAAGGAACATTCGAGCATTGCGGATCGTGGAGTGACTCTTTTCGCACCGTTTGGCTGAAGGTATTTCAGCAGTTTTGTCAATTTTTCGATATTATTGAGTCAGGGCAGTGCTGGACGCGGCGACACCTGCTCATGCAACCCTCTTGATTAACGACTTAGGCGATTTTGTTCAACTGGAATCGCACGGCGGTTGTGTCTTTCAGAACAAGCACAGCAATTTGCAAGGAAACGGTCACCGAAAAGGCTGCCATGGATACTTCTAATCAAAACCGCATTCCCCCGCCACAAGGGCTCTATCACCCACAGAATGAGCATGATGCCTGCGGTATGGGGCTGGTCGCGAGCATTCGCGGCGAAAAGAGCCATGAGATTATCCGCAAGGGCCTTGAGGTTCTGATCAACCTGACCCATCGCGGCGCTGCCGGCTGCGACCCGCAGACGGGCGACGGCGCGGGGATATTGATTCAGATTCCCCATGCCTTTTTTGTGCGCGAATGCGGCCAGCTCGGCATGCAGCTACCCGAGTCGGGCGCTTATGGCGTGGCGATGTGCTTTTTGCCGGTGGAAAAGCACAGCCGCTTGCAGTGTGAGGGCGTGTTTGAGCGCATAGCCCAGGAAGAGGGCTTGAGCCTGCTTGGCTGGCGCGATACGCCGGTAAATGGCGATGCGGTGGGCAGAGAGGCGCGCGCCTCACAGCCTTACATTGAGCAGCTCTTTGTAGGCAGGCCGGCGGGACTGGACGAAGATGCTTTTGAGCGCCTGCTCTACAGGATTCGCCGCCGGACTGAGAACGAGATTGCGGCTTCGGAGATTGAGGACAAGGAGACGTTTTATGTCCCATCGTTCTCTTGCCGGACGATTGTTTACAAGGGTCTGATGCTGGCTCCGCAGATTGAGAAGTTCTATTTCGAGCTGGCCAATCCGCTTGTGACCAGCGCTCTGTGCCTGGTTCACCAGCGGTTCTCGACCAACACGTTTCCGAGCTGGAAGCTGGCGCACCCGTATCGGTATGTCGCTCACAACGGTGAGATCAATACGATTCGCGGCAACGTGAGCTGGATGAATGCGCGCCAATCAGTGCTGCGCAGCCCGCTGTACGACGGGAAGATCGAAAAGCTGTTTCCAGTCGTGATGCCTGAGGGGAGCGACTCGGCCTCATTGGATAATGCGGTTGAATTCCTGTTTCAGTCGGGTCGTTCCCTGCCCCACGTGATGGCGATGCTGATCCCAGAAGCCTGGTCGGGCAACCCGGACATGGACGAGGAGAAACGCGCGTTCTACGAGTACCATGCATCGCTGATGGAACCGTGGGATGGTCCGGCGGCGATTGCATTCACGGATGGACGCGTGATCGGCGCCACGCTGGACCGCAATGGACTGCGGCCTGGCCGCTACATCGTTACGAAAGATGATCTTGTGGTGCTGGCCTCCGAGGCGGGCGTGATTGAAGTTCCGGCGGAGGACATTTGCAAGAAGGGGCGGCTTCGCCCTGGGCGCATGTTCCTGGTCGACACGGTACAGCAGCGGATCATTTCAGACGTCGAGATCAAGAAACAGTTGTCTAGCCGTCAGCCTTACGCGGAATGGCTGAAGGAGCAACAGGTCACGATTGACATGCTTCCCGAGCCGCCGCGCGTGATTGCTTCGAATCCTGAAACGCTGCTTCGGCGCCAGCGCGCGTCGGGCTACAGCGAGGAGGATCTCCGCATTCTGCTGGCCCCGATGGGCGCCACTGGAGCGGAGCCGATCGGGTCGATGGGAACGGATGTCCCGCTGGCCTGTCTCTCGGATCGTCCGCAGTCTTTGTTCAACTACTTCAAGCAGTTGTTTGCACAGGTGACGAATCCGCCGATCGATCCGATCCGCGAAGAGATGGTGATGTCGCTGATCAGCTACATCGGCACGGAGCGCAACATTCTGGATGAGACTCCGGAGAACTGTCACACGCTGAAGCTGCCGCATCCGATCCTGACCAATCGCGACCTGGAGAAGCTGCGCCGTGTCTCTTCGGGCGATCTGCTGGCAACGACGCTGCCGGCGCTGTTTCGCGCGGCCGATGGCGAGGCGGGACTGCGCCATTCGTTGGAAGATCTAAGCGCGCGCGCCGCTCATGCGGTTCATTCGGGGTACACGCTGCTGATTCTCTCCGACCGCGGAGTCGATCCGACTTATGCGCCGATTCCGAGTTTGCTGGCGATGGCCGCAGTGCACAATCGACTGGTGCGCGAGAAGACTCGCACGCAGGTGGCGCTGATTATTGAGAGCGGCGAGCCGCGCGAGGTGATGCACTTTGCGCTGCTGATTGGTTACGGCGCGAGCGCCATCAATCCTTATCTTGCGATTGAGACGCTGCACGACCTGAAGCGGCGCGGACTTTTGCCGGACGACGTGAGCGCGGAATATGCCGAGAAGAATTTCATCAAGGCCATCAACAAGGGGCTGCTGAAGACTTTCTCGAAGATGGGCATCAGCACGCTGCAAAGCTATCGCGGGGCCCAGGTGTTTGAGGCTGTCGGGTTGAATCAATTCCTGATCGATGCTTACTTCTCAGGCACGGCCTCTCGCATCGAGGGTGTCGGGCTTGACGTGCTGGCTCGCGAGGCACAGATGAAGCACGCCTATGCGTTCCAGCCGCTCACTGAGTCCGAGACAGATCTGGTTGTCGGCGGACAGTACCAGTATCGCGAGGGCGGCGAATATCACCTGCTGAATCCGCTGACGATCAGCAAGGTGCAACATGCGGTGCGGCAGAATAATCCAGCTACGTTCCAGGAATATACGGATCTGCTGGACGCGCAGAACCGCGAACTCTGCACGCTGCGCGGACTTTTCAAGCTCAGGTATGCGGACCAGCCTATTCCGCTGGAAGAAGTAGAACCGGCCAAGGAGATCGTGAAGCGGTTCACGACCGGCGCGATGAGTTACGGGTCGATCAGCAAAGAGGCGCATGAGACTCTGGCAATCGCAATGAACCGGATTGGCGGAATGTCAAACACCGGCGAGGGCGGCGAGGACGAAGACCGCTTTACGCGCGATGCGAACGGCGATTTGCGGCGCAGCGCGGTGAAGCAGGTTGCCAGCGGCCGCTTCGGCGTGACGACAAACTACCTGGTCAACGCCGACGAGCTGCAGATCAAGATGGCGCAAGGGGCAAAACCGGGCGAGGGCGGGCAATTGCCTGGTCACAAGGTGGACGAGGTGATCGCGAAGACGCGGCACTCGATCCCTGGTGTGGGCTTGATCTCACCGCCGCCGCACCATGACATTTATTCGATTGAGGATCTGGCGCAGCTTATCTACGACTTGAAGAACGTGAATCCGCAGGCTCGGATCGCGGTGAAGCTGGTGTCTGAAGTCGGCGTCGGCACTGTGGCAGCAGGCGTGTCGAAGGCGCATGCCGATGTGGTACTGATCTCAGGCGACAGCGGCGGCACAGGGGCTTCACCCCTGAGTTCGATCAAGCATGCTGGCCTGCCCTGGGAGTTAGGCCTGGCAGAAACGCAACAGGTGCTGCTGCTGAACGATCTGCGCAGCAGAATTCGCGTGCAGACAGACGGCAAGCTGCAAACTGGACGCGACGTAGTGATTGCTGCTTTGCTTGGAGCCGAAGAGTACGGCTTTGCGACTATGCCGCTGATCAGCATGGGCTGCATCATGATGCGCAAATGTCACCTGAACACCTGCGCTGTGGGCATTGCCACGCAGGATCCGGTGTTGCGCGCGCGCTTTACCGGTCAGCCGGAACACGTGGTCAACTTCTTCTTCTTCATCGCCGAGCAGATGCGCGAGCACATGGCCAAACTGGGCTTCCGCACAGTGGATGAGATGGTGGGCCGCGTAGAAAAGATTGACGCGGTGGTCGCTAACGCGCATTGGAAGGCCAAGGGCATTGACCTCTCGTCGATTCTCTACGCGCCGACGCTTCCCTCTCGTGTGGCACGGCGACGGACGCAGGCGCAGGATCACGGGCTGAACCAGGCGCTCGATCACCTTCTGATTGAGAAGGCGGCGCCCGCTCTTGAATCGAAGACGAAAGTCACTGGCAGCTTTGCAATCCGCAATGTTCATCGCACGGTTGGAGCCATGCTGGGCGGCGAGATCGCGCGGCGCTACGGTTCTTCTGGATTGCCGGAAGGCACGATTCACTTCCGTTTCCAGGGATCGGCCGGACAGAGCTTTGGCGCTTTCGTTCCGTCCGGGGTCACGTTGGAACTTGAGGGCGATTCGAACGATTACCTTGGCAAAGGATTGTCGGGCGGTCGGATCATTGCTTATCCGCCGAAGACTTCGAGCTTTTTGCCGGAGGAAAGCATTCTGGTCGGGAACGTCGTGCTATACGGGGCGACTTCAGGTGAAGTCTTCCTGAACGGCATTGCGGGCGAAAGATTTGCGGTTCGCAATTCCGGCTCAACTGCGGTGGTTGAGGGCGTTGGCGACCATGGCTGCGAGTACATGACCAACGGAACGGTCATTGTCCTGGGGAAGACGGGGCGGAACTTCGCAGCTGGGATGAGCGGCGGTATTGCTTATGTATTTGACGGCCGCGGTGACTTCGCTTCCAGACGCTGCAACAGAACGAGCGTCGACTTGGAGCCGCTGGTTGAAGAGGCTGACGTCGAGCGCGTGCGGGCGCTGCTGGAGCGGCACAGGGACTTTACCGGCAGCCCTCGCGCGGCCTGGGTTCTGGAACACTGGGCGGATGCACAGCCTCGATTCATCAAGGTATTTCCGCACGAGTACAAACGCGTGCTGGGCGTTGCGCGTGTGGAGACCGTCTACGCTCCTCCTTTCACTCCGTCGCCTCTGGTGACGTCTACTTCAGAGGTGCTGCATGGGTAAGGTCACTGGGTTTCTGGAGATTCAACGCGAACAACCGACACGCCGCAAGGCTGGGGAGCGCATCAAGGACTGGTTTGAGATTTACGAGCCGTTTCCGGAGGAGAGCCAGCGCAAGCAGGGCGCGCGTTGTATGGACTGCGGCGTACCGTTCTGCCATACCGGCTGCCCAGTCAATAATCTGATTCCCGACTGGAACGATCTGGTCTATAACAGCCGGTGGGAAGCGGCAATCCGGCGGCTGCACTCGACGAACAACTTCCCGGAGTTCACGGGGCGCATCTGCCCCGCTCCGTGCGAGGCTGCATGTGTACTGGGAATCAATCAGCCGCCCGTTTCAATCAAGCTGATTGAGCGCTCGATTGTGGAGCGTGGCTGGGAGGAAGGTTGGATTCATCCTGAACCTCCAGAGCACGCCACAGGGAAGCGCGTTGCGGTGGTGGGCAGCGGACCGTCTGGACTGGCGGCAGCTCAGCAATTACGCAGGGCGGGACACTCTGTGACCGTCTATGAGAAGAACGACCGCATTGGCGGCTTGCTGCGTTATGGCATTCCGAACTTCAAGCTGGAGAAACATGTTATCGATCGGCGCATCGAACAGATGCGGGCCGAGGGAGTGAACTTTGTCGTCAATGCCCATGTGGGAGTGAATGTCTCGGTCGAGACGCTGACTTCGCAGTATGAAGCGATTCTGCTTTGCGGAGGGTCTGAACACCCACGTGACCTGAAGATTCCGGGGCGTGAGTTGAAGGGGATCCACTATGCAATGGAGTTCCTGCCGCAGCAGAATCACCGCAATGAAGGGGATACTGTCGATCCATCGATTGCCATTCTAGCGACCGGCAAACGGGTACTGATTATTGGCGGCGGTGACACCGGCGCCGACTGCCTGGGCACGAGTCACCGTCAGGGCGCGAAGAGCGTGCATCAGATCGAGATCATGCCGAAGCCCCCGGAGCAGCGAGCGGCTTCGACTCCCTGGCCGCTATGGCCGATGCAGTTGCGCACGGAGAGCTCTCACGAAGAGGGCGGCATGCGCGACTGGAGCGTGAACAGCATCAAGTTCACCGGCGACGAAAACGGGAACGTGAAACAGGTTCATGCATTGCGCGTTGGGCCACCACCGAAGTTTGAGCCCATTGCCGGCTCGGAGTTCACGCTGGACGTGGATCTGGTTCTTCTAGCCATGGGATTCCTTGGCCCGGTTAAGTCAGGCATGATCGAGCAATTGGGGCTGACTCTGGATAACCGCGGCAACATCGCAACGACGAATTACATGAGCTCCAGGGATGGCATATTTGCTGCCGGCGACATGCGGCGCGGGCAGTCGCTTGTTGTTTGGGCGATTGCTGAAGGGCGGAAGGCTGCTGCGGCCGTCGATACGTACCTGAGCGCTCACGCGGATGCGGTTCCGCTGGCGCGCCGTACCACGGCGTAAAACGATTCAGACCCGTTCGCTGGGTAAGAAGGCGCGGCTTAGACCGCGCCTTCGTTTTTTACGAGCAGCAAAACTCTGCCGAGCACCGAAAAACGAGCCGCAAACGCAGTCGGTGCTGGCTTAAAATAAGACGATTTCACAAGCTGATAGTCCGAGGCAGCCGGACTGCAACCGGGGGGTCAATACCCGCAAGCAGGAACAGCGTGAAGACGCGGTTCGGATGCCGGCTGCTTGAGAACGAAGAGGTCATCGATTCCCACTTCGAGCGAAAAGAATTGGCGAACGGCAGCGAGCGTGACGATGACTTTGCACTGCCTGCGCAATTCCGTCACGCGCCCTTCAACTCCTGCGAAGACGCCGGAGCAGACGCGCACCTGGGTTCCCAGCGCAACTCCGGGATGCGGCCGCAGTGGCATTCCGATCTCGAGCCCATGCCGGATCTTGGTGAGTTCCTCATCGCTGACCAGGTCCGACTCCTGATCGCCCAGCACACGGAGAACACCCGGAGTGGAGAGAACGGCGATTCTGTTTTGTGCGTGCAAAACGGACAAATACATAACCAGAGAAGAGCGGCCGCTCTGCCACGACAGTTCTATCGGTCCATTTGACGCGCTCTTTAAAAAGGGGAAGGTAGTGCTCGAGGCAGCGCACATCAAGATGCTGCGCAACTCTCTTCTCGTGGTTAGAGAGTACGTGGAGCACTTGCCACGAACCGCTATTCATCAGTCGCTCCTGGGGGAAAGAATGTGCCAAGGCAAAAAACAAAAGCGGTGCAGCCGTGTAATACGGAAATCGATCCTATTAAAACTTGAGCACGTATTGACTTAGATACATCATATATCGCCTTCAATCTGGCCAAGGCCATGAAACGAGGGCGGCCGCCGCAAAAGAAGTCTGTGGAAAAGCCGGCTTGTTCTTTAATCTCCGGGGGTTCGACATGGGCAAGGAGTTGACCGATCCAAGGAAAATGTTGAGAAATAGTGCTGCTTGAAGTGCGCTTGTCAGATGCAGCATCGGGAGTTTCGGATTGTCCGATGGGAACGCTCGTGTGGTAATTTGATCATCGGAGAGCCGATGCAGACTGCTTTAGAAGGAAGTTTCGGAGCCCAGCGGATCACGCTCGGGCGCAAGGCAGTGCTTTGGTTGATTTTCTTCCTTATTTGCATGGGGCTTGGTTACCCAACCCTCAATCGATACGATCCACGGACAGTTACAGGACTATACGATACGCGCGCGTATTATGCGATGGTGACTGGGGACGCGTTGCAAAGCGATCAGACTGATCTGGCTCACCGGGTCATTGTTCCGTTTGCGGCCAGGCCAATTTACAGGTTGGCGAATGGCCGTTTGCATACATGGAATCCAGTCTTCTTTTCTTTGTTGGTCGTCAATTCTTTTTTTGTAGCGACAACTGCGCTTCTGCTTGTAATCATCAGTCTCAAGATCGCTTCAAATTTCCCCGTGGCGCTCGTTGCAGCGTTTATTTATTTAACGAACTTCGCTGTCGCCAATTTCAATCTCTCCGGCTACGTTGACTCCGCCGTGAATTGCATGATGATGGCAATCGCGTGGACGCTGCTTGCCGAACGCTGGTGGCTCCTGCCGGTTTGGGGAATCTTGGGCGCGTTTGCAAAAGAGACCTTTGTTCCACTTTCAACAGTGTTCGCATTTGCGTGGTGGATGACGGCGTGCCGGCGGGGCTCAGTGAAACTTGCGCATCTGGCATGGATTGGAGCGATGGCGGCCGTTGGGCTTGGAACAGTGACGCTTCTGATGTTGCGGGGCTCAGAGCCATATTCGCCCATCAGCTTTGCGTTATCACGGTGGCAGGAATCCGGGGCCGGTCATTTCTATTTTTCAGGCCTGATGGGATGCATCCTGGCGCGAGAGTTCCTGTTTGTTTTTGGATGGCTTTTGCCGTTAAGCCTATTGCGGATGCGTCGACTGCCGAAAGCGTGGGTGGTGGCAACCGGCTGCGCTTCACTTCTGGCTCTGGCAATGGGGGCCTATGATAATGCGCTTGGGAATGCCACTCGGGCAGTATTCAGTGTCTGCGGACCGATGCTCTCGTTGTCTGTCTCTCTTCTTCTTCTGGATTTGAATCAACCGCGAAGGGCTATTGCGGATCGGGCGCAATGAGAAGCCATCGCCGTTCTATGCAGCTCTGTCAGGAATAATGCTTTGTTAGCTTCCGCCCAGTTGCACTATAGCGGGGAGTTTTGCGGGCACCAAGTCTGTGGGCCACGAAGCTTGCAGTTGTCGCCAGGACGCCGAGTCCGTACTTGACGCTGCGCTTGAAGTTGATGGAAGAGGCTTCATCGAAATACTTTGTGGGGCAGGAGATTTCGCCAATCCTGAAATCAAACATGACGGCCTGCGCAATCATCTGATTATCGAAGACAAAGTCATCGGAGTTTTCCAACAAAGGAAGCGTCTCCAGAAGTTCCCGGGAGAATGCGCGGAATCCAGTGTGGTACTCGGAAAGCTTGACGCCAAGAAACAAATTCTGAAACGCAGTAAGCAGCCTGTTGGCGACGTATTTATAGAAGGGCATTCCACCTTTCAGAGCGCCAGCGCCAAGGATGCGCGATGCGAGCACCATGTCGTAGACACCACTGGCTACCATTCCTGCCATGGCCGGGACCAGCAAGGGGGTGTACTGGTAGTCAGGATGGACCATCACTACGATGTCTGCCCCTGCAGCCAATGCTTCCCGATAGCAGGTTTGCTGGTTACGTCCGTAGCCATAGTTGGCGTCGTGAATGAAGGTCAGCATGCCGAGATTGCGGGAGATCGCAGCAGTCTGATCTTTGCTGGAATCGTCAACGAGTATCTTGATGTCTACGATGTCAGAAAGCTCCTGCACCGTTCGTTCAAGTGTCTTCTCGGCGTTGTATGCCGGCATGACAACTGCGATCCTTTTTCCGTTAATCAATGCGCTAACCCCTGGGTCTATCCTTCGATGTTGGTGCGATGCGGTTCCACGTTTTCTTCACAAGGTTACGAAGCGGATGCTTGTAGGGCCACATTCTGCGATTGATAATGGCTCGGATTTCCGGATCGTTATTTCCTTGTAGTTCGAGGTACTCTGACACCCAACTCAGAAAGAAATGCTCTGTGTCGGGCTTTTTGCCGGAGCGCATTACCTTCGCGCAATGCTGGTCAGGATGAATTCGGTATCGGTCCCAACACTCGTCTGAGACATAGACAGGAAGGTTTGCATAGACTTTCACAAGGAAAGCCTGATCTTCAAACATCGACATGGCGCCTATGAAGGATCCCTCGAAGCCGCCCAGATTGCAAATGCTTTCTTTGCGGAACATAAAATCGGTTGGAATGGGAGGGATGATCTGCTCTGACAATGTGAGTTTCAACAGGTCCGGCGGTTCATAGATTCGATTGGCGGGCACCCCAGGCGACTGTATATAGTCTTCGCCCATTGTGCTCGTGCCGCCGGCCCAAGTGTACCAATATTGGGTTGCCCCATAAACCATGGCTGCCTGAGGATGTGAATCGAGAAGAGCGACCTGACGCTCCAACTTATTTGGCAACCAAACATCATCGTGGTCAAGAGTTGCGATGAACTCGCCCTTTGCGTTTTTAATTCCAAGATTGCGAGATGCCCCCTGGCCCCGACGGCGGTGCTCGTAATGTTGAAGGCATCGCACAGTTTGAGGGAACCTATGAGCATATCCCTGCGCGATTGCTACGCTGGCATCGGCAGATCCGTCATCGATCAGCAGAAGTTCCCAGTTCTGATAGCTCTGGGCAAGGACACTTTCAACGGTTTCCTGAAGGAAATGCGCGGCATTAAGGATACTCACGACGACGGAAACCCCGACCTTGCCATCCATAATTCTTCAACCTTTATGACTTGAATTACGCCTTCGAACGGCGCTAGAGCCCGGCGGAGTAATGAGAATCCGATTCGGCGTTGCTTCATTTAGAGAGGCGTAGTGTCGGCTTGATTTATCAACGTCTCAACAATCTCAAGTATTCCCAGAGTGCGGGGACTGCAACGGGCCAACCTTTCCTCTCAGGCCATCGATAAAACCTTTCAGGCTGTACCACAAAACGGAAAACCGTTCCGAATCGAAGAGAAGAATCTTTGCGTGGTCCTTCAAATGTCTCCGCGCCATGCCATAGTAGTCACTCGTGCTCATGGTGTGCTTTTTAAGCATATAGACGGCATTACGCATCAGGTAATAACGCGCGAGCTTTCCATAGTGGTCGTAGTTGGCCTGAATCCATAGGAACTTTCGGCGCATTTTAGTTCCCTCTTTATGCCGCAGCACAGCATGCGGACAAACGTAGATACGGAATCCGGCACGCAAGGCGCGCATGCAAAATTCTGTGTCCACGTAATACATGAAGAGGTCTTCGTTGAATGGTCCGACTCTTTCAAATACCCGAAGGGAGATCAGGCTCCCCGCAGAGATCGTCTCCTCAAACGCGACGGGCTGTCGTTCGTCATCCAGCGGAGTGAAGAGGAGAAAGTGCTGGATGTTTACATCGAAGGGATTTGCGCCAATCACTCCTACGTCGTTTATTCCTTGTCGATCAAGCGTCGCAGCCGCTTTCAGAAGCTCGTCCACCATGCCGGGCGTTGCTTCGCTATCGTGATCGAGAGTCAAAATCCATTTAAACCCATTGCACTGCGCCCATTTCACTGCTTGATTGAAAGCGTGTGCGAGACCCTCATTTCCAGGATTAGCGATAAGCGTAACCTTATCGTGAACGCTGAGCTTATCCAGCTCCCTCCGGGTCGATTCGCCGGAGCCGTTGTCCACAATCAACACATGACCAACCTGATTGAAGATCGAATGAAAGCACGGATGAATCGCCTCTCCGATGTTGTAGGTGACAATGACCGCACAGGTCCCTGCGCGCCGAAAAGTCTCATCGGCCTCGGAGCCCGATTGCGTTTCGGCTAGCACTCGCTTGCTCCGCATGAGTTCACGCAATGGGCGACATATTCCATTTGCTGGAGACTGAGGGTGGGAAACATTGGAAGCGACAATATCCGTGGGGCAACCTGCTCGGTCACTGGCAAGGCGCAGCATCGGTGTTCGATGTTCCGAAAGGCCGATTGAAGGTGACAAGGTATGGGATAGTGGATCAGCGTCTGAATATCGTGCGCAGATAAATGCTTCTGCAAGTTCTCGCGCTGATCGCTCTGGATCACAAAGAGATGGTAATTATGGACAGAGCCGGTGGTCGCCGTTGGAGCGCCGAATCGATTCTCGAGGCGAGATTGATAACCAGCAGCCAGGTACCTGCGCTTTTCGTTCCACTCCTCAAGGTGCGGTAGCTTGACGCGCAAGAAAGCGGCCTGGAGTTCATCGAGCCTGCTGTTGTAGCCCATGGATTCGTGGTCATACCGGCGCGATTCTCCATAGTTTCGCAAGCGCCGCAACCGTGCAGCCAACTCCGCGTCACTTGTCACGACGGCACCGGCATCACCGCAGGCTCCCAGGTTCTTGGTCGGGTAGAAGCTGAAGCATCCAAGGTTTCCGATGCTGCCGGCTTTTTTGTTTTTGTACGTGGACCCATGTGCCTGCGCAGCGTCTTCGATCACGTAGAGGCTGTGCCGCGCGGCAAATTCCATGACTGCGTCCATCTCCGCGCAGTGACCGTAAAGATGAACCGGCAGAATGGCCCGTGTCTTCGAAGAAAGAGCGTGTGCCAGATGGTCGGGATGAAGCGTGTAGGTCCGAGGATCGATATCGACAAACACTGGCACAGCGCCAGTAGCGGCGATTGCCAATGCCGTCGGCATGGCGGTATGAGAGACCGTGATGACCTCGTCGCCCTTCCCGATGCCAAAGGCAAGAAGGGCAAGCTGAATTGCTTCGGTCCCGGACGCTACGCCGACGCAATACTTTACTTCACAGTAAGTCGCGAATTCCGCCTCAAAGGCCTCAACCTCTGGACCAAGAATAAATCTTCCCGACTGCAGAACGCGTTGAAAAGCTCCATCCAGATCAGACGCAATCGTGTCGTGGACCGACTTCACATCATTGAACGGCACTTTCATCGCTATCGTATTCCTGCTCGAAGGAACTCCTGATATTCCCGAATGTATTCATTTTCATCGTAGAAGTCTGAAGCCAGGACCAAGCAGACACCGGCTGAAGAGAAGTTGACAAGTTCACGCCACACCATCGGGGGAACGTAGACACCCTTCCATGAACGGTTCAACCCAAATGTTCTGCGCACTTTGCCGTCATCGAGAATCACGTCGAAGCTTCCGGAGGCGGCGATGATGAACTGCTCAGTATTCTTCAGCGTGTGTCCAGCTCGAGTCTCGCCTCCGGGTACATCATAGAGATAAAAAACTCGCTTGATCTCGAAGGGGATGTGCCTTCCACCCTCAATGAAGCTGAGATTCCCCCGCGGATCCGCGATTTTAGGCAGCTCGATGATCCTGCATTGTTCAATGCTCATACGGCCGTTCTTCCCTTTCAATGCTTCGTTATCAAGACCCGCCTGACGAACACTTGTGCAGTTGAGAGTCTCAGTGTAACGCACCAAGGATATCCCTCAGGCCCTCAAAAGAACGGCGGCCGGAACAAATCGAATCAGAACTGCTGGACACTACTTACTCTCAGACGCTGGCGTGCTTACCCATCCTGCCCAGGCAGGCATCTACTATCCCGCGCGCTACATTGACCAGTTTTTTGCATCTCTGCGCCTCGGCGAACAAAATGGTCAACGGGTTATCCCACAGGAGATTCTTCCGTGTCATGCGGGACCATAGGGGATATTGTTTCCGGTACCTTCTTGCCAGGATTAAGCCATTTCGAGTTTGATAATAGCGTCGTCCGGGGCTGTGATCAGTCAACGTGACCCATTTCAGTCCTAATAGTTTATGTACCCTCGCCGATCCGGGCAGGTGATTGATTATCGCTTTGTCGCATAGCCGGACACGATAGCCAAAGGTCCTGACTCGAAAACAGAATTCGTGATCAACCTGATCGATAAAGAATGCTTCTTCGAACCAGCCGCATTTCTCAAAGATCCAAACCGGCATGAGGCTTCCGGAGGTCATCACCTCGAGCGGCGCACCATCTTCCGCGGTGAACAGCGACTTATGCAGCCTGTCGTCCAAAGTGCCTCTATATTGCGGAGCAAAGATGGCGATCCTTTCTCGATCGGATTCCGCGGCGGCACATTTGTGCATTGTCGCAAGGTAGCCCTCGGGAACTGAGCTGTCCTGATCGAACAGCGCGACCCATTGAAACTTGTTCTCGATTGCCCATCGAACTCCGCTGTTCAGAGCCGCGGCCACGCCACGGTTTTCTCCATTCTCGATCAGATGAAATCCAGTGGCCTGACTTGCGCTCCTAAGCTTTTCTATAACGACCGGGTCTGACCCGTTGTCGACGACTACGAGTCCATCGGCCTCGCATTGGAGTGAGGACAGATGCACAAACACCGACGGCTCCGGGTGATAAGTAATGACAACTGCGCAAGTACGATGCGTGGGCATTTTATCCTGTTCGAACATCCGAATGATGATTATGAAATTGCGATCGAGCTGCGCTGCTTGATTTGCAAACGATGCTTCACGCTACAAATTCGACTTACAAGAGGCGGCAATTCCAGATAGGACACTCGGGTTGCGGAATCTCGCCTCTGGGTAAACGCGCAGTGATCAGTTCTCAATGTCGAGTTCGTATATGTCATAGACTATGGTGCGCGCTCCATAGCTCTCCTTGTTTTGGACGAGGCCGGCGTTCAATATCTTTCCCCCGTCCAACATTGATGTACCAAAGTCCACGTAGGGCTTTTTGACATAGACTTCGTTGACAAGAACGTCCATGATGCAATCGAAAGCGCCGAGTTCCATTCCTTGTTCCGTTGCATGGCGATATTGTCCATGGGCAACATTGTTGCTCTCATAAATAATCAGTCCGCCTAACATTTCTTCACTGCGATTTAGAGCGAAGAGCTTGATGTTTTCGGGGAACCGCCTTGCGAGCAGTTGCATCTCCTCTGCTGTATGCACGGGACGCAGGCCGTGACGTAACTGAAGGCTGGCCTCCGCGATGGCCATGAATTTGGAGAACTCATCCGAGCGCTCCACTCTCAGCCCGAGCGACTTGACGTGTTTAAGAGTCTTCCGCCGCCCCCGGGCCAGCGGCGGCCTTGGACCCGCGACCACTGCCGATGAAACATCTCGCCTGGACAGCTGGGCATTATTCACAAACAGCGCATAGAGGTCTTCTTCGGCCGGCAAAAGATGGTACATGTGCGGGATTGCCTTGTAAACCAGTTTCTTGACGCCGCTTTGACGTAACTCATTCTTTAACGCGGAGAATACCTCGAGCATCAAAGCTGTGGTCATTCTCGCGTCGGAGATGATTCCTCCGAATGTGAGCCCGCCATGCGACACGATCATGTCATCGACGCGATTTGCCGGCATCACGGCAACAAGGTGATCGTCCCTAAAGAACAGGAGAGAGAAATCGCTGAATCTATCGGCGTGATATTCCAGATAATCCCTTTGAAACAGGAAGACGCCGTTTTTCGCGAGGACGACAAACTCGTCCCAAAGACTTTTATGTTTGGATTCGAATCGCTCTGCGCGGATTTTGTCTTCGTTCTTCATCGTTCTCTTTAATCAATTGCGAATGCAGAGCGGCCAGGTCGCCGGTTGACGCGGATGGAACTATCCACGACTGTCGCATCGGGCGCGCTCGTAGACAGCAACCATGTAATCCATGGCTCCTGGAGTCAATCGTTGATGACAAGGGACGTAGGCGGCGTGCCAAGGATAGAAAACGCTGGCTTCAATGCCGTGAGCTTTGTATGCCTGTTTGATGTCTTCCGGCACAACTTCGGACTGCGGGTTGAACATGAATACGCCAGGCACCGTGCCAATCTCAAGCGGCAATGTCGGTACGCACCCAATTTCGCCAAATGCTGACTCAAGATATCTCCAGGCGGCAAATCGGGCCTCGACAATCGACGCCAGGCGCGACATTTCTGAGCCAATCACGTTGAATATCGCTCGCCTGTGCTCAGGAAGGATGGCAACAGTTTTCTGGACCCCGCAAACTAATCCGCCGAAGTTAGTGGGAAAGAACTTGGGTAAACTAAAGAACGCATACTTCCCTTTGCGACCAACTTGCTGACCATTGTCCGTCGAGGCAAATGCATACGCGCAATCCTCGGCGATGGGAATGCCGGTCGACAGCAATTCATCCATCTTGGGATACGGAATGCCCCACTCGTGAATGACGACAATGAGGCGGGTGCTGGGCTCAATCTTCATTGACCAATGACAAACTCTTCCAATCGTACTGGTCACGCAACCGGAGACATAGGAGTTGCCTGTTGAGGTAAGAATTGTCACCGTGTCATCGGGACGCAGTCCGGCATCCGCAAGCACAAGCGCCAAGGCGTGCCGCCCGCTCGAGGTCGGCGCGCACGGCCGGCCAATGTGTTCCAGTAAGCGACGCTCCGCAACCTGCTCATCCACCTGCTCATTTTGGCGATCGAGGTCTGTGTAAATGAACGGGCTGAGCCGAATGTGGGGCTCTATCATTGAATTGAAATCGGGTGGTAAAGCTATCTTACTTCGGGTCACTGAGGTGTCCGCCTTGCAGTGTTCGTTGAGATTGCCGAAAGCAACTGCTCTGAATTTCTGCTCATGGCCGCCTGATCAGCACATCTTCACGGCGATTGGCCATGGGCAGGTCTGGACGCTGAGGAAGCACGTATGCGTCGAACCCCTGGTTTCTCGCTCGATTCAGCAGAGCCAATATCACTGAATCGTCGATCTGGTGTCGATCCAAACTGTTGAAACGCACCTCAGGCAGGCTTTGAGTATTCATGAACTGCTGGTGGAACTTGACACCATTTGGACTGCTGAAAAACCGGCGACGCTTGGAGATATTGGGAATGTCTCCGATGAGCATTTCGCCGCCCTCCGCCAAGAGCTCGAGCGAGCGATCAAGAAAGTCCCAAATGTTTCCTTCAACAAAGACGTAATGAAACAGGCTATATGCGAGGATCACGTCAACTTTCGCTGTGAAATCCGCGAAGAGGAATTCGCATTCGGGGTAGTAAGCCGCGAACTTACGAATGAAATTGTCGTTGGGTAGAAGAGCGAGCATTTCTGCGGAGTCGACCATTAAGAGGCTATGGTCTCGCTCACGGCAGAGGTTCATCATTAATTGCGGCAGGCCACTACATCCGGGACCTATGTCGAGCACAACTTTTCCGGTCTGGTTTAACTGGGGAAGATTTGTGACGATGCTTTGAAAGATGAATCCTTCTTTACCTTCACGATACGAGTCTGGCCCACCACTTTTCTCGCAATTAGTCAGAGAATCGTCCTGAGCCATTTTCCTGTATTCATCGAAGGTGAGTTTAGCAAACCTTCGATATTGGTCGTCAGATATGCCCATCACGTTCCTTATCGAAATCGGGTGCATGGTTGAGCGCCGGTTGAAAAAGCGCAGCTTCGGAACGATCCTAAATCTTCTTGAAGATAAAGTGCAAGAATCTTGCACCCACAGTACCCAGGCGCCTCGGTAAAACTGTCTCGACCATGTCTTTGAATGTCGAAAATCGTTTTTGCGCCGTTCCGCTGTGTGCCGTGTCAAACAAACACGGAAGAATGGAACGCCAGAGTCCGGATACCCGGATACGCCAATGAATTTGTGGCATTTCAAGAATCGTCGCTGCGACAAACATTCCAACCGGGCGCGCATCTTTGGGTAAGGCCGCAAGTGCCAAGAAGCAATCTCGCTCACCCTTCTCTACTTCGGGCGTAGGACTGACGGTGGTTCGGCGAGGAGATTTCAGTAATTCCAAGGCTGGATTGAGCCAATTCTTCTTCCAGGATTCGCCGCAATGTTCGTGCAAGACCGCGGCACGCAGACGCTGACCTAATTCAGATCGTCTGCTGTCAGGGCATTGCAGCCACTCGATTACCCCGGCAACGTATTCTCCCTGGTTGGAGACCGCGGGGAGAATTGAGTCGAGAGCAAGATCGTCGCTTCGCAGGATTGGGGCGTAGGGATTGTTGAGCCTTTGGACCGGGAGTGCGCGGCGCGCTGCATCCAATACGGCTGTTCCAGAGCCGCTGGGAAAACAATCCAGATAGATGTCGGCGGAAGCGTAGTAAAGATCCAGGATATCCGGATCGAGAACGGACCCGACAGGCCGGATCCGCCTCACAGTCGAACGATCGGATTCCGCGGCGCGGTCTAATTCTGCAATTCCAACCGCTACAACGAGGACGTCAGGGTTTCGCAGACAAATTGAATTCAAGGCCTCAGGAAAGCTGTATCCGAGTGCAGGCTGGTATCGGAACCGATCGCCGATGGTAAGCGCAATTGGAGCATCTAACGGCAACCCAAGTCTTCTGCGCGCCTCCGTTTTATTCTCCAGGAGGGGTTCATCGTCAACGAGTGGGATTGGGATGAGAGATCTCCACGGCTCCCTGGCGCGGTGGCTTGCTGTGAGGTCCTGGCCTGAACGCCGGAGATCGGCGACGACATGTGCGACATCCATCCCCAGAATGAAAACATGGTCTGCATGGTTGAAAAGGATTACGCGGCCCGGCTGATCGAGTAACGCGAGATTGGGAAGCGGGTCATCGGGGTGGGTGTGCAAGACAATGACATCAAATTCCAGGGACTTCGTCCGGATCGCGGCTGCCGCCTGCAACCAGGGCGGAAGGGGTGGGAGTTCGAAAAGTTCGCCGCCAGTCTTCTTTGCTGCGCGCGCCAACCAAGGGGGCAACGGCGTCTCCCCTTGTTTTGAAATCAAGACGGAATGTTGTTCATCGGGGGCAATCCGCGCGCAAGTCTCTATCCAACGCGAGACCGCCCGTGTGTGGCCTCCCTTTTCATAGGCCACGGTCATCAAATGCAGAAATCTGCGCGGAGGTCCCTCTGCACGCGGCGGCGCAATCGGAGCTCCCAGGTACTTGCGGCTGATTTCAGCAAGGAGTCGTTCCAGTTCATGGGAATAGACGAAGCCTGGATTGGCACGCAACGCAATGGCGGCCGCATACCGGCACCAGTCCACAGCCAGCTGAGGCTTGCCTTTTTTCGCTGCACTTTTCGCACTGTTGAGCGCACGGAAAAACTCTTTTGCGGCCTGGTCTTGCAGCACTCCGGCGCGTCGCATCCACGTGGAATCCTGCAGGGCCTGGCTGGTTCTTGGCAGCGTCGCTTCCTCGATCTCACTCAATGCGTTGCTCCCGCGGGCCGGGCCTTGAAGGTAGTGATATTTACATCTAGAGATCCGGCGTTGGCGCCTGTTGCACTCAAGTCCGACAGGGCAGAGTCAGAATAAAGGCTCAATCGCACTTTACAGTTGTTGGCTTGCGAAATCGTATGATGCCCCAACTCTTCTGCCATTCAGACATGGTGCCATCCTGTCCGGGCGGCGCCATCACCTCAAAGTGCAGAACCTCTGTTGCGACGTCAAACTCGCGAAATCCCGTCTGCTCATTGCCAGTCCCGACTCCCAAATCCATCGCGTAACAGCCGGGAGCCAAGCATGGATTAGGAAGCTGGAGCCGGTAACTTGCCACCTCGTCTGCCTGAATCAAGTGGATCTGTGAATCGGAGCAACTGCCCACCGGCGTTCCGTCGACTGCACGAATCGTTAGATTGAAACTAAAGGCACGAGCGGCCCCGTTTGCGCGAACCGTCATGAGCACATTGAGATCGGCATCGGCTGGCACGAGTTTCCCCGGACAGTCTTCAAGCTGCAGCGTTAGAAACTCTACCTCGCGGCCCAGGGATGAACTCGGCCTGGGAACTCCATCCATGTTATAGACGTCGGTGGTGCGATCCATGCTCCCTGCCATGTATTCGGCAATGGCTTCCTGGGTTTTTCCGATCATCTTGACGCGGCCCCGATCCAAAACAATGGCGGATTTGCAGAGCAGGGCAATTGCGCCCATATTGTGGCTCACGAACAAGACGGTGCGCCCGTGCCTGGCAGCGTCGCCCATCCTGCCGAGGCACTTTCTCTGAAAGGCCACGTCGCCGACCGCGAGGACTTCATCGACCAGAAGGATTTCCGGCTCCAGGTGCGCAGCAACCGAGAATGCGAGACGGATGTACATGCCACTGGAATAAAACTTCACCGGGGTATCGATGAATTTCTCGATCTCGGCAAAAGCGACGATCTCGTCGAATTGACGGACGATGTCTCTTCTACTCATGCCCAGGATTGCGCCATTCAGGAATGTGTTTTCGCGGCCTGTGAGTTCAGGGTGGAACCCTGTACCCACATCGAGGAGGCTTCCCAGGCGGCCGCGGATCTGTGCGTGCCCGACAGTCGGCTTTGTGACCCTGGAGAGGATCTTCATCAGCGTGCTTTTCCCGGCTCCATTGCGGCCGAGTATGCCGATTACCTCGCCACGTCGAACTTCGAAGGAAACATCTTTCAGGGCCCAGAACTGCGTAGAGCTGCTCACGCCCGACAACGGGGATGGTGACGAGAAGCGGCGAAACGGAGCGACGACAGCGCGTGCAAGCGTATCGCGCAAGGTGCGGTAGGGCGCGCGCTCACCTATGCGATATCGCTTGCCCAGATTGTCGACTCGAATGACTACATCGTTCATTGTCTAGACCACATCGGCGATGGTGCCTTCCATTCTGCGAAAAAAGATCAGGCCGCCGATCAGGACGACGAGAACAGCACTTGCCGAGACTGCCAGAAGCGAAGTTGGCGGCTGGCCGTGCCCCGTGAGCGACCAACGGAAACCCTCGATGACACCGGCCATGGGATTGAGGCCGTACAACCAACGCCAGCGCATGGGCACAAGCGAAACAGGGTAGACAACGGGAGACACGAACATCCAAATCTGAACAAGAAACGGGACGACGTAGCGAACATCCCGATAGAGACTATTGAGCGCGGCGAGCCATAGGCCAACGCTGAGCGCGGTCACTAATGCCAGCAGCAGGAAGAGTGGAAACAGCAGGAATGGCTTTCCGGGATTGAGATTGTAGAAGAGCATCATGGGAACGAAGACAACCAGGCCAATCGCCAAATCGAGCAGCCCCGGAATGACTGCCGCGATCGGCAGCAACAACCGGGGAAAATACACTTTTGTGATGACATGCTGTTGTTCGACAACGCTGTTTGTCACGTTCTGCACGGCACCGGCGAAATATGTCCAGGGCAACAGAGCGCTGAAATAAAAGATTGGATAAGGGAGGCCTTCGGACGAAATCTTCACCAATCGCCCGAAAAAGACGGTGAACACCAGCATGGTGGCAAGAGGCTGAATGACGGCCCATGCGGCACCAATCACGGTTTGCTTGTACCGAATTTTGACAGCGCGCCATACGAGAAAATAGACGAGCTCACGCGAACGCCACAACTCGGCGAAGTCCAAGTCCAGCCAGCCGCGCAGAGGGGAAATGTCAATTACCGGGGGCTCTGACTGCAGAACGAGAGCCGGACTGGTACCTGTGGTTGCGTTATAGCTCTTCAAACTCGCCGCCCTTACTCTCTTGGCTCATATTGCAAAACTAACATCTTATGGAAGAGGAAGTCTTTACCGGGGTGCCGACTTCCCTGCTCGCTGATGATGAGCACTGTGATGGCGGCGCGAAAGCTCGCTAGTCTTCCGTGGCCGGTCGAACGGCGCACACTTCTTCTAGCGGAGGAGTTCGTCGTAAAGCTGCGCGAACTTCCTGGTCATTTGCGCAATGCTGAAATGGTCTCGTATACGAGCGTGGCCGGCCGCACCCATGCTGGCTCGCAGTTCCGGATCGGAAAGCAACGCACGGAGCCTGGAAACCAGGGTTTTGATATCGCGAGAAGGCACAAGCCATCCGGTGATTCCATCTTCGATCAGCTCAGGAACTCCACCTACCCTTGCGGCGATTACAGGCAAGCCCGCAGCCATTGCGTCGAGAGCGGCAATCGGAAAGCCTTCTTCCAGGGACGGCATCACAAAAATGTCCCAGCGGGACAGGACGGACTGAATGTCATCGATCCAGCCGAGGAACTTTACCCGGTCTTCGAGGCCGGCTTGTGAAGCGACCGACTCGAGCTTCTCGCGCAGAGGACCAGTTCCTGCAATTTCCAGACGCAGGTTGGGAAACTCGTGCCGCAACGTCGCAACGGCTCGCAGCAGATACTCAATTCCTTTCAGTTCGACGAGCCTTCCGGCGGTACCAATCACGATCTCGGGGCCGGCCGGCTGCCTGGGGGGAATCTCAGAAGTAACCGACAGTCCTGCGTATATTGTGCGCGCCTTTGCATCGACTACGCAGCGGGCTACCGACTCCGAAACGGCAACGACGGCATCGTGCCCTTGCGCGAAGAATGAGACAGGGGCAAGACCTTTCCCTTCAAGGATTCGCCCGTGGAGATGGCGGATGATTTTGGCGTTCGTAGCTGCGCGCGAGAGATTGACAACAGATCTTCCTCCAAAATGGACATGAACGATGGAGAAACGCTGGCTCCTGAGGAAGCGGAAGAACTTCCAGGCGCCCAGGGGATCGCGAATTCCCTGCTTCCAGTTGAGAGCTCTTGCAGGGACCCCTGCTTGTTCGAGCGAATTAACGAGGGGACCATCGCCGGCCAGGAACAAGGCGTGGATACGGTATCGATTTGGGTCGAGGCCTTGCGCGAGAGAGCGCACAATCGAGACCATACCCGTGCTTTCGAGTTGAGCAGTGCCAAGGATGTGGAGTATCTGCTCAGCCATTCTTCTTCCGATGCGCTATTCTCAATTTCAGGCGTGACCAACTGCAGTCTAATGAACTTCGCCCTGAGCACAGAATTCGAGTTTCGGCGTTTGACGACTCGATACCCCTCAGGCAGAATGAGCGTGAGCTTGAACAGTCGAGAACCAGCCAGAGCCCGACGGACGGAGAGTCGAGATTTGAGCCTTTCCGATTTGCCGGTCTTGCCACGTCTCTGGCACTCTTGTCGTGCCCTACCATGATAGTCAAAAGCATCCTGAAGACCGTGCTGCCCCCTCGGACCCGCCGCTGGTTAAGACGACAACCGTTGCGCGTGCAATGCTGGTTTTCAGGAGACCGTATTTTCTATCGCCGCACTACCCCTTTTGACAAGAATTGGGGCGGGGGCCGGGGGCAGATTGTAGACCGTTATTACATTGAGAGGTTTCTCGAAGAGAATGCAAACGATGTGCGCGGACATGTGCTGGATTTTTTCGACGACAACTATGCCCGCCAGTTTGGCGGCGCCAAAGTGTCAAAGATTGACGTGCTGCACCTGACCCCAGATAATCCGCATGCCACCATCATTGCGGACCTGAGAGATGGAGCCCAGATTCCATCCAATACCTTTGATTGCGTCATCTGCACCCAGGTTTTTCTGCTTATCTTTGACCTTCACGCCGCGGTCCGGACTTTGTACCGCATCCTCAAGCCAGGAGGCGTTGTCCTGATGACGTCCCCCGGGATCCAAAAGATCAGCCGCGGCGACATGGAAATGAGCGGGGAATATTGGCGGTTTACGACGCTCTCATTGCGCAGGCTCTTTGAAGAAGCGTTCCCACGCGAGTGCGTGCAAGTGAAAGCCTCCGGGAATGTTCTGGCTGCGACGGCGTTCCTGTTTGGATTGGCGGTTGAAGATTTACGGCGCAAAGATCTGGATTTCGAAGATCCTGACTTCCCGGTCTCGATTGGTCTGCGGGCGGTGAAGCCCATTGCGCAAACTGAAACCGCAAAATGACTTCCGTTTTCCAGGAGAATGACTGGAGTATAGGAGCTCAACCAGAGAATGCACGTCAGTCGCGATTGCAATGCACGACTACCAGTAGTCTTCGTCGGCGCGAGAATATGACAGACAGCGAGAAGTTTAAATCGATTCTTCCCTCCTCCATTCGCCCCTGGCTGCGAGAGAAGAGACTGCGTTTGGAAAGGCTGCGTCGCGGCGCGGGGATAGGTCCTGGACCGAGTCTTTTGCGCAGAACATTGCCGATCAATCCCCATGATTATGGAGAGAGTCGAGGCCAGTGCATCGACCGCTATTACATTGAGAATTTTCTGACCCTTCATGAGAACGATGTTACGGGGCATGTCCTGGATTTCAGCGACGATACTTATGCGCGGAAATTTGGTGGCGCGAAAACGACAAGAATTGATGTGCTTCACCTTTCGGCGGATAATCCCCACGCAACATTCGTCGCCGACTTGGCCCACGGAGAGGAAATACCATCCAACACGTTTGACTGCATTCTCTGCACCCAGGTTCTTCATTGCATCTACGACGTGGATGCCGCGGCCCGGACACTTCACCGCATCTTGAAACCCGGCGGTGTGGTTCTTGTTACAGGCCCCGGCATTCAGAAGATCGACTCCGAAGACTTGCAGAATGAAGAAGAATACTGGCGATTCACATCGCTTTGCCTACGCCGGCTCTTTGAAAAGACTTTTCCAGAGGATCACGTTGAGGTCAAGGCTTACGGGAATCCGCTCGCCGCGATCGCTTTCCTTCACGGGCTGGCGGCGGAAGATTTGCGCCGCAAGGATCTGGACTATTTCGACCCGGACTATGAGGTCTCGATTGGGCTGAGAGCGGTCAAACCGGAGACCCATCCGTCGATATAATTCTCATTTCCGACTGATCGGGATCTCCAACCTTGGATGACATACTTAAGTACTGAGTGCATTGGAGAGTTTGAGTTTTATTGACAGGACCGCGAGAGGAAGAGAACGTGCAGGACCGCCGGACAACAGAGGTTTCACGGAGCAAGGCGGTTGACTTATACCGGCGCGTTCGGCACCTGGTCGGGCGGATTAGTTTTCTGCGGAGCGGATATATGCTCCTTCGTTCGATTCAAGAGGCAGCGCTCGACAGCCCTGCGCGGGGCCAGGCCGAGTTGAACCGGGAGTTCGAACCCCAGGAAGATCCGTGGAATTACGCCACAGTGTCATACCAGAGAGATCGTATCCGCCTTGAGATGGCGATGCTCGACGGTGTTTGCGGAAATGCCCGATTCGACAAGGCCCTGGAAGTTGGTTGCGCGGAGGGAATCTTTACCGAAGAACTGGCTTCGCGGTGCGAGTCGCTATTGGCCGCAGATATTTCTTCAGTGGCCCTTACGCGGGCGCGGCACCGACTCCAGGGAAGGGAATCTGTGCAGTTTGCCCATTGGGATCTACGTGTCGATCCAATGCCTGATACCTACGACCTGATCGTCATCATCCATGCCCTGGAATACATTCGGAATCCAATTTATATTCGCAGGGCACGCGAAAAACTTGTGAACAGCCTCAGACCGGGCGGCTATCTTCTGATCGGCACCATGAAGGTAGCCGATATCTATGAGGATGCGTGGTGGGGAAAGCTCTTCCTCAGGAGCGGCAAGAGGATCAACAACTTTTTTGCAGCGCACCATGCGATGAGGTTGGTGCGGACCGAAGAACTCCGTCTCGGGAAGGACTACGTCGCCTACGATGTTCTTTTGCAAAAAGAAGCTTGAGCGGAGTGTGCCCGTCGATTGCGATTTCGAAGCGCGGGAAGCGGGAAACACTCTGGTAACATGCCATTAAGTGAACCGGGCGTTCTCAAATGTCCCCTCGACGAGAAAGCCAGGCGTACGAGTTTATTTCTTGCGAATGAAGAACCGATGGCGCCTTTTCAAATATGCAGGAAGAACAACACACGCCGCAAGGATGGAAATCGTGCATGGTTTGCAAACGATGCTCTCGCGGAACGGAGCTTGAATGACGTCCTCCGTTAAGCTTTCTGTTGTCGTGCCAACGCGCAACCGGCGGGACGTCTTGATTCCGCGCACGCTGCCTGCGATGTTTGCCCAGGACATGCCTGCACATGAGTTCGAAATTATAATAGTGGTCGACGGATCGACCGACGGTACCGCGGAGGCCTTACGCGAGCTTAAGCCGCCATGTTCGCTCCGGATTATCGAACAACCAGCGCGCGGCGCCAGCGCTGCTCGAAATAAGGGCATTCAGGCTGCACGGGGCGATCTGGTGCTTTTTATCGACGATGATATTCAATGCAGCCCACAGGTTTTCCGGCAACACGTCGAAGCACACAGCGGTCTTGAGCCGGCCGTGGTCTATGGCTCGTTATCGGTCGCACCCGATAGTCCTGAATCGGTGCTGAAATACGCGAACCAGGATTGGTACCGGAAGTACTATGAAAACCTGGATGCGCAGAATGGCTTGCAGTTGCCCAAAGACGACTATTTGATCAGCAATAGTTCCCTGCCCCGGCAGACGTTGATCAGTTGCGGCGGGTTTGATGAAACGATGACGGCGAAGGAAGACTACGAACTGGCGCTTCGACTCTGGAAGACGGGGTTGCTGTTCAAATACCTGCCGGAAGCGAAAGCATGCGAGTATTTTCAGAAACCGATGCGATCAGTGTTGCACAACGACGGCAGAACATTTGGCGAGACGGACGTCGTACTTTCAAGGAAGCATCCGGAATATCGCCCTTACTCGGCGTTGGCGGCCCTGGGGAAGCTGACCGAGCGGAATCGGACGCGGCGGCGGATTCTGGCTGGCCTGCCTGTTAACCCCGAAGGTGTGCTCGATCTTCCGCTCTGGTTCTGCGACAAGCTGAGCCGCGTTCCTCTCATGCGGTACATGAGCCGCAAATTATTGGGCCTGGGGCGCGGTGTGGTGGAGTTCCGAAGCGCGGCCCGCAAGGTGGGTTCCTGGCAAATCCTGGAGAGCGAGTTTGGGATGCGTCTGCCAGTTCTTCTCTATCATCATGTTGGCCCACTGCACCCTGGCGTGATTCGTGGCTTGACAGTGTCTGCCGATCGATTTGAGCGACAGGTTCGCTGGCTTGCTGAACACGGCTATCGAGGCATTTGCCCAGCCGACTGGTTGCAGTGGCGCATTGAGGGAAAGGGGCTTCCTGACAAGCCTATCCTTTTCACATTCGACGACGCCTACGAAGAACTGGCAGAACATGCCCTGCCCGTGCTTCGGCGTTATGGCTTTGGGGCGGCCGTTTATGTTGTGACCGGGCAGTTGGGTGGAACGAATGCCTGGGATGAGGCCAGAGGGTGCGGTACGCTTCGGCTCATGACCGCCGATCAGATTCGTTTCTGGGCATCGCAGGGGATCGAGTTTGGCGCTCATTCGCGCACGCACGCGGATTTGACGAAGCTCTCGCCTCACGACCTATATGACGAAGTGGTGGGAAGCAAAGAAGATCTTGAATCCGTCCTCGGAGCGAAGGTGGTGTCCTTTGCTTATCCCTACGGATTTCACAATCAGGCGGTGGATGATTGCGTTCGTAAAGCCTTCGATCTTGCATTTATCGCGGATGATCGCAACGAGGGTCTCAATCATCTGCAGACGGATCCTCACCTATTGCTGCGCACGATGGTTCAGTCCAACGATTCGCTGTTTGCGCTGAGTTCTCGAGCCAGACTGGGTCGCTATCCTCTGATCGAGCTAAAGGCGGATCTCGACGAATTGCGAGGACGAGTTGCTCTGCGCACTCGTCTCAGACGCGCGGCGAGCTCCGCCTTCGGCCGCAATCAATCATGAACGTGGAGCGTAGCCGGGCTCTGGTTTCAGTCGGAGATCCGATTCGTCCGATGATAATATCCAGCAAATGGGCCTTTGTCCCAGGGGACCGAGCATGACTGTTCAGCCGCAACTTTCGGTGATTATTGCGACCTGCAACCGCCGAGAAGTTCTGCTTTCGAAATCCCTACCCTCGGTATTCAATCAGGATCTCTCTCCCGACAAGTATGAGGTAATCGTCATTGTCGACGGATCGACGGATGGCACCGGCGCCGCTCTCCGTGAGCTTAACCCATCATGCTCTCTACGCATTGTTGAACAACAGAACCGCGGCCTGAGCAAATCGCGGAACATTGGAATCGAGCTGGCCAGAGGTGAGTTTGTAACATTCGTCGACGACGACATTATTTGCAGCCCCAATGTATTCAGGCTTCACATTGAAGCACACAAGAAAACCTACAGGGGCACGGGGCCGGTTGTGGTGCATGGGGCGATCTATCAGGCGCCTGGAATGCCCGTGTCAATTCTCGCAAATGCGAATGAAGCCTGGTATGCGAGATACAACAGCCGACTAAGCGCGAACGGCGGAGCGATCTGGCCTGAAGGTGTTTATCTCATCAGTAACAGTTCGATCCCGCGGTCTACGCTTATTGAATGCGGGGGTCTGGATGAGAAACTGCTCGCGATGGACGATTTTGAGCTGGGATTGCGGTTATGGAAGTCCGGGGTGAAATTCAAGTATCTTCCAGAGGCTGTGGCCTACGAGCTCTCTGTGAAAAGCCTGAAATCCTTCCTGATCAAGGATGGAGAGGCATTTGGCCGCACAGAGGTTTTGCTTTCGCGGAAATACCCTGACTATCGCGTGCGTTCGGGGCTCTTGACGAGCGTTAGCAAGACGGTGTGGTGGAGAAGGTTTCCGCGAAAAATGGCGCTGCAAATGCCCTTTTCACCGGCCCATTTGCTGAGGATGCCTATCTGGGCATGCGAGCGACTATGCAGATACCGGGCAATGCAAAAAGCGGGCTTGCTTCTGCTCGAAATTGGACGCCGGCTGAATGAACTGCGAGCCGCGATGAAAGAAGCCGGCTCGTGGAAGCAGTTCAAGAGCGAATTCGCGATGCGTCTGCCGGTGTTGCTCTACCACCACGTGGGGCCGGAGCAACGCGGAACGCACGCCAGTTTGACGGTTTCTCCCGAGAAGTTTGAGCGCCAAGTACGATGGCTGGCCGCGCGCGGATACAAGGGAATTTGTCCAGCCGACTGGCTGCGCTGGCGTCGCGAAGGAAAGGGACTTCCAGAAAGGCCCGTACTGTTCACTTTCGACGACGGCTATGCGGACCTGGCTGAGTTTGCTCTACCGGTACTCCGCCGCTACGGATTCGGTGCGGCTGTTTTTATTGTCACTGGCCAGTTGGGTGGAACGAACGCATGGGACGAGGCTCTCGGAAGCGGAACGCATCGGCTGATGACAGCCGAACAGATTCGTTATTGGTCGGCGCAAGGAATTGAATTTGGCGCCCACAGCAGAAGCCATGCGGACTTGACCTGCGTGACGCAGGAGAAACTCGAAGGTGAAGTGCTGGGCAGCAAAGCCGATTTGGTAGGACTGCTCGGAAAGCCAGTAGGGGCCTTCGCCTACCCGTTCGGGTTTCACGACGAGGAAGCGGTCAACTGCGCTCGCGGTGCTTTCGATCTTGCCTTTGGCATCGATCCCGATGAGCCGGGCATTAATACTCTCGACACGGACCCATGTCTTCTGCGAAGAACGATGGTCCAGACACGTGATTCAGTGATCGATCTGCTATGCCGCGTGCATTGGGGCTATAGCCCAATTCAACGGTCTCGCGCGGCTGTCCGCTTGCGGTCCAGATTCAAGAGCGCAGCGAGCATCATTGCCGGCCGAACTTAGGAGCACCAAGATCGCCGAGCGTCGTTCACGGCTTTGCGTAGGCCGACATAGCTTAGAATTACCGGCGCCTCAGGAACTCCGGGAGAGAAGCAAAAGCACCCATGATGCATTTGCTTCTCCTGCCTGCCTATTTTCTGTCCCGTTTCTTCCTTGCCTTGATGAATAACAATGCGGCTTCAAAGCTCGCTTTGAGAAGCGTAGGCCATCCGCTGGTGATGATCTCGCCAGGGTCGGGAGAGTCCCTGGGCCAACTGAGAGGCTTTCTTCTCAGGCGTCTATAAAGAAAGCGCACAAGATCGAGACGCCGGCCGGGAAACTCTGAAAACAGCAGCATGGAGAACGCAATCGAGTTGCGAGCCTCCTGCCTTATGTCGGGGGCGTTTCCATCTGGGTGATAGACAATCGCATCCGGAAGGAAGACGGCGGTGTGGCCTTGCGACAGAAGGAGTGCGAAGGCGAAGTTTTCTTCAGCGATCTCAAACGGCGCGCCCCTTCCCAGTCGCTCGTCGAAGATCTTCTGACCAACACAGGCCTCCCTGCGGAATGCCATGTTGCTGCCGAGGCCCAAGCCTCCAAACGTCGCAATTCCGAACCACTCGGGGTCCTTGTTGGAGAGGGAGCGCGCCTTAAGCGTTGCGTTCGTGCCAGTCTTGGAATGCGGGGTAATAATTCTTCCAGTCACTGTTGTGACCTTGGGATCCTTGAACGGCTCGGCTATCATTCCGAGCCAATACTCGTCGGGCGTTGCGTCATCGTCAAGATAGGCCACAATCTCGGAGTGGCTATCAGCCAGCCCCCGGTTTCGTGCGCGGCTCAATCCCTGACAGGGCTCGACCAAATAGACTGCACCAAATTCGGCGGCGACCGCTTCGGTCTCCTGGTCTCCGGAAGTGTTATCGACCACGATCACTTCATCGGGGACTTGTCTTAGCTTCGCGATGCCTTGCAGACAATTGCGCAGACAACCCGGGCGATTTCGCGTGCACACCACGATTGCAGTCGTCAGATGCGATTTGCCCCAAGCCGCGGCTTTGGGATCGAGATCCTTCGATTGACGAGCCATTTGACTCAACCCAAGATCCTCTTGTCTGTGAATGGCGCACCAATCAGGAATTTCAGTTCATGTTCCGGCTCCGGCCCATAAAGGCCAGCGGAAGCAGCCGCATCTCGTTGAATGCGTGAAGAAATTCTATCAGGCGTCCAAAAAACAGAACTCTCTTTCGTGTGCATTTCAAGGAACCAACGTCAGAATGCAGTACCGGTGATCGAGTCCGCGACTCTGGACTGTAAATGGGTTAAAAGCAGCGTGTATGTTGCCTTGGTCAAATTGGACTTGGGCGCAGAGGTTTCGGTTAGGACCCTCAACTTGTCAAGCACCATCAGAAATTGATTAAGAGTCATGTCTCAGTATGGAAAGGTTTGTCAACTTCGACTAAACGACGCGAGGATGCATCAAAAGGCGCAATAAGAATGCTAGAAGCTCACCTTTCTGCCAGGAAACCACGTGAGCTGAATGGTCGTGGCAGTTGTCGTATGTTGACCTGAAAGATAAACCGGCGCCTTCCAGTGCTCATAGGTGAACCTGGCGTCGATTTCAAGATCTTTGCGAATGCGTTTGACAACTTTGACATTGAAATCGTTCAGAGTCGTCCCGCCGGGGATAAAGTCCTTGGCAACTTTTTGATTGCGCAGCCCTACCTGAATCGCCTCGTTGCTTTTCAGGTGATAGGTAATCCAACCCTGGCCTCCCTTTCCCTCTCTGCCCATCCAGTCGCCAAGGATTTGCCCGTTATTCGTGTAGCCCTGCCGCTCTACGACTTCGGTGTAGATGAAGGCGCCGCCGTTGCTGTTTGTTATGGGAGGATCAGTGCTGACGGCTTCTGCACGCACATCCAACTTTGGAAGGCGGGGCACATGGGAAAGATAGAGGCCGGGACGCCAGGCAGCACGCCGAGGGGCATCGGCAGGCGAAACATCGTCGTGGGCGAAGGAATCGGCATAGACAGTGAGCCAGTTTCGAACGAAGGGAAGCCGATAAGAAAAGTCAAATGCCCCAAAACGCGCGCCGGGATCTCTGGGGCTATTTTTGACAACTGGCTGGGGAGCCGTGAGGCTGAAGAAGCTCCTGAGAAACGTCTTGAGCGTGATGGGCTCGTGCCCTCTTCCACCCCAAATCACGGTGCGCTCGAAACCCATTTCGAGATTGGTGGTGGGTCGGATACTGATCTTCTCTACGTGTATCCATGGGTCAATGGGATAAGTGTGTCCCTTAAGCGAGCCAATGAGAAACTCGTATCGGATGGGGCCTATGATCGTGGACAGCAGCGGGATCGTCAAGGGCTCGACGCGGTTGATATGGAAGGCATAGAGGTCTTCAGCGTTATTGGAATACGACATGGCTCCGCCTAACCCAGGGCCCAGCCATTCGTCTTGTTTGCCGAAGGAGAATACGTGGTTGAGATACTGCGCGGAGACATAGGCCTCGAGGATACGGACATTGGCAGTTGTCGCAATGGGCCCAACCGGAATCGTAGGCTGCTGGCTGGGAGGCAAAGAAACACAGGAAGGAGACGAAGGATCTGCCCAGCAGGTTGGGTTGAAGAAGAACTCAGTGTTATCGTTTATCGCGAGTTGTGTTCCCAGTGCCTGGGAATATCCGGCAGAGGAGGGCGCGCCGCGGAACTCGCCACGGACATAGACCAGGAATCGCCCCGCCGATGCATAGCCGCTTGCACCCGAGTAATTATTGACGCCACTGGCATAAGGACGCCCGTAGTCGTTGATGATTGTGGATCCGAGATGATAACTATCGCGTAAAGGTGTACCGCTGATGCCGCGTATAACGGTGTAAACGGACTCGGCGTAGACGGTTCCCTTCTGCGTCTTGCACGGATCGGTTGGGTCGGCGTCGACCTCGCGTGAAAGGGCGTCATAGAGTTGCTGTGCTTCGTCCGTAACCGGGCCGCTGTCTGCATCCGCAAGGCGGTCCGCAGTACTTTCCAACATGTGGCCCAGACTTGCGCGGGTCCAGGGCCGCATGCCTAAATAGGCTGTTTCTACATAACCCATGCCGTAGAGCCGCATCACGGCCGGATAGACCCAGCTATCGACGGGAATGAAAGGTGAACCGGTTGTGCGGGGGATGCAATCGGAATCGTCGTCCTGAGCACTTGAGGATTGCGTCGCCCTATCCGGTACCCATGGCCGGCCAGAGGCCAGTGCGCAATGCGCGCATAGAAGTAACCCTGCCCATAAACCGGCACAGCGGATCAGGGTCGTCACAGTCACTTCACTTCTCAAACTTTACCTCTGGCATGGTTCTTCGAGACTTGCGGTTGTCTATTCGCTGGCGCCGGTGCGGCCTGGAAGGTAACGGGACTGAACACTGGACAAGCCACAGAGATTCTGTTGGAGTACGCACTCTTCATTCTGAAATGTATTCTCAGCAAGACTGCTTCAGATTCTGGTGCCCTGCGCGAGGAGTTCCTGATTGCGCTGTTTTCCGTCTGTGCGAATGCGCATACCTCGCTCTGCAATGCTGTAAGAAACAACCCCTCCTCTTCCCCGGGTTTCTCTTGAGAGAGTACTGCGCAAGGCTTCGGCAGCATCAGGATCTCGGGCCAGCAAGATGAGAAATCCGCCCCCACCTGCTCCCGCCAGTTTGGCCCCATGGATAAACGGACGCGCGCGATCGAGAAGAGCGTTGATTGGGGCATTGGCAGTGTTCGGATCCAGCAGTTGGTTCAATTGCCAATGCCTGTTCAGCAGACTTCCGAGATACTTCCAGTCACCTTCGACCATGGCGTAGGACATTTCGACAGCCAGCGTCTTGATGCTATGCAGCACCTGGATGGTTGCGGTTTCTCGGGCCAGGTATCGCAGGACCACTTGACGAAGCAGGTCTTTGGCCATGCGTTGAATTCCTGTGTTGTAGAGCACAAGGTGCCTGCAGAAATCCACGCGCTTCTCTTCAGTCCAGGGAACCGGCTGCACGCGAATGCGCTGGTGCAGGCCAGGCCCTGTGGTGAGAAGCTTGGCGCCTGGAAAGATTCCGCCCGCCTGATCCTGCCATCCACCGCCAGTGGTCATTCGCTGCTCGAGCCGCATTACCGCCATTGACAAGGCGTGATCGTCAAGGGCTCGGCCTGAAATGACGGTCAGCGCGCTTATAACAGTCGCCGCCAGAATGCTGCTCGTACCCAGGCCTGAGCCGATAGGCAATCGCACCTGCGAGCGAATCTCGAGACCGCCTCCGAGACCGGCGAGGGTTTCTTCGAGTGACAGGCCGTTCACAGGCAAGCCATACAACTGCAGTGCAGCGCGTGGAATTGAGAACTCCGACCCAGGCCCGCATGGCTCAGTCAATTCCCGCGAAGTCCTATACTCAGCAACGGCACCATTTGTGTCTGCGAAACAGCGCAGAACCGGTTCTTTAATACGCCGGACTTCAGTCTCAATCGGATAAGTCCCTTCGATCTCAAGCGAGCAATTGAGAACCGTGCCTCCCCAGTCAAAACAGAATGGCGGAGTATCCGACCACCCTCCGCCAAGATCGATACGTGGCGGCGCAGATACCTGAACGCTGTCGAACAGCCAGGGCTCAGGCTCAGGAGACGCCTCGCCGGCAGTGCCTTGGCAAACAGCATCCTGAATGCACGCAAAAGCCTCGCTCTCGCATGATGAAGCTTCCTGCTCGAATCCTGCACGCTGAAACAAGCGCGCTGCCTGCACGAGATGGCTGGCCGCAAAAGTCAGATCTTCAGGGTTTCTCTTGCGCAACAGATCTGCGCGCACTCTTAACGTGCGGGCTGCCTCGGCGGCCGGCGCCAAACCCGGCAGATTCGCGAGCAGAGGCCGCAAGTCTGCACCTGCTTCCGCGAGTTCAACGGCGGTGTCATGCCAAATGCCCTGCAAGCGGAAACTGCGTGCTTCTGCAAGCGCCTTTCCGTCTGCATAGCGAGCGCTTTCAGCAAGCGAGAGACGACGAGCAGCATGCCAGCGGCTCAAGTCGTATCCACTCGCATATCCCATCATCCAACGTGCGCACATCCACGCCTCGTCCGGAGTCGTGATCGGGAAGAGTGCGGCGTTCCAGAGCGTCGGTTCTTCATCGGACGTCCAAACTTCTTCTGCGTGCATACCGAGGCGCCGAAGAGACTCATGAATGGGCCGGTTGAACCATGTCGAGCTCTTCAACGTTTGTTTTGGATCGTCTTCAACCCCATAGGCCCGGATCACCCACCCGGTTCGGTCGGGTCCATCGACCGGCAACTGGTGGACCACCGTATCCTCGGGAACCTCCACCGGACCCTCAAGTCCAGCAAGTCCATGAAGGATTGCGCCACGGCTGGCAAGGACCGGCCCGCGCAGGTCGCATTCCAGAACTACTGCTTCATGTCCTATCTTGCATTCGCCGCGGACCACTGAATCGAGTATGCCTCCTGAGCCAGCTGCTAGCGAGCGAAACGACCGCGTTGTTCCAGCGTGAATGAATTCACCATCAACAACAGCACAATGGAACGCAACTGGCCGATCAGAAGGACGAAGAACCTGCGCCAGTTCCCTCAAAAAAATCCCTGAATCGATTTCCGGCTTCCACTGTCCCGTCAGCCCCCTGGTGATCTGATCGTAGAGATCGATCTGAGGTGGATTCGTGATCCCGGCCAGTTCAGTCATGGCCACTGTTAACTCAGCGTCAAAGCGCAATAATCCAATATCTACCGCGGCGCGCTCTCCGTCGAGAAGGCCTCCTGCCGACCTTACTTCCATCGCAGTTGGCTTTTGCAAGAAGGTATACACCTGTTCATCATCGCCAACTACATAAACACCGTGGTGGCTTCCCGTCTCCAAATCAAGCCGCATCGCAACGCCCGTTACCCCAGGCCGGTCCCACTGAACGTGGCTTGGATCGAACCTGAGGATCACATCGCCAGATGCTACAAGCAGTCCATTGGGAACATGATCTGCCCAGGTAGCAGATAGCGACATGGTCTCATCGAAAACCGTCGTCGTGCCTTTTGGCTGCGTTCGAGAAGGCAGAACGCCAAACAACTTACCAATTGGGGAGTACTGAGGGAGCCGCCGCGAATCGCCGCCGGAATGAACAAGCAGTACCCTGTGCATCCGCCACCATGCAAGGTCCTTCGCAATCACTCCGAGCGCATTAATCGTGGCCCCGCCGCTACCCACCCTTCGATCTGCCGGGTCGGGCACCACAAGGAATTGCGTATCGTTCGGCAAAATGCCCGATAAGCGACGGCGTTGGATCTCATTACGATAGAGCTCCGCCTGCCGCTCAGACGAGGCCGTGATAATGACTGCGTCCCAGAATCTCACCGTGATCCTTTGGATCGCCGCGATCCTAGATACCAATCGATCGTCTTCTGCAACCCACTCTCAAAGGGCGTCGCAGCTCGAAAACCAAACTCGTGTTCTGCCCGGGTTACATCCAGACACCGTCGTGGCTGACCGTTCGGCTTGGTCGCATCCCAAACGACCTTTCCCTTAAACCCGGTCATCCTGGCTATCGTGACTGCGAGATCGCGGATGGAGATTTCCATACCGCTTCCCAAATTGACCGGCTCGGATTTGTCGTAACGAGTTGTCGCCAGGTAGATGCCTTCCGCGGCATCTTCCACATAGAGGAATTCGCGCGTAGGCGAACCGTCGCCCCAAAGAACGATCTCATCGCTCCCCGATTCGACAGCCTCAACACATTTGCGAACCAGGGCAGGAATCACGTGAGAGGATTCCAGATCGAAATTGTCACCCGGTCCATACAGATTTACGGGCAAAAGAAAAACTGCATTCATGCCATACTGCTCTCGATAAGATTGGCACTGCACAAGCAGCATCTTTTTTGCGAGTCCATACGGCGCATTTGTTTCCTCTGGATATCCATCCCATAACGCAGCCTCATGAAATGGAACCGGGGTGAAGTTGGGATAAGCGCAAATCGTACCCAGGACAACCGTTTTCTCAACGGCGAAACGCCGCGCCGCTTCGATCAGTTGAATTCCCATGATTGCGTTGTCGTAGAAGAAGCGTCCAGGGTTCGCGCGATTTGCACCGATGCCGCCAACAACGGCTGCCATGTGAATGAGGACATCCGGATGATGCTCATTGAAGAGGCGCTCAACTGCATCGGCGCGCGTCAGGTCGTACTCTTTTGATAGTGGAACGAAGATGTTCCGGCAGCCCGCCTTCTCAAGCCTGTTAATCACATGCTTCCCGAGGAATCCCGCACCTCCGGTAACCACGATCCTCTTACCAGAAATGTCGATCATGCGTGCCTGCCTTCGGCCGCGGCCGCGAGCCGGAGCGCCTCTGTTCCACCCTTCTTGCGGGCTTCCAGATCGCACATATCCGCCTCGACCATGATGCGGACCAACTCCTTGAATGTCACCGTAGGTTCCCATCCCAGGACCCTGCGTGCTTTTGAAGGGTCAGCAAGGAGGTAGTCGACCTCCGCTGGTCGAAAATAGCGCGGGTCAACCTCTACATGTTCGCGCCAATCCAAATCGGCGGTTGAAAAAGCAAGTTCTACAAATTCGCGCACCGTGTGCGCCTCTGCCGTTCCTATCACATAGTCATCCGGTGTTTCCTGTTGGAGCATCATCCACATGGCACGCACGTAATCGGGTGCGAACCCCCAATCTCGCCGCGCATCAAGGTTGCCAAGGAACAGCTTGTGCTGAACGCCTTGCTTGATGCGCGCTACTGCGCGAGTTATCTTGCGCGTCACAAAGGTCTCGCCGCGCCTCGGGGATTCATGGTTAAATAGAATCCCGCTTGAAGCGTGAACTCCGTAGCTTTCGCGGTAGTTAACCGTGATGTTGTGTCCGAACATTTTGGCACAAGCATAAGGGCTGCGCGGATGAAAGATAGTCTCTTCAGACTGAGGAGGCGGCGCGCTTCCAAACATTTCGCTCGAAGAGGCCTGGTAGAAGCGGCACTTCACCCCGGTTAGCCTCATAGCCTCAAGCAGGCGAAGGGTTCCGAGGGCCACTACATCCGCTGTAAACTCGGGGACCTCGAAACTCACCTTCACGTGACTTTGAGCACCCAAATTGTAGATCTCATCCGGCTCGAGCGTATGCAATAGAGAGGAGAGCGAACTGCCATCCGTGAGGTCCGCATAGTGGAGAAAGAATCGATTGTCGGTTTCATGGAAATCGCGAAAAATGTGGTCAACGCGATCTGTATTGAAGCTTGAGGCACGACGTTTGAGGCCGTGAACTTCGTAGCCCTTCGAGAGCAGGAACTCCGTCAAGTAGGAACCGTCCTGACCTGTGCAACCGGTGATTAATGCCTTTTTCATTTGCGATTTTCGATCCCCCGCGATTTCAGATTCGGAAACGTCTACCGGCATGAGGTACTGAACTTCATGCTTGAAGCCAATTTTTACTTTGTTGATTCCCACTTCATCTCGTTTGCCTTTAGCTGCGGATCGGAAACGATGAGATGCCACACTACAGCCTGAAAACTCTCAGCATGCGGAGTAACAGTGTCATCCGAAATCGTCGGAATCACAACTGCCGCTTCCGCGACCTTTGCCGTGTAACCCCCGTCGCGGCCAACGATGCCGGTAATCCTCGCGCCCACCTTCTGAGCGAGTTCGAGAGCACGTACGATGTTGGTGCTGACATTCTTTTCGAGGTTGCCACCACCGACTGAGAACACGAGCAGTGCGTCTCCACTTCGCAAATGGCTTCCCTGAAGCCAACGGGAGTAGCTCGTTTCCCAGCCGTCGTCGTTGACGCGGGCTGTCAATTCACTCACATTGTCCGTTGGTGCGTAGCTTTCGATGTTAGCGATTTTTCGAAAGTCGTTCACCGCGTGGGTCGCATTGCCCGCTCCCCCGCCGACACCAAGAATGAAAAGCCGCCCATTCTTGCTTCGAGTCTCGATAAGAACATCGATAATCCCTTGCACCTGCCGCTGATCCATCTGTGCTGCTATCTGGCCAACTTCCCGCAGATAGCGGGAGATATAAGTCTCCATCGGTTTGTCCTCTCGAAGGTGGATCTGTTCCTTCTTACCAGTGTCTCGGGCTATGCTTTGATCGAGAAATTGCTCGCAAGCGCGTCGTCAAAAAACATCTTCACGGTGTCGAGCGAGAATGCTTCGAGATCATATCCCACATTAGCGAGTTTCTTTAGGAGGTCGTGCGTGACGGTAATGATGTGCGTTCCAATCTGATCGGCCTGAAAGATATTGAGCAGTTCGCGCGGCGACGCCCAGAGCAACTCGGCTTTGGGACGTGACTCAAGGAGTTTAAGTGCCTCAACCATCAACGGCACCGGATCAACCCCGGTATCGGCTACACGACCCGCGAAGACCGAGACGATCGCTGCCGTTTCCGGATCCAGGGCTTCTGCAACGCGCGCGACCTGGTTCAGGCTGAGGATTGCTGTCACGTTGAGCGCTATACCGTCTCTCGATAGCCGTCTAATTAAGTCGCCACTGAATTGCCCCTTGGTGTTGGTCACAGGGATCTTGACGTTTACGTTGTTGCCCCAACCCGCTATGACGCGTGCCTGTCTCTCCATGCTTTCGAAGTCATCCGCGAAAACCTCCAGGGAGATCGGTCGATCGGGAATTGCTTCCAGGATCTTCCTTCCGAATGCCTCATAATCTGTTATGCCAGCCTTCCTCATCAAGGTAGGGTTGGTCGTAAATCCCTTGATATAAGGCTCAGCGTACATCGCCATCATACTGTCGAAGTCGGCACCGTCAGCAAAGATCTTGATGTTCAAGTCCGAAGGCTTGGGCATGGAGTGTCCGTTTCAAAGGCCTGGAAGCAATCAGCTGCTTCGATTGGTTGTTTTAAGACGAGAGGATGCACGTTATGTGCGTGGCGGAGTGAAAAGACAATTCAAAACCGGACTGGACACGCGTTTAATCTTCGATGAATTCAGTTGCTTGCAGTTTCTTCTCTACTTCTTTCCACTTCTCGATGGTATCAATTCCTTTTGAGAAGTCGTTGCTGACATACCCAAAAAACGATCCGCCTCTGGCAACCACTTTGGGCAAGAGGTGCTTGCCAATCTCAAAGTACTTTCCTGCAGGAACATACTTGAGGATTTCACGCCGGAGTATAAAAATTCCGCGCATCCGGAAGGCGTTTGGATATGTTGTTGTGTGAGGCTTGGAATGAACGGCGAGAAGGCGTCCTTGTTCATCTAACTCTGCAATATCTGCATCAGCGTAATCTTCTGACTGAATCATGGTCTGCATCCCGATTCCGCGAGGCTTCTGGCGCCACATCGATTCCATGACCCCGTAATCAATGTTGCTGAAGATGTCCCCGTACATCAAGAAAAACTCATCATCCAACTGGTCTTCGAAACTTTTGAATCCACCTGCAGTGCCCAACAATTCAGGCTCGAAGTGATAATGGATGCGGATACCCAAGCGACTCCCGTCTCCGAGATAGTCTCTCAGTACCGTCGGAAGATAATGCAGGTTGATGAAGAAGTCAGTTACGCCGAACTGACGAAAGCGCTTGATGTTCAACTCGATCATCGGCACGCCCAGCAGGGGAAGCATCGGCTTGGGGGCGAGATCGGTGAAGGGTTTCAATCGCGAACCCATCCCCGCGCAAAGGATACATGCCTGTCGGATCACAGGCGGTTCTCTTTTATCCAGAGCCTCGCGGCATCAAGCAAGTTCCTGGACGTCCAATCTGGAACGCAGTCAAATTGCCAGGGATCTTGGCCTCCATGTCCTGTCCGCACGAGAATGGTTCGGGTTCCAGCACGACTCCCCGCCAAAATGTCCTGCGTTGTATCGCCGATCATTGCGCTCCTTTCTAGATCGACACAATGTTCTCGCTGGGCGCGAAGAAACATCCCTATGTCAGGTTTGCGACATCGACATTTGACACGATACTTCTCAACCGTTGCATTCGGATGATGCGGACAATAGTAGATAGCATCGATGCGAGCGCCTCTGCTCAAAAGGCGGCGCTGCAATTCATCATGGATGAGGCCGACATCATGCTCTGTGCAGATGCCCCTCGCCACCACCGGCTGATTCGTGACGATCAAAACTGGTATATCATTCTGGTTGAACAGTCGAATGGCTTCCGCCGCACCTGGCAAAAGTCTCAGTTGCTTGACTTCGCGCATGAGTTCAACCTGCTGAATAATTGTCCCGTCTCGATCGAGGAAGGCCGCCCCCTTAGTCCTGGATAAACTTCTCGCAGCCACAATATCCACCCGGGCGGAATTCAGCCAACATGAGTCTCAGAAATCGGCAAGTACCTTCGTGCCTTCAAAGTCGAAGCGATAGCGCATCTCGCGCAGACCGTGTTCCCGCATAACCTCACGAAAAGGTTTGTGATTTGCCGGCACATAAAATGTGAAAAATCCGCCTCCGCCTGCGCCGGAGATTTTTCCTCCCAGCGCCCCATTGTTTTGAGCGGCGTCGTAGATTCGATCAAAATGAGAGTTCGAAATCTTATCGGATATATTTTTCTTGTGTTGCCAATGCTCGTGGAATATCCGACCAACGTCATCGATGTTGCCACTTTCAACAGCTTCCAGTATCTGATAGCCAAGCTCTTTTATGTAGTGCATGCTATCAACAACGCTCGCTTTCCCCTCTCGAGCGCCCGCCTCCTGCTCTTTCAATATCTCGTCGGCACTCCGAGTCTTACCCGTATAGAAGATCAGGACGTTCTTATTAAGTTCATCAGCGATTTCATAGGATACATTGGCCTTTCGAACCTTCACTTTTCCGTCTTTGGCGATATCCAACACCGTCAACCCGCCGAAGGCTGCCATATATGGATCCTGCTTGCCAATTGGCCGCTTCAGGATCTCGGCCTCTATGTGAAAGTCTTCTTCTGCAAGCTGCGACAGCGGAACATAGTCACGATTCATTGTGTGGATGGCATGCAACAACCCTACTGCGTAACAACTTGACGATCCCAGTCCCGTGCCGGCCGAGATATCAGCAAGTGAACTGATCTCGATATTCTTCTCGACCCCTGTAAAGCGGAAAATCTCGCGTGCGATATCATGCTGAAGTTCATTTACCTGTTCTACGGTTTCGGATTTTGTATACTTTACACGAATCAAGTCGTCAACAACTGGCCGGTTTGAGTCGATAAACATATATTTGTCCAAGCCTGCCGAGAAAATAAATCCCCCGTGATTTTCGTAGTATGAGGGAAGGTCAGTACCGCCACCGCCGAGCGTGATTCGGAAGGGTGTTCTCGTGATGATCATCGTTTCTTTACCTAACCCTTGCAGCGCGGTATTGCTGTTGTGAAATTAGTTGGTGTCCGCTGTGAACGCATAAGTTCGATCATCCGCATAGGCTGGCTCTACCTCACCGGGAAGCGGTTCGACCGGCAAACCTTGCGGAACATATCCACTCGACTCGAGCAGGTCCAGTAATTTCTGTCGCGAGACTCCTTTGTGAAGCTCGACAAGTAGCTTCGGCCGGTACCTTCTCACGAGGCTCTGCATGCCTTCAATCACTTGCAATTCCATGCCCTGCACGTCGATTTTGATACCGTGGATCTGCAAATCTGAACCCGCAATCCTGGGCCATAGCCACTCCAGCCTCGAGGCCAGGAAAGGTTCCTTGAATCCTTCCGGCTTATCCAGGGTGCTGTCGATCATGCCCCTTACTGCCCCCTGGCTCTCGATCGATATGTCCGAGCAATTTCCCAGCGCCGTTGGAATCACTGTCAACTGCGGAATACAATTCAGGACTCGAGTGCGGCAAATACACCCTGCCGTATTGAGCATCGGTTCAAACGCGAAAACGCGCCCCGAAGGCCCGACGAGTCTACTGAGTGCTAGCGCGGTGTAGCCGTAATGAGCTCCGACGTCCAACCATGTCTCCCCATTGGCGACATGAACTTTGAAGTAATCGAGCAGCGCCTTTTCTGTTCGACCGAGAATTGCAGCTGGATAGTCGTGCCAGGAGGTTACAATTGCGCTTCCGCGAAGCTGACCACCTACAATTTTGTGCGGGCGCTGTGTGCGAGGGAGAAAACGCCTGAGTACTCCCTTTAAGCTTTCATTCATGCTTCTCCCCAAGGACCTCGTTCTTCAATCTCTGACCGGACGCTGCAATGAAATACTTCACTCTTGAACTGGCGGACGCAATCAAGTCGGATGACGTCACTAAGCTGGGGCATTCTTAGGAACCAACTCATCGGGAAACGGTTTCCTGTGGAGGATGCATTCTATCGTTTTCGCAACTTTCTCGCCGGTCTCCTCAAGTGAGAACTGACGCACGAAACTTTTCCCCCGACTACCCATCTCCTGGCGCAGACCGGGCTGATCAATGAGTTTGATAATTGCTTCAGCAAAGGACTCTGGCGTACGAGGAAGCACAAAGGAAGCATCGCTGCGGGCAAACTGAGGCGCAAAGCTGAGTGTGTCGCTTACAACTGCAGGAAGGCCGCATGCCATCGCCTCAAAAATGGTGAATCCAAAGTTCTCCGCGTGCGACGGCAAAACATAAATATCCGAGTCGGCAAAAGCCTGCAGACGCATTTCCTTGTCAGCAACGCCCGTTAGAACCGTTCGATCTTCGATCCCGTTTTCCTTCAGCCATCGAATAACTTCTTTGTTGAACGCTAACGGGTCAGGGGGACCAACAATCGCGAGACGAACATTCTGTCTCCTCTCCATGACGATTCGCATAGCGTTAATGAGGAGATCCAATCCTTTTTTGGCATTAAGTCGAGCAAGGAAAAGTACGAGAGGCCCTTTGTATCCTTGAAAGTATCGATCCCGAAATCGACCTCTTTCCGGCAGAGATTCAAAGGCGCTGGGATCAAATCCGTCAGGCACCAGCACCGAGGGTGGACGCAGACCCAGTTCGGCAGCGTCCTCACGTTCCCCCTCAGCGCTGTAGAAGATGACCGAGGCTTTCTGGAGGATTTGGTTGGCGAATACTTTGTTATAGAGCCATTTCTTCCGTGCGCTGACTTCTCGTTGAAACGGCGCCAGCACTCCGTGAGGGGAGATTCCATACGGCTTTCCATGAATCCGCGCGAGCAGGTATCCGGCCAGAACTGGAAAAGAATAGAGAGAATGTAGCGTTACGAAATCGGCTTGTTGCAGGAGACGGCTGAATCGCCAAAGTATCGAAGGGCAGAAAAACCAAACATTCGCCGCCTTGAGGCTTATAATCCCGAAGGTTCCAGAGCCTTCTCTCCTCGCGAGCGCTTCTCCCGGATCAGCGACGACAAACTTACCGCTGCCGAGGCTGGGGGACCCGCCCATGAGCAAAATAATGCTGTGTCCGCGCGCCGCCGTGCTTTTAAGGATTATCGGAACTCCAACTATTCCCGGCGAATCTCCCCGTGCCCCTTCAACAAAACTAACGATCCTCACTCGAATCAACACTCCAGCTCTTCGTGCAAATTTGAAGTTATGCTTTCTGGAAGGCACTAACTCTGCTTAGTCAACGTCACGCAATCACAAACTCCGTGCCTGTTCCGTTCTCTCGGAGGTATTCTCTGACTGATTGGGGCTTCTAAGCCAATGGACGACTTAGCTCTCCAAAGAACGCCCGAACACGGGGCCTCGACGAATACGTTCCCAAGTGTCCTTTGGATTCAGAATATGCCTGATCACGCGATAGCCAAACGCGAGTAGCCTATCGTATAACTGAGGCTTCCTCCCCATGACCCGTTCGAAAATTGCGTCGTGACTCTGATGGGTCAGCCTCGCGTTGTTTTTGGAAGCAGTTATGCTGTTCGAGTGAAGGCGGTACGCGCTCCAGAATTCATCAACGACCGCAAATCGACCTCCGGCCAATGCCATATCCAGGAAAAGTTCTCCATCCCAACAGACTTTGTTCTCAATCCGAAATCCTCTTGCTCGGTCAAATATCTTCCGACGGAAGAAGGTAGATGCCTGCATGAGGATCACGCCGCGATAAACACAGCGATTTAACGACATTCGATCAGAATAGAGGCGTCGCAGGAACCGCTCATCTGGCCCAATCAGATTGCTATGTCCGCTGACAACATCAATGTCATGATGGTTCCCAAGGTAACTCGCAGCCGATGTAACTGCTCCGGGCAGCAAAAAGTCGTCTGAGTTTAGAAACCCAAGAACCTCTCCAGTTGCCTCGGCGAAACCGCCATTCAAACCATCCGCGGCCCCGCGATCAGGCCGCAGAATGACGCGAGAAATCCGACTGCGATACCGCTCGATGATTTCGCGGCTCCCATCAGTCGAACCAGGATCAACCACAATGTATTCAATATCCGGATAATCCTGCATCAGCACGGACTCAATCGTCCGTTCCAAAAACGCGGCCTGATTAAACGAGATGGTGACGATGCTGACTCGTACCATAAGTCTCCGTGCTTTCGTTCGACTTCGTGCTGTCTCTCCGCTGCCAAGGCACTCTCGACGCCACTAAACTTCGTCTCTGGTCACGAGGCACGAACGAATAGATACACATCTCCGCTTTGATGAATCTTTTTCATTCCAAGGTTTCTGACGATGAGAGCCTCAACCTGCTGCGGGGAGTATTCTTTGCCACGATAGGATGAATGATGGAGCTCGACCATCATCAATTCGCATCCTTGAAAACTGTCTATCGAGTGAATAAACAAGGAGATTTCAGAGCCTTCGATATCGCAGGCAAGTTGAAAGTTCTGGCTACCGAGCTTTCCAATGACTTCGGCTAAAGTCACAGTCGGGACGGTAATGACATCGGTATGTCCATTGATTGTACCTAGAACATGCCCCCCCTGAGTGCCTGAAAGAGGCCGTCCAAACTCGATAGAAGCGAGAGTCGCTGCCTCCGCAACGATCGCGGCATTGATCACCTCGACGCGACTATCAGGAAAGTTAAGATCTATGTTTCCGCGTGCAATCTCGCATAATTTCGGATCAGCCTCAACACTGATAAGTTTTCCGGTTTTCAGACGAGCGAGTATTTCACAGGAAATAACTCCCAGACTCGCCCCCAAATCGACCGTATCCAAGTCGGATCGAAAATACTTCCGCACCAACATTCGCTCATACCGCTCATATCGACCAAATCTGATTTGCACCCTCTGCGATGTTTGAATCCGATCGTCACCTGTCTGAATACGTAGACTGCCGCTACTTATCGGCTGGCTAATAAACGGAGAGCAAAGCGTTTTACCGAGAGAACTATTAATAAAACTATAAACCTGTCGTTTCAAACGTTCCTCCTCGGACCGAACCGTGCGTTAACCGAAATGCGTTTCTTGATGACGCTACGTTGAGTTGGGCGTGCTGGCAACTCAGATGGCGGCACTTATGTGAGATCTCCATCCCGTCACGCCCTTGGATGCTGACTCTCATCAGCTCATGGGGAGATCTTGCCTATCCAACAGATCCGCACATCCGTCAGTTCATGCGTTTCCAGCGTCCTAAGTCAGCGAAGAAATGCAGAACTTAGTAACTTAGTCAGACTCGGTAAAGTAAACCATCTCTACCCAGAAATCCGATCACATGCAGGGCCCGACTTTCTCTTTGCCAAACCGGCAGTCGCCATCGCCATCTTGGGCTGAACCATCCCGATGCATGTCATCAGGATGACAACGCGGTATGGCATAATGATTCGCCCCAAGTAACCAAAGGGCGAGAACAACACATCCCAAAGGAGCGAAAACGCCACAAAGCTCATCAATGGAAGTATTACCACGTTTGTCGAGTGGAGTCGCAACAATGCCCTTATAGCCAAGACAAACACCCACGCCCAGAACAAGGCACCAACAATTCCCGCATCGACCCATGCGCCAAATAAGCACGAGTGGGTAGGAATATATCCTTCCTCAATATCATTCTCAGAGAAATCCTCTGCAGCCGAGTATCCCATGAGAGCCATGGCTTGATGTTGCGCGAGCACATATTTCGGATCCTTCGCCCAGGATCCATGGCCCAGAATGGGGGAATCGATGATGGCTGGAATGTAGCCAAGCATCTCCACGCGGCCACCCAGCAGCATGCCATACTCTCCGCTCGATTGCTGTTCGTACTTTGCTCTTGCTACTTCGCCAAGCAGACCGTAACTGGCTGCAGATTGATAAGCCCAATAGACGCCGGACATGCCCAACAATATTGAACAACAAATTATCACTATGGATCGGCGCGTCAGGCTTACGCCTGAATGGTTCCTCTTTCTCAGCAAACTAGTGACAAAAAGATACAAGGCCACCGACAGACACACGCCTCCCATGCTCCGATAACCGAGCATTAGGTTAATTATTCCGATAGCCGCACTCAGAATGAGTGGCCATTGGCCTCCTGATTCTTTACGAGAAATCAGAAGGAATACCGCTAACGTCACAGCCTCTCCGACACCAAACTTCCAAGGCTCGATGGCAGAGACATCGTCGGGTGTCACGAAATACTTGAGCAGGGCTCCCACTACGTATCCCCAGCCATAAAGCATGATTAAATGTGGACGTCCATAAAGCAGGGTGAAGAGGGCCATGAAAATAAGAAGAGTTAATCCAATATTGCTCCATCCGCGCACATAGTCTATAAATGCCGAATGTCTAACAATATCAGTTACACATTGCGAAGCTAGCCACAGCGAACAGAGCACTAAAAACCATTTCCCGTCCCTGGCGGCAATCCGTATCTTTCCACGAAGGGCCAGGTAGGCAAATACAGCTAAAAGCAAAATATCCGAACCAGTTAGTTGACCGATTGCTTTTACTTGAATGAATTGTACACAGGGGATAAGGAAAACCAGCACTCCGACAAGGTCACTTCCTTTTGTCGGCTTGCGCATTGGTGATGTGCTGCTGGCTTCTAATTGCGTCACTGCGGGATTTGTCATAGTCAGCCGAGCAGTTCTTTATAGAGTGCTGCCAGTTGATTCCCATACGCGCGTTGGGTATATTTCTCCCTAACAAGCGACGCGTTGTTCTGTCCGATGCAGGAAATCACATCCCGGCGGGCATACGCGCTCCGGATTGCATCGGCTAGTAAAGAACTATCTCCAGGCACAACAACGCTGCCGTGGATCCCGTCTTCGACAATCGACCCGCTGTTCGGTGTTGTAATCACGTAGCAACCGCAGGAAAGTGCCTCGAATAGAACTCTCGCGGACCCTTCAGAAAATGACGGAAAGACAAAGACGTCGGCTTTAGACATAGCCCTCGCGAGATCAGTCCTCGATAGCAGGCCAAGGTATTTGACCCGTGGGTTGGAAAAGAAGCCCCGGCTTCGATCCAGCAAGCTGGTGTCCAACGGGCCCGCAATCTCCAATCGGCAAGAGAGATTCTCAAGACTATCAAAGGCATCCATCAACGTCTCGACTCCTTTGCCTTTACCAAAGAGCCCCGCGAACAGGAGCCGTAACTCAACTGACGTTTCGTCTCGCGGCGGTACGTGTCGCAAAAACTCGTCATCAACACCCAAGTAAATGACGTAAACCGGCGAGCTATCATGCCCAGCAACTCGAAATGTCTCTTTCGCGAAATGAGAGTTAACTAGGACAGCATCAGCCAGCTCGATATCACGCAAAATAGTTTTCCAAAGATCGCTCAGTTTCTTGCGCTCCCCCAAGCGCTGAACTCTTCCCATGTTCACCACCAGGCTCTCGGACATTGAGGGATGGACAGATGCATGATCACACAACAAAAACAAGCCCATCCGTTTCGCCAACTCGGCGGACTTTCCACCAAAGCCAGAGCGATAGTGATAGATTTTCGCTCCATTTCTTACTGCCCGTTGAACATGACGAACTGCCGAGCGCCCATAAGAGCGAAACGAAGCCGCAATCGTTCTCTCGCTGTGGCTTAGCTGCCCTAGCGTGTAAAGCACCTCCGCCTTAAACAGCGGGTGAACAAGCGCGTCGGAAATTCGCTCTTGCCTTGCTCCAAGCCGCTGTGCCTTAGGGGAGTCTCGCAAATACGGAAGTGAGATAACTTTGCGGATTAGCGGAGTCGGATAAGATCCCGTCAGGAAGGACGCGAGTGTTTTTCGTCTGTCGGCTTCGGCTGCGGCCACAGAAAGGTGGAACTTAGAAAAGCCGTTGGAGATAATCACCATAGACAATTGCGTAGACGGTCTCTATTCTCGGGCACCAACCATTCAGAAGGCCTCTGCAAGCTCTCACGTTCCTCGATACTAATTGAGAGGAGAGGTCAACATGGATCATCGGCCACCAGATTCCGGACCCCGCCCTAATCCACACCGGCCTGACTTTCAGTACCCAGGGATGGGGCGCGGAGCAAAGCAACGGTAAAGTCGACCAGGTTGTCGTGCAAGAGCGAGAGCGAATTACCAAGCACGTATCCGATCATGCATAGGTCCACGATCAAAAGGCTGATACCTGCGCCTATCAATCCAATATGAGTCATCAGCAGGTAGGCGAGAGGGAGCGAAAGTGCCGTAGACAAGAGGTACGTGACGGCTTGCCTCTCATGGCGGTTACACGCGATGGGCACCACCGAGGAAGTAAACCAGAAGGCGTTTGCAAGCACCTCGATCAGCAGTACATGAAAAAGGCCAAGATCCATAGAGACCCGGGAATGAGTCCAACGAATGTAAATGCTCGGGCCCAAGAGCGACAGAAACAAAATCGCCAGAAGAGACAAACCTAGAGAGGCCTGACATGCACAGCGGTGAATATTTCGTGCCAGCAACTTGTTGCCAGCGCCGAATGCAACTGCCATTTCCGTCCAGACGCTGTCGGAGATCATCGCCACTACCTGATACACGAGGCGAGTCAGAGTTCTGACAGTCGAAAACACAACAACCGCAATAGGACCTAACGCCAAGCCAACAACAATGGTCATTCCCTGCAAGCTGAATGCGTTGCCCGCCGGAAACGCCATGTAGGCGATGGCTGGGCCAACCAATTTCCGCACCACACCAATCCGCGCGCTTCCAAATCCGTATCGTAACCAAGGACTCTTATATCGGAGAACGTATTGGCAGACTATATTCCCCAACATTCTGACGGTGACGAGAGTCAATGCCACTTTGAAAGGTGTCGCATGTAAGGCCACGGCGACTAAGCTGGAAGCACTGGTTGTTACCCGGGTTACAGTCCCGAGGAGTGTGCCAAGGGCGTAATTACCATCGCAACGAAAGCCGGCGACAATCAATGTCCACTGCAAATCGAGCAGGATATAGATACAGAGCGCGCAAAGAATACCGACTACCTGCCCCCTCGGTAACAGACTCACATGAACCCACCGTTCAACTGGAAGAACCCAGAGCCCAAGAGCGACCGAGAAGGCGATCGCTAAAGATACGCCAGTAGTCAAAAGCCAGGTGCTCTGAAACACGGATAAAGCGCTTGCCTTCTCCCCTCGTGCCACCTGCATTGTCATTTCGGTGGCCGCAACACTTCCGAATCCGAAATCGGTCAGGCCCAGGTAAATTGGCATGGCACTTAGAACCAGCCACTCCCCATAAAGCTTGGGACCCCAGAAGTGCAAAAATACCGGCACACTTACAAATTGAATGACAGCCGTCGATATCGGGCCAATGCTAGTTGCTCCAATAGCGTGAAGGAGACGATGTTTCAAATTGTTCTTCATAACTCAGGAACTAACTCATCTCTTCTTCCTGCGTTCCCCTGGACGGCAAACCAGCAGAATCCACTTCGATTTAGTTAACTCACTTTCCACAGAAAACGAAGCCTTTTTCATCATATGTTCGCCTGCAAACAGATTATAGTTAGGCGAACCGGCCATGAATTCCCTTCATTCCAGGCAGGGACCAATACCAACGGCGACGATCCATGACCGCTTGCGCAATCTCCAAGATCAGTTTCTTGGGCTCCTCTTGTGCATCCATACCTTCCCACACATTCCGCGTAACGATTGAGATGCAAGCCACTAAGAGAGAAAGCAGCGCCCCTATCATTACTGTGAACCTGCGGGACGGTCCCGATTTCCGCATTGGAATCTCGGCCGTGTCTAGAACCCGCGCCGCTGGAGTCTGCTCCGCTTCTTCTACCTTCGCCAATTCATACTGCCGCGTAAGAGCCTCCCACAGCGTCTCATCGACCTGCACTTTTCGCTCCAGGTCATAATAAGTCAGTCCCAGGGAAGATAACTCACTGACCGAGGGGTAGCCGCTGGTCCTCGAATCTGAATTAAGGCCGAGTTTCTGATTGAGCCCTCCCATCGCATCGATTTGTCGCTGCAACTCAGCGTTGCGCGCTTCCACCGCGCGAACCCTTGGGTTGTCTTCTGCATATGTCTGGCGGAGGCCTGCGAGTTGACTTCGGCCAGCTATCAGATCTGTCTGTAGCCTGAGTCCCGCATCCACCATCGACTTTTCCTGCGTCGGCATATCGATCGCTCCGCTTTTGGACGAGAACTGACTAAGGGCCTTCGAGGATTCGTCGAGTTCCTGCTTGATGTCCTTGAGTCGCCCTTCTAGAAATATCCGCTCACGGCGCGCGGATGAGGTGCTATCTTCTGTCAGAACCCGGTTGAGCTCAGTTACATAACCCTGTGCAACTTCTGTTGCGAGCACGCGATCCGGGAGCGTAACACTGATTGTAATCACTCCACTTTTTCGGTCTATTGACAGATCGGTATCGCCCTCTAGTGATTTGCGTGCATCTTCCAGATTGCGGGAGTTATAGTGCTGAATCAGATTGAAACGAGTGACCAGGCCATTCATTACATTGCGGCTCCCAAGGACACTTACGAATAATTCTCCAGGTGTATCGAGTCCAAGCATCTGACTGCCCAAGCTGGCCGCGGAGCCGGAAGAGTTCATCATATTCATCAGGTTGGAATATGCGGAAGTGTTATCGGAGGGCAAAATGGTGGTTGAAGCCGTGTACACATCCTCTAAAAGCAATGCATCGACCAAGGAGATTGATACCCCAACCGTAAGGATGACGAGGACCATCTTACGCCTCTGCCAGCAGCTTCGAAGAAAGCCTGTTATCTTCGAGGCCAGGCCTCCATGGACTTCTTCGTCGTCCACAGGATCAAGCTCGCCTGGCGGACTCAAGATATCCGAGTTTTTCGGTGCGTCTTCAGTGCTGTTCATATTCGTAGTCACTCTTTAACGTAAGGGGTTGGGGCGAAATCATCCGTTGCTTTGCGATTTCGCTCTGCGGATCAAATTCTGAAGGGGTAAGGTCACGTGTCACGTGCGCAACCCTCGACCCGTCCTCCCTGAAACGATCACAGCCCCGGGGTAATTGAGGGTTCCGCAGATTTTCTTCCGGTCATCTAGAGAACTCCGGTCGCAGCCAGAGGAATCATGACTGCTATTAGAGCTTGCGCCGTGGCGGCCACCTTCTCCCATGTTTGAGATCCGCCGCCAAGTTTCTCCGGCACAACAATGGTATCGCCCGGACGCATTCGAAGGTTCATGAAGTTGCTCCCGATCCAACCACTATCGCGCGGTACTACCGATCCGTCGGCTCGAAGCACATAGATGTCTTTCTTATTGCCGGTGCGCGTTGCACCGCCCGCTTTCCGAAGGTACCAGCCGAGATCCCTGCCCGGGGCGTAGGTTATCGCAACAGAGTTATAAACCTGGCCGCTGGTCATTACAAATTCCGGACGCTTGGGGATAGTCAGCGTGTCGCCTGCGCGTACCACGATATCCGCACTGGTGTTAGCCCATTTACTTATGTCCGGCGAAATGCTTATCACCATTCGGCCGCTGACCGCGCTATTTCGAAGGCTAGTTATAATATCCTGTTTTTGCGTTTCGAGGGTGCTTTGCAGATTCTCCACAGACTGGTTTGAAGAAGAATTCGTGGAGGCCGTGACCGGTGTCTCCTCAATCCTGCGGATCATTGCACTGCGGGCCTGCTCGTTGAGCTCGCGAACTTGCACTCGCTCGAATACTGCCGCGTAAGGATAAGCGTCTTTTCGGAATCCTCCAGCGCGCTTCAACACATCGCTAAGGCGTTCTCCATCCTGGATTCCATAGCTGCCTGCGTGCTCAACTTCTCCTTGTATTGTTACTGTTGCGCCGATGTCCTGCCAACCGGCGAGAGTGCGAATGCTCACTACATCTCCCGGTTTTAGCGGTACATCTGCATTCTTGTCGCCATCCAGCGCTTTCTGCAGCGCGACTTCGCTGTGGTTGATAAGGACTCTCTGACCATCCTCTGCGGTATAGCTCGAAAGGTCGCCTTCCGCGGTGAACGCGCTACGTTTGAATCCACCGGCCAGGCGCACAAGATCTGCAACGGTCATGCCTTCCGACATCGGATACTTGCCCGGTCGAAGGACCTCTCCGTTGATAATGACGTCAGGCGTATCAAGCTCATATCGCCCATAAATGCGAATCAGATCGAACGGACGGAGTGTAATCGGGTCGTTACCGATCAGCACATCGTGCAGGTTTAGATTGATGGCTTCCGGCTTCAGGTCTGGCGGTTGCAAACGAATAAGTTCCGCATGATCGGATGGCTCCGGCATTACGTCCTGATAAGAATGCAATAGATCGTTAATCGTCATTCCATCTTTATATGGGTACTTACCGGGATGAAAGACATGCCCTTCAAGATACACTGCCTGCTCGTTATAGGGCATGATTTGAGAAATAACAACGTCGTCCCCATCTTGGACTTTGAAGGCAGCAAGCTCCGCTTCCAGTTCGCCTGGCGCATCCGGCAGTTGCAAGTCAAACATGGTGCGGCTCTGGTGAGCTTCAATTCGCTCGACTCGAATCTGCTTCAGATTCGCAGAGGCCAGCGCCCCTCCAGCAAGATCCAGCACCTGACTCAATCCTTGCTCGCCATTCAACTCGTAAATCGCAGGTCGCCGCACCGAGCCTTCAACTGAGACCTGGGGGCCCGCCGGCGGAACAAGAATTGTGTCTCCAGGCAGCAGACGGTCATCGTTCGAGCGGACGCCTTTGAGCAAGAAATCATAGAGGTCGAATTGGCGGACAAGTTGCTTGCCGCGGTACTGACGCAGAATGCGCAGCGAGCCATGGCTGGTTGGGCCGCCGGCTGCGTAGAGGGCGCCGAGGGGAGTTGACAGCGAACTAACGTCATAAGCTCCTGGGCGCTGTACGTCACCTACGACGTAGACTCGCACCGAACGAAGTCTGCCAAGGGATATCTCGACATGTTCGTCCTGGAACTGGGTATCAAGGGCTTTTTGAATCGCAGCTTCAGCCTGGAGGATGGTCATTCCATCGATCATGACGGTGCCTGCCTCAGGTAAGTCGACCTGCCCCTGACGATCGATGATTCTGTTGAGTCGATTCGATCGGCCGCCCCACATGTTCACGATCAGATTGTCTCCCGGTCCAAGAACGTACTCGGGACCGGCCGGGAGATCCATCGGCAACTGATTGGGAGTTCCAGCGCGGTTGGGGCTGGCATTCTCATTTCCAATGAGAAAGGCCTCGCTACCGAAGCGACGCAATTTGGGTCTTGTCACTGGAAATTGCGAATAAAGATCGGTCAGTGACGGCATGTTCATGTAGGGGCTCAGTCGCTGCTCAACCTGGGGGTTATCAGGATTCTGATAAGCAGGAGGAGGAGGAGGGACTGCCGAGCGCCTTGAGTTCGTTACTGGTTGATGATCAATTGGCGGGTTCAGCGGATTATCGCTAAGCTTTACCAATTCGGGACCATAACCGCGACGAATCAAAATTCTCATGATCAAATCGCGCAAGCTCACATCGTCGCGAATGCGCTCGTAAATAATTTCGTCTCTAACCGAGTCCGTTGTTTGATTGGTACGCTTCGCAACCAGAGATCGTACGTCCTCGAGGACCAGCGGTTCCCGCTCCAGAATACTTATAAGCTGTTCAGCCGAAACCACGGGCCGGTTTGGTGTTTGGCTTGGCTGCTGTCTTGGCGCCTGACCCGATACTTGTTCTTGCGTCTGGCCTGATTGCTGATTCTGGGATTGGCTGGACTGCTGATTGGGCCGCGCGCCCCCATTCTGATTTGACGGTTGGGCCGTTTGCTGACTTTGCGCCTGGCCACCCTGTTCATCCGGCGTCAGTCCCAAGTCCTGATCTGTCGTCTGATCCGTCGTCTGATCTGTCTGCTGATCCATCGGCTGAGTTGCCTGCTGATCGTAGGTCTGACTCTCAGTGTCATCCGTGCTTTGGGCCACGCACCGTTGGGCCCCGAAAGACACTACCAGAAGAACAACCAATCCGGCAGACATCCATGCGGCGCGAATGGAGCACCATCGCAAACGAGAATCACAACTCCGGGGGATTTCAAACATGACTTTTCTCATCCTTTGACAATTCAGGAATGATTTCATTGACAGCATTTCTAAATCCATAATTCGCGTTTGAGCGCTCGCTCGTATTAGGCCTTCTTGCAATCCACTCAGTCACTTGAGTAAGTCAATCGCAGTTTTGATCAATGCGGCAATGCGTTTTATTGAGACTTCCCTGACTTGAACATCGTGATCTTCGCTTCCAACTGCTCGACTTTCTTTTCCAGGTTCTTGATTCCAGCACGAAATTCTTCAAGGTTACCCGCATAGGAATCACCAGGGTTTAAGCCCTTCAGAACTGAGTGGACTGCCTCTCGCGTGAGATCCGATACGCTGCGTGCACGGGTTAGAGAACAAAGTTGCCTGAGCGCAGAGTATTCCTCTTCGGAAAGTCGAACGCTGATCATGCGCGATCGTGGCTTTTGGACTGTCATGCAAGTCGCAACACCGTCAAGGATGATGAAGCTCTATCTCAGCAATTGTTGAGAACGTTGAGAGAATGGGAAGGGGAGAAGAGATCCATGGATCGAATCTCTGAGGCAAGGACTATGATTTCGAAATCCGGGCGGGCTTCGCCCCTGTCAGTCCCACGCCCCTTGTGGAAAATCAGCTCGCATATTCACTTGGGGCCCATCACTCGGAAACTGCTCATCTTCACTCGAATCTGAGCCACGGGAAGCCGATTGCATGGGCTTGCCTTCCATCAAACCTAGCACGTAAAGATGAAGGTTGCAAGAACGCTGAAGGACAAATGCTTGACATGAACAAAGCCCAAAAACTCTGCGTATCTCGCTGTTTCTTGAACACGTTAAGTCGAACCATTGGGGCGCTACCCCTCCAGCACGTAAGACAAAACGGAGTGCATTCTAATTCGCTTCACATTTGGCTCAATGTCGGCCGTTCGCGAGCGCTCGCATTCACTTTTCCAGAGCGGTCGTCTGTGCCCGGCGTCAATTCGCTGCTTCGTTTGTATCGCTACAGTGAAGGTCCATCAAGATCCATTGCCGGCAAGTTAACCGATTTTAGAAAATCGCGAACCCCAGGATACCGATGGCCCACTACCAGCAATTCACAAGCGGCCAAATCTTCCAATGATCCGACCAACAAACGAGACAGGTGCGGGATGACCTTATGAATGTACTCCTTGTTTGAGCCAGTCAGTTGCGCAACGGAGACATTCGGGTCAAATATCTTAAGATCGTATCCCTTGCCCAGGAGCCGTTCAGCGAGTTCGACAAGCGGACTCTCTCTCAAATCATCTGTGTTGGCCTTGAATCCAAGGCCGATCAATCCAATGCGCTGAAACTTGCCGCCGCACACCTTTTGGATGGCGCGCTGGATGACTTTTTCATTGCTCGTCAGTAGTGAGTTGATGAGCGGAACGTCCAGGTCATAGTGCTTTGCCGCATAGGAAAGAGCACGCACATCCTTCGGCAAGCAGGACCCACCAAAAGCAAAACCTGGCTTAAGGTACCGGCTGGAGATGTTGAGCTTCGTATCCTCGCAAAACACTGACATGACCTTTTGTCCGTCAATATCCGCCCGTGCGCAGAGCGCCCCAATCTCGTTGGCAAATGTAATCTTCATCGCGTGATAAGCGTTGCTTGCATATTTGACAAGCAATGACTCTTTAGGAGGGAGAACATAGACAGGGGCTGAAATAAACTGGTAAAGCGAACGCAACGCAGTCTCTACCTGCGCATCTTTCACTCCCAGCAACGTAAAGGGAGGCTGCTCAAAATCCGCGACCGCGGTCCCTTCTCTCAGAAACTCCGGATTAACGCAAAACGAAACACGCCCAGACGCCAAAGTGGAGAAGACCTCGTCGCACTGTTCGAAAACGGATGGCAGGATGGTACTCCGCATAATCACGATCTGCGAGCGGCCGCAGTCCTGCAGAACCTCTGCAATTTGCCCGCAGGCGCGAAGCAAGTGCGTAGCGTCGATGTTTCCATTGGAGTGACTTGGCGTCGCAACCGCAACAAAGCAAACTTCGCTCCTGCTCAGCGCCTCACGGAGATCGCAGGTCGCGCGGAGCCGGCCTGCTTCGCGCGCCTGCGCAATTCTTTTCTCGAGGTCCCGTTCAACGATCGGTGTGCGACCCTCGTTGACGATTCGCACCTTTTCGGGATTAATGTCGACACCCCAGACGGTGTGCCCGGCCGATGCAAAACACGCCGCCGACACGGTGCCGACATAACCTAATCCCACGATCGTGATTTCCATTTCGCTCTCCTCTTGCGTGGCCAGGCCTTGGTTTTGCTACGCCCTCGAACGATCAGGCCCGGAGTTTGTCCAAGTGCTCTTCCAAAGAGCGAAAATTGTGTTCCCATGACCACAAAGATTGGACGAATGCCAAGCCCTCCGCGGCCATTGCTTTTGCCTCGGCTTTGTTCTCAAGTAAAGCCAACACCTGCGCGGCGAACTCTTCCGAGGTTCGGCCAATCTTTACTGCCTTTCCTTCCGGCGCGTTGATACCCTCATTCGCCTCCGCGCTGATAACCATCGGCAACCCCGCGGCCAGGCCTTCAAGAAGCTTGTTCTGCAACCCGGCGGCCATACGGATTGGATTTACTCCGACGGACGCCTTCCAAAGATAAGGCCGAACATCTTTCACAAATCCTGTTACTGAAATTCGTGGGTCTTCCGCGAGTTTCAAGACGGCCTGTGGAGGCCTCTTACCGACAATTGTGAATCGAGTCTCGGGCCGCTTTGCCCAGATCAATGGCAGGATATTGCGACAGAAGTGCAGAACCGCGTCGAAATTTGTATCCATATACATCGCGCCGCAGAATACGAGATTGTCTTCTTCCCTGACCAAATCCGAAGTAGGCGCAAATGAAACCACGTCCGTGCCGTGAGGGTTGTAGAAGACGTTGTGAAGCTGATGGTCTGGATCAATCGCATCTCGATCCTTTTCGGAGATCAGCAGGCAAGACGTAAATTTTTGCGCGAGATTGACTTCGTATCCGATCAATCGGCGGTACTCCATGCCATAGATTGCGCGCATGATCGGATTATGGGTCAGCTGGTACCGGCGGCCAAAATGCAAAACCTGTGCCGGTTGGATCGCGATCACTCGTGGAATTGAATTCAGGTCGGCCAGGAATTGTCCCGAGCGCAAATGATATCCGTAGGCAAGATCAATTCTCTCTTCCGCAACTACTTGTTTCACTTTCTCGACAAGAGCATTTGAGCGGAAATACCACATTTGAAGGGGCTCGCCAGAGAGCAACCCTCGCGCAGCGGAGAGCGCTCCCTGCCATTTTGGCCAATCCACAACTTCGATGCGCTTGCAGTATCGTTCAAGCTGCTCTCGCGCTTCTTGCGAGATCGGAGAAGGCGCAAGGCCTACGAGCGAGACTTCATGATCGTGCGAAAAATACTTAACAAGATTAAAGACCGTATTACTAGTGGCATCCCCTGAATACGCGGGAAAGCGATAAGTGACGAATAACAAGCGCAATTGAAGTCTATCCCTTCCTGAACAACAGCGAACGCTCATGTAACTTAGTGAACTAGACGCCCAATTGTATTGGCTTACCTGGTCGATTGATAGTCATTGCGGTTTCACTTCTCACGACTCTCTGCAAGGGAAGCGCTCCGCGCATCGAAGTGCACGCGGAGATTACCTTGCGGCGAGGTCACGGAGATATTGACTTGAATCGGTTTGCCAGGATCGCTGAGGACGGCGTCCCATGAAGTAATCTCGCGGCTCGCTGGAGCGATTAAATATCCCAGCCTAGCGGGCAAGCTCGAATCACATGAAAAGCTCAAAACAGTATTCGGCCTTCGTTCTCCGAATCTCGGCGCGTACCAACCCTGAATTAGATTAACTTCGCCCCGGAGGCAACTCATCTTACAAGCGGGAGCCGTGTGATCACAATATGGGTAGACCCGCACCCTCACCGAACCTAAGGATACATCTGCATATTGCGCCTTAACTTGGCAATCTGCATTTGGAGAAAGGTGAACAAGGCTTTCAATCGTGTGGCGCCCCTTACCTCTAACCTCATCCAATACCAGCCAAAACCCTTCCGCGAGCGCCGCGATGAGACGCCGGTGTGAATTGGGTTTCTTTTGTCCCGCAAACCCGTTGAGAGTTCCCATAAAAAGAGAGCTGGAATTCTGTTTGAGATAACCGGACTCGATCAGCTGCGCGCGCTGTCCAACTCGAAAGGCCGCCCATATCTCGGACTGCTCAGCTCCGTCCACGGTCAGCGCATTGTGTGCCCGAGTACTGCGCCAAAAATCTCGCCATGGACCAGGTTCATACTCTTCAACGCCGGAGTCGACGATCAATCTTTCGCCGGAGATAGAAAGCTCATAACTGAACAGGCTGCAGTGTCCATGTGCCGGGAGGTGGTCGGGCCCCATCGGCTTTGCGTCCACGATGAGCTTATCTCCCGCTCCAACCCCCGGGAGCGTGAAGTATCCCGTATCGGGCCACGAGGTTCGGCGTGGCGGTACGGTTGTCGATATCCCTTTGTATTGGAGTTTTCGCGGTGCGAACAACGCACAGTAGAGCCCTGCGTCTGTGTTCGCCCATCTAGAAGGAACATCAAGCAAGCGCTCTGCTGCCGCAAGAATGTCCGGTGTCTTGTGCGTTATGCCAAAAGCAGAATCGGCGAAGAGTGGAATTTCACCATCCGGATGTCTGATTCCGGCTAGAAAGTCTCCCATTGCAATCAGGCGTTGATGTACAGACTGCGGAACCTCGTTGTTGTTCAGATGCTGAACTGACACGACCTCAAGATAATCCTGCAACATGCCTGCGTGGTACATGGGGCTGCGTTCATAGTGACCGCCGTCTGCAAGAATCTGATCGTGCAGACCACGCCAAAGAAGTTTGATCCCTTTCTCATGCCATCGGGCTCCTGCTTTGCCTCCGAAGAAAATGCCTGCAAAGACCAGGGCTTTTGCATTGGCAAGCAGATGATTTCCTTCAATATCGAACTCGAGATGATCTTCAAGATAGCGGGTTTGCTGATACAGACTTCCCAGGAAGGCCGACTCAAGCGCGCTGTTGCTTAAGACTATTTCCGGCAAGGCAAGACTGACACTTTGCACCCAGCTCACGATTCGGCGCGAGATGGGATAAGAATGCCAGCCAACGCCTACGCCGACAGGATTTGCTTCGATCCATTCGCTAAAAAAGCAGCGCAGCAATTCCGCCGCCCTCTCATCTTTCTCGCACTTCACAAGCATGGCAAGATCGAGAGCGTAATCGAAATAGTGCAGGTTATAGCGCCACAGACGCGTTGCGCCTGTGGGATCCCAATCTAGCGGAGAGCCCAGAGTCCGCTCGCTGTTAAGGAGCCTGAAGACTCTGCGCCGAAGCCGTTCAGCATTCTCGTGCAAGGGCACAAGCTCGTTTATGCAGGATGAATCCCTATCGCTGAAAAACACTGCCTGCTTGTCTCTTGAAATGACCGCAGGAACAGCGTATCTCCGCCGGGTCAGCCAGGGGATACTCCGCGTGAGAAGCCTGTCCGCGCTGATGCGAACCCGGCCGACGATCTGTGATGCTTTGTAGTAGCGGGCCGTGCGTAGATAGAGACCAAGCAAACTTTTCTAACTCCGGTATTCTGACCCGCGAATCTCTTGTCAATCGAAATGAATGACAAGGGCTTTCGCAATTCATTCGGCAGCAAGATCCTGATCGCGGAGTACCACCGGGTGTCCAAGCCGAAGCGCATCCAACACTAGCAAAGTGGCCAGGCTCGAATCGATGATGGACTGTTCATCGACTGGCGGAATGCCGCTGACGACTCCATCGACGAAGGCCTTCATCTGGGCGTTGTGCCCTTTGTCCTGCGTCATGGATTTCTTCTGGAGCACTTTCTTCCCGCCGGCTACGATCGTGATCTCGCGAAAATTTTCGATCCGGCAAACCGACGCCCCCTTGTAGCACTCAATCAGCTCTTTGCTGGAGCTGGTATCGCCGAGCGTCGTGTACACAATGGCGGCAAGGCTTCCGTCAGCGAAACGCAATGTTACGCTCAAGTCTTCACAGAGTCCGCGCGTCGTCTCGGCCGAGTCCGCCGATACCGAAACAAGCGGACTCATCGCCAGGTAGAGGGCCAGATCGACAAAGTGACAAAGTTCTCCGAGAATGCGGCCCTGGCCCTCGTCAATGTCGCGCTGCCAACTATCCAGTGGCAGCTGCCCGGCGTTGACTCGAATGACGGTCATGCTCCGCCCCGTGCGCGCCATTAGAAACTTGCGCGCTTCTTGAACGAACGGAGCGAAACGCCGATTAAAGCCTACCGTGAAAAAGGCAGTGGAGGCATTTCGTGCATCAATGACTGTTTGCAACTCCTCAAGACTCAGAGCCAGCGGTTTCTCTACAAAGACATGCTTGCCGGCGACGAGCGCCCTAGCGACCATTGACGCGTGACTGGAGTGGGGCGTGGTCACGACGACACACGATATTTCGGAGTTATCAAAAACATCGTCGCCGCAAGTGGAAGCCTGGGCAAAGCCCAGCCTTGCGCCCGTTCCCGATGACGATACGCCGCGCGCTGTAACCAGTGTGTGCAGTTGCACGCGCGAATCGTCTTTGAGCGCCGGCAGAATCATTGTCTTGCCGAAGTTCCCTGCCCCGATGGCGCCAAGCACGCACCGCGCGCCGGCGGCGGGCTTTGCTTCATTGAGCGAAATGCGCGGACTCGCTTCCGCAATCGGTTCTGTGCCGCCGTATTCCAGCACGACGCCGAGGTGCGGCTCGGTCCCGCTCATGACTAACTCGTAGGCTTCTTCTGCGCGGTCAAATGAGAAGCGATGAGAGATGAGAGATGTGACGTCGAGATGCGCGGACTGCGAAGAGGACATCAGGCGAGCGGCGTCGCGAAGATTGTCTGTCTCCGTCCAGCGAACATAACCGGCAGGATACTTGATGTGCTTGTTCTCAAAATCCCGGTCGTAGCGTCCTGGCCCGTAGGAGCGGGAGACAATGATGTTGAGTTCCTTCTGCATGAACAGGCGATAAGGAAATTCCGTTCCCGTGATACCGACCTGGCAAACCGTTGCGCGGTCGCGCGCAATTTCAGCCGCAGTCAGAAAGGGCTCGCTCGACTGCGTCGCCGCCGCGATCATTACACTGTCGCATCCTTTTCCTTGTGTCACGTCCAAGACCGCTTCAGCCGGATTGCCGTTTCCCAGGAGCACGATTGTTTCCGCGCCGTTGGTCCTGGCCAGTTCCAGTCTTTGCGCGTTGTAATCGAGCACAATTACGCGGGCGCCGGCGAGCCTGGCGAATTGTGAAACGAGCTGGCCCACAAGACCCGCACCCAATACGGCCACAAAGTCGCCAAGCTGCGGACCCACGAGGCGCACTGCATGGAGCGCAATTGAAGAGAGAGTGCAAAAGCTCGCTTGCTCCGCCGATACGTCCGCTGGCACGGGAACGACAAGATTTTCGGGAACAACATTGAACTCCGCGTGGTTGGCGATGCCTGTGCCTGCCATTGCCACCAACTGCCCAACCCTGAACTTGCCCTCAAGACCGGCGCCGACCTCCATGACCGTGCCGGCGGCGGAATAGCCGAGCGGCAGCGGCTCGTCAAGGCGGGCCATTACGGATTTGAATGTTGCAACGGCGCCGTCGCGATGAACTTTATCCAGAACCTTGCGCACCAAATCCGGCCGCGCGCGCGCTTTTGAAAGCAGCGTTGACTGCGCGAAACCCACCATTTGGCGCTCGGTGCCGGCAGAGATCAAGGACGCCATGGTTTGGACCAGAACCGTGTTCCGCTGTACCTGAGGCGCAGGGACCGATTTGAGTTTTAGCTCGCCGCCACGGGCATTCTGAATAACTTGTTTCATGAGCGATCCCGATCCTGGATAACTATTCTGCAAAGAGAATGAAACCCGGCGCGCTGGTGGCCATTGGTTCTCTGGATTTTCCGATTTTGTTGCAATCGCCTACTCAACTGAATCTGGGTGAAGTGCTTATTGCTTGACTGCGACGACCAACCCAAGGGCGCCTATAAATTGCGAACCTGAAAGTACACTCAGAGGCATAAGTCGATCAAAAAACGATTCAAAATACACAGCTTTCCGCATCGGCTTGAATCCGGCTTGATCAAGAAGTTGGTTGAACTCCTTGCCTGACCAGGTGTGGAACTGAGCTCTCAAATGGAGATTCCGGCGCTGAAATATAGCGCGCGAAAGGCTGCGAGAATTGGCGAAGCTGATAATGAGCGCGCCGGAGGGCCGAAGAGACGCATGGAACGAGCGCAATAGATTAACCGGTTGCGGCGCGTACTCGATCACGCTGGAACAGACGATCGCATCAAATGTTTCTTTTTGATCTTTGAGTGGGCGCGATTCACAAAGTTGAAACTCTACCTGATGCGGATCGAGTTGCTGCTGTCTTGCAACTGAAATCATTTCCGGCGAAGGATCGACACCTAGGGTGCGAAAGCCTTGCTTAGCGAGCAGAGCAGAAATCCGACCAGGGCCGCATCCGTAGTCGAGAACATAGCCGTGAGAAGGTACGCAGGACCGCACGGCAGCCATGAAGCGATCGCCGCGCCTGTAGCGGCCCGCATGAATCTGCTGATCGACCCGGGCAGTAAAGTCCGCGGCCGTTTGATCGAACAGGCTCGGAGTCCCACTCACCGCATCATCTTCCAAGTCCATTTACCCCTTAATGCGCGAGAGTTTCAAATCCCAGTGCTTTCGGACCTTGCGACCCGACTCCGGCATCGCAACTCTTGACGCTATTCCTCTCGCCTGAACATAAAGTGTTCCATCGTGTTGGCAACTCCCACCACGGAAAACTTCATTCCAGTCTCGATCATGAACTCTTTGAAAGCTTTGAATTCGTGCTCCGGATGACTGAATTCGTCGAAATAGATATAGGATCCTGGGACAATTTGATCCTTCAGCGACTTCAAGACAAAGATTGTCGATGAATAGATATCGGCATCGAGATTCAAGAAAAGCACTTCGTGATCTGGGCATTGATACGCCGGAAGAGTTTCTTGAAACAGGCCTTTGAAGAACTTGACGCGGCGGTCCTCGATTTGTGGGACCTGGCCTTCGGTAGAAAAATATCCCTTTCGAAAATCAGGGTTCCAGTCTTCAGGCAGTCCTTCAAAACTGTCGAAGCCATGCAAACTGCTGTTTGGGTTGCGAAGAATCTTCGACCAATACAGGGTTGCTACGCCTTCGAAGACGCCGAACTCCAAATACAACACAGCGCGATCGGCAATCGCCTTCCCGACCAAGTCAAACAGTTCCTCGCGCAGAGCAAACCGCGGGCCGGGCCGCATACCATTTGTTCGCATCCACAAGCCCAGCTCAAGGTATTTAGCAGCGACGCTCAAGGCGGCCGCAGTGCGAGACGGCGCCCATCGTCCGAGCCACACGAGAACGTATTTGATGCCGGCTTTGACTTGCGTCGCTATCGTCATTCACTCGATTGTTTCTCTGGCCGAGGGCGAATTCAGGTCCGACTGTTGACGCCCAATCGGCCGGAAGGAAGCGAAAAGAGAGCGACGCCGGTCTGAGTGCTTCCCTTCCCGCTAGCCAATGGAAGATAAAGGAGCCGCGATTCGCGGGACAATCAGATTTAACCAGAACTTGCTGTAGGCGCGATGCGCTTCTTGTCCGCTTGCATAGAACGGCTTTTCGCCTTCAATCAGGTTATAGATCCCCGGATGGGTGAGTACGGTCATCATCAATGCGGCAGTAAGAATTGTTGGATCCAGTTCGCGAATCTTTCCGTCTCGAATACTCTTTTCCAGATAGCGATTGATGGCGGAAAAAACAGGAGCGAGATTCTCCACACAGAACTCACCCACCTTCGAATGCAACTCGATGAATGCGATCGAAATCAGCCGAATCAATTCAGGGCGATAGTTGACTGTGTCTGCCAGCATTTCGACGATTCTTGGCAAGACCACTTCTGGAGGCTGGCATTCCGATAGTCCCTCCATCAAGTCCTTACGAAACCTGAGCCCCGATGAATATGCACTTAACGATGCCCAGAAGAGATCTTCTTTTTTGTCGAAGTGGCGGAAGAGCGTGTTTTCGCTGACCTCTGCAAGGCGGGCTATCTCGCGCGTGGTGGTGGCGTAGTATCCCTGGCGCGCGAACATCTGGCCTGCGGCCTGCAGAATCTTGTCGGCTCTCGCTGAACGTTTGGGTTCAATTGTCATCTGTGCGCACACAATCTCAGAGTCGCAAGGCGTTAGAAGCCAGTGCGGGCGTTAACTTTCTTGCCATATTCTGGCTGTGAATTGGAGCGGCATCAGAACGCCACTCAATTACGCGGAGATCAGGCCTTGCGTTTTGAAAAGGGGTTTTGCGAGGGCCCGCAGAAAGCGAATACCCTGGTAAAGCATTCAAGCAAGATGGCAGAATGAACGGTCCGTGCCAGGGCGGGCGGTTCCAGAAACCCAGTTGCAGAGGGCCTTAAATGAAGGCGCGAATCGCAAGATGTTTTGGAGAATCTTGACCGCCTTCAAGCCGTGATTACTTCCAAGTCTTCGGCGTCAACCTGAACGGCGGCGTGCTGGTTGATCAACTCGAGCGTCAGCACAAACCGCAGACTATTGCACTTTCTCACCAGTGTCCCCTGAAGGCCCTGCATGACACCGCTTTTGACGCGGACTTTTTCGCCAATGACGAAATCGCGATACGGTTCGATCCGGTCACGGCAAGCGCCGGAGCGTAGAAATTCCACCTCTGAATCCGGAAGAGGTACGGATTCTTTTCTGTTTCCGACAATCCGCAGCACGCCCGGAGATTGGAGAACCTTTGATCGTTCCCTGGAGCTAATGCGCACAAACAGGTATGCGGGGAAGAGTGGCAAAGCGAGCTTGATGCGTTGCCTGTTCTTCCAGTTGCGAACTGTCTCATAGGTTGGGAGAAACGACTCGATCTCCCGCAAATCAAGGTGCTTGAGAGCGGACTTTTCGTGCTGCGGGGCGGTGTAAACTGCGTACCAGTTGCGATCAGCCGTATCGCCCATGCATCCGGGAAGAAGCACCGCTTGCATGTCGAGCGAACGAGATGTGACCTGCAGGTCCAGCTAGCACCTCCTGGTTTCCGTCACTTGCGGCGGAAAAACGGTTCAGCAGCGCCACGAGTGATGACGTTAGACATGTGCGCAAAACAGATCCTGATCCTCCAGATCTGTGGGCGCGCATGGCTTCGCCAATGTGACTTAGCAAATCTGAACTGCTAAGCCCTTTGTCCAATCATCGGCCGACGCTGCGTTCCCCATGACAAACAGCAACGAAATGCACCATCAATGTTGGCAACGGCAAGATACCTTTCCGGCGCCACGTGGAGAACAAAACTTGGAATGTTGGCCTGCAGGGGTCTAGCAGACCGGGATTTGCAATTGGCATGATCGTAAGTCAACACCGCCGAGCGCGCAACCACAGAGCTGTGGAATTGGCGTCCCTAATTGCCAACTTGAGGTGATCCTCAACGCGTCGAACAGCCATGTATTCACGGACAAATCTTTGTTGAGCCATTGAAAATAAACAATATAAGCCCATAAATCTGAATGATGTCCCGGGCGGAAGTGGTCATCCGAAGAGCAAACAGGGAATTTCTCTATTGTCAGATCGGCTAAAAGTCTTTCATAACGCCAAATGCAAGCACTTGCTGCCAAAATTGGCTCTCAGCACCCATAACGGTGCACTTTCGCGTTGATCCGCAGCCTGACCTTGCGGCTGCGACGGTTGGTTACCTCTTTCCCGCGCGTCTTGAAGCTTCTCTGTTTGCCGGACTCGTTTTTCGGAATCAGGGTTAGACGGTTGATTCGAGCCGGTGGCTCGTTGAGCGTCAAATGGAAGTAACACTAAAAGGTAATCTACATAGCCACGAATTACCTATACATAGTTACCAATTATATGATTACATTTGTAATATCTCTTTTGATCACGAAAACTCATCTGTTTCCATAAGACCAGGATTATGAAGGGGAAACACCTGGATCGAGACAGTTGTTGGGGATGTGACCGGCCCAAAAGGAGACTCGGAAGACGATCTGCCACAGGTTTCACTGGGGACCTCGCTCAGAAATCAATCTGGATTTCTTAAAGGCCGCTTAAATACAAGCAAATGTGGAGATTAATTGTGAACGGCAAGATAGTCCGCCAGTTTTCCGTAACCATGGTGCTGGTGACTGTGTTCTGCCTCGGGGTGCATCGGGGATGGGCTGCACCTCTGGCAACAACAACGGCTCTGGTTGTATCGTCCGGCGGGAGTCCGGCGACGACCGTTCAGTCTGGAAGCGCGATCACGCTGACGGCTACGGTGAACAACGGGACCTCGGCAGTCAGGACCGGGCAGGTAAAGTTCTGCGATGCCTCCGCGGTCTACTGCACCGACATTCACCTTTTCGGCATTGGGCAGTTGACGAGCGCCGGCACGGCCACACTAAAGATCGCGCCCGGTATTGGAATCCATAACTATAAGGCTGCTTTTCTGGGAACAGGCGCTGCCGCCGCCAGTTCGTCAGCTTCGGTCTCGCTGACGGTGACAGGGCTTTATCAGACAACCACAGCGCTTGTGCAGAACGGCAGTGCGAGTAATTATTCGCTCATCGCCTCGGTAACCGGCACCGGAGGATTGAGCTTCCCAAGCGGGACAGTTTCCTTCGTCGACACAAGCAATGGGAACGCATTGCTGGGAACCGGACTTCTAGGCGCATCTTCGAGTTCGCTGAGCTTCCTGACCCCCTCGAATCCGACTACAGGCAACAATCCAAGTTCCATTGTTATTGGCGACTTCAATAACGACGGGATCCCCGACCTGGCGGTTGCAAACAACGGAGACGGCACAGTTACGATCCTTCTGGGCAAAGGGGACGGAACATTCGCGCAGGCCGCGAAAAGCCCCATTGCGGTGGGCGACTATCCGTGGTCTTTGGCAGTCAGTGACTTCAACGGGGATGGTAACGCAGATTTGGCCGTAGTCAACTATGGCGACAACTCCGTGGCCATCCTGCTTGGCAAAGGTGACGGGACGTTTTCGGCGTCGAGCCAGGTGAGCGTGGGCAGCGGACCCGATTTCCTGGCTGTAGGCGACTTCAATGGCGACGGTCTGCCGGACATGGCGGTTGTGAATTCGAGCGATTTCACGGTATCGATCCTTCTCGGAAACGGAGATGGGACATTCGTGCAAGCGGTCGATAGCCCGATTTCGGTGACGTATCCATTTTCCCTGGCAGTGGCGGATTTTAACGGCGACGGAATCTCAGACCTGGCAATTGTAAATAGCTATGGCCTGGTTGCAATCTTCCGCGGAAATGGAGATGGAACCTTCGCGCAAACGCCCACCCAGGTGGTAGCCGGCCACACGCCTATCGCAATAGCGGTTGCAGACTTCAACGGGGATGGTATCCCAGACATGGCCGTGGCCAATTATGCCGATGACACGGTAACAATCTGCATCGGGAATGGGGACGGAACCTTCACGCAAGCGGCCAATAGCCCGATCGCGGTCGGCAGCGAACCGATATCAGTTGCCGTTGGTGACTTCAATGCGGACGGAATTCCCGACCTGGCCGTGGAAAACTCAGGCGACAACACGGTGACCATCTTGCAGGGCAAGGGAGACGGAACGTTCAATCAAATGGCGAATGGCACCGTCGCGGTGGGCGCCGAGCCAATTTCCATAGCGGCAATGGACCTCAACAAAGATGGTATAGCCGATCTTGCCGTAGCCAATCAAGGTGGAAACACGGCAACGGTACTTTTGTCGAATTTGATTCAGACAGCGCAGACCACATTGGCAATGTCAGCCGTTGGCATTGGCAGCCACTCTGTGGCAGCAGACTATCCCGGAGACGGCAACTACAGTTCAAGCACATCCAATTCACTTACAGTAAGCGGACAACCAGTTGCGCCTACAGTGGTCGTTACCCCCGCGCTTGCAAGCATCACGACGGACCAGCAGCTTTCGGTGACGGTAACCGTGAACGCTAGCGGCAGCGCGCCAACGCCGACCGGGACGGTGACGCTGACGAGTGGCAATTTCACATCACCGGCATCAACTTTGACCGCAGGTGCTGTCACCATCACCATCCCGGCCGGATCGTTAGCGCTGGGCGCAGGCACGCTTTCTGCGAGTTACACACCCGATACTTCCAGTTCCGGGACTTACAACAACAGCATCGGAACAGCCTCCGTAGTGGTCTCGCCCCCGGCGCTGGTCTCCCCGACGGTCACGTTGATTCCGTCTTCTGCAAATACGACGGCGACGCAAGGACTGACGGTGACTGTGGCTGTGAGCGGCGGAAGCGGTAACCCCACGCCAACCGGGCTGGTTACGCTGACCAGCAGCATTCCTAACGCCGGAAGCGCGCACCTGATCTACGATACTTTCCAGTATCCCAATGACACGCTCATCAACGGAATGACCGCGCAATCAGGGAACTCCGTTTGGATCGCCGGTGGCCATGGCGTTGGAGAAATCGAAGATAATCATCTGATCAATAGCGCTCCTTCCGGTGAGCCGGGAGACCTGTATGCCGAGCTCCCGAATACTTCTTCGACCGGTGGAACCCCCTCGCCGGTTACGACCCTTGGCGGAACAATTCGCATGTGCCCTTCCCTATCGGGGACCTATAACCCCGGGTACACCTCAGTGGGACTGATTGCAACGCGGGATGGTACGTTCCAAAACTCGCTCGAGATTGGCTTTGGGCCTACAAGCTGGTGGGTTCTCAAAAATGTGAACGGCGTTGGTTCCACCGTTCTTTCCGGCACTGAAAATCTCGCGGTTGATTGCCAAACCGATTACACGGTTCAAATCATCCTCAACCAAGTCGCGGGGACATACCAGGTGATTCCACCGAGCGGCGTACCTTCCGCCGTCATCACAGACCCGGACATCACGGCGATCAATGCTCTGTATGGGGCTTGGGAACCCGAAGACAACGCCCCGTACAAGTATCGAGGTCAGTGGGGTTCGGTTTGGATGGGCGGAGGCTACACCTCGCCGGCGGCTACGCTGAGCGCTGGCACCGCGACGATCACCATCCCGGCGGGGTCGCTTGCCGTTGGATCTGACACGTTGACGGCAAGCTTTACTCCCGACTCGGTCAGTTCCCCGATTTATGTCAGCTCTACAAGCGCGGCAACCACCGTGAACGTGTCCAAAGCGACACCTGTCGTGGCGCTTACTCCGTCCTCCTCCAGCATCCAGACAACCCAGGCGCTGACGGTGACGGTGGCAGTAACTGGCGGCGGCACGGCGCCCACCCCGACAGGGACCGTGACTGTCGCGGGCGGTGGATATACGTCACCCGGCACCTCACTCAGCAAGGGAACAGTGACTATCACAATCCCCGCTGGGTCTCTCGCGGTTGGCGTCGAATCCTTGACGGCCAGCTACAATCCGGATCCCTCCAGTTCCCCGACCTATAACGCCGCCAGCAGTGTTCCTTCTGGAGTGACCGTGGTCAAGGTCACGCCTACTGTGTCTGTGACTCTTTCCTCGCAAAGCATCTCGGCTGTTCAATCTTTTACGGTCCAGATCGCGGTGAATGGAGGAAGCGGTGCGCCCTCCCCTTCCGGCACGGTGACCGTGACTAGCGGAGGCTACGCGTCCGGCCCGGCCACACTGAGCGCAGGTTCGGCAACCATTAGTATTTCCGCTGGATCGCTGGCTCTCGGCTCCAACATACTGACGGTCAGCTTCACACCCGATACTCCAGGTTCTGCAATCTACAACGGTGCAGCCGGTGTTTCTTCCGCCATCACTGTGGCAAAGCTAACGCCCTCAATGACCGTTACCCCGAGCGCGACCAGCATTGCCACCACCCAAAGTCTGACGGTAACGATTCTGATGAATGGTGGCACAGGTGCACCCTCCCCTTCCGGCAAGGTGACCGTGACTGGCGGTGGTTACACGTCCGGCCCGGCTACTCTGAGCGCAGGTTCGGCGACCATTAGTATTCCCGCCGGAACGCTGGCGCTCGGCTCCAACATACTGACAGCCAACTACACACCCGACACTCCAGGTTCTGCAATCTACAACAGCGCTACGGGTGTTTCTTTCGCCATCACTGTGGCAAAGCTAATGCCCTCAATGACCGTAACGCCGAGCGCGACCAGCATTGCCACCACCCAAACTCTGACGGTATCGATTCAGGTGAAAGGTGGCACGGGCGCACCTACCCCGACCGGCACAGTAACGGTGTCAGGAGGCGGCTACATATCGAGTGCGACAACGCTCAGTGCCGGCTCGGCGACGATCAGCATTCCGGCTGGATCTCTGGCTGCTGGCTCTGACACGCTTACGGCGAGTTACACGCCGGACTCCGCCAGCTCGTACGAATACAGCGACGCTACTGTCACCTCTTCAAGTTTGTCGGTCGCCAAGGTAACACCCGCAGTGACGGTGGTGCCATCTTCACTGAGCATCACCACCACTCAAGGACTGACTGTGACCGTTTCCGTGAGCGGTGGGAGCGGCACACCAGTCCCGACAGGCACAGTCATCGTGACCGGTGGTGGCGCTACGTCCTCTGCGGCCGCGCTCAGTGCAGGCTCGGCGACCATCAGTATTCCTGCTGGATCGCTGGCCGGCGGAGTAACTACGCTTATTGCCACCTATAGCGGAGATCAAACCTATAACAGTTCGACCGGGAGTGCAAATGTTTCAGTGACGCAAGTTGCGATCACACTAGGCGATGTGTCGCTCGGCTCTCCGGGAACGAAACTGACCGCAACGGCCACAATCACCGGGAACAGCTCGTACTCCGGAACGATGAACTTGAGCTGCGCCCTCTCAGCGTCCCCAAGCAACGCACAGAGTTTGCCTACCTGCAGCTTGAGCCCGACCAGCCTTGCGATCACGCCGGGCCAGAGCGGAAACACGATCGTTACTGTGCAGACCACCGCCAACATGATAGCCGCCAGCACTCAAGCAAAAAAGAGATCCCCGTGGCTCTTTGGAGAGGGAGGAGCGGTTCTTGCTGGAGTGTTGCTTTTTGGCATTGCGCCGCGCCGCCGGCGTTGGGTGTCGATGCTGGTTGTTTTTGCGGTGATTGCCGCTGCCGGAGTCATGGGCTGCGGTGGCGCCGGAAGTGCAAGCCTTGGATCAGGCGGGAGCAGTACCCCAGCAACAACCAAAGGCGCCTACACCTTCACGGTAACTGGAACAGACTCGGTCAACCCGGCGATCATAGCTTCAACAAGCTTCACGATTACCGTGCAGTGATGGAATCTCCCGCTTGTCCGCACGATCTCTGAGACCTCGGGTGGCAGGCTCGTTTCGATTCAATTCCCCTGCGGGCTTTTTCGCCCGGAAACAAGCGCAGAAACGATGACCCTCCGGACGAGCTGCCGAGCCGACATTGCCGAAAGCATACAATCTAGGAAAAAGCGCGGCGGGGATAACAAATCCTATGGGACCCAGATGAGGCAAGAGTGACTCAGCAAGACGTGAGAAAGCCCTACGGCATCGGAGCCGGAGCCGGGAAAACAGGACGCATAGGGTGGCCTGACCGAATTCTCGGGCCGCGGCCTGGCCTGAAGGAAATCACACTGGTCTGCTGGTGTCTTTTTGTCGCGTGCCTTGTTGTGCCGCTGTCCGTTCTTCTCTTTCTTCATTGGAAGGCTGGTTCGCTGGGCGATTTTGTTTATTTTTATGGAATCGGCCATCTTGCCAATGAGCATTCAGCCGCAAAACTGTATGACTACAGTCTGCAGTTGAAGACCTTCAATCAGATTGAACCTTTGCGTGACGGTACCTGGGGTCCAAGTCCATATCCTCCATTTGTCGCGCTTTTCTTTAGTTCGTTCGCGCTGCTTCCCTTCAGGTTCGCTTACCTCGTTTGGTTTGGAATTTCCCTATCTCTCTTCTCATGGGGAATCCGTGCAACGGTCAAAGGAACCTTTCCGCAGGACCGACTCAAGGGCTCGCTGGCTTTTTGTTTTGCCCTTGCTTATCCGCCGTTTTTGATGAACACCTTGATGAATGGGCAACTCGCTTCTGTTGCGGTCTTCTGCATGGGCCTGGCAATCGCCATGGAGAGAAGATCGAAGCCGATCATGAGCGGACTTGCGCTTTCGATTCTGCTGTACAAGCCGACGCTGCTGATCCTTCTGCTGCCCATGCTGCTGCTCACTCGCCGGCTCAAGACGCTGGCGGGATTCGTGATGGGAACAGCGATTCTCGTTCTGATTTCGACAGCATTTATGGGCGTTAAGGTGTGGCAGGTGTATGCGAACTTTCTTCGGAGTTTTGGACAGCTTTCGCAGACCGAAGGCCTTTCGGCGCTTCTACGCTGGCAATTTGTCGATCTGAACTCGCTTTCCTACGCTCTTCCGGGCGGGCGATCGAGAGCCGGATTGGTCCTCCTGATCAGCGTTGCGGTGATTGTGGCGGTCTGGCTTGCCGTGCTTTTATGGAGATCGTCTGCGGGCAGTAAACCTGTGCAAAGCCTCGCCTGGGCGGCAGTTCTGACCTGGACATTGGTTCTAAATATCTATGTCCCCATCTACGACACCGTTTTGTTAACGATCGCCTTTATTGTGATGCTCGGAGCGCTCCGCGAACTTGAGTGGAGGAGCGGCGAAGGCTGGTTTGTTGTTCTGGCTGTGCTGATCATCGCGGTTTGCTGGATCACTGAACCGATTGCACAAAGCAAGGGTATTCAGCTTCTGACAGTACTGCTTTTTGCGATTGGTTTGTGGCAAGCGGCCCAACTGCATCGGGCGATCAAGTCAACGACTCCCGCAGCAGCACAGTGACGAAGGCGCCGCAGCAGAATCTGATCTGCAATGTAGTGAAGTGGCGTAACTTGGGGAGCGCGGGGATCGATCGAATTTGGCTGCCCGTCAGGGATTCGAACCCCGATATGCTGCTCCAGAGGCAGCTGTCCTACCGTTGAACGAACGGGCACCAGGCTTGATGAATGCTGGTCTCGCAGCCATATTGGCGTCTACACCGACAGGGAGCCGGATTGCAAAAGCCAACCTGTTCATCATAAGTGCTTTCCCGTCCATGGTCAAACCCCGCCCGGCGCAGTTCCCTGCCCCTCTCACTCTTCGCGCAGCACCTGCAATGGACGCAACCCAAGAATACGGTAGCTTGCGATCCATCCAGTCGCGGTCGCCAGAACAGCAGTGCTAACAAGCGCAATTGCTGTCGCTCTCCAATCGATATTGAAGGCAACTTCCAGCCTGAGCAAAAGCACACGCGTCAGCAGGTTTGCGAAGACCACGCCGACCGCTCCGGCCAGAAGGCCCAGAACACAGAATTCCACGCTGAACGTGCGCACGATCCTCATGCGGGTTGCGCCAAGCGTCTTCAGCACCACAGCCTCCTGCATGCGCCGGAACCGGGTGCTCGCAATGCTTGAAGCCAGAATCGTGAGGCCGGCAAGAATCGAGAATCCGGCCAGCAGCCGAACCACAAACGTGATCTGATCGACCACGCTCTCGATCCGCTCCAGCACATCGGCAACATTGATGACAGTAACGGTTGGATAAGCGGCAAACAGGCTTCGCTCCATCGTCCCCACCATTTTCGGGTTCATGTGAATGCCGCCGTACCAGGTTGACGGCTGGTCCTTCAGCTCTCCGGACGGCAAGACGAACTCGACTCTTGCGCCAAGATTCTGGCCATCGGCCCGGTAGACTGCGCCCACTTTGAGCGCGCGCACAGTCCCGCCAATCTCGAGTTCAACGGCCGAGCCTACGCCCAGGTTCAAACGGCGCGCGATGCCCTCGCCCACCGCCAACTCCGCCGCGCTTCCGTCTCTCCACCACGCGCCCTGGGTCACTTTGTCTCCGACAGGAGGCGCGTCGGCCCAGGTAAGTTCGGCCTGCTGGAGCATGCGCCGGGGATAATGCTGCCCTTTCATCTCTTCCACTTGTTGCCCGTTGATCGAAATGAACCTTCCCGGCACGACCGGCATTAAATCGAGCGCTTGAGTCACTCCTGCCTGGTGCGCGAAGAAATTTCGTACGCCGGCAACTTCATCCGTTGTCACGTCTACCAGAAAGATGTTGGGCAATTTAGGCGAAGCCGTTTCCTTGATCTCGCGCAACAGTTGCGCCTGCATCAGGTAAACAGCCAGGATGAGCATGACGCCGGTACCCAGGGCGGCCAGCACCGCTGCTGACTGGTTCCCTGGGCGGTAGAGGTTCGCAAGTCCGTGCCGCAGTGAAGAAGGCAGCCGCAGCCTGACGCGATCGAGCAAAAAGCGCACGGTCCACAACGCCGCCGCCGCCAACACGAGCAGCACAATCAAGGCAACTGTGAACATTCCGGCAAATGCGGACCCGATCTTTGGCGAGTCTGACAGAGCCCAGGCGATGCCGCCCAGCGCTGCAATCACCACGGCTGCGATTGCCAGTTGCAACCGTCGCGCCCACCACTTTTCCAGCCAGCCGCTGAACCCTTCCGGTCCCGACTCGACCAGCCTGCGCAAAACCAGCACGGGCCTCACCGCTCGCACATCCAGAAGTGGCGGCAAGCAGAACAGCAGCGTCGTCAGCAGCCCTGTTCCCAAACCCGCCAACGCAGACTGCCAGGGAAAACTCAACACAGCGTGCACTGGAAGCAGATTTCCAAAGGCAGAAGGAAGCGCCATCATGACGCCAACGCCTGCGGCCACGCCGAGCACTCCTCCGGCTAGCCCAAGACCCAGCGTCTGCAACAGGAAAATGCGAAGCAAGTCTCCTGATCCGGCACCCAATGCCTTCAGGATTGCGAGCATGTCCATTCGCTGTTCCAGGTGCGCATGCATGGCCATTGCGACGCCGATGGCGCCAAGCACCATCGCCACCAGGCAAATGAGACTGAGAATCGCCGTGGCGTTATCGAGGCCGCGGGTCAGCGCGGGGTTGCCCTCGCGAAAGTCCATCACCTGCGCATCGGGCAACGCGGACTCGATCTGACTGCGCACAGCCGCAATGTTGGCATCGGCAGAGAGTCCGGTCGCGGCCTTTTCCGGCAGTTTAACCAGCAACCGCTCGTTCAACCGGCTCCCCGGCGCCACAAGACCCGTGCGGGCAAGCGCGGCTTCGGAGATCATGACGCGCGGCCCTATGCCCGCCCCTGCAGTAATCCGATCAGGCTCCTGCTTGAGCACGGCGGAGATTCTGAAATTGACGTCTCCGAGGCGCAGCGTCTCGCCCACCTTCGCATTCAGCCGGATCAGAAACTCATCCGCGACCACCGCCGAGTCGCCAGCGAGGGCCTGCTGCAGGCTCATTGCCGGCTCCAACTCAGCCGTCCCGTAGTAGGGGTATTCGCTCGGGTCGACAGCCTTCAGGGACACGAGCAGCGGCACTGGGTCGGTGGGCACCGATGCCATCGAAACTGTCTCCGCCACCCAGGTTGAGCGGGTTCCGGCAGGGCTGTTTGCGCCGCCCGATTTCAAGACCGCCGCAATTTTTGCAGTCTCATCCGCTGTCGGCGGATGTTGAATGCGCGCGCTCAGGTCGGCAGCCATCAGCGACCGCGCCTCGCCGGAGAGTGTTTTTCTAAAGCTGTCGCTCAACCCGCGCACACCCACCAGGGCCGCAACGCCAACCGCGACCGACAGGACGACGAAACCGAACTTGCCGGGCGCCGACTTCAAATCCCGCCAGCCAATGGCCCCGGCCCGTCTCCAACTCAACGCACGCTTAGCCATTGGTCTGCTCGTTTTCGGGGAGACTCGATTTGGCTTCAAGCGTCCCGACAAAAGGAAGCGTGTCTTCCACAACCATTCCATCCTTCAACACGATTTTTCTGTCAGCCTGGTTCGCCACATCCGGGTCGTGCGTCACAAGCACCAGTGTCGTTCCGGCTTTCTTGTTTCGCTCCAGCAGCAGATCGAGTACCATGCGTCCATTCGCCGAATCCAGGTTTCCTGTCGGCTCGTCCGCCATCACTATAGGAGGCTCAACAACAAACGCACGCGCAAGAGCAACTCGTTGTTGCTCTCCGCCGGAAAGCTGCACAGGGTAATGATCCACGCGATCCTTGAGGCCGACTTCGTCGAGCAACTGACGAGCCCGCTCGATGCCGCTGCCTTCTAAATTCAATTCATAAGGCAACAACACGTTTTCAAGCGCGGTCAGCGTCTGAATCAACTGGTACGACTGGAAGACAAAGCCGATCTTTCGTCCGCGGACGGTTGCCAGCTCTGTTTCGGCCAGGTTGTGGATTGGAGCGCCGTCCAGCCATATCTCGCCTGAGCTCGGCGAATCGAGACCGGCAAGCAATCCGAGCAGCGTGCTCTTGCCGCTCCCACTGGCGCCGAGGATGGCGACGAACTGACCTGGAGGAATTCTGAGCGTGATTCCTTTTAAGATTTCTACGCGGCGAGGGCCGTTTTGAATCCACTTTTTGGCATTGCGAACTTCGATCACCGGCCACTCTCCTTAACGCTGGTTCCCTGGCTGACGCAGCTACACTGTCTATGTGGACGTTCGCCGCGCAATTCTCGTTTCAATCCTGCTGTTGCTGCCGCATGGCATTCTTGCCGCCGCCCCGGCACACGTGCTGGTCTGCTTTGGCGACAGCATTACGGCGGGACACGGTTTGACGGAAGGCCAGTCTTTTCCTGATGCGCTGCAGCGACATTTGGATGCAGAGGGCTACCACTACAAAGTCATCAATCAGGGTACCAGCGGGGCCACAACGAAAGACGCGGTGGCCAGCCTCCCAACGATTCTGCGCCTTCACCCAGATGCCGTAATCGTCGAATTCGGCGGGAACGACGGGCTCCGCGGGTTGCCACTCGATCAAACGCGCCACAACCTCGACCAGGTTCTTGGCGCGCTCGAAGCTGCGCATATCAAGATTCTTCTCGCGGGCATCACGCTGCCGCCGAATTACGGCGCTGACTATATCAAGTCCTTTGACGAAGTGTTCAGAGCGCTCGCTGCCAGCCACCACGTTGCTTTTGTGCCGATGATCTACAAGGACCTGATTCATGTCCCCGGCACCATTCAGGAAGATGGGATCCATCCCACGGCGAAAGGGTCGGAGATCATTGCGAGAACGCTGTTGCCGACGCTCAAGCCGCTGCTGAGGAAGTGACTGGAATCAGAGGTCGGAAGATTGTGGCATTCTGGGCCGGGCTTCAGCGTCAAAGACGACGGTTCATTCCGAAAAGGGCTAACCCCGCAAAAAGTCCTTGGCCTTCTGGATCAGCACGTCGCGACTCACGTCCGAGATGGCATTGGTCAGCGGAATCTGCTTCGGACAAGCCTCGACGCAGTTCTGCGCGAACCCGCACTCCTGGATTCCGCCATCTCCAGCCAGCGCCCGCAACCGGTCTTCCTTGAAGACCTTTCCGGTCGGATGATTGTTGAAGAGCTTGACTTGAGCAATTGTGGCCGCGCCGACAAATCCTGTTTCCTCATTGAATTGCGGGCAAACCTCCATGCAGCACGTGCAGGAGATGCAATTCGACAGCGGATAGTTTGCTTCCTGCTGCTGCGGAAACACGCGAGGTCCTGAGCCAAGATCGTAGGTTCCATCCACCGGAACCCAGGCCTTCACCGCCATCAGATTGTCGAACAGGACTGACCGGTCTACCTGCAGGTCGCGCACCAGAGGAAACTTTGAAAGCGGCTCAACCTTGATCGGCTGCTCGAGATTGTCTACGAGCGCCGAGCAGGCCATGCGCGCCTTGCCGTTGATTCGCATCGCGCACGAACCGCAAATCTCTTCCAGACAGTTCGAGTCATAGGTGATAGGTGTCGTCGCATGTCCCTCAGAAGTAACGGGATTCGCGGCAATCTCCATCATTGCCGAAATGACGTTCATCCCCGGGCGCCACTCCAGTTCAAACTTCTCCCACACCGCCGGTGCGTCGGGGTTCGCCTGCCGCTTGATCTCAAATGAAACAGTCTTCGTTGCCATCAGCGAGTCTCCCTTGGCTCCCCTACTTGGTCGCGTCGTACCGGCGTGGTCTGGGCTTGATGAACTGCGTATCGACATCTTCATATTCGAAGCGCGGCCCTGCAACATCGCCCGTAAAGCTCGCCTTCGTCGTCTTCAGAAATTTCTCGTCATTGCGGTCCGGGAAGTCCGGCTTGTAGTGAGCGCCGCGCGATTCATCGCGAAGCATCGCTCCCAGCACAACAGTTCGTGAAAGTTCCAGCATGTTCTTCAACTGGCGCGCGAAGGCAAAGCTGGTGTTGGCCCACTGGCTGCGATCGCTGAGATTCACGTTCTTGAAGCGGTCGAGCAACTCCACAATCTTTTCGTCGGCCTGCTTCAGCCCCTTGTTGTAACGGATCACGGTTGCGTGCTCGGTCGTTGTCTGGCCCAGCTCGCGCCACAGCCGGAACGGGTTTTCCGTCCCTTCATTTTTCATCAGCCGGCCGTTGATCTCGGCCTGGCGGGTCAGCTCGGCAGCGTGTCCGCCATCGCCTTCGGCTGCCGGAAGGTTCTTGGCGTATTGAAGAGCATTCGGTCCAGCTTTGAATCCGCCATAAATGCAACTGACCAGCGAATTCGCGCCCAAGCGATTGGCTCCGTGATATTGGTACTCGCACTCGCCTGCGGCAAAGATGCCTGGAATATTCGTCATCTGGTTAAAGTCGACCCAAAGCCCGCCCATGGTGTAGTGCATGCCTGGGAAGATCTTCATCGGCACGTCGCGCGGATCGTCACCGACAAACTTCTCATAAATCTCAAGAATGCCTTCAAGTTTCCGGTTCAAAGTTTCGCGATCGATATGCGTTAAGTCGAGATAGACCATCGGCTGTCCGTCGATGCCGAGGCCCTCTTCGTAAACCACCTTGTGAATCGCGCGCGTAGCCACATCGCGAGGAACTAGGTTTCCATACTTCGGATACCACTCCTCAAGGAAGTAGAACCGCTCCGCCTCCGGAATCTGCTTGATCGGCCGCTTGTCGCCAGGGGTGCGCGGCACCCAGACGCGTCCGCCCTCGCCGCGCGCCGACTCGGACATGAGCCGAAGCTTGTCCTCACCCGGAATCGACGTGGGATGAACCTGAATAAACTCGCCGTTCGCGTAAAATGCGCCTTGCTGGAAGATTGCCGATTGCGCCGAGCCCGTGCAGACCACTGAGTTGGTGCTTTTGCCGAAGATCGCCCCAATGCCGCCGGTCGCCAGAATGATTGCGTCGGCAGCGAAAGACTGCAGCTCCATGGAGCGCAGATTGAGTGCCGTGATGCCGCGCGCCTGGCCCTTGGAGTCGAGTACGGCGGAAAGAAACTCCCAGCCCTCGTACTTCTTTACCTTGCCTTCGGCTTCGTACCTGCGCACCTGCTCGTCGAGCGCGTAGAGCAATTGCTGCCCAGTGGTGGCGCCGGCAAAAGCCGTCCGATTGTAAAGCGTGCCGCCAAAGCGCCGAAAATCAAGCAAGCCCTCCGGCGTGCGATTGAACGGAACACCCATGCGGTCGAGCAGATCGATGATGGCCGGTGCCGCCTCGCACATGGCTTTGACCGGCGTCTGATTGGCTAGAAAATCGCCGCCGTAGATCGTGTCGTCAAAGTGCTTGTCGGTGGTGTCGCCCTCGCCCTTAAGGTTCTTGGCCGCGTTAATGCCGCCCTGCGCGCAAACCGAATGCGAACGCTTGACTGGAACAATTGAAAACAGGTCGACAGTTCCGCCGGCCTCGGCGATCTTGATCACCGCCGCCAGGCCTGCGAGGCCCCCGCCAACCACGATGATTCTTGGTGCTGCCATGAACTCGTCTTCCTTTCCAAGGAAAGCAAAAAACAGCTTGCAGCCGATAGCCTCCAGCTCTTAGCCAAAAGCCTGCCGCCAGAAACAATTCAAATCGAAATACCGCCGGAGCTCGCCGGGGCAATCAAAGATGCAACAGGCACATTTTCAGGCACGTTCGGATATTTGCCTCCGACGAAGGCCCAGATGCTCGCCAGACCCATCACCGCAAGCACCACGCCAAGCACGGCGCACACATAGCCAAAGCGCTTGCGCGCCGTCTCGCCCGGCGTAATGCCCCACTTGGCCGCAAACAGCCAGACCCCGTAGGCAAAATGCCAGCAAATCGCAATCATCGCAATCGCATAAACCGCCACCATCCATGGATTCGATAGCTCCACTTGCACTTTGTGGAAGGCTGCGTATGGATTTTCCGGAAGACTGATGCCCATAAACCGCTGACGAATCACATGCTGCAAGATATAGGCGAACGCAATGAGTCCGGTGTAGCGCTGCGCGAGGTACATCCAGTTCCCTGCCCACGGATAGTACACAATGTTCGATTTGCCGCGCAGCCAGATATAGACGCCGTATCCCGCGTGATAGAGGATCGGCAAGAAGATGAATACCCACTCGAGCACCCGCACCAGGGGAAGGCTGTTGAGGAATTTGACCTGCGCCCCGTAGGCTGCCGGCCCCTTCAGAGCCTCAAAGTTCGAAAGCAGGTGCTCCAGCAGAAAGGCGCCAATGGGAATAATGCCAAGCAGCGAGTGCAGCTTGCGCCAGATAAACGAGTTCCCCTGGCCGGCTCGCAGTGGCTGAACGCCGCGGCGAACAGTGTGCGCGGCAGGTGGTTGGGCTGTTGCCATGGAAGTGTCGGCTCCTGACGGCTGCAAGTGAAGGTTATTTCAGATAGAGAGACGAAATTGTCTGTGCGTTGCCTCAAGCATTATTGGTGTCCTGGATCACGTCCGTCAAGGCGGCCCGCTTCTCCACGGTTCATTCCATGAGGACAAAGGAGGTACAGGCTACGCAAGCAGCTTGGGGAGCAATGCGGCCAGGGCGCGCCCGCGATGACTGATCCCGAGCTTCGTCTCGATGTCGATCTCTGCCATGGTCCGGTCGAGCGCAGGCAGATAGAAAAGTGGATCGTACCCAAAGCCGCCCGTGCCGCGCGGCGCTTCCAGAATCAGGCCGTCGACCGCGCCCTCGGCCGAATACAGTGGCTCTCCATCGCGCGCCGCAACCAGAACGCACCTGTAGCGCGCCGTTCGCTGCGCCGAAGGGACGGTGGTCAGACGTTGCAGCAGAACGATGTTGTTCCACACATCCGAGTTGTCGTTTGCGTCGGGCGAGTCGACCAGCCCGGAATCTGCCGCAAAGCGAGCTGAGCGCACCCCGGGCGCTCCGCCCAGTGCGTCTACTTCGAGCCCCGAATCGTCTGCCAATACCATTTGGCCAGGGGCGAAGCGGGAGTAATAGACAGCCTTCAGCGTGGCATTGGCTGCGAAGGTGTCGCCGTCCTCCTCCGGTGCTGGAATCGTGTCGGCCGCAGGCAAGGGATCAATGAAAACAGAATAGGCGTGGGCCGCGGTGCGGAAGTCGCGCAGCTTGCCCTGGCTGGTGGTGGCGGCGAGAAGTCGGAGAGCCATGCAGAGAGTGTAATGGCAGAGAGCATGTTTCTACTGTGCGCCCGCTTCCGGCAATTCTGTTTGATGAACTCATTGCGTTAAGTCCAGCCGTTTGCGTCTGTACAAAGCACTTCCCCACCCGATAGGCTTTGAACTTGCTCGCAGGCAGCCCAAGTCATCCGTCCGCCGCGTGGAGAATGGAGAAAGTATGCCGGTAATGATCCTGGCTGGAATTGGTTGGCACGTTCTCGGCGCGGCAATGGCGGCTTCTTTCTACGCGCCGATTGGCAAGGTCAAAAACTGGTCATGGGAGACCACCTGGGCCATCGCGGGCTTTTTCTCCTGGATTCTGCTGCCGATCGGCGTCGCGCTGATCCTGCTGCCGGATTTCACCGGGTTCTACGCGTCGATGGGGACTCCGTTGCTGTTCAAGGTTGCCCTGTTCGGCGCCATGTGGGGAGTTGGCAACGTAAGCTATGGCTTGACCATGCGGCATCTGGGCATGTCGCTCGGCATTGGCGTCGCCATTGGCGTCACGCTGGCCGTGGGAACCTTGGTGCCGCCGTTGCTGCACGGCCAGGGCGCGATGCTGTTTGCCACGCGCAGCGGCCTGTTGACTATGGCTGGAGTCTTTGTGGCCCTGATTGGCGTCGCCATCGTCTCCTATGCCGGCCACCAGAAAGAGGTTCAGTTGGGCCGCGAGGTCAAGGAGTTCAATGTCAAACTGGGACTCCTGCTCGCCATTCTGTGCGGAATCTTCTCCTCAGGCATGTCACTCGGCATCGATGCGGCCAGGCCAATGGAAGTTGCTGCCAGGCTTCTCGGCGTCAATTCGCTCTACGCGGCTCTTCCGAGCTACGTCATCATCATGGGCGGCGGCGCGGTGGTCAATCTGAGTTACTGCTTTGTCCGGCTGGCGGCACTGCCACGGCTTTCGTTGCGCGCCGATCTTGGCCGGCCTCGACCCACGCTGATAAAGAATGCGGCCCTGGCTGCAACCGGCGGGATCATGTGGTATCTCCAGTTCTTCTTTTATGCATGGGGAGCAGCCAACATTCCTGAGCGTCTGGCTTACGTGAACTGGATGCTGCACATGAGCATCTATGTGCTGTGCGGCGGGCTCGTGGGCCTGGCGCTGGGCGAGTGGAAGGGCGTAGCGAGCCGACCATTGCGCCTGTTGTGGGCTGGAGTCCTGGTCATCATCGCTGCCGCCAATCTTGTGGGAATGGGGATGGCTACCTGATCGCCTTCGACGCGGGTTAGAAGCGCCAAACGCATCCCGTGGAAAGGCGGGCGAAATTATTGGGCAACCCAGGGGGACGGTAAGGCAGGGTGAAATTGACGCTCTGGATCAGAGCGAAATTCTCCCATTGATAATCGCCGGCAACGCGGAGGGCGAGGTGCCGCGAAATCGGCGTATCCACCCCGCCCCCGAGAAGGCTTGAGAATGACGCCGTTTCTCCAGGCAGCTGGTTTGCTCCCCAGTATCGATTCAGCCCGCCGTCCCCTGCCAAACCCTCAATAAAAATAGCCTCTCGGTGCAGACGCCAGGTGTACTGTCCGCCGCCCATCAAAAAGAACGCGTGCTGCTCTGCTCCGAGATTGCTTCCGATAAATCCAAAAGACTCGATCTTGAATCGCAGGTTGCGCCACTGCGGAAACCCCACCGACGCATCCCATCCGCTAAGAATATTGCGCGATCCTGGTACTCCATTGAATGAGTTGGAAAGAAGTGCGTAGCCGCCGTAAACTTCGTATCGCGATCCCGGCTCAGTCTGAGCAGAGAGGCAGCACGAAACGCCGAGGAGCAAGCTAAGTGACAAGAGCCGAGCCAGCATTCAAGACTCCGTGGGATGGTGGTGGAAGCAGGGTTTCATCGTATCTTGTCTTCTCGTTATCTGGAATCAGAATCTGCAACACAAGCGCGGAAGATACCCCGCTGATCCTATCGTTATTCGGGTGGACTCCCCGGCTTTCCTGTCGGTAGACAAACGCTCGCCGGGCCCGGCGTCCCAATTGCATTCATACAAACCCTTGACGCGGCGGCATTTTGTTTGCCCGTCAGCGTCAAAGTCGGCAAAGAGCTTGCATGGCACTGTAAAACCACATTAGAATTAGGCCGTCTCTTCCCACTTGGAAACGATGTTTAATCGCGGTCTTTTGACCTTCCCTGGTCCCGAGATCCAGTAGATTTCAATTCAGCCAAACGAGCAATGATGGTGAGATGTCGCGTCTCCGGTTCTTCTTTCGCCCTGCTTAGGTGCGCACATCGCGCAGGGAGACTCGTTCGACCAGGGTGTTTGGCAGTTCTTTCCATCGCACTCTGGCAGGTTGCCGATCAGCCGGCGCTCTCGCAGAACTTAAGTCACGCACATGACCTGCTGGCCCTGGATGTAACTCCCGACTCGGTCTTTGCAATGCCCCAGGCCGCGCCAGCCAAGCTCGTGGCGCCCCAAGGCGAAGTCAAGAATCGTCCGGAAAGCGAGATTGTTTTTCAAGGGGCGGGATCCTTCGGACATTACCATCTTCTCGGGAACTCGTGGTGGAGCGATCTCTATTGGAGCAGCATCGAGTATGACCGGCACTCCTGGGGCAACTTCATCGGGGCGCAGATGGATTATGTGGCCGAGTTTCAGCCGATCGTTATTCTTCGGCAGCCCCCAAAGACCAACGTCTGGGGCATTCCGCTTACCACCGCGAGGGTGCTGGTGCCGGGTATTGGCTTTGCTCCCATCGGGCTCCGCATGATGTGGCGGAGCGATAAATCGATCAAGCCCTTTTGCATCTTCAAGGGCGGGATGGTCGGTTACACACAGAAAGCGCTCTCGCAGGAGGCTTCCTACGTAAACCTCAGCTTGCAGGTTGGCATTGGAATGCAATTCCACTTGCGCGATCGACTCGATATGCGTGTTGGATTAACCGACTATCATTTTTCCGATGCTTTTATCGTCCCCAGCAACCCGGGCCTGGATGTGATGGCCTATACCGGCGGGCTCAGCTATCATCTCGGCAAGCACGCGCGCTAGAAGACCTCCCGGATCCAGCCGTTCTTAGGGAAGCGGCAAGTCGAAGTCATATCCCTGTGAAATAAGATCGGCGCGTAACTGGGCTGCCGTTGTAAACAAAAGCCCGTTCATTCCCAGCGCGAGAGCGGCTACTACATTGACCTTTTTGTCATCGATGAAGATCGTCTCATCGGGCTTGGTTCCCAGTTCTTTCAGCACGTGGCGATAAATGGCAGGATCAGGCTTGGCGATGCCCAATTGATAGCTCCACACAAGTAGATCGAATCGCGAAAGCCAGTCGAACTCGCGCTCAATGTTGGCATGAACGCTGTCACCCATATTGGAAAGGATGGCGGTGAGAACTCCGTGCTGCTTGAGTTTCTGCTGCCAGGCCAGCATCGCTTCATTCTGCGTGGTCCACATGCGGGCATCCCAAAGATTCAGCTCATCGATTTCAGCCGGCCCGAGGTCGAGACCGGCGTCGCCGGCGATCTTCTGCCAGTAGCCGAGGCCTGTCAGTTTTCCCTCGTCGTAGGCGTGGCGATCGGCCCAGTAGAACTTATCGAGCCGCTCGGCAGTCAGCCCGGTGATGCGCAGCAGGTTCGCATAGGCGGTTGGGTCCGGAGGGCCGGTCAACACCATTCCATAGTCAAAGACGACCGCATGTAGCGCCAATGCGCCTCCAGGGACGCCCGTGTAAGGTGAAGAAAGGCGTCTTTGCCTATTGTGCACGACGGGGCTCGGCGGGCTTGCCGGCGGTTGGGATCTGGCCCCGCTGACTTGAGCGATCGCTGGATGAGGCCTATGCGCTTTTCCAAGAGAACGGACTGGAATACGGAGGAAAGCGAACTGGCGCGCGCCCATCGGCTGCGCGTTCAGGCGGGGCTGCCCATCGCCGATCTGACAGCGTCGAACCCGACCCGCTGCGGCTTTCAATATAGCCCGCAACTGCTGGACGCGCTCGTCGATCCAATAGCTCTGGACTATGACCCGCAACCGCTGGGCAGCCTTCGCGCGCGGGAGTCCATTTGCGGGTACTATTCCGCGCACGGCGTCGTTGTCGATCCGGGACAGATCGTGCTCACCGTCAGCACCAGCGAGGCTTACAGTTTTCTCTTCCGGCTGCTTTGCGATGTGGAGAGCGAGATTCTGGCGCCGCAGCCGGGGTACCCCCTTTTTGACTACCTGGCGGCGTTGGACGATGTACGCATCAGGCCCGTTTCGCTGGTGTACGACCAGGGGTGGCAGATTGAGCCGGAAGGGTTCAGGCGATCCGTCACGCCCCAGACTAGGGCCATCATGCTGGTGCATCCGAACAACCCGACGGGGCACTTTACCAAGCCGTGGGAGGCAGAGGAGCTGGGGCGGTTGTGCCGGGAGTTTGACCTGTCGCTCATTGTGGACGAGGTCTTCCTGGACTACGGGATCTCGGCCACGGGCCATAGCCTCGCCGCGGGTCTTGATGACGTGCCTGTCTTCGTTGTCAGCGGCCTGAGCAAGATCGCCGGGTTGCCGCAGATGAAGGCATCGTGGATTGTGGCTACGGGGCCGGGACGGCAGCAGACTCTGGAGCGGCTGGAAGTGATCGCGGACACTTTTCTCTCGATGAATGCGCCGGTGCAATGCGCGCTTCCGGCCTGGCTGGAGCGGCGAGGAGAGATTCAGGACCAGATCAGGAAGCGGGTGGCTGGCAACCTTGGCAGGCTGGACGAGGGGTTGAGTCAGTTGGACGAAGTGCAGAGATTATCGGTGGAAGGCGGCTGGTATGCGGTGCTGCGGATTCCGGCCGTTCAGCCGGACGAGCGAACAGTTCTGGAGCTGCTCGAAGAGGGGGTTTGGGTTCATCCGGGATACTTCTTCGGGATGGCGGAGTCGGGCTGGCTGGTGGTGAGCCTGCTTGCGGAAGAGGGGGAGTTTTCCACAGGAGTCGCCACGCTTGTTAATTATTTTAGAACGCATCAAGGCAGTAACATGACCCGGCCTGAGGTATAAGTGCTTGTTGAACTATTTTGCACATGAATCTGAATAATAACATCTTGCATATTTTTGTTCATTTCACAATGTGGTGAGGAACGGGTTACTTTTGCGTTCTTCTCCGATGGTGGTCAGGGGGCCGTGGCCGGGTAGGACCCTGGTTTCATCTGGCAGGGCCAGTAAGCGGGAGTGGATGGAGTCGATGATCTGGTCGGAGTTGCCGCCGGGCAAGTCGGTGCGGCCTATGCTGCCGGCGAAGAGCGTATCTCCCGCAATAAGAAGCTTGAGCGGGGCAAAATGAAGGCAGATTGAGCCCTGGGTGTGGCCGGGGGTGTGGAGCACCTGGGCGGCGTAGTGTTCGAGACCGACGATTGCGCCGTCGGCCAGGGTTCCATCGGGTGGCGCAGTTTCCGGGGTGGGAACTCCTATCCATTCGGCCTGCTCCTGCATGATTGCGAGCAGGTGCAAGTCGTTTTCATTCAAAAAGATGGGGGCGCCTGTGAGCCGTTTCAGCTTGAGCGCGCCGCCTACGTGATCGATGTGGGCATGGGTCACCAGGATCTGCTTGAGGTTGAGTCCGAGATCGGTGAGGCGCTTGTGGATGCGACCGACCTCGTCGCCGGGATCGATGACGATGGCCTCATGGGTTTGCTCGTCTCCCAGAAGGGTGCAGTTGCAAGCCAGCGGGCCGACCGGGAAGGTCTCGAGGATCATGGCTTTGATTGTAGTGCTGTCCCCGGAGCAGTGGGTTGCGCAGGTTTCAGCGAGCGGGCCGGGCTCCCGAAAAAAATCGAAGTCCGGACTTTTTGAGGAAGTTCGCTCTTTTCAAGGGTATACGTGGTGCTCGTCGTTCTAAAGTCCTCTTAAAATTGAGGTTATGGGTAGAGTCTTCTCAGCAGTGGAGTTAGAAGGCAGCTTCTAGCTTCTAGCCTCTAGCTCCCAGCTTTGTGATCTTGAGTAAAGGCCGATCCTGTTTTAGCTGGCCTCGTGGGTGAAGTTCAACCTGAACTGATTGTGCGCCAAAGACGGATAATTATCTGCAAAAGACCGCAAGTTTTTTTGTTTAGGCTTAGGACCAGGATCGGGCTGCCGGATGGCGATTGCCGATGGCGGTTGAGCGATTCGGTACCAAACTAAAAAAAGAGCTGTTGCAATTCGCTTTTTATTCGCTATAATGCGCGCATGGCAGTTACACGCAGGCAAAAAGAGATTCTCGATTTTCTGGAGTCGTTTGTGACGCGCAACGGCTACTCTCCGTCGTTCGAGGAGATCGCGCGCGGGATGGGGCTGAAGAGCCTGGCGACGGTGCACAAGCACATTACTAACTTGGAAAAGAAGGGGTTGCTGGACCGGGTGCACAACCGCAGCCGCTCGATTGACCTGCTGCCTCCGGGATCGCGGACCCGCTCGAGCTCGCGGCTGCCGCTGGCTGGGCGGATCGCCGCCGGGTTGCCCGTTGAGGCGATGGAGACGTCGGAGAGCATCTCGCTGCATGATGTGGTGGGCAATCGCGACGTATTTGCCCTGGAAGTGCGCGGCGATTCGATGCGCGACGAGCACATCATCAATGGCGACTACGTGCTGGTGGAGCGGACCAAGACGGCGCGGCAGGGCGAGATTGTGGTTGCGCTGGTGCATGGCGCCGAGACGACACTGAAGCGCTTTTTCAACGAGGGCACTATGGTTCGGCTGCAGCCGGCCAACGCGGAGATGGATCCTATTTTTGTCCCGGCCGGACAGGTTGCCATTCAGGGACGGGTTCTGGGAGTGCTGCGGAAGTACAGATAGGCGGGATGGAACAGGCTGGGAAGAAATAGGCTTTAGTTGGACGAAGTGTGCTTGCGCCGTCCCTCCGGGACTCCGAAATGAACTTGTGGAATCTCATTTCCCCACGCTGAAGCGCGGGGCTAATGAAAGTATCTGCCCGGTTCGTACCCGCAGTTGCGGCACGACTAACCCAGTGCCCTGTTCCGAACCGACGGCGATTTAGACTGAAGACAGCCGCCCAACGGGCGAGCATTCTTCGGGTAGCTGCCAGCATGGACACGATTACAATTCGAGGCCTTTTCATCTCACCGGGGCACAACTTCTTTGGCCATTACGGCGAGGAGCCGGGGACGAATCCCCTGCTGGCGGTGGAGGAGATCGAGTGCGTTGCCGGGCGCGGTATCCGTGGCGACCGTTTCTTCGACTACAAGGACGACTACAAGGGGCAGATCACCTTCTTTGCGCAGGAGGTGTTTGAGGAGGTTTGCCGTTTGCTGGCCGCGCAGCCGGAGTCGGCCGGCGTTACGCGACGGAATGTGATCACGGAAGGCGTGGAGTTGAATTCGCTGATCGGCAGGCGGTTTACCGTGCAGGGTGTTGAGTTTGAAGGCATTTCCGAGTGCAAGCCCTGCATCTGGATGGACTACGCGATCGCGCCTGGCGCAGAGGCTGCCTTGAAGGGGCGCGGCGGGTTGCGGGCCAAGATCCTGACGGATGGCAGGCTTCGCGTGGATTCGATGCCAGCGCAGGCAGGTTTAAAAGAGCCCTAGACCGTGGACGCGGCCAGTTGCTGCGCGCGCCAGAGGGCTCCTTCGAGCGAGACAACGGCCGTCTGACCAACCGGCATATTGGGGGCGGCGGCGTGCAGGCCGGCGAAGAAGGGTTCGCGGACCAGACGGGTCTTTTCAATCACGCCACCGGTCCAGGCTACGGGCACTTCGCCTTGGATGGCGTGTTTGCGGCGGAGTTTGTCGCGCACGAGAAGGACAAATTCGACCAGGTCCGCAGAGGCCTGGCGCAGGATGTCGAGTGCAATGGGATCGCCGGCTTCGGCTAGCTCGTTGATAGCCGGGGCGAGCGCGGCAAAGTCGGGACCGGGCGTGCTGTCGCCGAGGGTGGCCAGGTCATCGAGGTCGGGCGTTTTCCAGATTTCGCCGATCTTGTCTAGAATGCGCGTGGGCTGCTCGCGGTCGTAGGCGCGGAGGGCGCGGCGCAGGCTGTTGAGGCCGATCCAATAGCCGGAGCCCTCGTCGCCGAGGCGCGAGCTCCAGCCGCCGGCGCTCTCGCGCTGGCCGTCGGGCGCGCGGCCGATGGTGTTGGAGCCGGTTCCGGCGATCTGGAGAATGCCTGGGCCGCCGTGGAAGGCGGCATCAAGCGCGATCACTTCGTCGCCAACGATGTCGGAGAGCTCGACGCCAAAGTCGTTGAAGACGGCTTGAATCCACTCGACTGTGCCGGGCATGCTCACGCTGGCCACTCCGCAACAGGCGGCGCGCACGGCCTTGACTCCGGCCTGGGCGTAGACATCCGTGAGAACTGCGCGGAGGTTGGCTTCAGCGGCTTCCGCTCCGACTCTGAGACGCTTGATGGAACCGCTCTCGGCGTGGCCTAGAAGTTTGTCGCCGTCAACAATCGAGGCGCGGGTGTGGGTGCCTCCGCCATCAATTCCAAGAACCACGACTCATACGGTGTTGCTCGCTTTCATTGATCGACTTTGGGTTTTATTTTGCGGGGCTGTCGGTGGGAGCGTCTGCGGGAGTAACGCCGCCGTCGCGCAGCGTTCCGGCCAGGATGTTTAGGCTGCCATCGCTTTTGGGCGGGGTGAGGCCCAGCATGTGAGCAAGCCAAGGGTAGAGGTCGACATTCTCAAAGGGAGCGACCGTTTTTCCCTTCACGATGTCGGGTCCGGCGGCAAAAAAGCTGGCCTTCATCTCAGGGATGCGGCGCGGATCGAAGCCGTGCATACCGATCGTCGGCGGCTGATCGGGCTTGCCGTCTGGCGGCGCATGGGCGCGGATGGCGTAGGGCCCGGTGGCGATGACTACCGGATCGCCTTCGCGCGGGTTCTGGTTGTAGTTGAGGTTGGCGGGCACGTTCTTGAGGCGGTAGACGACGAATTGCGAGGAAGCCTTCTTGAGCTGGTTGTAAACGCGGGCGCGGTCTTCTTCCGTTTTGCCGTAGAGGAGGGCGCCGACGGTGTCAAAGCCGGCGAGATCTGCAAATTGATCGAGGGTGATCCATGGGCCTTCGACTTTGACCATGCCGTGATCGCTGACGACGACTAGATCGATGGGCAGGCCGGTTCTATCGAGGGCGGTCTTGAGTTTGCCGACGAGTCGATCGACTTTGTGTTCAGCGGCGCGGGTCTCAGGGGCGTCAGGGCCGAACTGATGGCCTTCGTGGTCGGGCTCGGAGTAGTAGATGGTGACCAAATGCGGGCGATCGGCCGGGGGCAGGCGCAGGAGTGCGACGGCATTGTCGATGCGCGCCTGCTGGACGGCGGGCGTGGACTCCGTTTCGTTGTCGAAGTGCGCGTACCAGGTGGGCCGGAAGCCGGCGATCTCGGCTTCGGAGCCGGGCCAGAAAAGGCAGGCGGCGCGCATGCCCTGGCTCTCGGCGAGACTCCAGAGGGGCGTGCCGGTGTACCAGGAGCCGTCCGTCACTGCGCTGGGGTCGGACATGCTGTAGCGGGCATGGCGGGCGGGATCGAGGAAGTTGTTGGCGACCAGGCCGTGGTGCTCGGGATAGAGGCCGGTGACAATCGAAAAATGATTGGGAAAGGTGACCGAGGGATAACTGGGCAACATGCCTTCAGGCGCCCAGACACCCTGCTTGCCAAGGCCAAGGAGATGCGTGGTGTTTTCGCGTTTGGCGTAGTCCCAGCGGAAGCCGTCGAGCGAGACGAGGACGACATAGTGCTGCTGCTGCGCATTGGGTGAGTTGGGGCCGTGATCGACGTGGACGAGCGGGAGGGCCGGATTGAGGGCTGGGGCCTGGGCGAGAAGTTGTAGCGGAAGGAGCAGGAGGAAGGTTGCCTGAAGGCAGCGGGCCACGGCTTTCGATCGCATTGAAAAAGCCTCCACGGTGAAACTTCCAATCAGGTTATCGCATGATTTCGACGGTGGTGCTTAGACGAATCAAATCGGGCGACGTTTAGCTGCAAGACGCCACCCGAAAAACTCAAGCGAGGCCTTTCTGACGGAACCAGAGAGATCCCCAGGGCGTGCCGGGAAGTTTCACTTCTGCCATGGCGGAGTATTCGCCCGGCAGCGGCGTGCGCGCCAGGGTAACGGTGTCGATATACTCCGCGGTGTAGGTTTTGCCTCCGGGAAGTGGAAACATTCCTTCGCCGGGCTGCTGCTCATCGAAGTAGTAGAAGAGAGCGGAGCCGTTGGGGCGGCGGGCGGCATCGGGATCGTTGCTGAAGTTGGTGAAGCCGATGGGGCCCGGACCGAGGGCGACGGTTTCTTCAAGCAGCTTGCGGAGGAAGGCGATTTTGGCGGGGCTTGTGCCGTGGAGCACGCCGCCGTGGGACCACCAGAGAATGTCCTGGGGCGAGAGGTAGGTTTCAGCATGGCCGCAGTAGGCGCCCTTGGCGGCGGCGATCCAGAAGCGGCGGGTCATGGCGTCGCCGGAGAGGTTGCCCCAGCGCGAGGCGATGTTGCCTTCATACTTGCACTCGTCGAAGACGACGGGCTTGCCCCAGTCGGCGCGCCAGGCGGCGGCCAGCTCGAGGCGCGAATCCTGCACGCCGGCGTGGGTGCACCATCCGCGGCTGTATTCATACTGGTGAAAGCAGTAATGGATGGAGCGCAGGTGGTCGAATGCATCGTTCTCGGCGATGATGCGCACGAAGCGGTCCCAGTCGGTGTTGGTCTTGTCTTTCATCAGGTCGTACTCGTTAGCAAGAGACCACCAGACGTTGCGGAAGGCGCTGAAGCGCGCAGTCACGTAGCGGAGATAGCGGTCGTCCACTTCGGCGGGCATGGATTGATAGCCCCACTTGTCGTAGGGATGAAACAGGATGAGGTCGGCCTGGACGCCGATGCGGCGGAGCTCGAGAATCAGATGGTCGAGGTGCTGGAAGTAGGCGGGATTGAAGGTGGAATAGTCGTTCACTTCGCCGCTGCGCGGGAACGGATACATGGGCGGTTCATGGCGGTTGTGCTGGTACCACTTGGGGAAGATGCACATGCGGATTTTATTGAAGGGCGAAGAAGCGAGAGTCTGGATGGTCTGGCGCTGGGTTTCTTCGGCCTGAAAGGCCCAGGCGTAGCAGGTGGTGCCGCACTCGACAAAGGGCGTGCCGTCGGCATAACCGAAGTGAAAGCCGTCGCGCACGGAAACCGGACCGCGGTTGCCCGCCTCGGGCCCGACGCATTGGAACGATCCGGATTGGCCGTTGAGGGCCGGAGTGTTGCTGGTGGTCGACCAGGTCCAGGTGCCTGGTTCGTCAGGCATGAAGCGGATTTTGTAGGAGCCTTCGCCGTCGTAAAAGCCATTGACCGTAATGGAGCGATGCTGATTGTGAAAGGTCGCCGAGAAAGTGACGTCGATCAAGGGATTTCCGGTTGACGGCCCCTGGAGATTGAGCTCGACGTGATCCCAGCGCGGGATGGACTCGCTGGAGGGTTGGGCGGTTGCGGTTTTGCCAATTGCGGACGAAGAGGCTGCGGCTACGGCGTAGGAAGAGAGCTTGAGCATATCACGGCGATTCATATCTTTCCTTTGTGCGAGAGTGCCAGCGGTGCGGCGGAGATGAAAGCAACGGCCACAGGAAGTGTAAGTCGCTCGGAAGCCAGCGTCCACTGAGAGGCGGACCGGGTGGGGGAGCGGGTTGCGGTGACGGGTCTGCAAGCGCGGAAAGCAATCAGGATTTGCACAGACGCGCGAAGCCCCGGTTCGGGCGATACTGATTGCATGGCTACTACGATTCATCAAGGCCTTGAAGTGCTGTTTTCGCGCCAGCAGATTGCAGAACGCGTCACCGAAATGGGCGCACGGATTACGCACGATATGGAAGGCGAAAAGCTGGTCATGATCGGTGTTCTGAAAGGCGCGGCTCCGTTTCTGGCGGATCTGTCGAGGGCCATTCAAGTGGATGCGACCTTCGACTTTGTCGCCACATCCAGCTACGGCAAGGGCCAGCGCTCCTCGGGAGCGGTGAAGCTGATCAAGGACCTGGACCACTCGATCGAAGGGAAGAATGTTCTCGTGGTCGAGGACATTCTGGATACCGGGCTTACGCTCTCATACTTGCGCAAGATTTTTCTGCAGCAGCATCCAAAATCTCTGCGTATTGCCACGCTGCTGGACAAGCCCTCGCGGCGCATTGAGAAAATCGACGCGGATTATGTGGGCTTTTCCATTCCCAACCTGTTCGTCATCGGCTATGGAATGGATTACGCGGAGCGCTACCGGAATCTGCCCGACATTTGCATCATGCCTCCGGAGCATCCCGAGTAGGGGCACACATTCGGGCAACGGGAACCCCAATTGAGCCATTTGCATCCAACCAAGTGGTCATTGGGCCTGGCGTCCGGAAGCACTATACTCATTCTCCGGAGAATGTGCGCGGGGACGCCGTTCCGGGCAGCATTCAATCAAACGGCAACCCCAGGAAAAAGAGCAGAGGAACCATGGCTGTACCAACGCCTATTGACAAAGCGGAACTTGAATTTGATAACGGCAGCTTCGATTCGGCTGGTTTTGCGGCGCAAGCGCTTTCAAACTGGCAGGCGCTGGCCGCGGTCATTGACCACACTGTGCTGAAGCCCGAAGCCACGCGCAAGCAGGTGGAGAACCTTTGCCAGGAGGCCGCGCGTTACAAGTTTGCATGCGCCATGGTCAACCCGGTGTGGGCGTCGACCGCGGTCAGCGTCCTCTCAGGGACAGGCGTTCCCGTTGGCGCTGTCCTTGGATTCCCCTTCGGCGCTTCGCTGGTTTCAACGCTGCGCCAGGAAGCGGCCGCTCTCTGCCGGCTTGGCGCGCGCGAACTGGACATGGTGATCCCGATCGGGTTGCTCAAAAGCGGCAACCACCACGCGGTTCACCACACCGTTCATGCAGCGGCGACGGTGGCCCACCATCACGGGGCGCTGCTCAAGGTGATTCTTGAAACGGCGCTGCTCAGCATGGAAGAGCGGCTGCGCGGGTCCGAGATCGCCATTACGGCGGGCGCGGACTTTATCAAAACGTCAACGGGATTTGGCGGGGCCGGCGCGACCGTGGCAGACGTGGCGCTGATGCGAGGCGTGGCGGGCGCACGTTGCGGCGTGAAGGCGTCTGGAGGCATCCGCACGCTGGCTGACGTGAAGGCGATGCTCGAAGCCGGCGCCAACCGGATTGGAGCTTCGGCCTCGGTGGCGATTGTGCGGGAACTGGGCGCGGAGTGAATTGAAGGGTCCGAAGGGTGGGCGTGGAATGACCGCGTTTCGCCGGGCCTGATATTCTTCAAGGAGTACCGGCTTCCGCAAAAATGACATTTTCAAAAGGGTCGATGTTGATGCCGAATTGCCTGAAACCTTCCCTCAGGGGCCAAAGCCCAGATCATTTGCTGCTGATTGCGGCACGACTGAAGTCGTGCCCTTTCAAAACATAAACGACCAGATGCCTGGCGAACACCACTGGGACCTTCCCTTCTTACGACAACTAACGCCGCATCAGCGTAAATAGCCTGAGACTTTCTCCTCATCAACCCTTGATGTCTGCCCTCGTTCTTTGCGTTATCATTCCCTTCGACACCTATGACAGGAAATCCTTCATCTCCGCCGCATGGATCAGAGTTCGAGGGTGACTATCGCCCCGCCGGCGATGCCCTTCTCGATCCGGTGAACCCGCGCGTTGAGGCGGCCGATGTGGCTTACTTGATGAATCTCACCGACGCGCTGAACACCACGCTTGACCTGCAGACGCTGCTCAATCGCACCTCGGAGCTGGTGCGGGCCGTTATTCATTACAAAATCTTCGCAATCTTTCTTCTCAATGACCGCACCCACGAGCTGCGCATGCGGTTCCAGCTCGGCCACACGCCGGAAGTGGAGCGGGCGAGGCTTCCTGTCGGCAAGGGCGTTGTGGGACAAGTGGCCCTGACGCGCCAACCGATTCTGCTCAACGATGTTTCGAGCGACGAGCATTACATCAGCGCCAATCCGGAAGTGCGCTCGGAACTTGCGGTACCTCTGATCGCGAAAAACCGGCTGATTGGCGTGATGGATCTGGAAAGCACGGAGCTTGGCTATTTTCGGCCCGACCATTTGCGCGTGCTCACGCTGACTGCCTCGCGCATTGCACAAGCGATTGAGAACGCCCGTCTGTACGCGCGCGTTTCGCGCCAGGCACAGCAGCTTGAGGTGCTCAACGAGATTGCCGTTGAACTGGCTTCGATTCTTGAGTTGGGACCGCTGCTGGAGCGCGTCGGGCAGCTTCTGCGCCGGCTGATCGACTACCAGATGTTTACCATCATGCTGCTGGACGAGAAGGGCGAGACGCTGATTACGCGCTACGCATGGCGGTTTGGCTATGCGCACGCGCCGCTGCGGCGCATTCCTGTTAACGCCGGTCTTGTGGGAACCGCGGTGCGCGAGTGGCGTTTCATCAATGTTCCCGATGTCGCCAAGGACCAGCGATACCTGCCGATGAACGAGGAGACGCGCTCAGAACTGGTGGTGCCGCTGTTCTACAAGGGCCGCATCATTGGCGTTCTCGACCTCGAGCACACGCGTCCTCACTTTTTTACCGAAGAGCACGAGCGCATGTTGACCACGCTGGCCGCGCAGGTGGCGATTGCGATTGAAAACGCGCGGCTCTACCAGGCTGTCCACACACAGGAGCGGCAACTCGAGCGCGACATCGCCATGGCGCGCGAGGTGCAGCTTCGCCTGTTGCCGTCTGAAGCGCCGTCGCATCCCCATGCTGAGATGGCGGTTCGTTTTCTTCCAGCACGCGCCATTGGCGGCGATCTCTACGACTTTGTCGACTACGGTCCGGGCCGGTCGGCTATTGTGCTGGGCGACGTGAGCGGCAAGGCAGCGCCCGCGGCGTTGTTTGCCGCGCTCGTCAGCGGCATTATGCGCGCGGCTGCTGCCCAGGCGCCTGAGCCGGCCGAGATGCTCGCCCTGCTCAACGATGCGCTGCAGGAGCGCAAGCTCGATTCGCAATATGTCACCATGCTGTTTGCTGTCTGGAACGATGAAACGCAGACGCTCACGGTGGCCAACTCCGGCGCCGTTCAGCCTGTCTTTTGCCGTGCGGGCAAGTCGAACACCATCGCGGCGGAGGGATTCCCGCTCGGCCTGTTTCCCGACATTAGCTACGAAGAGTTGAGCGTAGTCGCGCAGCCTGGAGACGCGATTGTGTTTATTTCAGACGGAATTCTGGATGCCGAGAACGATAAAGAAGAGATGTACGGCGAAGAGCGCCTGGCCAACATCCTGTGCGGATACCGCGACGAACCGGCCCTCGCTATTGCCGACGCAATCCTGGAAGACGTGGCGCGATTCCAGGGCGCGAAAGACCGCTTCGACGACGAGACGATTATTGTGCTGAAGGTGCGGTAGCGCAACAGCCGAGTTGGCCCGTTGATGCGGCAAGTTCGATAAACTTGAATTGACACGACCCTTGGAGTACGCTTGCACACCGCGACTGAAGAACGCCTGATCCACCCCGCGCACAACATAAGCGGCAGCCTGCGCCTGCCCGGCGACAAATCCATCAGCCATCGCTACGCGATGCTGGGCGCTTTCGCAGAAGGAACGTCGCGCTTGACCAACTTTTCGACTGGGGCCGATTGTGCTTCGACTCTTGCCTGCATGGAAGCGCTGGGCGCGAAGGTGAGCCGTATCGGCAAGGACGCTGTTGAGGTGACGGGCGTTGCCGGCCGCGTAACTCCCTCGCCGAATCCGCTTGACTGCGGCAACTCCGGCTCGACGATGCGCATGATCTCCGGGCTGCTTTCGCCGCAGCAGGGCAGCTTTACGCTTGTTGGCGACGCCTCGCTTTCACGCCGGCCCATGGGGCGCATTCAGAAGCCTCTTGAAGCGATGGGCGCACGGCTGACGCTCACCGATGGACACGCGCCGCTGACGATTGAAGGCTCGGTGCTGAAGGCGATTGACTACACGACGCCGGTACCAAGCGCGCAGGTGAAGACTTCGATCCTGCTGGCCGGACTGCAAACCGAGGGGACGACAACCGTGCGAGAAGCCGTGCGCACGCGCGATCATAGCGAACTGGCCTTGCGCGCCTTCGGTGCTTCCCTGACCCGTACGACAGATTCGGTTTCGATCGGCGGACCGCAGACACTGCGTGCTATTGATGCGGCGGTGCCGGGAGATCTTTCTTCCGCTGCGTTTTTTCTTTGTGCCGCTGCGCTTTTTCCTGGCTCGAACCTGTTGCTTGATTCGCTCGGGCTCAATCCGACGCGCGCCGCGCTGCTGGATGTGCTGACGTCTCTCGGAGCCAGGATCAGTGTGCTGCATCTTGAAGAAAAGCACGCCGAGCTGGTGGGCACGGTGCAAGTTTCGGCGCCAAAGGATGGTCTTAGAACAACAGAGGTGAGCGGAGCGCTCGCTGCACAGTTGATCGACGAGCTGCCAGTGCTGGCGGCCATCGCGCCCTTCACAAGCGGCGGCATCCGCATTCGCGACGCGAAGGAATTGCGCGTCAAGGAGTCAGACAGAATTGCGCTGGTGGCACGGAATCTGCGCGCGATGGGGGCTGAAGTGGCTGAGTTTGAAGATGGGCTGGACGTGCCCGGCGGACAGACGCTGCACGGTGCGACGATCGACTCGGGCGGCGATCATCGCATTGCCATGGCGTTCAGCGTGGCAGCGTTGCGGGCCGAGGGAGACACGCTGATTCAGGGTGCGGAATCAGCAGCCATCAGCTTTCCCGAGTTCTTCGATCTGCTCGACCTTGTCGCTGAGCGATAGAGCGGGCTCTGGGAAATCTGATTTGTGGTCCAACAAAAATGCCCGGCGCGCGACCGGGCATTTTCGTTGGGTCAAGGTGAAAGCTAATTGCCAGCGGGAGTAGCCATGGAGGGTTCCTTGCTGGGCGGAGCCGGCGCTACGCCAGGCACCACGGGCGTGGTCTTGATTTCGCCGGTGGCGGCTTCAGGCAGGTTGATGCCGTAGTGCTGAAGGGTAGCAGCCAGCACCTGGTAAAGGCCGGCGCGATCCTTGGCGTAAGCGGCATGAGCGGCGATCAGATTGTCCTCTGCCGTGGCCAGGTTGCGTTCCTGCAAGAGCACGTTGGCCGTGGTGGAGGCGCCCAGGCGTAGCTTCTTCTCTTCGGCGTCGAGGCTCTGCTGGTTATAGTCCCTGGCTGCAAGAGCCGATTGTACCGACGCACGGTCGTTGGTGAGCGCGAACTTGGCATTCACCACCTGCATGCGGATCTGGGTATAGAGCTGCTCGAGCCGGAGTTCTGCCTGGCGGTATTCCATCAGCGACCGCTCCTGCACGGATTGTGCATAGCGATTGCGGAGCGGAATATTCAAGGTGAAGCCGATGCCTTTGTCGGGAGCCGAGTTATTGAAGGCGTGATCCAAGGCTGTTCCATAACCGGTGCTGCCGGTGGGGCAGATGCCTCCGGGATAGAAGCCGCAATTGAGGTTCTTGTTGACGGTGCCGGCGACGCCTTGTCCATCCAGATACCCATAGATATCGAGGGTGGGCAGAAGCGCATTGCGCGCGCCCTTCAGCGTGATCTCGTCGTTGCGGAGTGTGAGCACGGCCTGCTCGAGTTCTGGCCGGTGCTGGAAGGCTTCCTTCACCAGCGCCTCCGGGGCTTCAGACTCTTCAGGAATTTCCTCAAGGCTGACGCGGTCGGTGGGAATCACAGGCGCAGCGGAAAGCGCGGGATCGTTCAGATTGCGCGCAATGGCCTGCTTGATGATCTGCTCCTGATACTCGAGGGAGTTCTGCGAGCTGATGAGAGCTTGCTTGTCGGTGGCCACCGTCGACTGAGCGTTGACCACATCGAGCGGGGCCATGGTGCCGATCTGCAACTGCTTCTGGTTGTCGCCTAGCAGTTGTGTGCTCTGGTCGAGCGCGCGTTCCTTGGCCTGCACGTCCTCATAGGCCTGCACCAGGCCCCAGTAAATGGTCTCGACCTGGTTGACGGTGTAGAGAATCTGCTGGCGGAACGAGGAGTCGACGATACGGCGGTCATTGATCGCCTGGTACATAAAGCGCTTGTTCACCCAGATGCCCGCACCTTGAAGTAAGTGCTGAGTGATCTGGGCTTGAAAGCCTGAGCTCAATTGCGGGCTGAACTGAGCGGTGGAGTTGGAGCTTGTGGCATAGGTGTTGTTGAAGCCAACCTGGAGGTTGGTTCCGGTGACAAATCCCTGGTTTAACGAGAAGTCGTACTTGTTGGTCGAACTGGTGCCGCCGGAGAAAAAGCTGGTCGACGGAGCGCGGTCGCGATCGAACGAGATGGTGGAGGAGATGGCGGGATCAATAGCCTCCGGGGCAGGACCGGCGCCCGCCGTGGTCAGGGTCAATCCACTGACGCCTGAACCTGCGCCGCCGGAGCCGACTGTTGATCCGCCGGGTCCGCCGCCTGTGCTCAAGATGGTGGCCGATCCGCCCAAGGTGTTGGCGATCAGGCCTGAGGGTGCGCCTAGGGGCGCCTGGCCGGTCTTTGTGCGCAGGATATCGGAATCGGCGATGCTCAGGTCATAGCGGGCGATGGCGATGTCGTAGTTGTTTTCAAGGGCCAGGGCAATGGCGTCGGAGAGGCTGAGATAAATTTTGCCGTCCTTGACCATGTCATTGAGCCGCACGGAGTTGGCAAAGCTTGCCTTGGCAATGTTTGTCGGCAGGTAGATGCCCAGCGGATTGTGCAGAAAGCCGGCGTAGGGCCTGGAGAAATCGCGCTCCGAAGCTCGCAGTGAAAACGGCTCAGTGGGTACCGGGGCGGGCACCGATGGCAGCTCGGAAGCAGCCTTTTCGGGCCCTTTCATCCCTGCCGGCGTCTGTGCCGCCAAACCGGAAGGCATGCAGGAAGCCATGGTCAGCATCATTGCCGCGATTGCGCGCAGCTTTCCGGCAGTCTGCCGACGCCGGGAGATCTCAGATTGAACCAACGAAGTCCTGTTAAGCGAGGTTTCCTCAAGCGAGGTTATTTCCTGCCCATCAAACACACGAGTACGCTGCAAATGCATGGTTCCTCTCCACGAAGAGCTGAGGCATGTGGGTTGCCATTCTAAAAGACGTCCGGAGAACGTCTTCGGACGCATTATTGTGACGTTCCGGGGCGCTTTTCGCTACCGGATGGCTGCTTGACTCATCCATCACTACGCGAGGGGCGACCCTTTCGTTCCCTGCACCCGAGGTCGCGGCCTAAATTCCGGATAAATGAAGATAAAGTGCAGAAAGCTGAGTATATCCCACCGGCGCTTCCGGCTGCGGAGAGGCACTAAGTCTTGTACCCTGATATCTACGTACCGCCCAATGACCGATCTCTGCGAAGTCACGCCCGCCCCAAAAACCTGGAAGCTGATCCTGGCCTATGATGGCACTGATTTCAGCGGCTGGCAGATTCAGCCTGGGGAGCGGACAATCCAGGGCGAACTGCAGGCGGCCCTGGGCCGCGTCACCGGCGAATCCCCGCTCCCCCAGGGCTCGGGCCGCACCGACGCCGGCGTTCATGCTCTGGGACAGGTGGCGAGTTTTGCCCTGCAGGCCCCCATCCCTCCCGCTAACTTGCTGCGCGCTCTGAACCGCACTCTTCCTCCGTCAATCCGGATTCTCGACGCAAGAATTGTTCAGGACACCTTTCATGCCAGGCACTCGGCGACCGCGAAGACCTACGAATACCGGGTCTTCCGCGAGGCCGTTTGCCCTCCTTTTCTGGCTCGCTATGCACTTGCCTGCCGCTGGCCCATGAACCAGGACGCCCTGCGAGCGGCGGCAAAGCTCTTTGAGGGCGAACATGACTTTCTCAGCTTCGCCGCCACCGATCCGGACCTTGCAAGCCGGAACACTCCCGCTGACGCCAAACCGGAACCTACCTGGCAGCCGAAAACGACTGCACCTGCGGTAAGGACCTTATTTTCATCGCAATGGACCGAGGAGCAATGCGAAGCCGGCTCGCTGCTGGTTTATCGCGTACGGGGCAACGGCTTTTTGCACCACATGGTCCGCAACCTGGTGGGAACCATGCTGGACGTGGGCCGGGGACGGCTCAGCGCCGATGCGATTCCCGGTATCCTCGCAGCCCGCTCCCGCGCGGCCGCCGGACCCACGGCCCCGGCCCACGGACTTTTCCTGCTTTCAGTCGAGTACGGCGAGGGGAAATAAGCTCCGGTCTTTCAGCGGTTTTCATTGCAACATAATTCGGGACTGTATATAAACTGATAACGAGAATGGTTACTGAGGTATTTATGCGCTATTCTACCCAGATCAAACCCATCAGTTATGTCAAGGCTCATGCAGCCGATCTCCTTGAGAGAATCGCTCGTGAGCGCGAGCCGATCATCATTACCCAGAACGGCGTGGCGAAGGCGGTTCTGATGGATATCCACTCTTACGAAGAAAACCAGGAGCGGCTGGCGATGCTGCAGGTGATCGGCGGCAGCGAGACGCTCGACGTGAGCGAACCTCTTTCGCGGATGGAAGTCTATTCCGAGTTCTCCGGCCGCAAACCGGTCCAAGCGGTCGAAGCTCCGCAAAAGAGCGAAAAACTGAATCAGCGATAAGCGGTCGACTCAGCCTGCTTTCGCACTCTTCTCTCACTCCCTGCTACCCTTGAAGTCAATCGCATGGCGCTCTTCTCTCGCAGTTCCTCTTTCTCGCGTGTCACGACGCTGGCCTCCCAGAGGCCCGTCCACGCGGCCTTTGCATGGCTGCACGGCAATCCGCAAAAGATTATGGCCTGGCAAAAGGAGATGGTGGCGATTCCCGCGCCTCCGTTCGGCGAGCAAGCCAGGGCGGAGTGGTTGGCTGCGCGCTTCGTGGAAGCCGGGTTGAGCAAGGTGGAAATCGATGCGGCTGGGAATGTCTGCGGAATGCTTCCCGCTTCAAGCCTTCCGTTAGAGAGCACCGGGCCGGTCATCGTGCTCTCGGCGCACATCGACACCGTGTTCCCCGCCGACACCCCGATCAATCCTGTTCTGAACGGCGATCGCCTGTCTGCGCCTGGAGCCTGCGACAACGGCGCCGGAGTGGCCGGCATGCTGGCCATTGTTCACGCCTTGAGACAAGCAAATGTCGAACTGCGTGCTCCGCTCATCTTCCTGGGAAATGTGGGAGAGGAAGGCGAAGGCGATCTGCGCGGCGTTCGGCATTTCTACGATCAAAAAATGCTGGCTGGCCGCATTGCAGCGCACATTGTGCTGGATGGAGCAGGCGCAGACTCGGCAGTGACGCAGGCCCTGGGCAGCCGGCGATTTAAGGCCACGATTCACGGACCAGGCGGGCACAGCTTTACGGACGCCGGGGTGCCGAATCCCATTGCCGCCCTGGCTTCGGCGCTGGCGGTGCTGGCGGAGATTTCTCTGCCCGATCAGCCGCGCACAACTCTGAACCTGGGCACCATGCACGGCGGCACGAGCGTGAACTCGATCCCGGAATCGGCCCGTGCGTCCATCGATCTCCGCTCCACCGATCCTGAGCAACTGGTGCGGCTTGAAGTGGCGTTGCATCGGGCGGTGGAAGATGCCGTTACACATGCAAATGCAAGGGCAAAGTCGACGGGCGCGTCCGGCGAGAGGCTTCTCACCTTCAACATCATCAAGATTGGAGACCGGCCCGCGGGGTATCTGCCCGGGGACTCGCCTCTGCTGGAGGTGTTGAGGGCAGTGGACCGTCATTTGCGGCTACGCACCGATCTTCGCCTGGGATCGACGGATGCGAACATTCCACTTTCGCTGGGCGTGCCGGCGTTGTCGATTGGCGCGGGCGGCGAAGGCGGCGGCGCCCATACACAGGGCGAGTGGTACTCGGCCAAGGACCGCGAATCCGGCCTGAGGCGAGTTTTGCTGCTAACGCTGGCCATGCTGGCATGGGCGTCGGAGCAGTAGGGCGCGGCAGCGCTCGCGTTTGCTACACTCCGCGCATGCGTTTCTTCGCTGTTGCCTTCGCTATGACGCTTGTCGGTGCGACTCTTTGCCGGGCACAAAATGCAGGTGTGCACCCGGAGCCCGCGGCATCAGCACCCGAGATCATCTTCTTCAACGGTGTGATCTATACCGGCGAAGGCCTCAGCACCGACAAGCCGAAGACCGTTGAAGCGATCGCTATCAGCGAGGGCAAGGTGCTGGCCGTTGGAACGAACGAAGAGATCAAGCGACTGGCTGGACCGAAGACCGAGATGCGCGATCTGAAAACTGCGACGACGGGCGTGTTTTTGTTTCCTGGCTTCAACGATGCGCACGTTCACCTGGGCGAGGCTGGAAGAACAAAGCTCAACGTCGATCTGAGAGGCATGCAATCTCTCGCTGCGATGCTGGTGCGGATCGAGACCTATGCCAAGGACGCGCCCGCTGGCCATTGGCTCATCGGCGGGGGATGGGACCATACGCTCTGGGCGGAGAAAACGCTGCCAACCCGGCAGGATCTCGACCAAGTGACTGCGGGGCATCCGGCGTATCTGCGACGGATCGACGGGCACATCGCAATTGCAAATACAGCGGCGCTGAAGGCTGCCGGCATTAACGGGAAGACAGTGCCGCCGCAGGGCGCGGCCATCGATCTTGATGCAAGCGGCGAACCGACAGGCATTTTGCGCGAGGGGGCGCAGGATCTTGTGGCGCGCGCGATTCCGCCGCCGAGCCACGACGAGCGCATGCGCGGCGACGAACTGGCAATTGCCGATGCACTCGCGCACGGCGTCACAAGCGCGCAGGACTTCAGCGACTGGGAAGATTTTCTGGTCTATGAAGAGTTGGAGAAGCAAGGCAAGCTCAACCTGCGCATCTCGGAATGGCTCCCGTTTACGATGCCTCTGGTTGCGTTGAAATGGATGCGAGCCGATCACGACGCGAACGATCGGATGCTGCATACGGGAATGCTGAAGGGGTTCATGGATGGTTCTCTGGGCTCGCGAACGGCAGCGCTCAAAGCTCCTTACGCCGACGACCCCAAGAACCTCGGTCTGGCGCAGTTCGTGCAAGGACAACTGAACACGATGGCGGTGGAGCGCGCGAAAGAAGGATTCCAATTGGGCTTCCACGCCATCGGCGACGCGGCTGTCGCCATGGCACTCGATGCATTTTCGCAGCCTGGTGTTTCGACGACTGCACGCAATCGCATTGAACACGCACAGGTCGTTGACCCGGCGGACATTCCTCGCTTTGCGAAGCTGGGCGTGATTGCATCCATGCAGCCGAGCCACCTGCTGACCGACATGAACTGGGCCGAGGCGCGGCTGGGCCCCGAGCGCGCAGCTTACTCCTATGCGTGGAAGGCGTTTCTTGATGCAGGCGTGCCGCTTGCCTTTGGCACCGACTATCCTGTTGAGCCGATCACGCCATTCCGCGGAGTGTATGCAGCGGTGACACGCATGAACGAGGCGGGGACAAAAAGCTATTTTCCTGAGGAGAAAATCACGCGCGGTCAGGCGCTCTACGCGTATACGCAGGGCTCTGCCTATGCCGAGTGGGCCGAGAAACGCAAGGGGAAACTCCAGCCCGGCTACGAGGCGGACTTCATTCTTGTGGATCGGGACCTCTACACGGTTCCGGCGCCGCAGTTGCTTGAAACCAGGGTGCTGGAGACGTTTGTGGCCGGTCAGCAGGTTTATCTTGCGGGAGTGCAAATCCGGTAAGCGCGTAGGTGCACGACATCCTGCGGTCGGAGAGGCGCCGCAACTCTTTTCGGTTCAATCGCGTCTAAGCCCTAAGAGTCACCTGGCAAATTGCTGCGCCACGGTCAAACTCTGCCCACCGCCAAAATGAAGTCGGCTGGGCGCGTGAATGCCCGCGACTGGCTATACTAAGAGTTGGTGTACTCAACACTTCCAGCCGCAAGGTTGGTCACCTTACGAGGTCATTGAATCCATGAAATCGCTCCTCGAACGGCTGCGTTCACGCCGGCTCGCTTCATCCTTCCTCATGCTTGCTACGCTTTCCGCCGCGATTGTGGCGGGTTCCTTTTGGGCGCATGGAGTGCGTGGACAAGAACAGCAGAATGACAGCGCGGATGCTACTCCCCTGAAGGTCGTCAACTCGACCGTTCCGCCCAACGATTTTGTGAGAATTGCCCGGCAGGTTGGACCGGCGGTGGTGAACATCAACACCCAGACGCTGCCCAAGCAGACGGCCAACAAAGGCCCGCGCAATTTTCATTTCAAGGTGCAACCTAACCAGAAGAGTCCGGACGGCGACGACGGCGACGACGACGATCAGCAGCAGGGACAGGGGCCGGACAATTTTCAGGATTTCTTCAATCGCTTTTTTGGCGGACAGGCTCCCTCGCCGGATGGCGGCGACCAGGGTGGCGGGGTGCAGGAGTCGCTCGGCTCGGGCTTCATCGTCGATCCCAAGGGCTATATCATCACCAACAATCACGTCGTCGAGAAGGCCGACAAGATTTATGTCAAGCTCTCGACCGATCCCGATACACAGGATCTGGGCCGGCCGGCGCGCGTGATTGGCGTGGACAAGGCAACTGATCTGGCGGTGATCAAGATCGACACCAGCACGCCGCTTCCGACCGTGAAGCTGGGCAACTCCGACACGGCGAATGTGGGCGATTGGGTTGAAGCGATCGGCAGCCCCTTTGCGCTGTCGCAGACAGTGACGGCAGGCATCATCTCGGCTAAGAACCGGACCATCGATCCGGGCGCGTCAGGACAGTTTCAGCATTTCATTCAGACCGACGCGGCCATCAATCCAGGCAACTCCGGCGGCCCGCTGCTGAATATGAACGGCGAAGTGATTGGCGTGAATACGGCCATCTTTACGCAGTCGGCCGGCTACCAGGGCATCGGTTTCGCCATGCCGTCGAACACCGTGGTTTCGGTTTACAACGACCTGATCAGCCCCAGCCACAAGGTGACGCGCGGCTCGATCGGGATTCAGTTCCGCGAAGGGCTTTCCGGTGCGGTCAACCGCGTCTACGGCTTCAAGAACGGCGTACTGGTGCAGGAAGTTCAGCCGGGCGGACCCGCGGACAAAGCAGGCCTGAAGCCGGGCGACATCATCACGTCGATCGATGGCCGGAGCATCAAGGACGGCAACGATCTGGTGAATGAGATCGCCAGCCGCAGGCCGGGCTCGACCGTGCGCATGGGCTACGTGCGCGATGGAAAACAGGCCGACACGACGGTGACCATCGGCGACCGCGACAAGGTTTTTGCCGAACTGGGCAGCAACCAGCCCGAAGCAAGTCCGGAAAGCCCGAGCGATGAAGGCGAAACCAAGCTGGGCGTGGTGGTACGCGAAGTATCTCCGGCAACCGCTGCCAAGCTGCACAGTCCGGGCGTGCTGATCGAGTCGGTCCGCACCGGGTCTTTCGCAGATTTGCAGGGGCTTGAACCCGGCCTTGTGATCACCCGCGTCAACAAACAGCCCACCGCGACAAGAGAACAGTTTGATGCGGTGGCCAAGAAGTTGAAGACCGGCGACGATGTGGTCTTTGAGGTGCTGGATCCGAAGCATCCCGATCAGGGAATCAATTATGTTGGGGGAACGCTCCAGTAACTAAGACGGAAGGCGCCGGTTGCGGAGTTCCGTAACCGGCGTCTTATTACTTTAGGCGGTTAGATCTTTGATACAGTGCAGATTTTGAGCTTGCCGCAATGCGATACGTTTGGCTAAACTGCTCTCACTTGATCAAGATAACTTTGTTTTTCATCGAGGTAGCATCATAGTGTTTCTTATTCGCACAACATTGGCAGTCGTAATTTCCGCAACCCTGATCATGCCGGCGGCATCTGCGTCGCGGATTCACCGGGCCCCCACAAGCGGCCAGACACGGCACAGAACTCACAAATCGACACATCGGACCTCGCACGTTCGCGGTCAGCAAGTCATTGCCCCGGAGCGCGTTACCGAGATTCAGCAGGCCCTGATCCGCGAGCACTACCTGAGCGGCGACGCATCCGGCAAATGGGATGCAACGACGATAGCCGCAATGCAGAAGTTCCAGGCCGACCAGGGATGGCAAACAAAGCTGACGCCCGACTCACGGGCACTGAAGAAGCTCGGCCTCGGCCCCGATTATTCCAACGCCATCAACGCCAAGAATTCCACCTTCGCCGCGCCTCCGCCCGTGAGCACAATCCCGACAGAGCAGGCCTCGGGCTTTGCGGCCGGTTCAGGCGTGAGCCAGTAGGCCCGAACTCCCCCCTCCCTGATTCAAGGCCGCGCAGGCGGTTTCCCTCCCAGCAGAAACTTAGGACGACGTTGCGCGCAGGAGCCTGCGGAAGACGCCATCAGCTTCCTTGCAGGTCCGTTTCGGGCCCGAGCAGGTCGGCGATCGTTTCGCGGCGGCGGATGAGACGCGCCCTGTTGCCTTCGACGAGTACTTCAGCGGGACGCATGCGGGTGTTGTAGTTCGAGCTTTGCGCCATGCCGTACGCGCCGGCGTCAAGAAGAGCGACCAGGTCGCCGGGCTCAACGTGCGCGAGCTTGCGATCGCGGGCGAAAAAGTCGCCGGACTCGCAGACGGGACCGACTACATCGACGATGCGGCCGCGGCCGGGGCGCGGACGCACGGGCACGATCTCGTGATGGGCCTGGTAGAGCGCCGGGCGGATGAGGTCGTTCATGGCTGCGTCGGTGATGACGAAGGTTTTTTTGCCGTTCTTTTTGACCGTGAGAACACGGGCGACGAGAGCACCGGCCTGGGCAACAAGGAAGCGGCCCGGCTCGATGAGCAGACGGCCATCGAAGTTCGAGAGCGCGTGTTGAATGGCCGCGGCGTATTCGGCCACCTTGGCGGCCGCGTCGAAGGCGCCGCCGTGATAATCAATGCCCAGGCCGCCGCCTGCGTCGATGGCCTTGAGTTGGATGCCCTCATGCTTGAGTTGCTCTACGAGTTTGCCGACGCGCTCCATCGCTTTGCCAAAAGGCTGCGCCGAGCGAATCTGCGAACCGATGTGGACACTGACTCCGAGCGCTTCAAGCCAACGGTTCCCTGCCGTGCTCTTATAGATGCCGAGGGCGTGGCGGATATCGATGCCGAACTTGTGCTCGCGCAGGCCGGTCGAGATGTAGGGATGCGTGTCGGCGAAGACATCGGGATTTACGCGCAGGGCAAAGCGGGCGATGCGTTTCAGCTTGCGGGCACGGGCGGCAAGCAGCGTGAGTTCGGCTTCGCTCTCGACATTGAATTCGAGGATGCCGGCATTGAGCGCGAGATCGATTTCGGCGGCGGTCTTGCCTACGCCGGAGAAGACAACGCGGCCGGCCGCTTCAGGCGCGGCGGCGAGGACGCGCTCGAGTTCGCCGCCGGAGACGATGTCGAAACCCGCGCCACGAGCGGCTAACAGCTTGAGGATGGCGAGAGCGGAGTTGGCTTTGACGGCATAGCAGACAAGGTGATCACGGTCCGCGAGGGCCTGCTGAAAGAGGCTGAGCCGCTCGGCGATCTGGTCGGCCGAATAGACGTAGAGCGGAGTTCCATAGCGGCGGGCGAGGGATTCGAGCGAGACTTTTCCGCAGGAGAGAGCGCTGCCTCGATTGGGATGGTGGAATGGGCGCGGAGAGATTGTTTTCGGCTGAGTCACTTTGGGAGTCCGGGAAAAGAAGGATGCTCTCTTGAGCGTACAGCATTGGGGCGGTCGAAATCGAAGAGCTGCGCTGTGCGGCGCATCGTTTGCCGATCACGTGAGGAATTCCAACATTTGAAACCATGGTTAAGCGAGCAGCTACAATGTTCCGGTGACTGAGCATGAAAAAGTCGATCTGGTGGGCGTGGGACTGAACGCAACAGACACGCTGATTTCGCTGGCTGAGTATCCGGCGCGCGGATCGAAGACGGAGTATAGCAACGCGAGCGTGCTGCCGGGTGGACAGGTGGCGACGACGGTAGTTGCCTGCCAGACCTGGGGATTGCGGACGCGGTATGTGGGCATGCTGGGTGACGATGAGGCAGGCCGTCTGCATCGCGAAGCCTTTGACCGCGCAGGCGTGGACGCACGGCTGATTACGGTGCCGGGAGGCGTGAGCCCGCAGTCGCTGATCCTGGTGGACGGCGGAGGCGAGCGGACGGTTTTGTGCCGCCGCGATGACAGGATGGCTCTGAAGCCCGAAGAGCTTAAGCGCGAGTGGATTGTGAATGCGCGCATGCTGCACGTGGACGGGCACGAAACCGCCGCGGCCACACAGGCCGCAAGCTGGGCGCGCGAGGCGGGTATTCCGGTGACCGCCGATCTGGACGAGACCTATCCGGGAGTGGATGACCTGATCGCGAATGTCGATTACCTGGTTGTGAGCAAGGATTTCCCGTGCAAGCTGATGCAGGAGAACAACCTTGAAAGCGCCCTGCGCCTGATGCAGGCCCGGAACAAGTCAAAGCTCGCCGCGGCAACCCTGGGCGAGGGTGGCGTGTTGGCGTGGGATGGGAACAAACTCTACCATTGCGCAGCCTATCGGGTTCCTGTGGTGGATACGACTGGGGCCGGGGATATCTTTCGGGCTGGATTCATTTACGGGTTGATGCAGGAGTGGCCGATGGAGCGGGTGCTTGATTTCGCGTGCGCGGCGGCAGCGATGAACTGCATGGCGGTTGGCGCAAGAGGCGGCATCGGGACCGTGGATGCGGTTGAGAAGCTGCGGTCGGCCGGGACGCGCTACGAGGACAGGCTAAAGGCTCCGGTTCATGATGAGCGGCCGAATTCGATCGGTTGACGACGAAGTTCCCATTCTCAAGAATCGATTCTTTGTTGCGAGGAAATTGCTTGCTCCGCAATCTCGCATAAGGAGCGTCGCTTGCGAAGGCTTCCGAAAGTGATTTTTTGTTTTCACTATACACCGTATATTTCTTGTGGTATACAGTGTATAGATGAACGACGAAAACGGCACATCTCAACGAATATACCAATGCGCGCTCGGGATTCTCGAGGCCGAGGGGCCGCGGGCGGTGAGCATGCGCCGGGTGGCGAAAGAGGTCGGCATCACTGCCATGGCTATCTACCACCACTTTCCGAGCCGCGAAGCCCTGCTGAGCGCAGTGGTAGACAAGGAATTTGAGCAGCTCGCAGGGTTCTTCGACCGATCCAACAGAAAGCGCGGATTCGAGGCGGCGATGATTCACATTCTGGATGGGTATATCGATTACGCTCTCGCTCATCCCCGAATCTTCGACTACGTTTTCTCGATACCTCGGCCCGATGCTCGCCGTTTCCCCGAAGATTTTCGCGCTCGCAGCTCGCCGACACTGAATATCACTGCCGACATTGTGTCTTCGTGGATGAAGCTGGGCAAGTTGAAGCGCGATGACCAATGGGAGATTGCGATGGAGCTTTGGGCTCACGCTCACGGCTACCTTGCGCTTTGGAGAGCAGGCCGCTTTCGCTTATCGGAAGAAGAATTCCGCAAACTCGTTCATCGTTCCCTTCGGAGGTTGTTGTATGGAATTGCGCGCTAATGTTTTGCGCCGAGCAATCGTTATTGTGTGCGCGGTTGCGCTGACGGCTAGTGCTTACTTTGTTTCAACGGGGCTTCATCGGGTCTGGTGGCTTGTGTGGCTTGCTCCGCTTCCCGTGCTGTTGCCGGCTCCAAGACTGCGCGCCTGGCAAGCTTTCGCGGTTGCCTTCGCGGCACGCGCGCTCGCCGCGCTCAACTTCTGGCACTATCTTCGCCAGGTTGCCCAATTCCCGCTTTGGCTGGTATGGGCCTCGGTTCTTGTTCCGGCAGCAGGGTTCGCGCTCGCCGTTGTCTTCTATCGAGGGCTGGTGCGCAAAGGCAATCCGTGGCTTGCAATGCTCGCATTTCCCGTGACCATCGTGGCAGCAGAGTATCTTGTCAGCCTTTCTCAAGGCACATTTCTCAGCACCGGTTATACCCAGTTGGAGAATCTTCCTATTCTCCAACTCGCAGCGATTTCCGGGCTTTGGGGAATCAGCTTCAGCGTGAATCTCTTTCCCGCCGGGTTGGCTGCAATCGTCTCCGCGCCGGCAAAGCCGCGGCTTCGCATTGCCGTTGCTCTCGCTGCTTTTTACGCCTGTGTATTCTCTTATGGTGTGCTGCGCCTTTACACCACGCCTCAAGGATCAAATTCAGTTGTTGTGGGTCTGGTTGAAACCCACGCCGGCCTGAAAATTTCTCCTCCGGATGCGCAAACCACGATGGCCCTGCTCGAGGAGTATGCCTCGCAGGTGAAGCCGCTGGCTGCGCGAGGCGCGCAATTCGTGGTGTTTCCTGAGATGTCGGTTGTGGCGCTGGAATCAACCTCCGCGAAGATCGATGCGTTTTGGCAGCAGACTGCGCGCGATGCGCACGTCGAGGTGCTTCTCGGCGTTCTCCATGTGACCGATCACGGAACCTTCAACGAAGGCCGCCTCTACTCCGCAACCGGGGAGATTGAGACTGTCTACCGCAAAGAGCACCCAGTTCCTACATGGGAAGCGCACACCACGCCGGGCACAGGTCTCTCGGTATTGGCCTGCCCGCGGCCGGCAAAAGAAAATGACCCGACGAATTCATCTGTCGCGTCTCAGGCGACGGGCAAGATCGGAATCGAGATCTGCCGCGACATGGACTATCCGGAACCTGCGCGCCGCTACGGAAACGAACAGGTGGGACTTGTGCTGGTGCCTGCGTGGGATCAGGGCCTGGGCGTCGATGCCGCGTGGCATGGACACTTGTCGCTGATGCGCGGCGTGGAAGATGGCTTCACAATGGTGCGTGATGCCAAGGTCGGTCTGCTTACCGTCAGCGACGATCGCGGGCGGATTCTCGCCGAGGAACCAACGCACTCCGACGGTAGCCTTGTCACCATGCTGGCCACGGTTCCGGTGCGCCACGATCCTACTCTTTACCAGAAGTGGGGCGACTGGTTCGCGTGGGTTGACCTCGCGGCGCTGGTAGCGATGCTTGCGCTCTGGCTGAGGAAATCCTCTGGATCGGGCGAGACGGTTCGATAAGAGATGAATAGTATGAGGGCTGATGTGCTGCCCAAGCCTCGGAGAATCCGCTAGTCCGCGAATTGCTTGAGCCAGGCGGCGAGCAAGGCTGCTACTTTTTCCGGCTGCTCGTAGGCGGCGAGGTGGCCTGCATCGGGGAGCAGGTGAAACTCGCATCCTCCCGGCGCCGAGCGAAATGCTTCCATGTCGGTTGGGGAGGCGGCTCCATCTTCGCCGCCGGCGATGGCCAGCACGGGGCGTCGATTGTGGCCACTGTCGGCACTGAGTCTGGGCGCGTGGCGAGACCTGCCTGCACGGCGACAAGGGCCTGAGAGGTCAGGGTCATGTGGGCGCGCAGTTCGGCCGCGATCTGCGGACGCTGGGCTCGGGCCGTTGCGCCGACAAGGGATTGCGCCATGCCGTCGAAGAGCTTGCTGACGCCGACGGCGCGCGCCTGGGCGATGGTGGCCACGCGTTTGGCTCGATTGGCTTCGGCATCGGGCTGAGGCTTCGAACAGACGAAGGCGAGGCCGCGCATTCGCCCGGGAGCGCGCCGCCAGAGCTCCAGAGTCACATAGCCGCCGATGGAACAACCAACAAAGAATGCTGTGGGCAAGGCAAGGTGATCGAGAAGCGCGAGCGCGTCGGTGGCAAGCTGCTGCATGGTGAGCACCGGGGCATCGGGAACAAGCGTGAATGCTCCGACGGGAAGCTAACTTCCAAGCTCAGATGCGCCGTGGCCGCGAAGGTCGGGAACAATGGCGCGAATGCCTGCCATTTGCTCGACGAGAGGACGCCAATAATCGTGATCGAGCGGCGTGGGATGAAGGAAAACTACCGGGACTCCTGCGCCGGTGTCAGTAAAAGCCAGCTTTGCGCCCTGCGAAAGGAAGCTATCGTTCATACACTCGGAGGATACACGCCCGTGGCGGGAGGATTGGCGGCGGGACGGTAGCTTCCGGGAGGATACGTACCGGGGGGATAGGCGCCGGGCAGCGGGAACGGTTCTTCGGGGATGCCGATCCAGCCGGCAAGGTAGGCGATGCCGACAAAGCCTCCGGTGAAGCAGAAGCCGAGCACGGTGACGACGCGGACGACGGCGACATCCCAACCGTAGGCCTGGGACAAGCCGATGCAGACACCGGCGATCTGGCGGCCGATGCGCGGGCGGATGAGTGGCCTGACGGGCATGGGCTGCGCGCCGGGAACAGAGGGAATTCCCGTGCCGCAACTAGAGCAAAACCGCGCGAAAGGGGGCAACGCTGTTCCGCATTGATGACAAAAGACAGCCATGGTCCGTTCCTCCTGATTAGGACGCCAACCACTTTAATCATACGGAAGCGCGGGCGCGGCGGTTCCAAGTTTCCCGAACGGCATTTCAGGCCGCTCAGTTTCCCTTGTAGGGTGTGCGCAGGTGCTTTCGGGCGGTGTCGGCGCGCGAGGTGTTGGGGCCGGTGGCGATGGCTTCCTGGTAGTCGGCGATGGCGCGCTGGCGTTCGCCGTTGACGTCGCGGCACTCGCCGGCGGCCAGAAGCGCGCGGATCTTGAGCTCCGGCCCCACGTTGTGGGTGGAGGCGGCTTGCTCGAAGGACTGAGCGGCCTCGTCATAGTGGCGCTGGCCGCGCAGGGCGTCGCCGAAGCCAAAGTCGGCCAATTCCAACTGAGCGGCGGGAAAGTAGCCCGGCCTGGCGGCATCTGCCAGCAAACTTCGGTAAGCCGCAACCGCAACCATGCCCTGGCCCGCGTCTCGGCGCAGATTGGCCTCTTCAAGACGAAACAGGAAGTCGTGCGGATATTGCTTTTCGAGGCCTTCAACGACCTTGATCGCTTCCTGGTACTTCGACTCGCGGCGCAGGAACAGAGCCATCGCGGTGCGCGCTTCCATGCTGGAGATGACGCCATGTTCTCCGGCTTCTGTGAGCATGGCGAGGCCCGTGGCTTTGGAGCCGGTGATGCCGGCAAAGCCGATGAGGAATTTGAAGGGCCAGGGCAAGGCGCCGACGACGTACTGGTAGATGCCCAGCACCAGCTTGGCATCGACGTAATTCGGATCCAGTTGCAGAACCTTTTCTTCGTCGTCTCTGCGCTCGATTGGCCAGGTGAAAGCCGCCGCTGAAATCGCGCTCGACCATGGCCAGGTAGGTGCACTTGAGGGCACGCGCCCATCCGCGGGCAAAGAGCGCGTCCACGTCGTTTGGATTTTTGCTGATGCGCCAATCGGCATCGCGAATGGCCTCGTCGGCCAGGCCCAGGATGCGGTCGCGCGCCTGCGGGTCTTCGCGAATTGCGTGGCGGCCGGTGAGGAAGCCGTCGTTGGCATAGAAGGTGGTATCGAGCAGGTCTTGCCGGTAGAGTTCCTGAAAGAGTTCCGCTTCAAGCAAATATGTGGCAGCCTGCGGATCGCCCGGGTGCTCGGCATGGAATTGCTCGAAACGGCCAACGGCTTCGGGAAAGTCGAGGTTGTAGAAGTAATGAAAGGCCTCGCGGACCTGGGGATCGTTGTTCATGGGATTGGTGTCGACCTGTGCCCTGCGCAGCCCAGGCAAGGCTGGTCGAGAACAGGATGATTGCGAAAAACAGCACTCCCACCCCCAGACCACGCGACCGAACCAATCCTTTGTCCAAAACCGAATCTCCTTCTTACCCCAACCTGAACCAGATTAACGGATTTGGCTGGGGAGCCGGCGGGGCTCCTGAGGGAGATCGAAATCCGCTAAGATTGAGGTATGCCGATTCCTGAGAGGCTGAATCCCAGCTACGCGTCAACCCTGCCCCCTGCGCCGGTGCAATTCGACCCAATGGAGGAGGCGCGGCGGCGGCTGATTGTGGCTCTCGACGTGCCCACGGCAGAGGCAGCCATCCACCTGGTGAACCAGTTGGAGCCCAGTTGTCATTGGTTCAAGGTGGGGCTGGAGTTGTTTGTGGCCGCGGGGCCTGCTGTGCTGGAGCCGCTGATTGCGCGCGGCCACTCGATCTTCCTGGATTTGAAGTTCAACGACATTCCGAATACGGTGGCAGGGGCGGTGCGCTCGGCTGCGGGGTTGGGCGTGCGTATGATGACCGTCCATGCGTCTGGGGGCCCGGCGATGTTGGCGGCTGCGCAAGCTGCCCTGGAAGGTGTCGCGGACCCACCGCAACTGCTGGCCGTCACCGTGCTGACCAGCATGGACCAGGCGCAGGTGCAGGCTGTCGGATTGGAACGCTCCTCGGCGGAGCAGGTGGAACTGCTGGCGCGGATGGGTCTGGATGCCGGGGTTCGCGGGTTTGTCTGTTCGCCTCAGGAGGTTGGCGCACTGCGCGCGATTACGGGTCCGGAAGGGGTGCTGGTGATTCCGGGGATTCGCCCGGCGGGGGGCGACAAGGGCGATCAGAAGCGAATTGCGACTCCGGCGGATGCTCTGCGGCAGGGTGCGAGCTACCTGGTGGTTGGCCGGCCGATCACGCAGGCCGCCGATCCGCACCAGGCGGCCGAGGCGATTCTTGGGGAGATGGCCGAGGCGCTGGCAGGATAAGAGCAGACGTGAAAAAGCCCGGCATTGAGCCGGGCTTTTCTGTGTTTAAAAACTTCAAGCTGTTCTTAAAGTTTTTCGTAGAAATCGCACGCTGAGCACGAAATATAAACTCCGCCGGGGACGCCGCGCTCGCGGTCCTTTACGCGCTTGACGATGCGCGTCGGCTTGCTGCACTTGGGACAGTCGGTCGACTTCGTCGTGTCCATTTCCTTCTTGCGGTCACCTGTTTTTGCGATCTTAGCCATGGGTCGGGTGTTTCTCCTTCAAGGGGTGTCTCTGCACACATCCGCCGGGGCGAACGGCTTCAACGGCGCGGTCATCGTCTGCCTCTCATCGCAATGGAATTGCAGTGAAAGGAGCGGGACTCGCTTGATCCAGTTTACATGATTGCGCGTAGTCCGACGTAGTTCGTCTGACTGGCGCCGGCCGGAGACGAAGGCTGTTTGGCGGGCGTTGGCGTGGCCGTAGGAGCGGCTGCGGGTGTAGCCGGGGCCGGCGTGGTGTTGGGAACGCTGTCCGGGTTGGCATCGGGCTGGTATTCGGGCTTCTTCACCGGAGCCTGAACGGGGCGCATGACGCCTTCATTCTTCTGACTCCCCGAATTGGCCCCGTTTGCCTCGTCGCTGGGAAGCTCCTCACCAGGGGCGCGCAAACTGGGAGGCGCGTCGGGCGCTTCCTTGTTGGGGTCGCGGATCACGTCTCCCTCTTTGGTGATGTGGGTGTGGTTCGCGGCGGTCTCAACCGGCGTTCCGTCTGTGCGCATCATCCCGGAGACAACATCCTCGGTAAAAATCGCCAGAGGCTCACCCATTTTGGCGATCTCTACGCGAATCACCCGGTTGCCGTTGATGCGGACGAAATCAACCTCCTCGGGGGGCTTGCCGTAGATCCACTCCTCGAAGGGCATTTGCCCTTCCATCTCGCGCGATTTGCTCTGCGGAGAGCCTTTGGCAAACAGGACCATGTCGGTGTTCATGCCGACCAACACATGGTGGTTGAGGATGGCGTCCTTGAGTTGAGCCGGGAGAGTATCGGTAAAGGCCTGGATCGGAGTCTTGACGTCGAAGGAGATGAGCGGAGCGAGAAGAGCTTTAACCTGGGCGCCAGTCAGCTCGGGAATATGGCCGCTGAAATCGAGCGTGAGGCGCGAACCTGTGGGGTCGTTGCCGTCGCTCTGCACAATTGGCGTGTCGTAGTTCGGATCTCCCCCGATGGAGATATGGCGGAGAAAGCGATGCCTCGCATCCGGGCCGCCGTTGAGCAGGAAGATGATTTTGTTCTGTTCGATTTTGACGTCTGTGATTACCAGCCGGTCGCCGGGCTTGGACGACATGCCGTTGGCGATGACCATATTGAGAAAGCCCTCGCCGGCGGGCTCCAGTTTTCCATTCGCGACCAGCGTCAATCCCTTGTGTCCGCGAGGAAACGGCCGCATTGCAAATCCCTGCTCCGCCTGGAGAACACGAATCAATTCAAGGCGGGTCTTGGCGTCGAGAATCGATTTGGGGAGCGGAACACTGGTCGGTTTAATTTGTGCATATTGGCGGTCGACGGGTCCGTTGGCGCTGGCGGGGTTCTTGCCGCTGGTGTCGATGGTGATCACCTGGGCGGCGCAGACGCCTGCAGTCAGCAGGACGGCCAAAATCGAGGCGGGCGCAAAAACCGTCACGGCCTGCCCAAGGCTCGGGCGACGGCTGAAGCTTGCATGCGATCGGGGAGCGGGACGTGTCCCCTGGGGAAGAAATGGCAGTACCATGGGACCCTCCCATGCCCACCAGCAGCATTCAGCAAACAATAGCGCCGTTCACGTGCAAATTGCAAGTGAACGTGACAGCTTTAGCCGGGAACGATCCGCGGTTCCATAAGGCAAACTATTTTGATTCGGAGGATTGATTGGCCGTGGGGTCCGTGGGTCGAACGGGAAGAGGTGGCGCTGGTGGAGGCGCGACTATCTGGATGAGTGCCGGGGCGGCCGGCTCGGCGGTGCCCATGGCAGCTTCGTGCTGGGCGCGCGCGGCGGCGTCAATGTCCACCGGAATGCCGCCGGGCACAATGACCGGAGCGTTATAGAGGAAATCGAGTTCGCGGGTGATGCGAAAGACCACGGGCAGCGCGGCGATGAGGAGAATGAAGGTAACCCAGCTACCTTCCACGCCGAAGCCTCCGCCGGTAAGCCAGAAGGGGCCCATCGGATCGCCTTGCACGACTGGTGAATGGCTGTTGACGCCGTTGACAGAGAGTCCAAAGAGCAACGCGCGGCTTGCCTTCCAGCCAAAGTTGAGCCCCCAGCTCAGCCAGATGGCCCTGGTGCGCAGGTAGGCCGCGGAAAGCAGTAGCCCCAGAGCCACGGACACCATAATGCTGGCGCGGCCCGATCCTGGCACCTGAGACTGCACAATGGCATAGTAGGCGGCAAAACCGATCGAGGCGCCGATGGGGCCTACCGCATCGACAAAGCGCTGGAATCCGTAGCCGCGGAAATGCGATTTCTTCAGCCAGGGCGGCGAGAGCAAAGAAAGCCGCATCGGCAACGAGCCAGCCCCAGGCCGCAGCGCGCGTCGAGATAGAGATGGCAATGCCGCCTCTGAGTGCGAGAAGCAACACGCATACCAGGGCAAGGCCCCAGCCGGTCGCCAGACCGAGCCCAACTTCCCCCTGCCAGCCCTGCCGGCGCGGCAATCCCTGCGCTGTGATGGGGTACAGTTGCCGGTTGAGCCAGAAGCCCATGGCCGCGTAGCCCATCAACAAAAGAAATGCGAGAAAGCCCTGCTCAACCAGCGGCACCCACGGGTCGGTGGCCAAGCCGATGGCTGCATGGTGGGCCAGAGACCGCGCCACAAAAAAGTAGAGGACCGCCAGGAGAAACTGCCAGTACGCACGTAAACGGCCGACGGGCTGATGGGCGCTCATGCGCGCCTCGCTGACGCAGCACGAACTACCGCTGCGCATAAGGCAGCGAGAGCTCGACCCGGCGATGTAGAGCGAAATCTCAGCATGTCAATGTGTGATGCGGCCAGAAGCTTCTTGGCTTTCAGATCAGTTCTCCGTATAGAACTGGGCGATGTTGCGAAACTTGCGCTGACGAGCAGCCACCAGCGCATTGATGGGGGTGGCCTTCAATTCGGCCAGGTGCTTGCGGAGCGCGCGGCCAAGCATGCCGGTGCCTGCTTCATGATCGGTATGGATGCCGCCCGGCGGCTCGCCGATGATCTCGTCGACGCAACCCAATCTGGCGACTTCAGGAGCCGAGATACGCATGGCCTCTGCGGCCAACTGCTTGTGCGAGGCGTCGCGCCACATGATGGCCGCGCAGGACTCCGGCGTGATGACAAAGTAGAGCGCGTTTTCGAGGATCAGTACGCGATCAGAGACGGCCAGCGCCAAAGCGCCACCGGAGCCGCCTTCGCCGCTGATGACCGAAATTGTAGGCACGCGCAGCCGCGACATTTCAAGAATATTGCGGGCGATAGCTTCAGCCTGTCCACGCTCTTCCGCGCCCAGGCCGGGATAGGCGCCGGGCAGATCGATGAGGCTGATGACGGGGCGATTGAACTTTTCCGCGATCTTCATGCAACGGAGAGCCTTGCGATAGCCTTCAGGATTGGGCATGCCAAAGTTTCGGCGCACGCGGTCTTTTGTGGAGCCGCCCTTGCGGTTGCCGATGACCATAACTTCGTCATTGCCAAGGCGCGCCATGCCGCAGGCCACGGCCTCGTCGTCGCCATAGGCGCGATCCCCGTGAATCTCGCTGAAATCAGTGAAGATCCGCTCGATGAAGTCCATGGGGTAGGGCCGCTGTGGGTGGCGCGCCCGCTCGATTCTGGCCCACGCCGGGGAAACCGCCGGCGCTGGGTGAGTCCCTGTTTCCTGTTCGCTCATTTGCAGTTGGCGCCTCTCCCGGCAGTGTCGCCGTCGGCCCTCCTTGATTCTACGGGCAGAGGGCGGTTGGGACAAATGGAATTGGAGGTTTTTGATACGGGATGGCTTACCGGGTATCGCCAGGCGGGCGCCTCGCTTCTACACTGAAAAGGCAAGACGTGACTGAAAAGGCAGCACGAGCCCTCTTATGAACGCAGCCATCGAATTCCGGAATCTCTCGGTCGCCGTTTCGCAGGGACGGACGGTGTTGCACGATATTTCTCTCGCGCTCGAAGAAGGAACGACGACTGCCATCCTTGGCCGCAGCGGCTCAGGAAAATCAACACTGCTGCGCACCGTCAATCGCATGATCGAGCCGAGGTGCGGCGAGGTTCTTGTGCATGGCAAGAGCGTGAGCACCTACGATGTGATCGCATTGCGCCGGGGGATGGGCTACGTGATCCAGGAGACGGGCCTGTTTCCTCACTTCACGGTCGAGCGCAACGTGGGCCTGGTGCTTGAGGCCGAGGGGCGTCCGCGCGAAGAACGGGCGATGCGCAGCCGGGAGTTGTTGACCGCAGTCGGCCTGGCTCCGGACGATTTTGCGCGACGATTCCCGCACCAGCTTTCAGGAGGGCAAAGGCAGAGAGTGGGCCTGGCGCGAGCGCTTGCGGCCGAGCCTGCGATTCTACTGATGGATGAGCCGTTCGGCGCGCTCGACCCTCTGACGCGCGCCGAGATGCAGGACATGTTGCGCGGACTGCTTGCGGGCCTCAAGAAGACGGTTCTGCTGGTCACGCACGATCTGGACGAGGCGCTCTACATGGGCGACCGCATTGTGCTGCTCGACGATGGCAGAGTGGTTGCGGATCTCGCGCCGGTTGAGTTCATGCAGTCGCGACAGCCGGAGGTCGAGGCTTACCGGCACGCCTACCATCGCGGCGAACTGAACGGTGCGAAAGAGGTCGAGCGATGAGCAGCGGCTTTCTTACGCAATACGGCGGAGAGATTGCCACGCTCACCTTGGAGCACCTGTGGCTGACCGCATGGGCCATGCTGATTGCCGCGGCCATTGCTATTCCGGCGGGCGTGTGGCTGACTCGTTCACCGCGCTGGGCGAAGCCGGTGATTGCCGTCGCGAATATATTGCAGACTATCCCTTCGCTGGCCATGTTCGGATTTCTGCTGCCGCTGCCGTGGCTGGGCGAGCGCGCGGCGCGCATCGCTATTGCGGCGCTGACGGCCTATGCGCTGTTGCCGATTGTGCGCAACACGTATGCAGGTATTCGTGGCATCGATCCGGCGATTCTTGAGGTGGCCCGCGCGCTTGGGCCTAACCGGGCGGCAGCGGCTCTTCAAAGTGGAGCTGCCGCTGGCGGCGTCGTTCATTTTTGCCGGGCTTCGGACGGCGACGGTGACCTGCGTGGGCATTGCGACGATTGCTGCTGCGGTGGGTGCAGGCGGACTGGGCGAGTTGATCTTTCGCGGCGTGGCGTCTGTGGATAATCGGCTGGTGTTGGCAGGAGCCATTCCGGCAGCGCTGCTGGCGCTGGCGGCGGACAGCGCGCTGGGCCTGCTGGAACAATGGTTCAAGGTTCCTGCGCAATGATCCGCCGATTCTTCATCGCTGCGGTTGCGGCTGTTCTCGCCCTGACCGCGTGCTCACCGCCAAGGCCCGATCATCCCGTGATTGGCGCCAAGAATTTTACCGAGCAGGTGGTGCTGGGCGAGTTGCTGGCGCAGGAGATTGAGGCAAAGTCCGGGCTCACAGTGGAGCGGCGCTTCTATCTTGCAGGGAGTTACATTTGCCAGCAGGCGCTGGTTGCGGGGCGCATCGACGCTTATGTCGAGTACACCGGCACGGCGCTGACCGCTATTCTGAAGCAGCCTGTCGATCGAAATCCGGAATCGAGTCTTGCAACGGTGCGGCGGTTGTACGCCTCGCGCTATAACGTCGAAGTGGGCGCGCCGCTGGGATTTGAAAACACTTTTGCGATGGTGATTCGCGGGGACGATGCGCGGCGGTTGCATTTGACGACCTTAAGCGAGGCGGCCGCGTATACACCGCAGTGGCGGCTTGGCGTAGGCTACGAGTTCGAGCAGCGCCCGGATGGACTGCCGGGGTTGAGCAAGGCGTATGGACTAAAGTTTGCGGAGGCGCCGCGCACCATGGACCTTGGTTTACTCTATCGCGCGCTCAGCGAGCACCAGGTGGACATGATCGCGGCGAACTCCACGGACGGGCCGATCCAGACACTTGGGCTTACGGTGCTTGAAGACGACAAGCACTACTTTCCGCCGTACCAGGCCGTGCCGCTGGTGCGGGCCGATGCACTGCGGCGCTGGCCGCAGATCCAGACGGCTCTCAATGCGTTGGCGGGGAAGATTAACGCGGACGATATGCGCGGCATGAATGAAGCGGTCGATGGAGAGCATCGCGATCCGGCAGAGGTGGTGCGGGCGTTTCGAGCGCGGAAGGGGCTTTGATCGATTCATTTCCCCCGGCCCCAAAAGCAGGACAAAGGGGCACCCGAACTGGTCGCGGATCGGTGAGCCATGCGGTTGGACTACGGTTCGCTCAGTCCTTCCGGCTCGGGCTCGATGGGCTTCTCAATTCCCTCATCAATTTTCTTTGAATCGCCTCCAACCGCTGCTGGTTCCATTTCCACGGTCTCGGGTTCGACGGAGCCAAGCAGTTGGTCGATGCGGTAGTTGGCGGCTTCGGCGGATGCCAATGCCTCTTCGACGGTCTTGCTGAGCTCTTCGACCTGGGCTCGGCTGGGAGACTTCTCTCCGGCAAGGCGAAGCAGCGACGGCATAAGCAGCCACCAGAGCAACTCCTCATAAGACTCGCGGACCAGGTAGAGATGGCCTTCAGCTTCATGGACGCCGGTCAGCCAGCGCACATCGGGATCGAACCAGAGGGCGGGCGCGAGGGCCACTTTCTCGTCGATCGGCGCCACTGGCTGTTCAGCGCTGGACGGCGGGGTCATTAGCGCATCGGCAATGGCTGGTGCCTCGTCTGCAACCGTCTCTTTGGCCTTGCCGACGCCAGCGCCAGTCAAGAGAACAACCTTGATGCGGGCGGCAACGCGCCAGGCCTCTTCGCCCTCGAATCCCAGCGCCATAAACGATAGAGCGAATGGTTCGCGCAGTCGGAGACGATCGAACAGGTCGAGTGCTACCCGGCCCGGGTCTTCTTTATCGATAGACTCGGCCAGGAGTTCCAGCGCGCACCACGCCAGGATTGGACCCCACATGGCTGTCGCTGTGAACTGCGGACTGGGGCTGGGCAACATGCGCCGGGCGGCCGCAGTCCACGGAGCCTTGGAGAGCGCTTCAATGACAGGAATGCGTAGGGCGGCACGCAGGCGTTCGCGGTAGGCAGGAGCCAGCTTGCCGGGATCGGTGAGCCGCTCGTGAACAGCGGACCGATCCTCTTCCGGAAGGCGTGCCAGGTAAACTGCCTGCCCCGTGCGCAACAAGTTTTCACAGCGCGCCCAGGCCTGATCAACAAACTCATTGCGGTCGCGAAGCTCGGTGCGTTCCCGATCGGCATCTGAATTTTTTCCGGCTGCCCTGGTTCGGGGATGTTCGGCGAGGTCGGCAAACATGCGCACGATGCCGGGTTCCAACTGGCGGCGCAGCGCATCGTGGACCGGTTGCAGTTCCAGGCCGACCAGCGCGTCGTCAAGGCTGGGAACGCCGCGCCCGTTCAGCGTGTCACAAAGCCGATCCCATGGGTACTGAGCAGTCGAGCGCATCTCGCGCCAATCGAGAAAAACGTGGCACTGGTAGGCGTGGAGTTCGAGGGTCAGGCCGTGGTCCAGCAAATCGCCGGCCCGGCGAAGATAGTGGAGTCCGGTGAGCGAGTCGCGGAAGGCGATCACGTTTTCGTAGTCGCCGCTGAGGCCGAGGCCATCGCGAAGCCGCTGCTGGCGAAGCGCGCCTGCACCCTTGTCGGCATAGGCGGCGGAGTAGTGGATGGTGCCGTGCGCCGTGCCATAGCGGTTGTTGTAGACGACCAGCGCGCGCTCGCCGCCGTTGCGGTTGGAGTAGGCAAAGACGTTTTCTTCGACCGACCCGTTGCCCTGGAAGAAGTCATAAAGCAGAAAGTTGCTGCTCTCGGCAAACAGCCAGCGGCGCTTGAGCAGCGGAGCGATTTCGCGGTCGTGGCGCTCGACAAGCCAGGGATCGGGCGACTCGTCGTAGCGCGGCCAGCGGTACTCCATGCCGTACTTTTCCGTGAAGCCCTCGATCTGGCCGTGACCGAACATGGGCAGGCCCGGCAAGGTCGACATCATGACCGCGACGCCGAAGTATTTGTCGCCTGTGCCGAACTGGTCAACCGCCGTTCTTTCATCGGGATTGCTCATGAAATTGACGTAGCGCTTCATGATGTCCGGATCGAATTCCAGGGTGTTCTTCAGGACCGAGCGGTACTTGGCGTTTTCCTCATCGCGCATCATGTTCATGAAGGCGCTGTTGTAGACGCGATGCATGCCCAGCGTACGGACGAAGTAGCCCTCCATGAGCCAGAAGGCCTCGGCGAGCAGCAGCGTGCCGGGGACCTCCGCCGCGACGCGATCGACAACTTCGCGCCAGAACTCGTGGGGCATGCAGCGGTCGAACTCCGCCTGGCTCATGCCGTATTCGGCGCGCGAAGGGATGGCGCCACTCGATCCGGGGCCCGGAAACCAGAGGCGATGGAAGTGGCGCTTGGCCAGAGTCATGGCGGCATCAAAACGGATGACCGGGAAAAGCCGAGCTACATGAAGAATGGTTTGAATGACCTGCTCGCGGACCGCTGCGTTCAGGTAGTCGAGCTGCGCGGTGTCGTTCCACGGGAAACTGGTGCCGTCGTTTCCGTGATAGATGTAGCGGGTTTCGCCGCTGGCTTTGTCGCGCCGGCGAAAAACAACGGCGGCATCGGATTGCTCGAAGTAGTGGTCTTCAATCTTGATCTCGACGCGCCCGTCGTGCGAAAGGTCGGGGCCGTTGAAACTGTAGGCGGGATAGGGCGTGTCTTGCCGCGAGATAAACCAATCGGGGTGTTCGATAACCCAGGGCGAGTCGATGCCCATGTGGTTGGGCACCATGTCGCTGGCCAGGCGAATGCCGTGGTGATAGGCGCTATCGCGGAGAACAATATAGGCCGGCTCGCCCCCCAGATCGTCGGCGATTGTGTAGTCGAAAAGCGAATAGGCGGAGGCGACAGCGTCCTGGTTGCCGCAGAGCTGCTTGATGGTTTTCGAGGCTCGGCTGCGCTCCCACACGCCGATGAGCCAGAGCGAGTTGATGCCCCGGTGAGCAAGCGTTGCCAGGGCCTCGTCGGGGATTTCGTCGAGGCGGCCAATGTGCCGACCGTATTGCCGGCTGAGCTGCGCGAGCCACACATAGGTGCTTTTGGCGATGAGAACCGCCGAGGGCATCCACGCCTGGTCGGGCGAGAACCTCTCGTATTCGTTGGCCGGATCGCCGAAAAGCGGCACGTCGGAGTGGCCATCGGCGAATGGACTCTTGTGCCCGTGACGCCGCGCCCCCTCGGCCGCATTCGCTCCTGGAGGATTGAACTGCATCCAGATGGCAAGTTCTTCTTCGCGGAGGATATCAGCGGCAATCTCAAGCAGACGCTCCAGGCTGTCGCCAATAAGCGGCTTCCAGAGCTTGCGTATGAGGGCAAGCTGATCGCTGAGCGAGTCTGGCGAGCCCGTGGCCGGGGCATGCAGCAGGTCGAGGAGGCTCATCGGCTTGGCGTCGGGAAGCGGGATGAGCGGCCGCGAAGCAAAGTACTCTGGCATGCGCTGGGTTACCTGGCGATAGACGGTCTTTTCTGCCAGGGTGCGGTCTTCAAACAGCTCCTCGAAGGGGCGAAAGGCCTGGTTGCGGTTGGCGGTCCACAGCAGCAGTAGCTCTTCGAGGGCCGCGGCGCGGTGGGGCATTCCCTCCGTCTTGCCGGCGAGCCACTGGCGGGGAGTTTCAAGGCCGCGGATCACGGTCGAACCGGGAAACTGCTCGACAAAGGCAAGCAGCATCGCGTCCAGCTTTTCCGGCCCCACCTGCGCGGCAAACCAGTCCAGTCCCGCAGTCATTACCTCGGGATCGAATTGCTCGCGGTAGCGCGCCATCAATACATGGCTGGCCTCGTCGATCAGGCCCATGGCGTAAAGTTTTCCGGCGTGAACAGCCAGTTCGGGGTGGTTTTCCGCTTCGCGCACCTGGTTCATACGCTGGGCGAACTCGCGGCAGGCGGCCGGATTTGCGAAAACTACGTTGCCAGTGTAAGAGAACAGAGTGTCGGCGAACTGGTAGCGTTCACGCGCCTTCCGCGAAATATGGAATTCCATCATAAAAATCGATCTTTCCGACGGTCTTTCTACTGTTGAAACTCGCACCGCTAAAAGCCTGGATGCTTAAACGCGCCCGCCGGTCCATCTTACTCAACCGGCCTCCGCGCCAAAAACTAAAGGTACAACAATTGGCGGCCGCGCGTTTCCGCGGGCGCGGGTAAGCTTGGCCCCCGATCGGCTCCAGCGGCGCGCGGGCATATTTTTCTCGAAGATGTTATTTTTGTGTTCCTATTATGCGTTGACGGGTTACAATAGTTCCTCCCGCAGTACAACTTTGGTTTGCCCGAGTTTGAAGATTGGTTACTTTCATCGCAACTCACTCCTGTGGATAATAGAGAAACCCGGTTGCCCCGGAACTGAGCGAGCATGAGCCTAATATTTGAGGCGTTACAAAAACTGGATCGCAGACGCGCCGGAACGGATTCGCATCCCAAGCTGGAAGCGGCGGATTTGTCTCTGCGGTCTGAGCAAAAGACCACGCCGCGCTGGGAGACCGGGCCGGAAGAATCAACCGGCGAAGTCCCCTTGAGTGAATATTCGCAGCCGGTGCGCTTCCTGGACACGGTGCTTGCAGAACCACCGCATTTTGCTGACCCGGTGTTTGCGGAACCTTCCTTCGCCAGCCCTGTCCTTTCAGAGCCCGCGCTCGCTGGCCCGGCCCTGGTCGACCCGGTTCCTGCCGTTCCTGTCCCAGTCATTCAGGCTCCTTCCGGCGGCCTCGCCGCTGAAATCCACGCCCCAAAAGATCTCCCCTTCAGCATTCAGCCGCCCGCCAGTCACGAACCGGCCGAGGCTGCTGCTGCCGAACCTGCTCCCGCCGAACTTGCTGCCGATGAGCCTGCTCCCACCGTGGCCATTCCTGCTGCACCAGGCCCGGAACTTGCCAGCCGCGCGCCAGCCAGTCCCGTACCTGCCGGCCTCACCGTAACCGAGGCGCCCTTCCAGTTTCCCAATCCGCCGTCACGCGTAGTGGCTCCCAACCCTCCGCCGCCGCAACCGGCCGCTCCCGTGCAGGCCTACTCCGCAGCTCCCACACCAGTTCCGGCACCAGCTCCAGCACGAGCCTCCGCCCCGGTTCCCGCCCCCGCTCCCGCACGGCCAAAACAGGGGCTCGATCTTACTCCTGTCGTCGAGCGGCTTGCCGGCCTCTATTCCCAGCAACGCGAATTGCGCGAACTGGGCAGCGAGCGGAAAGCCGCCCTTGCGCGTCTCGGTGATCACCTGGATGACGTCCGCAACTCCTCTGACCGCAACACCCGCGAACAGAGTGAACTGTTCAAGGAGTTGCGCGGCATTGGCAGGAGGATCAACTTCCTGGCAGTAGCGGGACTCCTACTGACGGCCGCCTCCCTTGCCCTGAGCTGTGCTCTCTATCTCCGTTTCGTCAACGTCATTCACTGAGAGACACCTGCCGGCTCTTCACATCCGCACAGCCCACCCGTGCTGTCTTTGTTGATAGAGCGTTCCCTAGTCCAACGCTTTGTGGAAGCGTGAAATCGCGACCAACATCCCAAGGAGTCCGATCCCTGCCATGGCAGCCATCTGCGGCCACAGAATGTCGAAACCGACACCTTTCAGATAGGTGCCGCGGAGAACAATTAGAAAATAGCGCAGCGGAATGGCGTAGCTAGCCAGTTGCATCCAGTGAGGCATGGCACTGATGGGAAATCCAAAACCGGAAAACATGATCGTCGGCATGATGACGAAGAACGCTGTGACCATCGCCTGCTGCTGCGTGGACGAAACCGTGGAAATGAGCAGCGCCATGCCCAACATGCAGATCAGAAAAAGCACCGCGCCGGTGAGCAACACAAAAATGTGTCCTCGGAATGGAATCTGAAACCAGAACGTGCCGACAGCGCCGATGAGCAGCGCGTCAAAGAGGCCGATAAGGAAGAAAGGCAACGTCTTGCCAAGGATGAATTCGACCGGGCGGATGGGCGTGACCATGATCTGCTCGAGCGTGCCGATCTCGCGCTCACGGACGACGGCAAACGAGGTGAGCGTAATGACCAGTAGAGTCGTCAGGCTGCCGATAACGCCGGGTACGAAGAACCAGCGGCTCCGCAAGTCGGGGTTATACCAGGGCCGCTGCTCAAGTTCGACCGAGGGAATCTGCTCGATCAGTTGCGGCGCAATGCGGTTGATTTGTTCCTGCTGCGCCTGCTGGGCAAAGCCGAGAGCGATTTGCGAGACATACGAAGAGGCAATCAGCGCGGTGTTGGAGTTGGTGGCGTCTACGATGACCTGCAGCGGCGCCGTTTCGCCCTTGCGCAGCTTTTGCGCGAAGCCGGCGTCGATTTCGAGCGCAAGCGTCGCCTTGCCCTGGTCGATAAGATCATGCGCCCGGCTCGAGTTGCTCATTTGCGATTGCACGTTGAAGTAAGGGCTGGATGTGAAGCGTGAGACAAGTTCGCGGCTCTCCTGGCTGTGGTCCATGTCAACCACGACGGTTGATACGTTTTTGATTTCGAAGGTGGCCGCATAGCCGAAGACCAGCATTTGAATAATCGGAGGCCCAATCAGGATGAAGCGCGTGCGCTTGTCGCGCACCACCTGGATCAGTTCCTTGATCAACATCTGCTTCAGCCGTCCGAACATCGCGTCTCCTCTATTCCAGCCGCTTGTGAAAGCTGCGCGTGGCCACCAGCGTGAGCACAAGCGTAAAGCCGGCAAGCGGCAACAGATCCGCGCCAAGCAGGCTGGCCGGCGTTCCCTTGAGAAAAATCTTCTTAAGCAGCGAGACATAATAGCGCGCAGGAAAGATGCGCGTGATCCACTGCAACGCGATGGGCATCTGCTCGATGGAAAACAGAAATCCGGAGAGCAAAAACGCGGGAAGAAACGTGATGATCAGCGCAATCTGGCTTGCGGCCAGTTGGTTTTTGGCAATCACGGAGATGAAAAATCCAAGCGAGAGCACCGTCACCAGAAACAGCGCCGATGAGGCGGCAAGCGTCCAGTATGAGCCGCGAAAGGGCACGTGAAACCAGGCGATGGCCAGCACGGCGCATATGGCTACGTCCATCATGCCGAGGACGAAATAGGGCGCCAGCTTGCCCAGCATGATTTCCATTGCGGTGACCGGCGTAGAGATCAACTGCTCCATGGAGCCGCGTTCCCACTCGCGAGCGATGGTGAGCGAAGTAAGGAATGCGCCAATCACTGACATGACCAGCGCCAGCACGCCGGGAATAATGAACGCGCTGCTCTCGAGGTCCTCGTTGTACCAGGTGCGCGTGGCGATATTGATGGGCACCGGCTGCAGCGAAAGGCCGTGCGCATGCATCCACGCGACCTGAATGCCCGACGAGTATCCCTGTACCACTGCCTGGGTGTAGCCCATCAGCACATTGGCCGTATTGTCGTCCGTTGCATCCACGAGCGCCTGCACTTCGACAGGTCCGCCCTGGCTCAACCGTTGCGAGAAGTTCCACGGGATCACCAGGCCCATCTTCGCCTGGCCTGCGTCCAGCGCATGCGCGATGGCCGGAACGTTGTCCACCACGCGCACGATTTGAAAGTACTGATTGGACCGGAAATGTTTGAGCAGGTCCTGGCTTTGCTGGCTGCCGTCCTGGTCACACACATATACGGGCAGCCCCTTCAGATCGAGATTGACGCCGTAGCCGAACAGCAGCATGAGCGTGACCGGCATGATAACGACGATGCCGAGGCTGCGCGTGTCGCGCAAAATCTGAAGCAGCTCTTTTCTGGCCACGGCCAGCAGGCGTGTGAGGCTCATGATTTCTGCACCTCCGACGCGTTGCGCGTCGTGGTAAGGGATACAAAGACATCTTCGAGCGTGGGGCGAATCTTTTCGATACGGCTGACGGTGACGCTGCGATCCTGAAGAAATTTTCGGATGCGCGGTTCGGCGGTCGCTGCATCCTCGACCACCAGGTGCAGCGCGTTGCCGAAGACCGCGGCATCCATCACATCGGGCGCGGATTGCAGTGCTTCAACAGCGTCGCCTAGTGGAGCGCATTCGATCAAAAGCAGCTCGCCTGTCATTGAATCGCGTTTCAGCGCAGAAGGCGTGCCAAGAGCAACCATCTTGCCGCGAAAGATGAGCGCGAGGCGATTGCAGTATTCAGCCTCCTCCATATAGTGGGTTGTGACGAACACCGTGACGCCCTGCTCGGCCATCGTTTGAATCAAGTCCCAGAACTGGCGGCGCGAGATGGGATCGACGCCGGAGGTGGGCTCGTCGAGAAACAGAATGGCCGGCTGGTGAAGCACCGCGCAGCCCAGCGCCAGCCGCTGCTTCCACCCGCCGGGAAGGGTTCCGGTAATGAGATTTTCCTGTCCCTTGAGGTTGGCCATTTCAAGCGCCCATTCGATGCGATCTTTGAGTTTTGCGGAGGGCACGCTGTAGAGTCCGGCGAAGAGCCGCAGGTTTTCGATCACTTTGAGATCGTTGTAGAGCGAGAATTTTTGCGACATGTAGCCGATGTTCTGGCGAACGGATTCCGGGTTGCGGCCGACATCGAATCCGGCCACCTGCGCAGAGCCGGATGTGGGCCTGAGCAAACCGCACAACATGCGGATGGTGGTGGATTTGCCCGCGCCGTTGGGGCCCAGGAAGCCGAAGACCTCGCCTTTGCCGACGGCGAGATTAAGGTGATCGACGGCGACGAAATCGCCGAAGCGTTTGACGAGGTTCTCGATAACCACGGAGTTGGGGATGGCGAAGCTCGGGATCACTGAGTTGATCGGATCAGGCATGGCGTTCGTCTCCGCTTTCGACCGCATCGACGAAAAGATCTTCGATGGTGGGCTCTACCTGCTGGATCGCGTCGAAAGCGACACCGGCTTTCTTGAGCCGCGCCTCAAATTCGGGAATGCGCCTGGCAGCATCGTCTACGACAACATGAACGCCATCGCCGGTGAGCACCAGGCTCGATATGCCGTCGACGTGTTCGAGGGCCGTGCGCAGCGGGCGCGGCTCTGCCGAAGTCACCGAGAGTACGCCCTTCGTCAGCCGTGATTTCAGATTGGCCGGGGTGTCGCAAAACAAAAGCTTGCCCTGGTGCATGAGTGCGACGCGATGGCAGCGTTCCGCTTCGTCGAGATAGGCGGTTGAGGTGAGTATGGCTACGCCTTCGGCGACGAGCTCATAGAGGATGCGCCAGAAATCGCGCCGCGAAACCGGATCGACGCCGGTGGTGGGCTCGTCCAGCAGGATGACCTTCGGGCGATGAATCAGCGCGCAGACCAGACCGAGCTTTTGCTTCATGCCGCCGGAAAGTTTTCCGGCCATGCGGGTACGAAACTCGCTCATACCCGCTGCCTCGAGCAGCTCTTTTGAGCGTGAAAGACGTTCGGCCTTGCGGACGCCGAACAGATCGGCGTAGAAGCGAATGTTTTCGTCGACCGTGAGATCTTCGTAGAGGCCGAAGCGCTGCGGCATGTAGCTGAGTGCGTGCTTGGCGCCTTCGGGATCGCGAACTACGTTGTAGCCGGCGACCGTCGCCTGGCCCGAGTCGGGCGGCATAATGCCGGCCAGCATGCGCAGCGCCGTTGTCTTCCCTGCCCCGTCGGGCCCAACCAGGCCGAAGATCTCGCCGGCATGAACATCGATGCTGAGCGCATCTACGGCGCGCACTCCAGGAAAGCTCTTGGTGAGCCCCTCGGCGCTGATGGCAGGGCTGCGATCAGGCGTGCTCGCGGCTTGGATCCGATCCGTCATTCCTTTGCCGGTGCAGGCGCGGCAGCTGCGGCGGCAGCGAGTTGAATGTGCGCGTCGGCGGGCATGCCGGGCTTCAACTCGTGATTGGGATTGTCGATATCGATCTTGATGCGGTAGACGAGGGTGACGCGCTCGGCAGTGGTCTGCACACTCTTGGGCGTGAACTCGGCGTCGGGGGAGATGAAGGAAATGCGCCCGTGATACTGCTTGCCGGGATAAGTGTCGGTGGTGATGGCGGCATCCTGGCCCCAGTGAATCTTGCCCAAATCGGTTTCGGCAATGTAGGCGCGCAGCCAGATGTGATCGAGATCGGCAAGCGTGACGACGGGAGAGCCGGGCGCAACCACTTCCCCCAATTCCGCCTGGCGCACGGTAATGACGCCTGCCGCGGGAGCGCGCAGTGTGGTGTAGGTTTCGTCAATGCGCGAAAGTCCGAGATTGGCGTTTGCCTGGGCAAGATTGGCGCGAGCGATCGCGATATCTTCCTTGCGGCTGCCTTCCCTGGCCTCGTTGTAGCGTTGCTGCATTGCCGCCAGATTTGCCCCGGAGCGCTTCAGGGCGGTTGCCGCCAGTTCGCGATCCTGCGCTGAAATTTCATCTTTGCCGAAGAGCTGCTGCGCGCGATCGTTGTCGGCCTTCTTCTGCGCAAAATCGGCCTGGGCGTCGACGACCGACTGATGGGACGCCTTCACTTCCTGCTCGCGCGTGCCGGCCAACGTCAGCGCAAGGTCCGATTCGCGCACAGCCACGCCTGCCTCGTCAATCTTCACCTTCTGCTTGAAGTCTGCATCTTCAAGCCGTGCAAGCAAAGCGCCTTGCTCCACCTGCTGGCCTTCCTCGATGGGCAGATCGACAATGCGTCCTTGCACCTTGAAGCTGATCAGGCTCTCGTGCGCCTCGATGTTGCCGGAGAGCGTGAGCTGATTTGCAGGCGCGGCCTTCTTCGTCAGCCGCGGATAAAAATACACCGCGGCGGCAATAGCCACAGCGAGAAGAATGACGATCGGTATGATTCGTTTCATTGTGTCCATCCTGTTGTGAGCGGACTGCCCGGCGCAGCCGCGCGGTGCAAGGCAACTTACGGGTTCATGAACTGCAAGATGTTCTTCTCGGTATCGCCCATCGCCCGGGCAAGCGCGAACTTCGCATCGACGTGGCTGGAGACGGCAACAATATAGTTCTCTTCCGCGCGAGCCAGCTCGTCCTGCGCGGTGACGACCTCGACATTGTTGGTTGTTCCGGCCTGGAAGCGATCCTGCGCCAGCAAGAGTTCGCGCTGGGCAAGCTGCTGCCCCTGCTGCGCGACATCGACCTGCTCGGCCGCGGAATCGAGATTCAGCAGCGCCTCGCGGATATCTTCATCGACACCGCGCTCGAGGTCGGCAATCTGATCGTCGATGCGTTTGACGCGGCTTGCGAGCTGCTCGGCTTCGCCGTTGCGGTCGCGATCGTAAACAGTAAAGTCGATCTGGCCTTGAATCAGGCCTGTGGTTGCGACGCCTCCAATGCTGCGGCCCAGTTCGCCGATGTTTCCGTTCAGGCTGAGTTTGGGATAAAAGCGGGCGCGGTTGGCGCGCTGCTGCTCGACGAGACCCTGGCGCTGGCGAGCGAGGGAAAGATAATCGGCGCGCGCTTGAAGCGCGGCCGGCAACAGTGCGCCGGGTTCGGATTGCGCCAAGACCTGGTAATGCAGCGGCTCGGCGAGTTCGAGCGGCGTGCCCGGACTCATGCCGAGATTCCTTGCCAGTACGAGATACGATTGCTTCAATGCGTTTTGGGCGACGAGCAGCGCCTGCTTGTCGTTGGCCAGTTGCACCTCGGCGCGCAGCACGTCCACGCCCGTCGCCGTTCCGGCATCGTGCTTGTCGGTGGCCAGCTTAAGGAGTCTCGTCGAGTCCGTCACGCGCGACTCTGCTGTGTCCGCGCGGGCCGCTGCGGACTGCGCGTTCAGATAAAGCTCGGCGATGGCGCGAACAATGAGATCGCGCGCATCCTGCTCATCCATCTTGCCGGCGTTCACCGCGAGCTGGCTGGCCTTATATGTGCGATAGCTGGCCAGGTCGATTACATTCTGCTGCGCGTAGATGCGGAAGTCGTAGTTGGAAAACGGTCCGACCACGTTGGGCAAGGGCAGGCCCGGTACCGAGATGCCGAAGGCGCGCAGGTCGCGGTTCTGCACGTTGGCGTAGGTTTCAGCGCTTACGCGCGGAAGCAGCGCGGCCGACTTGCTGCGCTCGAGCGCACCTTCTGCCTCATCGACGCGGGTTCCCGCGACCAGCACATTCAGGTTGGCCTGGAGCGCCTTTTGAATCGCATCCTGCAAGGTGAGCCGGTAGGGCGCGGGCTGCTGAGCGATGCAGTTCTGAATCGAGAGCGGACTGACCAGGATGCCGGCCAGCGAGAGAATAGCAAACCTAAGAAAATCCAGTTTCATGATGCCTTCTTTTTCCGGGAGCCGGCGATCGATCTCCAGAAGTGCTGGAAGCTGTCTTCGATCCATGTCCCAAGCGCCGGCTCCTCATGCAACGACCACAAAAGCACGGAACCCAGGCAAGTCTGCAGAAACTGGGTCGCAATTTTTGCCGGTTTCAGGCGCGGATCGATCTCTCCGCGCTTTTGACCCTCCGCAATGAGGCTCCCAATTGCCTTACGGCCCTCCTGCATATTTCGTTTCAGGATTTCGCGAACGCTCGTGCTGGTGAGGAACGAGGAGATGAAGGCACGCGCGAGCCCCGGGCTGCGGCCGGGCTCTTCGGCGAGTCGTTTTGCGAGCCTGCGCAGGACGGCATAGATTGGTTGCTTACTCAGGGCGGCGCGCGAAGTGGCTTCCCTCACCTTGCCAAGTTGAATCTCGGCCATCACGCCCAGGACATGGTCTTTGGATTCGAAGTAGTTGAAAAACGTTCCTTTGCCCACGTCCGCGGCTTCAGTAATGTCTTCCACGGTCACGTTCTGGAAGCCCTGCCTGGCGAAGAGGCGAAGCGCGCAGCGAAACAGGCGCAGGCGGGTCGCAGCGGCGCGGCGCTCCCGGCGTCCCATCTGCCCAGCCTGGCTGGATGCGGCGCCTGGATGGCGCGGCGCACGGGCCGTGGGTTTTATTTTTATATTTTGACTGCTGCTCATCATAGGCTGTTACCCATAATTGACCAACAGTCAGATTGTGTTCCGGGGGGATTCGATTGTCAAGGGACAGGGCCCGATGTTTCCCGATCCGCGCCGGGGAATGCGTGCGGCCGCAAAAAACGGAGAGACGCAAAAATCGGCTAACGGTGCGCAAAACCGGTTGCAACGCCCACCGCGTGAGCCGCAATACCCACCGTCGGGGAGATTACCCACAAATTGCTGTCCTGCTCCTTCATTTTGTAGCTGGTAAACGCCCCCAGGCCGACAAAAGCGAAGTTCACGCCCAACTGACCCGCCTGCGACGAAGGCATCAGTGGGTTCCCTTCCACGCAGTGGTGATTGGCAATGCAGTGCTGGGTCATTTCCACATCGAAGACGGCCATTCCCAGGTGCAAGGCATTCAATATCAGGAATCCCTTGCTGAGAGTCCGCGGAGTCCTGGGTGTTTGGGGAATAGAAACAAAGCCTGCGGAGGAAGATGAGCCGGAGAGCATCCCATAGGGGTGGCCGACCGCGGCTTCGTTTTCGGGCACCGTCACGCTTGCCGACAATTGCGGGTTCAGTGCATTCCTTTCAATCTGCCGGAACGGAATTGGCGTGTCCTGGGCCGTACACGCCAAACCGCTCAAGGCAATCGCCAAGCTCAACACCGTTCCCTCGATTGCGTTCATGTTGTCCTCCAGCCGACCGCGAGCAACCACTGGAGGGGTTATCGACTGAACGCATGGTTTTATAAGGGCCTTTTTGAAGTGGGCTGGTTGGAAGTCACTAATCTGCGATCGAGGCGATCGCGTTCTGAAGGGCACGCCTATCCAGAAAATCGAGATCGAGCCAAGGGCCCACCGAGCCTTTCAGGGCGCACTTGCAACCGGATCAATCGTTTGGCATACAATGGTCGCATTGCCCGTCATACCCATCAACGCGGATTCCGGGTTCGATGACCCGATAGTCAAGACCCATCGGCGTTCGACAACGGTTGTTGCCGCATGCCTGCTTTTGCTGCTCGCTTTTTCTTCCGCAACTGCATTTGTGCAGGATGCATGGGCGCCCCAGGCCTTCCAGATCGGCATCTTTGCCCTTGTTGCCGGGTATCTTTTGGCTGGACTTGGCGGTGAGCGGGAGAAGATCTCGATCAGCCCGGCTTGCTGGCTCGTGTACCTGATCCCCGTCTGGGGAATCATCCAGATCTTTGCGCACACCACCGCATCAAGCGCCGAGACGCGCGCAGAGGTTTTGCGCTGGGGTGCTTTGGCCGGGGTCTTCTTTTTGACTCAGGCCATCGCTCGAAACCGGACGGCGCGGCGGCATCTTCTGAGCGCGTTTCTCATCTTCGCAACGGCGACGGCGATCCTTTGCCTGACAGAACTTTTCACCTCGGGGGGCCGGGTGCTCTGGCTTTTCCCCTCAGGCTATCCCAGCGTCTACGCCACCTTTGTTTCCAGCAACGGCTACGCGCAGTTTGTGGAGTTGGCTTTGCCCATCGCTCTCTGGCGTGCGTTGCGCGAGGGCTGGCGAGCCTGGTGGTATATGCCGGCCGGCGGTCTGCTTTTTGCGTCGGTGGTCGGTTCGGCCTCACGCGCAGGCACGGCCCTCTGCATTTTGGAGTTGCTGGCGATGCTTGCGATCGGGCTGGTCAAGCTGCGGGACCCGGAAACGGGACTGCCCTCCCGCCCCATGATCGCCATGCTGCTGCTCATCCCTCTGCTGGCAGGGGTCTTCACGGTCGCCGTTGGATGGCAGAGGGTTTGGATGCGCTTCCATCAGGAGGCCCCGTACCTGACGCGGCATGCCTTTCTTCTGGCCACTGAGGACATGGCCAAACAACGCCCGCTGACCGGCTATGGCCTGGGGACATTTCCCGATGTCTATCCGCGCTACGCCGTCATCGATCCGTCTCTTTACCTCTACGTCAATCACGCGCATAACGACTGGGCGGAGTTCGCCGCCGAGGGCGGATTTCCCTTCCTTCTGCTGGTTCTGGTTCCGTTTGCCGTCGCTTTACCCGCAGCCATCCGGCACCCCTGGGGATTGGGGCTGGTTGCAGTCATGCTGCACGGGTGCGTCGATTTTCCGTTTTACCATTCCGGCGTTCCCTGCTGGATCTTTGCGCTGCTCGGCCTGCTCTATGCGGCAAGAACCCCCGACGGGCCGGAACTCCGGACTGCCAGGCCGGACCCGCCGAAGAGGGCAGCAAGGCTCGAGCCCGCCTGATTTCGATCTTGTCTGGTTTTGAGCCCGCTTGAACCCTTCGGCGCCGATCCAACTCTTAATGAAATTGATCCGGTTCCCTGGCGGGCCCAGGCTACGACGGGATGCGTACCTGGTAGATGCTGACCGCGCCGGTGTCATCGGTAGGATTCTTGGGCGCCATAAAATAACGCAGGACAATCCAGAACAGGGCGAATGCAAACGCGAAGATCAATAGCGTGACAGCCAGGCGCGTAAGCCGTTTTCTGGCGCTGGACCTCAACAATCGCTTGGAGCGCTTGCTGCCAGCGGGCGGCGTGACTGCTTTCAAGCTTGGCCCGGACGCGGCGGCGTAGAAGCGTTTCCGGCATGCTCTACAGCGGAACGCATCCCTGCCCAGCACCCGTTGAAAGACGTCGCCCCAGCGTGGATCGCTTGATTTCCGAATATCGGTGCTGCCGCATTTTGTGCAATTCATGGTTAGAGCCTGTTATGAACTTTCGCGTGGGCGGCGCTGGGAGCCAATTTTTCCGGGTTCAAGAAGCGAGGAGCGACGCAGACCGGGTGTCTGTTAGCGACGAGCGACGCTGAAATCGGGGAAATTGGCCCCAGCCCTCCGGGTTGCGGCGCAATTCGGGCAATACTTCGTTGTCGTCCTTGCCTTGGAATAGCCAAAGTCTTCGTCCTCCGCCTCGTCTAGCCCGATTTTCACTCGCAACGCCGCCCGCGGGAAAGTTCATAGCAGGCTCTAGGGAAGAGACTGAATCCTGGTTGATGATACATCGAGCATCCCCGCGATTCGAGTGGTCCCAATTGCCCGCCGATAATCCAGGCGCACGCGCACCAGAGGAGCGTCGGCCGGCACGGAAAAACCGAACCCTGCATACACAAGGGCATCGCTGGAAAGATAAGGCGACTCATCGAGCACGGTGTCGCTTTTTGCATCGAGAATCTGCCAGCGGATGCCCGAAGCCGCGGGAATATCGGTGGTCCGGTAAGAGTAGGACATGGCATATTTGCCAGGCTTCAGAACCAACTCCTGCTCGGCGACGGCGGCCTCTTCCGGCTGATTGCCGCTGAACTCGGTTTCCAGTCCGGAAGGTCCAGGCCAAGAATGAAGGTCAGGATAATCCGGGAGCGACCAATCGAAGCCGACTCCGAGGGGCTCGCGCAGAAAGCTTCCGTTGTAAGGAAGGGCGCTGTCGGCAGTCACCCAATTCTGCTCGATCAATCGATGCCATAGCGCGCCGGCCGCGGAACCGTCATACGACAGAAGAAGGTTGTTGACCACAGAGAACAGCATGGGGCGATCCGACTGAGCGTCGCCGGTTCGGAACAGCAGCGGCGCAACTCCGGCCGCGGCCGCCGCCTCATCCTTTCGAAGCAGAAAACGGATGTACTGGCGAATCATGTCTGGATTTTCGTTCAGGATTTCCTTCGAAATCTGCTCCGGATCGGGCGACGCTCGCCAGCAAAGCACAAAAAGCGCCCCAATGTCTTCCTTGGGCATGGCCGCGGCGCTGCGGGCCCATCTCCAAAACTCCGGCATATTATTGCGGCGAAAATAGAAGTTGGCGAGGGTCCAGCGGGGCACGTAGGTGTGGTTCACATCGTAAGCCTCGAGCAGTTGCTTCTCGGCTTGTCCCAGGTCTCCCTCGGCTTCGTATTGCAGGCCCAATTCGACGTCGGCCTGGGCGTTGTAGCGATTGAGCCGCAGCGACTCGGTCAACAAATTCCGCGCATTGGCAGTGTCCATCTCAGACAGGCGCATGTAATAATTTGGTTCATCGGGCGCCAGGCCAATTGCCGCGCGCACCGATTGCTCCTTATCCTGCTTGAACAGGTAGTCGGCGCGGGCCAGCAGCAGCGACTGCCAGATGCCGAAACAGCACGCTGCAGCGACGAGAATTCTCGACAGTGAGCCAACCGCGCGCATCAAAGGAAGCATCATAAGGTAACGTGAAAGCATAGCACTTTGAAGCCGGTACCTTGAACTGCACCATACCAACTCCGCCTTGGCCACCTTTACCCCAAAGCCGGATTTAAGCGGAAATTGAGAGCCTAAGTCCATAAGAATCTGTCAGAAACGACCTGGTACTGACCTCGGGCCATCTTGAAGAGCCTCAAAGGTTGTCTGTATTACATCGGTAATGCGTAACTGGCGTAATTTCAACAACGAGGCTCCTTGTAGTCATTGGTAATTTGGGGTATAACGAACAGTAGGACCGCCGGGGTGCGTCTGCACCGCGAGCCGCGAGGGCAAGACATGTTCAAGAAATTGCAGGTTGCGGCAATACTGCTATGCATGCTTTCTTATGCAACAGCGGGGACCGTTTCGATCGGAACCGTCAGTGCTCGTGGAAATATGCGCATCGACACCTACCCCGTGCAGGGAAACGCCACACTCTTTGACGGGTCAGTGGTCGAGACCGGGCAGGCCAGCGCAGATGTGCGCTTGAACCAGGGCACCAAAATTACCATGTCCTCCAACTCCAGCGGCACGCTCTATAGCGACCACCTTGTCCTCAAGCAGGGAGAAGGCGAACTGGCGGCGTCCAAGTCATTCCAACTCGATGCGAACCGCATTCGCGTGACCCCCAACCAGCCCAATTCGCGCGGCCTGGTCACGATAAGGCCGGACAATTCAGTCGAGGTCGCCTCGTTGAGCGGCAGCTTCGGTGTCCGAAGCGACAACGGCGTGATGCTGGCGAACATTGGCCCTGGGCACGTCGTATCGTTTGCCATGCAGGAAGGCGCCAGTCCCACGGCGTTCTACGGCGTTGGCCTGGTCAGCTACGAAAACGGAACCTATTATCTGACCACGGATGAAAATGTGAAGTACGTTCTGACCTGCAAGGAGTTTCACCATTTTGTAGGCGACAAGGTTGTGGTTTCGGGCAACATTCAGGGCGGTACAGGACAACCTGGTTCAACAGGAAACATGCTTTGCGTGAAGTCGATGGACATTAACGGCGGCAACGGACCGATGAGCAAGAAATGGCTGATTGCCGGTCTTCTTGTCGGCGGCGCCACCGCAGCTGCGATTGCTCTGGCTGGCGGCGGCGGCGGCAAACTTCCCGCAGTCAGTCCGCAGTAGCCCGCGGGGTTTGGCGCCAAGTCGGTCGCCTGCGATCTCGGGCGTTACGATCGATGAGTCCACTTCTGTCGCCAGATCGGCACAGATCCACCTTTCAAAACTGCTGCACTGAATCCAATTTTCAAATTGCCCTGGCTTCAGAAGATTCAAACTGCCGGCTGAATGTGTTGGCGGGAGAGCCTTTGCCAATTTGTGTCATACATTTCGCATCTATCCGTCGTACGAACATGCGATTCTTCTTCCAATTCGACCGCAAAAGTGACTCGAAATAGTACACTTGCAATGGAAATCGTGAAAATAAGAATTGTCAAACTTCTGTCTCACATTTTTCTTGAATCTTCCCTGTGCGCGTGGTAGTTTTGGACCTGTTATTGGTTCCGGCAAGAGTGCTTGCCGCACTGCCGGCTTCCGAGCCTGGCAGTCCTGAGTGAAGCGCCCTCCTGCGTGATTCCCTGATGTGGTTGGGTTGCTTGAGGTCCCATGATCGCCATGGGACTGACGGGGGCGAAGCCTGCCTTGAACACTGGCCGCGTCCTTGCTCTTTCAGCTCTCCACCTCCAACAGTGACTCCCCTGTACGCACTCCGGCTCCAACTGAGCAAGCGTGCTTCAAAACCTTCTATCCCTTTTCCCTTTCCAAACACGATATGGCTGTCCTGAATCCACGTTCACGCATGATCAGTATCCGGCTCTCGGAAGAGGAGTACATCGCCGTTCGGCGTCTGTGCTCTGCCACCGGCGCACGCAGCGTTTCCGACCTCGCCCGCGACGCAATGCGCGTCCTCATCAAAAGCACGGGCCGGGAGGATGTCCTCGGCATCCATGTGGATGAGTTCCGGAGTCAAATGAGAAACCTCGATCGAAAGATCGAACAGCTCGCGGCCGACATCACGTCGTTAAAGGCCAACGGTCACAAATGAGCGGCACCGCCAAAGCTACGGCTGGACCGGGCAGGAGCCGCATGACATGGGACATGATCCCGAAGGTCCGCGTCAGGGAGTTTTTGATGAAATGTTTCGCGATTCCCCTACTGGCAATTGCAATTTCCAGTTCAATCCCGGCCTATTCGCAGCAGGCTCCAGCGAGCCAGAATGCCGGAACCGCCTCGCTAACCGACAGCGTGCCTCCTTATCAAGAGACGCTAGGCATCGGCGACGTTGTCGGAGTTTCGGTCTACGAGTCTCCGGACCTGACCCGCAATGTCCGCATCGATCCCAATGGCGATATCCGGTTGCCGTTTGTTCGGGAGCACATTCGAGCCGCTGGGCTCACTTCCGACGAGCTTGAGAGCGCCATCGCGGCCGTCCTGGTGGAAGAACAACTTATGATTGCGCCCATCGTCTCGGTCACCGTGGTCGAATCCCACAGCAGGCCAATCACTGTCCTGGGAGCAGTCAAGACTCCAACCTCGCTGGACGCTCCCGGCACCATGACGCTTCTCGAAGCCATCCTCAAGGCCGGCGGGCTGAGCGATACCGCGGGCACCGAGATCGAGGTAAGCCATCCCACGACCGGCGCCGACGGCAAATCCGTCAACCTGACAGAACGAATCCCGGTGCGTCCCCTGATGGACGGTTCCGATCCCTCGGCCAACATCAATTTGACCGGCGGAGAGACCGTTCGCGTGCTCGAAAATGCCAGGATCTTCATCGTCGGCAATGTGATCCACCCGGGCCCGGTCGCGGCCGGGCCAGAATCCGACAACACGGTTCTGAAAGCTGTTACACTCGCGGGAGGTTTGGACAGCTTTACCTCCCGGACCGCCTATATCTACCGCGCCGAAGCCGGAAACGGCCAGAAAAATCGAATCCCCATTCCCATCAAAAAAATTATGACGTTCAAGGCGGCAGACGTGCCATTGTACGGCGGCGACATGCTTTACGTTCCCAGCGCTACCGGCCAACGGCTCAGTGCGAAGGCGCTTGCGACCACCATGGCGATAGGCCTTGGCGTTGCGGCCCTTGTTGTCTACATCGTTCAATAAGTTTCTGAAGAGGATTTATGCCAGAACAAGCAAAGTTTCCCGAGGTTCTTCCCGAAAGCTCGTCCGCCGCGCCGCAACAGGTGGCCTACTATTCGCAGGTGGCCCCGCAGCAGGAGATCGAAGCTGAAGCGCCATCGGTTCCCATTACGCACTACCTGTGGATTCTCCGCCGGCACTTTTGGAAGATCGCCGCCTTTGTGGCAATTTGCGTTCTCGTCACTGGCATCGTCACGGCGCGTTTGCAGCCGATCTACGAGTCCACGGCTACGGTGGACGTCAACTTCTCGGCCCCTTCCGCGGTTGTCGGACAGGATTCGACCGATGCGTATATCGAGGACCCGGACACATTCCTCGCCACGCAGACAAGGCTCATCCAGTCCGACGCGGTGCTTCGCCCCGTTGCCGAAGAGTTCCATTTGCTCAGGCCCTCGGGGCAGCAGGCGGTCACCACCCCGGTTTCGCTGGCCGGGTTGCAGGTGAGCCGTCCCACGGGCACCAACCTGCTGCTGATCAGTTATCGATCGACTGACCCGCGCCTGGCCGCGGATATTGCCAATGCCGTCGCGAACTCCTTTCTCGGTCGCACCTACAACCTCCGCATCCGGTCATCCGCCACTCTCTCCTCGTTCATGGAAAAACAGCTCGATGACCTGAAGGCGAAGATGGAACAGTCCAATCTTGCCCTCGCGCAGTTCGAGAAAGACCTGGACGTCATTGATCCGGAAGATAAAACCAACATTCTTTCTTCCCGCCTTCTGCAACTCAACTCGGAATACACGGCCGCCCAGATCGATAGAGTCAACAAGCAGGCAGCGGTGGAAGCCATCAAGTCGGGCTCCCTTGAAGCCGCAGAGATCTCCTCGCAGAACGCGGCGTTGCTGAAGTTCTCCGACTCCTTGAACCAGGCGCGGCAGCACTTCGCCATTGTGAAGGCAACCTTCGGCCCTAACCACCCTGAATATCGCAAGGCCCAGACCGAACTTGCCGAAGCACAGGCACAGTTTGACGACGAGCGCAGCGATGTGGCCGCCAAACTCGACCAGCAGTATAACCAGGCCCTGGAGCGCGAGCAGATCCTGGAAAAAACGGTCGCCGACGCAAAAGCGGAATGGGACAGCCTGAACGTCCGCTCCTTTCAGTATCGCCAGTTGAAGCAGGAGGCCGATTCCGACAAGTCGCTCTACGATGAATTGGTCAAGAAGATTCAGGAAGCGAATATCAACGCTGGCTTTCAAGACAACAACATCAGCATCGCAGACCCGGCCCGGCCTCCGCTGCACCCCGTTTACCCCGATGCGCGATTGAATCTCATGATGGCGTTCCTGGTTTCGACCATTCTGGGAGTCTGCACCGCCTTGCTGCTGGATTCGATCGACACCACGCTGCGCGATCCGCAGCGAACAAGCCAGTTTCTGGGCATCGATGTGGTTGGCACCATGCCGATTGACCGCGCCGGCGCTCTGCTTCCCAGACCCATCGTGCCTCCAGGACAAGAGACCGCGCTTACAAAAGTCATTCCGAGTCCCAACAGCAAGGGATACTACGGAACCACTTCCGGCTTTGAAGAAGCCATTCGAACCATTCGCAACACAATTCTTCTGTCTGATTTCGAGGGAAGGCTCCGCTCGATCGCGCTCACCAGCGCGGCTCCTTCTGAAGGCAAGTCGACCATTGCCGCCCATCTCGCGATTGCCAATGCCGATCGTGAAAAGAAGACGCTGCTTGTGGACGCCGACCTGCGCCGTCCAAGCCAGGCTTCAAAATTCGGGCTTTCGCCTCGAGTCGGTCTTTCCAATGTCCTCACCGGCGAGCTCCCCTGGCAAGAGGTTGTACTTCCTATTAAAGGCAAACCAAACCTCACATTGCTTCCGGCCGGTCCCGGCTCGCATCGCGCCGCCGATCTGATCGGCACGCGTCTCTCTTCCCTGCTCGACGAGTTCGCCAAAGAATACGACATGGTCATTCTGGATTCGCCTCCGCTGCTCGGCTTTGCCGAGTGCCTCCAGATTGCGACCGCCGCGGATGGCGTCCTGATCGTCAGCCTGGCCGGAGAAACAAAACGCAAAGCCGTCGCCGCCGTCGTCTCCCTGCTGCAGCGGCTCCGCGCCAACATCATCGGACTGGTTCTGAATCAAGTGGGCCGTAACACTTCGTCGGAAGGTTACGCGTACTACGGCTATTACCGCTATGGCCATTACGCCTACACGAATCGAGAGAAGCCGGAAGCATGATCCGAGCCACAGTGGATCCTCGCCAGGCGAATTCATTGAACGCAGCGAACTCGGGAAGTCGTAATGAGCAATCTGATTTATAGCTGCGAGGTGACGGCAATTCCGGATATCGCAGTGTCTAGAAAATATAAAACCATCAGGGCGGCCTGTTGGAGTGCGTGTTGCCTGCTTGCTCTGCTCGATGCTTGGGCCGGGCGGCAATATACCGACCCGGACGGTATCTCATACCTTGACATGAGCGACGCGCTACTCAAGCACAATTGGCACTTGTTGATTAACCCGCATTGGAGCCCTCTCTATCCTTTTCTCATAGGCGTCGCCACCTGGCTTCTTCATCCGACCGGGTACTGGGAGTTCCCGTTGGCTCACCTTGTTAACCTCGTCATCTTTCTCGGAGCCCTGGCTTCTTTCGAGTTTTTGATGAGGCAAGTTATCCAGGTCTTCAGAGGCGCGGACAAAAATGAGAATGCAAATTCAGTCTACCGGGTGCCTGTTTGGAGATGGCAGATATTAGGCTACAGCCTCTTCGCGGCAAGTACGTTTGTGCTGATAAGCGGCGTGCGAAGAGTCAATCCCGATCTTTGTGTCGCGGCCTTTGTGTATCTCGATGCCGGACTTTTGCTCAAAGTTCACAGCGGTGCCAGGAACGCTGGTACCTGCCTGTTGCTCGGACTAACCCTCGGGCTCGGCTATTTGGCGAAAGCGATCCTGTTCCCCATGGCTTTCCTTTTCATGGCCGTCGCATGCCTGGCTATGGGCATATCGCGAAAAACTGTACTGCCCGCTGCCTTGATGCTGCTCGTCTTCGCCGCCATAGCCGCGCCGCAGGTCGCTTTGGTTTCCCGGATGGTGGGCCGACCGAGCTTTAGCGAGTCGGGAGCGCTGAATGTTGCCTGGCAAATCAATGGGGAGAAGATGCTGCCTCTCTACCCCTCTGGATCGCCGCAAACACTAAAGCATCCCATGAATCTGCTCCTTGAGAAGCCTCCTGTCTTCTCGCTCAAGGGACCGGTGGAATCCACTTACACGCTCTGGCGCGATCCGTGGTACTGGAATGCCGGTGCGAACACGGCATTCAACCCGCGAAACCAAATTCGGGTCATTGGCGGGAACCTGGCCGCGCTCTTTACGGATGGCTACATGTTGCCAATGTGGGTCCTGTTTGCCGGAACCATCGTACTGTTCTTGACTAGCCTGGAGGTCCCACGGCGCGCTCTCCATTTTCGAAGCAGTTGGCATCTGCTTGTCCCTGGAATCGCCGGCATCTCCATCTATCTCCTCATACTTGTTTTGCCGCGCTACATCGCGCCATTCATCGTGTTAACGTTTCTCGGTTTGTTTCCCTATGTACTTGTCCAAAAGGGTAAGCAACCCAAAAACACCGGCGCTCTAGTCACCATCGTTGCTGCAAGCTCGACATTTGCATTTGCCTTGTTTCTCGTGGTTCTGCACCTGACGGCCCCCTTACCAACTCTTAAGGGATACGGCGGCCTCCATTATCGGGTAGCTGCGTGGTTAAATGGGGAGGGCATTCTCCCCGGACAGCCGGTTGCCATCATTGGTTCCGGTTGGGATGCGATGATGTGGGCGCGAAGGGCGCGCGTTCATATTGTTGCCCAGATCCCCGAGGAAGACGCCAACGACTTCTGGCATTCGCCGAGTCCCCAGGCGAAAACAGCCGTCTATGATGCATTCGCGAAATCCGGAGCGAAGGCAGTCATTACAGAAGAGAAACCACCCGCTGTAGGTTTTGCCGACTGGCAAGAATTCGAAAACACGCATTACTACGTGCATTTCCTGGCTCCAACCGACAGCGAACCCGCGGAAAATCCAACGCCATGAGCGCGCATCCAAGTCAGATCCCAGCTCTCGCGGAGCACCCTGCCTCCGCCGAGCCAAGCGTCCGCATTCTCGGTTCGCGCGTTCATCTCATCACGCCCTCGCGCACGGTCGACCATATCGAGAGTTGGATCGGCAAGCGCGACGGGCGTTGCCGCCAGGCCATCGTCACCGGATTTCACGGACTGCTTGAAGCCCACAAGAGCCCCCGCATCCACTCCATCCTGAACAACGCCGAGCTGTGGGTGCCCGACGGCATCGCGCCCATCTGGCTCGCACGCCTGCGCGGCCATCGCAACGTCGACCGCGCGCCGGGCGCGGAAATCATGTTCGAGTACCTCAGGCGCGCTCACCTCAACGGCCGCAGCAGCTACTTCTACGGAGACACGGATGAGACCCTCGCCGCGCTCTGCGACAAAGTCCAGCGCGACTATCCCGGCCACAGAATTGCCGGCGCTTATTCCCCGCCCTTCCGCCGCCTCACAGACGCGGAAGAAACCGAAATCGTCGAGCGAATCAATGCAGCACGGCCCGACATTCTCTGGGTCGCGCTCGGCATGCCCAAGCAGGACATCTGGATCCACGAGCGGCTTGCCCGGCTCAACATTCCCGTCGCAATCGGCGTCGGCGCGGCCTTCTCCTTTGTCGCCGGCACCGTCTCCCGCTGTCCGCAGTGGATGGGCCGCGCCGGCTTCGAGTGGGTCTACCGCTTTTTCAAGGAGCCGCGCAAGCTCTGGCGCCGCGACATGCTCGACGGTCCACGCTTCATCTTTTATGCGGGGATAGACTTTCTCCGCAACCGCGAGTCCTGACCCCGGCGCTCGTTCCGGGAGCGCAATCCAGCGCAATTCGCCACAGACAGAGCACTGGCAGCAAACAGGCCGAAGCCAATTACAGCAAAAAGGAAAGGAGGCAGGCGATCAACACAGTTCAGCACTACACGCGTTTACTCTCGCTCTTCCGCCTGCGTCCCTTCGAGACTGAAACTGAAGGAGGCCGCTCGAAGGAGCGGTATCGCCGCGCCGCCCTCACCACCCTGGCGGCAGGGGGCGCGAGAGCCATTGCCCTGCTCACCTCGCTGGTCACCGTTCCGCTCACCTATCGGTATCTCGGCCCTGAGCGCTACGGCATTTGGATGGTGCTGATCTCTATCATCGCGGCCATGGGTTTTGCCGATCTCGGCATCGGCAACGGGCTGATGAATGCCATCTCCGAGGCCTATGGCAAAGACGATCGCCGCCTAGCACGCCAGCACCTCAGCAGCGCCCTGGCCCTCATGCTGGCCATTGCCGCGGTCCTGGCCGTCGTGGGCGCCATCGTCTATCCCTTCCTGCCGTGGATGCGGTTGCTCAACGTCAAGTCCGCGGCCGCTGCGGCCGAGGGCGCCAAGGCTTTCCTGGTTCTCTATGCCTCGTTCATCCTCAATATTCCACTCGGCGTCATCGGCCGTGCGCAGTCAGGATTGCAAAAGGGCTACGCCGCGCAAATGGTCAACGGCATCGGAAGCATTCTCTCCCTGGGCGCAATCCTCATCGTCATTGCGTTCCACGCCAACCTGGTGTGGCTGGTCTCCGCATTGCTCTTTGCGGGAATCCTTTCCGCCCTGCTGAACGCCTGGATCCTGTTTCACGAGCACCCCTGGCTTTTGCCCCGCTGGCACGCCTTCAGCGCAGATTCGGCGCACAAAATCTTCAACCTGGGCATCATGTTCTTCGTGCTGCAGTGCGCCTTCACGCTTGCTTACTCGTCCGACAACATCGTCATCGATCAGGTTCTCGGAGCGGCAGCCGTCGCTCTTTACGCCGTCCCGCAAAAGCTCTTTGCCTTCGTCTCCTCGGTCGTCTCCATGGCCATTAACCCCCTCTGGCCGGCATATGGAGAAGCCATCTCCCGCGGCGACGTCGCATGGGTCAAGCGCACTTTCTTCCGCTCGCTATGGCTGGTACTCGCCATCACCGTTCCCGTCTGCACAGTCCTGGTCTTCGCCGG
>CAWKEG010000005.1:0-18224 GCA_963848515.1 uncultured Acidobacteriaceae bacterium
GTGGTCGCACTCACCTACGCACTTCCCATCGGCACGGGCACCTCGCTGCTTAACCGAGGCGTGGTTGCCCGTATCTTCGAAGGAATTCAGCTTTCCGGAATCCAGCAGGCCCAGACCGGTTTGCCCTTCGATTTGCGCGGTACCGTTGACAACCTGCACACCAGCCTCACAGACCGCCCAGAGCTGGTCGGGGCGCCATATCCCTCCGGCAGGGGCACCATCGTTAGCCTCGGCAAAATCACCGGCCCATCCCGTGCTGCCTTTGACAACGCGCCTTACGATACAAATTTGGCCATTCATCGCAACCAGTACTACGGAGCCGGTTTCGTCAATACCGACGCGGTCTTCCAGAAGACCCAGACCATCCATGAAGACGTCAAGGTGGTCTTTCGTGCTGAAAGCTATAACGTCCTGAACCATCCCAACATGGCTGCTCCGGGTTCGTTTAGCATCGCTTCACCTTACTTTGGAATCTCGACCAGCCAGATTGGACAGAACGACGGCACCACCGGCGCCCGCCAGATCCAAGGCGCTCTCAAGGTAATTTTCTAAACTGTTCTTCACCCAAAAAACCGTCGGCCCGCCAGCATCGCTGGTGGGCCGTTTCCCTTGGTGCATTCAGCTTTCATTCAGGATGCGAATTTGCCTCAACGCCGTTGTCGCATCTCTGGAGATCGGATCCTAACTCAACGCCGGCGCTTTCAAGAAATCAAGCGCTCGAATTAGATATCCCTTCAGCTCTTTCCTGGGCACCACCGCATCCAGAAATCCCTTCTCGATCAGAAATTCTGATCGCTGAAAGCCTTCCGGTAGTTTCTGGCGGATCGTCTGCTCGATCACCCGCGGTCCCGCGAACCCAATCAGCGCACCCGGCTCCGCAATGTTCAAGTCGCCGAGCATCGCAAAGCTGGCCGTCACTCCGCCCGTGGTCGGGTCGGTCAGAATACAGATATATGGCACCTTTGCATCGTCCAACTGCGCCAGAGCCGTCGAAATCTTGGCCATCTGCATCAGGCTCACTACGCCTTCCATCATCCTCGCGCCCCCCGAGGTGGCTACCACGATCAGACGGCTTGCGCGCCAGCCTGGCGCGATCCACGGCGCGGGCGATTGTCTCGCCCACTACGGCGCCCATGGAACCACCAATAAAACCGTACTCCATTGCGCTCATGACCACGCCATGCGGCCCCAACTGCCCAACCGCGTTCACAATCGCATCGTTGAGTCCTGTTGATTCCTGAGCCGCGCGCAGGCGTTGCTTATAAGGCTTGATATCGGAAAAATTCAGAGGGTCGGTCGAGCGAAGACCCATGTCCACCAGCTCATAACCCGGCTCCAGAAGCAATTCGATCCGCTCCCGCGCACCCAGCTTGAAATGATATTGGCACTTAGGACAAACATTCAGGTTGGCTCCCAGGTCAGGCCTGAAAATAGGCTGCCGGCAACCTGGACACTTGATCCACAGGCCCTCCGTGCGAACACTCTTCTCGCTCCCATCCGCGCTCCCGTTCTCAGGGCCGGGGCCGGACTCGTATTCGCCGTTCTCTCGCTTGAACCAGGACATACCGAACCCAATTGTAAATGGATTGCCCAGCCAACGGGCCCTCTACTTCTCGCGACCAACCGGAAATGAATCCGCGGCTCATCCTCAGCTTTCTTCAGCCATTGAGGCTCAATGACAGAAGCGAGCCTCCAAACACCGCTCCGCCGATTTAGTCTGCGCCCGCTCTGCCCCAAAACTTAGAATTCAATGCCGCGCTGCGCCAGAATGCCCTTCTCGTAGGCGTGCTTCACTTCGCGCATCTCGGTCACGGTATCGGCCAACTCGACAAGCAATGGGTGCGCATTGCGCCCCGTGAGGATCACATGCACCATCTCCGGCCGCCCGCGAAGGGATGCGGCAACCACCGCCGGATCAAGCATCTTGTAACCGATCGCGTAGTTGATCTCGTCCAGAACCACCATGTCCCACTCGCCGGAGTAGATCGCTTCTTCGGCTTCAGCCCATGCCGCCGCCACAAGGCGTACGTCTTCGGGATCGGCTTCCGCGCCCCCCACCTTCACAAAGCCCCGCCCCATCTGCTTCAGGACAAACTTTCCCTCAAACGCTTTCACCGCATCCAGTTCGCCGTAGTGCCAAGACCCTTTAAGAAATTGCAGCACCAACACCCGCATCCCATTGCCAACGGCGCGCAACGCCGTGCCCAGGGCCGCGGTCGTCTTTCCCTTGCCCGGTCCGGTATTGATCAGAATTAGTCCTCGACGCGATTCAGCCATAAAGCAACTCTCATCTCGTGGCCTACCTGCCTCGCAGCTGCGCGCTCATCCACTTCCTGGAAACTGCGGACTGGCAACGGTCTCTCAATGTCCTGCGTGATACGGGTGGCCAGTCAGAATTGTAAATGCGCGGTAGAGCTGTTCCGCCATCACCAGCCTTGCCAGCGCGTGGGCCAGGGTCATCGGTCCCAGAGAAAGCAAGAGCTGAGCCCTCTTCCGTCCCGTCTCTGACCACCCGCTGGCCGGACCAACGGCAAACACAATATGCTGGCACCCTTCGTCGCGCCGTGCACCCAGCCAACGCGCAAACTCTTCTGATTTCATCTGCCTGCCAGTGCCGTCCAGAAGCACCGCCAGAGCCGGGGTACGTCCCTGCTGCCGCTCCAGCCAGCTCAGAAAGGCTTCCTCCGTGCGGAAACCCTCCGTCCCGCCCCGCGCAAACCCGGAACAGCGATCCAGATACGTCTGAATCTGCGAGTCGAATTCGTCCTTCGATCCGGGCCGTGTCCCTATCTGAGCCAAAGTGATCTGCATGCTGAGGAGAATATCTCAACCGATCCGAACAGGACAGCCATCCAACCGCAGAATGCAGAGATCCCTATTGTTTTCAGACGACTCTCCGCGGGATGAAGCAACCTCCCGGGAAATCCTTCCACTTTTAACACAAAAGAAGTATGCCCACTACCCATATTTGGTATACAGGCAAATAAACCTACCATTTTCCATATTCACAGCCCCTTAACCGAGTCTGCATTCCATCCATAAACACTTTAGTTTCAATAGCGGGATTGTTTTCTTTGCGGGTCCGAGAGAGTGGCCCCAGCCGTGCATAAATGTCCACAGCTATCCGCGCAATTTGTCGGAAATCCACAGTGTGATCACAAGATCGCAGTTTCGGTTTCTTTCCTTCTATTCAGTCGTTGCATCCGTGCATCGTTTGTCTTTTTTCTATTTTCCGGCAATCAAACCTCGGTTCCGTCGCGTATGGGCAGCAAACAAAGGAGTTCGAGAAAGCTTTTAGAACGAAAGCCTTCAGAACCCAACTCAATTTCGGAGGAGTTAAATGCGATTTTTCCGGTTCCAAGTTAAGCCCACTTCATTGGTTACCCCTTCGGGTGGACCTGGCCTTTTGTTTAGAAAACTTTCGATAATTGTTGCGGGTCTCTTCGTGGCGCTGCTCATGGCGCAGCCCTTGTGCGCACAGCAAAGTACGTCTGTTACGGGCGGCCTAAGCGGCACTGTAACAGACTCGACTTCCGCAGTCGTCGCTGACGCAAAAGTCACAATCACCGGTCCGCAGGGAACCCGCGATGTGATGACAGATTCAATGGGGCACTACGTTTTTTCCGGACTCATCCCAGGCTTCTACGACGCAGTCGTCGAGAAAACCGGTTTCAAGACCGTTAAGTCGAATCACAACGAAGTCACAGTTAACGTCGCCTCGCTGTTGAACTTCTCGCTTCCCATCGGCAACACCACAGAAACAGTCGAAGTCTCGGCCTCTGCTGTGTCCATCGATACCGAGTCCACCGCGATCGATGCAAACTTGACTGACTCCTTTTACAACAGCGTCCCTATGCCCCGCCAGGTGAGCGCCATCTTCTACGCAGCTCCCGGAGTCGCGGGTGGTCAGGTGGCCGGCGCTGCGAACCAGGTTGGACCCGGCGCCTCCAATCCATCGATTGGCGGCTCTTCCGGACTCGAGAATCTCTATGTGGTCGACGGTGTCACCGTCACCGATCAAGCCTATGGCAGCCTGGGTACTTTCAACTCGCAGCATGGCTCGTTGGGAACGGGCATCAACCTTGCCTTCATCAAGGAAGTGGACGTCAAGAGCTACGGCTTCGAGCCGCAGTTCGGCAAGGCCCAGGGTGGCATCGTCCAGATGGTCACCAAGTCCGGTGGCAACTCCTATCACGGAGCTGTCGGCGCATACGCCGGGCCGGGCTCCTGGTATGCCTCCAGAAAGCAGTTTTTCCAGTTCGGCTACTTGCAGACCACCCCTAGCCAGGTACTGAGCAGTCCTCACTACGATCTGGCGGTCGAATTCGGCGGCTATGTGCCCCGCTTCCGCGACAAGATATTCTTCTTTGGAGCCTTCAACCCCGGCCTCGACCAAAACATCGACGCGGCGGATCCGGCCTTCACCTTTGCCGGCGCACCCTCGGGTGGGGCACCGGTTGTCGCACATGGTCCATTTGCTTACAGCTCTACCACAGTCAGTTGGGCCGGAAAGCTGACCTATAACCTCTCTCCGAGGATCCAGTTTGAAGCGGCCAGCTTTGGCGATCCTTCCCGCCACAACAGCGTTCCAAATTCGCTATCCACCGCTAATATTGAGTCTTCGCTCAGCAGCTACCAATGGGGATCGCGCGATTCTCTAGGACGCGTCAATGTGACGATAACGCCGACCTGGCTCGCGGATGCTTCCTACACCTACAACTACGACCACTTTATCGAGATTCCCTCCTTGAACGTTTATGAGATCGAGGACCAGTCTCTAGAGGTTGCTGGTACCGGCGGCCAGGTCAACACCGGCTTCGGCGCCTACGATCCTTCGAGAGAAGGCACCTACAGCATCACCGCGAATACACAGAAAACTGTCCACTTCCTCGGTGAGCATACCTTCTCCACAGGCTACTCCTACGACCACACCAAATTCCTCTACCAGCCCGCCCGTTCCGGACCCCTCTTCACCATCCCAGACATGAATGCTGCCGGTGGAACCCTGAGCACCATCTTCCCGAATATTCCCGCGAAAGTTGCCGGAGCCCAAACCAATGCAATTTTCACGGTCACGGGAATCAATGCGGCTAATCTGGCCGACAATACCTGTACGCAATGCCCGGTGTGGAACGGTATGCGGGTCTTCGCGTCCATCTATCGCGGTACCTACGTCGGTCTCAATGTAAACTCCCTAGAGCGTTATCATGCTGCCTATGGCGATGACACCTGGGAGCTGAACCGCTTCCTCACCGTCGACGCCGGCGTGCGCTGGGAACAGGAACGCGTTGCCGGAACTGTGCTGAGCTATGTTTTCAGCGGAAACTGGTCGCCGCGCATCGGCGTCAATTTCGATCCATTTTCCGATCGCAAGGGCAAGATCTTCTTCAACTATGGCCGTAACTTCTGGGCCATGCCGCTGGATGCCGCCAACCGTCAACTTGGCAATGAACAGGACGACACAGGCTACTACTTTGCCCCGACCATTGTGAACAATGCACTGGTCATCGTTCCCGACGATGCTCATAACCTGAATGGCGTGCCCAAATCCACCGACCCCGTTACTGGGCAAGTCTCCAATTTTGGCTCTCCCAACTTCGCCTCTTCAACCGGTGAGGGCATCCTACCCGGAACCAAAGCCGAATATGAAAATGAGATGGTCTTCGGAGTTGAGCGTGAAATCAAGGGCGGCGTCGTCCTGAAGGCCCGCTACGTCGATCGCAAACTCGCGCGCATCATCGAGGACATCGGCTCACAGTCGCCTGAAGGTTCGACGATTGGCAGAAATTACAATGGCGGCATCGCAAATCCGAACTCCAAGACGGATATCGCCGTCAACGACCAGGAAGTCACCTACACTCAGGCACAGTGGAACGCGGCGAATAGTGCCGCTCTCTCTAGTCCCGGCGGCCTTACTGCCACAAACTACACAGCTCCAGCGAGCGGCTGCACGTATAGCAATGACACTTCCACCAGCGGCGCTGGCGGCATCTTTGTCGACGGGAACAACACTCCCCTCGGCGGCGCATGCTTCCTCAACCTCGCCACAATGGATGCCGGGCCGGGCGATGGAAAACCAGACGGCTTTGTCGACCCCTCACGTCACTACCAGGCACTCGAGCTCGAACTCGACAAGCGCTACAGCAATCACTGGCTGGCATCGGTCAATTTCCGCTTCGCCAACCTCTGGGGCAACTACGAAGGCGCCTATCGCAACGACAACGGGCAATCCGACCCTGGCATCAGCTCCTTGTTTGACTTTACGGCGGGCCAACTCAATCTGCTCGGCGATCAATTCAAGCCTGGCTATCTCAGCACCGACCGGCGCGCAGTGGGCAATTTGTTCCTGAGCTACACTGTTGGTGCTGATAGCCCAATTGTTCACTTTGCCAAGGGACTCACAACAGGCATCGCTCTCCGCGGACAGTCCGGTGTGCCTCTCAGCATCCTGGGCGACCACCCGATCTATCTCGACCAGGGTGAGGTTCCACTCGGCGGTCGTGGCGCCGCCGGCCGTACTCCCGCATCAGTCGACCTCGACCTGAAAGGGGAATATGCCCTTCACATCCGCGAGGGCAAAGTGCTGAAGTTAGGTCTGGATGCGATCAACGTAACCAACTCGCAACCCATCGCGGGAAAGGTCGAGTACTCGCAGCAGCCGGCAAACGGCACCCCAATTGTCGGAAACACGCCTCAAATCAACTCGGACTATGGCCGCCCAACCGCCTTCCAAGGTCCCTTCTATGCCCGGGCGACAATCCGCTTCGAGTTCTAAGGTCGCTATAATCTAACCAGAGGGGGAGAGAGGCTCACTCTCTCCCCTTTCTATTTCTTGCGGAGTTTCTACTCTTGAAATTGAAATCCTACCGCGCTTTTGCGCGAATCCTGGTCCTCTTTCTTCTCGTGCCCTCTCTGCATGCGGCTGACCGCTCCAAAGATCTGTCTCCTCGCTATCGGCATTGGCTCACTGAAGAAGTCAATTACATTATCGACAGCAACGAGAAAAAGCAATTCCTCGCCCTCACCGAAGATAGCCAGCGCGACAGCTTCATCGAAGCTTTCTGGAAAATTCGTAATCCCGATCCGGGTTCCGATTCGAACAGCTACAGGGATGAGCACTATCGGCGGCTCGCCTACGCGAACGAGCACTTCGGCAGCTCCCGCTTGCAGGACGGATGGCGAACCGATCAGGGACGAATCTACATTGTTCTCGGCCCTCCCAAGCAGATCGTCACTTACCCCGCAGCCAGAAACGTGCGCCCCATGCAAATCTGGTTCTACCAGACTCCGAGCCAGGCGCTCCCTCCATATTTCAACCTCGTCTTTTACAAACAAAGCATTGGCGAACCCTATTCGCTTTACTCTCCCAATCGTGATGGCCCTGCAAAGCTCGTTGCAACCCTAGAAGCAATGAACGATCAGAAAAAAAGCCTCGAAATCCTACGAAAATCTCTCGGAAACGAAGTTGCCACCACCGCGCTTACGCTCATTCCTGGAGAATCGGTTGATCTGGACGATTACCAGCCAAACATGTCCTCGGACCTTCTGCTGAGCGCAATCGAGGGTCTCCCCGATAATCCCATGACCCAGGAACAACTGAACTTGAACCGGGCGCGCGAACACGTAACACTGAGCCTGGTCCTCGGCGAGCAGGATGCCACCATCAGCTACGACGTCTTTCGCGACGAGAAGGGACGGGAGACCCTGGACTATCTGATGCGCTCCGCGCTTCCCGATCCAAGAATTGTCGGAGAACGCGCCGATGGCAGCCACCTCTACGACATCGCGCTCCGGACCACGGTCACAACCGTAGATAGAAAACCGGTCTATGTCCAGGAAGATCACCTTACCGGGAACCTGACCGATGCGCAGGCCCAGGTGGCTCGAAAGAAACGCTTCGCCGCCGAAGCCCGCATTCCGCTTTCGCCCGGAAACTTTGTGATTGAAGCAACTCTTACCAACAACCTCACGCATACCGCGACGCGTCAGCATATGAGCGTCACCATACCCGAACCGCAAAAACAGTTCATCGCGCTTTCCCCTTTGCTGGCTTACGCTGGAACTGCGGTCACCGATCCCCAGGGGAGGCTGCCCTTCAGCATCGCAGGATTAAGGTTTCCTCCCCGCGGAGCACAAAATGTGTACCTTCGCCAGGGCGAACGGCTTCCTCTGGTTTTCCAGTTATGGCTCGATCCTCCTCAAACCGCTACGCCAGCTTCGGAAAAAATCCATCTGCGCTACGTATTCGGTTCTATCGCTGCATCTCACAACGACGCCTCTGAAGAGGATGAAGACGTCGACGCCGCCAACCGCGATCATGCAGGCAATCTCGTTACCGGGCGCAACCTGGATACATCCGGCCTGATGCCGGGAAGCTACAAAGTCGTTCTCAGCGCCAGTCGTGAGGGCGAACAAAGAACTGCCTATGCCACCATCAATCTGCACGTAGCGGCTTCATCGGATTATGTAGATACATGGACAGCTTATGGCCCCCCCGACGCCGGCGGAGAATCGACAGACGATCTCAAGCGTGGCCTTTCAGCCGAGGCGCAGAACAAGGATGCGCTTGCGCAAGTAGCTTATCAGCGCGCTCTGGCTGAAGGCCCCACGGACATGCGTCCGCTCGACAAGTTGGCAGATTTGTTGTCGCGGAACGGAACCACAGACCAACTGGCCGCATTAAGTCGCCAGCCGGCTCTCGCCAAGACCGCGGCCACTCCAACTACCCTCCTGGAAATTGCCGGCGCACTCAACAAGAACGGAGATCCCAAAGCTGTCGTCCAGATGCTCGAGGCCCAGCTCCTCGTTCAGCCGCCAAACATCGAACTCTACAACGCCCTGGCAGAGGCGTGCCAGGCGTCCGGAAATACAACCAGGGCAAACGAACTGCGCTCTCTTGCGGCCAACCTGAAGAAATAACGTCGTTCACGCAAGCGCCCATCTTTTGCACCGGTACCGATCGATGCACTCAGGCCTTTTTCGCAGCCTTCGCCCGTGCAGCCGTTTTCTTCGGTGCACTCTTGGTGGCTTTGGCCTTGGTCGCTTTTGCACGCGGCGCTGCCACTTTCACTTTGGCCGCCTTGGCAGCCTTCGGCTTGCTGGGAACTTTCTTGCGGACCGAGCGAGTTTTCTCCGCGAGCGCCGCTTTCAGTTCAGCGTCGAACTCAGCCGGCGTTACTGGGCGTGCAGACTTGCGCAGTCTCTCGATATCGTAGAACGCGCGCCGCTCGGCCAGAAAAACATGGACCACAAAATCCACGTAGTCCAGCAGAATCCACTCGCCTTTGCGCCGGCCCTCAACGGAGTTCGCGTACACGCCGAATTCGCGCTTCAGCCGCAACTCGATTTCGTCTGCAATGGCCACCGCCTGTCGATCATTGCTGGCAGATGTAACTAGGAAGTAATCGGACAATCCCGAATCGATCGGGTCCAGCTCGAGTATCCGTGTCTCCTGACCCTTCTTGTCCTCGCAGACCGCGGCGGCGGTCTGCACTAGAATCCGTGAATTGATGCGCGTCTTGTCCTGGGCTGCTGTTTGTGTCATTCGGTAGAAATGTTCTCCCAAGCAATCGTATCTCTTCGCCCCCACAGCGGCAATGTCAGACCGTCAACCTCCAGCCCCCACCGCCCAGAACGCTACCGATAAAGACCGTGAGAACGCATGTACTCGAAAACAGCTCCCGGCAACAGCTCATGTCCCGGCGCTGCGCTTCCTTCAGAGGCCCCAGGCTGCGCCCGAGCCATCTCCCGAACCCGTGAAGCGCTGATCTCCACGTTCAGCCCCGGCAACAAATAGAATGGGGTACGCTTTCCGGCGACCTTTCCGCTCAAGCCCAGCAGGGAATAGCATCGAACCTCCATTTCGGACTTCTCAACCTCCCCCTCGGCACAACCTGAATCTTCTGAAGGCTCCAAAGTCAACCCGGCCGGAAGCAGGGCCTTCAAATCATCCAATGATTGCCCCGGTCGCGACGCGACAATCAAAGGTGCAACAAAAGGTATCTCCGCAGCGCGATGCCATAGCCGTAGACCCACAAACGAGTCAGCGCCCATCAGGCAATAAAGCTCGCATTCCGCGGGCAACCCCTCACGTACTTTTTCGAGAGTCTCGAGCGTGTAATTCGGCTCGCCGGAGGGCTTTGGCGCATCAGTCAGTGAGATCGCAAACCCCGCTTCACCGGCTATAGCCAACTCCGTCATTGCCACGCGGTCTTCAAAGCTGCCTGTCGATCCCGCCGGCTTCAACGGCTGCGAACCCACCGGCGCAAAAAGCACGGTTTCCAATCCAAGTGCCTCGCGCGCAGCACGCGCCACAGCCAAATGCCCCAGGTGGGGCGGATCGAAGCTGCCACCAAAAAAAGCAATTCGCCTTGGACCGTGAATTGGCTGGTTCATGGGTCCATCCTACCCTTCCGGGCACCGGTATATCATGTCTGTAGCATCGATTTACCCCTATGCGCTATCTAATGTCTCTGCTCGCTCTCGCCGGCCTCATCGTTTCAGCCCTCGCGCTCCAGGTTCACTACTCAACCGGCACCGAACCCTGTTCCATCAACGAACGGTGGGATTGCGGCATCGTCAACCACAGCACCTTTGCTGAAATCGAACACATCCCTGTCGCGGCAATCGGCATCGCGGGTTATCTGCTTCTGGCGCTTCTTGCCCTGCTTCGGCGTCGCGGCCTGCTCTTTCTCGCTGCGCTCGCCGGACTCGGATTTGCCCTTTATCTCACCCATATTGAAAAAGACATCCTCCAGGTTTGGTGTCTCTATTGCGTCATCTCCCAGGGAATCATCGCGCTGCTTACACTCCTGAGCCTTGGCTGGTTGGCCGCGTTCGAAGTTGCCAGGATGCGTGGAAACAAGCCGGCCTGACGTCCCGTCGCCGCAGGTCAATCCAGTCCGTTCATCGCTGATAAAATTGAACTATATCCGATGATCAAAGAATGGTACGCGCGCTGGATGTACGAGTGGGAAACGCGGCTGACCACGCGCGACGAAAATCGCGTCGTGCGTCCGCTGGAGTGGGGTTTCGAGTGGATCGCACCCTTCCTTGAAAGCCATGGCCTCGGCGCAGCCGTTCCAGGACCCGGAATCGAAAACGACAAGGCCGCTGCAGAAGCCGCCATGGTCCGCATCAATCAGCTCCTTATCCGCCACAGCAATCTGTTCTTCGGTTACCAACGGCCCACCGACTTTCGCCTGGAAGAACGGCATCCAGAGCTATTCCCCACCAACGTACGCCCGGAAACCCTCGCCCAGGAAGCCGCGATTCGTCAGCAGGCCACCGAGGGAAAACTGGCAACCGCCCAGTTCCTCCGCTTCACTTCTCCCGAAAGTACGCCCTACCCGGAAAACGACCTGGTGAACGCCCGTTGGTATCCAGCCCCGGCCCACAAAGACCCGGCCAGGCCCAAGCAGGCGATCGTGGTGCTGCCGCAGTGGAACTCCGATGGCTTCAGCCATAACTCGCTCTGCACCATCTTCAATCGCATGGGAGTCTCCGCACTACGTCTCTCCATGCCCTATCACGACATTCGCCGGCCCGCCGAAATCGAGCGTTCCGACTACTCGGTCAGCGCCAACATCGGCCGCACCCTCATGGCCTGCCGTCAGGCTGTTATCGACATTCGCTGCTGTCTCGACTGGCTTGAAGCCCAGGGCTACGAACACTTTGGCGTCCTCGGAACCAGCCTCGGCTCCTGCTATGCCTATCTCGCCAGCGCTCACGATCCGCGCCTCCGCGTCAACGCCTTCAATCACGCGTCCACAGCTTTTGGAGATGTAACCTGGGCCGGCCAGAGCACCCGCCACGTCAAGCAGGCGCTTGAAGAGGCCGGCCTCACGCAGGACCGTGTCCGCGATCTCTGGGCCGCCGTCAGCCCGTGCTACTACTACCCCAAGATCGTCAGCCCCGAAGCCGGCGGCCCGCAGAAAAAAGTTCTCCTCGTCTACGCCAATTACGACCTTACCTTCCCCAAGGAGTACTCGCTCCAAGTCGTGGACGCATTCCGCAGGATCGGCCTCAACTTCGAGCCTCGTGTGCTGCCCTGCGGCCACTACACCACCGGGGAAACTCCTTACAAGTTCATTGACGGTTGGTACATGGGCTGGTTTATCTATCGTGCCTTCAAAGCGCTGCGAGAAGAGAAAGCCTCCGGCCTGGCTGCACCGGTTCCATCGCAGCCAGAGATTCAAGAGGAAACTGTCTCCAGCTAGTGCCTTCTTGCCTTGGCACTGTTGGCAGGCCCTCCCCAAAATATCGATACTTAGCGCCTCAGCCAGGTTCGGACGCAGAAGTTTCGTCAGGTCCAGATAAGCATCCTCCCAGCGAACCGCCCCGTTTGTTCCCATCTGCGGATGCCTGTAACTTCAGGGCCACCGCGCCCATCAAATAGTCGTATGGCTTGCCCGAATCTCGTTCGAATCCATCTCCCACTCGCAGTCAGCTTCCTAGGCGCGTGTTTCGTCTCATCCTCAATCGCTCAGCCCTCCTCAGCCACCGCGCACCCTCGCCAACCTGTCCTGGTTGAGCTTTTTACCTCGGAAGGCTGTTCCGACTGTCCCCCGGCCGACGCGCTTCTTGAGCGGCTCGATTCAACCCAGTTTGCACCTGGAGTCGAGGCCATCGTACTCAGCGAACACGTCACTTACTGGAATCATCTTGGCTGGCGCGATCCCTTCTCGTTCGAAGCCATGGACCTGCGGCAGCGTCTATATTCCCAGCGTCTTTCGCTCGACGAAATCTATACGCCCCAAATCATTGTGGATGGCACACAACAGTTGATCGGCAGCGATGCCGCCGCGCTCAGTCACGCTTTAGCCATCGCGGCATCTTCTCCAAAACAGCAGATCGCAATCGAATCCGCAAACCGCACCGAGAACTCGTTGCGCTTTACAGTGCGCATTCAGTCAGGCTCGAAAGCGACACTCGTTGCCGCTCTTGCTGAAAACGCAACCCATTCCGAGGTTGCGCGCGGAGAAAACGCAGGCCGCACTCTGCACCACGTTTCAGTCGTGCGAGTCCTGAAGGAGTTCGATTCGAAAGACGCTGACGGAAGAGCCCTAAGTCTCCCTGAACCGCCGACTTCCGGTGCCGACAAGGCAACCGGTCCGCTTCGCCTGGTAGTCTTTCTCGCCGACCGCCATACCGGCCGCGTTGTCGCCGCAGCGGAACAGAACATCAACCGCTAGCGTCCGCCCCGTCAACGCGGATGAGCGGTCTTCCATGCGGCCGCGCGGGCCTGAACCGCGGCCAGCTCATCGGTCGTGATATGAGCCCCCATCATCTGCCGATGCTCGGCATATTGCTCTTGCCTGGGCCCTTTCACCGCTGCTGCCAGGTCCAGCCAGTAGTAGGCCTCAGCGTAGTTCTGTTCCACTCCCTGGCCCATCGAGTAGAGCGTTCCCATCGTCGCCTCAGCGCTCACATCACCCTGATCCGCCGCCTTCAGGTACCAGGCCGCCGCCTGCGTCATATCCTGCGGAAAGTCTTTACCTCCATCGCGATAGAGCGCCGCCAGATGAAGCTCCCCGGCGATGTAGCCCTTGTCCGCCGCCTTCCGGTACCACATCGCAGCCAACTTGCAATCCCGTGCCACGCCCGTGCCGGATTCGTAGCTCTCTCCAACGGCCACCTGCGCAGCTGCGTCCCCAGCAGCCGCCTTGGCTTGCAATGCAGGGTCAATCCCAGCCACCTGCGCGTTCGCAACTTGTCCCGTGACCAGCATTGCAAGCGCAGCCAGCAAAACCTGCCCAATCCATCGCCTCTTCAAGATCTTTTCCGCCATTTACCTCAAACGATAGCAGATTCCGGCCCCTCGAAATCCCTCTCGCGGCCGCCCGTCTCGGTCCGGTCTCAAGCGAACCCGCCCTTGATTCTAAGGCGGAAACCCGCGGATTAGCCTTCATAACCGAATGCCTCAAAATCGACACCACTTATTCAGAGGTTCGCCGATTCGGAAATGCCGTAAAATTCCTATATGACTGACCGCATGGCTCTCACCCTCGCCCAGGCCGATCCCGACGTTGCAGCCGCCCTTCACCACGAAACCCTCCGCCAGCACGAGGGGCTGGAGATGATTGCCAGCGAAAACTTTGTCTCCGAAGCGGTTCTCGAAGCAGCCGGCTCCGTATTTACGAATAAGTATGCCGAGGGCTACCCCGGTCGCCGCTACTATGGCGGCTGCGAGTACGCCGACATCGTTGAGAACCTGGCCCGTGATCGAGCCAAGCAGATCTTTGGTGGCGAGCACATCAATGTGCAGCCCCACTCCGGCTCGCAGGCCAACGCCTCGGCCTATGCCGCGGTCCTGCAGGCTGGTGACACCATCCTCGGCCTCGACCTCGCTCATGGCGGTCACCTCACCCATGGACACCGCCTCAGCTTCAGCGGCAAGCTCTATCGGCCCACCTTCTACCAGGTCCGCCGCGACACCGAACTCATTGACTACGACGAACTCGAAGCCATCGCCGAGCGCGAAAAGCCAAAGGCCATCATCGGCGGCGGCAGCGCCTATCCACGCCTCTGGGACTTCACGCGCATGAGGCAGATCGCAGACAAGATCGGAGCCGTTTACATCTTCGACATGGCGCACATCGCCGGCCTGGTCGCTGGAGGCGTTCACCCCTCGCCCGTGCCGCATGCGCACATCACCACCACCACCACGCACAAGACTCTGCGCGGCCCGCGCGCCGGCCTCATCATCTGCGGACAGGATCTTGCCACCGCCGTCGACAAGGCCGTCTTTCCCGGTCAGCAGGGTGGACCGCTCATGCACATTGTTGCCGCTAAAGCGGTGGCCTTCGCTGAAGCCTTGCGGCCCGAGTTCCGCACCTACGCAGCCCAAATCGTCGCCAACGCAAAAGTGCTTGCCCAAGGCTTGCAGGAGGCCGGCTTCCGCATCGTCTCCGGCGGCACGGACAATCACCTCATGCTTGTCGATGTTTTCCAGAAGGGCATTCTCGGCTCGGAGGCTGAGCTCGCTCTTGGCAAGGCTGGCATCACCGTCAACAAAAACTCCATCCCCTACGACACAAATCCTCCGCTTAAGCCTTCAGGCATTCGTTTGGGCACACCCGCACTCACCACGCGCGGCATGAAAGAACCCGAGATGCGCATCATCGCCGCATGGATCGCCAAAGCCCTCGAACTGCGCAACAACGATTCCGCCCTCGATCGCATTCGCGGTGAAGTTGCCGAGCTCGCCAACCAGTTCCCGCTCTACGCCTGGCGCCGCACCCCTGTTGCAGTGGCAAGCTAACTTCGCTCTGACCTGTTGCTTACCACCACCTGGGCGCTCAATCGGCACTAAGCTGGACCTGCGCAACAAAACTTCTCCCTAAGTCACGGGTTGAATGTAGAGTAGTGGGTGATGTTTCACCATGGAAAAGTAAGTACCTTTTTCTTGGACGGCATCTGGAGGTAACCATGAGATCCATTCAGTTCGTTTTGGCAGCCTCGCTCTTTCTCGCGGTTCCGGCGTTTGCACAGCAACATGGCGGCGGTGGATCCCATTCGTCCGCTGGCCAGGCGCATCAAGCTATCCCTTCTCGAGGACCAGCGCCAGTCAAGTCGGCCCCGCACCCGGTAGAACCCAATCGCAACTACAGCGATAAACCAGGCCACCCCAATGTTCCCCATGTCGATGGAAAAACCTGGGTGGGTCACGACACCGGCCCCTCCGATCCTCGCTACCATCTCGATCAGCCCTTTGCCCACGGCCGCTTCACTGCGGGAATTGGTCGCGGCCATGTGTGGCATCTCGGCGGCGGTGGTCCCAGCCGCTTCTGGTTCAACGGGTATTACTGGGATGTCGCTCCGGCCGATATTGCTTTTTGCGACGGCTGGCTTTGGGATTCAGACGAAATCGTGATTTACGACGATCCCGATCACGTCGGCTGGTATCTCGCTTACAACGTGCGACTTGGAACCTATGTGCACGTCGAGTATCTCGGAATGTAAGTGACTCAAAGTCATTCGAACCTGCAAACGGGATGGTCCAATGGGCCGTCCCGTTTGCTTATGTGCGCATATCTCCCACAAGCTGCACGCCGGCCCGCATAAGTCGCTTGATAAGTGCATGAAACTAACTAGACCGCATCTGCGCATGTCCCCTTTTCATCTCTGACATTCACTCCGGAAGACGCTTGCGTGTCGCCGTTACCTTCCGATCCCATCACGCGCAAAGCTGTGCAAAAGGGACTTTCTAATTTATCCTTGACTTATGGCTATTGACTCAATCATCGCTCAAATCGATTCGGAAATCGCACGTCTCACCCAAGCTCGCTCGCTCCTCGCATCCCTCGGTACTACGGCCGTTAAAGTCGTTGAAGCCAAGGCGGCTAAATCGCCTGCGAAGAAAAAGAAGAAGAGAGTCTTGAGCCCTGAAGCGCGCAAGCGGATTGCCGATGCGCAGCGCAAGCGCTGGGCCGCTCAGAAGGCAAAGACCAAGAGCAAGTAACCAGAGCTTTGAGCATCGATCAGGCTTTCTTCTCCGCACCGCATTTGATTCCCTTGTCAATCAAATGCGCAATGTGGCCAGACAGCCCGGTGCCATCGCGGTGGGCAGTGATTGCAGGGACGACAACCCGGTGTCACGTTGATTCGGCTGCGCTCTCTGGGTATGCAGGGCAATTCGGAAACACGGTGTCTATATTATTTTCGCTATCAATTCCTCAAACGTTTGGTTTCTAGCCAATCCCCGTCATCACAAGCATCCGCGGTTCTGTCATCTCTTCCATGGCGAAGCGGATGCCTTCGCGCCCCAGGCCGGACTCCTTCACGCCTCCATAGGGCATGGGGTCCAGCCGCCAGTTGGGGCTATCGCCCACAATCAAGCTGCCGACTTCAAGCTCGCGGTATGCTGTCAGAATTCGGCCCGCGTCGCGTGTCAGCAGTCCGGCTTGCAAACCGTACTTTGAGTGGTTGACCTGCGCCAACGCGTCTTCAAAGTCATCGTAAGGTTCAATCGCAACAACCGGGCCAAAGGCCTCCTCGTCGCGCACCTTCATTCCAGGCTTGGTTCCGGTCAGGATCGCAGGAGTCACCATCGAACCCTGTCGTTCTCCGCCGGCAATCAGCTTGGCTCCGCCTTCTACAGCCTCCTTCACCCACGACTCCACGCGCTCCGCTTCACTCTGCCGTATCAGCGGACCCACTTCGGTTAACTCATCTGTCGGACTGCCAGACACAAGCTTGGCGGTTGCCTCAACCACCTTCCATAGGAAAGACTGAAAAACCCTCCGCTCCACAAACACGCGCTGCACGCTGATGCACGACTGCCCCGCAAATCCAAACGCGCCATGCGTTGTGCGCAAAGCTGCCTCATCCAGGTCCGGCCAATCCCCATGAACAATCAGCGCTGCATTGCCACCTAGTTCCAGCAGAACGCGCTTGCGCCCGGAGTGCGCCTTCAGCTCCCAGCCCACCTTGGCGGAACCGGTAAAACTCACAAGCTTCACGCGATCTTCCTTCTCGGCAAGCCACGCGGTATCTGCGTTGTTCAGCGTCAACACCGCCAGCGCCTCCTCGGGCCAGCCCGCCTTCAGAATCACCTCGCCCAGCGCCAGCGCCGTGAACGGAGTCTGCGGTGCCGGCTTCAGTATTACCGGGCAACCCGCAGCCAGCGCGGGTGCAAGCTTGTGCGCCACCAGGTTCAGCGGAAAATTGAACGGAGTAATCGCCAGCACAGGCCCCACCGGGAAACGCTGTACCAGTCCCCAACGGCCCTCGTTGCCTTCCGTCAGGTCCAAAGGAAGACTCTCCCCGCCCAACCGCGCGGATTCTTCGGCAGCCGTCTTAAAAGTCACGACAGCGCGATCCACCTCAACCCGCGCCTGTCGTACCGGCTTGCCCGCCTCGGCCACAATCAATTGCGCGAACCGTTCTTTCTGTTCAATCAGCGCGGCCGCCACATCTTCAAGAATCTCGCGCCGCTTCCAGCGCGGCAGCGCGCGCGTCCTGCGCAAACTCGCCACTGCGTGATTTACGGCTTGGCGCGCATCGGCCCTGGTAGCCACGGTCACCCGCCCCACCAGTCCCTGGTCCCACGGCGACCGCACCTCCAGCGCTTCCCCGTCGATCCATTCCTTACCGCAAAGCAGAAATCCCGTCTGTGTTCCCGGCCGCATTTTCATGGTTTTCCAGCCCCCGTCCCACTTGTTCACTCAATGGTACAAGCGCGAGCCACACGGATGCATCGCGAAAAAAACTCTCCGCGTTTC
>CAWKEG010000006.1:0-7749 GCA_963848515.1 uncultured Acidobacteriaceae bacterium
GTGGGGAAACCTTTGAAGAAACAGGGAATAATACCGTCGACCGCCCCCGGTAGCGCGCGACCGCGAAATGCACAACCTCGGGGCGTATATTAGGCGAAAGAGGCCATCGATTCGCTATGCCGGTTTGGATCATCGCAACCATCGCCACAGTCGCGGGAATTCTGGTCGGGTTCTTGCTGCGAACCTTGTCTGCCAAAAGCGAGAAGGGGCAGATGGAGGAGCGTAATGCCGAGTTGGTGCGCGACCTTGGCGCGGCAAAGAACGACCTGACGCAAGCACAATCAGAGTCGGCCACGCGAGCGGGGTTTGAGTCACTCGCCATGGAACGCGCTGCCAATATCGCTCAACTTACTACGGAGTGCGCCGCGCTAAGATCCGAGCTCAAAATCAAAACTGACCTCGAAACAGCAAAAAAACTGCTCTCTGGCGAATTTAAAGCCATATCTGACGACAGCCTTAAAGAAACGACTGCGCTGCTCATCAAGACCGCAGAGAGCATCATTGAAAAACACGATGAAAAAACGATTGCCGACGTAAAGTTGCACCGTCAACAAATCGAAACAATGCTCAAACCGGTCGAGGAGACAATCAAGCGGCTCGACAAGCACGTGGAAGATAGCGATTTGGCCAGAACTCGCGGAGAGGCGCTTCTCGACGAGCAGATCAAGCGCCTTGCTGGCGCCAGCGAGTCGCTGACTCATGCCCTGACTAAGCCCGTAGTGCGCGGAAGTTGGGGCGAAATGACACTTGAAAATGCGCTCGAAAGCGCCGGGCTGGAGCCGGGGATCGATTATCAGCTTCAGCATTCCACCGATACCGAAGACGGCCAGCAACGCACAGACGCGATAGTCAACTTACCCAAAGGTCGAAAGCTGATTATAGACAGCAAAAATCTAATGGGAACCTACCTCCCTTACAGCAAGGCGGAGGATCAAAACCAGAAAGTGATCCTGGCAGATGCCCACTCAAAATCGTTAAGAAAACATATAAAGGCACTCTCGTCCAAAGAATATTGGCGCCGCTATGACGGGCTAGATTGCGTGATCCTCTTCATTCCGCACGATGGCATGTACCACGCGGCAATTCAAGATGAATCTGAGCTAATCCGTGAAGCATGCGACAGAAGGGTTTTTGTTTCAAACCCGATGACACTCATTCCGCTTCTGAAAGCAGTCCGATACGTTCTTGATCAGGAAAGACTCAATAAAAACGCTGAGGAAATAAAGACTGTCGGAGCGGAACTCTATTCGGAATTGACACGCTTTGCGGGCAGCATCTCTGACATTGGAGAGAAGTTGAGGAAAACCGTTGACGCTTACAATAGCGCCATTCCAGGGCTAGACCGGTTCATCATCGCCAAGTCCCGAAAGCTGAAACAGCTTGGGTCGGCAAAAGGCGCCGATGCGGATTTGCCCGACTCGATTGACTTGGAGCCAAGAGGATTCTCTTCGCGAGAACTTAGATACCTGAATGGCTCCGAATTAAACGCCCAAGCCACGAGCGACTCCCTGTCCACTGAGTTCGCTCTCACCGCCGAGGCGGACGAAACCGCAAACTCAGAAAAATAGCCCCGCTGCACTCGTTCTGTCTGCCCTACTGCGGCGGCGTGGCAGGCGCGGTTGGCGCAGCTGGCGCAGCCGGCGCGGTCGGTGCCGCATCCTTCGCCCGCGTCAACGTCAACTGCATGCCGGGGAAATCGCCCGAGTCGGACTTCGTCGTCATCTTGATCGTGGCGCCATCTACCGTGCACTGGTGGTTGATCGTCATTCCGTTGAACGACACATCGAACGAGAACTTGTCGCCATCCACCTTCCCGTTGGTGATCGCCATCGCATCGCCCATCGGCCCCTGCACCGTGCCGGTCAGCGTGCTGCCATCCTGCTTGAACGTAAACGACAGTTGCATCGTTCCGCCATCGGGACCAGTCGCTTGTGTCGTCCAGGTCCCCGTCACGTCGGCAGCCATTGCAGTCGCGGCGGTGAACATCATCGCCAATCCAGCGCAAATTGAAATCAATTTCCTCATCGATCCCTCGTAGCCATCTTCCCGGCCCACCCATCATACAGAGGACGTGCAAAAGGTGAACAGTGGCTGCCTGTTCGTCGCCGATCAATCCCTTCTGATCGCCGATCCCTAGTCCCTAGTCCCTGTTCCCTGCACTTCCGCGAACGCTTCCCGCAGCCGTTTCCAGGTCACGTCCAGATCTTCCGGCAGCACGCGCGTTTCTCCCACCGTGGTGATAAAGTTCGTGTCGCCAATCCAGCGCGGCATGGCATGCAGATGCAGATGCCCAGCCACGCCCGCGCCCGCCGCCTTGCCGACATTCAGGCCGAAATTAAATCCCTGCGGCGAATACACTCGATCCAAAACCCGTTCGGTTCGCTGCGCCAGATCCATCAGCTCATGCGCAGTCTCCACAGGCAGCACCGCCAGCCGATCCAGATGCGCGTAGGGCATCACCATCACGTGTCCCGATGTGTAGGGATAGGCATTCAGGCAAATGAAACAGCTCTTCCCACGCAGAATCAGGCCGCCTGCGGCCTCGGCCTTGTCGCGATCCATTCCGTTGGCGATCGCGTAGTCAATCGCCGCCATCAGATTGCAAAACACGCAAACCAGGTCGCCGGGCCACGCGTCGAGAGCCGCGGGCACGCCACGCCGCACCGCGCTCTCCGGCGAGGTGATGTAGGCATAACGCCATGGAGTCCAGAGGTGATCCATTGCAGTCCAATCTGTCCGATCCAGTATAGAAGGCCTTCAGCGCTCGGCTTTTGCGGCGATTTCCGCAATCCGTTCGGGCCGCGTCAAGCAGCTGCTCGCGCAAATTCGCCTCCGCCCCAGTGCGCCCCATCACGTCTAACCCGTTTGCTTTGACCAACTCGATTGACGCTCGATTGCAGACGTTGCTACACTCAAGGCGTAGCTTCCTGCGCGGATTCCAGCAGTGAGTTGCGGCCGCCCTCCCAGCAAGCCGTTGCCTGCCGGCGTTTCCCAAGGAAACCCGCCGTGTTTTGCCCCAGTGCAACAACTTGGGGACGGCATTTCCTGTGGAAGACATAACCGGCGCGTCATGCGGCGCGAGGGCAAGTCAAGGGACCGAAGGCGACCCCAACGCGGAATTGGAGCGTGGGAGCCACCCAGCGGCTGGAGCAATCCATGCGCTGGAGCACGAAGTCCCGGAGCAGGCTGTAATGGCAAACGTCCTCAATCCCGAAACCGAGAGCATAACCCTGAACACCGAATTGGAAACCCCAACGCTAGAACCTGCGACGGAGCTCGAGAACCTTTCGAGCGATGAACAGCCGTTGCCCGAATCCACGTCCAACCCTGAGAACACAGCAGTTGTCGAAGCACTCCCTCTGGACGCCGATGCCCTAACCGAGCCTGTCGCTCAGGCCGCAACACTCGACCAGTCCGCGCCTTCAGAACTCGCAGCCGCGGCAGAGCCTGAGACGATTGCCACCGAGCCGGCTCCCGCCACATCCGTTAAGGCTCATCCTGCTGGACACAGCGAGCCCGCGGACGATTTCTCCGAGGCCCTGGCCGCATTCGAGCGCGAACAGGCTGCCGAAGCCGCCGCCGTCGAAGCCTATGGAGACAAAGTCGTCTCCGGCAAGGTCGAAAAGCAGACGGAAAAATATCTCGTCGTCGATGTCGGCCTCAAGTCTGAAGGCCTCGTGCCTCTGGAGCAGGTTGTCGACCACACCGGCGCAGTAAAGTTCCAGCCGGGCGACATCATTGAAGTCGTCATCGAGCGCGAGGAGCCGGAAGGCGGCTACCTCGTCAGCTACGAGAAGGCCCAGCGCCTGCGCGTTTGGGACACCATTGAGAAAGCTGCCAACGACAAGACGCCCGTCACCGGCACCGTCGTGAGCCGCGTCAAGGGCGGGCTCACTGTCGATATCGGCATGAAGGCTTTCCTGCCTGGCTCGCAGCTTGAGATTCGCCCCGTGCGCAATCTCGATACCTACCTCGGCCAGCAGATTGAAGTCCGCGTGATCAAGCTCAACAAGAAGCGCGGCAACGTCGTGGTCAGCCGCAAGGAGATCCTGGAGGAAGAGCAGAACTCCAAGCGCTCGGCCACCATGGAGCACCTTGCGGAGGATGCAGTCCTCACCGGCACGGTCAAGAATCTCACCGACTACGGTGCGTTCGTCGACCTCGGCGGCATCGACGGCCTTCTGCACATCACCGATATGAGTTGGGGACGTCTTACCCATCCCCGCGATTTGGTCAACGTCGGCGACGAGATTCAGGTCAAGGTTCTCAAGTTCGACAAGGAAAAGCAGCGCGTCTCGCTCGGCTTCAAGCAGTTGACGCCCGATCCGTGGCTTGATGCGACCGAGCGTTATCCTGTCGGTGCCAAGGTTCACGGCCGCGTTCTGTCTGTCACTGACTACGGCGCGTTTGTCGAGCTCGAGCAAGGCATCGAAGGCCTGGTTCACCTCTCTGAGATGACCTGGTCCAAGCGCCTCAAGCACCCCTCCAAGCTGGTCAAGCCCGGCGACGAGGTTGACACCGTGGTTCTCAGCGTCAATCCCGCCGACCGCCGCATCTCCCTCGGCATGAAGCAGCTCCTCGAAAACCCCTGGGAGAGCCTGACCGACAAGTACCCGATCGGCGCGATCGTCGAGGGCCGCGTGCGCAACCTCACCGACTTCGGCGCATTCATCGAAATCGAAGACGGCATTGACGGCCTTGTCCACGTTTCCAATCTGAGCTGGACCAAGCGCGTCAAGCACCCGTCAGAGATTGTGAAGAAGGGCGAGAAGGTCAAGGCTGTCGTTCTCGGCGTTGAGCCGCAGAACCGCCGCCTCTCGCTGGGCATCAAGCAGTTGCAGCCCGATGTCTGGGAGAGCTTCTTCGCCACGCACCGTGTGGGTGACGTGGTTCACGGCAAGATTCTTCGCACCGCGCAATTCGGCGCTTTTGTCGAAATTGCCGAGGGCGTCGAGGGCCTTTGCCACATCTCCGAGGCCGGTGATCCCGTCGATGGCCACTCCCCGCTTGAGCAGGGTCTGGAAAACGAATTCAAGATCATCAAGATCAACGTCGAGGAGAAGAAGGTGGGCCTCAGCCTGCGCACGGGCGCTAGTCACGAAGCTGAGCGGCCTGCCCGCGAAAGCTCCGGCTCCAGGCAGGACTCCAGGCAAGATCAGCCGCACAAGCACCCGGTCTCCAGTTCAACAACCACGCTCGGTGACCTGGTCAACTGGCGCAAGGGCGAGCGCTAACGCTTTAGCCTTGTATCAGGGCACGCCTGGTAGGTCGGGGATTCATCCCCGACTGCCGCAACTGATCCTCAAAGAAACAGCGGGGCTTTAGCCCTTGCAAAGCGGCCACCCTTCGGGGTGGCCGTTCTGCGTTTGTGGTGCGCTCGCTCTCGCACGAAAATCGGGTGCCCCAGGTCCCTCGTCCGCCGCGGCGGAGAGACCTGGGATAGCAAGAACCCAAACGTGCCCAGCCTCGTAGCAGAGCTTAACTTTGTTTATTCCGCAGATGATTTTTGAAAGCGCTGGTTGCGCCGCCTCAATTCCCCGTCGGAATAATCCCCGCATTCTCGACCATCAAAATCGTCGTCCGCTTCGGCGCGCGCGTCCGATGTACCACCGTCTTCGGCACCACAAATCCCTGCCCCGGTTTTAGCGCCACCGTCCGATTCTCGAGATCGATCAGCAGTTCACCGTCCACCACGTAGAAGAACTCGTCTTCCTCGTCGTGTTTGTGCCAGTGGTACTCGCCTTCAATCACGGCCATGCGCACCACCGAATCGTTCACCTTGCACAGGGTTTGATTGAACCACTTGAACTCGTTCGCGCCCGGAACCGCGTGCACATCAATCAGCTCAAGCGGCTTGTAGAGAATATTGAGTCGTGTCTCATAGGGGAAAGCTGCATTGTCAGCCATGGCAAAAAACCTCGAGGTGAGAATAGCAGGAGCCCTCGCGCTTCCTGATCACCTCCCAAATCCACCTTGTCATCCTGAGCGAAGTCCGCCGCAGCGGACGAAGTCGAAGCACCTGCATTTTGGGAACTCGGGCTGGCCCCGATTGCAGAATCAAATTGCCGCCGAGACTGAGTCGTTGCTCTGTTCTCTGTTCTCCGCTCTCTGTCTTTCCCCCTTGACTCTGACCCTGCGTCATGCCCGACGATGGTCGGTGAACGATGAGCACGTGCCGCTGAGGGCTGAAAGCTGACGGCTGTTTCTCCGGCGTACACTTCTCTCGTTCCCAAATCTCGTCCCTCAAACTGAGGCACTTATGTCCCACCCGCCCATGTCTCACCAGAATCGTTCCGTCCTCGCCGCCGTCACCCTCTTCTTCGTCGCGCCCCTCGTTGCCGAATTCCTCCTCGGCGATTTTCCCGCTACATGGCTCCCGCTGATCATTGTCCTCGCGCCCATGTACGGCGGTGGCGCGCTTCTCATCCGCGAGCTCACGCGCCGCACGGGCCGCGGCTGGCCCACGATCCTTCTCCTCGGCGTCGCCTACGCAATCATCGAGGAGGCCTTCACCACCCAATCGCTCTTCAATCCCCATTACCTCGGCATGCACCTGCTCTCACACGCCTGGATTCCCTCGCTCGGCATCAGCGCCTGGTGGACCCTCTTCATGCTCAATGTCCACCCGTTCTGGAGCATTGGCGTTTCCATCGCGCTCGTCGAAGGTCTCTTTCCCCAGCCCGCCGGCTCCTATCAGTCGTCCGCCCGCACGCCCTGGCTGGGCAACGTCGGCCTCTCCGTCGCCGCCATCCTCTTCGTTGCCGGCGCTTGCTACAACACCCGCTACCAACTCCATCACGACCCATTCCGCGCCACGGCCGCGCAGTTCATCGTCTCCGCTCTGTTCGTCGTCGTCTTCGCCGCCGCGGCCTTCCTGATCCCGCCGCCTGGTCCCAGTCGCAATCCCAGCCCCACGCCGTCTCCCTGGCTCATGTGCGGAGCGGCATTCCTGCTCGGTGCAGTCGTCTTCCTCTCGCCCGTCCTTTGGGACTGGGGCGCGGTCGTCCTCATGCTCGCTGTCGATCTGGTTTTTCTCGTTGGGATAGGCTTGTTCTCGCAGTGCAGTGGATGGACGCCTTTGCACACCTTCAGCGTCGGCGCCGGCGGCGCGCTTCTGTACGGTGCGCATGCGTTCATGCAGGGTCCGGTTGTTCCCTGCCCCAAGTGGATCGCCCTCGCCAGCCATGTGCTCTTTATGGTGCTTGCGATCGTAGTCGTCGCCATCGCCGCCCGGCGCACTCGATCTGCGATGCTCCAGGGCACGCGGGAGGAAACACCCGCCCGGGCTTAGTCGCAGCATGTCCCACCTGGGTTGTCATTCTGAGCGGAGTCCGCTCAGGCGCTCGGAGTCGAAGAACCTGCGGTTGCGTTTCGCGATCTCCGTCCAGCGAGAAATGGGGTGCCCCGTCCCAACTTTGTTATGGGCAGGTGGCCCGGTCAAGTTTTTTACTTCTGGTCCTCCCTCGATGGATTGTGCCCCATCCAAGCTGCGTCTTTTGCAGCCTGGGTGGGGAAGCACAAAGGTTCGCCCTCCCTCAAACGTACCCCTTCGGGTAATTGGTTGCCACGCCCGCTCATCGCAAAGAACGCGATGAACGGGGCACAGTTCCGTTTGCGCAACGACCGGGACACCTGCCCCGTCGGTCCCTCCCTGGGTTTGTGGTTCGTGGTCTCCCACTCATCCACGATAAAACCGTGGATGAATGGGGCACAGAGGTTCTCGGTTATTTGATGAGCGGGCCACCTGCC
>CAWKEG010000007.1:0-202446 GCA_963848515.1 uncultured Acidobacteriaceae bacterium
ATCGTCTAGGGGTTAGGACGTGAGATTCTCAATCTTAAAACCCGGGTTCAATTCCCGGTAGCGCTACCAGATATTTCACGCGAAGGCCCGCTCGGTGAGCGGGCTCTTCGTTTTGCTGGGGGAAGAATTCAGGATTTGGCGAAGGGGCGTCCTTTTACGATGCCTGCGCCCTCACGGATGGTGACAAGCTGACCGGCGGCTAGGGCGGGGTACTTTTCGACAAGACCGAGGGGCCAATGGATCTCGATGTCGGCGGTAGCGGCGGCGCCGAGGCCGAAGTGCAGACGGGGATCGCTGGCGGAAAGATAACTGGATTGACTCAGCACTTCCTGGACCTGGACCTTGCCGCTGTAGCGAGCCAGGACACGCGCTCCGATGGCGCTGTGGTTGCTTTTGACTCCTTCGAGACGGATCTTGATCCAGCGGTTGGCGGGCGGAGCGTCGTTGCGCAGCAAGGACGGCGGCTCATTGACGTTCATGATCAGAGCATCCATATCGCCGTCGTTGTCGAAATCGCCGAAGGAAAGGCCGCGGCCGCAGTGGCGGGCAACAATGCCGGGACCGGCCTCGGGACCTAGCTCAACGAATGTGCCGTCGCCTCGATTGCGAAAAAGAAGGCAGGGAGTGCGCAGAGCGTACTTGGGCGAGAGGCGATCGAGCTCAGGGTAGACGGAGCCGGTGGAGATGAGGATGTCAGGGTAGCCGTCGTTGTCGAAATCGACCAAGCCTGCGCCGAAGCAGGTGTAGCGCACTTCGTTGTTGAGACCGGCGCGAGTGGTGAGGTCGTCGAAGTTACCTTTGCCGTCGTTGCTGTAGATGCCCGGGGCCTGATCCTGAATGTGGGTCTTGACCAGATCGGTGTGGCCGTTCAGCTTGTAGTCGCCGACACCGACGCCCATGCCGCTCATCTGGCGGCCGTCGGCGCTGAGCGCGATGCCGCGAATCAAACCCTCTTCGCGAAAGGTTCCGTCGTGGTTATTCATCAGCATCAAGGATGGCGTGGAGTCGCAAGCGACAAAGATATCCGGCCATCCGTCCTCGTCGGCATCGAAGCTGACCGCGGTAAGGCAGTAGGATCCGCGGAAGCCTTCGACGCCGGACTCCTTTGACACGTCAGTAAAAGTGCCGTCGCCATTATTGCGGTAGAGATAGTTCCGTGCCTTGGGCAGGCCGTTGGGACCGCAGTTGACGGGAATGTTTTCATAGTTGCAGTTGACGACCGAGAGGGAGGGCCTGGGCGCGGTGGCCAAGTCGATTTCCAGATAGTTGGCGACGAAAAGGTCGAGCAAACCGTCGCGGTTGTAGTCGACGAAGGTGCATCCGCTGCTGAAGCGCGTGGTGGGGTGAAGGAGACCGGCATTCGCGGTGACATTGGTGAAGGTGCCGTCGCCGTTGTTGCGATAGAGGCGATTCTGGCCGTAGTAGGTGAGGAATAGATCTTCGAAGCCGTCGTTGTTGTAGTCTCCCACGCAAACGCCCTGCGCCCATCCGATGTCGACCAGGCCGGCTTTGACGGTTACATCGGTGAATGTGCCGTCGCGGTTGTTTTTATAGAGGCGGTTGGTGGCACCGGGAGGAGTGTTCTGGAGGCGCTGGCTGCTGAGGATGAAGATGTCCATCCATCCGTCGTTGTCGTAGTCGAAGAAGGCGCAGCCGGTGGCCATGGACTCGATGATGTAGGTGAAGCTGTCGGGCTCGCCGCAGATAGTGGGTTCAGTGAGGCCGGCGGAGTGAGCGACATCTACGAAGCGCGAGAAGGGCGTGGGAGGTTTTGCCGACCCCGGAGCAGCGCGGAGTTTGCTCGAGAATAAAGAGCTGAGGACCGCGGCAGGAATGGTTCGCAGCAGCTCACGGCGGGATATAGGGCCGAATGCATTTTTGCTCATGACTGCTACCATCCTCCGGAACGGGCTGCGCCGGGCGGGTTAGTGTTGTGCCTGACCGGCGACCAGGCGATTGCGGAGTTCAAGCCCCTTGCTGTTATCGGGATCGATCTTGAGTGCGCTATCGACGGCTTGGAGTGCGTCGGGAATGCGAGACTCCGCGGCCAGTGTGGAGGCAAGAGCGATCCACGCCTGCACATAGCCGGGAGCGGCTTTGACAGCCAGCCGAAACTGCAGCTCTGCGCCGGCTGTGTTGCCGTTGCGAGAGTCCAGGACGCCGAGCTGATATTGAGCCAGGGCAAAGTTTGGATCGATTTTTACGGATTGCTCGAGTGCGGTTCGTTCGCCTTGGGTGTCGTTGAGGTCGCTCAAGATGAGAGCCAACTGATAGGGCAATCCGGCGTTGTTGGGCAGGGCCGCGATTGCCTCACGGTAGAGCGCGGCGGCTTTTTGATTGTCGCCCGCCCGCGCGGCTTCCGCAGCCTGCGTGGATTTCTGCGCGGCGATGGTGTGATCGGATTTGTCCTTCACTTGTTTCTGGTAAAGAACCAACTGTTGCTGCGCCGCATCGGTTTGGCCCAGCTTGCGCAGCACCTTGGCGAGTTCAAAGTGACTTTCGGGCTCGGTCGGGTCGAGCTCGATGGCCTTCTGCAACTGCTGTTCGGCACCCGCGTAGTCTTGAAGCTGCTCCAGGGTGTAACCGAGGTTGTAGCGGGTGCTGTAGCGGTTGGGATCGAGCTTTGCAGATTGTTCGAGATGGATGCGCGCGGCGGCATAGTCGCCGGAAGTGCGTTCGAGCACGCCGTTCAAATAGAGAAAATCCGCATCGTGCGGAGCCTGTGCGAGGAGCTTGCGAGCCAGGGGCATGGCAGTCTGGTAATCGGCATTGAAGACCAGCACACTGAGATAAACTCGCTGTGCCTCAATATCCTGTGGGTTGCGGCTGGCGAGCTGCTCTGCAAGCGCGGCTGCCTCGTCAAAGCGGGACAGCTTGATGTAAGCAGAAACGAGCGCCGAGGTGAGCGCGGCCGAGTTGGGGTAGGTCTTCATCCCCTCGTTCAACACGCGGGCAGCGTCATTAAAGCGCCCGGTTCTTCCGTAAGCGGTGGCCAAGTCGAGCGTGAGATTCTCATCGAGCTGGGCGCTCGCAAGCTGGGCGATGACGGTTTCATTGTCGCCGGCGCCGAGAAGGATCTTGGCGATTCCATCCAATGCCATGCGGGAGTTGGGGTCGATTCTGAGCGCCGCTTGCCACTCGACGAAAGCCTCTTTGCCGCGGCCGAGGGCCGCTAAGGCCGAAGCAAGCAAAAGGTGCGGCTTTTCTTCATCGGGATGCTGCTGAACCGAATGGCGCAGCGGGGCAATGGATTCGTCGAGCTTTCCGGCAGAGTAGAGGCTCAATCCGAGCAGATAAGGGAGGCGAGGCGAGTCAGGTTCGAGCTTGAGTCCAGCTTGAAAGGCTTGAACAGCGCATTCGGGCATGTTGTTCTCGCCGAACCAAATGCCCAAAGCAGCATAGGAATCGCCATCCGGCTGGGCGTTGACTCGCGCTTCCAGTGATGCGGGAGCGACGCAGGAAGCAGGCCAAAGAGGTCGCGAGATGGCCAGAGCCACGATCACCGCGAAGGCAGGAATTCTGAGCCGGCGACTGGCGCGAAACAGATGATGGAACAAGCTCGTTCACTCCTCGAACCAGCAAGGGCATGGTTCGTGCACGTAGAGTTCTGGGGTCGAGTATAGAGAGGCGGCTTGAACGCTGACAACGTTGGAAGGGGGTGCGCGAAGAGGCGCGCTGCCGCCGCCCATTTTTTGTTTCGTGTTTTGTCAAGCGAGATACGCCTTTATCGACACCCCGTAGTCGGGAATCCCGGAGAGCGAATCGGGTAATTCGATTGTCAGGCCCTGCTGCGTCTGCTTCCACTCGGGAGCCTGCCGGCAGCCGAGAACTTCGACTTTCTCGATTCTGCCGGGAGGGGTTGCGCTCGCAAGCCCAAGCGCTTGAATGGTTGTTTCCCGACTGGGCAGTCCAAGGAAAATGGCATAGATTACGCGGTTGTCTTTGGTTCGCGTGAATCGCACATCCCGGGCTCCGAGATTGGCAACAGAAGTTCCCTTAAACGCACCGGCCTCCACCGTGGTGGGCCCTTCACCAAAGATCTTCCAGGGACGAGTTTCATAAATGGCTTCAGAGTTGACGGTCATCCACGTGGTGATTTTGTCGAGAACGGCGATCTCCTTGGCGTCGATCGTCCCATCCGGCTTTCCGGGGACGTTGAGCACGAAAGTGCCGTTCTTGCTGACGGTATCGACGAGCCAGTGAATGACATCGCGCGGATGCAGGTATCCGCCGAATTCGCCGGGTTGGTCATAAAGGGCGCGATCGTAGTGCCAGTTACCGAGGCAGGTTTCCGACTGCCAGGCGTAGGGCATGATTTGATTGGTCAGGCCTCGCTCGCAATCCTGAACAACCCCTTTGAGCAGGTGAGCGGGCACATTCTTGATGTTGGCGACGACGTCCATTTTGCCGCCACGATCGAGGAGGCTGCGGTTGTAAAAATAGGCGGCAATGTTCATTCCGGCCCAGCCGAGCGGGAACATCGAATTGTCGAAGTAGAGGATATCGGGATCGTGCTGGTCGATGAGGTCTCGCGTTCGATCGTAGAAATCCTTTACGTACGAAGGGTCAGGGAGGGCGCCGGCGGGATGCTTGGGCCCGTAAAGGACTTGAGGATCGTATCCCTGCCACCACTCGTTCAGGTCTTGAAGATGGGTTAGTTCTCCATCGTAGGGCACGCCGGCGAATGGACCCTGTTTATCGGCTCCATGCGAGGGCTCAAGCCACCACCAGTTTCTTGCCTGGTGAACGGTTACGCCAAACCGCAGCCCGCGATCCCGAGCCAACTTCGCCCAGGTTCCGACTACGTCGCGGTGCGGACCGATCTGTTGGGAGTTCCATGGATGGTGTTTTGAGTCCCAGCAATCGAAGCCATCGTGGTGGTTGGCGAGGGCGAAGAAGAAGCGCGCTCCCGCTTTCTTGTAGCGATCAAGGAGCTCATCAGGCTGCCAGTTCAGAAGCGTCCATTGCGGGCACAGATCTTTGTAACCAAAACGGGATGGATGCCCGAAGTGTTCGAGGTGGTATTTGTGCTGATCCGAGCCCTCTTCATACATATTGCGTGCGTACCAGTCTCCGTTCTCGGGCACGCACTGCGGGCTCCAGTGGGCCCAGATTCCAAACTTGGCGTCCCGATACCATTCGGGAGCTTCGTACTGGAGAAGGGAGTCCCAGGTTGGGGCATAGGGTCCAGTCCCACTTAGACCGGGTATTGGCGACTGCATGGAAACGCCATCCCAGGAATCGGGGATTCCAGGGAGTTTTGCGGGGGCGTCATAGGTATTGGGTTCCCAGGTGGCTGGGTCCAGATGCTCCGTGACAATTCGATCCTTTGAAACGATGGAGAAGACCCGGTCCGACTCGGGAAGCGCGCAGAAGTGAGCGTAATCTTCGGTTGCCTCGGCGCCGGCAGCCAGAGACTTCGGCCAAACCCGGGAGGTGACGATTGCTGTTGTAACTCCGCTTAGAACCTTGAAGAATTTTCGACGATGCATTCCGTTATCAGCCTCCCGGAGGTTGGAACTACGCGACTTTCCGTGGCGGCAAATGTCGGTTGCGAGCGATTTTCAATTTCGATACAAAGAATGGAATGATTACTTTCCTCGTCGAGCGGAGACGGTGGAAAGCTCATTCAGACCGAAGGGTATGACTCTGCGGTGTTCGTCGCCCTCGGGCCACGGTAGCTGAATCGAGGTTTTCAATTTCTAACTGGACGAAGATAATCCAGACGATTCGTTTGTGATAGGTATGTAACGGCTCATTACAGTAATACTGGCAGCAGGAGATGGCCGTAAATATCTGAAAGCGAACACGTAATTCATTGATTCTCGGTTCGGGAACTGGGCTAGGTAACGCGGGTGAGCGCCGACAACTTGATGGAAGCGCAGTTTTTCGCTCGGATGGAAATGCCGATTAGAGCGATGGAGGGGGAGCGGTGGATTCGCGAATGCGCAGTTCGGCGGGGAGGCGAATAAAGCTTTCCTCGCCGAGATCGTCTTCGTCAATTCGCTCTATTTTCTTCATGAGGGCCACGGCGGCTCTCTGGCCAATCTCATAGCTTGGCTGCGCGACACAAGTGAGCTTGGGCGAGAACATGGTGGCCCAGCTAAATCCATCGGTTCCGACAAGAAAATCATCGAAGCCGAGTATGCTCACCTGTTGCGGGGAGGGTACGCCTATTTCGGAGAGCGCGCGCATCAAGCCGAGCGTCATTTCGTAATTGTGAGAGAAAATAGCCGTCGGCGGCGAAGGCAGCTTCATGAGTTCGAGGGTGCATTCCCAGCCGCCCTTCATATTGAAGTCGCCATGCTTGAGATATTCCTGGCGGACCGGCAGGCCTGCTTCATCCATGGCTCGCCGAAAGCCCTCGATTCGCTCGTCGGCTGCGGAAATCCCGTGTGTACCCGCGATGATCGCAATGCGGAGGTGACCGAGATGGATCAAATGATTCGTTGCTTCGAAGCTCGCACCCGCATTATCGGTGGCCACAACGGTGCCGGTGAAGGCGGGTGGAAAGCGGTCAAAGAGCACCAGGGGGAAGCGCCGTGTGAACTGCCGTTGGTAGGCGAAATGGGGATCTGCGGTTGCTAGCAAGATGCCGTCAGCTCTTCGTGAAATCAGGGCGAAGATCTCTTTTCTTTCTTGTTCGGCATCTCCTCTGGAGTTTGAAACGAGGATTGAATAGCCCTGTTGAGAAGCGACATCTTCAACGCCGCGGAGAACTTCAGCATAATAAGAGCTGGCAAATTGGGGCATGACGATGCCCAAGATGTTTGACCGCTGGATGCGAAGACTTCGGGCCAGAAAGTCAGGCTGGTAACTCAGAGCTTCGATTGCGTGACGGACCCTCTGGGTCAGTTCTTCACTGACGGCGGGTTTGCCGTTGATTACCGCGGAGACGGTGGCGACGGAGACGTCAGCGAGCCGGCTAACATCTCGGATGGTTGTCCGGCGGTGACTCATCCCTTTTTTCATATCAAATCGATTAGGTCAGGTGTCCCCAAGTATATCTCCGGCAATCCAGGCCGTCCAATTGAGAGGCAGCCGCCGCAGGGAGGTTTCATTTGGCATGGAACGAAGCGTCTTTAATCGAGGGAGTTCCAGAGCCCGTGTGGCAGGTAAAGCCGCCGCTCTTTCAGGGGATGGGCCGGGAATGCGCGGGATAGAGGAGCAAACAACAAAGGCGAACGATCTAATCGATATGAGAACGGCGCATGATGGATGGAGATTCGCGGCGAGTATGGGCTTTCCATCACCAGACTTTGATAGCCACGGCACGGGGAGGTGAAGGAGAGCTATCGACAATGTCGGTTTCAAGGACGATTTCTACGTTTTTTCGTTCCCAGCCGGCCGGAATCGTGCGCAGCGCAGCCTCGAGATCGTCTTCGCGAGAGACAAACCGCCCCGCGGCTTTTGTTCCTACCATGCCGACGCCGCTGATAATGACCAGGAATTGGCCGGTCTTTGAATTCAGTATTCGAGCGATAAGGGCGAAATCTTTACTGCCGAGGCGGCCCTCCACGCTGGCTTTCCAAACCTGGCCCGGCTTTGTTCGATCTTCGAGCCATAGGACCCCCTGGCTTTCGTGGAAGCCGATGGGAAGATCGGACATCACGCGATCTGTCCATGGGTTGTTGTATGCACCAATCAGAATTGAGGGCGAACTGCGAAGGTCCTCATAGGTATAGTCGCTTCCGAACCGGACTTGACTTGGACGGTGTTCCGCGGCAAAGAGCGAATTGAGTTCTTCCGCGACGTAGGCATCATCCTTGTTTACATAGAAATCGGTAAGGGGCCAGATTTCATTCCATTTTATCGAGGCGTTGGGGTCCAACTGGAGCGGTGTCGAGTTGCGCTTCACAATGGAATCGTAGATTCCTGTGTGTGCGGCCGGCGACTTTTGATAGACATCGGAGCTGATCGCATAGGTTACGGGAGAAGGCACACAAATGAGGACGGGTTGCTGTGAGGAGTAAAGCGGACTCCAGAACAGCTCAAGTGCCGAGGTGTGGCGAGAATGAGCCCGAATGACGATGAACGCAGCGATCCCTAAAATCAGCAGGGCGGCTACGGATCCGGCAGTTTTCCAATTCCCAAACCTTTTCCGGGGCGTTGCAAGTGGTTCAACGATCGCAACCACCGGAGCAGCGGGAAGGGGAACTTGCTGGGCTCTCCAATGGAATCTTGGAATATAGGAGCCGACGGGAAGCTCAATCTGAAGCTCGGGCGCATGTTCTTCTGCAGCGTAGTACTCTGCCAGCCGTCTTCTGACCTCACCGGCTTTAACCCGGACGATTGGGTCTTCACCCGTATCGTAGGTGGGCGCGCGATGGAACAAATTTACGCCGATCGAACGCTCTTTCAGTCCTTCGGGGTTGCCGGCGAGCGCCTGCTCGACAACATAGGAGAGGAATTCCTTGGAGCGGGCGCTGTTGCAGAATGCATGGCTGCTCTGGATCTGCGCGAGTTGGTTCAGGATTTCGGCGTGTCGATTCCCGTCTGGATCAGGAAGCTGCGCAACCGCCGATCCTGATTCCTGAAAATTCATCGTCAGAAAACCTCTCTCCGGCGCGAAACCCTGCACTTGCGCGATTCGTTTCCCATTATGCCTTAAACTCCATCGGTGGTTAAACGCCGCCTTCAATCGGAAAAGGCGGGTTGGGCGCGCCCAGGCAGGCATGGGCCGAAATTGGATAACGTTTTCACTCTACTCCTGTTTGTCATGTGAAAGTAGGAGACTCAAGGCCGACTGCCGGGTGCCTGGCGGGGGAACAGATCGATTTTATTCCTAAACGCTTCTCATTAATACCTGACTGTTACGCCAAGCCCGAAGCTGAGCCTATTTTCTTATTGGCCTCAGCAACTTACAGGAAGGTATTGGGCAGCCGTTACGGATACGTACCGTTAGGTACCTAGACTGACCTAATCGATTCGAATATAAACCTCGGTCAGCTAATCAAACGCCGCCACCGCGTACGCGAAAAACTTGAAGGAAATTGAATTCGAGTCTGATGCGGTCGGCTTTCAGTCTGAAGTTGGACGAATTTGCAGTATTGGACGACGGAGAATCAGCCAGTGCCCAAATCGAATTTGACCCACTTGAGGCAAACCCACCACCTGCCAGCTGGGGTGCCTCAAGCGGCTGGCTGCCTGCGGGAAGCGATCGCTGTATCTCGAATCCCGCTCTCCTACAGAGGACGGGGACTGAGGGGGACTCGGCCCAGAGCGCCCAAAAGAGTGTCAGGATGGAGCGACTCTTTCGAAGCAGTGAAGGGATTGTGGATGCAGGCCGAAGGCAGGCGCGTCCACAGCAACACAGTCAGACCCGAGACTTCTCTGGGCTTTAACTGGCCAGGGCGGACCCCAGGGCTGACCGACTGCGGCGTGGGATAACCATTACCCGCCGCACTACGTTAACAACTCAACTGCACTAGAACATCGGGCTGGTCAATTTTCAAGGAGGTAACAAATGCAGTGCGCGAAACAGAAGGGAACCAAAGCTCTATGGGGCTTGGTCCTAACAATCTTGTTCATGTTTTCGGCTGAAGTTTCCTGGTCTCAGGCGACGCAGCAGTTTACGGGAACAGTTGTTGATTCCACCGGGGCAGTGCTCCCAGAGGCCCAAGTGGTAGTCCACAATCAAGCGACCGGCGTAGATAACAAGACTGTTACAACCAGCAGTGGCGCATATACAGTCACTTACCTGATTCCTGGAACCTACAGCATCACGGTTTCGAAGGAAGGGTTTGCGACCTCGGCGAAAACCAACATTCTGCTGAACGTGGATCAGACTTCCACGATCGATTTCAAACTGAGTGTCGGAGCGACGAGCCAGGTTGTCACGGTGAACGCAAGCGAAACCCAGGTGGAACTTACCAAGTCCGACCGCGGCGAGATCATCGACAACGAGCGCGTAGAGCAAATGCCTTTGGATGCGCGCAACCCCTATGGGCTATTCGAACTGAGCCCCGGCACGCATGATTTCTCGAGCTCGCAATATCCGCGGCCCTTCGATAACGTGACCGGCAACCAATATGTCAACGGCTCGCCGCAAGTGGGTCAGACCAACGTAGACGGCATTGGCAACGATGTAGCGGATGCGGGGAGAGCGGCGTATGTGCCTCCCGTGGATGCTGTTCAGGAATTCAAGATCGTGCTGAATGCCTATGACGCCTCCTACGGACACTCAGGCGGTTCTGCAGTTGACTTGTCGTTGAAGTCCGGCACCAACAAGTTCCATGGCTCCGCGGATGAATTCATGCGCCGCACCTGGCTTGACACGGAGGATTTCCAATCCAATTACAACGGCAACCCGAAAGCCCAGCACAAGCGCGATCAATATGGCTTCGAGGCGGACGGCCCGGTTGTGATTCCGCATCTGATCAACGGCAGGAACAAATTGTTCTTCCTTGCCACCTATGAGGACTTGAACGATACCCTGCCCAACCCCTCGTACAACACGTACTCGATTCCGAACCCAGCCTGGATTACCGGCGACTTCAGCACGGCCACGTACTGGAATAGCGTGACGAACAGTCTGCAGCCGCTGACGATTTACGATCCGCTGACGCCGCTAACACCCGTCGTCGATCCAATCGATGGAAAGACGAAGCTAGCGCACCAGGCATTCACGGGCAACAAGATTCCCGGCAATCGGATCGACCCCGTTGCGACGAACATTCTGTCGTATCTGAGCTACCTGACACCGAATGTCAATCCAGGCGCGGGTTATGCTCCCTGGACCAACAATTACCAGAATCTGCAAGTAGAACACGATACCTGGCGGAACGGCGCGCTCAAGATCGACTACAACCCGAGCGATAAGAACATGTTCTCGTTTCGCTATAGCAATCAGAGCCGCTACCTGTTTGCCAACTGGGGCGTGGGCGCCGTCAATTCTGATCCGGCCAATGGCAACGGCCAAGGTTATGCACCAGCGGCTCAAACGTATGCCGCTCAATGGACTCACATCTTCAACCCGAATCTGTTGCTGAATGTTGGCGTGAGTGCAATGAACTTCGACAACAATCAGCTCGAAGGTTCGACGCTGGCGTATAACATGACGCAGAAGTTGGGATTTGCCTCGGCATTTTACAACCAACTCGAGAACAACAACCATTTCCTCGATATCTCTTCCAACGGCCTACCGAACGCATCGAACTTTATCGAGTTCGGTGCCAGTTGGCTCGGCTATTCCGGCGACAGGCACGCTCTCGATCTGCTGCCAACGGTAACTTATATCAAGGGCGCACACACGCTGCGCGCGGGAGTCAACGTCAACTTCAGCCAGTGGGACGATCCAGAGGGTGGCAATGGCAACGGCTTCAACTTCTCCTCGAACTTTAGCAACGAATACTGGAATTCGCCGGATGCGCCTGGCTACTCGAGCGGCATGTCGATTGCCTCAATGCTGCTCGGTTACCCGAACTCCGGCACGATGAACTGGGACACGTTCCAGTTCTGGTCTCAGCACTACTTTGCGCCGTGGGTTCAGGACGATTGGAAGATGACGAAGAAACTGACTCTGAATCTTGGCCTGCGCTGGGACTTCACCACGCCGGAGACAGAACGGTTTAACAAGACGAACGGGGCGTTCAATTCAACTGTCTTGAATCCAGTATCCGCGATGATCGCCACCGGGACAGCTGCCTTGGGAAGCAACACGAACCTTCAGGGCGGCATGACATTTGCCGGTGTCAACGGCCAGAGCCGCGGCGCCTACAAAATGAACAAGCTTGATATTCAGCCTCGCGTCGGCTTTGCCTACGCGCTTTCGCAAAAGATGTCGGTTCGAGGCGGAATCGGACTGAGCTATATCTCCGATCAGTCGAGTAACGGTTCGGATGGCTTCAGCAGTTCGGCCAGCTATACGAACTCGCTCAACAACGGAGTAACGCCCTACACTTCCACAACCGGGCAGGGTCTGAGCAATCCAATTCCGGTGGTGCCGCAGCCGAGCGGATCGGCTCTCGGCTATTCGCAGGACCTGGGCAAGTCGTTCTCGTTCTATAATCCGACCTACCAGATTCCTGCTCTCTGGTCCTGGAGTCTGAGTTACGAAATAGCTCCCACGAGGCGCGATGTATTCTCAGTCAGCTATGTAGGCAACCGGGTTCCAAACAACCCCGAAAGCAACAACATCAACGACATCTCGCCCCTGTGGAATGCGCAGTGCGACATTGAACGGGGTGGTAACCGCCAACTCTGCGACGGCTCTGCCGGCCAGGTGGCCAACCCATTCCTGAACATTGCCGGATTTGCCGGCACCAGCTACTACAACTCAACTACGCTTTCCGAATCCAACTTCACCCGTCCTTATCCCGAGTTCTCTGACATTACCGAGAACGGGGCTATGAACAACGGAAAGTCGTGGTACAACTCATTCCAGGCCGTCGGGTCGCATCAGCTTTCCAGGAGCCTGACGCTGCATGCAACGTACACGCATGCAAAAGCGCTAACCTCCGGCGGGTGGGTTGATCAGCTCAACAAGGTTATGTTGCGCCAGGTCAGCACCTCAAACGATGTCAATCACTCGATTACCTTTTCGGGAGTCGCGATTCTGCCGTTCGGCAGGAACCAGCTTCTGCTTTCGAATGCAAGCCGGTTGGTTGATGAGATTGTCAACGGTTGGGAGATCGCTCCGCTCTACACGTACTACAGCGGGTTCGCGTGGCGTCCCTCGGACTCCGGTGGATCCGGTTCAGTATATGACCAGGCAGGAAACTGGGAGATGGCGTCCACTGGCGGACCGATCAACAAGCCAATGGGTGTTAGCCATACCATTCTTGCGCCGGACGGTACGCACAAGGACAGCAGAATTCGTGGCGTAACGCCTTGCGTTGGATACAAGGACACGGATACGGGCGATATTATTCCCAGTCCTGCGGCAACTGCAGCCGGATGCTCGAGTATTGAATTTGTCCGTGCGCCCAATGGCTACGCAGTGGGAAGGCAGAATGTGGATTTTGGTGTCCGTCAACCGGGCGCCTACAGATTCGACCTTGCATTGTCCAAGAGCTTTGGCATTCCCGAGGCATCCAAAATTTCGCTCGGCAGTGATATGAAGCTTCAGGTACGTGCCGATCTCCTCAACGCATTCAACCATCCGGATTGGGACGAAGGCTATAACAACGATCCCACCAGCATTGACTTCGGAACGATTGGGAAGGGGCCGAGTGGGCCAACCAACGAACCGCGGTACCTGCAACTTTCAGCTAAGTTGAGCTGGTAGCGAGAAGGGCCGGGTTCCTTTCCAAAAGGACTCGGCCCTTTTCATTTCACAACGACACTGTCGAGGTTCTTTCTTCAATACCCGCCAAGGCCGAGTCGCGGGGGAGAGTCTTATCGCTCAGCAAGCGGTCATTGAGTTCGCTCCTACTTTATCAACCTCGTCCAAAAAGGAAACTACACCTGATTCTCAGATCGAGATGGGGCTGCCTTCAAGACCTGACTGCGGCACAGGGGTCGCTGCAGAGGGATCTTAATGTTCCTGAGATGGCGAGCTCGTGCGAAGCGGATCTAGCGGTTTCCTCGCATTCGCAATACCGATGAACAGCAACGACATCGGATTCGGGAAACGGATCTGCAATTTGGGTAGCAATTGAGAGATCAGTTGTCTAGCGTTTTCTTTTTATGAAAGGATTTATGCATAACCGTGTCAGTCAAGAGAATTGCCCCCAAGGAAGGCTTGCGTCTTCAGGCCAGTTCTTACTCCTTCTTTTCTTCATAGGCATTCTTAGTTCAGTCTGCGTGGCACAGGGTTCTGAGGCGCATCCAAACTGGCCCGGTCCTGGACAACTGTTTGTGGGTACCTGTTATCAGCCGATCGATCGCAGTCCCGAGGAGATCGATCAGGATATCGCCATCATGAAGGGGGCGGGATTCAATGTGGTGCGCATAGGAGATCTTTCCTGGGATTCATTCGAGCCGTCGCAGGGAAAATTCAACTTTGGGTGGTGGGACGCGATCCTGGCAAAGATGCATGCCAATGGGATTCAGGTCATCCTGGATATTCCGGGGACGCCGGCGCCGATCTGGCTGCATCGCACATACCCCGGCGTGGATATCGTCTCGGAGAGCGGCGCGCGGCGTCCACCCGCGGAGCGCTACATGGACGACATCAGCGATCCGAACTACGTGCGCGAGGTAAAGATCCTGGCCGAGGCGATGACAACCCACTTTGCGCATAATCCGGCAATCCTGGCGATTGGTTATGACAATGAGATTGGCAACGGCTACCTATCGTATTCGGTGGGCGACAGGGAGCGGTTCATCACCTGGCTCAAGAAGAAGTACGGAACAATTGCGGAACTGAACAAGGCGTGGGCGACCGAGCGGTGGTCGCGCAGGCTGAGCAGTTTTGAAGATGTAGATTTGCCGCATGCAGATGGACCGGGTCCTTCGGAACGGTATCTTGATCTGCATCGCTTCTGGTCTGACGTTTCGGTGGAGCGACTGCGTGAGCTTGAAGCCATCCGGAAACGCAATATGCCGAATATCCCAACGATTTCGAATCTATGGGACTACGCACCGAGACGCGGCTTTGATTATCTGAGCACTTACAAGTCGTATGTGACGTATGGGGCGGAAGGTTTCTATCCAAGTGACCCGGTGAGCGGCTCGTTTCAGGGATTAATGGAGAAGGGAGATTTGCCGACACCACTCTGGTTCAATGAGTTTACAGCAGGCGGCGGAGGCTGGTATGGCGAACAAGGCCGCAGCCGCATGTACGCACACCTGGGGCTGCTAATCGGCGGGCAAGGCGTCCTTGCATGGACGTTCAACAGCCATCTCGGCGGAGAAGAGCAGGCGCTCTTTGGACTGCTGGACCACGACAACACTCCGTCGTGGAAGGTAGACGAGTTTGCGCGGATTGCCTCGGACTACAAGGTGCTTTCGAAGTACGGATTTCCGCGCTATACGCATCCGCAAGTGGCGATTGCTTATTCGTTCGACTCATATATTGATTCGAAGCCGAACGGGCCATCGAGTACGACGCGTCAGTACTTCAAGACGGCCTATACCGAACAGGTGCAGGGCGCCTTTGAGCCGTTCTTCCGCGACAACATCGACACGGCCATCATCAACATCGGCCATGCCAGTCTTGCGTCGTACAAACTTGTTGTTGCGCCTGCCGACTACGTGATGGATGCTGCGAGTGCGAAGGCCATCCGCGACTATGTGAGTGGGGGCGGCACAGTGCTGATGACGGCCTACTCGGCGAAGGTGGATGAACACGGACAGTGGTTCGATACGCCGCTGCCGGGAAGATTGAGCGACGTTTTCGGTTTGCGCACGGCTGAGTTCTATCAGCCCGATGTTTTGCCGGAATTTGAAATCGACGGGAAGACAGCGAAGGCGAGCATAAAATACTACGAAGTTTTGGAGCCCAGGACCGCGAAGTCGCTGGCGAATTTCTCGAACATTGCGGGCAATCCACCCGCAGTGACGGTGAACAGGTTTGGCAAGGGGCAGGCAATTTATTTGGCCGTACCTGCGCAACCGTCGCTTATTGGCCCCTTGGTTCGTTCTCTTTATGCATCGCTGGGAATTCAGCGAGGACCAGAAACACCCGAAGGAGTCTACGCTCGATCTGTGGATGGCCGCACGCTTTACGTAAACACGACAACGGAGAGCCACGATGTCCCAGTGGGCATGAAGGCGCACGGTGTCCTTTCACGAAAGTCGTACGACGGCACAATGACACTCGGGCCATACCAGTCAGATCTAGTGGAATAGAGCTATTGCAGTTTCGGCGAAGTGCGGTGGTGTGGATCTTCGAGCGATCGGGAGTAAGTGATGCAGCAGAGTGGAATCAGAAAGTCAGATCTCTTTTTTCTTCTTGTTATTACATTGGCGGTATTTAAAGCGGGCGCGCAGACAGATTATCCATTCAGGGATACAAAGTTGAGCGACGATGCGCGCATTGCGGATTTGCTGGGGCGGTTGAGCTTGCCGGAAAAGGTCCACTTGATGAATGGGCATCCGAAGGTTCCGCGGCTTCATCTTGAGCTTTCCGATGAGGCGGAGGGTTTGCACGGGCTTGCTTTAGGTGGTCCGGGCGGGTGGGGTCCACGCGGAGGCAAACCGTTGCCGACGACGACGTTTCCGCAGGAGAAGGGGCTGGGCGAGACCTGGGACCCGGCACTGATGCAGAAGATTGGCGCGCTTGAGGGAGAAGAGGCGCGCTACTACTACCAGGACCCGGATTTCGACTTCGGTGGAATCGTGGTGCGGGCCCCGAATACCGATCTGAGCCGTGATCCCCGGTGGGGGCGGACAGAGGAGTCGATGGGCGAGGATCCTTACCTTGTTGGCACGATGACGGTGGGATTTATTCATGGATTGCAGGGGCCCGATCCGCGACACTGGCAGGCGGCGTCGCTGATGAAGCACTTTCTGGCGAACGAAAACGAGGACGGTCGAACCTATACGTCGTCCGATTTCGATGAGCGGCTTTTCCGCGAGTATTATTCCGTTCCGTTCCGAATGGGTTTTGAGCAAGGCGGGTCGCGGGCCGCGATGGCTGCGTACAACTCGTGGAATGGAACGCCGATGATGATCAACCCTGTTCTCAAAGATGTGATGGTGAAGGAATGGGGCAACGACGGCATTATCTGCACCGACGGTGGCGCGTTGGGATTGCTGATTACCGCGCACAAGAGTTTCAGAGACAAGGAACATGGCTCGGCGGCAGCAGTGAAGGCGGGCATCAATCGGTTTCTGGATGAATTCGAACCCGATCTTACGAAGGCGCTCAACGACGGCCTGCTGACCGAGGCAGACATGGATGCCGCGCTCAAGAATCTGCTGCGCGTGCATCTCCGTTTGGGAGAGTTGGATCCACCGGGAGTCGATCCGTATGCGCAGATCGGGCGCGAATCGAAAGGGACGCCGGCCCCCTTCGATCTTGCTACGAGCAGGAAGCTTGTGCGTGAGGCAACGGACGAGTCGATTGTTCTGCTCAAGAACGAGAACCGGACGCTGCCTCTCGCACGCGCGAAGCTGAAGACGATTGCGGTGATTGGTCCCTGGACCAACGAGGTTTTGCTTGACTGGTACAGCGGAACGCCACCCTATAGCGTGAGCATTGCGCAGGGCATCAAGGAAGCGGCTCCCGGAGCGACGGTGCTGTTGAGCGACGGTACGGATATTGCGGAAGCGCAGTCTATGGCGCGCAAGGCCGATGTGGCGATTGTGGTAGTTGGCAATCATCCAACCTGCAATGCGGGATGGGACAAGTGTCCGGTTCCATCGAACGGCAAGGAGGATATGGATCGGAAGACGATCGTTCTCGAGCAGGAAGAATTGGTGAAGAAGATTTTCGCGGTGAACCCGCACACCGTCGAGGTACTTCGGTCGAGCTTTCCGTACGCGATTGCCTGGAGCGAGGAAAACCTGCCCGCGATATTGCATATGACGCACAACAGCGAAGAGGAAGGTCATGGGCTGGCCGATGTGCTGTTTGGCGATTATTCTCCGGCGGGCCGCTTGAACCAGACCTGGCCAACAGGTGACGCGCAACTGCCGCCGATGATGGATTACGACATCCGCCACGGCCGGACCTACATGTATATGAAGCAGAAGCCGCTTTATGCATTCGGTTACGGGCTGAGCTACACCAGCTTCGCCTATGAAGACCTGAGTCTTAGCTCGGCGAGCGTGAAAGGCGACGGCACGGTTGATGTGACTGTGAAGGTAAAGAATACGGGCGCGCGTGCAGGCGACGAAGTCGTTGAGATGTATGTGCAGCACCTCGGTTCCGCAGTCGAGCGTCCGCAGCTCGAACTCAGGGGTTTTGAGCGCGTGCATATCGAGCCTGGCGCGGAAAGGAAAGTTGTTTTCAATTTGAAGGCGCGGGATCTTGCCTATTGGGATTCCGCGCAACACGTGTGGCGCGTGGAAAAAGAGCCGGTACGGATACTCGCTGGCGGCTCGAGCGCCGAGCTGCCGGTTCATGCGGTTCTCAAGATCGAGACAACCGGCGCGTACAAACCGTAGCGCTCGGGGTTATGAGTTTAGACTCGACAATGCGCGTCAGGCTCTTAATATTGCGTCGCTCTACGGGGTGTCCTATGCGTGGTTCTTCCATGTGCTCGCTTTGGTTGTTGGGGTACTTTCTTTTGGGCGCGACTTGCCGTTCGCAGGATCAGATTCAACGCCTCGATCTCGACCGCAAAGGCGAGACCATCGTTCTGGAACCCTTTGCGCCGAATATTCTGCGGGTGACGCTGAGTTTGGCGCGCGACCCCGCGCTGGCTGCGCCAGGGTACGGATTTGTGGCTTCGCCTGAGGGGGCGGGATGGAGCGCAACCCGAACGGAGAATGCCGATTTTTACCAGTCGTCACGGATGGTGGTAACCGTGGACCGGCCTCAACCTGTCAGCGAGGCGCCTGTCCAAACGCAGTCGGACATCGGAAATTTCTTCAACGGTTCGACTCCGGGGGCGCACATCACCTTCCGAACTGCCGACGGCAAGAAGCTGCTTGAGATGACGGGCTGGTCGCAGGATGTGCCTAACCAGAAGGAAGGCACAGCCAATCTTGCGCGCGACCGGCGTCCCGGCGATGCGGAGTTCTTCACGGTTGGGGCGACCTTTGCTTCTCCGGACGACGAACACTATTACGGGCTGGGGCAGAACCAGGAGGGTTTCCTCGATCATCGCGGCCACGCGGTTCGCTGCTGGGCCGATTATCTGGCGACGGCCGGGCCCAGCTTCTGCGTGCCCTTTCTGGTGACGAACAAGGGCTACGGACTGTTGTGGGACAACCCTTCGAAGACGACTATTGAACCGGGCTTCAACGAGCAGACGCGGTGGACATCGGAAGTCGGCGACCGCGTTTCATTTTTCGTGATTGCCGGCGATACGGCTGATGAAATCTACGCAGGCTACCGTTTGCTGACCGGTCCAGCACCGCTGCTGCCCAAGGCGGCGTATGGATACATCCAGTGCAAGCAGCGATACGCAAGCCAGGAGGAGCTGCTGGCTGTCGCGAAGGGTTATCGCGATCGCCATCTTCCCGCCGATGTGCTGGTTGTGGACTGGTTCTATTACACGAAGATGGGGCAGATGGATTTCAATCCGAAGTACTGGCCCGATCCCGCGGCGATGAACAAGCAGCTTCACCAGATGGGCTTTGAAACCATGATCAGCGTGTGGCCGCGCTTTGTGCCGGAGGACCGTTATTACGACGAGATTCTGAAGAATGGGTGGTTCATCCACTATGCCGACGGCACGCCGTTGAACGGGCTGCCCTACGACCGCGCGGGTTCGGACATCGACACCACGAATCCCGATGCGGGGCGGTGGTACTGGAAGACGATTCATGACAACATCCTGAGCAAAGGATTTGACTCGCTGTGGGCCGACGAGACGGAACCCGACCTGCCTCCGAACGGGGCCTATCTTCACGTTGGGCCGGGGACGCAATACTTCAATGTCTATCCGCTCTTCCATACCGCGGCGCTTGCAGACGGATTCCGAAGGGATGAGACGGATCGGCGGGCGCTGATTCTTTCCCGCGATGCTTACACCGGCACGCAGCGCAAAGGAACGATCGTCTGGTCTTCCGATATCTATCCCACGTGGGACACGCTCAAGAGGCAGATTCCGACGGGCCTGGATGTGACGGCCTCGGGCATTCCCTACTGGTCGAACGACACGGGCGGCTGGCAGTATCTGCCGTCAGTGCATCATCCGGCGCATAAACCGCTGCTGGATCCATCGGACGCGCGCGCGACCGTGGGCGGCTACGACGATTACCCGGAGCTCTACACGCGCTGGTTTGAGTACGCGACGTTTCTGCCCATCTTCCGGACCCACGGGAGCCGGCCTGCAAACGAGGTCTGGTCGTATGGCAAGGAAGCGGAGCCGATCCTGGAGAAGTACCTGAGGCTGCGCTACGAGCTGATGCCGTATATTTACTCGCTTGGATACCATAATTGGTTGACGGGCGCACCGATCATGCGAGCATTGCCGCTGGATTTTCCGAGCGATCCGAAGGTGGCCGCAATCGGCGACGAGTACATGTTAGGCCCGGCGTTCCTGGTGGCGCCGGTAACGGAGCAGGGAGCCACGAGGCGCGGGGTCTATTTGCCTGCGGGAACGGATTGGTACAACTTCTGGACAGGGGCGCGGGTGAAAGGCGGACAGACGATTGACGTGGCAGCGCCGATCGAGACGATTCCGCTGTTTGTGCGGGCCGGTTCGATCGTGCCGCTGGGGAGCGCGGTCGAGAGTACGCACGAGGCGCAGGCGATTGAGAAGGTCCGTGTTTATCCGGGAGCGGACGCCGACTTCACGCTGTTTTCCGACGATGGCCGGACCTATGCGTATGAGAAAGGCGCGGGCTCGATCACGCGGCTGCACTGGGATGAAGCCGGACGGCGGCTGACGCATGAGGGAGCGGCGGCGTGGGGCGCACAGGATAGCGACATTGTGGAAGTGGTCGGACGCTGAGACGGTACAGCAGTGAATTCGAAACAATGCAGGCCCTCGGATCCCGTTGAGCGGGGACGAGGCCGTGATTTCGCAGCCGGGCTTGAATGAATTTCCAAAAAGGCGGTGATGGAACCATGAATCGGAGATCTTTTCTCGGGGGCGGACTCTCGATCTTCGCGCTGGCGCGGATCGCGCGTGCATTGGGAAACTCGCAGTTCTTCGAGGGAGAAGTCCCGCAGGGGCCGTTCCTGCCGTTTTGGGAGTCTCTGAAGTCTTATCATTGTCCGGATTGGTTTCGGGATGCGAAGTTCGGAATTTGGGCACATTGGAGCCCGCAGTGCGTTCCCGAACAGGGCGACTGGTATGCGCGGAACATGTACATCCAGGGCACGAGTCAATATGAGTATCACGTGAAGACCTACGGTCACCCGTCGAAGTTTGGATACAAGGACATTTGCCATCTGTGGAAGGCTGAACGGTGGGATCCGGATGCGCTGGTGAAGTTGTACAAGCGGGCGGGCGCGGAATATCTCGTATCTCTGGCTACGCACCACGACAACTTCGATTGCTGGAATTCGAAGCACCAGATCTGGAATGCGGTGAACGTGGGCCCCAAGCGCGACATTGTCGGGACCTGGGCAAAGGTGGCGCGCGCGAATGGATTGCGCTTTGGAGTGAGCTACCATGGAACGCCGCATCGCACGTGGGATGAGTTTCTTCCTGTCCGCTACAAGAGCGACACGACGGGACCAATGGCCGGAGTTCCCTACGACGGCATGCAGACGATTGCCGATGGCAAAGGCAAATGGTGGGAGGGAATCGATCCGCAGTTGCTGAATGGCAAGCCCCACAAGAAGAACACACCGTGTCCGGAATTCGTTGAGCGGTTCATGCTTCGTGTGCAGGATGTAATCGATAGCTACAGCCCGGATATTCTCAACTTCGACGACGGAGCAAGATTCACGTTTGACGATGGCGGGACTGGCGCCCCGGACTTGAAGGTCTGGTTAGGCATTCCGGACCTCGCGCCGCAGATCATGGCTTACTACTACAACAAAAATATCCTTACTCACGCGGGGCGTCTGGAAGGCGTGGTGGACCTGAAAGAGGTGGACGAGCCGATCTGGGGCACGCTGACTCGCGATCTCGAGGGGGGCCTGACAGACACCCTGCAAGAGAATCCGTGGCAAACGGAGGCATGTATTGGAGGGTGGCACTATAGCCGAGAGATCTTTGAGAACCACAGGTATCAGAAGGCGTCGCTGATGATTCCACTCTTTGTCGATATCGTCAGCAAGAACGGAAACCTGCTTTTGAGTATTCCCTTGCCGGGGCACGGAGAGCCGGACAGCGATGAGCTCGCATTTCTGGATGAGTTCGCCGAGTGGCAGGAGATCAATAGCGAGGGGATCAAAGGTACGCGACCGTGGAAGATTTTCGGAGAAGGACCGTCGACCGAGATCAAGAACGTCCCCGCATATCAATTTTCCAGGTACACGTTCGACCACACGGACATACGTTTCACAACGAAAGGGGATGTACTGTATGCATTCGCGCTTGGCTGGCCCACGGACAACCAGGTGTTGATCAAATCGCTCGCAAGTACACTGCCACACTACGAGCGTCAGATTCGCAAGGTGGAATTGCTGGGAGCAAGGGGCGCGATCAATTGGACGAGGGGGGCAGACGGGCTCCGTCTCAAAGTGCCGCAAGATCCGCCCTGCCGTTACGCCTATTGCTTCAAGATATTGCCGACTTGACGCCGAACGCGCGCCAGACACGGGTAATCAAACTATTTGAACGCGAATCAGGCAGCAGTTTTGCCTGTGTGCAGACTTGCGCCGCAATGATTTTGAGGAGATGTGAGATGGGACTTTCGCAAGACCAATATGCGACCAGGAGTGTGAAAACTCTTAGCGCAAGAGATGGAATAACATTGTCGGTTTCTCTATTGATGGCTTTGTCTCTGGCCCAGGGGCAATCGTTCGCAAAGAAGCATGAGCCCGGGTCGGATCCGATTGCGTATTCAACGTTGCAGTTTATTTCCATCAATGATTCGAGCGCGGTGATTGCAGAGAAAGCAGCGAAGGTTTTGCCACGGCCCAATCAGACGGCCTGGATGCGGCTGGAGCGGACGTTCTTCATCCACTTTGGTCCGAACACCTTCAGAGGGGTTGAATGGGGCAGCGGCCGCGAAGACCCGTCAATCTTCAATCCTACGGAACTTGATGCGGACCAATGGATCAGAAGCATCAAAGAGGCCGGCGGCAAGATGGTAGTGCTGGTCTGCAAGCATCACGACGGGTTTAACTTGTGGCCAACGCGCTACTCGAAGCATTCTGTGGCGGCAAGCCCCTGGCGTGGAGGGAAGGGCAATGAGGTTCGCGAGGTTGCCGATGCGGCCAGGAAATACGGCGTCGAGTTGGGAGTTTATCTTTCTCCAGCCGATCTCTATCAGTTGCGGACGAACCCCACAAATCCCAACGGCTACTACGGAAATGAAAGTGAAAAGCTTCGTTCGGTGATTCCAACCGATCCAGTGAGTTTCAAAGCGAATCCGTCCAAGGGGCGCACGCCGGCCCCAGGCCTCAAGAGTTTCACTTACCAGGTGGATGACTACAATCGCTACTTCCTAAATGAGCTTTATGAACTGCTGACCGAATATGGGCCGATTCGGGAAGTATGGTTCGACGGAGCGAATCCGGACCCGAGCGTTCATGAGGATTACGATTACGCCGCATGGTACGACTTGATCCGGAAGCTGCAACCGCAGGCGATTATCTTTGGCAAAGGACCGGACGGCCGCTGGGTTGGCAATGAAAGTGGAATCGGGCGCACGACGGAATGGAGCGTGGTTCCCTTGCCCACATCGCCTGATACATTCAGGTGGCCGGATATGACGGCCCAGGATCTCGGCGGCCTTTCAAAACTCAAACCGGGTTCCTATCTATGGTGGTATCCGGCCGAGACCAATGAACCGATTCTCTACGGCTGGTTTTGGGCCGCGAAGAAGCCGGTGCGAAGTGCCGCCGATCTAATTGACAACTATTACGAATCTGTCGGGCGCAATAGCAACTGGCTCCTGAACCTTTCGCCGGACACGCGCGGGTTGATACCGGACAATCAACTTGATCCTTTGCGTCTAATGGCGAAAGCGGTCGATGAGACCTTCGCGAAGAATCTTGCAGCCGGCGGTAAGCTTACCGCTGACAGTTCCAACAGAGTGCACACCGCTTCGCGGGCACTGGACGGGAATCTGGACACGTGGTGGGAAGCGGCGGCAGGAGAGAGGACGGCCACGCTGACGCTGAAACTGCCGAAAGCGGTGACCTTTGATGTTGTTTCGTTGCAGGAAGCGGTGGATCACCGCGGACAACGTATCGAATCTTTCAGTGTCGATGTGTGGGATCGCTCGAAGTGGAAGACGATGGACGAGCAGACGACGGTGGGCCACAAGAGGCTGCTTCGCTGGAATTCGCCGGTTACGACTGACCAGTTGCGCATTCGCATCACCGGTGCGCGTCTTGAGCCGACGCTGGCCGAAGTGGGACTTTTCAAACAGGCCGAGCTTGTTCAGGCTCCTGTTGTCTCCGAACGCGACGGGAAAGGTTCAGTGACCATAAGCAGTGTAAAGTAGCTTCCGATCGTTTACACGCTGGATGGTACCGTTCCAACTTCCAGGTCCACCGTTTACAGTTCGGCGATCGCTCTTCCGCGCGGCGGCGGGGTGTATGCGGCGCGCCGGGTCCGGGATGGGCGGCTCGTGCTAGTGACTTCGGAGAACTTGGCCGGCTCGGCGCGGATTGGCTGGAAGGATGTAAGCCTGGACGGCGAGGAACTGCGGTGCCGCATCCAATGGGATTGACGACCATTCGGCCACAATCTGGCAAACGCGATTGAATGCCGATCCGGCGTTGCCACACAAACTCACGGGGATAAGGAGCCGAGGGGTCCGGGAGGACTTGCCAAACTTTGGAAGGTTGTGTAGGGCAGTTCCCTGTTTTTGGTGGATTCAGATCACTGAGCAGAATAAGGCAGAAGCTAGATTCTCGATCATAAGATCCGAGTTCAATTCCCAGTGGCATAGGGAGAGATTTGGTGCCGAGGCCCGCTCGATCAGCGGGCCTTGCTTTCAGTTTGAGGTCGGGTGGTGGGTGCTGCTCGCCCAAGGTCAAAAACCGGGTTAGCGGTAGGCTTGCTCATCGGCCCATTTGCCGATGATCGGGAGCTTCCATCGCTTGCCATTGAGCGCGCAGATTACACACCAGAGCCAGACAAAGAAAATGGCGGCCCAGATCAGGATGGCCAGCCAGCCAAGTCCATTCTGAAGGCTGATTCCAAGAGGCGCGACCGACGGTAGAAGATAAGTCAAGGCACAGCTATAGAGGAATACGAGAGCACTGAAGATGAGGGACTGCCAGGAGTGGAAGCGCACGTAGGGTCTTTTGTTGTAGCGGTGGATGGCGAGAAAGAAGATGGCCGGGATGGGCGTGAAGTAGGCGAGCGCGCCAATGGAATTGTCTGAGAGACCGGGTTCTTTGGGATTGGTCATGATCTCTCTCTTTCTTGCTCTGGAGGAGTTATCGGTGGAGGCTCGGAATGCTGGACCGGATTCCTGCAATCGTTCCATATGGAAGTACTTGGAAGACCAGAACGGGCCATCCGTGGGAACAGTTCAAGGTTACACGATATTGAGACGGGAAGGAGGGTTGGAGGGTTTCATTGATTGTGAAGAAAAGTGTTCAGGGATCATGGAGATTGGCGGAAGGGACGGGTTTGGGCCGAAGGGCCTTTGACGTTGCGGCTTTGCTTGGTCCAGGGTACAAGTTCCGCATCGCACTTTCCTGTCCAGGAAAAAGTCTCTTCACCGGTCTGCGGTTGTTTGGATTATATTTACCTGTTGAAATAGACAGGCTCTGAAAGGATACGTAATGTCAAAATTGGATTCGGAGAATCGCGTTCTTCTAAGCCGTCGCGAGGCGCTGCGGATGTCTGCGACAACGGGCCTTGGATTGGCCCTTAGCGGGCGGGCCAATGCTTCGGAGAGCATTAAAACCGGAGTTCACCAGCAGGAACCCGGCAATTGTTCGACGCCGCGGAGTGCGGTGGCGAACACGCAATACGGCAAGGTGCGCGGTTTTGTGGATGGCGGAGTTTTTACGTTCAAGGGGATTCCGTATGGGCAGACGACGGGCGGCGAGAATCGCTGGCTGCCGGCGAAGGCGCCTAAGCCCTGGACGAACGAGTATCCGGCGCTGATCTACGGGGCCAACTGTCCGCAGACTCTGCATGATTTTACGGCGATTGAGCAATCGTTTTTGCAGGACTGGGACGATGGGTACATCGGCGAGGACATGCTGAAGCTGAATGTTTGGACGCCGAGCCTGACGGGGAAGCGCGCGGTGATGGTGTATCTGCATGGCGGAGGATTCGCCTTCGGTTCGGCTTACGAGCTGCCTTCGCACGAAGGTGCGCAGATGGCGCGACATCATGACGTGGTGCAGGTTTCATTGAATCACCGGCTGAACGCGCTGGGGTTTCTGGATCTGTCGGAGGTTGGCGGAGCGGAGTATGCGGACTCGGCGAACCTGGGGCTGCTGGACCTGGTGGTGGCGCTGAAGTGGGTACGCGAGAATATTGCGAACTTTGGCGGCGATCCGGACAACGTGATGATCTATGGGCAGTCGGGCGGCGGGTCGAAGGTGACTTGCCTGATGGCGATGCCTTCGGCTGCGGGATTGTTTCATCGCGCGGCGGCGCAATCGGGCGGCGGCATTCATTACCCTCCTGTGGATCGGCCGTATCAATCTCGGGAGCTGGCGAAGCAGTTGATGGTGGAGCTTGGCCTCGAGCCTCATGACATCGATGGGCTGAAGAAGGTGGAATGGGCGAAGCTGATCGCGGCCAGCAACGCGGCGGCGGCAAAGATCAACCCGAGGGGAAATCCGGGAGCGCCGGCGGGCATGGGCAGAGGAGCGGACTGGACGGCGACGGTGGATGGACGGGTGCTGACGGTGCGGTCGTATGCGGATGCGGTGTCGGATGTTTCACGGGATGTGCCGCTGATGGTGGGGTCGGTGAGCGAGGAAGGGATGCGCTACAATTCGAAGCCGACCGAGGAGCAGTGGCATGCCACGCTGGCGCGGACGATGGGCGAGGCCAAGGCAACGGCGCTGATTGCCGCGATGAAAAAGGCTCATCCGGATAAGAGCGTTCGGCTGCTGTCGTATGGAGTGATGGGGATCTCGATGCGCAACAGCGTGCAGCGAATGGTGAATCTGAAATACGAGCAGAAGGGCGCGCCGGTTTATGCGTATCAGTTCACCTGGCAGTCTCCGATGCTGGAAGACGCGGGGGCGTGGCACACTGCGGAGCTTGCTTTCTGCTTTGACAACACGAAGCGGTGCGAGCAGGCGACAGGCAACACAGTGGAGGCGCAGGCTGTGGCGAAGAAGATGGCGACGGCCTGGGCGAACTTTGCGAAGACGGGTAATCCGAGCCAGCCGGGGTTGAGCTGGCCGGCGGCAGATCCGGTTCGCTGCGCAACGATGGTTTTTGATAACGAATGCCGGATGGTTGATGACCCGGATGGCGAGGCGCGGAAGATTCTGCTGGGCTGATCGATTGACGGCAGGCGCGGAGTGGCAAGAAAGCGAGAGTCGAAGGGGGATGGAATGTCGAAATCAAAGAGTGAGAAGAGCGTTCTTTTGAATCGGCGCGAGGCGTTGCTGATGTCTGCGACCGCGGGGCTGGGTCTGGCGATGAGCGGGAAGGCAGGCGCGTCCGACAGCATCAAGACGGGGGTTCACCAGCAGGAGCCGGGGAACTGTTCAACGCCGCGGAGCGCTGTCGCCAACACGCAATACGGAAAAGTGCGTGGGTTTGTGGATGGAGGTGTGTTCACGTTCAAGGGAGTCCCGTATGGGCAGAATACGGGCGGCGAAAATCGCTGGCTCCCTGCGCAGCCACTGACGCCGTGGAAGGATGAGTATCCGGCGCTGATCTACGGGGCAAATTGTCCACAGCATAACCATGACTGGACGGGGATTGAGCAGACTTTCTTGCAGGATTGGGACGACGGCTACCAGAGCGAAGACATGCTGAAGCTGAACATCTGGACGCCGAGCCTGACGGGGAAGCGTCCGGTGATGTTTTACATTCATGGGGGGATTTTCGAGTTCGGGTCGTCGTATGAGCTGCCATCGCATGAAGGGGCGCAGATGGCGCGGCATCACGACGTGGTCCAGGTTTCGGTGAATCACAGGTTGAATGCACTGGGATTTTTGGATGTGTCGGAGGTGGGCGGGGCGGCCTATGCGGATTCAGTGAATGTGGGCATGACGGACCTGGCGGCCGCGCTGCGATGGGTGCGGGAGAACATCGCAAATTTTGGCGGGGATCCTGGGAAAGTGATGATTTATGGGCAATCGGGCGGTGGGTCGAAGGTGACGACGCTGCTGGGGATGCCTTCAGCGGAGGGGCTGATCCATCGTGCTTCCGCGCAATCGGGCGGCGGGGGGAATCCACCGAGCGGCGAGGAGTCAAAGGAGTTTGCGCGGCAGGTGATGAAGGAGCTGGGCGTTGGGGCGGGCGACATTGGGTCGTTGCAGAAGATGGAGTGGTCGAAGCTGATTGCGGCGGGGAGATCGGCGGCGGCGAAGATGAATACCACAACGAATGGCTCGACTGGGCGATTCCTTTGGGGGCCAACGGTGGACGGCCGCACGATCAACGTCAGGTCGTTCGTCGACGTCGCGCCCGAGGTTTCAAAGAACGTGCCGATGCTGATGGGTTCGGTGAGCGAAGAGGGTAACCATATGCTTTCCCGCCCGACCGAGGAAGAGTGGCACGCGAGCCTGGCGAAAGCCTATGGCGAGACGAAGGCAACCGCTTTGGTGACGGCGCTGAAGAAGGCGCATCCGGAGAAGAGTATTCGCACGCTGTCTTATATGTGCAGCAGCACGAGCCCACTGAATACCCTGAGTATGCGGAACAATGTTGTGAAGATGTCGAGGTTGAAGCATGAACTGAAGGCTGCGCCGGTATTCACGTACTACTTTACGTGGCAATCGCCGATGCTGGAAGACGCGGGGGCGTGGCATACGGCGGAACTTGCGTTCTGCTTTGACAATACGAAGCGGTGCGAGCAGGGGACGGGGAATACGCCGGAGGCGCAGGCGCTGGCGAAGAAGATGGCGACGGCGTGGGCAAACTTTGCGCGCACGGGGAATCCGAGCCAGCCTGGGTTGACGTGGGAGCCGACTGATCCGGATACGTGCAAGACGATGGTGTTCAACAATGAGTGCCGGATGGTGAACGATCCAGAGGGGGAAGTGCGGAAGATTCTGATGAGTTGAACGAATCCCGGCTGGCGCGGTTGGTGGGGATTTCTGCGGGGTTGTTGAGGTTGGGCTATGGGGGTGTAGAATTTCGTGGCTTGACACTGGGAATGCGGTTCAACTATTGTGCTGTCCGAGAATACGTTTTCTCATTTACCGTATCTGAAATAGCTGCTGCAATGAAGCAAGTGAGCCTTTCGGCAGGGAATCTCAACAAAAACAACGAATTATCAGGAAATTGGAGGTAAGAGGAATGTCAAAATCAGATTCTGAAGATCGCATCCTTTTGAATCGTCGCGAGGCGCTGCTGATGTCGGCGACAGCTGGGCTTGGCCTGGCCATGAGCAAGCAGGCCAGCGCTTCCGACAGCATCAAGACAGGAGTTCACCAGCAGGACCCCGGCAACTGTTCAACGCCGCGCACTGCTGTCGCCAACACGCAATATGGCAAGGTCCGCGGGTTTGTCAGTGGCGACGTCTTTACGTTCAAGGGTATTCCCTATGGACAAAACACGGGCGGAGAAAACCGCTGGCTGCCGGCGAAGGCTCCGGTGCCGTGGAAGGACGAGTATCCGGCTCTGATTTACGGCGCCAACTGTCCGCAAAACCTGCACGACTGGACGGGAATTGAGCAGACGTTCCTGCAGGACTGGGACGACGGGTGGCAGAGCGAGGACATGCTGAAGCTGAATGTCTGGACGCCGAGCCTGACGGGTAAGCGTCCGGTGATGTTTTATATTCACGGCGGCGGATTCAGCTTTGGGTCGTCGTACGAGCTGCCCTCGCATGAAGGTGCGCAGATGGCGCGGCACCACGATGTGGTGCAGGTGTCGGTGAATCACAGGCTGAACGGGCTTGGCTTCCTGGATGTTTCCGAAGTGGGAGGGTCTGCGTATGAGGATTCTGTCAATGTGGGGATGACCGACCTGGTGGCGGCGCTGAAGTGGGTGCAGGAGAACATATCGAATTTCGGCGGCGATCCGGGCAATGTGATGATCTATGGGCAGTCCGGCGGCGGGTCGAAGGTGACGACGCTTTTGGGCATGCCATCGGCGGTGGGGCTGATCCATCGCGCGTCGGTGCAATCGGGCGGCGGCGGCAACAACCCGACGAGCGATGTGCAGAAAGAATACGCGCGGCAGATTTTTAAAGAGCTGGGCATCGGCGCCAACGATATTGGAGCGCTGCAAAAGCTGGATTGGGCGACGCTGAACAAGGCTGGAAGCACTGTGTCGGCGAAGATGTATCCGCGTGGCGCGAGCCCGGCTGGGCCATTTGGACCACCGCGCCCGGGGTGGAGCCCAAGCGTCGACGGGAAGGTGATTACGATGAGATCGTTTAGCGACGCCGCGCCAGAGATCTCCAAGAATGTGCCGATGCTGATGGGTTCGGTGAGTGAAGAGGGCAACCGTATGCGTTCGCGGCCGACCGAGGAGGAGTGGCATGCGACTCTGGTCAGATTCTATGGTGAAGAGAAGGCGACCGCGCTGGTAACGGGGTTGAAGAAGGCGCATCCGGAGAAGAGCATTCGCACGCTTTCGTATATGTGCGGAGGTCCGGGGTTGAACGGGCTCGGGATGCGGAACAACGTGGTGAAGATGTCGAAGTTGAAGTATGAACTGAAGGCTGCACCGGTCTACACGTACTACTTCACATGGCAATCTCCGATGCTGGAGGATGCGGGGGCTTGGCATACGGCAGAGCTCGCATTCTGCTTCGACAACACCAAGCGGTGCGAGCAGGGCACGGGGAACACGCCCGAGGCGCAGGCTCTGGCGAAGAAGATGGCGACAGCGTGGGCGACCTTTGCGCGGACGGGAAATCCGAGCCAGCCAGGGCTGACGTGGGAGCCGACGGACCCGGATACGTGCAAGACGATGGTGTTCGACAATGAGTGCCGCATGGAGAACGACCCCGAGGGCGAATTGCGCAAGATCCTGCTGAGCTGATGGATTTGGAGTGATAGCAGACACGACCGGAAACTGCTTGCACGAAGGTGCAGGCAGTTTTTCCAGTTTTTGTACTTGGCAGGAGAGCAATTAAGTTTGGCGTCGCGTCTTGCTGCCGGGCGCGAAGTGGAGGAGAATTCGGAACCGCACGACGGAAATTCACTTCTTGACAGGGACAGCGCGGCTCATCTATTGTGCAGTCCGAGAATACGTTTTCTCGACCGCTGCATCGGGATCGATCCTGGCAAAGAAGTGAGTCGGTTCCTCGGCACTTAACCTCAGTTCAAAAAACGAGTTAGATAAAAAGAGAAGGGGAGGGGAATGTCAAATTCTGAGAATCACATCCTTTTGAACCGCCGCGAGGCGCTGCTGATGTCGGCGACGGCGGGACTTGGCCTGGCGATGAGCAAAAAGGCGGGCGCATCCGACAGTACTAAGACCGGAGTTCACCAGCAGGAGCCGGGGAATTGTTCTACACCGCGCAGTGCCGTCGCGAACACGCAATACGGGAAAGTTCGCGGATACGTCGATGGCGGCGTGTTCACTTTCAAAGGCGTTCCGTACGGGCAAAATACCGCCGGAGAAAACCGCTGGCTCCCGGCGAAGGCTCCGGTGCCGTGGAAGGACGAGTATCCCGCGTTAATCTACGGGGCCAACTGCCCGCAGACACTGCATGACTGGACGGGGATCGAGCAGACCTTCTTGCAGGACTGGGACGACGGTTACCAGAACGAGGACATGCTGAAGCTGAACATCTGGACGCCGAGCCTGACGGGGAGTCGCGCGGTGATGTTCTATATTCACGGCGGCGGATTCCAGTTTGGTTCGTCGTACGAGTTGCCCTCGCATGAAGGCGCGCAGATGGCGCGGCACCATGATGTGGTGCAGATCTCGGTGAATCACAGACTGAATGGGCTTGGATTCCTGGATGTCTCGGAGATTGGCGGTTCGGCGTATGAGGATTCGGTCAACGTGGGCATGACTGATCTGGTGGCGGCGCTGAAGTGGGTGCAGGAGAACATTTCGAACTTCGGCGGCGATCCGAACAAAGTAATGATCTATGGGCAGTCGGGCGGCGGCGGCAAGGTTGCGGCGCTGATGGGCATGCCGTCGGCGCAGGGAATGTTCCATCGCGCATCGATCCAATCGGGTGGCGGCGGGGCCGGGCCGAAAGAGGAAGCCAAGGAGTTTGCGCGGCAACTGATGAAGCAACTGGGGCTGGGGCCAAACGATATTGGCGCGCTGCAAAAGCTAGACTGGGCGACGCTGAATGCGGCAACGGACGCCACGCAGGGCAGGATGCCGGCGCGGACGGATATGCCTTTTCGCGGGATGGGAGGGCCGCCGCGGAAATTCTGGATGCCGACTCTGGATGGGAAGATCATCAACATGCGATCGTTCCAAGACGCAGCGCCGGAGATATCGAAGGATGTGCCGATGCTGATCGGGTCGGTGAGCGAAGAGGGCAACCGCATGCTCTCGCGGCCGACCGAGGCAGAGTGGCGCGCCACTTTGGCGAAGCAATATGGCGACGCCAAAGGGAATGCGCTGGCCGATGCGATGAAGAAGGCGCATCCGGAGAAGAGCATCCGGACGCTGTCGTACGGCGTTGGCGGCGTTGGCGGCCGGAACAACGTGGCGCGGATGGCGAAGTTGAAACACGACTTGAAGGCTGCGCCGGTTTACACGTACTACTTCACGTGGCAATCGCCGATGCTGGAAGACGCTGGCGCTTGGCATACGGCGGAGCTGGCATTCTGCTTCGACAACACCAAGCGGTGCGAGCAGGGCACGGGGAACACGCCCGAGGCGCAGGCTCTGGCGAAGAAGATGGCGAACGCATGGGCTAATTTCGCGCGGACGGGCAATCCGAGCCAACCGGGGTTGACCTGGGAGCCGACGGACCCGGATACCTCAAAGACGATGGTGTTCGACAACGAAAGCCGGATGGTCAACGATCCTGAAGGGGAAGTGCGGAAGATCCTTCTGTGAGGATCGGCTGACGGCGTCTTCGCGGAACGTAAACAAGAAGCTGCCTGTATCCCGGTGCTGTTCGTGCCGGGGTGCAGGCAGTTTTTGTGCCGGTGAAAGGACTTTTTGACGTTCGGGGAGGCCGTGGGAGGGATTCATGCAAGGATGATGGCCGAAGTTGTCAGGACGGTCTTGGTTGGAAATTTCCTCAGACGCCGAGATGAGTCAACTATCCTGAGTTAGTCTCGTCTAAGAGGACGAAGGTGGATTCCCCTGAACGCCATGCAAAGAACAGCTTTTTTTCTCATTGCACTGACCACGCTCGGTTCGTTGAATATGCCGGCGACGGCACGCGCCCAGCAGGCAGACGCGGACCATCCGGTAACAACGCTCAAGGTGAAGGCGCGCGAGGTGCTGCTGCCGGTGACGGTGCGCGACAAGAAGGGCGCGCTGATGGCTAACCTGACGGCGGCCGACTTTACGCTGACCGAGGATGGGCAGCCGCAGGTGATCAAGAGCTTTTCGCGGGAAAGCAATTTGCCGTTTCTTGTGGGGCTGCTTGTGGATACGAGCCGGAGCATCTCATCGGCCATGGAAAATGAGCGGAAGGCGAGCGGGAAGTTTGTTGACCTGATGCTGCCAGCGGACCCGAAAGACGGGACGCAAGGCGACCAGGGTTTCCTGATCCACTTTGACCGCGAGGTTGAGCTGTTGCAGGATTTTACAACCTCGCGTGACAAGCTGCACCACGAGATTGATGGGATGGGGCCGACGTCGCGGGAGCGGGACAGCACCAGCGGCCCGGAGACAAGCAGCGACGATCGGGGAAGCCAGTCGCGCGGCGGGCGCGGCGGGACGCAGCTTTACGACGCGATTTTTCTGGCCTCCGATGAGCTGATGAAGCCCAAGGATGGGCGCAAGGCGCTGGTGGTTTTCTCCGATGGCGAGGACCGGGGCAGCAAGGAGAACCTGAACGACGCGATTGATGCGGCGGACCACGCGAATGTGGTTGTGTACACGATCTACTTCAAAGGGGAGCAGGAAAAGCAGGAGGGCAGCGGCTTTCCTGGCAGCGGAGGACGGCGCGGCGGCATGGGCGGCGGCTGGCCGGGCGGTGGTGGCGGCTATCCCGGTGGGGGTGGTGGCTACCCAGGCGGCGGTGGAGGGTATCCCGGTGGCGGCGGTGGTGGGCGGCGGCCAAGTTCCGGCGGGTCGTCTATCGATGGCAAGAAGATCATGGAAGAGCTTGCGACGCGGACGGGCGGGCGCTACTTCGAGGCCAAGAAGAAGGACAACCTGGAGGACATTTACAACTCGATTGCCGAGGAGCTGCGGGGACAGTATCTACTGAGCTATACGCCGGACAAGCCGGACGCGGACAGCGAGTTTCATAAGGTTGCGGTGAAGGCGAAGAATGGCGACCTGGTGGTGACGACGCGGGAAGGGTATTACTCGGGGGAGAAGTGAGGAATTGTGCTATAAAGGCGAGTCATGCGGATCGTCCTCGCCATCGCAGTGGTCTTGGTCCTCGCGGATACCTCTGTCGCCCAAAAGCACAAAGGTCAGGATCCGATTCCAACCGAGGTTGTTATCGGACGGGACAGCTTCATTGACGTGGGCCCGCCGTTCAACTACTACGACCTGACTTTTCTGCGCTCTGAAGGAGAAAAAACAGATGTCGAGCGGGTCAGCCTTACGCCACCCGCCGACACTTGCTATCCGCTCGCCGAAATCAGGGTGGTTCATCTCAGCCTGGATGAGCCGCTTTCTCATGTCCTCGAAGGGACGAATCCCTGCATGATTCCGGGGAAGAAGTTGAAAGCGGAGTTGAAGCGGCGAAAAAAGGGCTTGGTCTTTAGCGGAATGAATGTCTCTATTCAAGTGGAATGTGCAAGCGGGGTGCGCATAATTCGTGCGGACATTCTAGACCGGGATATATTCGCCGAGAATCCGCACACACCTCAGTACACGGCGTGGTCGCGGACCCTATTTGGTAAGCTCGACCAAGCTACCGGCGATCGCCCGTGGGACAAACCCATCTTTCCTGTTGCTGAAGCTGCTCCTGCAGCCCTTCCGGCAACGCAGTCTCAAGCGATGCGGGCAATTGGGGACGGCGCGTTTGACAAGATATTTGGCGAGGTTCCTGACCGTCCGTCTGTCCTTTACCACCTGGCTCAGAACGCACCTCGGCAGCCATTCATCGAACTGACAAGCAGCGAGCCAGTTCGTCCCACGGTTTATGTCGATCCGTTATATCCCCCGATTGCGAGAGCCGCTCGGGTTCATGGAAGCGTTGAATTCCACTTCACTGTTGGTGCCAACGGAACACCGAAGGAGTCCGTGATTGATTCCGGGCCTGTGATGCTGAGGCAGGCCGTGATGGATTCAGTCGCAAAGTGGAAATTCTCGATGGATGATTCCGGGAAGATCGTCCACGGATCTATTCGATTCGGATTGAACTGTGCCGCAGAATCCAAATAGAAAGTGCCGATTTGAACGAAGGGCCCGAAAAGCAGACCTCAGGGGCTAAAGCCCGCCGTGATTTCTGAGGGCGTTTTCGGCACGGCTGAAGCCGTGCCCTTTCAAAACAGCGCAGCAAGAGAGTTCTTCAGGAAGCGCCAAGGGCGTTCGCCGAAGCGGACGCCCTTGGTGTTTGGAGCTCGGCGGCGGTTACTTGCTGCCGTGGAACTCGGTGCCTTTTTCTTCGAGCGATGCCTGCGCGGCTGCGAGCCTGGCCGTCAGGAGACGGAAGGGCGAGCAGGAGACGTAGTTGAGGCCGATCTTGTGGCAGAACTTGACGGACTCTGGATCGCCGCCGTGCTCGCCGCAGATGCCGACCTTGAGGTTGGCGCGGGTGTTGCGTCCCTTGGCAGTGGCCATCTTTACCAGTTGCCCGACGCCGGCCTGATCAAGGGTGGCGAAGGGATCCTGTTTGAAGATGCCGAGGCGCATGTAGGCCGGAAGGAAGTTGTTGATGTCGTCGCGTGAGATGCCGTAGGTGGTCTGGGTCAGATCGTTGGTGCCGAAGCTGAAGAACTCAGCTTCTTCGGCGATCTGATCGGCAGTGAGGGCGGCGCGAGGCAGCTCGATCATGGTGCCCACCATGTAGTCGACCTTGGTCTTCTTCTCTTCGAAGACCTCAGAGGCTACGCGGCGGATGATGGCGGCCTGGTTGCGCATTTCCTCGATGGAGCCGACGAGCGGAACCATGATTTCGACATGCGGGTTGCCGCCCTTGGTCTTGACCGCGACGGCGGCTTCGATGATGGCGCGGACCTGCATTTCGGTGATCTCGGGGAAGGTAATGCCGAGACGGCAACCACGAAGCCCGAGCATGGGATTCTGCTCATGAAGTTCTTCCACACGAGCCAGGAGCGACCGCAGATCCTTCAGTTTCGGGGAGCGGGGCTTGGTCTCTTCCAGGCGGGCGATCTGAACGAGCAGATCTTCGCGCTTGGGGAGAAACTCGTGGAGCGGCGGATCGAGCAGGCGGATGGTGACCGGCAGCGATTCCATGGCCTTGAGCAGGCCGGTGAAGTCGGCGCGCTGCATGGGCAGGAGCTTTTTGAGGGCGGCGCGGCGGGTCTTTTCATCGTTGGCCAGAATCATGGTGCGCATGTGGCCGATGCGATCTTCTGCAAAGAACATGTGCTCGGTGCGGCAGAGTCCGATGCCTTCAGCCCCGAACATGCGAGCCATCTTGGCGTCGCGGGGGATGTCGGCGTTGGCGCGGATCTTGAGCTTGCGGAGCGGGTCGACCCAGGCCATGAACTTGACCAGATCGGGATCGTCGGGCTGAGCATCGAGCGTCTTGAGCTTGCCGGCGATGACGCGGCCGGTGGTGCCGTCGAGCGAGAGCCAGTCGCCTTGCTTGTAAACGTGACCCTTGACGCGGAGCTCCTTCTTGGCTTCGTCGACGACGCAGTCGCCGGCGCCGGCCACGCAGCACTTGCCCATGCCGCGGGTGACGACAGCTGCGTGCGAGGTCATGCCGCCGCGGGAGGTGAGAATGCCGGCCGCAACTTCCATGCCGGCGATATCTTCCGGAGTGGTTTCGCCGCGGACGAGGATGATGATTTTGTAAGACCCGTCGGCGTGACGCTTGACGGCTTCCTCGGCGGTGAAGACGATCTGTCCTACAGCGGCGCCGGGCGATGCCGGGAGGCCGGTGGCGAGGACTTCAATTTTCTCGCCCTTTTCAACCAGGCGGGGAACGAGGAAGTCGTAAAGCTGGTTGGGCTCTACGCGGTGGATGGCTTCTTCCTGCGTGATGAGGCCTTCGCGCACCATGTCGATGGCGACTCGCACAGCAGCAAGGCCCGTACGCTTACCGTTGCGAGTCTGGAGCATGTAGAGCTTGCCGTCCTGAATGGTGAACTCGAAGTCCTGCATGTCGCGGTAGTGCTTTTCCATCTTCCGCGTGATGTCCTTGAGCTGCTCGTAGACCTTGGGCATGGCCTTTTCGAGTTCGCTGATGGAGAGCGGGGTGCGGACGCCGGAGACGACGTCTTCGCCCTGCGCGTTCATCAGGTATTCGCCGAAGAAGACATGCTCGCCGGTGGCGGGGTTGCGGGTGAAGCCTACGCCGGTGCCTGAGTTATCGCTCAGATTTCCGAAGACCATGGCCTGGACGTTAACGGCCGTACCAATCGAGTCGTCGATGCGGTTGATGCGACGATAGGTCTTGGCGCGATCGTTCTGCCAGCTCCTGAAGACGGCATCGCGAGAAGCGGAAAGTTGCTCCAGCGGATTCTGCGGGAAGTCCTTGCCGGTTTCCTTCTTGATGAGCTTTTTGTATTCGACGATGATCTTCTGGAGTGCTTCGGGCTTGAGCTCGTAGTCGAACTTGACCTTGGCGGCGGCTTTAATGCTGTCGAAGATATGCTCGAACTTCTTCTTGGGAACGTCGAGGACCACGTCGCCGAACATCTGGATGAGGCGGCGATAGGAGTCATAGGCGAAGCGCGGATTCTTGCTGAGCTTGGCGAGAGACTCGACGGCCTTGTCGTTGAGGCCGAGGTTGAGAATCGTGTCCATCATGCCGGGCATGGAGAACTTGGCGCCGGAACGGACTGAAACGAGCAGCGGATTGTCGCCCACGCCGAGCTTCTGTCCCTGGAGTTTTTCCAATTCATCGAGAGCGCAAAGCATCTCGACGTCGACCTGCTTGCTCACCTTGCCGCCACGCATGTATTCGCGACAGGCTTCGGTCTGAATTGTGAATCCCGGAGGCACCGGCAAACCGGCGTTGGTCATCTCCGCGAGGCCGGCACCCTTGCCGCCTAGAATGTCCTTCATGCGGCCATGGCCGTCAGCCTTGCCGCCACCGAAGGAATAAACGTACTTCGTTTGGGTTGATGTTGAGCCTGCTTGTTCGGCAGCCGGTGGTTCCAGAACGCCCTGCGTCATGGGTACAGCCTCCATCTTTTTAGATTCCGCGGCGGCGTTCCAACGTACAGGACGGCAGGAAGCAGCCTCAGCACTCCAACGGTAAAGTTATCAGGCTGGGCGCGTGCGGGTCATCCAGACGTACGAGGTCACCATGCGGCATTCGCGCTTCGATACTAGAGATATCGCTCCAAGTATACGATTGCCTGTGCCTTTCGTCACAGGGGATTTGCGAGTGTATTAAGGCAGGATGAAAGGCGGCCCGGATCGATGGCATTTGAAATGCCAATCGGGGCCGCGGGTGGGTTCAGGGGGCCGATCAGGCAGCGTTCTGCGCGAGGCCGTCGGAAGCAAGGCGGGCGTCGGCATGCGAGGGAAGACTTGCATTATGAGACATGAGGATTCTGTCCAGGCCGACGAGGGCCAGCAACTCGGCGACGTGGGGCGAGGCGCCGGAGACGCTAAAGCGATGACCTGCTTCACTTGCGAGGCGATAGAGCGAGATAAGCGCAGCAATACCAGCAGCATCGATGCGTTCGACCGAGGCGAGATTGAGGGCCACGCTCTGGCGCTGGACGAGCGGAGTGATCTGTTCGAGCAATCGCTGCTCGGTTCCGCGCACGAGCTCGGTAAGCTGGGAGGCCTTGCCGGCCTCCACATTCAATGTGATTTCATCAACAAACCTGGTGCTGTTCATAACTACCTCCTGAGCAAGTTCTTTTGGCCTTTTCGAGGCGAGGATGATTGCCCTGCGGGCTTACACTCTCTAACTTGCACGTGGACGGCCAAAGACCGAAGCCGGAGAATATGCTGAAAACGCAGGGGAAACAGATGCTTCAGGGTCCGAGGCTGCCGATTCGCATGTTCGATTTCGATTCCGGCGTCCACAATTGAACACTGAGAGCTAGTACGCAGGGAGTGGTGCCGGCAGTTCCATGAGTGAGTCAACTTTGAAGGCGGGGGAAGGTTTGGGCGCTGAGCCGAGAACGGGGCTGAGTGCGGCTGAGGTGCGCTCCTGGGCGAAGGAGGCGGGTTTTACGGAGGTGGGGGTGGTGGCGCTTCCCCATGGAGCCGACGAGCGGGATGCGGAGCGATTTGAGGGGTGGATTGGCGCGGGCAATGCAGGCACAATGCGCTACCTGGAGCGGAAGAGCGCGGACGGCCGGTTGCTGCGGTCGCGGGTGGGGATTCCGTTTCCATGGGCGCATTCGGCGGTGGTCTGCTTTGCCGGATATAACAGCGCGGCGCCGCCTTCGACTGAGCCGGCTGAAGTGGGTGCGGGATGGATTGCGCGCTACGCCTGGAGCTCGCGCAAGGATGCTGAAGGGCGGCGGCCAAGCGATTATCACAAGGTGCTGAAAAAAAGGCTGGAAGCGCTGGAGGTGCGGATTCGGGAGGAACGGGTTCGGGCGGGGCGGCCGGGGGATTTTGAGGCGCGGGGCTATGTGGATACGGGTCCGGTGGTGGAGCGGTCGTTGGCTACGGCTGCGGGATTGGGCTGGATTGGGAAGAATACCTGCCTGATCCATCCGAAGCTGGGGTCGTTTGGGTTTTTGGCGGTGCTGCTGACATCGCTTCCAGTGCAAGAGAAAATGCTGGCGGCGGAACTTGTGCCGGATCGTTGCGGGACGTGCCGGCGTTGCATTGAGGCTTGCCCGACGGATGCGCTGGTCGAGCCCTACAAGATGGATGCGACGCGCTGCATCTCCTACTTGACGATTGAGCACAAGGGAGAGATTGCGAGAGGAGTTGATGGCTGGGATGGGGCGGCAGGTTTTTGGCTGCGACATCTGCCAGGATGTTTGTCCGTGGAATTCACCGCGGCGAACGCCGGTGCGTTTGGATGCGGAGTTGGAGGCAAGGAGCGAGCTGGTGAATCCGGCGCTGGAGTGGTTGGGGGCGATGGATGAGACGGAGTTCGAGCGGCAATTCAACGGGTCGCCAGTGCGGAGAGCGGGGTTCGAGGGGTTCAAGAGGAACGTGGCGATTGCGATGGGGAACAGCGGAGAGGGGCGGTTTGCGGAATTGGTTGAGCAATGGGTTGAGGCGGCGGATGAAGGGTTGGGGGCGGCGGCACGGTGGGCGCTGAAACGGTTGCAAACGTCTGGGAAGTGATCCCGTACCTTCTGAATGGGGAGCCGGACTATGCTTGAAATAGGGTTCCCTGCGCAGTTTGGTGTGGAAGCTGGGTGGCAGCACTTGAATGAAGCTGGAATTGGAGTGACAGTTGGCTGAGGTTTTGAAGACGAGCGAGGCCGGCGAAGCGGCCGGGCATGCAGTTGTGGAGCAGGTTGGCACGGTCGATGCAGTCGAGCCGCCTCAGAGATCTAAATGGTATCGCTGGCGCAGAAACGGGACGGCGCTGATTTCTTACCTGCTGGATAGCGAGGTGCATACGTTTGCGTTCAGCGTGGCGGCGAATGCGATTCTCTCGTTCATTCCGTTCATCGTGTTGCTGTATACGCTGGCGCTTTCGGTCTTCCACTCGGAGGCGATGGTGGGGGTGGTCAACGACATGGTGCGGTATTTTCTGCCATCGAACCAGGGGTTTGTGGCGCAGAACCTGGCTTACACGGCATCGAAGCACGGCGTGCAGGTTTTTTCTTTGATCATGATTCTGATCGCCTGCACAGGGATTTTTCTACCGCTTGAAGTGGCGCTGAACCAGGCATGGGGAGTGACGAAGAGCCGCAACTACCTCTTCAACCAAGCGGTGGCGTTCGGGCTTGCGATTTTGATGGTCGTGCTTGGAATGGGCAGCATTGCACTGAATGCCGCAGCGCGTGACGTTCTGACCGCGGTCTTCTTTCACCATACGGACAATTTTGTTTTCAACAGCATCAGCTTTTTGCTGCTGGCGGCGACGACGGGCGTGGCGTCGATTCTGTTTTTCTTTTCGATTTACTGGCTGCTGCCGAATCGGAAAGTACCGTGGAGGCCGGTGTTTCGCACCGCGGTTGTTACAGGGATCATCTGGCTGATGGCGAAGTATGCGTTCGAGGCGGTGTTGCCTCACCTTGCTCTTGAGGATCTCTATGGGCGGTTCTATGTTTCAGTCGGATTGCTGTTCTGGGCGTATGCTTCGGGGCTGATTCTGTTTGCGGGAGCGCAGTTTAGCGTGGCGCGGTGGGGACAGAAGAAGGGCTAAGTAAGGCCTATTGAAGCCTGAATGCCTTGTCGACGATGGCGTTGGGTGCGCGGCCGGCTGAGAGCAGGGTGAAGAGAGAGTTGGATGCGGTGCGGACAACGGCTACATCGTTAGAACGGGCGTCGACGACGAAGAGCAGGTTGCCGGCTGCGGAGAAGGCCATGGCGGAGGGACCGTCGCCCACATGGACCCAGGCGACCCGGCGACCGTCGTTGATGGAGTAGACGATCACGGTCTGTGTGCGGAGATTGGCGACGTAGAGAAGGGCATTGTCGCGTGAGACGAGACCGCTGACGGGATTGTCGCCCATCATGTAGGCGCCCTGCACATCGTTGGTTCCCGTAATGACTTCGGAGATGGAGTTGCTGAGCGCGTTGACGACGAAGATTTCGCCGCCGTCGGGCTTGAGCGCCAGTTGCACGGGACCGCGGCCGACATCCATCAGCGCTTCAAGGCGATCGGGCAGAGCCGGGGTTGCGGATGCTGCGCCGGGTTGCGCGGACGCTGGCTGGCTGGCGCGGGCGAGAGCCACAGACATGATCTGATGTCCTGTCGAGCAGGCCACAAAAACCTTGGAGGAGTCGGGGAGGGTGACGACGCTTGAAGCGCCGGGGCAGCCGGCGAAGACTGCGCGTACGCTGAGGCTTGCGGGATCAATGAGGCTCAGGGAGTTGCCCTTGCGGTTCGCGACGGCGAGGGTTTTGCCGTCCGGGGAGAGGTCGAGGGCCACGGGCTCCTCACCGGTGCCGATCTGGGCGACTTCGCGCCGGTTCTTGAGATCGATGACGGAGATGGAGTTGGAACCGGAGTTGGCAGTATAAGCCAGCTTGCCGTCAGGATCGAGAACGATGGCGACGGGCTGGCGATGGAGCGGAATGGTGGCTGCAACGGTGTTGTTTTCAGCATTGATGACGGAGAGGGAACCCTGGCCGCCGGGCGGGCCGGAGTTGACCACGTAGACTTCGTTGAGCGTGGGGCTGGGGGCCATGGCGACGGGATTCTGGCCTACGGGCAGTTCGCGGTCCAGGCGCACGTTGACCACGTCGAGCACGGTGACGGTGCCGCTGCCGCCGTTGGTCACGTAGACATATTCGCGGTAGTTTGCGGGATACTGGGGAAAGTCGTGGGAGCGGCACCCGGCAACGGCCATGGCCAAAAGGCTGAAGGCGATTAGGCTTGCTCTGGTGGTGTCCCTCGTGTTCATGCGGCTTTCCAATTCAATTGGCACCAGGGAGCATCATAAATGCCGGGGCGTCGTGCTATCCGGCGATGGCGTTGACATGGATGCCGCGGGGCAGGATCCGTCCGATGACGGGGGCAATCTGCGCGATCTCGTCCAACATGCGCGCGAACTGGTCGGGGTAGATGGATTGCGGGCCGTCGGAGAGCGCCTTTTCCGGCTGGTGATGGACCTCGACGACGATGCCGTCCGCACCGCAGGCGACGGCGGCTCTGGCCATGGGCAGCACGCTGTCGCGGCGACCGGTGCCGTGGCTTGGGTCAACAACGATGGGCAGGTGGCTGACGCGGCGCACGGCGGGAATGATGCTGAGGTCGAGGGTGTTGCGGGCGTGATCGGCGAAGGTGCGAACGCCGCGTTCGCAGAGGATGACCTGGTAGTTGCCTTCGCTCATGACATATTCGGCGGCCATGAGGAACTCTTCGAGGGTGGCGCTGAGTCCGCGCTTGAGCAGGACGGGCTTGCGCAGCTTGCCGGCCTTTTTGAGCAGGGAGAAGTTCTGCATATTGCGGGCGCCGATCTGGATGACGTCGGCCCATTCGGCCACCAGATCCAGGGTCTCGTTGTCGAGAGCTTCCGTGACGATGCGGAGGCCAAAGCGGTCGCGGATCTCGGCCATGATGCGCAGCGCCTCGAGGCCCATGCCTTGAAACGCGTAGGGAGACGTGCGTGGCTTGAACGCGCCGCCACGGAAGAACTGGGCTCCAGAGGCGGCGACCTGCTCGGCAATGGCAAAGGCCTGGTCGCGGCTTTCAATGGAGCAGGGGCCGGCGATGACGGCCAGGTCACGGCCGCCGATGGCTGCGTCGGTTCCAGCGAAGCGGATGACGGTGTCTTCTTCTTTAACGTCGCGGCTGGCGAGTTTGTAGGGCTTTGAGACGCGAATGACCTCAGCGACGCCGGAGAGCTCTTCGAGGTTGCCACGATCGACCTCACCCTGATTGCCGGTGATGCCGATGGCGGTGCGCTGCGCGCCAGGAAGCGGATGGGGCCGGAAGCCCAACTTTTCAATGTACTCGCAGACTGCGCTTATCTGCTCCGGTGTAGCTTGCGCTTTCATGACGACCAACATGACTGCCCCCAAACCTTCAGTCTAAGGCATTTTGGGTGAGAATGCCGGGAATTGGGTGATGTTGGATGGGTCTTGAGCGGGCGGGCGCGGGCAGAAGCGAGCGGGTATGGGCGGGGATTGGATGGAGGGCTCAGCTGCGGGATCGGAGGCGATTCCGCAGCTGTGCTCTTTTTTGGGGGAGGGCTAAATATCGTTTTTAAAAGGCGGTGGCAAACCGCGTGGGGATCAGGAAGTCAATGAGCAGATGATCGATTCAGTTCAAAAGAGCATCTGGCAAATGGCAGAACCGCCGGGCGCACGGAGAAACGCCCGCGGCCATGCTATTTAGCTTTTCTTCCAGGCAGATCGATGTCGGTTGAGGCCGCGACGATGGCCGGGGCAACGACCATGCCAATAAACGCAAGAGCGATCAATAGGTCATGCATAGTTTTTCTCTCCTCATAGAGGTTGAAGCAAATCGCGAACAAATAAATGATTGATGGCATTGGAAAAATCTTGAATAGCACTAAGAGCCTGTGAACCGGGCGCCAAGTGCCATGATTTATTCCTCGAAAGTTGTAGATGCGCTACCGAAACGCAGCAATGGAGGGGGAGAAAGGTACCTACATTCAACTGATTTTAAGTAATCATAGGTAATCATTACCTGAGCGGATGTGGTGGAAAACACCATTGTTAGGGTTGAGTGGTTTGGACTACCTGGGAGGGGCAACCCAGATGAATACGATAAATAACCCGAATAATTCCAATGAGGGTTGGATCTTCGAGGGAAGATCCGGCAAGAGCTGGAGCGCGGGATTTAGGCATGACTAAAGTAACTTAAAAGTTCAAAGAGCGAGTCGGCAGGCTAGCGTGTTTTGCCGCTTGTGCGCTCGCCGTTTCTTTTTTGAGCGCGCCATTTGAGGCCTAGCCAGGCCAGATAGCCCAGTTGGATGGCCCAGGTGACGGCGTAGGCGGCAACGCGGAATTGGTGGTCGAGAATCGCTGCTTGGTCCATGTTTTCTCTCTTTTCTTGTTGCTCACTGGCCTCGCTGCCGGCTGCTGCGGCGGAGTCAGGCATTTAAGGCTTCCTGCGCTTCGCGTGCGGCTATTTTCTGCTGCTGGCGTTCCACATGGTAACGAAGGCCGAGGATTAGCAGGCCCCAGGCCAACCATGCGAGCATGTTCCAGAGCAAGGCGCCGACCATGGATGGGTCCATTCCGGAGTTTGAGTCGCCGCCAAAGACCGGAGCGGGGTGCTGTGTGCGCCACCAGCGGTTCGACATATAGACGATGGGCACGTCGAGGGCGCCGAAGATTCCGAGAACGGCGGCCAGGGTTTGCATCTGGGGTCCGGCGGCGAAGCGGCGCAAAAGAAGGTAGCTGACATAGATGAGCCAGAGGACGAGCGTTGTTGTGAGGCGTGCATCCCATGTCCACCAGATGCCCCAGGCGCGCCGGCCCCACAAGGGACCTGTGGTGAGTACGACGGTGCAGAAGACCACACCGACTTCTGCGCCGGCCAGCGCCCACGCGTCGGCGATCTGCGCCCATTCTTGGCGGCTGCCCCGCCAGGCGAGAAAGCCGATGGAGCCAACGAGGGAGATAGCGAAGAAGAGAAAGGCGACGGAGGCCGAAGGGACGTGGTAATAGATGATGCGGAAGATTTCGCCCTGCATGGCGTCGTTTGGAGCGACGTAGATGGCCTGGTAGTATCCCCAGGCCATGAGAGCGAGGGTGATGGCAACGTACAAACCGACTGCAAATTTCTTCATCGGGGAATCCTGAACTGACACTCTCAGTGTACGCCGCCGAGGTCCGCGGGATGCACAAATCCGGCAAAGCCGGGGTCTCTGGCGTTCGCTATGGGAGAAGGTGGAAATGCGGCTCGGTGCTAGACTTGAGGGTAGTCTTATGGATACCTCGCGCCCTTTAGAAACAACCGATTCGCCTTCTTCAGCCAAACTCAATTTCAACGCACGCGCGGCTCTTTTGAGCGAGGCGGCGCGCAATGCGATTGACTATCTGGAGGAAGAAGACGACCGTCCAGTGGCGCCTCGGCCTGAGGCGATTGAGGCGCTGAATGCGCTGCGCGAACCGCTGCCGGCGGGGCCGACGGATGCGGAAACCGTTCTGCGCTTGCTGAGCGAATTCGGGTCGCAGGCAACGGTCGCGAAGACCGGAGGGCGCAATTTTGGATTTGTGAACGGCGGGTGTCTTCCGGCGGCGCTGGCGGCGAGTTGGCTGGTGAGCGCGTGGGACCAGAATGCGGCGTTCTATGTACAGTCGCCAACGGCAATTGTTTTGGAAGAGATTGCGCTTGAATGGACGCGGGAGCTGTTGGGATTGCCGGAAGGAACAGGCGGGGCAGTCGTGACCGGGGCGACTATGGCCAACTTGACGGCACTGGCGGCGGCGCGTCATGCGCTGCTCGAGCGCGCGGGCTGGGATGTGGAGGCGGATGGATTGCAAGGCGCACCGCGGATAACGGTTGTGGTTGGAGACGAGGTTCACGCTTCCGTTCTAAAGGCGCTGGGAATTCTGGGGCTGGGACGGAAGCGGGTGGTGCGGGTTCCGGTGGACGGGCAGGGTCGGATGCGGGCGGATGCATTGCCAGCGATGGATGAACGGACGATTGTTTGCGTGCAGGCGGGCAACGTGAATACCGGGGCGTTCGATCCGGCGAGGGAGATTGTTCCGAAGGCCAAGGCGCAGGGCGCGTGGGTTCATGTGGATGGAGCGTTCGGGTTGTGGGCTGCGACTTCGCCGCAGTACCGGAAGCTGACCGAGGGATTCGAACTGGCGGATTCCTGGGCGACGGATGCACACAAGTGGCCGAATATCGGCTACGACTGCGGCATTGCGCTGGTGAAAGATCCGGATGCGCTGCGGGCGGCGATGTCGATTCAGGCGTCGTACCTGGCGCTGGGGGAACATCGCGAGCCCTCGGACTACAATCCGGAGCTTTCGCGGCGGGCGCGCGGGGTGGAGTTGTGGGCGGGACTGCGATCGCTGGGGCGGTCGGGTATGGCGGAGATTGTGGAGCGGACTTCAAGCCACGCGAGGCGGTTTGCGGAAGGGCTGAGGGAAGCGGGGTACGCCGTGCTGAATGAAGTGGTGATCAACCAGGTGCTGGTGGATTTTGGTTCGCCGGAGAAGACACTGCGGACGATTGAACGGATTCAGGACGAGGGAACTTGCTGGTGCGGTTCGACGGTGTGGCAGGGGAAGACGGCGATGCGGATCAGTGTGTCGAGCTGGGCGACGAGCGTGGCGGATGTGGAACGGAGTTTGGCGGCGATGTTGAAAGCGGCGAAAGACTGAGGACTTGTTGCGGTACTCCGCCTTCAAGCGGCCAGGCGGCGGGGCTTGATCTTGTTCAGGGACTTGCTGCGGGAAGCGAGCCAGAGATCGTGTCCGCTTTGAAGGCCGATCCAGAACTTGGCGGAGTTGCCGAAATAACGGCTAAGGCGGAGTGCGGTGTCGGCCGTGATACCGCGCTTGCGGCGGACGAGGTCGTTGACGCGCGGAGCTGAGATGTGGAGCTCCCTGGCGAGGCGGTGGGCGGAGAGGCCGAGGGGTTCCATGAACTCCGTGAGGAGGATTTCGCCGGGGTGGATGGGGAAAGCGTACGGGATATTGTTCATGGTTTTGGTCCTAGTGGAGTTGAACTGTGATGCGTGTGGGCGTGGGTCGATTCTAGTTCCAATTTCGGCAGTGAAGACAGTCGCTCAGGGGCTAAAGCCCAACACAATTTTTCAGGTCGTATTTGGCACGACTGAAGCCGTGCCCTTTCAAAACATCGGCTTCGATGGCGGCGCTCTGAGGCATTTGAAAGCCCGGGGCTGAAGCCCGCTTGACTTGTGCAGCGCTATTCATGGGCCTGAAGGCCCATGCTCCCTCCGTTCAGGCCCGTGGCTTCGCTGCGTTTGATTGCGACCTTCTTCACCAATGGCGAATAGACCTATCGTGGTGTCCTTAAAGTTTTTGACATAATTCCTGGGCTTTTCATTGCGGGTCGGGCCTTGAAAATGCAGGTCCTTCGGCTCCGCTGAAAAGCGCTTCGCTCAGGATGACCGCCTCTCGGGGTAGTTCTGCCTGGCAGCAGTCATGACTCGAGATTTAGAGACAGAACACTACGGCGGGCTTATTCGGCGTGGAGGACTACGTCGAAGAGGAGGAGGCTGACGGTGGTGAAGATGATGTCGTAGCCGAGGAGGAGTTTGATCCAGAGGGTGGGGTCGCTGTCGCCGGTGAGGATGGAGCCGGTGGCGAGGACCATGGCTAAGAGCGCGGGCATGAAGATGGGGAAGAGGATGAGGGGGAGCAGGAGTTCGCGGTTGCGGCTGCGGATGGAGAGGGCGGCGAAGAAGGTTCCGTTGGCGACCAGGGCCCAGGTGCCGAGCGGAAGGACGAGCAGCAATTGCCAGGCCTGGCCTTGAACGTGGAGGTTGTAGAAGACCAGGAAGACGGGGGCCAGGACCAATTGCACGATGGAGACGAAGAGAAAGTTGGCGAGCACTTTGGCGAGGAAGAGTTCTGCGCCGGAGGTGGGTGCCATGCGCTGCGCGTCGAGGACCTGATGGCGGATTTCGCGTGCCCAGGCCTGGTTGAGGGCGCTCATGGAAGCGAAGAGGGTGGCGATGCAGATGACGCCGCCTGAGATCTCCTGCGAGAATGCGCCGCGGGGAGAGAAGGCCAGCGAGAAGAGCACGACGACGAGCAGGGCAAAGAAGAGCATGGAATTGACGGCTTCGCGCGAGCGCCACTCGATGCGGAGATCTTTGACGAGGTGGGTCAGGAGAGCGCTGGTCATCGGCCCTCCGTGGATGGGGATTCGGCGTGCTTCACAGCGTCCTTGGTCAGGTCGGCCGATTGCACTTCGACTTCGAGGGCCTGTGCGGCGCGGAGATAATCCTGAGGCGAGAGTATGAGCTGCGTTCCCCGGGCGCCGGCGGAGACGCTGATCTGGTCAAAGAGGATGGCGGTCTCATCGATGTAGACAGGGTAGGGCTTGCGGGCTCCGAAGATGGTGACGCCGCCGCGAATGTAGCCGGTGAGGGGTTGGACATCTTTGAGAGGAACCATCTCGGCCTTGCGGAGGCCGGCGGCGCGGGCCAGCTTCTTGAAATCGAGTTCGGCGTCGCCGGGAATGACGGCGAAGCGGTAGATGTTAGGGCCGCCTGTGATTATGAGCGTTTTGAAGACCTGCTCGGCGGGCATGCCGATCTTTTTAGCGACGGTTGTGGCGGAGAGATCTTCGGGGTCGACTTCGTACTCGCGGAGTTCGAAGGGGATGCCGAGGGACTCAAGGAAGCGCGCGCCGTTGGTCTTCATAGGGATGGGCTTCCGGGGTCGAATGATGCTACGCGGCCGGCTTGGAGGCGCAGAACCCAGTCGGCGATGGGGGCGGCGGCTTCGCGCTGGTGGGTGGTGATCACGATAGTGCGGTTGTGCTGGCGAAAGCCGGCAAGCAGCGCAACCATCTGGCTGACGCTCTCGACATCCATGTTGGAGAATGGCTCGTCGAGGAGGAGCAACTCGGGGACGGGTAGCAGGACCCGTGCCAGGGAGGTGCGCTGGCGCATGCCTTGCGAGTATTGGCCGAGGGTGCGGGGGAGATCGGGATCGAGGCCGACCTGGCGGAGGGCGTCGGCTGGAGAGAGGCAGGCGCGGCCGGGGTAGAGGCTGGCGAAGTAGCGGAGGTTCTCCTGGGCGGTGAGTTCGTCGTAGAGCATGGGGGCGTGGCTCATGTAGCCGATGCGGGCGCGGGCCTCGTGCGGGTCGGCGTTGCCGAAGACCTTGACGGTTCCGTGGGTGGGGCGCAGGAGACCGGCGAGGATGCGGAGCAGAGTGGATTTGCCTGCGCCGTTTTCACCGATGAGGACGTAGCAGCGGCCGGGTTCGAGATCGACTGAGACCTGGCGCAAGGCGGCAAAGGAACCAAAGAGCCTGGAAACCTGATCGAGCCGTGCGCTAAGGGAATTGGTGTCGGGCTCGGGGGCGTTCGCGGTCATTCTTTCAATTTGCAGCGGCGGTCTGGTTGGCGGGCGGGAGAGCTGAGGCGGTAGCCGGTTTGGCGTTTGGCGTTGCGGGAGCGTACTTGCTGGCGCACTTGGCCTGGAGGACGGAAGCGTGGAACTGGCCGTCGCGTCCATAGGTGCCTTCGGCGAGGGCCTGCGCATCGTCTTTGAAGGTGTCCGGTGGCGGCTCAGAGCCTTTGTAGACGACCTTGAGCAGGCGGCCTGAGGGCGCTTTGGGATTGTGGCTTTCGAACTCGTTGAGGACAAACTGAACGTGCGTGCCGTCCTGCTCGATGGAGCCGGGCTGGACGAAGCCTTCGACGCGCAACTGGCTGTGGTAGGCCTTGTCGCCCATGCCGCCGAGTTCGGCGATGGTGACGTAATAGCTTTTGTTGGCGCCGTAGCCGGTGAAAGCCAGCCACGCGATGGTGCCCACTATGACGGCAGCCGCAATCCCGATCCGCAAGGTGTTTCCAGAGATCTTCATACTCAAGTTCAACGATACGAGTGTGAGCGTCCGGGGTCAACCGGTTATGGGTGATCTGCGTCACACCACATGCGTTCACCTGTAGAGTGGGTGCGCCCGGGCTCTGGGGGGTGGAACCCGTCCCCCCTCAAAAAAAAATGAAGTCCGGACTTTTTGGCGAAGTTCGCTCTTTTCATCAGGATGCGGGGTGGTCGTCGCCGTAATGTCCTCTTCCAATTGAGGTTGCGGGTAGAGTCCTCTCAGCTAAGGAGTTAGAAGCCAGTGAACGGTGAACAGTAGACAGCTTCTGTCCTCCAGTGAAGGATGCACTCTGAAATGATTGTGCGCCAGAGTGAGGTAATTATCTGCAAAAGAGGGGAAAGAAATTTGGGGGGTTGGGGAACAGGGGCAGTTTTTGGTTTGGAAGTGTTTGCCGGCCCGCCGTCGGTTGTGGATCGATTCGGGTTTCGGAGACCGATGGAGCGCCACCCGCGCTAGATACTCCAAGCGTGAGTCTTTTGATGGTGACGATGATTCTTGCCTCCCCGGTCCCTCCGCCGCGGCGGACCAGGGACCGGGGCACCCGGCAGGCTTCGAGTTATTGGATGTCTCCGTTGTGGGATTTTGGGAATTGGACGGAGGCGACGATGGCTGGAGTGAGGACGATGGCGACATAAGCGAGACCAATAAAGAAATCAATCATGGCGGATAACCTTTCGTGCGATTGCGGATGCAACCGTACTGCCACGAATATCGGCGATTTGGGCTGAAAGATAAGGGGGGGCTCAGGAAGGCGGGGCGGAGGTGGAGTGGATGGCTTCGCAGGGGCCCGGAGGCTGCTCGGGTAGCTCGTTCAAAGGGAATCAGTTGGCGGAGTCGAGGGCGCGGGTGGCGCGGTCGAGGGCCTGGGTTAGAACGATCAACTGGGCAGCGGCGAGATTTTGGTTGTGGGCGTCGATGGCTTCGTTGACGCCGGGGATGACGACCGCGGAGTAGCCGGTGAACTCGCCGGGAGCGTAGATGGTGTGCTTGAACCAGGGGCGATTGGGGAGGCCGGCGCCGGCTATGAAGGCGGTTTCGGTTTGGCGGAGGGCGAGGTTCAATTTGGGCAGGTTGCCGGTGGCGGCGATCTCGAGAGTTTGCACCTTGCGGGCGGCGCTGGCCATGCGGGCGGCGGCGGCTTGGGCGGGAGCAAAGTCGAGCGCGTTGAGGCCGGCATCCTGGGCTTTCTTTTTAGCGGCATCGATATAGGTGGAGATTTCGCCGGCATAGGTTACGTAGTCGAGGGGCAGGACGTCGGCATCGGCCATGCGCATGGCTTCAAGACCGAGGACGCGGGCCATTTGCTGGAGATAGAGGAAGTGGGGATCGGCGTTCATTGTGAACCAGGCGTAGTCATCGAAGGTGGAGTGGTAGACGCCGTAGGGGCCTTCAGAACTGACGTCGGTGGAGGGCACGCCGATGTGCTGGAGGAAGGGAGTGAAGTCGGAGCCTGAGCCGAGGTCGCCGACGTTGACTTCTTCGGCGGGCTGTTTGGGATTGGCGGGCTGAGTTTGGGCGTCGCCGGCGTGGTTGAGGCGCCACTGCTGGTAGACGGTTCCGCCTAACGGGCTGGGAACGGAGCGGGTGACGCTGCGGACAAACTCCTTGAGCGAGGGAACGGCGGAGGCGGAGAAGTCTGTTCCGGCGACGGCGACGTCGACGTTGAAGTAGGCCACGGCATGCTCGAGCTGCTGAGCGTTTTGCTCGACCCATTCGGTTGAGCCAACGAGGCCTTCTTCCTCGGCATCCCAACTGCAAAAGACGATAGTTCGTTTTGGACGCCAGCCTTGTTCGAGCAGAGCGCCGATGCCGTGGACGGACTCAAGCATGGAGGCGGTACCGCTGGAGGGATCGACTGCTCCATAGACCCAGGCGTCGCGATGGTTGCCGACGACAACCCAATCGTCGGGATACTCGGAGCCGCGGATTTTTCCGATGACGTCCCAGATGATGCGGCGCTGATAGTCCTGCTGCGAGACGAGATGGACTCTAACTGCGCCCGGGCCGCTGGTTTGTCCGAGGTGGTAGCGGAAGGGCAGAGCGCCTTGCCAGCCTTGCGGCACGCCTGGCCCTTTGAGCGCTTGCAGGATGGGCGCGGCATCGTGGTAGCTGATGGGGATGGAGATAATCTTTGGGTTGATCGCCGTCGGGGCCAGTGACATTTTTGAGGCGAGCGGAGTCGGGCAGATCGAGCGTGGAGGCGACGCCGGGAGTTTCGGGATCGCCGGAATATTTGAAGAGATACTGGACCGAACCGCGCTGGACGCCGGTCTCGGGCCGCCAGGGACCCATGGGATAAGCGTCGCCCTTGTAGTAGCCATCGTCCTGCGGGTCAGAGTAGAGGAGAACGCCGAGGGCGCCGCGCTGCTCGGCGAGGTAGACTTTGACGCCGCGAAAGTTGGCACCGTAGCGGGCGATGACGATTTTGCCGTGGAGGTCGATGTGCTGGGCAGCGAGTTGATTGAAGTCTTCAAGGCGGCCGTAGTTGGCGTAAACGATCTCGGCGGTTAGGTCGCCGGAGCCAGAGGATCCATTGAAGGGCATGACGACGCGGGGGTTGTCCTGGCCGGGGTCGCCGTCGACATGCTCTCTGGTGGGGCCGGTCATGAGCTGTTTTCCGGAGGCGTCATAGGCTTCAACGCGCACGGCTTTGGGCTGATTGAGCAAGACGCGGTAGGGGACGATGCGGGTGTCAAGGCCGGCGGCGCGAAACTTTTGCGCGACGTATTCGGCGGTTTTGTGGTCTTCAGGCGTGGCGGCTAAATGCGGTTCGGCGGTGAGTATTTTGAGGTGCTGGCCAGCGAGGCGGGCGCTGGGAACGGCGAGGAATTTGTCTTCGAGTTTGGCTTGCGCGGAGAAGTTGGCATAGCCGAAGACGGCGGATGCAGGCGAAGGAGGCGGCGCGGGGGACTGGGCGAGGAGGGCGCAAGAGATGGAGACGAGGAGGAGCCGGAGGACGGACTTCGATGCGGTCATGAAGGGAACCAGCTTTGCGTTGAGATTGGAGCGGCGGCGCATTCGATCCGGGGCGCGACGGAAGACGGCAGAACGCGACGGCGAGGATTGCGCACCGACAAACACACAGCTTACACCAGAGGCGGGGACGGGAGGTTGTTGGGATGGGTTTTGCGTGGGTTATGGCTGGCGGGCGCGGGACTTAGGAGAGCTTGGGATGGGAAGCTTGGGTATGTTGGTGTCGCACCCATGCGGGTCGCAAAGATGGGCACGGGTGAAGAGAAAAACCGCAGGGGCTAAAGCCCTGGAGTCTTGGTTTGTTTTTTGGCACGGCCGAGGCCGTGCCCTGACATTTGTCGAGGCTTCGCTGGAGTTTATCTTCGACCCTTTGAAAATCTCTTTCGTGTTTTCTCAGGCGACGGGTTGGGCGCAGTGGGCGCACCGCTTGGCGGCTGCGGGAATATCGCTGAGACACTCGGGGCAGGGCTTGGTGGCTGGCGGAGCTTCCGGCGCGGGTCCCTTGAACCTGGCCATGAGTGAGTTGAGCGGAAGGACCATGAAGAAATAGACGACGAAAGCCACGATCAGAAAGGAGAGGGTGGCGTTGAGGAAGTTGCCGAGCATGATGGGGGTGCCGTTGACTTTGACGACAAGGGCGCTGAAGTCCGGCTTGCCGACGATGGCGGCGATGAACTGGGTGAGCACGTCTTTGACCAGCGAAGTGACGATGGCGTTGAAGGCCGCGCCCATGATGAAGGCGACCGCCAGGTCCATTACGTTGCCGCGCAGAATGAAGTCGCGAAATCCTTTGAGCATGTTTATCTCCTCTTGCAAGATGATGGGTTCAAGATTCCGGCGCCGCGCCCGGGGTTCAATCTGCCTGCCCTGTCTCTGAATCGCAATTCGGTTCAGGGGAGAGGCCGGATGCATCCTGCCATGCTACACGGCGCGGATGAATGGATGGAAGACGGTTGCGAGAAAAGTTCGAGGCCGCGGGTTAGAGGAAGACCCAGAGGAAGATGGTCATGGCGAGGATCATCAGCTCTGTGTAGAGCAGGATAAGCACGCCTGCGTGGAAGAGGCTCCATCGGCTCCGGAGGCAGCGGGCGGTCTCGACCATGGCCCAGCAGGCGAGTGGCACGGTGAGGATTTGCCAGGGTGAGCCGTGGAGGTTCTGGATGTTGGGAAAGCCGGCGAGGCGCAGACTGAGCGCAAACGCACCGAGGGCGAGCAGGATGCCGCGCAGGAGGGAGGGTTGGCGGAGCCTGAACGGATGCGGGCGGGGAAAGAACACTTCGCTAGTGTAGAGCGTTTGGTTTATCCGGCCACCAGTTCCATCTGGCGGAGCGATTCGGTATAAGGCGCGCGCAGGACGCCGCGTTCGGTAATGATGCCGGTGATGTACTTGGCGGGCGTGACGTCGAATGCGGGATTGCAGATGCCGACGCCGTTGGGCGTGAGCTGCTTGCCGCCATGATGGGTGACTTCGACGGGGGAACGCTCCTCAATGGGGATGGCGTCGCCGGTTTTGGTGGCGAGGTCGATGGTGGACCAGGGCGCGGCGACGTAGAAAGGAATGCCGTGCTCTTTGGCGAGGATGGCGACGTTATAGGTACCGATTTTGTTGGCGGCGTCGCCGTTGGCAGCGATGCGGTCTGCACCGACGACGACAGCCTGGATTTTGCCGGCCTTCATGAGGCTGGCGGCCATGTTGTCGCAGATGACGGTGGTGGGGATGCCGTCGGCCATCAGTTCCCATGCGGTGAGGCGCGCGCCCTGAAGGAAGGGGCGGGTTTCGTCGGCGAAAACGTGGATGCGCTTACCCTGCTCGACGGCCGAGCGGATGACGCCAAGGGCAGTTCCATAGCCGCAGGTGGCCAGGGCGCCGGCGTTGCAGTGGGTGAGCACACCCCCCTCGTTGGGCAGCAAGGCGCCGCCGAATGCGCCCATGGTTTTGCAGGCGGCGATATCTTCGTCGTACATGGCGTTTGCTTCGGCGAGAAGGCGTTCCTGGACCTGGGCGAGGGTCGCGCCTGAGTCGCGGAGATTGGCGAAGAGGCGCTTCATGCGGTCGATGGCCCAGAAGAGGTTGACGGCGGTGGGTCGTGTTCCGGCGAGGCGCGCGCAGATGCGGTCGAACTCGGGAGCGAATTCGCCGGTGGTTTTGGCCTTTGTGCCTTTTGCGCCGAGGGCGACGCCGTAGGCGGCAGAAACGCCGATGGCGGGCGCGCCGCGGACGACCATGGTGACAATGACCTCGGCCACTTGTTCGAAAGTGGTTGCGAGTACATAGCTCTCCTCGAGGGGGAGCCGGGTCTGATCGATGAATCGGACGCCATCGGGGGTCCAGGTAAGGGTGGGAATCATGCCCTTTCAGTGTAAATGGAGAGCTGAGGGGCTGGCTGGGGAATTGCGGATGAAAACCTTTTCATTTTATGCTGGACGCACCTTCGTCCCAATGCGTAGAGTGGTTCGGGTAGGTTTCAGCCAATTCCACGGAGTCTCTGGCTTCTTCGTCAGGTTGCCGGAGCAGGCGGGGCAGAGAACAAAGAGAATTGGGCACCCTGCGCAGGCCGGGCAATCTTTTTTGAAGGAAGCGGGGGAAGAATTCTGATGGCACCACGATCGACAGCACCGGCGGCAAGCGCGCCGAGCTACCTTGGACCATTTATCACGGTCACCATCCTGTTCGGTATCTTCGGATTCCTGACCAGCCTGAACAATACGCTGGTGGCCAAGCTTGAGGACACGTTCAAGCTGACTCACGGGCCGGCGATGCTGGCCACGGCGGCCTGGTTCTTCGCTTACCTGGTGTTCTCGGTCCCTTCAGCAAAACTGATTGAGGCGGTGGGCTACAAGCGCACCATGGTCATTTCGCTGCTGGTGATGGTTTTGGGCGCGTTGCTGTTTGTTCCAGCCGCGAACATGGTCAGCTTTCCGATGACACTGGCGGCGATTTTTGTGCTGGCGGCGGGGGTGTGCGCGCTGCAGACCTCGGCGAATCCTTACGTGTCGATTCTGGGTCCCGAGCACAGCGCGCCGGCGCGGCTGACGCTGGCGCAGGCGTTCAATTCGCTTGGCTCGCTGGTGGCGCCGTGGGTCGCGGCTCACTTCATTCTGTCTGATACCGCGAAGGTCTCGACGGAAACCAGCGCGGCGCACATGCTCGTGGTGCCCTACCTGGCGATCGCCGGCGCGCTGCTGCTGTTGGGCATCACCGTGATGTTCATGCATCTGCCGGCCATTACGCAGACACGCGATTTTCGTCCCGGCGACCTGGTTTCGGAACGCAGCATCTGGAGCTACTCGCACACCGTTCTTGGCATGATCGGCATCTTCTTTTATGTGGGTCTTGAGATTGCTCTGGCCGCCATCACGATCAAGTTCTGCCAGGCGCAGGGAATCGGCAGTGTCGAGACAGCGGGCTTGATGCTCTCCGTTCTACTACCTAAGCATGATGGCGGGCCGGTTCCTGGGAAGCTTCATTATGAAGTGGATCAAGGCGGAAAAGCTGCTCGTGGTTCTGGGCTTTCTTGGCGTGGCTTTGCTGCTGGTCTCAATGTTTTCGACCGGGCAGGTTGCCATCTGGAGCCTGGTGCTGTGCGGCGTGGCCAACTCGGTGATGTACCCCAACATCTTCGCTCTCGGCATCGCGGAACTCGGACCCATGACGAGCGAAGGCTCCGGCGTCATCACGATTGGCAATGTTGGCGGCGCGGCCATTCCGTTGCTCTTTGGCTGGCTTGCCGATCGCGTCGGGATTCAATATGCCTTTGTTATTCCGATCATCGGGTATCTTTACGTGGCTTACTATGGGTTGTCGGGATACAAACCCGCGCGAGCGGCGAGGGCGTAGCCGCGAAATCGAGTTTCCAGTGCGGCGGATGAAGACGTCCCTCCGCGGCTAAAGCCGTGGCTGATGTTACCGGCTAGTGCGGGGGTTGAAACCGCCGCCTCCCTCCGGCTGAGGCTTTTCAGCAGGCTGATTTTATGCAAGGAGTTTCTGAACCGGGACACCGGTTATTCAGGATCCGGTTCTTTGGAGCGAATTCGGAAATGGTGTAGGCCGTTTAGTCTTCCCACAGGGGCCAAACGGGCTGCGGAAAAAGCCTGCTCGCAGGGGAAAATTCTGAAAAACATCCCTCGGCGGCTGAAGCCCGTGTTGATTTTGCTGCATTTGCGGCACGGCTAAAGCCATACCCTTTCAAAACTTGCGCACAACAGGAGTTTTTCCGCAGCCTGTAAAGCCCATTGACGTTATTAACGCTGTGCGGCACGGCTGAAGCCGTTCCCTTTCAAAAGCGGCTACGCGAAATGCAAAGATGTCTTAAAGGAGTTGTTGTTGGCGAACCTCAATTCAACGGACTGGCTGATCGTACTGCTCTATCTGTTCGGTGTGCTTTCCATCGGGTTTTTACTTCGCGCAAGTATAAAGACCGGCAAGGATTTTCTTGAAGCCGGGCGCGCGTTGCCCACGTGGGTCTGCGCGCTTGCATTTGTCGCGGCAAGCATGGGCATTCAGGAACTGATTGCGATGGGCGCGTCGGGAGCGCGGTATGGCTTCAGGGCCGGCTTGCTGTTTTCGCTTGGCGCGATTCCGGCGCTGCTTTTCGCGGGCATTTGCATGATGCCGCTCTACTACGGTTCCGGAGCGCGCACAGTGCCGGATTACCTCGGACTCCGCTTCGACGGGAAGACGCGCCTGCTGAATGCTTGCACGTTTTCTGTGATGACGCTTGGGAGCGGTGGGGTTTCGCTTTACCTGATGGCGCGGCTGATGCAGTCGCTCAAGATCTTCGATCCGCTTTTTTATGTAAATGGCTGGCCGCATAAGGGCATCTTCACTTTTTGCGTTTTGCTTTGCGCGGCCGTGGTGCTTGTGTATGTATTGCTGGCCGGGTTGGCCGGGGCAATGATTGGGCAGGTATTGCAATTTCTGCTCATTGCTGCCGGCTTTGTGCCCGTGGCGATGATGGGCATGAAAAATGTTGGCGGATGGAACGGGGTGAAGGCCGCGCTACCCGCGGCTTATCCGCAGTCGGCACACCTCGCCGGCATTTCTTCTGTGTTGCTGTGGGTGCTGCTTGGGCTGGTATTTGGCGCGGGCCGCTGGTGCACGGATTTTCGCATTCTGCAGACGGCGATGGCGGCAAAAAACATGGAATCCGCGCGACGGGTTCCGCTGCTGGCTGCTGCCATCGGTCTCTTAATTCCGTTTCTGCTCATTCTGCCCGGTGCGCTTGCGATTGGACTGCCGACGCCGCATTCGACGACGGTGGTGCGCGATGAGAATGGAGCCATCTTCCACGAGATCACTGTGGTTCCTCCGGATGAGGCGCAGGGGCAGGGGTTGGTTCCGGCGCGCGTGGACGGGAAGACGGGGAAGGCGCTGCTCGATTCCGAGGGACATGCGCAACTGAACTACGATCGGGCGACACCGGAGATGCTGATTCACTATTTGCCTACAGGGCTGCTGGGCCTGGGCTTGGCGGCGCTGCTGGCCAGCCTGATGAGCGGACTGGCGGCGAGCGTTACGGCGTTCAATGCCGTGTTTACAGTCGATATCTACGAGGCGGGCATTCGGGAGAATGCGAAGGACGGCCGATCGCTTGCGGTTGGGCGCTGGGCGGCCTTGGGCGGCATGCTGATTGCGATCGGCGTTGCGTATGCGGTTTCAGGCCTGGGCGGCGCGGCCTTCGGCAGTACTGGAGCGGTCGGCGATGCTCTTAGCGCGCTGCTTCTGGTCTTCGCGCTTGTGACCCTGCCGCAACTGGCGACGTTTCTGATGGGCATGTTTTCAAGGCGCGCTACAGGCCACGGCGCGTTTGCCGGTCTTGCAGCAGGAACGGCGGCGGCTCTGTTGCACTATGGGTTGACGCTTCCTTTGGATGCGCGTGCCGGGCTGCAAGGCGGATGGATTACAGTCGTGCATCGCTATCCTGGATTCATTGCGGAGTGCTTTTGGATGGCGATTATCGGCTTCGCGGTGAACCTGATCGTTGCAGCCGCGGTGAGCGCGAGCACGGAGGCCAAACCTGCGGAGCAACTGAAAGGCACGGTCCACTGGCTGACGCCGAGGCCCGCAATTGCCGCGTGGTGGAAGAGGCCCGAAGCTATGGCTGGCGCGATTGTGCTGGCAGCTCTTGTGATTGGGGCTTTTTTCGTCTGAAGCGCGAGGAAAGCTGGAGATCAGTCCCTGGCTTCACTGAGCCTGATGCTGAACTGCATGGTTCTGTAGTCGAAGGTATAGCTGCCGAGCTGATCGAGCGCGTCTACGCCCAGCACACCATAGACGTCGTCGAGCGCGGCTGCGCCGAGCGGCTGCGTGAGCACCGGCATGAAATGAAACTGGACGGTTGTTTTTCCTACGGCGAGCGGAACTGTTTCAGCAGTGTAGGAGGGGACCGGCGCCATATTCGGGAGCCCTTTGAGCTTGAACGGCTCCATCTTCAGGCCGTTGAAATCACTGGTGTGTTCGTCGTAGAAGCGGGAGGTGAGATAAGTCTGCTGGCCGCCTGCGTCGATTGCGAACATGCGCTCGTTGCCGCGGCCTGGGAAGAATTCGCTCGATCCGCCGAGGGCCAGAATTACCTGGTCGCCATCGAGAAAAAAACGCACGCCGCCATTGACGCGGTCTCTGGTTTCCACCGAATTGACCTGCTCGCCCGGATCGACGTAGAGCCTGTTGCTATCGGTCACCGTTACGCTTCCCATGGCCTGCATTACCGGGAGGCCCAGCTCACCTTCAACCTGGTAGTGGGTTTCAGGGAAGTAGTAGTCCTTGTCTTCGTAGACGAAGGCAGTCATGTTGTGGATCGTGATTTGGCCACCGACGGTAAAACGCGGAATCAACGTGGCGTGCACCTTGATCTCGCGGCCCCGGAGGGTGTGAATGGTCACAGATTCTTCTGAGACTTTGAGTCCCGCTTCTCTTGCGTGCGAGCGCGAAATTAAATTGAACGGCAAGGTGGGGTCGAGCATCCAGGATTGCGGATGCGAGTCGACAAACACAGGGACATCGGTAAGTCCGAGGGGATTCTTGGCGATGGAGACGATGAATGGCGCACAGGGATCGACGGTCATTGTGGGATGATCTTTGGCAAGCGGAGTCATTTTGACCGCCATCTCGAGCTCATCCTGTTCGTCGCTGCTCATCGTGCTTCCGAGCCGTGCTTCAAGCGTCGTGTAGGCCTCGGCCGCTTTTGCCCAGTTGCCTTCGCGCAGGTAGTCTTCGGCCAGCGACTTGCGCAGCACTCTTTCGCGCCTGGGATTGGCACCAGCGGACACCTGGTCGACGATGGGTTCAAGCAACTCGATGGACTTTTGGAGATTGTTGTTGCGATTGGCCAGAACGCCGCGATAGAACTGCGCCTGCCATGGAGGCAAAGTGTCGAGCTCTCCTTCGAGGCGGGTGAACTCGTGATCGGCGAGCATATTCAAGAGGCGCGTGTCAGTGTCAAGGCCGGTGCCGGTTCCGGTGTGCACCTGCGCGCCCGAGCCAGGCTGCTGGGCGTCGTGATTTGGCGATTTGGGCGCTGCCTTTTGGGCGTAGAGCGATGCGACCGCCGCAAGGGCCAGTAAGGCGGTGATGGCGAAGCGAGCCGACCAATGCCGAATGGGCATTTTGCTGAGCCGGGTGCAGGTCCGGCTGTTGCGAAGATTCAATTTCGCCAATCTGAGGAAGCCGTTCATGTCCAATACGAAGTTATCAGATTTACTCGGTTTAGCACCTTTGCATTTTCAGTTGTCGCATCCCCGGGGTTACAGCGGGCGGCCGGTTGCTACCGTGTTATGCCAATCGGGTTGCGGGACAACTTCCATGCATTTCCATGGCTTTACACGTTCCTAATGGACAACCCGGTAAACTTGGAGTCACTATGGCGCGCAAGACGATAGAACAATATGAAATAACTCGCCGTCTTGGCGCCGGAGGCAGTGGCGTGGTGTACCTGGCCAACGACACGCAGCTTCAGCGTCCGGTGGTGCTGAAGATTCTGCGCGCCGGGCCACTGACCGTGGAGCAGATGCGGACGACTGTTTTGCGCGAGGCGCGGCTGGCCTCGGCCATCGAACACCCCAACGTGTGCGGGATTTACGAAGTGGGCGAGAGCGCGGACGAGGGCTACATTGCGATGCAGTATGTGCCCGGCCAATCGCTGGATGAGCTGATCGCGCGCGGACCGGCGAGCCTGCAACTTCTGCTTTCGGTCGGCATCCAGATTGCAGACGGGCTGCAGGCTGCGCACGCGCTGGGCATCTTTCATCGCGACTTGAAGCCGCAGAACGTGATGCTGACCGACGGCGGGCTGGTGAAGATTCTCGACTTCGGGCTGGCGCGGCGGCTGCGGCCCGAGGATACAAGTTTTGATCCCTCGAAGCCAGTGCTGGCGAGAGATGCGTCGGTTGCCTCAACGTACACGGCGCGCGGCGGGACGATTCGCTATATGGCGCCGGAACAATTTGTCACTGGGCAGTCGAGCGTGCAGTCGGACGTGTGGGCGCTGGGGGTGATTCTGTATGAGCTGGCGAGCGGCCGGCACCCGTTCGCGCGTCCCGACGACGAGGATTTTCAGGCGATTCGTTCGATTCAGTTCCAGGAGCCTACGGATCTAAGCGAGATTGTGCCGGAGATTGCGGCGGAGGTGAAGAGCGTGATCGCGGCGTGCCTTGAGAAGAATCCTGGCGCGCGGTATGCTTCTGCGGCGGATGTGCGCGAGGCGCTGAAGACGATTATGAAGGCGCTGCAGATTGAGACGGGCGTGATTCCGGGCGAGGCAGCGGCGAACTTGCCCACGACCAGCGTGGAAGCGGAGAAGCGGGCAACTGGATTCTTGTCAATGCTGGCGGAGCGGTTTCGAGAGTCGGCGGGCGAGCGGGCAACTCAGAACTCGCTGGTGGTTTTGCCGTTTGCGAATCTGGGCGCGACGGAAGTGGCTCCACTCTACGGATTTGCGCTGGCCGACGCGATTGCGGCGCGGCTGGCGCGGATCCCGGCGCTTGTGGTTCGCCCGTCGAGCGCGCTGATGCAATTGCCGATTGCGCAGATGGATCCGCTGGCGGTTGGGCAAAAGCTGTTGGTTTCGTTTGTGCTGGCCGGGAATTTTTTGCGTTCGCAGGCGGGATTCGATTTGAACTGGCAGTTGCTCGATGTGGCTTCGCAGAGCGTGCGGTCGGGCGGAGCGATCCGGGTGGCATCGCTGGATCTGATTGCGGTGCAGACGGAGATATCGAATGAGGTTTTTGCGGCGCTGCATGGGCTGTCGGGCGCGGATCGAATTGAAGTTGCCCAGAATGATTCCGCGCGCGCGCCGCTACGCTCTTCGACGACCGCAGATTCGCTGACCGGAGTGTTGAGCGAGAAATACTTGCAGGGACGCGCGCTGCTGAGTTCGTTCATGGTGCGGACGGGGTCGCGGGGTGATTTGGATCGTGCGCACACGCTGCTGAAAAACGTAACGCTTGGGGTTGCGCGGTTTGCGCCGGCGTGGACCGGGCTGGGCATTGCGGAACTGCAATATGCGCGGCATGGGTTCGGCGGACAGATTCACGTGATGCGGGCGCGGCGTGCGTTTGACGAGGCGCTGAAGCTTGACCCGGCTTCGACCGAGGCGAATCTCTATCGGATTTACATGCTGCTGTCGCGCGGCGAAAAGGAATCGGCGCGGCATGGCATTGCGAACCTGCTGGCCGGAGCGGCGAACGACTGGAACGTGCACATGGTGGCGGGGATTGCGTTGCGCGGCGATGGGATGTACGAAGAGGCGCTGGCGCATTTCAGCCGGGCGCTGAAACTGAATCCGGCGAATGCCCCGATTCTTTATAACCATCGGGCCCGTGTCTATCACTATCAAAACCAGATTGAGCTTGCGGGGGATGAGCTGGAAAAAGGGCTGGCGCTTGAGCCGCGGCATCCGCTGTTGAGGACATCGGCAGGGTACCAGGAGATGCGGCTCGGACACGTGGATGCGGCAATCGAGATTCTTGAGGGCGTGATTCGTGACGACGATTCGTTGCGCATCGCGGTGCCGACGCTCGCACTGTGCTATGTGCAGGCGGGGGCGCGCGAGCGGGCGGCGGCGCTGCTGAAGGACGATACTCTGGCCGGCGCCGAGGCCGACAGCGAGATGGCTTACCGGCTGGCGACTTATTTTGCGGTTGAAGGCGACTCGAGCGAGGCGCTGCACTGGCTGCGGCGCGCGATTTATCTGGGGAACGAAAATTATCCGTGGTTCCAGAAGAATCCGGCGTGGAATAACCTGCGGACGAACGCGGACTTTGAGCGGATTCTGGAGGATTTGAAGAAGGGGTTCCGGAAGAATCAGAAGACGTGGAAGAGGTTGCTAGAACAGGTGCCGCCGGACGGGGAGTAGTGTTTGAAGCGGGGGACTCTAGACGTCGGTTTCTTCGAAGAGTGGAAAGAGATCACGGGTTCCGTGAACGACACGCTCGACGCGGACGGTGGTTTTTCGGATGCGAAAGAGGATTACGTAATTCCCCACGGTGGCCAATCGGGCATCGGGGGCAATCTCAGGTCTGAGCCGATAGATCTCCGGTTGTTTGGCGATTTCCTTTATTCGCGAGCGAAGTAAACGGATCGTGCGCGCTGCATGATGCGGGCTGTCCTGCGCGATGTAATCCGCAATCTCTTCAAGGTCGCCGGGCACTAAGGGGGATAAGTGGAGTCGCACTATCGCTCTGTTTTCTTGGCAAGGCTTTCATACTTGCTTTCCAGGCGATCGAAGACCGGGTCCGGGTCGAGGCCTTCGGAATCATCGGCGACTGCCTCATGCCAAGCCTTGCGGAGATTGGAGAGGCCTTGCTCGCGCAGGTTCCGCTTGTGGGTCCAGTCGCGGAGTGCGTCGCGGATGACCTCGCTGTTGGAGGAGTACTCACCAACGTCGACGGCTCGGCGCACAAGTGCCGCCATTTCAGCAGGAAGCGCGATGCTTAGCTTTTCGATGGTAGGCATCAGATGCACCTCAGTAGTATTGGATACTACCATATTTGGAGCCTGAGTCCCCGGAACCTGGTGGCGGCTTACCTGTTTTGATCGGATTTTGGGCGGCGCCCCCCGCAATTCTCGCCGGCTGCGCAATTCATAGGCGGGCGTGGTCTCTGAGGGCCTGGAGGGCCTCAGGACAGCCGGTCTAGAGACTGGCGTTACGACTGGCGGTGATCTGCGAGAAGTGCGGGGTAATGACGGAGGACTAAGGGCAATCGAGGGCGGGGCGGTCCCAGTGGGCGGAGTTTGCGGCGGCTTCGTAGGTGGATTGCAGGAACTCGAGCAGGGCGGCGTCGGGGTCTGGGGATTGGCGCATGGCTTCATAGGGGAACACGAATTCGCCGAAGTTTGGGTCGAAGCGGGCGGCGGCAGGGGAGATTGAATACTCGTTGTAGCCGGGGGGATCGGGGTAGGCGTAGCTGTAGAAGAGCGGCTCGATACTCGGCCCTCCCTGGGGGCCGGGCATGCCGGGCCAGAATCCGCAACTCGATACTTCGTGGGAGTAGGCGTCGCGGGTGACGCGGTCGGCGAGGCCGGGCATGCTGGGGTGCTCGGGGGCGGTGCGGCCGGAGAAGCGGGTGCAGGCCAGGTCGAGCGCTCCCCAGAAGAGATGGACGGGGCTGACCTTGCCACGGAAGCGGGAGCGAAAAACGGTGAAGACGCGCGAGGTTTGGAGCAGGATGCGCCAGAAGCGCTGCGCGTATTCAGGATCGTAGTCCTTGTGCACATCGTCTTGCTCGAAGGGGATGGGTTCAGCAATTTCGACGGGCACGGGCCAGATGTGGACAGGGGCTCCGAGGCTTTCAAGGGCAGACATCAGGTTGCGATAGAACGCGGCGACGGTCATCGGCTGGAGAGGGAGGGTTTTGCGGCCGGCTGCGGCGATTTCAATTATGAGCAAGTGCTCGACAAAATCGAAGTCGATCTGAAGAGTGCGTTGGCCATACGGCATGGGCGAGGTGGTGAGGCCGCGCACGGTGGGGTAGAGCGTGACGCCCCAGCAATGATTGACGGGCGGCATGAGGGCGAGGCGGATTTTGCCGACGATCTGCGTCCAGAGTTGGAGAGTGGCGCAGGTGGAGCTCCATTCGGCCTGGGGCAGAGCGGGCCAGGCTTCGGAACAGTGGTCGGATGGCTTTGGTGGCATGGGTCCTCGCATTGAGTGGTCGCCTTCTTGTGATCGGCGATGCTCACCGAGAATTGATTTCTAGATGGCAATCAAGCGATTGTCAAGCGAATTCCCGGGAATCGACGACCGGCTAGTCGATGCGTTCGTAAGGTTGGTAGACGGGTTCCCATACGTAATCTTGGAGGCGTTGCTTGAGGCTCGTGGCGTCTTCTTCGCTGGCAACGCCGTCGGCAGCGGCCTGGAGCGCGACGGCTTGGCCGATGATGAGACCAACTTTGCGAGAGTCGGCGATGGGCGGCAGGAGCGCGGCGTTTTTGTCAGAGCGCGCGGGGGAGAGCGATGCGAGAGTTCTGGCCGCGGCCATGATCATGCCATCTGTCACGCGGCGGGCTCTGGAGACGAGAATGCCGAGAGCGAGGCCGGGGAAGATGTACGAATTATTGATCTGCGCGATGCGAATCAGCTTGCCGTTGACTTCGACCGGAGCAAAAGGGCTGCCGGTGCCGACGAGCGCGCGGCCTTCGGTCCAGCGGAGCAGATCGGCGGGCGCGGCCTCAGAGACCGAAGTGGGATTGGAGAGCGGGAAGATGACGGGCCGGTCGATGTGGCGGGCCATTTCGCGGACGATTTCTTCAGTAAATGCGCCGGCCTGCGCAGAGACGCCGGCGAGGACGGTGACCTTGGCGTTGCGCACAACATCGAGGAGCGAGATTGCGCCGGTGCCGGAGAGCTTCCAATCGGCGACGTCTTCGCGCTTGCGGAGAAGCGGCTCCTGTCCGGGACGAACGCCCTGGCAGCCTTCGATGAGGAGGCCGTATCGATTGAATGCATAGATGCGTTGGCGCGCCTGCGCTTCAGTAAGGCCTTCTTGTTTCATAGCGGAGATGAGCAGGTTGATGATGCCGATGCCGGCTGCGCCGGAGCCGAACATGGCGATGGTTTGCTGGCTCAAGGGAACGCCGGTGGAGTGGACGGCGGCGAGCAGGGTTGCGGTGGTGATGGCAGCGGTTCCCTGAATGTCGTCGTTGAAGGTACAGAGGCGGTTGCGATAGCGGTCGAGCAGGCGCGCGGCGTTGACGCCGGCGAAGTCTTCCCACTGGAGCAGGATGTGGGGCCAGCGTTTCTCGACGGCGGAGACGAAGGCTTCGACAAAGTCGTCGTACTCCTGTCCGCGGACGCGCTTGTGCCGCCAGCCGATGTAGATGGGGTCGTTGAGCAGGGTCTCGTTATCGGTGCCGACGTCGAGCAGGATGGGCAGGCAATGTTCGGGTGGAATGCCGGCGAGCGCGGTGTAGAGGGCCATTTTTCCGATGGGAATGCCCATGCCGCCTGCGCCCTGGTCGCCGAGACCGAGAATACGTTCTCCATCGCTGACGACGATGCAGCGCACATTGTCGTAGCGCTTGTTGCCGATGATTTGTTCGATGCGATTTTTGTTGTTGTAGCTGAGGAACATGCCGCGCGGCTTGCGCCAAATCTCCGAGAAGCGCTGGCAGCCCTCGCCGACCGCAGGTGTATACACGATTGGCAGGAGCTCTTCGATGTTGTGGGCGATGAAGGAGTAGAAGAGGATTTCGTTGTTATCTTGCAGGTCGCGCATGAGGCGGTATTTGCTGAAGGCAGAAGTGCGATGGTCGAGCGCGAACTTGCGGCGCTCGCGCTGGTCTTCAAGGCTGCCGACGTGAGGAGGCAACAGGCCGTGGAGGCCGAATGCGTCGCGCTCCTGCTCGGTAAATGCGGTTCCTTTATTGAGGCGCGGATTTAAAAGAAGATCGAAGCCGGAGAGGCGAGTGCGGACGACGGCGGCGTCGCCAGAGGGAGGCGGGGGAGTTTGTTCGACCAATGTATTTTCTCCTTATTGTTCTTCTATGATAGCCAAATCCCATGGAGCGAGTGTTAATTGGGCTGCGTTGACGATGGGTTTTCCATCGAGCAGATTGGTTCCCGTGCCGTATGCGTAGTTCAACTTTACTTCAGCGGCGGAGTAGTTGAAGTAGTAATGGAGGCGCTTGCCGAGACGGTTGATGCCGTGCTGGACGTGCACTGCGGAGGGCAGTTGCTGGTCGGGGCCGTCGAGTTCGAGCTTTTCCAACTCGCCTTTCAGGATCGCCGTTTGCAGCTCGTTAGACAGACAGGTTCCTTCGTAGAGCAATGATCCGGCGCCGAAGTCGTTTTCGGTGATGGCGGGCCACTTTCCGAAGAACGGATGGTCGTAGGTTGCAATCACTTTGGCGTGGTCGGGCATGAGGAACTCGGCCCAGTAGCTGACTTGGTTTGCCGCGCCTACGTGGAAGGGATCGTCTTTGAGGGCGAGAGGTTTCTCGAGATTTGAAAATTCCTGGTAGCTGAAACCGGCAGCGTCGCGGAGGGGGCCGGGCGCGCGCACCCATCGGACGGCGGAATTCTCGTTGGCGAATCCGCTCTTGAAGGTCATAACGACGTGGCCGCCGTTTTTTACGTAGCCGGAGATTTTCTGGAGCAGAGCATCGTCTGCAATGTAGAGGGCGGGGACAATGAGCAGTTTGTATTGCGAGAAATCGGCGGTCTCGGGAAACACGAAGTCCGAACCGACGTTGAGATCGTAGAGAGAGTTGTGAATCTGCCGGACCAGGGAGTCGTAGTTGGCGGGAGCGCCGTCGGCGGATTGGGTCCGCGCATAGGGCATGAAGCCGATGGCGTTGGCGGAATCGCGGCTCCACAGGATGGCGACCTGGTTGTGAATCTGCAGGCCAACGAGGTGGGGGCCAATTTTTTCAAGCTCGTGGGCGGTGCGGCTGACTTCTGCGTAAGCGCGATTGGGTTCGAGATCGTGCGAGAGGATGCCCTTCCAATAAGTCTCCTGATTGGCGGCGATCGAGGCCCAGTGCCAGTACTCGACCATGTTGGCGCCGTTGGCGAGATGGGTGTAGACATCCTCGCGCATCTGGCCGTCGTAGGGCGGGAATTGGGCTGCGGAACTCCAGTCGGTGGTTTGCGCGTTGGTCTCAGTGACGAGGAAGTTGGAGTGCTTGAGCGAGCGGGTGAAATCGGCCTGAATGGATTGCTGGGTGCCGTCGAAGTGATCCTGCGTGCCGTGGTAGATGTTGTCGGCGGGAATGTCGAGGGAGGAAGCGATGGCCTCTTCGTTGACGTCGTGATGCATCATGCCGCCGTAGTCGGTGGTGACGAACTGGCTTGGGCCAGCGCACTCGCGGACGAGGGCCGCTTGCCAATGAAGAAAGTCGGTGACACGCATCTGGCTCCAGCGCGTCCACTCAAGTTTGTAGCCGGTACTCTGGGCACCGTCGCGGGTGGGCAGGTCTTCCCATGTGTGCAGATTCTGGCCCCAGTAGTTGAGGAACCAGGCCTTGCTTAGCGCTTCGGGGGTAACGAATTTCTTTTCAAGATAGTGTTGGAAGCCGATGAAGACGTCGGGATTCGCCGCTTCGTAGCTGGAGGTTTCGTTGTCGATTTGCCAGCCGATGACGTTTGGATTGTCTTTGTAGTGGGCGACGATGTGACGGATGAGGCGCTCGGCATAGAAGCGATAGGCTGGGGAATCGGTGTCCATGTTCTGGCGCATGCCGTAGGTGTTCTGCGACGGCGGACCGCCGAATGTGCCGCCGTTCATGCGCTGGGCCAGGATCTCCGGATGCTGGTGGGCCATCCATGCGGGAATGGAGTAGGTTGGCGTGCCGAGGATGACTTTGATGCCGGCTTTGCCCATGGCGTCGACGACGCGGTCCATCCACGCGTAGTCGAACTGACCATCTTCGGGCTCCCAGAGGCTCCAGGTGGACTCGCCCATGCGGACGACGTTGAGGCCCGCGGCTTTCATGAGGGCGACGTCTTTATCGAGGCGGGCAGCCTGGTCGCCGGGCATGTATTCGTTGTAGTAGGCAGCGCCGTAAAGGATGGTTGGGAAGTTCAGGTCGGGAGCGGGCTGCGGGATGGGGGCGGCTTGCTGTGCGCGGGCAGACAGGATGGCGGAGGCGATGATGAAGCCAAGAAAGCAGTTGCCAAGGGAGCGTTTAGCCGATAGGAGCATGGTTCATCCTCTTTCCCGATCGAGAAGCTAATTCAAGAACGAAGAACCATGAGAACACGTCTATTCGAATTCAAGCAAGACGATCTCAGGGGCGGTTCCGACGCGCATGGGGGGACCCCAGGTGCCGGCGCCGCTGGAAGTGTAGACCTGGAGCGCGCCGAAGCGTTGGAGGCCGTAGGTGAACTTGCCGAAGACGCGGCGGGTGAGCCAGTTGAAGGGAAAGAGCTGGCCAACATGGGTGTGGCCGGAGAGCTGGAGGCTGACGCCGGCTCGCTCGACGATGGGGAGTCGGCTGGGGATGTGGTTGAGCAGAATGCTGGGTTCGTCGGGACTGAGGCCGAGGCCCTCGAGCGTGGCGCGGAGGCGAATGGGGTTGTGCGAGTCGGCATTGGGGATACCGACGATGTGGAGGCCGTCGACAGTCACCTTTTCGTTGCTCAGAATGCGCATGCCGGCGCGCGCAGCCGCTTCGAGATACTGTTCCTTGACGGTAAATTCCTCATGGTTGCCGGTGGAGAAGAAGACGCCGAAGGGAGGCGTGAGGTCTTTGAAGGGCTCGGCGAGCTTGTCGAGATTGGCGTGAGTTCCGTCGAAGAGGTCGCCGGGAATGAAGACGATGTGTGGTTCGAGGGCGGTGGCCATGGCAACGATGCGGCGGGCAAACCACGCACCGTTGACGTTGCCGAGGTGCAGGTCGGTCATGAGGACTGCACGGCGGCCGCGCCACCTTGGAGGCAGGCCTGGGAGCGGGACCAAGATACGGCGAACGCGCACCCGACGGGCATTGAGGAGACCGTAGAAGCCTATGAGGACGGCGACGGCTGAGAGTGCAATTGCGATCATGGGACGCGCGGCGGCTGGGTTGGCGGTGAGGTGCGAAAGGAGCAGAGCATACCAAACCAACCAGCTCAGGCAGGCAGCGAGAAAAAGATAGTTCAGAAATCCGAGCCAGATTGCGGCGAACCTGTAAAGGAGGACGACCACGGGATTCGCAAACCTGAAACTGAGAAGGGCCGCGGCGACGAAGCTGAAGCCGAGGAGGAAGAGACCGATCCGGAGCGCGAGCACGACGGTTGGACTTGGGGCGTCCCAGAATTCGATCCAAGTGTGAAACAGGAACCAGTGGGCGAGCAGAAGAATGACTTCGATGATCGAAATGCCCAGCACCGGCCATGCTTTCAAAAGGGGGCTCCTTCCTTTAATGATTGCATGAAGGCTGAAGGTTGACGGCGCCAGGGCACAGAAGCGGTCATCATGAAACAATCTTTTCATGACGGCAGACCGGGAAAATTCGCTGGGGCTCTACGTCTCGATTCCTTTTTGCCGGTCGAAGTGCACGTATTGCAATTTTGCTTCCGGGGTCTATCCGGCGAGCGAACACACGCGGTACGTGGAGCGGGTGATTGGGGACCTGAGGGCGGCGGGCGCTTGGGCGGCGAAGACCGGGGTCGAACTGCCGCGGCGCGTGGACACGGTGTACCTGGGCGGTGGAACACCGAGCCTGCTGGCGCCGGATTTGCTGGCGCGGCTTTTTGGGGCGATGGGGTCGGAGTTCGATCTGGAGCCGGATGCGGAGATTACGGTTGAGTGCGCGCCGGGGCAGATTGCAGACGACACGCTTGGTGCGCTGGTGGCGGTGGGCGTGAACCGGGTGAGCCTGGGCGTGCAGTCCTTTATTGATAGCGAGGCGCATTCGAGCGGGCGGCTTCATGATCGATCTATTGTGGCGGAGGATTTGCGGCGTCTGCGCGCGGCGGGAATTGCGAACCTGAGCGTGGATCTGATCGCTGGGCTCGCGGGGCAGACGTTCGCTACATGGCGGGAGTCGGTCGAGATGCTGGTTGAGTCGGGTGTTCCGCACGCCAGCGTTTACATGCTCGAAGTGGACGAAGACTCGCGGCTGGGGCGCGAGATGCTGGCCGGGGGCGCGCGGTACCATGCCGGACTGGTGCCTTCCGACGAAGCGATTGTGCAGATGTACGGGATGGCGATTGAGCGGCTCGGGCAGGCTGGACTGGGGCAGTACGAGATTTCGAATTTCTGCCGGCCGGGGTTTGGCTCACGGCACAATCTTCGTTACTGGCAGCGGCGACGTTACCTGGGGCTGGGACTGGATGCGTCGTCGATGCTGCGTGCCGCGGCGGATGAGGGCTATCCTGCGCGGCCGAGATATGTTCTTCGTTCGACGACCACGGACGAGCTGGGGGCGTATCTCTCTGGTTCGGAGCAGGCTGAGATCGCGTGGCTCTCGCCTGCTCGTCAACATGAGGAAGCGTGGTTTCTGGGATTGCGGCTGAATGACGGGGTCGAGGTGGCGGCGCTGGAGGGGGAATTTGGCGGCTCGACGGTTGCGAAGGCGCTGGAGGCTGTTCCGCCTCTGGTCGACGACGGTCTTCTCACTTTTGCGGCGGGTACGATCCGGCTGACTGCGCGAGGGCAATTGCTCTCGAACGAGGTGTTTCAGGAGTTTTTAGGGCCGGCGGCGGAGGCGGATGCTGAGTGGAACGGAGCGGGGTTGGCGGACGTTTTGTCTTGAAGCGTGGCTTAATGCTTGCGCCGAGAATTAATTTCTCAGTTGTGTGGCGAGGGGATACAATTTAAAAATTCTCCGTTCGGAGAGCAACTTCACGACATTTTCCGTTTCATTGGATGTGGAACAGTTATGAAAATGTACGTCACAGCTCTCTCTTGCCTGGTTTTCGCGCTGACTGGAACGATGGCTGCGTTGCCGACGCAGCGTGCCCTGCTGATCGGGATTAATACATATCAGCCTGCGGGGACCAGGGCGGAACATCCGGCGGGATGCATCTACGGACGCTGCGAGCTGGGGAGCTTCGAGAATCTGGACGGCGCGGTGAACGATGCGCAGGCGATGGCGGATCTGCTGACGAGTCCCAAGTTTGGATTTCCGGCGAACCAAGTGATGCTGCTGACCAATCCCGCGCCACCGCGGCCTCGCACCGGGGTGACTGTTTTGCCGGCTACGGAGACGGATCGAGCCGGAATCCTGGCCGCGATGCAGAAGTACCTGGTCGACGAACCTCAGCGCGGAGACACGGTGGTTTTTTACGATGCAAGTCACGGCTCGCTGCGGGTGAACAGCAAGGGGACCAAGCTCACAATCCTTAAGTGGCGGCAAGTTGGTTCATGCGGATAGCACGCTGGTCCCTTCTGACGCGTACAAGGGTGGCTTCGACGTGCGCGACCGCGAGATGGCGCGGATCTTCAACGCGGCGCTGGACAAGGGAATTCACCTGACGGCGATCTTCGATAGCTGCCACAGCGGCGGGATCAGCAGAGGGATTGGACCGCGCTACAAGGAACGCATGCTGGCGTTCGATCCGCGCGATATTGACGAATCCGCTGACACGCTGCCGAACGGACAGCCGCAACCGGCGCCAACGGAGCGCGCTGACAATCCTGGGCTGGTGTTCAGTGCCGCGGAACAGGACCAGACGGCAAAGGAGATGCCTGCGACGGACAAGACAGCGGAGCCGCATGGGGCGTTTACCGCGGCGCTGATTGAATCGCTTGAGGCGCTGCCTGCCGATGCGCCGGCTTCGCTGGTTTATCAGCGGGTGAAGGCGGTCCTTGAAGGCAGCAGCATTCCGGACCAGGAGCCGGATCTGGACGCGACCGCTGCGCGACGCCAGCAACCGCTGTTTGGTGGGAAGGCGAGCAGATACGAGCAAGATCCGCACGGCGGCATTGCAAACCGACGAGAGCGGCAGCGTGTGGCTGGACATCGGGCGCGTTTCAGGCGTCGGCGTCGGCAGCGAGTTTACGGCGACGAGCCGGGACAGCACAGGGCAGACGGTGAAGCTGAAGGTTGCCGAACTCGAGGGCATTGCGCGCTCGACGGCGAGCGTTGTGAGTCCGGCTGGAGCAAAGGTTGCAGCCGGCGACGTGTTCGAGCTGACGAAATGGGTTCCGGCAGAGCAAAACCCCCTGCAAATATGGATGTGGCCGTCGAATCTTTCCATACAGGACGTTGTTGCCGCGGCGGACACGATCGCTTCGTCGGGTGTGGCGTACGTTTCCGATCCGGCAGAGGAGCCGTGGACGCATGTTCTGAGCTGGAACGGCAAGAGCTGGACGGTTGAAAAAGCGGGCGAGTCGTCGACGACCAATCTTGGCGCGCAACTGAAGGCGGACGTGCTGAAGCAGAATCTTCCGGCGGGGGCGAAGATCTGGGTAAATTTTCCGCCGCCAAAGGAGTTGGCGGCGAAGCTGAAACCGGCGGACCCGGCAAGCGCGGTGCAGATGGCTCCGGCGATGACGAGCGCCGACTATGCGCTGACGGGCACGCTTACCGCAGATGGACCTGCGTACGCCTGGTACCACAAGAACGAACTTGCGGCGGGGCCGCCGGCGACGACTTCGGCGCACGATCACAGTCCGGGATGTTCGGCGACGTCGCAATATCCGGTGCGCAGCGACTGGGTGGATTTGACTGGACTGGCCGATCTGGACAAGGGCGCGACATCGCTGAACAAGTACTCGTCGCTGCTGGGCAAGCTGCATGGCTGGCTTAGTCTTGCGGATAGTCCCGCCGACGCATCGAGCGCCGACTACTATTCACTCGCGATGATGCCTGCTTCCGGTGCGGCGGGTTCTACTGCCGAAGATCCGAAGCCAGGAGCACCGGCGCGGCAGGGCGACGAGTTCAAGATGACCCTGCAGTCAACCGACCGGGTGATTGAGCGGCGCTGGGTTTACGTGCTGGATATCGATTGCCACGGCAAAGGGACGCTTGTTTATCCGCAGGATTACGCGGAGAACCAATTTCCGAATGACTCGGACAATGGGCGGAGCTTTGTGCTTCCTGGTGCGCGCATGCTCCGTGTCGGTCCGCCTTACGGTGTGGATACATTTATTCTTCTCAGCACGGCCGAGCCGCTTCCCGACCCTTATGCGCTGAACTTTGAGGGCGTGGCTGCGCGCGGAAGCCGGGGCCTTGAATCGCCCTTGGAAAAGTTGCTGGCAAACACCAGCAGCGGAACGCGCGGATTTTCCAGCGAGGTTCCCACGAACTGGGGCATCGCGCTCACCACAATGCGCAGCGTACCAAAGGAGGCTGCGCAATGAACCTGGCATCAATGTCGCCTCGGTCTACCGGCTCGATCGACAATTCCCCACGATCTCTCGAAGGAGAACGACCATGACACTTTCCCGACGTAGTTTTGTCGCTGATGCATCTTACCTTGGACTCCTGATGGCTCTAATGCCCGAGCTCGCAGGGGCACAGGCCAACAGCTCACAAGTCGCGGAGGCGGATACGCCGCACGACTCGTACGATTTCTGGAATGGGTTCTTTGATTCGGTGAATCCGCTGAGCCAGAACTATGGGCAGAAGGCGGCCACGCGCGGGCCGGCGGATCAACTTCCCGACCCGGCCGCGGAGACGCAATACCTGCACTACAAAGCGGATGCCAAGGTGCTTCGTTACGCCACCGATATTTCAAAAGATGAGTTGCTTGATCACGATGGCGATGTGGCCGTGAGCATCGCTCTCTCGCAATACCAACCCTCCAACGCCAGCGGGGACGCCAGCATTCGGGCGGCGCAGCTTCGCGTGGATACGACGCAGATTTACGCCTTCATGAACATCATTGCGCCACTTGCATGGACGGCTATCGCCTCACTGGAGCCAAACAACGCAGGTAAAGTATCGCTGGAACAGCTCGGCTTCAAGGCGCCTCAGGCACAGCAGGGTACAAGCAAGATTATGTTGACGCAGGGAACGGGCAAGCTGGCGGTGAATGTGTCGAAGGCGGCAAAGACTTCGGTTTTTGTGAAGGCGCTGAATATCATCATGCAGGGGGCCAAGGTCGCTGCTCCACTGGTCACACTGCCGGCCATCAGCGTGCCGGCACTCAGCGCATTTACCGAGGTGTTGAGCTACTGGGAAGACCGGACCAGGTTCATCATGGCCGGCAACCTGACCACAGTCGTGGCAACGCAGCAGGCGTTGAGCAACCCGGATCGGGAAGACCGGTACATCGGCTTGGTTTCCGGCGATTACCTGATGGTTCCGCAGAAGCACACGGACGAACTGGCCAAGACGTTGCCGAATTTGGACATGATGCAGGGCTATCTGGTGCGGAAGGATGCCGATCAGAGTCAGCCGCTCCAGACTCGCGCGCAGAATGCACTTCCCGGCATCACGTATGCGTCGATGCACGTGAGCGTCACGCCGCTGGATTCGTCGGCGTCGGGCAAGTCAGGGGCCAGCGGCACTTCATCCGACAGCGGCAGTACGGGCGGTTCAAAGAAGAGCGGTTCGGGGAAAAGCGGGGCCAGCAAGAAGCCTGCGAGCAGCAAACCGAGTTAACGGGGCGTTGCGGTAGCGTCATCGAACAACTGAATGAGTGTGAGCAGCAGGCATTTCAGACGTAAATCTGGAAATGGACAAAGGGGGCTGAATGATTCGCGAAGTAAGGTTGCAGGTAGCTTCAGTCCTGGGTGCGTGCCTGCTGGCGACTGCGGCCTGCGGGGGGCAAAGTTTTGGCGCGGCCAAGGAGAAAGTGACTCTGCTGCGCAAATTGCCGGCGCTGGTGCATCTGCCTGGCGACTCGATCGCCGTCCGAGTAACCGGGCATGACGAGCACTCTGATCTGGCGCGCGATCTGCAATCGATGCTGGAGGCAGAGGTAACGAAAGACGATCCGCGGCTCCGCATTGATGAGCGCGCGCCGGCGGCGATCATATCCTGCCGGATAACGGATTTTTCACATCCTGCGCCAATCGTGGAGACCCGGCCATCGATGGCGGTGGGCAAGAACGCACCCAAGACGCAAAATTACCTGCGGGTGACGGGGTCGCTGAGTGTCTCGTTCCAGACAAGGAGTGCGGGCGGAGCGGAGCTATCCTCAGATAATGTGACGGCGAAGTACGACCGGGAGTTCGACAGCTCGGGCAACTCGATTTCAGAGGGCGTGAAAGGGACGGTAACGAGCGCCTGGAAGAGAGTGACGGGCGGCGCCGACAGCGAGGAATTGAATGCACCAACCGACGCGGAGCTTCGAGCGCTGCTGATCAACCGCGCGGTGGTGAAGATTGCTGCGCATATTGTGAATACGAGTGAAGCGGTGGACGTTTATCTCGCCAAGCAGAAGGGCGCGCTGGACGAAGGAGACAAGTTGGCGGCCGGCGGATTGTGGGAGCGGGCTCTGGAAACATATGAGACCGCCAAACCCGATCCAAGGCCGGTCGAGGATGCATACCGGCTTTACGACACGGGCGTAGCTTACGAGGCACTGGCCTACCAGGCTGAAGATCCGAAAGCGGCGATGAAGTATCTGGATGAAGCAGCGATCGATTACGGCAAGGCAATCGATTCGAGGCCCAGCGAGAAGTACTTTTTGGAACCGCAGCGGCGCATTGAAGATGCAATTGCGCATTACCGGCAGCTTGAAGAGCAGCGGCATCCGGCGCCATCGGCCGCGAGCGCGGATGCGGCGTTATTAGCGAAGCCTGGCGGTGTGACAAAAGCGCTGACCAACGCGCAGGTGATTGCAATGGTGAAAGCGGGCATGGACGATGATACGGTGGCGCAGGCCGTGCGCGCGGCCAAGGCGGTGAGCTTCGATCTGACGACCGCTGGGCAACAGACTCTGGGCAGCGACGGCGTGAGCCCAACGGTGCTGGCGGCGATGAAGGCGCGCGCAGACCGAGGGCATCTGGCGTCGGCACACGCTGCGACAAGGCACCCAGGCGGAGGGGGCGCGTCTCCGAAATGAAAAGCGGCAGCATCCTTCGACTTCAGTGGCTGATGGTTTTTGCTGCTTCGGCGGCTCTGTGCGTGCCTGCGTGGGGGCAGGACGACCGATGCGGCGCGGGCAAAGACCTGGTGGTTCAGGCGCTGGAGCGAATTTCCCCGAACGGCAGTAACGACGCCTTTGAAGACGCTTTGCAACTGCTGAAACATGCTGTCGAAGAGTGCAGCGAACTGGGCGATGCGTGGTATTACCGAAGCCTGGTGGAGCAGCGGCTGGGCCACGACGCTCTGGCGAAATACTCGATGGACAAGGCGCGATTCAACGGCTCGGAGGCGCTGGAGCAGGGCTTGAATCCGCTGGTGCTGGCAACGCCGGTGGGGCGCGGATTCTCGGTGGAGGAGAGCGGAGCGAAGATGCCCGGCTCGGCAGCTTCGGAATCTGCACAAACTCCCGGACCGATTGCGCAGAAGTGGGCGCTGGTGGTGGGCATAAGCCGGTTTACCGACACCAGCATTCCGCGGCTGCACTTTACGACAGCGGATGCAAATTCATTTGCGGCGGAACTGACGGATCCGGCGGTCGGGCGATTTCCCGCAAGCCACGTGCATGTGCTGACCGATGAGCAGGCGACAACGAAGAACATCAAGGAAGAGCTGAACTGGATTGCGCGCCGCGCGGGACGAAACGACCTGGTGGTGATCTACGTTGCCACGCATGGCACGCCGCGCACGATGGATACGGCGGGCGGCGCGAATTACCTGGTTACGTACGACACGGAGGTCGCCAGGGACGGCAGCTTCGACGAGGATGCGATGTTTGCGACGGCGTATCCAATGGTTGAGCTGGCAGACGCGGTGGCGACGCGGATGAAGGCGCTGCGGACGGCGGTGATTCTGGACACGTGTTATAGCGGCGGATCGATGCGAGGCGCGACAACGGCGACGGGCGCATTGGGGAACAAAGGGCCGTCGAACCAGATGCTGAATCGGATGGCCGAAGGCTCGGGGCGCATTATTATTTCGGCGGCCCAAGTAGATGAAGAGTCGCTTGAGAGCCCCGCGCTGCAACACGGATACTTCACGTACTTTCTTCTGCAGGCGCTGAAGAGCGGCAAGGGTCAGACTCGATTAAGCGAGCTTTACACGACGGTGGCGCAAGAGGTGTCCGCACGCGTCTCTGCGGATGGATCGCATCAGCATCCTGCGATCAGCAAGAGTTCTGTAGATGCGGACTTTGCGCTTGGAGCACCGGGAGCGGCGCCGGAAAACGCCGGGCAGTAAAAATGCTTTGTCACGCGAGGGCGGGTTCTCTTCCGTAAGCGAGCGAGAGCGGTTTTTGCCGGCAACCGTCGAAGTTATCGAGAATTGCGAAGCCGCCTCATTCCCTCAAATCAACATGACCTTAACAATTCAACGTCGTCCGGACCGCTAAGATAAGCTGGAGCCTAGCCGATATCCGCTTGCGACAAGTCGCCCGTTGCAAAGGGCGTCATTTCAGATAGGCATGCACCAGGTCGATAAGGTCTTCGGCGAGCTCCGGTGCAATTTGCTCCTTGGCGCCATCGGCAAGGTGAAAGCGAATATGGGTTTCAAGCACCTCGCCCATCAGCGAGTTGACGCCGCCGCGCACGGCCGCCAGCAGCATCAGTTGCCCGCCGCAATCCTCATCGGCGGTGAGCGAACGCTCGACGGCGTCGAGTTGGCCGCGCACTTTTCTCAGTCTCTGCAACAGTTTGAGCTTCTCGCGCTCCTGGTGGGACATGGCTCGGCTCCTCCGCTTGACAATACCCACCCCCGGTATAGTATTAACCCGGTGGGGGTATAGGTTCTCCCTTCATTTTATGCCCAGTTTCCGCTCCATCCCGGTTCTTATGGCACAGGCCCAGCTGTGGGTCATTGCCGCGTGTCTCGCCGCTGGGCAGGCGGCCGGCCAGGTTTCTCCCACTCCCGATCCGCCAACTGCTTCCCAAAAAACGAACGTTGCCGACGCGCCTGAACCGGCAATCGCCACCGACGGGCCGATGCTGACGATGGCTCCTCACTCGGAGGGGGGCGCTATTGGGTGGGGGGGCAGGCGAATAGTATTTTTCAGATGCATGGACATTTTCATTCGCCGTATGAGGGGGTAAACAGTTTACTGGATACGTTTGAGGCGAAGGCGTCGGAGGTAGGGACGCTCGATCTGGGGTATCAGCTGCGGCCGAACTCGCGGTACAACACGGACCTGATTGTGGATGTTGAGAATGCGGGGGGACGGGGTGTTTCGCAGGCGCTGGGGCTGGCGGGGGAGTTGAACCTGGACGTGGTGCGCAATCCGACCTTGAGCACTGCGCCGTATCTTTCACGCGGAGAGATTCACCAGACGATCGGGCTGACGGATGCGATGGTGGACCAGGAGCGCGGGCCACTTGCTCTGGCGACGAAGGCGCCGCTGCGGCGGTTCGAGATTCGGGTTGGCAAGATGTCGCTGCCGGACAGCTTTGACGTGAACTCAGTGGGATCGGACAGCCACTTGCAGTTCACCAACTGGACGATCGACAACAACGGCGCTTGGGATTATGCAGCGGACACGCGCGGGTACACGGTGGGCGGGGTGCTGGAATACGACGACAAGGTGTGGTCGGTGCGCTACGGGATTGCGGCGATGCCGATTGTTGCGAACGGGATCGATCTCGACTGGGCTTTCAGCCGCGCGAACGGGCAGAACTGGGAGTTCGAGTTGCGCAAAGGCTTGCTGGGCGGGCTTTTGAGCGATAAGCGACAAGGTACGGTGCGCGTTCTTAGTTTTGTAAACCATGCGCACATGGGTGACTACCGCGAGTCAGTGCAGCAGTATCTTGCAGGGAAGATTGCGACGCCGGACATCACGAAGTCGGAGCGCTTTGGCGCGGTGAAGTACGGCTTTGGGCTGAACACGGAGCAGGAAGTTACAGACAGCCTGCGGCTGTTTGCGCGGTTCGGCTGGAACGAAGATCAGCATGAGTCGTTCGCTTATACAGAGGTGGGGCAGACGGTTTTGTTGGGCGGCGATTACAAGGGGAGCGGCTGGTCGAGGGCCAATGACAAGGTGGGCGCGGCGTTTGTTTCGAACGCAATCAAGCGGGACCACCAGAACTATCTGCACTATGGTGGGCTGGGTTTTTTGCTGGGAGACGGCGGGCTGAATTACGGGCGGGAGAACATTTTGGAGTGGTACTACAACGCGCACATCTGGCGCGGGCTGTTCGCGATGGGCGGCGGGTCGTATGTTGCCGATCCGGGATATAACCGGGACCGCGGGCCGGTGTATGTGCCGACGGTGAGGGCGCATGTGGAGTTCTGAAAGGCAGGGAATAGGGAACAGGGAACAGGGAATAGAAGGATTTGCTGGGCTGAAAATGTTGGCTTAAAGGGTTGCGAAAAGCGCGGAAATGTTCGCTTAGATGGTTGCGAATGTACCCCCAATGTTCGTATGGAAGGTTGCAGTTTTTTAGTTACTTAACCTTCCAGACCATCTAAAGTGCGGGTTTGTTGGTCTGGAAAGTGCCGAAAGTTGGGAATGGGTGGCATATTAATACACGAAATGAGCGTTAAAACGGGTTAAAAGCGTGTATTTAAACGATTAGATGTGCGTTGGAAGCGTGTTTTTTTGCATTTTTCGCAGCTGTGGGCCTGGGACTTAGGGGACACGGGAGGAATCAGGGGACACTCCAGTGCCTATTCATTGCAATATTGGCTGGTCAGCGGCCGTGTGGCCGGCTGCGGGTTTGCGGCCTGGAGCGCGGCGTGCGATCTTGCGTCCCAACAGGTTCTCGAGACCGGCGACGAATTCGGGCGCGCCGAGCGGGCGTCCGGTTGTTTCGGCGCGGCGCAGGTCGGTGAAATCCTCCTCCGCGTCCTGTTGCAGCAGTGCTTTGAGATGAGGAAATCTATCCAGGACTGGCTTCACCGTGACGAGCGCATCGTCTACCCCGGAGAGATGGGCTCGCATGCTGGACCACTTCCAATCTTCGGGCCGGGAGACCAGGCGGGCGCGCACCGGGTTCAGGCTGACGTAGCGAACGGCGCGGATGAGGTGGAGATCGTCGAGCACGACGGAGGCAAAGCGGCTCTGAAACAAATGGCCGGTCCAGCGTCCGCGAGCGTTAATGAAGTTGGTGTAGCGCCGGTGGGCTTCGCCGACAGCGCGGCCAAGGCCGTCGGCATGTGCAGGTTTAAGAATCAGATGGACGTGGTTTGGCATCAGGCAATAGGCCCAGACCGCGACTTCGGCCTTCACCGCCTGCTCGGCCAGCAGGTCGAGATAGATTTCGTGGTCGCCATCCTGGAAGAAGATGGCTTCGCGCCGGTTGCCACGCTGGGTGACATGGTGGGGAAGCCCCGGGATCACGACACGCGCCAGACGAGCCATATTGGGACGATAGCACAATTGGCGAATAGGTATCATGTCCCCGTATTTCCGACAAAGTTTCCCTTGCAGGTGCTGCCATTGTCTTTTCCGCAGCCCTGAAGCCAGATATCCAGACCCGTTGGATCGCTGAACGAAAGTGGGTTATTGCGCCCATAGGAGTACATGTTCCATTCCTGTGGATCGAGCAATCTTTCCGGCGTAGCCATCAAAGGATCAGGAGACATGAACCGGCCCATGCTGCTCCCGTAGTAGCGAGCGTCCATGTAATCCAGCCCACTCTCCGCATCGCGTTCTTTGCCGGTGAAATGCAGTGGTGTGGCGTCGTCGGCGGATTCGGGGGCGTACTGGTCGGGGAAGCTGTAGAGCTGGTTGCCGAAGGGCAGGCTTTGGATGTCGGTTTCCGGCTGGCCTGCGGGGGCCAGTCCGGCGCTGTTGCCGGCCAGATTGCCGGCCAACTGCATGCGGCGCGAGCCGAGCGGGTCATCGAGGTGGAAGTGCAATGCGGGCGCCTGCGCGACCAGGTCGTAGGTGGCCAGCAGCTTGCCGGCTCCATAGACGTTGGTGCGCTGCCAGTTGTTGTGGCCGTCGAACATGGCCAGCTCTTCGCCGCCGGGGCCAACCTCGTAGCTCTCGGTCATCTGAAATCCGTTGGCGGTGGGATCGCAACTGTTCATGTTCAGGATTGTGCCCTTGGCGACGCGGGTTCCGTCGGCGTCCCGCCCCATTGACGAAGACCTGTCAATGGGGACCCCGATGTTGAGAGAGCCGGTCATGGCGGCGTCGGCGGGATGGTGGCCGGGGACCATGCGGACATCTTACATCCCGGGTCTTCCGCCACGGCAGAGAGACCCATTCGACTTCGCTCTGGGCAGGCTCTGGGGCACCCGGATGAAGAAATTGCCGAAAGGGAACCGCAGGTCTTTCGACTCCCTTCGGTCGCTCAAGATGACAGTGTCATTTTGATTACAGCGCCAATTGAGGACAGCATTTGTGGGTGAGGGAGGGGCTAGACAGCGGCGTTATTTGGCTGCAGGGGGTTGGGGGTCGGCGGGGGGCGGGGTGGGGAGGGTGTAGATGACTTCGCCGGGTTTGGCGTAGTGGAGTTTTTCGCGCGCCTCGTGCTCGATGGCGTCGGGGCTGGATTTTAGGCGCTCGATGTCCTGGCGGAGATGGGCGTTCTCCTGCTGGACGTCGGTGATTTGCTTCTGGAGTTCGCGGTCTTCAGCGCGCTTCTGGTGCCAGACAGAGAGGCCGTGATTGCCGTTCACTACATGACCCATGACCAGGGCTGCCAGAAGCACGGCAACGATGGTGCCGGTGGGACGCCAGGCGCGCGTTGCCCAGGCGAGGGCGCGTTCCTGCCGGGAGAGCAGCGGCTCGGGGGGTGTGGCGCGTTCGGGTTGGAACATTTCGTTTTGCATGGGTGATGATCGGTTGAAGGGCTATTTCATCAGGGGCTAAAGCCCATGGTGATTTTGTGTTGGTTGCGGCCCGGCTGAAGCCGTGCCCTTATTACAAAGCATTGCTTCAGCGGCGTTTCATGACAGTCTGTGAAGCCACGCCCCTTCAAAACTCCTTACACAATTTAACTTCACTCGGAAGGTAAAGCTTGCCGCTCCCTCCGGCTGAACAAATCACAAGCGAAAAAAACAAATCAGGAGTTACGACAATACAAATTTTTCGGCGGCGGCTTTCAGGGCTTCCATGTCGTGCACGTTGCGGGCTTCGGTGTAGGCGCGGACTACGGGTTCGGTTCCGCTGAGGCGGTAGCAGACCCATGAGCCGTCGTCGAGAATCAGTTTGAGGCCATCGGTGCGGACGACACGTGTGACCCGCCGCGGCGGACGGCCGCTTAGCTCCTTTGGATCGGTCTTCAACTTCTCAGTGAACGCGGCTTTGACCTGCGGGGTCAAGCGGAAGTTCTCGCGAACGGGATAGAAGGAACCAACCTTGCCAAACAGTTCGTTGAGCTGGACGCCGAGGCTCTTGCCGCGCGTGGCGACCATTTCTGCGACGAGGAGACCGGCGATGACGCCATCTTTTTCCGGGACATGGCCGCGAATGGTGAGGCCGGCGGACTCTTCGCCGCCGATGGCGATTTTGTCGGCGATGATGAGTTCGCCGATGTATTTGAAGCCGACGGGGGTCTCATAAAGCGGCACCTTGTGGTGATCGGCGAGGGCGTTGATGAGGTTGGTGGTGGCGACGCTCTTGGCGACTCCGTTGCGCCAGCCGCGGGTTTCGACGAGGTAGTCGAAGAGCAGGGCGATGATGTAGTTGGGCTGGATGAAGGCGCCATCGCGGTCGACGATGCCGAAGCGGTCGGCGTCGCCGTCGGTGGCGATGGCGAGGGCTGCGCCGGTCTCTTTCATTTTGCGTTTGGCGTCGCCGAGGAGGTGGTCGTCGGGCTCGGGGGCGTGGCCGCCGAAGAGGACGTCGCGGAAGTCGTGGACGGTTTCGACGGGAACGCCGGCGTCGCGAAGCAGTCGGACGGGTAGCCGCGGCCGGCGCCCCAGAAGGGATCGTAGACAATCTTGATGCCGGACTTGGCGATGGCCTTGAGGTCAACGAGTTCGGCGAGACGCTTGAGGAAGGCGGGCTTGACGTCAGTGGTATCGAAACCGGCCGCGGGAGGCTCTGATTTTGGAATAGTGGCGTTGCTTGACTGAAGGGCGGCGATGGCGGCTTCAATCGGCTGGTGACTTCGGGCAGGGCGGGAGCGCCGTCGTGGGTGGAGAACTTGATGCCGTTGTATTCGGGAGGATTGTGGGACGCGGTGAAGTTGATGGCGCCGGAGGCTTTGAGTTCGCGCACGGCATAGGCGATGGCGGGGGTGGGCGCGGCCTCGGGAATGACGATGGGGGTGACGCCGGCGCCGGCGAGAACGGCGGCGGCTTCGGCGACGAAGCTCTCGCCGAGGAAGCGGGGGTCGCGGCCGATGAGCACGCGGTGGGGCTGGGGCTGGGTTTTGACGTAGGCGGCGATGCCGGCGACGGCGAGGCGGATATTGGCTACGGTGAATTCATCGGCGACGATGGCGCGCCAGCCGGAGGTGCCAAATTTGATTGCTGTGGTCATGATTTCTATTTTCCACCATGGGCGGGGAAATGAGTTCGCGGTCGCGCAGATTCGGAATAGATTGGTTTGAGAAAAGTTATTGAAGTGGAGTGAGCAATGGCAGAGATGAATCCGGCGGTGCGGGTGGTGTTGACGACGGCGGCGAATGCGGAAGAGGCGGGGCGGCTGGCGCGGGCTCTGGTGGAGGAGCGGCTGGCGGCGTGCGTGACGCAGGTGGCGGGCGTGGAGTCGGTTTACCGGTGGAAGGGACAGGTGGAAGCGGCGACGGAGACGCTGTTGCTGATCAAGACGGGGGCGGAGCAGGTGGCGGCGCTGGAGAAGCGGCTGGGCGAGTTGCGCAGTTACGAGACGCCGGAGTTTCTGGTTCTGGATGTGGAGGCGGGGAGCCACGCTTACCTGGATTGGCTGCGGGGGAGTTTGCGGAAGGTGTGAGGCAGGTTCGAATGGGTGGATTCCCACCCATTTCACGGTGAAGCTGTGAAATGGATGGGGCGCGGAGGCATTTGAAGGGAACGGGCGCGGGATTAGCGGTGGCCGCCGCTTGAGGGGGCGCTGCCTCCGCCGGATGGAGCGCTGCCGCCGCCTTCCGAAGCACCACCGCCGAAGCTGCCGCCGCCACGCGATGCGCCTGCGCTACTTTGCGATGCGTTGCCGGCCTGGTTGCCGCCGAAGTTGCCGCCGCCACGCGAGGCGCTGTAGCCGCTGCTGCGCGAGGCACTATAGGCGCCGGCCGCCGATCCGCCGTTGCTATAGGCGCCTCGGTTGCTCTCAAAGCCTTCATGCCCGCCGAAGGGGGCGCCGGAGCGGGCGAGGTAGGAGCCGACGGGTTCGTTCACGGTTCTAATGCTGCCGCCCTCAACGACCTGGTGGGAGATCATGAAGCTCTGGGAGCGGTGATCGAAGAGGATGGGGATTCCGGCAGCCGGGCCGCCTTTGTTGTCGATACCGGCGCGAAGGCTGGCGGGGTTGGAGGTAGAAATTCTGGCGGCGCCGGGCTTGTTGCCGCCGGGGGTGGAGGGGCCGGCGTTTTGCAGAGCAGGGCTGATCATGTGAGCTTCCATGCGAGGGGCGTCGGTGCGGACGAGGACGGGCGAGTTGGTCTTGCGGAACTCTTTGGGGGCTTCATCGAGGAGCTTGACGCCTTCGGCGGAGTTGAGCGCGGTGCGCTGAAGGGAAAGGCCGTTCTTTTTGTTGACGGTGAAGACGCCGTTCTGGGCGTTGAGGGGCGGCTTGCCAGCTGCGTCGCCGGGATGGATGGGAACCCAGCCGACCTTGCCGCCGGTTCTGATCCAGCGGACGGGGGGTTGATGGTGGATGGTCTGGCCGGGCACCCACATATATTGATTCTGCCGGTAGAGCCAGCTTCCGGAGTGACAGACGGCCCAGTCCCAGGAGGACATCATGCCGAGGCCGGCCATGGAGCCCATGGGACCGTTCATGCCCAGGGTGTAATTGATGCCCGAGCCGAAGTTCAAGCCGAGGCCGAAATTCATGCCCAGGCCGTAGTCAAGGCCGATGGTTTGCATGAGGGCGAAGTTGTAAAACATGGCGGTGGGGTCGCAGGGGAAGAACGAATCTGCGTCCATCATGCCGACGCCGTAGGGGCCAACGCCGTAGATGCTGAGGCTGTAGGGGCCGACGCCGTAGGGACTGATGCCGAACGGGCCGGGGCTGTAGGCGCTCTGGAGGTTGGGCGATGTAGCGGGCGGGGGAGCGGGTTCGCCAGTGAGCGAGTAGGCGGAACGGGAAGGCAGCAGGGAGGGTGCGGGTTTGGTTTTCAGGCTTGCGGCCTTGAGGGGCGAGGCGGTGGGCGATGGGGGCTGCCAGCACTTGCCGTAGCCGGCGCAGTCGACCCATTTGCCTTGACCGGCCATCTGGGCGAGTCCGGGAACGGGTTGGCTGAGGCCAGTTTGCCGGAGCATGGCGCCGATGGCCTGGTTGCGCTCGGTGGTGCGGGCGGCGACCCACTTGTCCCAATCGGCGAAGGCGGTTTCGGCGTTTGGATCGGCGTAATCAATTTGCTTGCCGCTGCGGAAGTAGTCGGTGTGACCTGGGCGCACGATTTGCATCGTGTCTTTGGAGGTGCGGAGGAAGCCGGTTTTGAGCGGGGTGATGGCGATGGCATCCATATAGGCGGTGACGCGCAGATCGCTATGCTGGCCGTAGGTAGTGATCATGGTGTCGGTTGGGGTGCGGAGGATGAAGGTATCGCCTTTGACGCTGGGGATGACGGCGAGCGAGACGGTGCCGGAGAGCAGGGCGAGGTCGGTGTGGGGGATGTCGGCGGTGGAATCGAGGGCGTTGAAGAGGAGGACAGAGTTGGGGGCCATGTAGAGGGTGGAGGAGTCTTCAAACTCGATTTCGGCGCGGCCGTTGTCGGTGGCGAGGGTGAAACCGGCCTGGAGGGGGAGATCGGCGACGGCTTTTTCCCAGTCGACATTTTTGGGAGCGCCGCCCTCGGTACCGCGGGAGATGCGGACGTCGCCTTCGAGGTAGGTGATGCGGACGATCTGGGGGACGGTCTCGGCGGCATCCGGGTTCGACTTTGCGAAGGCCCGCGGGGAGACGAGGGTGACGAAGCCTGCGAGGGCGAGGGTGAAAGCGAGATGCGTTTTCATTGAACAACCCCCATGTGTTGCCGTTCGGCTGGTTGTGGAAAGCTGCAGGGCAGACCGCAAACCAGGAGCCCTTGGGGAGACAGACCTCCGGCAGGGCGAAACGACGAGTTCATCATAGTCCTATTTTGCTTTTTGGGAGCGGGGCAACGGCTGGGGGATGATTTTGGGCACTGATTTGGGCTTTGAGCCGGGGGGGGAAGGCGGCTTTTTTCGTTGGGGTTCCAATTGCGGGAACCCAGGGCAATCGCATGAACGACATCCCAATGGCAATTTGGCCGTTTACGCCGCCCCGATGGGGCTGAACGACTGTTGCTGGCCCCCTTCTCCACGCTGAAGCGCGGGGCTGCCGACCGTTGCGCCTCCGACGCGATAGAAATCGGAACGAGGCTTGTCAACAAAATGGATTCATGCGATTGCCCGGTGGGGGAATCCGATTCGACCGGGAGTGGGGAAGCGGTCTGGTATTCTTGGTTGGTTCGCTCCTATGCGCTGGTTAATGATAGGCCTTCTCGTGTCGCTTGGAGCGCTGCTATTTGCAGCCGGGGGCGTGGCGCGCCATGTGTGGGTGCAGCGCAGGCAACACCGGCGGGAGATGCTTGCGGCGCTCGAAGGCGCGCATGAGGCGGACGTGGAAGTCGAGCCTTGAAATTTGTGCCTGGGGCGCGAAACGGCCGGCGAGGATCCAGAGGAAGGGAAACATTTTGAATAAGGAACTCACAGAACCGCTGACCTCGGCCGGGCTGCCTGCTGCCCGGTCCGCTGAAAGACCGGCAACCTGGCTGCGCACGGGGGGAATCGTGCTGGCCGGCAGCGCTTTTGTGGCGGTGTGCGCGCACGTGGTTTTGCCGCTTGGCTTTACGCCGGTGCCGCTGACGCTGCAGACGTTTGCGGTGGTGGTGCTGGGGCTGGTACTTACGCCGCGGCTGGCGGCGGGGACCCTGGGAGCTTATTTGATAGAGGGAGCGCTGGGACTGCCGGTGTTTTCGCCAGTGCCGGCGATTGCGGGCGGGCTGGCGCATTTGCTGGGGCCGACCGGTGGCTATCTGCTGGCTTATCCGGTAGTGGCGGGTCTGATTTCGATTTTGAGCCGACGCGCGAATTTCGCGGGCTGGCTGGGGAACTACGGCGGAACTGTGGCGAGCGCCGGAGCGGGCAGTTTGTTGATTCTGGCCTGCGGCGGGTTATGGCTGGCGGTGCTGACGCACGGCTCCGCGCAAACGATTTTGAATTTTGGCGTGATTCCGTTTTTGCCTGGCGAGGCGCTGAAGATTGCGGCCGCGGCCGGTGTGGCGATGGGGAGCCGGCGTCTTGTTCGCAGGATTTTGTAGAAGCATCTAGAATTTCATCGTTGTTATAGCTCTGAAAGGATCTCCCCAAAGTGAGTACCGAGAAAAACGAAGTTAGCCAGGATGCAGTGATCGATATATCCATAGCCCATAGTCCCGATTCCGATGACGCCTTCATGTTTTACGGTCTGGCCACAAACAAAATCCGGGTCCCCGGTTATCGATTCAGCCACACGCTTTGCGATATTGAAACGCTGAACAAGCGGGCGCGGGAAGAAGCATTCTACGATGTGAGCGCGATCAGCTTTCATGCTTATCCGTACGTGCAGGAGAACTACACGCTGATGGGGTGCGGGGGGAGCGTGGGCGAGGGCTACGGGCCGATGATTGTCTCGAGCCGCAAGCTGGAACTGAGCGACCTGAACAACATCAAGATTGCGGTACCGGGCGAACTGACGACGGCCTTTCTGGCGTTGAAGATCTTCAATCCGAACCTGAAGACGGAGACGGTGGCTTTCGACAAGATCATTCCGGCGATTCAGAGCGGGACGTATGAGGCGGGGCTGATTATTCACGAGGGGCAACTGACCTACTCGACCAGCGGGCTGAACAAGATTCTGGACCTGGGCGTGTGGTGGCAGGAGACGACGGGGCTGGTGCTGCCGCTGGGCGGGAATGCGATTCGGCGTTCGCTGGGGACGGAGAAGCACAAGATTATCTCGAAGGCGCTGAGGGACAGCATTCAGCACGCGCTGGATCATCGCGAACAGGCGCTGGAATATGCGATGCAGTTTGCGCGGGAGCTCGACGCGCGCACGGCGAGCCGCTTTGTGAGCATGTATGTGAACGAGCGAACGCTGGACTACGGGGCGGACGGGCGTGAGGCGATTCGCAAGTTGCTGGAGCGCGGGTACGAGAGCGGGATTGTGCCGATTGCGCCAAAGGTGGATTTTGTCGACTAGATTAGAGGACAGCTTCCAGCTGCTAGCTTCTAGCTCCTAGCCCTTGCTTCCGGCCGTCGGATTCTATCCGGAGGTTGGGCCGGCAACGGTACTTTGGGAACCTGGGGGTTGGGTGTTGGTGATGAGGGGCCGTGAAGAACCTTATATTGTTTTCTAAATATTTTCTAATGATTGCCGATGCATCCGGTACGGAGGCAATTCTGGATGCTGGTCCGCAATCGTTCGTCCTACCTTGCCATGAATCATCCGTTGTATTTGCTCGCCTCACCTGAGCCATCGTTGCTGGCTGCTGCTGAAGCGGTTTTGCTGGCGGCAGGAGCGCGGGTAGAGGTTGTTCTGACAGCTCAAGCGGCGCTGGAATCAATGAAGGCAGCGAGTCCGCCGACGGTGGCGCTGCTGGATGTGAAGCTTCCGGGCATGGCGATGGGTCAACTGCTGGCGGCGCTGCGGACAGAGACGGCGGGGAGGCGTTTCCCGATTGTCCTGATTGCGGACACTGTGACGGAGGAATGGGCGGACCGGCTGGCGGAGGGCGTCATCGACGACGTGATTCTGCGCGGCGAGGAAATGGCTTATTGGCAGCTTCGTCTCGACCTGGTGCAGAGAACGGATGGATTGGCGCAGGAGTTGGAGACGCTGCGCAACTCAGCCGCGCTGGACGCGCAACTGGACCGGCTGACCGGGGTGTATAACCGCGAGGCTCTGATGGCCATGCTGTTTCGCGAGACAGACCGGGTGCAGAGGCTGAACAGTTCGCTGTGCCTGGTGCTGTTCGACATTGACGATTTCGGGCATTGGAACTCGCGGCTGGGCGCGAACGCGTGCGATGAATTGCTGATCCAGGTGACGGTGCGGACTTCGCGGTTGCTGCGCAGCTACGATCTGCTGGGGCGGCCGGGAATGGATGAGTTTCTGGTGGTGTTGCCCGGATGCACGATGGACAATGCGACGATGCTGGCCGAGAGGCTGCGGATGGATGTGTTCAGTTCTCCGTTTCATGTGGGGGGCGAATCGATTCGGTTGTCGGCGTGCTTTGGTCTTGCCATGAGCAACGGGCGTTCTCCGGTGGTGGTGTTGCGGGAGGCGGAGCAGGCGCTGGTGCGGGCCAGGGAGACAGGACCGGAGAGCATTGAGTGCTTTGGCGATTCGCTGCGGGCTGCCGCGGGGCCGGTGGCGTTTCTTTCGCCATCGTCTGGGGATGAGCTGCTGGCGTGGTAGCGCTATAAAGGAATTCTTCAACAAAATTTTGAATCGGCTCAATCCGAATTGGCAGCTTGCTTCGTACCTGAGTTGAAAGCGGAATCGAAAGGCCTACTCAGGGCGAAGGAGGCACGATCGTGGAACAGATCCATGAGGTCATGGGAAGAGGTGTGTCCCGCCGCGGATTTTTGGCGGGACTTGGCATCGGTGCGGGGTCAGCGGCGATTGCGCTGGCAACCGGATGCGGCGGCAGCGGCACAACCCCAATGATGACGGGCAGTTCGGGCGTCACCGATACGGACATTCTGAATTTTGCTTTAAACCTTGAGTATCTCGAGGCCGAGTATTATTTGCGCGCGGCCACGGGTGTTGGGCTTTCGGCCACCGATGCAGGTTCCGGAGCGGGAACTGTGACCGGCGGCACTCAGGTTACGTTTGCGACACCGGCGATCCAGCAGTACGCGATGGAGATTGCCAACGACGAGCTGGCGCATGTGCGGTTTCTGCGCCAGGCGCTTGGTTCGGCCGCGGTGAGCAGGCCGAACATCGATCTCTCCGCCAGCTTCAATGCCGCGGCAATGGCAGCGGGGATCGGACCGGCCTTCAATCCCTTTGCAGACGAGGACAGCTTTATTGTGGGCGCGTTCACGTTTGAAGACGTGGGCGTGACGGCTTACCACGGGGCAGCAAGCTTGCTGAAGAGCAAGACCATCCTGGGCGCGGCGGCGGGGATTATGGCGACCGAGGCGTATCACGCGGCAGAGATTCGGACGCTGCTCGCCGAGCTGGGCGGCAACTACCTGGCGTATGCGAACAAGATCTCGGCCTTGCGTGCGGCGGCGGGCGGCGGCAACGAAGTGCCGGTTTCAGGCAGCACGATCGTGGCGGCCGATTCCAATTCCATCGCCTTTGACCGCACCACGGACCAGGTTTTGCATATCGTCTACCTGAATGGAACGGCGGGCGTGGTGAAGAGCGGCGGATTTTTCCCCAACGGTTTGAACGGCACCATCACAGCAACGGCATCCTAAGGAGGAGCAGAGATGGAAACGACAGAGAGAGAGCTGACGATTGCAGAACCATCGATCACGGGACGCCGGGCGGCGATGCTGCTGGGCGGGGCCGCGCTTGCAGGGATGGCGTTGAGTCCGAGAGCGATGGCGCAATCCGCAACGGTAACCGACACGGACATTCTGAACTTTGCGTTGAACCTTGAATATCTGGAAGCGCAGTTTTACACGCTGGCTACGATGGGCAAGACAATCGACCAGGTGGGAATTGGGATTACGAGTGGAAGCGGCGCGGCGGGCGGATCGGTGACGGTGAAGGCGAATCCGATGGTGCCGTTTACGACAACTCTTCTGCAGCAGTTTGCGGCGGAGACGGCGATGGAGGAGCAGAACCACGTGGCGTTTCTTCGCGGGGCGCTGGGGACGAGCGCGGTGGCGATGCCGAACATCGACCTGATGAACAGCTTCAACGCGCTGGCGGTGGCGGCGGGGCTTGGAGCATCGTTCGATCCGTTTGCGAGCGAGACGAATTTTCTGCTGGGCGCCTTCATCTTTGAGGATGTAGGGGTGACGGCGTACAGCGGCGCGGCGGGACTGATCTCAAGCTCGGCGTATCTTGACAAGGCGGCCGGCATTTTAGCGGTGGAGGCGTATCACGCCGGGAGCATCCGGACGAGAATTTTTGCAGCAGGTTCGGGAGCGCAGGCGGCATCGCAGCTGATTGCCGCGGCGCGCGCCAAACTCGACGGAACGAATGACGACGACATCGGGGTTGGCGTTCAAGGAGGCGCTGCAACGATTGTGGACGCTGACGCAAACGCAATTGCGTTCAGCCGTACGACGACCCAGGTGCTGCATGTTGTTTACGGCGGCGGAACGGGCGGAGGAGCCTTTTTTCCGAATGGGCTGAATGGCAACATCAAGTAGCGGCGCGGCGGCAGACTGGACCGGGGGAATCTCCCGGTCCACTTTGCTGCGTTTGCAGGTTGGCGTTTTTGCAGACGGTTCTATTTGCCGATGGTTGTTTACGAGAGCGATCCAAAGAGTTTGTGCGTTGTGCGACCTGAACAGTAGAATGACGCAGGCAAGCGCGTCGCTGTTCCGCCCGAGTCTCCGGCAACTTCTCCGATGAACGAAAATTCCCCCAATCCGACGACGCCTGTCCATCGTTCTTCTGACAGAGTTCCAGATGGTACTGAAGCGGCTGGAGCGGCGCAGGCAGCTGATGCGCAGTTGCTGGATCGCGTGCGGGCCGGGGATCAGGAAGCGATGACGGTGATCTTCGATCGGTATGGGCGGATGGTGTACTCGGTGGCGCTGCGAGTGCTCGAGGATGCGGGCCATGCCGAGGATGTGATGCAGGAAGTGCTGTTCAAGGTATGGCGGGAGCCGAAAACGTTTCTCGAAGGACGGGGTTCGCTGGGCGCATGGCTGGCAGTGATGGCGAGGAATCGTGCGATCGACTTGCTCAGACGGCGCAAGCCATCGGAAACGGTGGACGACGTGGTGCTGGTTTCAAGTACGAACATTGAAACAGAGATTGAACGGAATACGATGATCGAGAAGGTGCGCAGGGTTTTGAAGGGCCTGCCGCTGGAGCAACAGCGGTCGATGGAGCTGGCGTATTTTGAAGGCTTGAGCCACTCTGAGATTGCGGCGAAGACGGGAGATCCGCTGGGTACGGTGAAGACCAGGATCAGAACGGCGTTGATGAGCGTAAGAGAGGCACTGGAAGCATGACGGACGGCGTACATATCGCGCAGGAGGATCTGATTCTCTTTGCCATGCAAGGCTCTTCGGACGAGGAATCCAGAGCTGTGCGCGCGCATGTGGAGAGGTGTGCGGAATGCCGGGCGGAGCTTGAGAAGGTGATGAGGGATGTTGCGGTGGTGGCGATGAGCGTGGATCAGCAACCGTTGCCTGCAGGCGCGCGGCAGCGATTCATGGAGAAGATTTCGGCAACGCCGGCGGAAGCGGAGCGAGGCGGGAAGGCGGCGGTGATTCCAATCAGGAGCGAGCGGACGGAGCGCCGGCCTTCGGTGTGGATTCCATGGTCTGTGGCGGCTGCGTTGGCCCTGGTTGCGGTGACACTTGGGGTGAGAGTCAATTCGCTGAGCCGGGAGATCGGTGGCGAGGCGCGCCAGTTGGCGGATTTGACGGTGGAGAATGCACATGCGCAGGAGGTGCTGGATGTGTTGACGGCACCCCAGGCGCAGCATGTTGTTTTGACGGCGGGAAAAGCTGCGCCGGCGCCAAGCGCACGAGCGATCTACCTGGCTCAGCGCGGCGGGCTGATCTTCCAGGCGAGCAATATGGGACCGTTGCCGGAAGGCAAGACGTACGAGCTTTGGGTGATTCCGGCCAATGGAAGCGCGCCTGTTCCGGCGGGGCTGTTCCGGCCGGATGCCTCGGGCAGTGCGAGCCTGGTGTTGCCGCCGTTGCCGGTGGGCGTTGAGGCCAAGGCGTTTGGCGTGACCATTGAGAGGGCGGAAGGCGCGGCTACGCCGACTCTGCCGATCATTCTCGCGGGAGCGACGCCTTCGTCGTAGCCATTCTGCGGACGAGGCACCGGGGCAAAGGGACTCTTCGCGACCTTGAATCGACATTGTGGATAGCAAACGAAGTTGGGGCAGGTACACTGTCGGTGACAGGAGGTTTTTGCCATGCAGACACGGATTCAGGGTACGACGATGCCGGTGCTCGATGTGCTTCTTGACCCCAATGAGAGCGTGTATTCAGAGAGCGGCGAGCTGTCGTGGATGACGGGCTCGATCCAGATGATGACGCATACGCAGATGGGCGGGGGCGGCGGGATTTTTGGTGTGTTGAAGCGGGTGGCGGGCGGCGGAAGCATCTTCATGACGGAGTACCGCGCCTATCAGTATCCCGGCGAAGTTTCGTTTGCGACCAAGGTTCCGGGACATATTGTGCCGATCGAGCTGGGGCAGGGACCGGAGTACATGGTGCACAGGCATGGATTTTTGTGCGCGACGACGCAGGTGACGATTGGGGTTGGATTTCAGCAGTCGCTGGGCGCGGGGATCTTTGGCGGGGACGGATTTCTGCTGCAAAAGGTTGGCGGCGTGGGAACGGCGTGGCTTGAGCTAAGCGGCGAGATGATTGTGAAGAATCTTGCGCCGGGCGAGACGCTGCGGGTACATCCGGGCCACGTGGGCGCGTTCCAGACGTCGGTGGCGTTCCAGATTACGACGGTTCCGGGGATCAGGAACATGATCTTCGGCGGCGATGGGCTGTTTCTGGCGGTGCTGACGGGGCCGGGAACGGTGTGGCTGCAGACGCTGCCGATTTCGCGGCTGGCGCACCAGATCGGCGAGTACCTGCCGCGGCAGGAAGCGCGACCAGCGGCGGCGAGCGTGGGCGGAGGGTTGCTGGGCGGGATTGTGGGATCGATATTGAGCGGAGACCAGTAAGGCAGGGAACAGGAAATAGGGAATAGGGAATAGGGAATAGGGAATAGGGACTGAGGGACTGAGGGACTAAGGGACTAAGGAATGCGGAGATGAATAGGCCGGCGGATTCGTCGCATGATTTTCGCGGGGTGGTTGTGTTTGCGTTTCTGCTGGCGCTGGGCTGCTATGTGGCATGGCTTGCGCGCGGCGTGCTGCTTCTGCTTTACGTGAGCGCGTTGTTTGCGGTGGTGCTGAGCCCGCTGGTGCGCGCGACGGCGGGGTTTCGCGTGGGACGGTGGCAGCCGTTCAAGGGCGGAGCGATTTTCTTTTTGCTGCTCGGGGTCGTTGTTGCAATCCTAGCGTTCGGATTTCTGGCGCTGCCGCCGGTAGTCGGCGACCTGCAGGAGTTTGCGCGGGAGATGCCGACGCGGCTGCCGGGGCTTCTTGAGAAAGCAAAGAGCATTCCCTTTGCGGACCATCTGGACACGCCGGATATTGTTTCGAAGCTGCAGGATTTTGCCAGCAATGCGGCTACGTACCTGTTGCTTTCGCTGAAGGACTGGGCGAGCGCGCTGTTCGAAATAGTGATGGGTGTGGTGCTCACGATTTATTTCATTCTGGAAGGGGACCAAGCTTACCGGTGGTTTTTGTCGCTGGTTCCGGCGGAGCGGCGGGAACGGCTGGACCGGACGCTCGAACGGGCGAATGTGCGGATGGGCAAATGGCTGCTTGGGCAGGGCAGCCTGATGCTGATTCTGGGGGCGGCGAGTACGGCGGTGTACCTGGCGCTGAACGTTCGCTATGCGTATGCGCTGGGCGTGTTGACGGGGGCGCTGAACATTATTCCCGTAGTGGGCGCGGCGGTGTGCATTGGCCTGGCGCTGCTGGTGGCGGCGATCGACTCGTGGGGACGGGTGGTGGGCGTGGCAGTGTTCTACCTGGTGTGGGTGCAGTTGGAAAACTCGATCCTGATTCCGCGCATTATGAGGAACCGGGTGGGGCTGCCGGCTTTGGCGATTCTGGTGAGCTTGCTGCTGGGGTCGGCGCTGGGCGGCATTCTGGGCGCGATGGTTGCGGTTCCGACGGCGGTGCTGGTGGCCGAGCTGGTGGACGAATATGTGGTGCAGAAGGACGCGGCGTAGATTTCTGCACTGCGCCGGCGAAGGCCTTTTCAAACGGTAAGAATGAGTCATCCCTGGAGCGACTCTACGATTGGTTGCATCGATGCAGTCTGTGCGGTCTGGCTGAACAGTTTGGTACGGAACTCGAAAACGACGGAGCTTTTCGGCCAGAACTCGGAGCAGGGGCTAAAGCCCTCGTTGATTTTGTGATGGTTACGGCCCGGCTGAAGCCGTGCCCTTGTTACAAAACAGGATTCCGGTGGGTTTCGTAACAGCCTGTGAAGCGGTGCAGTTGTTACAAAGGATGGCCTCAGCGGAGGTTCGTACCAGTCTCAAAAGCCGCGCCCTTGTTACAAAACCATTGATGCAACCAGTTCTAGTGGCCGGCCAGCGTTGCGGCTCTTAAGTCGGCGTCGACAACGGCTTTCATGACGCCGCAGCTGGAGAAGAAGCGGACCAGATCGGCAGTGAGCGGAGCCTCGGTCTCAGAAGCGAGACCGGGGGCACCCGCGAATTCCTTCGACATGCTCGGGATCGGCTCCCGGGCAGCCGCGAGACCCTTCGACATGCTCGGGACAGGCTCTGGAGCACCCGCGAGACCCTTCGAAGTACTCGAGGCAGGCTCCGGGGCAGCCGGTTGTTTGCCAGGCACGGCGCGAGGAGCGAGGCTGGCCATCTTCATTGCGCCGCCGCCCTGCGCGTCGAAGATGAGGCTGGTGAGCTGTCGGGCGAGGCCGAGGGGAAAGCTTTCGGCGATGAAGACGAGGTTGCCGCGGGTGGTGATGACGACGGGGCCTTCGTTGGTGGAGTAGACCTGCTCAAAAGATTTGCCGTCGGAGGGGGCAGAGGCTTTGGCGGCGTCGTCGACTTTGAGGCCGGAGTATTTTCGGCCGAGGCTGTCGGCGTAGAGTTTGGTGAATTCCTGCGCGCTGGCCGGACTTTTCCATACGGCGAGGTAGAGCAGGGCGAGCGACTTTGTAGAACTTTGCTCGGCGGCTGTTGCGCCGCGCAACTGGCCGGCCCAGTAGAGGCCTCCGTCCCAGGCGGGGGTGAGACTGCGCGCGGCCTGGTCGCCGCCGAAGAGCTCGGTGAGAATGTGCACGTCGAGCTGGCCGACCTGGCCGATGTCGTACGGCTGGTAGAGCTTGTCGACGAGGGGATGGATGTCGGGCAGAAGAGGCACGGCGGGGATGTGGTGCTTCTCATACTCGCGAGGATTGATGATCTCCCAACTGGAGGTGGGGGGGTGGTCGAGGGCATTGGCGAAGGCAGCGGTCTGTCCCTGATCCATCCACACATCCTGTTCGAAGCTGAGTCCTTCGCGGTAGGGGAAGAGCAGCGACTCAGAGAGCAGGAGCGGCGCGCGCGCCATGACGGGCGAGTCTGCGGAACCGCCTTTTTGCTGCTTGATTATGTCCATGACTTCAGGATCCTTGATGAGACTTTTGCCGGAAGGCTTGAGGATGTAGTCGATCATGACGGCTGTGGCCTGGCCCTCGGCTACGGCGTCGCGGGCGGTATCGAGCTCGTCTTTCTGGAGGTGATCGGTGTCGCCGGCCGAATCGGTTGAAACGTCCTCGGGGGTCTGGTCGTCCCATTTTTCGAGATCGACGTGCTGATCCTGGAGGGCGTGGGTGAGTTCGTGGGCCAGGACCGGTTTTTGCTCGTCGATGTCGACCCAGTCGAGCATGTTCACGGTTTTGGTTTTGGAGTCGTAGAAGGCCTCGATCTGCTCCTTGAGCAGGGCGAGCAGGAAGGGCTTGAGGTTGAAGTCGCGGTCGAGGAGGCCAAACTTCTTGAGCACGATTTCGTCGCGCTGGAGACGCTTTGCGCTCTGGTCGTCGTTGAACTTTTCCTGAAGGTAGCTTTCGACAGAGGCGCGAGTAATCATCTGGCGCTTGACGGTGCTTTTGATGGGCAGGCCAGTATCGTCGGACGAGAACTTGATGAGCGTGTCGACCAGGGAGAAGAGCTGCCTGGCCTGCTCGGGGGTGATGTGGGTTGCGGGTTTGGGAGTGTCGGGAGTTTGAGGCGCGGTGGCCAGAGAGGCATTGCGGGCAGGCTGAAGCGGGAATGCGGGAGCAGGTAGCTGCGCCGACGCCGCGGCGGCTGCGAGACAGAGGGCAGCGGTCCCGATCCATCTGAATCCGGACGGCTTGGGGTAGTGCGTTTGCGCCGCCGACTGGCGCCTGCTGACTATGATTTCCAATGCATCTCCCTTTGGGCTCCGCGGCCTGGATTTGAAGGTTGCGCGGCTGCGGATTTGACCCCGGATCGGCGGCGTTGCCGGCGGCGCCGGGAACTCTAGTTCCAAGGCTATAATCAGGAAGCGGTCCAGCGCCAAGCGCGAGCGGCGAGCTGCACTGGACGGCGGAAGATTTTCCTAATGACCGAGACAAGCCTAACTCAAACGATACAGACCACGGCGCTGGTTGCGCTGTATGAAAGCACCAAAGCGCCGCAGGAAACTGTTGCCTACCGTGGTGCGCTTACGCCACGGATGTTGGACGCGCCGGAGACGGAAATAGAGGCACTGATTCACGGCGCGGCCCTGCACGACCTGGGCTGGATGCGGCGGGTGGCGGTGCGCGGCGAAGACCGGTTTCGGTGGCTGAGCGGAATGGTGACGAATTCGGTGAACGATCTGTTTCCGAACACGGGTGCGTGGAACCTGGTGCTGAACGCGCAGGGGCGGATCCAGGGGGATCTGACTGTTTGGCGGGAGGGCGAAGAACATTCGCCGCTGCGCAGAAATGTTGCGAGCCCTGGCGCGGGCAAAGCCGACGCATTGACAGGAACGCCATTTGCCGGGGAGTCCGGGCTGGAGCTGGAGATTGCCGCCGATCAGTTTGAGAAGCTAATGGCGCACCTGAACCACTTCATCATCATGGACGATGTGGAACTTGTTCCGCTGGGCGCGGGCGAGCAGGTGGGCGAAGCGGGCTCGATTACGGCAATGGGGCTCACCGGACCGCAGGCCAACGAGGTTTTGGAGCGGGTGGGACTGCCGGTGGCGTCGCAACCCATGACCGGAATGAACGTGGAGTGGAACGGGCTTGACTTGAAGATCTTGCGCGGCTACGGGGTGCTGGCGCCGCACTACGAGTTCTGGCTGCCCTCGGCCGGGCTGGGGAAGCTGTGGTCTTGCCTGCGGACAGGCGGGGCTACGCCGGTTGGCTCGGAATCGCTGGAGAAGATTCGGATTGCGGAAGGGATTCCGGCGTACGGAATTGACATTGTGGAGCGCGACTTGCCGCAGGAGACGTCGCAGATGCGGGCGCTGCACTTTAACAAGGGCTGTTACCTGGGGCAGGAGATTGTGGAGCGGATCCGATCGCGGGGAAGCGTTCACCGTCATCTGCGGCCGCTGGAATTGAACGGGCCTGTGCCGGCGAGCGGAGCGGAACTGTTCCAGGAAGACGGAACGCCTGCGGGGCAGATCACGAGCGCGGCGGAGCTGGGGCTGGCGGCGGGGCGAAGGGCATTTGCGCTGGGCGTAGTGAGAGCGGAAGCGGAAGCGCGGAGCCAGACGTTTACGTACACGGCGGGAGTTGCGAAGGGCACGGCGAGTATTCTGGCGGAGCCGCCCCGTTTTTAGGATTGCGAGTTATCGGGAAGACAGCCCAGGTCTTCCGCCTCGGCGGACGAGAGCTGGGGCACCCGAAGATTGAACGAGTCGGATTGACCGATTGGAAACAGGAGCCATGAGCGAAACCCCTAAGTTTGAAGTGATCGATCGCCGCAAGATGAAGGCGGAGGAAGAGCAATCGAGCCAGCATGAAGGCGGAGTTGCGGAGAAGCCGGTGGTAGAGACGCCGAGCGCGCCGGCTGAACCCGGTGCGGGACCGCGGCTGGTGGTGAACGAGAAGAGCCAGGATTCCGGGCCGGCAGCGGTTGCAGAAAGCGCCGCAGGCGGGTTGGAGCAGGAGTTGCCGCCGGCGCCGACCGCGCAGGAGAGCCGTGAACAAAAAGTGGCTTACGATGCGTCGTCGCAACGGCTGGAGGAGCTGATCCGGGCGCAGAATCCGGCCGTGGGCGCGCAGCCACCGGTTGGCTTCGAGCACCTGGTGCAGCAGTTCTACGTATCGGCGATGATCCAGATGGGCGCAGGGACGCAGGAGGGACAGCGTCCGCGCGTGGATATTCTTGGAGCGCGGACGACGATTGACCTGCTGGGCGTATTGGCAGAGAAGACGAAGGGCAATCTGAGCGAGGCCGAGGACCGCACGCTGCAAACGGTGCTGTTCGAGGCGCGCATGGCTTTCCTGGAACTGACGAGCATGATCAACATGCAGGCCATGCAGGCGCCTGTGCCGCCACCGCCGGGGAAGAAGTAAGAAGGCAGCTTCTAGCTACTAGCCTCTAGCTTCTAGCTAAAAGCACGGAAGCTTGCGGCCTTGCACAAGGTGCGGCAATCGGCAGTGAGGTTCTGCTTCTCAATTTCAGCTAGAGGCTAGTGGCTAGGAGCTGGCAGCTCGTTTATGGAAGGCAAGCTGACATTTCTGGGAACGGGAACTTCGATGGGAGTTCCGACGCTGGGGTGTGCGTGCGCGGTGTGCACCTCGGCGGACCCGCACGACCGGCGGCTGCGGCCTTCAGCGCTGCTGCGCTGGCGCGAGAACGACGGCGGGGTTGAACGGGCGGTGGTGATCGACACGGGACCGGACTTTCGCGAGCAGGCATTGCGGGCCGGGGTGACGCGCGTGGATGCGGTGCTTTATACGCATGGACACGCGGATCATATTCTGGGGATGGACGATCTGCGGCCGCTGAGCTTTACGGCATTTCATGAAGGCGGGCCGATTCCGCTGTATGCGACCGAGGAGACGACGAAGGTATTGAAGCACGTTTACGATTACACGTTTTCGCCGGACGCAACCTACTCGCACCGCGCCAAGGTGCAACTGGAACCGCTGGGGGACCGGACGCAGTGTGCACGGGGTGGAGTTTGTGCGCGTGCCGGTGATGCATGGGGAGATGGAGATTGCAGGTTTTCGGTTTGGCAATACGGCTTACCTGACGGACGTGAGCGCGATTCCCGAGTCGAGCTTTGGACTGCTGAAGGGGCTGGAACACCTGGTGCTTTCAGCGCTGCGGCATACGCCGCACCCGAGCCACGCCACGCTGGAACAGGCGCGGGCCTGGGCATTGCGCATCGGCGCGGGGCATACGTGGCTTACACACATTGCGCATGATCTGGGCCACGAAGAGACGAACCGAACCCTGCCGGACAATGTGAGGCTGGCCTATGACGGGTTGACGATTCCGGTGAGCGTGGGCCTGTGACCTCCATGAGCGACTTTGAACACGAGCAGAGTTTGAGTGAGATGGATTCAGGTCCGCGCGGCGCTGTGCCGGCGATTTCTGTGTTCAGGTCGATTGCGGAGATACCGGCGGGGTTTGGTCCAACGGTAGCGGCCGTAGGCAATTTCGACGGAGTGCACCGGGGACATCGCGAAATCCTGCGTGGTGTGATTGAAGAGGCGCGGGCAACGGGGGCGCGCGCGGTGGCTGTGACGTTCGATCCGCACCCGGAGCAATACCTGCGGCCGCAGCAGGCGCCGCTGTTGCTGACGCCGATGGCGGAACGGTTGCGGCTACTGGCCGGGACCGGCGTTGACGCGGTGGTTGTGCTTCCATTTGACGCGGCGCTGGCAAATCTTTCTGCACGAGAGTTTGCGCTGAAGGTTCTGGCGGGGGCTCTGCGCGTGCGCGATTTGCACGAAGGGCACAGCTTCCGGTTTGGACGCGGCGCGGAGGCGGGGATTGCTGAGCTGCGGACGCTGGGCACGGAGTTGGGGTTTGGCGTGCACGTGCATGAGGCGGTGCGGGTGCATGGGATGGAGGTTTCGAGCTCGGCGACGCGGGCGCTGGTGGCGGCGGGCGATGTGCGCCGGGCGCGGTGGATGCTGGGCCGGACGTTCAGTGTTCTTTCGACGCAGGCGCGCGGACGCGGGATCGGGACACGGCTGCTGGTTCCCACGGTGAACCTGGCGGCGTATGACGGACTACTGCCTGGTTTCGGCGTTTATGTGACGCGGCTGAAGATTGGGGGGCGCGCATTTCAGGCGGTGACGAATGTGGGCAACCGGCCGACGTTCGGCGAGGCGTCGTTTGCGGTGGAGTCGCACATTCTGAATTTTGAGCCGATTGATATGGATGAGACGACGCGAGTGGAACTTGAGTTTCTGCTGCGGCTGCGCGGGGAGATTGAGTGGCCATCGGCGGAGGCGCTGAAGGCGCAGATATTCAAGGACGTGGGAAGGGCGAAGCGGTATTTCAGGCTGGCGGATTAATGCTTGCTTGCCTTTGGAGATGTTTCAAGCGAGATTCGCACGAATGCGCAGGGCCTTTGCGGTCTCTGCGAGCCGCTTGTCGCGCGTCCACAAACGGGTGGGCGGATTGATGAGAACCGAAGCGATGAGATGAGCGTCGACGAGGCCGATGCCGCGGTTGGAGAGCGACCGCGCTTCGATGAGATGGCGCACTTCTTCGATGCGGGCGAGGCGCAGGCTCGGCAATTGCTCAAGGAATGCAAGCGTAGTTTTGCGCTTTGGCAGGGAACCAAGAGCCAACTCTGCCAGGACGTAGGGGTGCATGACGATTTCCTGTCCGAGGAGACGCTTGCGAAGTTCAGTGTCACCCGAGCGGAAGTGATCGACCCATATTGATGTATCGGCGAGGATCAACGCGCGGCTGCTCTGCGGCGCGGGATGTCTTTCATCTTGGGTGCGGAGCCGCCGAGGGCAGCCAGGCGGCGAGCGCTTTCACGCTCGATGAGAGACTTGAGCGCTTCACGAACAAGGGCAGTCTTTTCAGTGACGCCGGAAAACTCCTGTGCACGGAGCACCAGATCGTCGTCGAGGGCGAGAGTGGTTCGCATGGAACCTCCATGCATCAATTTTAGCATCGTTTGATGTCGAAAGTGTATGTCGTGGAAGCTAGGGCCGTTTGCGGAGGGCTAGTTCAACGACGCGCTGCATTTCGGCTTCGGGGGCGGGTTTGCCGGTCCAGATTTCGAACTGGCGGGCGCCTTGCTGCACAAACATTTCAAGGCCGCTGATGATGGGGATGCCGCGGCTGTGGGCGAGCTTGAGCAGGGGCGTCGAGAGCGGGTTATAGACCATGTCGAAGACGAGGCCGGCGTTGAGCTCATTTTCTTTGATGGGCAGAGCCTGCTTGATGCCGGCCATGCCGCAGGGCGTGGTGTTGATGAGCGCGTCAAACTTGTTTTTGGCGAGCAGATCCTGCTTGAGGGACTTGGCATGGGCTTTGCGCGCGAGGGCGACGGCTTTGTCGTGGGTGCGATTGACGACGAAGACTTCCGCGCCCTGATCTACGAGGCCGAAGACGGCTGCGCGCGCCGCTCCGCCAGCGCCGAGGACGGCGATGCGAGCGCCTTTCAAGCGCATCCGTTTTTCAAGTGGGCGGACGACGCCGGCGACATCGGTATTGAAGCCGTAGAGCTTGCCGTCGGCGCCGGTGCGCAGGGTGTTGCAGGCTCCGATGCGGGCGGTGAGCGGGTCCATATTGGCCAGGTGGGGCAGGACTTCCTGCTTGAAGGGCATGGTGACGGCAACGCCGCCGAGGGGCAGTTCGCGAACGATGGTGAGCAGATCGTCGAGGGCCTTGACCTTCAGTGGAAGCATGACGGCGTTTACGCTCTCGCGGCGAAAGGCGGTGTTGTGCATGAGCGGGGAAAGCGAGTGGCCGATGGGGTTTCCGGCGACGCCGAAGATGCGCGTGGCCTGATCGAGCTGGTCGAGACGGTAGAGGTCGAGCAGGGTGCGCACGCTGACCTGGCCGGGCGCGGTTTCTTCGCCATCGTCGGAAGAGGCAAAGGTAAAGGCAGCGCCGGCGCGGGGTCCGAGGACGCGGCTGAGCAGGCCTTCTTCGCCCATGGCGATGCCGACGACATGCGAGGAAAGCGAGCGGTCTTCAATGAGCTTGAGCACGGCCAGGTTGTCAGCGAGGGTGCGGGCGGTCGAAACCACTTTGACGAAATCTGGCTGGAAGGCTTCGATGCGCGCGGCGGCCTGGTCCAGACCCTTGGTGCGCGTGAAGTCGTGGAAGCTGATGAGGAGAGCGGCACCGGCCTCTTTGACGGCGGCGCGGAATTTGGCGAGTTGGGCGTGCTTTGCTTCTTCGGCCGATTCGATTTCAAGATCGACGATGGAGCAGCCGGCCTCAGCGGCTTTGAGCAGGATTTCGAGTTCGGCATTCAGAGATCCAACGAAGTGGCCTCCAAACTGCTTGCGGCGGCAGGTGGCGATGGAGGAGATGTCGCGATGACTGGCATGGAACTCGTGGAGGCCGGGGAGCGCGGCTGCGGGCTTGGCGAGGGAGTCGAGGCGGAACTCGACGAATTTAGTTTCGCGGCCGGCCTCGGCGGCGCGGGTCCACATTTCCGCGGGGGTGGGAGCCTGGATGGCGACGCAGAGCTTGCCTAGCCGAGGGCGGGGAAGCGCCGGGGCGGGGGCAAAAGCAACCGGATTGGAATCAACGCGAGACATGGCCATCAATTGACGCATCTTAAGCGGGAATGGTGCAGGATGCAACAATAGATTTTTGAGAATGTTCGCGGCGACTATGCCGCAGGTAACGAGCCCGGGAGGGAACTGCCTGGGTTAGCTTGAACGATGGAGGAAATTCCCCGCTATGTCCGCTGAAAACTCTCGATCCGCCGCTCCAACCGATGTCCATCACGCATGGGAGGCGGGCGGCGCCGCTTCTGCCGAAGCGCTTGCCGGCTGGGTGAGCAGGCGCCTGGCCGCTCACGAGGCCGCGCTGGCCGCTTTGCTTGCTGTGAAGGGGCCGCGCACTCCTGAAAACTCGCTGCGGTTGTACGACGAAGCGATTGAGCATCTGACGCTGGCCGGATCGCAAGCTGGAGTTTTGAACTCCGTTGCGACGGACAAGGCGGTGCGGGACCAGGCGCAGGCGGAGGCGCAGCGGGTGTCGATGGCGGGGAGCGCGTTGAGCCTTAACCGCGAGGTTTATGAGGCACTTGCGGGGATCGGTCTGGACGGCGCGAGCGCGCCGACCAGGCATTATGTGGAACGGACGCTGCTGGGGTACCGGTTGGCCGGCGTGGACAAAGACCAGGCTACGCGGGATCGGTTGCAGGCGCTTCACGAGAAGGCGACGGGGTTGTCGCTGGAGTTCAGCCGCAATATCCAGGAAGGCGGCAAGACCATTTCGGCGGCTGCGGACGAGCTGGAGGGGTTGCCGGCCGATTATCTGGCGCGGCATCCGCTGGATGCCGATGGAAGCGTGGTGCTGACAACCGACCCGCCCGACATGCAGCCGGTGATGACGTTTGCCTCGAGCGCGGCGCTGCGGGAGCGGATGTTTTTGGCGTATAACACGCGGGCTTATCCGGCCAACCAGAAGATTCTGCTGGATTTGCTGGCGACGCGGCAGGAAATTGCCGGCATTCTGGGTTTCAGGAGCTGGGCCGACCTGGCGACTGCGGATCAGATGATGGGGTCGGCGGCCAATGTGCGGACGTTTCTGGCGAAGCTGAATGAGGCGAGCCTGGAGGGGGCGCGACGGGAGCACAAGCTGATAATGGGTTTCGCGCGGGAACGGGAGACGGGGTTGGCGGAAATCGATATTACGAGCAGGGGCTACTGGTACGAGCAGTTCCGGCGATCGGCGTTTGATTTCGACTCTCAGTCGGTGCGGCCTTATTTCCCGTACGCGCAGGTGGAGGCGGGGGTGTTGGAGACGGCGGCGCGGCTTTTCAAGGTGGAGTTCAGGCCGACGACCGCGCAGGCCTGGCACAAGTCGGTTTCGGTCTTCGAGGTCTTCGATCAGGACAAATATGTAGGGCGGTTCTATCTCGACATGCATCCTCGGGATGGGAAGGACAAGTGGTTTTCGGCTGCGCCGATTGTGACCGGAGTTCGCGGGCGGGCGGTTCCGGAGGCGGCGCTGATTTGCAATTTTCCGGCAGGGGACGGAGATGATCCTGGACTACTGCAGTATTCGGATGTGGTGACTTTCTTCCACGAGTTTGGGCACTTAATGCATGCGATTCTAGGCGGGCAGACGGAGTGGGCGGGGATTTCGGGATTTGCGACGGAGGGAGATTTTATCGAGGTTCCTTCGCAGATGCTGGAGGAGTTTTTCCGCGACGAGAAGTTGCTGCAGGCGTTTGCCAAGCACTACGAGACGGGTGAAGTGCTGCCATCCGAGACGATCCGGAAGATGAAGCTGGCGGGAGCGTTCGGGCGCGCGGACTGGGTGCGTGCGCAGCTCTATTACACGACGCTTTCGCTTGACTTGCACGACGAGGATCCGGCGGGGCTGGATCTGGACGCGGTGACGGAGCGGCTCTACAAGAGTCTGCAGCCTTGGACGTGGATGGAAGGCAACCGGATGTATGCGAGCTTCGGCCACCTGACGGGCTACTCGTCGAACTACTACACGTATGCGTTCGACAAGGTGATCGCGCTGGACTTTTTTGCGCAGTTCGATCCCGAGGATCTGCTGGGCTGCGACGCGGGAGCGCGCTATCGGAAGACGGTGCTGGAGCAGGGCGGGTCAAAACCGGGGCGGGCGATGGTGCGGGATTTTCTGGGACGCGATGAGGAGTTTTCGGCGTTTTCTGATTGGTTGAATGAGGAATTTGAGGGAGCGCGGTTGGCATTCGGCTCTTCGTGAACAAGAAGGTTGAATGAAGAGGTTCACGACAAAATCAGCAAGTTAGCTTCCGCTTCGCGGAAATCGCGAGTTAGCAAGTTGGCGGCAGTTCATCCGAGCCGTAACTCGGCGTGGCTAGTCGGATTGTTCCTTAGAACCTGTTTAAAAACCGTTCTGAGGTGGGCGATAAGCAGCAAAAACCCGTCCCTCAGGGGCTAAAGCCCTCTCATATTTTCAGCTACTTGCGGCACGACTGAAGTCGTGCCCTTTCAAGGCAACACGAGTTTTTATACAGGTTCTTAGAACACGGAGGAGAGTGCTATACTTGTATAGCAGATTCCAAGGAGGTCCATTATGCTGGCAATCCGTCTTCCTGAAGAGATTGAAAAGCGTCTCGATGCACTGGCCAAGGCCACGGGACGAACCAAGACCTTTTACGCCCGCGAAGCGATCCTCGAACATCTGGATGACCTCGAGGATATTTATCTGGCCGAGCAGGAATTGGCAGATATCCACGAAGGGCGCGTCAAGACGATTCCTCTTGAGGAAGTGATGAAGGAATATGGCCTGGTCGATTGAGCTTGGCCCGAGGGCTCAGCGCCAGTTGAAGCAGCTCGATGCTCAGGTTGCGCGAAGGCTTTCACGCTTTCTCTTTGAGCGGGTGGCCGCCCTTGAAAGCCCACGCAGCATTGGTGAGGCGCTGAAGGGGACCGAGTTCGGCGACCTTTGGAAGTACCGGGTTGGCGATTACAGAATCATTGTGAGCATTGAAGACAAGCTGGTACGCATCCTGGTGGTCCGTATCGGGAATCGGAGAGAAGTGTATCGATAAAGGCACGTGCGCTCCGGCAGTAGATGAGTGACGGTCGTCTCTGATGCGCATCGAGTATGATGGACGCGCGATGGCAAAGACAAGTGATTTCAATGGCAAATGGGCGCTAGTCACGGGGGCGAGCGCGGGCATTGGCGCGGAGCTGGCGCGGCAACTGGCGGGGTGCGGCGCGAAACTGATTTTGACGGCGCGGCGCATGGATCGGCTTGAAGCGCTGGCGGCGGAACTGAGAGCGCAGGGGACCGAAGTGCGCGTGGTCGCTGCGGATCTGAACGATCCGGCTGCGCCGCAGTCGATCTACGAAGCGACAGAGGGCGCGGGGCTGGCAGTCGATATCCTCATCAACAATGCGGGGCTGGGGCAGTTTGGAGCGTTCGCGACGAGCCCTATTGAGCAGGAATTGAGCCAGGTTCGCGTGAACTGCGAGGCGGTGGTGCGACTTTCGCGGCTTTTCGTTCCGCGGATGGTGGAGCGGCGGCGGGGCTGGGTGCTTGTGCTGGCGTCGACGGCGAGTTTTCAGCCGATTCCGTACCTGACGACGTACGCGGCGACCAAGGTCTTCGATCGGTTTTTCGCGTTGGGGCTGGCGGCGGAGGTTGCGCGGTTCGGCGTGAAGGTGATGGCGCTTTGCCCTGGTCCGACGGAGAGCGAGTTTTTTGAAGTCGCGCGGGCAAGCGTGTTCAAGCGGCGGGTGCAGCCGACGGCCGACGTGGTGCGGCAGGCGCTCGGGGCACTGGCTCGCGGAAAGCGGACTATTCTTCCCAACTTCAGCGGGAGGTTGACGGCTTTCATGGTGCGGTTTATTCCCGTGGGGCTGATCACGCATTTGATTGAGAAGGTGGCGCGGGGAGAGGCGGAGCGCGGGTGAGCAGCGGAAGATGCGGGAGTGATATTATGGCGGGTCGTTTGATCGGTACGAGGAGGATGGCTTGAGAACTGGAATTCTATTGGCAATCGGTGGATTGGCTCTTTTGGCGGGGTGCGGCAACAAGCAGGACACGGCGGCCAGCGCGCCGGCGACGCCCAAGTGGAAGGGAGCGCCTTACCATATCGAGTTTGATACGGCGGCAGCGAAGCCAAACCCGGCGGGGGTGACCATTCCGATCATCAAGTACACGGCGAACCCGGACGCGCTGGAGAAGAGAGCGAGCCTGGTGGTGAAGTTCGACACGTCGGGTGCATCGAAACAAGGGCCGATGATGAACCAGATGATTATGGGGCCGGTGGATATTTCCGGAGCGGAGGGCAGTCTTCCGGCGGACTATATGGATCTGGCGGACAAAGGATTGGCGCGGTTCCTGGGGGCCTATTGCATCAAGGGGAAGGTGAAGATCACGGTGGCGATTGCGCGGTCTTCGCTGAGCAGCCAGGCGGGTGATGACGAAGTGGACGAGAAGCGGTTGTCGGACTGGCTGCCGACCGAGGTTGTGTTCAAGAGCCCGCATGGGGGCTGCTAGGGTGGGCTATTAGTTGCGGGCTTCGGGGACGACGGAGAAGGAGTTGAAGAAGTGCGCGACATCTTCGTCGCGGCGGGCGCCGGCGGTGGGGAAGGTTGCGGTGAGCATGTAAAGGCGCTTGCGGGCCAGGATGAGGCGGGCGTTCATGACGCCGCCGCCGAGGTTCCGGGATGAAAAGTAGCGGCCGGGAAAGCCCTGCTGGCTGAAGGTGGACTCTTCGACGAGGGTGGTTTGGGAGCGGGCCATGGCATCGTCGCGGGCCATGTCGAGGGTGCGGTCGGGCTGATTGAAGTTGGCGCGTTCGATAGGCGGGTCGTCTGCCCAGGTAACGGCGAAGCATGTTTCCGAGTCCGGGTAGGCGTAGATCATGTCGACCTGCTCGGCGCCGCCCTGCTCGTTATACGCGGGAACCTGGATCTGTTTGATGTCCGCGGGCATCTGGACTTTGAAGCCGTCCGGGGTGCGGTCTACGGACTGCCAGACAATGGAGGCGGGATGGGCTCCGGGTGCGTAGGGGCTTGCGGTGGGGGTCTGGTCTGCTCCGCTGGCCGGAGGGCTGGCGAGCCCCAGGGCAACCCGGTCGCGGTAGACGAGGATAACCGCCACGACGAGAACCAGGAGCAGGACGAAGTAGAGCAGGCGTTTCACACTCTCAAGAGTGCCTATTCCGTCTCAGGGTTGCAAGTCGATTCTTTCCATTGGCATCACTTGCGGGCTGATGGGATGAAAAGAATTGGTTGCGGCGGTTGGATTCCGATTAATTATTTCCACTTCGCGATGATCCCCCTTGCAACCTTTCTTTGGATAGCGCATCCTAATAAGTAATTAGCAGAGGCTTCCCCGAATATGTCCCACCCAAGCAAGGTACACACTCCTTCTTGAAGGTCCGTCATGGACCTCTTCCCTCAATTCCCCCCCTGGACTTCCCACCTCAAACGGCCTCTCGAGCGGGCCCGCTGGAAAGCGGGCCCATTTGCTCCTCCTCCTTCCGATCCCGTTTCCGCGGGAAATTAGAGAACAGGCTCTAGAATCAGATTCAGATGCGGACTTCATCGAGGAAAAGCTCGATCTCCGGTCCTGCTGCTGCGGCGAACAGCGTTGGGGCGGGTATTGATGAGATCGACAAACTTTTTGACAAGGCTGGGCTGGTTCGCAGCCTGCGCGGGAGTGCGGGTGCGCACGTCAGGGCAGGGCAGCCGCTTGACCGCGCCGGGGCCGAGGAGCTTGCGCGTCCGGCGCCGCGGCCGCAGGTGGCGGCCAATGGAGTGGAATGGCTTGCGGTTCCAGGTTGGGAGCGGGTTCCCTGGCTTTGGCATGGATTCAGCACCAGGCGGGGCGGACTGAGCCGGGCCTATTGCGGCGACGATGCGCCGGGCGAGTTGAACCTGGGGTTTACTGCGGATGACGGCATGGAGACTGTGGCCAGCAACCGCAGACTGCTGGCGGAAGCTGTTACGGGCGATGCTGCAACGCCGCTTGTCGTGGCTCGACAATTTCATTCGAACTTAGTTCGGGTTGCGAGCTCGAGCGACGCGGCCAGGGAACGGCCTTGGAAGGCGGATGGGCTGATTACCGATGAGCCTGGATTGTTGCTCGGCATCCAGACGGCTGACTGCATTCCGGTGCTCGTGGCGGACCGGAAGCGGCGAGTGGTGGCGGCTTTCCATGCGGGCTGGCGGGGCACAGTGAAGCGGATTGTGGAGTTGGGCATTGGGCGGATGCGGGCCGAATTTGGCTGCCGGCCGGAGGACATGATTGCCGCGATCGGTCCCGGCGTGGGCGCCTGCTGCTATGCCGTTGGCGAAGAAGTGCTCAGCGAGTTTGAGTCGCAGTTCCAGTACGCGCGCGAGGTTTTCCACGAGGTGTATTCGACGGATGTGGTGCGGACGAAATATCCCATGCTTTTCTTGACGCAGCGCGCGCCGGGGCATTCGCCGATGGGGCCGGAGATGCATCTGGACCTGGTGGAGGCCAATCGGGGGCAGTTGCTGGCGGCGGGGTTGAAGCCACGCGCGATCAAGGTGGTTGGCGGATGCACGAGTTGCGACAGGGAGCTGTTTTTTTCGCACCGGGCGTCGCAAGGGCACGCGGGACGGATGATGGCGGTGATCGGGATCAAGGCGCGGGCGGGTTGATTTGGACTTCGGGATGGCTGGTTTTCTGCGCAAAAAACGGCGTCCCCGCTCAGGGCGACTGAGGCAGGGACGGTGGCTGTTTTGCGGTTCGAGGTCTAAATCGCCTTAGGAAGCGCTGGCGGCTTCGCCGGGGTTGACGAGGTCGCGAAGCTCTTTGGAGGGCTTGAAGTAGGGGACGCGCTTGGCGGGGACGTCGACGCGTTCACCAGTCTTGGGATTGCGGCCAATGCGGGGATTGCGCTGGCGAATGCGAAACGAGCCAAAGCCGCGAATCTCGATTTTGTCGCCGCTCTGCAAGGCTCCAATTACCGAGCCGAAGATGGTTTCAACGATCACTTCGCCATCGCGGCGAGTCAGGTCGCCCAAGCCAGTTACCTTTTCCACCAGGTCTGCCTTTGTCATGTGCGTGAGGCCTCCGCTTTCAGGATAACCGGATTTTCTACGGGAACGCGTGGAAAAAGCAAGCACCTTTTTTGGAAATTATCCTTTGCGCATCAGCAAGTTGGGTGGAAATGGCTCCGGCCGGCCAAATGCGCCGGTCCGGTGACGCGGTTTGCGGTATGATGTGCTGAGCCATTCCCCAAAGACGAAACTTGAAGGAAAAGGGGACACGCCGCGCAGAGGCGTCGACCGTTATGCAATATCCGACCTACAGCATCGTGATTCCGGCGTTTAATGAGGCGGGGCGCATTCCTGCCACGCTGAAGTCGGTGGTGGATTGCGTTCGCGCGCATGGCTGGTCCGCCGAGGTGGTGGTGGTGGACGACGGGTCGACGGATGCGACGGCTCAAGTGGTGCGGGAGTTTTGCCGCGAGGCGCCAGAGGTTCGGCTCTTGCAGAATCCGGGCAATCGCGGGAAGGGGTACAGTGTCCGCGCAGGGATGTTGCAGGCGCTTGGCGAAGTAGTGATGTTTACCGACGCGGATCTTTCAGCGCCGATGGAAGAGGCAGAACGGTTGTTTTCGGCCATTGCCGGTGGAGCGGATATCGCGATCGGTTCGCGCTGGCTGGAGAGCGGCCGGCAGACGCATCGGCAGCCGTTTTACCGACAGTTTTTCGGGCGCTGTTTCAACGGCGTTACGCGGCTGGTGATGGGGCTGAAATTTGCGGACACGCAATGCGGATTCAAAGCGTTTACGCGCGGCGCGGCGCAGACGGTTTTCCAGTTGCAGACGATTGAGCGGTGGGGTTTCGATCCGGAGATTCTTTTTATCGCTCTCAAGCGCGGCTACCGGATTGAGGAAGTTCCGGTTAGCTGGGCGCACGACGCACGCACGCGGATGAGCTACCTGAAGGACGGGATGAAGATGCTCGAGGAGATTGCGATCGTTCGCTGGAATGCGCTGCTGGGGCGGTATGGGAAGCAGATTGTGCAGGTTCAGCGGGCGGGCATGGTGAAGTAAAGAGGCAGCTACTAGCTGCTAGCTTCTAGCTTTGTACCGCCAGGGCCGGTTGCGCCGGTTTTCCACGATTGAAATATGGAAAGCGCGTGTCTCTAGTGGGTCTTATCCGCGCGGCTCTGCGTCCCTCATTTCAGGTGCCGGGTTTTCAATTCCGCGCCGGGATCGTTGTGGATCAGAGGGAGATTTTCGCATGTTCAAAAAAATCGGACTCGCAGTTTTGTTTCTTGCGCTCGGCACTGTGACCGCGTTCGCCGCGGACTTCAACGGCAAGTGGAATGGCGACGTGACGACGCCGCGCGGCACACAAACCCTGGTATTCGACTTCCATGTGGACGGCACGACGCTGACCGGCACGGTGACGACGCGGCGCGGCCCGGCGGACATCAGCAATGGCAAGGTGGATGGGGACAACATTTCGTTTGACCAGGTGATGAACTTCAACGGCAACAGCATGACGATCAACTACACGGGCAAAGTGGACGGGGAGACGATCAAGATGACCCGCAAGATGGGAGATTTTGGGTCTTCGGATTTTGTGCTGAAAAAGGGCGAGCCGGCGGCAGCGCCTGCGGCGCCGCAGATGTAGTTGATTTTCTCCTTGGCGATTCTCGACTTTGGCAGTTGCCCAGCGTCCTCGTAAACGCTCGAGTTTAGCTTGGTCGTATCCCACCCATCTCGCGGTGAAGCTGCGAGATGGATGGGACACAAGGCTTTTGGGTTGGTCCGGCTGCCGAGGACCAAGGCTACAACAAGGGGCTCGGCTCAGAAGTATTCGAGCTTCTTGATGCGGAGGGTGTCGCCGGTGTCTTCGATCTCGTAGATTTTGGCTCTTGCGAGGCGGCCGTCGAAGGGCTGGTGGAGAACCAGCATGAGACGGCCGTCGAAGGCGTGGAAGATCATGCCGTGGCCGCTATCCTCGCCGACGAGGATGCCGTCCTGCTTCCAGGGGCCGGCGAGTTTGCCGCTGGCGGAGTGGGCGAGGGCTTCGACGTAACTTCCGTTGTCATAGCTGGACCAGAGCATGAGGAGCTTGCCGGTGCGGGTTCGATAGAGCTCGGGGCCGTCTGTGACGTAGGGCCGGGGAGAGTTGATGGTCTCGTGGCGATTGTCGAGCCATGGAGCATCCGACGCTTTGAAGAGATAGAACGGGCTGCCGACGGCGCTGGTCAGGTCGGGGGTCATCTCGATGGCTTCCATATTGCCGTCGACGAGCTGGATCCACTCGTGAGCGTAGACCATGTAGGGTTTTCCATCTTCGATATAGAAGGTGCCGTCGAGGCTCATGTAGTCGGTTGGGGGGATGGGCTTGTCGCTGATGGCTTTGAAGGGGCCCAGGGGTGAATCGCTGACGAAAATCTGCGTTCCGCGCAGGTGCCAGCCGACGCCGCCGTAGGTGACGTCGATGTGGGTGGCGCTGCGGGAGTTTGCCGGGGGCTGCGGCTGCGGGATGGGCGCCTTGTAGTTGTTGAGTGTGGCGAAGAGGTAGTATTTGCCGTTGTAGAGATGGACCTCGGGCGCCCAGACGCCGGCAGCTGGGTCGGCCCAGGAGCCATCGGGGACCTCGAAAACGGTGTGCGGTCCGGACCAAGACTGGAGGTCCTTGCTGGTATAGGCGATGACGCCGCTGCGGTGCGGGCCGCCGGAACCCTCGTACAGGTAGTAGGTGTGGGTGGGCTGATCGGCGACCATCCAGGGATCGTGCATGCGGATGTCGGCGAGTTTCAGGTTCTCCTGGACGGGGATTTGCGCGGGGGAGTGGGCGGCGAAGGCAAGGAAGCAAAAGAGCAAAGGGATGGATGAACGCAGGGTGTGCATAGGCTCCTCCTATTACGAATTGTCGGGGCACGAAAAATCGTGGCAGCGAGTGCGCGGCAAGGATAGCGCGCGGCAGGCGGTTCTGTCGCGGAGCGAGACCGCGGGCTTGCATAATTACTTAATTGTAGTTACACTATTGTAGTGCAAGGAATCCGGTTCGAGTGGGACGAGGCGAAGAACCTCGCCAATCTGCGCAAACACGGCATCAGCTTCGAGGACGCCAGCCAAGCGTTTCTCGATCCGCTCATCGTTTCAGTGAAGGAGCGGGTCGTTGAGGGAGAGCAGCGTTGGCAGACTCTTGGAAGAATTGACGGATGGCTGCTTGTAATGGTGGCGCATACCGTGGTGGAGGAGGGGCCGCACGGCGTGTCAACGGACGTGATTCGCATGATCTCGGCTCGCTACGCATCGCGAAGGGAGAGACAACGTTATGAAGACGAAAATGGTTAGTTATACGTTGGGAACGCTACCGCCTGTGACGGAGGCGCACAAGAAAAGGCTGCGGGCTCTTGGAGCGCGGCCCGATAGTGAGATCGATTTCAGCGACATTCCGGAGTTGAGCGACGAGCAATGGAAGAATGCGGAGCGCGGGCGGTTTTATCGCCCGGTGAAGCGGCAGATTACGGCTCGTGTGGATGCCGATGTGCTGGATTGGCTTAAGTCGCAGGGCAAAGGATATCAGTCTCGAATCAATGCAATTCTTCGGCGGGAGATGTTGACGGCGCATCGAAACCCTGCGGTGAAGTAGGCAGAATTTCAAGCACCTGCACCTCGGATTCTTGAGGATCGGAAGAAAGACACGTCCCATAAATGATACAATGTATCTACAGGGGTGGACCATGCAGGCACAAGTACTTAAGTGGGGAAACAGCCTGGCGGTAAGGATTCCTAAGGCCGTGGCCGAGGATGCCCGCTTGCAGGTGGGCGATCCTCTGGAGATTGTGATCGGCAGCGATGGAGTTGTGCAGATGCATCGGGTAGGGGAGATCCCGACGTTGGCCCAACTGGTGGCCCAAATCACCCCTGAGAATCGCTATGCGGAGATTTCTGTCGGGCAGGAGATTGGACGGGAAGCCGTCGAATGGTGAACCAGTACGTTCCTGATGCGGGCGACATCGTTTTTATGGATTTCGATCCCCAGGTTGGCCGGGAACAGTCGAAGCGCAGGCCGGCGCTTGTTTTGACAGATTTGCGCTATAACCGGGCCAGCGGTTTGGCGGTCGTTTGTCCGTTAACCTCCAAAGTAAAACCCTATCCATTTACTTTGCCGATCTTTGTCGGCGATGTTGAGGGGGCCGTGCTTGTGGATCAGTTGAAGAGTATGGATTGGCAGGGACGCGGAGCGGAGTTTCACTCCAAGGCTCCGGCGATGACTGTTGCCAAGGTGCGGCAGTACATCGCGGTTCTGCTGCAGATTTCAAGCCGGTAATTTCAGACGGTTGAGGTACTCTCTGGCGCAGTTCAAGATCGAGTTGCGGTCCACGCGGATTTCAGAACCTGGCGAACCGCCGGTTAGAGAGTGTAAGGAATGAGGACGCCCGGGGTGCCTGGAGGGAAATCGCGGGTATTGCGCGTGATGAGGATGCGGCCGGAGTTTTCGGCGGTTGCCTGAATGATCGCATCGGGCAGTTTGACCCGGTTGGTTTTGCGCAGTAGAGAGGCCCGTTCAGCTACGTCGGCGTCGAGGGGCAGGGTCGAGAAGTTCAGCAGAAATGAACGCGTGTTCGCTTCATTTGAGGCGGTCGACCCGGCCATGACTTCCATCCAGGTGATGATGCTGACGGCGCGATCGGAGTGACTGTCGCATTGGGCGCGTGCTTGCGGAATGCCGCGAAGGTAATCGATGAGGATGTTGGTATCGAACAGAACCGGCCTCGTTACCATTCCGAGCGCATCCTCTCCTGATAGGCGAGCCCGTCCTCGGGAAAGTCGGACCACGCCCCGAAGGATGCATGACTCATCTTCTGGCGATGCGCCGCGAGAGAGGCTGCGACCGACCGCCGCACAAATTCTGCACGAGAGATGGAAAGCTTCTTGGCTATTTGATTCAGGAGCTTGAGGTCTTCTTCCGGAATGTCAATGAGAGTGCGCATAACGCCTCCAGTGATATACATAAAGTATATCATAGTATGACGAGGGGATATATCAGTTCGTGGATGGCTTTTCGAGCCCGAAGCTTTGCAGTCTATTGCGAGATTGCGTGTTGTGGCTGCAATTCTTTTCTTTCGCCCGCTGAAGCAGGCTTTGGATGTTTTCGCGCCTGGGCAACCCCAGTCTCGCGCCTGGGGCTATCGTATGCCGCCCGCTGAAGCGGGCTGAAGGAGATTTGGTGCCTTGCAAACTTCACGCGGTAGCTGCGGTGGCCACTGATTGCAGGCCACGGGCTTCGATTTCGAATTCGCGCATTTTGTACTTTTGGATTTTGCCGGAGAGGGTAGCGGGGAAGGCGTCGACGAAGCGGATGTGCTCAGGGATTTTGTAGTAGGCGATCTGCGCTTTGCAGAACTCACGAATCTCTTCTTCGGTGGCATCGATATTGGGCTTGATGCTGGGGCGGAGGCGGACCCAAGCTACGACAATCTCTCCCAGGCGTGCATTGGGAATGCCGACGACCTGGACTTCGTCGACCTTGGGATGGGTGTAGAGGAACTCCTCGACTTCGCGGGGGTAGATGTTTTCTCCGCCGCGAATGATGACGTCGCGGGAGCGGCCGGTGATGTGGATGCAACCGTCGCGGCGCATGACGCCGAGGTCGCCGGTGTGGAGCCAGCCGTCTTCTTTAATGACCAGCGCGGTTCCCTCGGGATCGCCATCGTAGCCCTTCATCAAGGCATAGCCGCGCACGCAGACTTCGCCCTGCTGGCCGGTGGGCAACGTCTCCCCGGATTCAATCGAGGAAATGCGGATCTCGGTTTGAGGCATGGCGCGGCCAACGGTGTTGACGCGGACTTCGATGGTGTCGTCGGCGTCGCTCATGGTGACGACGGGCGAGGTTTCTGTTTGTCCATAGGCGATGACGAGTTCGTGGATGTGCATTTCGCCGAGGACGCGCTTCATCAACTCGACGGGGCAGGGAGCGCCGCTCATCATGCCGGTGCGCAGGCTGGTGAGGTCGAAGGTCGCGAAGTCGGGATGCTGGAACTCGGCCACATACATGGCGGGTACGCCGTAGACGCTGGTTGCGCGCTCGTCGTGGACGGCTTTGAGAGTGGCGCGGGGGTCGAAGGTCCAGTTGGGGAGGATAATGGCGGCGCCGGAGTTGACGGCGGACATGGTGCCGATGACGCATCCGTAGCAATGGAAGAGCGGCACGGGCACGACGATCTTGTCCTGCTCGGTGTAGTGAAAGCCCTGGGCGAGATACTGCCCGTTGTTGACGATGTTGTGGTGGGTGAGCAGGACGCCCTTGGGAAGGCCGGTTGTTCCGCTGGTGTATTGAATGTTGGCGACGTCGTCGATGGCCACGTTGTCGGGCAGTTGGCCCTCGGCGTCGAGCAGGGCCGGCCACTCGGGTGAGTCAAAGTAGATGGTGTGCTCGAGCGCAAGTTCAAGACCGTGACGAGCGCGGGCGAGGATCTCTTCGTAGTCCGCGTGCTTGTCTTTGTGCCAGAGGAAGAGCGCCTTCATATGCGAGCGGGTGAGGGTGAACTGCAGCTCGTGCGAGCGATAAGCGGGGTTCACATTGACCAGAGCGGCGCCGGCGCGGGCGCAGCCCATGTGCATCATGATCCACTCGATGCAGTTGGTGGACCAGAGGCCGACGCGGTCGCCGCGTCGAATGCCGAGGGCCCAGAGGCCGCGCGCGACGCGATCGGCCTCGGCGCTGAGCTCGGCCCAGGTGAGCCGTTTTGACTGGTGGCAACTCGCCACGGCGAGGCGGTCAGGAAACCGATCGGCCGCGCGGTGAAGGAGTTGGCCGATAGTCAGATCAAGCAGGGGGCAGTTGGGCCCGCGCGCGTAGCTCACGGTTGCGAGGTTTTCTTCAACGGGCATAGTTCAGTTCTACAAGATGCAACGAACGGCAGTTTACGCCGGTGAGCCGGCAGAGCAGTGTGATTCAACTCACATGAAGCCGTGGGGCAGGCCAGGCCGGGACCGGACCGGCGCAGGCAGGGCGCGCTTCAGAGAACGAACTCAGAGGAATCCGAGTCTTGCCCCGCTTCGGCTTCCATGCCGGCGAGGATCTGCTGCAAGGCGAGGAACTCTGGGTTCCCGTGGAGGGGCTTCAGGCGCGGGTCGGCGAGGGTCTGGAAGAACCACGGACAGCGGATCTGATTGGAGGCGTGGAGTTCGGCAATGGCGGCGTCGAAATCGCCCAGGGCGACGTAGGCGGCGGGCATAAAGGCCCTGAGGAGGAATCGTTCGCGGCCGAGCCATTGCAGGCGTTCGAGGATTGTGCGGGCTTCGTCGGCTCGGCCGGCGCAGGCCAGGGCATAGGCATCGACTTCCGTGGCCAGATCGAAGTAGGGGAGCCGCTGGGCGAGGAGCTTGGCAAGTTCAGTTGCCTGGGCGGCCTCACCGTTGTAGGCCAGAATGATGGCTCCGTAGAGATTGGCAGCGCCGTCTTCCGGGAACTGCTGGAGGGTTTTGCGGATCTGGTCGACGCTGGCGCCGGCGTCAGCGGTGGAATCGCTGCCGGCGAGATGGAGTGCCCAGGCAAGGCGGGCTTGCAGGCAGGCAGAATAGGGATCGAGCTGGATGGCCGCGCGGAGCAGATCGATGGCCTGGCTAAAGCGGCCTCTGCTGAGCGCGAAAATGACGCGTGCGCGCGTGACCCACTGGTCGTGGGGAAGATGGGCAGAAGAGGAATAGGCGTGAAGCGCCGCGGGGAGGTTGCGGTCAGCGTGAAACTGGATCCAGCCGAGGGCGGGTAGAACAGCTTCAGGGCGGATAGCGCCGGGTTGATCACCCTGTCGGCCAGGACCGGCCCCCAGTTTCCCTGAATCTGCGCTCCGGCGGACTATATCGGCGGCGACCATGGGCGACATATAGCCGTAGATGCTTTGCGCGAGGCAGAGATTGACGAGATCGACGCGGGCCTCGATCAAATAGGGGTCGAGCTCAACGGCGCGCAACAGGTGCTGGAGGCCATCCTGCATGCTGTGGCGCTCGAGAGTCTGCCATTCATGGTGGGCTCGCTGGAAGATCTCGTAAGCGTCGCGCTGCGGAAGGCTGTTGCCGTCCTCCGGCTGGGCAACGGCGGAGATGGAAAGCCCTTCGTTCTGTAGGCTGCCGGCGGACTGGGTTTGAGCATGGGAGGCGGTTGTCGATTCGCGTGAAAGGCGGTTGTCCCTGGGGGCGCCAGAGCTGATGCGGAAGGCGAGTCGGTCAGCCAATTCCGCTTCCAGCCCGGCGATCCGGCTTCGCTCGACGAGCAGGTCTTCCACCCAGACCTGGGTTCCATCCTGTACGCGGATCATTTCAACCCGGAGCCGGTAGTGCATGGGCAAGGCGCGCAGGGTCCCGGCGAGGACGAAGTCAGCATGGAGGGTTTCGCCAGTCTCGAGGGCGGTGAGTCCGCGCCGCGCCAGGGTGAAGACCGAGTCCTGAGCGAGGACGGAAACGGAAGCTGGGCGAGAGCCGCTGAGGCGGGCCATGGTCTCTTCCGCAACGACGGCGCCTAGATGATCGGGTACGCCGAAGCCGCCGGTGAAGGGCAGAATCGCCAGCCGGGGCAATGCTCCACGAGGCCCGGAGCCTTGAGCCCGCACGCCGGCGATGAATCGATATCCGCGCTTGTAAACGGTCTGAATGCATTCCTCCGGCTCAAGACGGGCGCGCAGGGATGATACACACTTTGGAACGCTGTCGGCGGTGACGTGGACATCGCCCCACAGAACCTGCCTCAATTCAAGGGGCGTGACAATGCGGCCTGGATTGGCGAGCAGCAGGCGCAGGGCCGCCAACTCTTTGGGCGGAAGGTGAACAGGCGTCTCGCCGCGGAGCAGGGTGCCGTCGTCTTGCAGGCGAAAGGACGCAAAGGAGAGGCAGGGCTTGCCGAGAGTTGTCCTGTCAGGGCTTGTGATTTCAGAGCCCATCTCTCCCGGGCTCATTTTTTCGAAGCCCGTTTTATCGGGGCCAGTATTCTCAAGTCCCGATTGAGCAGAATTAAGATGACGCATCCGAACCAACGCAGTTCTTCGGACTCCTGGCGAACCAGCCCGCCGACGTTAAACCGCCCGCCCCGGGCGGATGGGAACCGCGTGCCGGCGCGGAAAACGCGGCGAGCGGTCGATCTAGGGAAGAAGGGTGCAACAAAGTTATCTGAGCTTCAGCGATTGAATGAGCCCAGTTTTTATCAGTGATTTAATTATCAGCCCATTTGGGTCGGATTGGGGGCTCGGGAAGGCTGTTTCTTCATTCTTTGGCGATAAAAAACGGTTACTTAGTGCCAAACTAGTAAACAAAACCAGCGGAACGCATCTCGAACAATCCTTGAGTGTTGGCTGAGTTCTGGCGGGAAAGGGCGGGAGGGGCGGCTTGTTTAGAGGATGGAAACCGCCCTTCTCTGAACGCAACAGAGCGCAGGATTTGTTGACTCCCGCGTGTTGGGGGAATCAGTAATTCGATTTGAATGCGTAGGTTAGGCCCATGGTGAACTGGAACGAGTTTCGCCGGGTGGGAGGCAGGGACGCGGGTGGATCGTTGAGGTAGCTATCCATGGTTCCGAGCGAAAAGCTGAGGCGCTTGTAGGCTGGGAAGGCAAAAGTATCGGTCTCGTTGGCGGAGTAGGCGCGCATGTTGTTGTAGGCGGGAATGAACGAAAGTCCCTGGGTGTAGGTAAACAGTTTGAGGTGGAGAACGTAGTTGGCTGCGAAGGTGGAGCCGACTAGATTCTGGCTGCCGCTTGAGGCGCCGGAGATGAACTGCTGCTTTTCATATTGCGCTGTGCCTTTCAGGTCAGCTTCCTGCTTTGGAGTCTTGAGGGCGGTCCATCCAAAGCCGCCGCCGTAGATCTGTTGCAGGTCGAGGTCCTGGCCGTAGTTGTGGTCGAAGGCGGTTTGGGCGAGGGCAAAGAAGCGAGGCGAGAAGTATTCGTCGCGTTCGGCATCGGCGTGATAGATGGCGGATTTGGTGACCACCGCGGGCACGGTTGTGACGCCGGAGGTGTAGGCGGGCTGGGTGATTTTGCCGAAGGAGCCGGTGAAGTCGACCGAGGTGCGATCGCGCGGATTGAGCCAGGCTGCGGTGGGAACGGTGCGCACGAGCCCGATTCCGCCGGAGACGGTGTATTGGTTTTGGGTTGCAGCGACCAGAGTGGCTCCGGCGGTGGCTGCGCCGTTCCATCCGGAGAAGAACCCTGGCTCGTGGTTTATCTGTTTATCGAATTCGGCCGGATCGAGGATGAACTGCGCGGTTTTGACGGGAATGGGGGCTTCGGCCGCGGCGTTTTCCGGATGAACGGTGACGGCCTGGTTGGCGACTTCGAAGGTTCCGATGGGAATTTGCCGCGCGGCTTTCTTGCTGCGGACTTTGACCTGGTCGGTGAGGACGGCGAATTTCTGGGATGTGTGGAGTTCTTTGATCTTGTCCCAGCCGAGGGAAATGTCGCCGAGGGCGTCGCTGTGGAAGGTGACTTTACCGGCGATTTCGTTGACGAATTTGCCGTGGAGAGTGTCTCCGTTGCTGAGAACGAGCACGTCAGGCTCCGTGCTTGCGGCGGGTTTGGGCGCCGGCTTGCTTTGAGCGCAGCAGAAGAGGCTGGCGCTGAGTGCGGCCGCAACGGCGAAGGAGCGGAAGCCTCGATGAAGAAATGAATTAGAGATAGCGGCGAACGTGAACATGGCAGTAAACCTCTGAGGGAGAAGTGAGTTGCGGATGGAACGAGCCCATGACTAAGTTCAGATGCGCAATAGCCAGAGCGAGGATAAACCAATGGATGCGACATTTGGCAACACAAGGGCCGCGCGGGAAAACTTCAGAAATGTTTCAAAAGCCTGAACGGAGGGGACTGCAAGAATCAATTTGATGCCGGGTCGACCAGGAGTTGGCTCTGGGATGAGAAGGAGTGCGCATGCCGAAGACAGTTTCTTACGCTCAGTGGTCGCTGGAACCCTATTGCATTGGTTTGAAGCTGCGTTCGCTGCGGACGCAGAAACGGCTCACGCTGTCGAGGTTGGCGGCGGAGACCGGGCTTTCGACGGCGCTTTTGTCGAAGCTGGAGACGGACCGCATGATTCCGACGCTGCCTACGCTGGCGACGATCAGCCGTGTGTATGGAGTGGGGATGAGCCACTTTTTCTCAGAGCCGGCGCGGCACACGCTCTCGATTACGCGCAAGGCGCATTTTGAAGGGGATGGGCGTGGAGTTGAGCCGGTGAAGGTGACTCCGCTGAACACGGCCGAAGAAGGCGCGCAGCTGCTGGCGCAGATGATTGAATTCTCGCCCGGCGGATCGGCCAGCGCTACGGATTGTTTCCGCGGGAGCGCAGGCGTGGTTTACGTGCTCGAAGGCCGGCTCCAGCTGGATGCGGGCGGAATGCAGGAGGTGCTGGAGGCCGGCGATTGCGCTTGCATTGAAAGCGAGATGGCCCTGGCCTGGAGCGCAGCGGACAAGCACCGGTGCCGTATCTTGACGGTGCTGCCGAGCAAAACGAGCGTCGTGGACTGAAACGGTTCGCCGATAGCCGGCGAACGGTTTTGCCGCACGGCCGCACCGGTCTGTAGGATGATTTGGGATTTGCCGGAGAGCGAAGACGATGCGGCCAAACGTCAACCTGATGAAAGCCACGCTGACCGGCGCCCTGGGCGGGTTGCTGTTCGGCTTCGACACCGTGGTGATTGCCGGCGCGATTGATGCGCTGGTGAAGCTCTATGGGCTGAACCCGCAGGAGAAGGGCCTGACTGTGGCCATTGGCCTGGTGGGCACGGTGATTGGTGCGCTGGGCGCGGGGACGATTGGGCAAAGGTTGGGCGGGCGCGAGACGCTGCGGATTACGGCCATCCTTTATGTGGTTTCGGCGGTTGGCTGCGGGCTGGCGTGGGGCTGGTACTCGTTTATGCTCTTCCGCTTTATTGGGGGGCTGGGGATTGGCGCGTCGTCGGTACTGGGGCCGGTGTACATAGCGGAGTTGGCTCCGGCGAAGTGGCGGGGACGGCTGGTGGCGGCGTTTCAGTTGAACGTAGTCTTCGGCATCATGGTGGCCTACATCTCGAATTACGCGATTCGGACGCTGCACCTGGGCGCGGCGGAGTGGCGCTGGCAGGTTGGCATCGCCGGGGTTCCGGCAGTGGCGTTTCTGATTTTGCTTTTTGGCATTCCGAGGAGCCCGCGCTTCTCTGCTTCGCGCAACAAAATCGACGAGGCGCTGGCGGTGCTGCGGCTGATGGGCGAAGAGGATCCGCAGGGAGAACTCGACGACATTCGCGCGGCGCTGGCGCAGGAACATGCGATTGCGCACGAGCCGGTTTTCAGGTGGAAGTACCGCTATCCGTTGTTTCTTGCGATCTCGATTGGCGCGTTCAATCAACTGGCGGGGATCAACGCGATTTTGTATTACCTGAACAATATTTTTGCGGCAGCGGGCTTCAACCAGATTTCGAGCGATCAGCAGGCGATTGCGATTGGGGCTACGAACTTTATGTTCACGCTGGTGGGGATGTCGCTGATTGACAAGCTGGGGCGGAAGACGCTGCTGCTGATTGGGGCGGCGGGGTGCTCAATGTGTCTGGCCGGGGTGACGTGGGTGTTCGCGACCGAATCGCATCAGAGCGCGCTGCTCGGCATCCTGGTGACTTATATTGCTTTCTTTTCGATTTCGCAGGGAGCGGTGATCTGGGTTTACATTGGCGAGGTGTTTCCGACTTCGGTGCGGTCGAAGGGGCAGGGCGTGGGGTCGGCCAGCCACTGGTTTATGAATGCGTTGATCGCGCTGGAGTTTCCGGTGGTGGTGCATTCGTTCCACACGCAGACGCCGTTTGCGTTTTTCGCGGTGATGACGGCGGTGCAGTTTGTGGTGGTGCTGTTTGTTTATCCGGAGACGAAGGGGCAGACGCTGGAGGCGTTGCAGCGGAGGCTGGTGGGGTGAAGCAGGGAATAGCCACCCCAACGAGCAAAGACCGCACTTTGGGGGCCCCGGCAGGGAATAGGGAATAGGGATTAGGAAAAGCTCATCTGTTGAGATAGTGCTTTCCTGCCCATTGCGCAAAGGGCGCGCAATGGATGGGGCACCCGAGCGGAACTTGGAGTGTGGCTTCAGTCGAGTGTGATTCCTATCACTCGTTTTGAATCGGTTCCACGAAAGAATGGGGGAGACGGGGAGCTCACTGAGGGCGCTTCGCCAAGACCTGTACACGCGTGAGGCCGATGAATGGAGCAGACACTCGAACCAGCAGAGGAGCAGACGGCGGAATCTTTGCAGCCCTCCCATCCGCCGCATTTTCCGAGGTTCGTATCGGGACCTGCTTCCATTCAAGGTGAACTTTCGCCGCTCGCGGCGGCGAGTTCGCCTGAGGCTCACGCGCTGCGGCTGGAGATTATCGCAGTTGGCCGCAAGCTGTGGGAGCGGCAGTATGTGGACGGCAACGGCGGCAACATCAGCGTGCGGCTGGGCGAGCGGTACTTGCTGTGCACGCCGACGATGATGAGCAAGCGGGATATGGAACCGGCGGACATCTGCCTCTCCGATCTGGACGGGAATATTCTGGCCGGCGACCGGATGCGCACCAGCGAACTGCTGCTGCATCTCGAGATTTATCGCGGCAACCCGCAAGCGCGGGCCGTGGTGCATTGCCATCCGCCGTATGCGACGGCGTTTGCGATGACGGGAACGCTGCCGCCGATTGGGCTGATTTCGGAATACGAGGTTTCGATTGGGCCGGCGGCGGTGGCGGCGTACGAGACTCCAGGAACGCAGGCGTTTGCCGAGACGGTGCGGCCGTTTGTGCGCGACCACAATACGATTCTGCTTTCGAATCACGGGATTGTTTGCTGGGCAGACACGGTGACCCACGCGGAGTGGTTTGTGGAGACGTTCGATACTTACTGCAAGACGTATTTGATTGCGCAGCAGATTGGGAAGCCGTTGCAGTTTTTGCCGGCGGGGAAGATCGAGGAGCTGCTGGAGATCAAGCGGCGGCTGGGGTTGCCGGATGCGCGGATGAAGGCGGGGCTGCAATCCAGTTGTTAAGCTATCCGGTATGCGGTCTCTGGCCGTTCGCGAAAGGGCGCTTGCAGTGAATTCAGGGATCGGAAGGTTTTTGTTCGCGGCGGCATTGTTGGTTTTCGCGGTGCCGGCCCTGCATGGCCAAGCTCCATTGAGTCCGAGTTCCGCATCAGAAGCGACACCCGCACCGACGCAAGTCGCTCCGGCGAGAAGCGTTCAAACACCGATGTTTGAAGTGGCCTCCGTGAGGTTGAGCTCGCCCGGCGGCACTGGCCTTACCTCGATTAGTGAGTGGGGAAGGCCGAGATTTACAGCGACGAATGCGACGTTACAACTCCTGATTGAGCTTGCTTTCGATGTGGCCGACGATCACATTGAAGGGCTGCCGAACTGGGGCGAGGAACAAAAATACGACATTAATGCAGAGGCGGAGGGAGAAAAACTTCTAACGTACGAAGAAGCCAAGCCTTTGCTTCAGCAACTGCTGAAGGACCGTTTCCACCTGGTTGTCCATCGTGAAACGAAGGACTTTCAAGGTTTCGGTTTGGTGGTTGCGAAAGACGGATCAAAACTGAAGGCAAGCAAAGGTGACAACACACAGGCGCAGATGATGCGAGGCAAGATGCAATGCCTGAACTGCCCGCTTGTGGTTCTTGCCGGATTGCTGGCTCGCGTGACAGGACGCCCGGTCGCGGAAATGACAGGGATGAAAGGCACTTACGACATTCAACTGGATTATGCACCGGAGGATTCAACAGATTCGTCGTTGCCATCAATCTATACGGCCTTACAGGAGCAGCAGGGACTCAAGCTGATTCCGCAGAAGGTACCGACGGAAGTGGTTGTGGTTGACCACGCGGACCGGGTTCCTACGGAGAATTAGGGGCGAACCGTGGTACACTGTACTTGCGCTCAGTGATTTGGCCGTGAGCGGTAGCCTGCCGGGTTGAATGGCAGCTTGCCTTTTACAGATATTTTCCCCAAGCCCCGACAATCGGGCCCCCAGGAAACGGTCTTTGTTTCATGGGGTGATTAGAGCGTAGACCCTTGAGTTTCCCACCCGGCGACTCTGCCATTGGACCATGTGTGGTCCGGCAAGTTTTGAAGCCCCTGTATGTTCAGGCGCTCGAAGCCGGGAGTAAGTGGGATAGGGTTGCCGGTCGTCCATGGGACGGTTGGCGATGACGTAGCGTGTGGCAGCTCCGGGCCAGGGCACTCTCCCCTTGAGTGATAGCTGGTCAGTCTTCTTGAACGACTTTCGGTTCTCCCTTACGCATATCGATAAGCAGGCGTTCGTCCGTAAGTGACGTGTGCCTCCATGTCCAGCTCCGCCGGCAGGCCGCGAGGAAAAGCGGCTCCCGGAGCAGAAGAAAGAATTATTTTGACTACTTTGTTTTCGCAGTTCAATTTGTCCGCACCTTTGATGGGGCGGCTCAACGCCAACAAGTTTGAAACTCCCACCCCGGTACAGGCCGCTGCAATTCCGCCAGCTCTAGAGGGCCGCGATGTGCTTGCGACCGCGCAGACCGGAACCGGCAAAACCCTCAGCTTCCTCATTCCGATTGTTGAAATGCTGCAAACCTCATCGGCGCGCGGGCCTGCGGCTCACGCCCTGATCCTGCTGCCGACACGCGAGCTTGCGATGCAGGTGGAGCAGGCGTTTCTCAGCATCCGCTCGAGCTCTGAACAGACCGTTGCCCTGGTGGTGGGCGGCATGCAAGAGCGCGCGCAACTGGACGCGATTCGTCGCGGCGCCAAGTTGATTGTCTCCACTCCTGGCCGGCTTGAGGATTATTTGAAGCGCAAGCTGGTGCGGCTGGACCAGGTAAAGATCCTGGTGTTGGACGAAGTGGACCGCATGTTGGACATGGGCTTCCAGCCCGCCATCGCGCGCATTGCGACGACGTTGCCTGCGACGCGGCAGACGCTTTGCTACTCGGCCACGCTGGAAGGCGCGGTGAAGGAAGTGGCGCACAAGTATCTGAACAACCCGGCGCGCATCGAGATTGGTTCAGTGTTGAAGCCGGCCGAGAACGTGGAGCTTCGTACGTTTGAAGTTGCGCCGGACAAGAAGCAGGAGTTGCTCGAGCATTTGCTGGGCGCGGAGAAGGGCAGCGTTCTGGTTTTTGTGCGCACCAAGCACGGGGCAGATCGCGTGGCACGCAGGCTGACGCGTTCGGGCTGGTCGGCGACGCAGATTCACGGCGACCGTTCGCAGGCACAGCGGAACGCCGCATTGCGCAGCTTTAGCGAAGGACGTCACCGGGTGCTGGTGGCCACGGATGTTGCCGCTCGCGGCATCGATGTGGCGAATGTTGCGCACGTGATCAACTTCGACCTGCCCAAGGTGGCCGAGGACTTTGTTCACCGCGTGGGCCGCACGGGGCGCGCTTCGGCGCACGGCGTGGCTTCGACTTTTGCAGCTCCGGCCGAGCGCGGCGATCTACGCAAGATCGAAAGAACACTGTCGATCCAGATGAAACGGTTCCGGGTTAGCTCGGTAAGCGAGCACGCGGCGTAGGAAGACGGCTGCTAGCTTCTAGCCGCTAGCTTTTTTGCTGCTCAAAATTGAGTGCCCTGCCTTCGACGATGAGAACTTGTCGAAGGCAGGGCACTTTTTCTTTCAGGGTTGTTGATCGAGGTGCATGTGGAAGAAAGCGGTGATGCGGCGGCGGGTGTCCATGGTGGCCGCTTCGTTGTAACCGACGGCTTTGAAGCGCAGCACCTTCAGGAATCCGTAGCCGCGGTGGTTGTTCATGAAGGAGTGGCCGGCGTCGGGGTACTCTTTTACGTCGTGAGGGACGAGAGCGCGGTCGAGGGCTGCGGCGAGTTGGTCGGCGACTCCTTGCTCCCAGCTGGCCAGGCCGCCGTAGCTGCCGACGACGGGGCAGGCAGTGTTGAGGAAATCGTCGATGTCCTTGGGAAGCGGGCCGCCGTAGTTGATGCCGGCAGCGGAGAAACCGTGGCCGGAGGCGAGAAGCAGGGCGAAGCCGCCCCCCATGCAGAAGCCGACGACACCGACGCGGCCGCTGCAGCCGGGCTGGGTGAGAAGCCAGGTGCGGGCGGCCTCGACATCGTCGAAGGCGGGACCGGCGCGGGCGGTGAAGTCGCGGATGATCTGGCGGAGACAGAGCAGGCGGCCGCCCATGTAATAGAGGTCAGGGGCGACGGCGAGAAAACCGGCTTCGGCGAGCCAGTTGGCCTGGTTGCGGTGGTCCTGGCTCATGCCGAGGACGTCGTGGAGGACTACGACGCCGGGAGCCGGAGATGGAGTTGAAGGGATGGCAAGCCAGGCGGGCATCTGGCCACGCGGGGTAGAGATAAGGACGTTGGGCATATGCGTTCTCCCACGCCGGACGGCGGTCTCGCTGCCGACAGGCGATTCTACGCCGGGAGGGGGCTGGGGAATATTAATTTATGGGGTCCGAACAGGGACTGGGGCCGTCGCCTGCAGAGGGCAGGGAGAGGGCAGAGATTCGATACGACTGAATGGGAAGTGCCGCAGACCGCCGCGGGGATCACTAATCGGATGCCAATCTGTGACGAGAAAGATAGAAAAGACGATAAGGGACCTAAAAAGTCCGTAGATCAGGTGGAACACTCCTACCTTTGGGACGATAGGGCTGCGCCGAGGGTGGGATCGTGGGCTTGACGGCGGGCAGCCGGGCCGACTTTTCGTTGACTCCAACCGCCATTTCGGGTATTCTGAAGACCTTGCGCGGTGTTGCGCCTGGGGTCTGTGTGTGCTCACCCGGACTCAGCTGATGGATGCCCCTGAAGGGGATTCCAACAGCAACAGGACACAGGCTGCTGGGCGATCGATTGGTCCAGCTTAGCCAAGGCCCTTGAGAGGGGCCAACTCGAGCAGTCCTCACCCGAACAGATTTGTTTGGCAGTGGGTAGAATCAAGGCCCTTGCGCTTGTTTGAAGCGAGGGCGCATGTGTTTTGCGCTGGTTTTTTCGAAGGCAGGAGTGAGATGAGTACCTTTGTTCCGAGTGGCAAGGACATTGCCCGCAAGTTTTATGTGATTGACGCCAGCGGCAAGACGCTGGGACGGTTGGCGACGAAGGCTGCCGATGTTTTGAGCGGCAAGCTGAATCCCCAGTACGTGCCCTACATCGACGTGGGCGACCACGTGATCGTGATCAACGCGGAAAAGGTGCGGCTGACCGGGCTGAAGGCAGGGCAGAAGCTTTATCGCCGCTATACCGGATTTCCGGGCGGGTTGCGCGAGGAGTCGTTTACGCGCCTGTTGAACCGCAAGCCGGAGATGATTCTGGAGCAGGCCATCAAGGGCATGCTGCCGAAGAGCAAGATGGGCCGGCAGATGGCGACCAAGCTGAAGGTATATCGGGGCGACAAGCATCCGCACCAGGCGCAGATGCCAGTGGCGCTGGAAATTGGGTAAGGCAGCTTTCAGCTTTCAGCTATCAGCTTTCAGTCTGTTCCCTGCTGATGCGGAAAGTGCAAAGCGGCACAAGGATTTGAAGTAAAGCATGAGTACGCTGAAGGCTGAAAGCCGACAGCTGAGAGCTAAGAGGAAAAGAATGGCAGATCTGGTTCAGTATTACGGGACGGGGCGGCGCAAGTCGGCGATCGCGCGCGTCTTTCTTCGTCCCGGCACGGGCGAGTGGAAGGTCAACGGCAAGGCATTTGACGTGTACTTTGTGACCGAGCAGCAGCGGGTGGCCGCCAAGCGGACGCTGGTAGTGGCCGAACTGGCCGGCTCGTTCGACGTGGTGACCACGGTGAAGAGCGGCGGAGTGGCCGCGCAGGCGGATGCCGTGAAGTTGGGCATTGCCCGCGCACTGGTTCAGTTCAACCCCGAGCTGCGCAAGCTGCTCAAGGGTGAAGGGCTGATGACCCGCGACGCGCGCCAGAAGGAACGCAAGAAGTACGGCCAGAAGGGCGCACGCAAGCGGTTCCAATTCAGCAAGCGCTAAAGCGCTTGCAGCTATCAGCTTCTAGCTTTTAGCTCCTAGCTTTTCAATGCTTGTGCAGGCTGCGGGGTTTCATTTGAAAGTGGACCCGGTAGAGACGAGCTAGAGGCTAGTAGCTAACAGCTAGAAGCTCAGTTTCAAATCTCCCGCGCGAGCGGGTTTCAATCCGGGTAACGGAAACGCAAGCCCGGATGCAAATCAAAAAAGGAGGCCGCTTGGCCACGATCACAATGAAGGAGCTGCTCGAAGCAGGAGTTCACTTCGGGCATCAGACGAAGCGCTGGAATCCCAAGATGAAGGAATACATTTTTGGGGAGCGCAACGGAATCTACATCATCGACCTGCAGAAGACGCTGAAGCTTTTCAAGGACGCGTCGAAGTTTGTCACAGAGCTTTGCGCGAGCGGCAAGACGATACTGTTTGTCGGCACCAAGCGCCAGGCGCAGGATGCGGTGGCCGAGGAAGCCAACCGCGCGGGCATGCCCTACATCAACCAGCGCTGGCTGGGTGGGTTGCTGACCAACTGGGTGACGGTGCAGAAGTCGGTGAAGCGCCTTCAGGAACTGGACGACATGGCCACGGACGGCCGCTATGAGCTGCTGACCAAGAAGGAAGTGATCAAGCTGGAGCGGGAGCGCAAGCACCTGCAGGCCAACCTTGCCGGCATCAAGAACATGAAGCGGCTGCCGGATGCGCTGTTCATCGTCGACTCGAACAACGAGGCGATTGCCGTGAAGGAAGCCCGCAAGCTGGGAATCCCGGTGGTTGCGGTGGTGGATACAAACTGCGATCCGACGGTTGTGGACTTTGTGATTCCGGGCAATGACGACGCGCTGCGCGCGATTCGTTTGTTCACTTCGAAGATTGCCGATTCGGCTGCCGAAGGCGTGAACATGGTGGGCGACAAGGCCTTTACGGAAGAGATGGCCGCGCCAGTTGAAGCCGAGGCGGTGGCCGAAGAAGCAGCGCCTGCCGAAGCCGAGGAACTGGATCTGAATGCGGTTCTTGGGCCTGGCATTCGCAAGGCGCCTGCCGCGGTTGCGGCGCTGGACGAGGCCGAAGCGGCCGGGGGCGCACTTTAATCGATTCTGCGCACCGCGGTGCGCAAACTGAGACGAGCGTGGCCGCCCGGGTTCAGGTGCCACGCTTTTCTTTTGGAACTGCGTTCGGCGGGATTTTGGATGAGTGTTTCGAAAGGGAGTAGTGAGGGATGACTGTGACGGAAAAGATTGATGCCAAGCAGGTGAAAGAGCTGCGCGAGAAGTCGGGCGCGCCGATGGGCGACTGCCTGAAGGCCTTGCAGGAAGCCAAGGGAAACATTGAGGACGCGTTTGTGGTGCTGCGCAAGCGGGGCATGGCCTCGGCGCAGAAGAAGGCGTCGCGCACGACCAACGACGGATCAGTATTTCCGTACATTCATGCGGGCGGGAAGCTGGGCGTGTTGCTCGAAGTGAACTGCGAGAGCGACTTTGTGGCGCGCACGGAAGACTTCCAGGAATTGCTGAAGGACATCTCGATGCATATCGCGGCCAGCGATCCTCGCTATGTGAAGCCTGAGGACGTGACTGCGGAAGATCTGGAGCGCGAGAAGGAGATTTTCCGCGCGCAGGCAGCAGCCACCGGCAAGCCGGCTGCGGTGATCGAGAAGATCGTCGACGGCAAGATGGCCAAGTTCTACGAGGAAGTCTGCCTTCTGGAGCAGCCCTTTATCAAGGACCAGGCGATCAGCATCAAGGAGCTGATTGCGCAGAAGGTGGGCAAGCTGGGCGAGAACATTACCGTTCGCCGGTTTGCTCGTTTCAAGGTAGGCGCGCCGGACTGGACCGTGGCGCAGACCAAGGCAGCGGAAGCCGCCGCCGAGTAACTGTTCGTTGAGCAGGCAAAATGAAGGCCCGGAGCCTATGCTTCGGGCCTTTTGTTTTGGCAGATAGCGGGGCCAAATCGTTGGGAGAAAGCCAAAATTGAAGGGGCAGTCCGCGATGGACTGCCCCTTTTGAGTTGGTACAAGGAGTGAGGCTTCCGCGATCTACGGCATGTAGTAGCGGAACGAGGTGTAGAAGGTGTTCAGGTTTCCCTTGGCGCCGGCGCCGGGGTTGGCGACGCTGGTGAGACCCGACCAGAGGTCGCGCTCAAACCAACTATATTGAAGGCCAAAGCGAAGGCGTCCCTTGGGGCCGTTGTAGATGTTGTACCAGTTGCCGACGGTGAACTCCTGCACGTCCTTGTTCTGCTCGCCGCAAGAGCCCGGAGCGGCGTAGCCGCCAGCGCTGCCTGTGGTTGTGGTGGGTTGGACATTGCAGCCGGACATGGCAGGAGCGTTCGTGAATCGTCCCGGGAGGCCGTAGCCTTCGGCTGTGGTTGCGCCGGTCAGCCAGAATTCGCGGTAGACATAATCGCCACCGTAGTTGAAGTAGAGGTTCAGCCGCTTGGTCGGGTTCATCTCCACGGTGCCGAGGGCGGAGAAGGCGCGCAGCGGAGCCAGTGCGCCGTTTGCGCGGACCGTTACGTCGGCGATGGTCGATGAACCGTAGCGGCCCATGCCCTCGCCGTAGAGGCCCTTCAGGCCGATGGTGAGCTTATTGCCTGCGAGCGGTGCGCGGAAGCCGCCGCCGATGCCGCTGCCGATGGAGACGTTGTTATACGGAGTGCCGCTGCTCGGATAGATGCGGTCCTGGAAGAAACGGTTGATGTTGAAGATTTCCCAATGACCCCAGCCGGGTTCGAAGGCCATCTTGATGACAAAGTCAGGAGCGGCGTTGGCGGAGTAGAGGTTGGCGGAGTTGTAGAGGCCTCCACCGTCGCCCGAGGCGGCGAAGACGTAGTTGGTGGGCAGGCCGGTGCCGGACGGGGAGAGCGTTTCTGCGTTTTCGGCCGAGACACCGAGGAAGACGCTCTTGCCGAAGTCCTTGGAGACACGGAAGCTGTACTGGCGCGTCCACACAAAGCCTGCGACGTACTGTGGATCGATGCTGGAGGGAAGGATTTCCGTTCCGCGGGTCAAACCCTTTGTGGTTTCTGCCGCCAGCGACCATCCTTGCCCGCCGGAGAAGTCCCAGCCGTTGGTGGTCTTGGCGTCGGCCCACAACTGGCGCTGGCGCAAGGTGTAGCTGTTGGATTGGTTGTTGTTTGAGGTGGCGCCGGCCGAGAGCCAGTCAGCCTCGTAGTAGCCGGTCATGGTCATGCTGTCGATTTTGCCAATAGCCTTGAGGGCGACGCGCGACTGGCGGCCGGACCCCTGCCACTCGCCGATCTGGGCGCCCTGGGCAGCATTCAGCGGAACGCTGGTGAAGTGGGTGTTGAGACCGTCGCCCATGGCCGAAGAGCGCCACACAGTTTCAGCCGCCAGGAAGCTGCCGGCTGGGGAAAGCGTGATCCCCTTGTAGTGGAGCGCATCGGGGCTGTTGATCGACTTCTTGATCGCCGTGGTCTCATCGGAGATGGTGTTAACGATTGAGACTTGCGCGCCCTTCATGTCGTCGACGGAACTCTTCAGCGTCGAGACGGCAGTCGCGTTTTCGGTCATTGCCTGCTGTTCCGCATCGGCGGCAGCCTGAGCCTTTGCCGCGGCGGCTTGCGCATCGGCGGCAGCCTGCTGCGCCTGGCGCAACTGGGCGTCCTTATCGGCAAGGTTGCTCTTCAAGCCGTCGATCTGTCCCTGGAACTCCTGGCGCAGAGACTGAATCTGTTCTTCGACGGTTGGTCCCGGAGGTGTCTTTGTCTTCTTGGTTGCAACGTGCTTCTTCGCCATCGGGGTTTGGCCGCTGGCGGGAGCATAGGAAACAACGAGACTCACTGCCAGGATTGCCGCGGCAGCCGTATTCAGTTTGAAGTTCATGGGGCCTCTTCTGTCCTCTCTAAATCAAGTTGGTTCGTGGCTGCGCCGTCTTGCGTTTTGAACGCAGCCGTTCACGCATTTCCGAGTCGTGCCGGTTGAAGTCATGCGCTGTGCACATTGGCAAGCAGGATGAACAAGGATGGCCAGTTAGCAATTGCGCACGTGCATGGTTCTCCCGGTCCCGAATCCAAGACTCGCAGAGTTTGATGAAGATTTGACGAATTCACGTGTTTTTAACAGAGTTGCGGGGGACGAGTAGATCGCATGGTTGAGACATGCAAATTCATATATTTTTAATAATCGAGTTATTAGTCGATCATTTGTCGAAGGTATTGTTAAAGACGCGTGAATAGTGGGTCTGCGGGGCTAGTTCTACTGCGCAGCGCCGTGGCCGGCGCTGAGCAAGTTAGCCAGTAACCTATAGGCGCCGGGCACTAACTCGGGTAACTGGCGATATAAGGCGTAGGCAACATATATATAGGTGCCCTTGCCGGGATGAGTTACAAGCAAACCACCGCGCTGGGGATCCTGCCCGGCGTCGGCGGTCTCGGTGAGCGCCGTGTAACCCTGATCCCAGGTATCGAGAAATGAGTGCCCTCGCTCCTCGACCCAGCCATCGAAATCGGTGGTGGAGATTTTGTTGGGCCAGTTGAGGAGGGGATTGGCAGGGTCAAGCAGTTTAACGGGCGCCGTCTCATCGACGACGCGCTCCGGCGATCCTCGAAATGCCAGCGGCAGCGGTGCGGGGAAGTTGCCGCTCTGGTACTGAACGACCAGCGTTCCGCCACCGCGCACGAAGTCGTCGAGCTGGGGTTGCGCAGCGACCAGGGCAGGGCGCGTGGCATAGGCGCGAATGCCGATGACCAGAACATTCCACGGCGAAAAATCCCCTGAAGCGAGATCCGCGTCGCTCAAGAGATGCGGTTGAACGCCCAACTCCTCGATGGCTTCTGGAACCATGTCGCCGGGTCCCATGACGTAGCCGATGCGCAAGCCGGAGGCCATCTTGACATCGACCTTGCGCGTCTTGAGTTCGGCGGGCAGGTACTGGTTATAGGGACGTACGCCCTGGTAGCCCACGCTGCGCCAGCCGGCCTGATAGCTTCGTCCGCCGGACTGGGCGATTGCGTCGACTTTGTAGACGCCGGCCGCGGCCTCGTCGGTGGTGACGGAGAAGACCAACTGCGCGGTATCCTGCGCGTTTTTCAAATCGAAGTGAGCCTCGGCCGGTGCAGCATGCCAACCTTCAGGAAGCTTCAAGGTCAATGTGCCGTCGGCTGCAGCTTGTGCGCGGACGGTGACTTTTACCGGGAGGGCGGAACCGTCGAGCGGAAGGATGCGCGCCTCGGGTTCCATGCGCACGGAGATTTTCGGAGTGACGACGAGCGGCTCATAGACGCCGCCGGGACCGGTTACGCGTTGCAGCGTTTGCACGACCTCGCCGAGGCGGATTGGCAAGCCGTCGAAGGTGTACTCCACCCAGGCCGCGAGGGGCCAGGGCGCAAAGGAGCGATCGCGCCAGGCCTGGTTCGAGATGTCGTAGTAAGGCTGCTCGCTGGAGGGGCGCGTGAAGAACGGCGCGGTGGGCGCTGCGTCTTCTGCGGCCTCTACGCGAAAGAGGCGGTCGTTGACGGGGGCGGGTTCGACGGCTTCGGAGGTATCATCCGATTTCCAGGGCGAGCCGCTTTGGCTCTCAAGCCAGACGCGCGCCAGTTGCGCCTCGCCGGTGGCATTCGCGGTGTGCACGCGCACGCGGAAGTTCTCGCCGGGATAGACGCTGCGGGCAGACTCGTCCGCACCACCGCCGCCGGGGCCAAACAGACCGCGATCCGGGCCGCCTGCGCTGCGAAAGGCTACGAGATCGAGACCCAAAAGATCTTTGAATGCTGTTTGAAACTGCTCGATTTTTGCGCCAAGTTCCAATTCCAATCCTGCCTTGGCTTCGCGGTCGATGTCGCTGGCTTTTACCTTGGCGTAGAGATCGAGCGTCTGGCGGTAAATGGGCGCGAGCTTGTGCGCGCCTTCCACGCCACTCTCGTTGCGGCAGTCGCTCTCGAACTGAGTGAGGTTCTCATCGATCTGCCGCAATCCCTGCGCGAGCCAGGCGGGTGGCGCACTTTTCACTAGCGCAGCCAGGCCCTCGAGGCTGGTGTCGATCTTGACCTTGTGATTGTCGAAGAGGCTGGTCTCCCCGTCGCTGCCTTCGCCGGCTGCGGAAGGCGCGACTGCCCAGAGATGGTAGCTCGATGTCTCCGGCTGGCTCAGTGTGGGATTAGCGCCGCCGTTTTGGGTTTTCTGTTCGCCCCAACCCTGGCGCGCAATCTGCGCGTAAGTGCGGCCAAGAACCGGATCCCATGTGCCGACCGGCATGGCCGCGTCGGTTGAGGGAACGCCGGTTGTCCATTCGCCGGTGATGTAGTTGTGAAAGCGCGCCGGAGCCCACTTGCCGGTTGCGTAGTCGAAGATGCCCTGGCTGGTGACGCGCGCAAACGGGGTGCGCGAATACATGGCCAGCGGCTGCCAGGGTTCAAGGCCGTCTTTGAGCTGCTCGGGAAAGACCTTCGGGTCGCCGGCCGCTTTGAAGACCTCCTGCGCGATTTCGCCGGAGACCTGGTGCTGCCCATGACCGTCTGAAACTCCGCCGAGGAAGGTGGCCACGATCACCTGCGGCCTAACCTGGCGCACAGCGAGCACGGCATCATAGAGAACGCGGTCGTGTCCCCACTGGGCGAAAGATTCTGCCTGGGTTTTCGAAAAGCCGAAATCCGCTTCCGTGCCCCAGAGTTGCTTTGCGCCGTTGTACTCGTTTGCCTTGAGCAGCTCATTGGTGCGGATGAGGCCGAGGGCATCGTAGGTGTCGCCGGTCATGGCGTTCTGTCCGCCTTCGCCGCGGGTGAGGGTGAGCAGCGTGGCGCGCACGCCCATTCCACGCGAGAGATAAGTGAGCAGCGCGCCATCCTCATCGTCGGGATGGGCCACAATCATCAAGACGCTCGCCGTGGTTCCGAGACGCTTCAGCGTCTGCTCGAGGTCCGCCTGACCGCGGTCTTCGGGCAGGGGAAGCGCTATCTCGCTGGGCTCGGTGGGCGGCAGCTCGAAGCGGGATGCAGGTGTCGACGCCGCCGTTTGCGCGCCAAGCCAGACCGGGGACGCGCCGAGGGACAGGACTCCGGCGAGGGCCGCGGCAACAGACGATTGGTTGAGTCTCAGGGAAGGAAACATAGTCTGCAGCCAGTGTACAATCCGGTGAGCGTATTGCGCCCATGTCTTTGAACCCGCCCATCTCCGCGAGTCCCGCAACCCTCGAGCGTCGCATCGGGCTGCGGTCGGCTGTTCTGTTCAACATGCTGGAAATGATTGGCGTCGGTCCGTTTATCACGCTTCCGCTGGTGATCGCGGCGGCGGGGTTCCGGATCTCGGTGTGGGCGTGGGTGTTGGGCGCGGCCATCGCCGTGGCCGATGGGCTGGTGTGGGCGGAGCTGGGCGCGGCGTTTCCGCGGGCCGGCGGTTCGTACGCGTTTCTGCGCGAGATTTATGGACCGGAGCGCGCGGGGAATTGGCTGAGCTTTCTGTTCGTTTGGCAATTGAGCTTTTCCGCTCCGCTGTCGATTGCGTCGGGGTGCATCGGGCTCTCAAGCTTCATGGGGATGTTTTGGCCGGGGCTGGATGGGACGCCTGTAGCGGCGCTGCCGGGGCTGCACTACTCGAACTTTGCCGCGGCTGCCGCTTGCCTGATGATGACCTGGCTGCTCTATCGAAACCTGAAGACCGTGACGTGGATGGCCTGGGTGATGTTTGCGGGCGTGCTGGTGTCGATCGCCGGAGTGATTGTGTCCGGGTTTGTGCGGGCCGGGGCGATGGGAGGTTTTCATTTGCCGGCTGGGCCCTCGCTTTCGGCGCACTTGGCAATCTCCGGGCTTGCGCAGGGGACACTGCTGACCACCTATTGCTACTGGGGCTACTACAACATCACGTTTCTGGGCGGCGAGGTGCGGCGGCCGGAGAAGACGATTCCGCGGGCGATTCTGCTGAGCGTCGCGTTTGTGGCAGCGTTTTATGTTGCGATGGACCTGGCGGTGCTGCCTTCTCTGCGCGACGCATCGGCTCATGCAGCCGAAAGCGCGCTGGTGCGGATACGGCTGGTGGCGGAGATTGCGCACTCGGCTTTTGGCGCCTGGGCTGGATACCTGATGGCGGCGCTGATTATCTGGACGGCGTTTGCTTCGGTGTTTTCGCTGTTGCTTGGCTACTCGCGGGTGCCCTATGCAGCGGCGCGCGACGGAAACTACTTCCACTATCTTGCTGCGATTCATCCGAAGCACCATATTCCTCACCGGTCGCTGGTGGCGCTGGGCGTGGTGGGCGCGGCGTTCTGTTTTTTCTCGCTTGCGCAGGTGATTACGATGCTGGTGATCACGCGGATCTTGTTGCAGTTTTTTTTGCAGCAGTTTGGAGTGATGCTGCTCAGGGTGCAGCGGCCGGAGTTGGAGCGGCCTTTCAGGATTCCGCTGTATCCGCTGCCGCCGCTGGCTGCGATTGCGGGGTTCCTGTTTATTCTGCTGAACCGGAGCCATGCGCTGGGCGGGCTGGCCGTGGCGGGGTTGATTGGGGTTTCGGGGACGGGGATTTATCTTTTCCGGGCGCGGCGGCTGGGCCAGTGGCCGTTTCTGTCTCGTAGTTGACGGATGGCGCCTTTTTTGGCGTTGTGAAACCACTTCAATCCGGGCCAATCAATTCCTGTAACGCTTGCGCCCTCAACGGTGTCTAATGGGTGCAAGCGTTTGTTTCCCCAAGCGAGGTCAATACGATGCTCATCGGCAAACCGGCGGATATTCCCTCTTCCGAGATCACTTCGAGAGACGACTATAACGAGTATTTCAACAGGCGCAAGTTTTTGAAAGGCGCTGCGGCCGCGGGAGCGACGGTGCTGGGCGCAGAGCGGCTGGCCAACCTGATTGACCCGCGCATCGCGGCCCAGGCCGGAACCAAGTTGCAGACGGTGAAGAGCCCACTGACGACCACCGGCGAGCAACTGACCAGCTTCGAAGACATTACGCACTACAACAACTTCTACGAGTTCGGCGTGGACAAGGATCAGCCCGCGAAGAACGCCGGCGCCCTGCCGACGCGGCCCTGGAGCGTAAAGGTTGAAGGCAAGGTGGCCAAGCCGCTGACCTTCGACATTGAGGACCTGCTGAAGCTGCGGCCGCTGGAAGACCGCGTGTATCGCCATCGCTGCGTTGAGGCGTGGAGCATGGTGATTCCGTGGGTTGGGTATTCGCTTTCGGAGTTTATCAAGCAGTGCAATCCGCTGCCATCGGCGAAGTACGTCCAGTTTCTCTCCTACTTCGATTCCCACGTGGAGAAGTGGGCCGGTGAAGACGCGACCGTGGTGTGGCCCTACTCTGAAGGCCTGCGCATGGATGAGGCTATGAATCCGCTGACACTGCTGACCTTTGGTTTGTACGGGGAAGTGCTGCCGAACCAGGATGGCGCGCCGATTCGGATCGTGGTGCCGTGGAAGTATGGGTTCAAGTCGGCCAAGTCGATTGTGAAAGTGAAGTTTGTGGAGAAGATGCCGGCGACGACCTGGAACGACCAGGCTCCGAACGAGTATGGCTTCTATTCCAATGTGAACCCAAACGTGGACCATCCGCGCTGGAGCCAGAAGACAGAACGGCGGATTGGGTTGCCGTTTTATGAGCAGCGGCGGACGACGCTGATGTTCAATGGTTATGGGGAGCAGGTGGCGTCGCTCTACAACGGGATGAATTTGAAGAGGGACTTTTGAAGCGGAGTTAGCCCGCCACGGCGGGTTAGCGGCGCTACGCGCCGGTTGGCGGAGTTAGCCTGCTCTGCGAGACCGGAGCGGACGTGACTCACCCGCCGCGGCGGGCAAGGTCCGCTAACCCCGCTAACACGCGCGCAGCGCGGCTAACTCCGCTAACTCCGCTAGCTCCGCTAACACGCGCTAACCCCGGCTAACTCCGCTCAAAGGAAACCATGAAACGTTCGACGTTGATTGCTTTGAAGATTGTGGTGTGGATTGGCTGCCTGTTGCCGGTGGCGACGGCGATCTACGAGGCAGTGACCAATACGCTGGGGCCTGATCCGACGGCGGAGATTGCTACCATCACGGGGTTGTCGGCGCTCTGGATGCTGGCGGGGACGCTGGCGATTTCGCCCTTGCGCGCGTTGTCACCGCGGCTGAGCTGGCTGATCAAATTTCGGCGGCTGCTGGGGCTGTTTGTGTTTTTCTATGCCACGCTGCACATGCTTACGTGGCTGGGCCTTTACGCGGGCTTCGACCTGACGACAATCAAGACCGACATTACCAAGCGGCGGTTCATCATCATGGGCGTTACAACGTGGCTGCTGCTGTTGCCGCTGGCCGCCACGTCGACGACGTGGGCGATTCGCAAGCTGGGCGGGAAGAACTGGAACCGGCTGCACATGCTGATCTACGTGGCCGCGATTACGGCGATGATTCACTACTGGTGGAAGGTGAAGACGGGCGTGACCACGCCGGCGGCTTACACGCTGGTGATTGTGGTGCTGCTGGGGGCGAGGCCAGTCCTGGCCTGGTATCGCAAGCGCAAGGTGCGCGCCCTCTCAGCCTGACGGCACAATCTCAATCGAATTGTAGCGCCGACTGGGCGACGGGCTGAAAGCTTTTGCGGTGCAGCGGGGTGGGGCCGAGGCGGGCGAGGGCGAGCATGTGCTCCTCTGTGCAGTAGCCTTTGTGGCGAGCGAGGCCGTAGCCGGGGAACTTGGCGTCCAGTTCGATGAGGAGTCGGTCGCGGTGGACCTTGGCGAGGACGCTGGCGGCGGCGATGGAAAAGCTGGTGGCGTCACCCTTGATCACGGCTTGCTGCGGGCAATCCCAGCGGATGGTGTCGCGGCCGTCGATCAGGAGATAGTCTGGGCATTCGGCGATTTGCTCGACGGCACGGCGCATGGCTTCGAGTGACGCGCGGCGAATATTGATTCGGTCGATTGTTTCGACATCGACGGCGGCGATGGCCCAGGCAAGTGCGATTGCGCGGATTTCAATGTCGAGCTCGTTGCGTTTTTTCTCGGAGAGTCTTTTCGAGTCGGTGAGGCCTTGCAGGTGGCAGCCTTGGGGAAGGATAACCGCTGCGGCGACGACTGGGCCGAAGAGCGGGCCGCGGCCCACTTCGTCAATGCCGGCGATGCGGCGGGCACCGTTCTTGCGAGCGGCGTTTTCCAGCGTCCATCCGCAGACAGTTGCCATGCATTGAGTATAGGAAGCAAAGCCCCACCTACAAAGGCGCGTCCGGTAGGTTTTGAATCAGACTCAATTGAAGGAGGACCATTTTAATCGGATGTAGATGGCGAAAGCGGCCACAATCGAAGTACCAAGGATCATGGAAAAAATCTGTTTCCAGGAGCCGAGAGGATAGAGGCCGGTTGCAACCATCGCGGCGCGACCAATGATGTCGGCGATAAGGAGCACAACGGCGACCGCTGCCGCCCGCCGCCTCATCGAAAGGACGAGAAGCCCCGCGACGGCGTAGCATGCGCCAATGGCGACGCCTGCGTAAGCGGAAGCAGTTGCCTTGGCGGTAAAGACTCCGAAGAAGTTGTGAGTAAGGCCCGTGACCACCTCCGCGAGGCCAAATACGATCATGAGCAGCGCAACGACGACGATACCTCGTGGACGTTTCTGTTTCAATGGCTCCTCGACTCCCTAAGAATAGCTGCAAACAATCGATTTTGGTCGACGCACTGCTTCCAAAAGCAAAACCCCCAGCCGAGTGGGCCGGGGGTTTGGTTGGAAAAGGGGAGCCTGTCTGGAAAAGCGAGCCCTGGAACGTTACGCGCGAACCTTGCCGGTTTCGCGGTCGACTTCGCGCAGGCGGGCGGCCTTGCCGCGGAGTCCGCGAATGTAGAAGAGCTTGGCGCGGCGAACTTTGTAGCTGCGAATCTTCTCAATCTTGTCGATGACTTTGGAATTGAAGGGGAAGATACGTTCTACTCCCTGTCCAAAGCTCATTTTGCGGACGGTAAAGGTGCCCTGGGGGCCGTTGTTGATGGCGATGACCAGACCTTCGAAGGCCTGGAGGCGCTCTTTATCGCCTTCCTTGATCTTTACCTGGACGCGAACCTGGTCGCCGGGCACGAAAGCGGGTAGATCGGTGCGCTTCAGCTTGTCGGCCAGGCGCTGCATTACGGGATGTATTGACATGGTCTCTTCCTGCGGATGAACTCAGAACTTCAAGTTTATCAGAGATTGGGGGCTAGTGCCTAATCGGTTGGAAGCCCTTTTTGCGCTATAGTTTTGGGATATGAGCACTGACGTTGAACTGCTTCGCCACACCCTGGCGGCGCTGGCTTACCGGGCCGCACGTGCGCTGGAAGACCCTCCAGAGAGTTTTGCCGGGTTTGATGGGGCGGGGAAGACGCCAGGGCAGATTGTGGCCCATATGGGCGACCTTTTCGACTGGGCGCTGAGCATGGCCGAGGGCAGCCAGCGCTGGCATAACTCCGCGCCGCTGAGCTGGACCGAGGAACAGAAGCGGTTTTTCGCGGCGCTGGGGGCCTTCGATGGGTACCTGGCGTCGGGCGCGGAGATCCACGCTCCGCTGGAACGGCTCATCCAGGGGCCGGTGGCAGACGCGCTGACGCATGTGGGGCAACTGGCGATGCTGCGGCGGCTGGCTGCGTGCCCGATACGCGGGGAAAACTACTTTGTGGCGGAGATTGCGACGGGACGGGTAGGCGCGGAGCTGCCCACGCCGGTGAAGCCGTTCAAATAGCCATGCGGTCGAGAGCCTGCTGTGGACTTTCGCGTGGGCGTGGCTGGGCTCTTCACTTGGCCGATGATAGAATCTGCCAGCGGCGCTTCCCCCCAATTCCTGCCGCACGATCGGACAAGACATGGTTCCAGTCAAGACTCTCCCCATCCTTGGAAGTCAGGTAGAAGTGCTGATCAGCGGCGCGATGACCGAGGGCCGCTCGGTGACGCTGATGGAGATTTCTCCTCCCGGCGGAGGGCCGCCGCCGCACATGCACCAGAATGAGGACGAAACTTTTTACGTGGTTGAAGGCGAGTATGAGTTTCTTGTGAATGGCGCGTGGGTGCGCGGGGTGGCCGGCGAATCGTTTCACACCAATCGCGGTTCGGTGCATACCTTCCGCAACTGCGGGGAGAGTACCGGCAGGCTGCTGATGTTTGTAGCGCCCGCCGCTTTTGAACACTTTCTCGAAGAGATTTCGCCGCTTGCGATTCCGGACGATATCCCCAAACTGGTCGAAATCGCAGGGCGGTACGGGATTACGTTTCCGCCACCGCCGGGCAGCTAGAGCAGCTTGGTAAAGGCTGAGGCGGCTGGCGCCGCTTTTATCGCAGCAGGTCTTCGAGGGTGGTGCTGAGGCTGGTTTTGTCGTCGCGATACTTGACGATGACGGCGGCGGAGAGGCTGAGGCCCCAGGCGTCGGCGTTGGGGTGGGCTTTGCCTTTGGATACGGCGCGGGAGCCGGGGACAACGACGGCATTCTCAGGGATAACAAGCGGCAGGTCGCCGGTGGCGCGCAGGACTTCTCCGGTGACGAGGTTGAAGACCGGGGTGCCGCGGGTGAGGATGGTTCCGGCGGCGAGGACTGCGCCTTTGCGGACGATGGCGCCCTCGTAGACGCCGCAGTTTCCGCCTACGAGCACGTCGTCTTCAATGACGACGGGGCTGGCGTTTACGGGCTCGAGGACGCCGCCAATCTGGGCAGCTGCGCTCAAATGCACACGCTTGCCGATTTGGGCGCAGGAGCCGACCAGGGCGTGCGAGTCGACCATGGTGCCCTCGTCGATGTAGGCTCCGGCGTTGACGTACATGGGCGGCATGCAGACCACGCCGCGGGCCAGGTAAGCTCCGGCGCGCACGGAAGAGCCGCCGGGGACGACGCGAATGCCGTCGCTGGGGCGAAAACGCTGTACCGGGTAGGTGTTTTTGTCGATAAACGAAAGGCCTCCAGCGGGAAGGGAATGGCCGCCGGCGGGAGTTTCTTCAAGCGACCCGAGGCGGAAACCGAGGAGAATGCCCTGCTTGACCCAGGCGTTGACGCGCCAGCCAGTGGGCGAGTCCGGGTCGGGTGAGGCGGAGCGGAGTTCGCCGGCCGCGAGTGCGTCGCGCAGGGCGAGAAAAGCCGCCATGGCCTCGGGGTTTCCGATGGCGGCGGGGCCGGCGGCAAAATGTCGCTCGATGGTCTCTTGCAGTTGGGTCATCGCAATTCGAGTCTATCAAGTTGCGCAAGGCGCAGGTTTGCGCAAGTGGCGAGATGGATGCGGAACGGCGGGAAGGTTGGCGGAACTCGACTCAAGCGGGGTTGAAGGGGTCGGATGCCGACCGGTTCCGCGCCTGGCCTTTGCAGCCGATGGGGCGGAGTTGGAAGCAGTTTTTTCCGTTGGGAATCAAGGCCAGGGGGACCGGATCGCGGCTTGGCCTCTCATGGAAGTTTTTTGATTGGAGCCAAGCGCCGAGGCGGGGATCGCTGATTTCGGGCTGATCGAGCCAGAATGCTGGATCGAGCCAGCACTGGATACGCAGGTGGTCGAGCTCGAGCTCGATGACTGCCGCGCTCTTTGGAAAATATCGCCGGACGTTGTTTGCGCCAACCTGCAATCCAGTGATTTCGCGTCCCTTGCTTTGCGTCCTGACGAGCATTCCATTCCTGCCGTTCATCTATGGCTGAGCGCCGGAAGATCCATGGAGGTCCGGAATATCCAGGTTTGGATTGACTTTGGGAATCCTGGGCTGCCACAGGCCCGCTGCCGCTCGAGCGTCGATAAGGTAAGTCTAGGCAGCAAAAGAGGAAAGCAGGGATTCCCTGTTGTTTAATTCAGGGCGAATGTTCCTGATTTGAAAGTGGCGGGACAGATCGCCATTTCAGGAAAGCGAGCGGAGCGGAATCGGCTGCAAGGGCCTCACGATTTTCCGCAATCCTCCGACCAGAGGCGCGTATGCGATACTCGGGGAGACATGTATAAGAGGATAGTTCTCAAGCTTTCTGGTGAGGCCCTGGCGGGGCCGCGAGGCTTTGGCCTTGATGCCGAAAAAGTGTCGGAGATTACGGGCGAAATCGCCGAAGTTCACGAATTGGGCGTGGAGATAGGCATTGTCGTGGGCGGAGGCAATATTTTCCGCGGCGTCGAGGGGCAGGCCCGGGAGATGGACCGGGTGAGCGCCGACAGCATGGGCATGCTCTCGACCGTCATTAATGCCATTGCCTTGCAGGACGCCCTGGAAAAGCGGAATGTGCAGTGCCGCGTGATGAGCGCGGTGTTCATGAATCAACTGGCGGAGCCGTATATCCGCCGGCGGGCTACGCGGCACCTGGAAAAGGGGCGCGTGGTGATTTTCGCGGCCGGGATCGGGAATCCGTTTTTTTCATCTGACACGGCGGCCAGCCTGCGCGCCATGGAGATCAAGGCCGACGTGCTGCTGAAGGGCACCAAGGTGGAAGGCGTCTACAACGCCGACCCGGTGCTGGTGAAGGACGCCGTCAAGTACGACGAAATCACCTACATGGAGATCCTGCGGCTGGGCCTGAAGGTGATGGACCTGACCGCGGTGAGCCTGTGCAAGGACAACAACCTGCCGATGATCATCTTCAATATGAACCAGCCGGGCAACATCCGGCGGGTGGTGCTGGGCGAAAAGGTCGGTTCCCTGGTAACGGCGTAAGAACAGCTACTAGCCTCTAGCTCCCAGCCTCTAGCTTTGTTCTTCTTGTGCAGTCGGCTAGCAGCTAGAAGCTGCCCTGGAGACATCTAACAAGAAGTGGATATCAGCAAGCCAGCCCGGCTGAATGCGCTCACAGGCCTGCGCTGCTTTGCGGCTATCAACATTGTCCTTTTCCATTTTTCCAATCCCCAGTGGTTCGGCATTTTTGCGCCGGTGGTGAACGCGGGGTTTGCTTCTGTCAGCTTCTTCATCCTGCTTTCGGGGTTTGTGCTGGCCTATAACTATGCCGAGCGGGCGCGGGCCGGGGAACTGGACAAGGTACGTTTTTGGGAGGCGCGGTTCACGCGGCTTTATCCCATCTATCTGCTCAGCCTGCTGCTGAGCTGGCGCATGGTTCCAACGGAGTATGCCTCCCACACGCACGCCATGTTCTGGACGGGCATGGTGCTTTCGCCGCTCTTGCTGCAGGGCTGGATTCCGTCGATTGCCACGTTTCTGAACACGCCTGCCTGGACCATGTCGGCGGAGTCGTTCTATTACCTGCTGTTTCCGTGGATAGCGCGCTGGAAACGTCCGGCGTCGATCAAAAGGCAGCTGGCGGCGATGGCGGGCGTTTGGATGCTGGGCCTGATTCCAGGCACGCTTTACATCGTATTGAAACCGGACGGGATTGCGCATCCGGACCGGTGGAGCTGGGGCCCGTGGCTGCAGGCGCTGAAATACACGCCGCTGCCGCATTTGGCGAGCTTTGTCTTTGGCGTTCTGCTGGCAACGATGGACCAGATGATGGGCCGCTCGGGCCGGGTGCGCCTGATTCTTGGCGCGTTCGGGTTCGCTGCCACATTCGGCATTCTCGAGCTGGGGCCGCGGGTTCCCTACGCGCTTGTCCACGACGGGCTGCTGATGCCTTTTTTTGGGTGCATCGTGCTTGGGTTGGCAGGAAACAACCCCCTTTCTTATGCGCTGAGCTTGCGGCCGCTGGTTTTTGTCGGCGAGGCGAGTTATTGCCTTTACCTGCTCCACTTCAACTTCTGGAACCTGATTCACGACACCCATGTGCTGGATTGGCTTGGGCTGAGCCGATTCGATCCCTGGATCAGCTACGCAATTCTGATTGGGATGGCTTTGCTGGCGCTGCATTTTGTGGAACGGCCGGCCCAGCGGGTGCTGCGCGGCTGGATGCACGTTTGGCGGTGACAGGCTCTCCGCGCGGGTTGGCCGGCGGGCTGATTGGGCCTGGGAGGCAGTGCCGGTCCGGTTACCTTTTTCTCATGGAATCTGCAATTGAGTGCTTCCAGCCATTCTTAGCTCGGATAAACTGAACACGGCCATGAACCTAGAGGCAATCCGGAGTGATTGGGTCGGACGGGTCATTGACGGAAGGTTTACGCTCCTGCAATGGCTTGGCGGCACGGAGCGGTCGTCCGTCTTTTTGACGGAGCTGCCCGGGCCCCAGGCGCGCAAAGCCGCTATCAAGCTCATTCGAGACAACGGGGAGGACGCCGAATCGCTCATGGCCGGCTGGGCGGCGACCAGGCCCCTGTCTCATCCCAACCTGATGCGCCTGATTCTTACCGGTCGCGCGGAGTCGGAGGGGACCGCGGTGCTTTACGCGGTATCGGAGTATGCCGACGAGGTGCTCTCGGAGATTTTGCCCGAGCGCGCGCTGACCCCGGCTGAAACCCAGGAGATGCTCGAGCCGGTCATCGATGTGCTTTCCTATCTGCATGGGAAGGGGCTGGTCCACGGCCACCTGAAGCCGTCGAATGTTCTGGTAGTGGACGACAGGCTGAAAGTCTCAGGAGACAGCCTTCAGTTGGCGGGAGAGCCGCAAAAGCACGGCTCGGCGCAGGGGATCTATGAAGCGCCGGAGATGGCCGGCGGGACCATTTCGCCGGCAGCGGATCTTTGGGGGCTCGGCATGACGCTGGTGGAAGCGCTGACCCAGCATCCGCCGGTTTGGGACAAATCAGTCAACGAGGACCCGCTGGTGCCGCCGTCGATTCCGCAACCTTTTGCGGGCATTGCACGAGGATGTTTGCGGGCCGACCCGGTTGGGCGCTGCACGCTGGAAAATGTGAAGAGCTGGCTGGAGGCCGCCCAGGCGCTGAAGGAAGAGGCCGTCAAGACCGAGAAGAAAGCGGAAAGCCGAAGCCGGCTGCCGATCCTGCTGCCCGCGGCGATTGTTGTGGTTGTGACGGTTGGCATTTTGGTCGCTCGGCATGGGCAACAGGCAACGACGGCGCCAGCTCCCGCTGAAACTCAGCAACAGACGCCCCCGGCTGCGCAGCCTTCCGCGCAAAGCCAGACACCGGGGCAATCGGCGGCGCAGCCCGAGGATGAGGGGCAGAGCTCTCCGGCTCCCGCTGCGGCTCCGCCCGTTGAGGATCACGCCCCTTCACCCGCACCTGCTCAACAAGCTGCGCCAGCGCCAGCGCCGAAGGTTGTAGCCCCGGCGAGCGAGGCTGCGGCAGAGAGCGCTGCCAGCGAGCCGGCTGCGAATAGCGCGGTGGCTCAGCAGGTTATGCCGGACGTGCTGCCCAGAGCGCTGGAGTCAATCCATGGCAAGTTCGAAGTTCGGGTGCGGGTAACCGTGGACGCGGCCGGCAATGTTTCCGGCGCGACTTTCGACTCGGAAGGGCCGAGCCAGTATTTTGCCAAGGCGGCGATGCAGGCGGCGCAGAGATGGAAGTTCAGGCCGGCTCCGGCGGCTCCGGGGGCATGGGTTCTCCAGTTTCAGTTCGCCAGTGCCGGAGTGAAAGTGACGCCGGTGGCCGCGCACTAGGCAGAGAATTGCTCTTAAGCAAAAAGCCCAGCCGGGGAGGCTGGGCTTTTGCTTTGAGGTGTTGTTTCGACTACGGGGTGACCGACTGCACGGAGTGGTTTCCATGAGGCACGATCACGATCGCAGTCGGATTTGCAGCTGTTGGATAGGGGGTTGCCTGGGTCGCTGCCACGACGCCGGTGTTGGGATTGAGCCGGAAGCCGGAAACCGAATTGCCCAGGTGGTTGACGGTGTACACAAAGCGGCCGAGCGCGGGGTCGACGGTGATGGCGACCGGTTGGGTATCGGTGGAGTAGGGAGCGTTGCTGGTGGTATTGACGACAGCGGAAGGCGCGCCTGTGGGAAGGGCAATGGTGTAGCCGGAAATGTCCGAGTCCAGCGAGTTAGAGACATAGATGTAGATGCCGCGGGGGTCGACGACAACGCTGGTGGGCTGGTTGCCGGTTTTGAAAGGACCGTTGATGAGGAAATAGAGGCCGCTGTCGCTTCGGACGGTATAGCCGATCAGCTGGTTGGAGGCGAAGTCGGTGACGTAGACAAAGCGGTTGACCGGATCGCTGGTGATGGCGCTGGGCTTGACTCCGGCCTCGTAAGGGCTGCCGGAAGTTGGAGTCAAGCCGCCGCTGGAATCAACAGCGAAGCCAAACACCCAACCGGGGTTGGCGGCGCTGGTGGGCGTGCCGCCGGGATTGTAAGCCGAGGCGTCATAGCCGGCAACGTAGACGGCATTGTTGTTAGCCAGCACATCGACCGCGGTGGGGACGATGGTATCACCCGGATAGGCGGCGAGCGTGAGAGGAATCTGCGCGGTGGGCGCGCCGATGGCGCCGGTTTGAATCGAGATCGGGTACTCGGTGAGGGTGGCGGAGGTGGTGCCCGAGACCACATAAAGATAGGTGCTGGCGGCGTTGACGGCAACGGCAACGGGAGCTGCGGCCAGGGTGACGGTGTCCTTGAGAGTGAGCACGCCGTTGGTCGCGATGGCGAAATGGACCACGTTGTTGCTGGCCGCATTGGCAACGTAGAGGTGGTAGTAATTGCCGGTAACGGCCATCGAAACCGGGTCAACGCCACCGGAGGAGACAGTTGGCTTTCCTTCGCGCAGCGCGCCAGATTCGGAATCGATCGCGAAGGTTTGAATCTGCCCGGAGCTGCCAGCGGAAGTGCCTGCGGAGTCGGCCACGAAAGCATAGTCGATGGTGACAAGCTGGCAGGCAGTCAGAAGAGAGGCCAGAACCAGGCCGATCGCGGGGATGATAAAGACGCGGGAGAGCAGAAAAAGCTGCCTCGGTTTGCTGAACTTCATGCGCTTCCTTCGTTGTGGGCTATCAGGTTCTAGCCCCAGGAAAACTCGTTTAGGTTGCCCAGCAGGTATTGTAAAAGGCCACTGCGGGGTGTAGCTACCTGCCCGGATTCCGCGGCAGGCTGAATATCAGGACTTCACGGCGTAACTCCGGAGCCGGTGCCGGCGTGCGGAATGGCCGCGATGGCAGTCGGCTGGTCGTTGGACGGGAAGGGAGAGTACTGGGACAGAAGCAGCGTCCCTGCTGTCTGACTCAACTCAAAGCCGGAGACGTTGTTGCCGAGAAAGTTTACGGTGTAAAGAAAATGGTTGGTGGAGGGGTCAATTCCGATTGCCACCGGCTGCACGCCCACGGAGTAGGCGCCTACGCTGGTGAGGGCGCCGTTGCTGATGGAGTAGGCGGAAACCGTGGAGTCAGTAGCATTGGCGACATAAGCAAAGTTGAACGAGGGATCGACGACGATCGCGGAGGGCGCGTTGCCTGTCGGGAACGGGTTGGCGGCCAGCGGAGTGAGAAGGCCGGAAGCAACCGAAAATCCGAGAACGTTGTTGGAGGCTGAGTCTGTGACGTAGACAAACGTGCCGGGAGCATTGCTGGCGATGGCGGAAGGCTTGACGCCGGCGGAAAAGGGCGAGCCGGCCAGCGGAGTGAGCACGCCTCCCGAGCCAACCGAGAAGGCAAAGATGTAGCCAACATTGGGAACTACGGAAGAGTCATAGGCGGTGACGTAAACGAAGTTGCCGGAAGCAAGGATATTGACAGCGGTCGGGACAATCACGTCGGCTGGGCTTGCGGCCAGGGTGAGCGGCCAATAGTTGGAGCTGATGCCGGAGTTGACGGCGGGTGCGCCGATGGCGACCGGCACGGTTTTTGTTGCGGCGGTGAGGGGAAACACGGCAATGGAGCCGGAGCATGGAGCAGCGGTGTTGCAGCTAGGCAGCGGCTGGTAAGTATCCACAACTACGAGGTTGGAGGCATTGGCCGCCATTGCCAGGGGAAAAACGCCGGGCGTATTGACGGTGTTGTAGGGATAGATTTTGCCGTCGCTGCCGATGACGAACTGGGAGATGTTGTTGTCGTCCCGATTTACCACAAAGAGGCTTGAATTGTCGGATGAAACGGCTTCGGCGATGGGGTAGCGTCCGCCGGAGGGAAAGGGCGAGGCGGGAATCTGACGCATACGGCCGGACTCGGAATTGACCTCAAAGACGTCGATCTCGCCGTAGTTATTGGCGCCAGCGGCCTTGGAACTGGCAACGTAGACGAAATCGACGGTGAGAGTTTGAGTGAACTGGGAGCAGGCGGTCAAGAGCGAAGCCACCAGCAGACTGGCCGCGGAGACCAGCAGAAGCTGGCTCGATTTGTTGAACTTCATGCGCATCTTTCGTCACGGACCTCGAAGAGCGGGTCCCTTAAAAAATCTGGTTTGGAATCGAATGCCAAGGCGCCCAGGGAAAAGCCACGCCTGGCATTCGGCTACGTTCTATTGAGACGCCCCGGAACCCTGCCGGGGTCAGGCTGTGCGGCCGGCACAGAGACCAGCCGCACTCCCTACGAGCCGCACATCGAGGCGGCGGTGTTTCTTAGCTGGTTCGCCCATTGACCAGGCACCAGTTCGGTTGGCCCTGGAGCGTGTAGCTGCTGGCTACACGAAGGTCGTTGAGGAAGCCGTCGGTGGGGTTCAAGGCCCGTCCCGTAATGGTTGAATCGACGAAATTGGCGGTGTAAACGAATTGGTCGGACGGGTCCTCAACCATGCACTGCGGGCCAGATCCTACCCCAAACGCATCCTGCCCCAGGAATTGGAGATAGTAAGGCCCACTGAAAAGGTTGTAGCCGGTGATCCCGCTGTTCGCATTGTTGCCTTGCACATTGTTTCCCTGGTTGACCACATAGAGGTACTTGTTTTTGGATTCAACCATGACGTAGATAGGGTTGGCCTGCGAGGAATCGATGGGAATGATGCCTCCAGTCTCTGCAGAGAGCGCGCCGTTGGCGCCTGGGGAAAAGGGCAGGATCTGGCCGGGGTAGACTCCGGTCGGGAAGCTGCCATTGGCGGGAATGGTGACCGGCTCGTTATCCAGAACATAGAAGACGTTGCCTGCATTGACCATGGCCGTGGCATTTTTGATGCCCAGCGGCTGCGGCGTGTTCTGACCGAGGGTCAACTGGCCGGCGGAGGCATAGGTGTAAGGAAAGACTGCGTCGCCCGTTGCCGGTGTTCCGCTAAGTGTATAGACGTTGGAGCTGGTAACCATAAAGTCAATGGGATTTGCCGGAACCGGGAAGTAGGTGAGCGCCGTACCACCAGACTGGGTGACCTGTGCATTGACGACCAGCGTGAGGCGGCCCGTGGTCTGGTTGATCTGGAAGACGGTGATGTCGCCGCAGGCGGTGACCCCGGTTCCGAGCGCAAGGGCGCAGGAGGGGTTCGGGTTGAGTGCAGTCGAGGGGGCGCCGTTGGGAGCCGGGGAGTCGTGATCCAGCACAAACAGGTAGCTTCCGGTAGTGTCGCCGAGGATCCTGAACGGGTTGAGGCCCTGGGTGTAAAAGGTTTGCTGCGGGGTGAGGACGCCGTTTCCACCGACCACGAACTCGGTGATGTTGGAGTTCTGGCAGGGGTTGTCGGTGGTGCAGGTGGAACCGCCCTGGGCGTTGACGCCCTGGTTGAGCACATAGAGGAAGCGGCTAGCATCCAGCAGCACGGCGCGGCCCGGATTGGCGCCGCCGGAGGCGACCGGGAGGCCGTTGATCGGGGTCAGGAAGCCCGTATTGTGATCAATCTTGTAGCCACTGACGATGCCGTTCCCATTGGACTGGGAGGTAACCGTTCCTGTGACATAGATAAAACCGACCGTATAACTACGAACGCAAGACGTAACGCAGAGGATAAGGCCAGCTGAGAGGGCGCTCATCAGAAGTGCCTTGCCGAATTTCGTGAACTTCATGCGATTCCTTCATCCTGGTCAGGCGTGCGCCGCCAAGTTTGCTAGTTCCACAGCAGAGCTGGGTTGGGACGGGTCCCTGATGCATTGTAAAAGCCGAGGGCTGTTTGTGCCTAGTTTCAACTAAAGACTGGTTAAAACAGCGGTTTCTCCCGGGGTGACTTTCCCCTGGACGCGAACATGTCCCCGGATCGGCTCAGTTTGGTTTCAGTGGATAAAGCGGTTGCAGTTTTGACGTCCCGGTGCTGGGAAAGGTCAACGGAGCCGCGTCAGGGGAAATGGAGGCGATTGATTCTGGGGTTGGTTCTCGAAGGCCCCTGGCTGGCGCCGCCAGCCGGGAGCAGCTCCGGCGGCAAAGGAGTGAGCTTTGCCCCCGGAGGAATTTGGGTGGTGAACTTGCGATTTTTCCGTCGCGTTCCGGCTAGTGGAGTGGCCGTGGTTGCCCGAGCAGCCTACCAGACGCGGCAGGAGTTTACCGGATACATGGGCTGCCCCCTGGTGCAGCCAAAGGCCTTTCCGAACTCATCGAAGTTCTGGACTGACCCATTGATGCGCCATTTGCCGGGCGAGTGCGGATCGACCAGAACCCGCTGGCGGGCAACTTGTTCGGTCTGGTTCTGGCACCAAACCTGTCCGAAGCCGATAAAGTAGCGCTGGGCTTCGGTGTAGCCGTCGATCTTTTCGTTGATGGTCTTGCCCTGCGCCGCCAGCGTGTCCAGCAGGGCCATGTAGGCGATGCGGAGACCTCCGTTGTCAGCCGTATTTTCGCCCAGGGTCAGGCGCCCGTTGAGCTTCAGTGCCGGGGTGTCGCCCTTGGCCGGGACGGCCTTGAAGCCGCTGTACTCGTCGGCCACGCAATCGGTGCGGGCCGTAAAGGCCTTGCGATCCTCGGCCGTTTGCCACTCGCGCAGGTTGCCCTTGCCGTCGAACTTGGAGCCCTGGTCGTCAAAGCCGTGCGTCATTTCGTGGCCAATCACCACGCCGATGCCGCCAAAGTTCACTGCCGGGTCGATTTTGAAATCGAAAAACGGCGGCTGCAGAATTCCGGCTGGAAAGTTGATGTCGTTGAACGACTGGCTGTAGTAGGCATTCACCGTCGGCGGAGTCATGTGCCATTCTTTTTCGTCCACTGGCTTGCCCAGCTTGGCGTAGTTGTAGTTGCGCTCGTAGACCGAGGAGCTATGCAGGTTCCCGATCAAGTCGTCGCGCTTCACCTTCACGCTGGAGTAGTCGCGCCACTTTTCCGGATAACCGATCTTGTTGCGGATCATGGCCAGCTTTTCTTCGGCTGCCTTTTTGGTGTCGTCGCTCATCCAGGGCAGAGTCTTGATGTCGTCGCCGAGGGATTTTTCGAGCGCGGCAACCAGCTTGTCCATGCTGTCCTTGGCCGCGGGCGGAAAATTGTCTTTCACCCAGTCCTGGCCCACAGCTTCGCCAAGCGCGTCGTCGGTCATGCTGGAGCACATCTTCCAGCGCGCCTCGGGCACTTGCTGGCCGGCCAGCGTTTTTGAAAAGAAGTCGAAGTTCTCGTCGAAGAATGCCTTGGGAAGGTCCTCTGCCTGCCCGTGCAGAACCTGCCAGCGCAGGTAGCTCTTCCATGAGGCAAGCGGCTCGGTCTGGATAAGCTTGCTAAGGTCTTTGAAAAAGCTGGGCGTGGCTACGTTCAAGGTGTCGAACTGGCCAATGCCGACAGCGTTGAAATAGGAGCTCCAGTCAAAAGCTGGAGAAAGCTTCTCCAGGTCCACAAGGGTGTAGATGTGGTAACGGTTCTCGGGCTGGCGCAGTTCGGTGCGGCTGGTCGATGCCTGGGCGAGCGCGGTTTCAATTTCCATGACCGCCGCGGCCTCATTGGCAGCCTGCTCGGGGGAGTCGCCGGCCAGTGTGAACATTTTGGTGACGTGCGCAACGTACTGGGTTCGGATCGCCTTGAACCGCGGCGCATCCACAATATAGTAGTCGCGGTCGGGCAACGAGATTCCGCCCTGGTAGAGCTGCGCGATCTGTTTAGAGGAATCCTTCTGATCGAGGCTGACGGCAAACTCGAAGAATCCGTCGGGCGAGCCGCCGTTTTCAAGCGTGCTGAGCAGCTTTGGCAATTGATTCGTGTTGGCAAGTCCGGCGATTAGCTTCCAGGCGGGCTGAATGGGCGCAAGGCCCTTTTTCTCTACCGTGGCCGTATCGATGCACGCCGCATAGAAGCCGCCGTATTGCCTTTGCAGAGGGGTCTTGGGGTCCTTGGCGGCTGCATCCAGCTCTTTCCACAACAAGTATCGATTCCGCTCCTGGAGCTGCGAAAACGACCGCAACCAAAGGACCTGGTCGGAGGGAATGGGGTTGGTCTTGAGCCAGTTGCCGCACGCATATTGATAGAAATCCGTACAGGGATCGACGGTTTTATCGATGGCGGATGCGTCAAAGCTTCTGATCTCCGCGGGAGCTTCGGGCCTGGCGTTGTCGGGCTGCGGAGCCGCGGGCGCCTGCGCGAACGCAGCGCCGACCGACAGAATAAGAACGGGAACAAGACAGAATTTGTTCATTGCGTATCCTCTTGGAAGCCTGGTTTGCGAGGCGGAATCATTGCCCTGGATTTCATCTTCGAATGAAGGCCGAAGCGGAGTCGCAGAGCCGCTCGACGGGCTGGAGCCTTGTTGCATAGCAGGCTATCACGCTTCGGAATGAAGTTGCGCACTGCGAGGCGCGGGTGGACGGAGTCCGGAAGCGGCGCCGGCGTGCATGACAAAAACTTAACGCCATGCGAATCATGCCTGTGGTATTCTCCGCCGGTGCCGTTCGTGAGAAGACGCAAGCCGACGAACGCGAATGCAAGGCACATGGAGGTTACACATGCGCATGATCATGCAGGTTCAATTCCCCATTGAGCCATTCAACACCCTGGTAAAAAACGGGAGCATTGGAGCGAAGATGAAGCAGTTGCTCGACGCCACCAAGCCCGAACACGTCTGGTTCAGTGAGCGCAACGGAAAGCGCGGCGGGACCTTGATCGTGAATTTAGATAGTCCTTCCGACGTGCCCCGGCTTGCCGAGCCATGGTTCCTGAGCCTCAATGCCGATGTCGAGTTCAGGATTGCGATGACGCCGGAAGATCTGGGACGCTCGGGTCTGGACAGCGTGGGCAAGTCCTGGGCCTAGGGATTTTCGGTTTTCACTCCGGCTTCAGCGAGCTGGGAATGCTCGCAGGAAATGCGCCTCCTGGGCAGGGTTTGGCAGGCACAGTTTCCAAACCCCAGGAGGCGAAATCATTGGTAGTGGAAAACGCGGCCGGATGAGTTCTTTACAGCCCGCCCCGCGCCCTGCCACACTGAAACGTGGACACCCAGACAATTGTTATCCTCGATTTCGGCTCGCAGTATACGCAGCTGATCGCCCGCCGCATCCGTGAGCAGAACGTCTTTTCCGTAGTGTTGCCCTGCACGGTTCCTCTTGCCGAGGTCCAGGCCCTCAAGCCCATCGGACTGATTCTTTCCGGCGGCCCGTCGTCGGTTTACGATGCGGATGCGCCCGCCGCCGACCCAAAGCTGCTCTCGCTGGGCTTGCCGGTGCTTGGCATCTGTTATGGTCTGCACTTCATCGTGCATCACATGGGCGGCAAGGTGAAGTCTGCGCCCAGGCGCGAGTACGGTCATGCCGAAGTCGCAATCGAAGATGGCGCTACTCTGCTTTTCGCGGGGCTGCCTTCGACACTGGCCGTGTGGATGAGCCACGGCGATGAGGCACTGGAGTTGCCCACAGGCTTTCACCGCACTGCCGTCACGTCGAACGCGCTGGCCGGCATTGCCAATGAAGAGCGCCGCATCTGGGCCGTGCAGTTTCATCCCGAAGTGCATCACACGCCGCTCGGAGCCGAGCTGATTAAAAACTTTCTCTTCAAGATTTGCGGCGCGGCGGGGGACTGGACCCCGGCGCACTTTATTGAGACAACGGTGAATCAGATCCGCGCGAAGGTTGGCAAGGGACACGTCATTTGCGGGCTCTCTGGAGGCGTGGACTCGTCGGTGGCCGCGGTACTGGTGCATAAGGCCATCGGCAGCCAGCTTACCTGCATTTTTGTCAACAACGGCGTGCTGCGCAAGAACGAGTTTGCGAGTGTGCAGAAGAATCTTCGCGACAAGCTCGGCCTGAATATTGTGGCTGTCGACGCGAGCGAGCGTTTCATGAAGCAACTGGCGGGAGTCACCGATCCCGAGACCAAGCGCAAGCGCATCGGTGCGGAGTTCATCGCGGTCTTCGACGACGAGGCGACGCGCATCGCCCAAAAAAGCGGCGGCGTGGACTGGCTTGTGCAGGGCACGCTTTATCCCGACGTGATTGAATCGAGCAGCGTGAAGGGCCCCAGCCAGACGATCAAGAGCCACCACAATGTCGGCGGGTTGCCGCTGGGCATGAAGCTCAAGCTCATTGAGCCGTTGCGCGATCTGTTCAAGGACGAAGTGCGGCGCATCGGCCGGGACATGGGCATGCCGGAAGATGTGCTGGGCCGTCAGCCGTTTCCCGGTCCCGGCCTGGCCGTTCGCATTCTCGGTGAAGTCACGCCGGAGCGTGTGGCGCTGTTGCAGGAGGCGGACGAAATCGTCGTGGCTGAAATCAAGGCAGCCGGCCTCTACTCGAAAATCTGGCAGAGCTTCGCCGTGCTGCTGCCGGTGATGAGCGTGGGCGTAATGGGCGACCAGCGCACGTATGCCTATACCGCCGCCGTGCGCGCCGTGCACTCTGAAGACGGAATGACCGCCGACTGGACGCCGCTGCCGTATGAGGTTCTGAAGCGCATCAGCAGCCGCATTGTGAACGAAGTTCGCGGCATCAACCGCGTGGTTTACGACATTACGTCAAAGCCTCCAGGAACGATCGAGTGGGAATGAGCCGCTCCGCCCTGACGTCCGGGCAATCGCGTCCCGTCAATCTCCGGCAGCCTGCGGCCGCAGCAAAGCCACCTCTTTGCTGAGCGCATCCAGGCGCGCGAGCAGTTCGTTATGGCGCTTGTCGGCGTCCGACGGCTCGAAGGGTTCCAGATAGAAAGTTCCGTTCGGTTCGAGCTGGCACTTGCGCACCTGATGGATGCCTTCAAACCCCTGGCGGTGGACCACCTCGACCAGTTCTTCGGGCGTGAGCGACTCTCGTTCGAGAGCCTTTTTGTCAATTTGCCCGTTGTGGACGAGTACAGTGGCGCGGCCTTCCAGCACTCGAGTGAGGGCCGGGGAGCGGAACAGCACCTTTACCACCAGCCAGTTGATGGCCAGCAGGCCGACGGCGCCAATGAGTCCGCCGGAAACCGAGTTGTCGTCGCCAATGATCGCGTTCTGCACGGTATTGGAGAGCGACAGCAGCACGACCAGGTCAAAGGGGTTGAGCTGGGCCAGTTCGCGCTTGCCAAAGATGCGCAGCAGCACGACCAGCGCAAGGTAGACAATCACTGGGCGGGCCAGCTTCTCCAGAATCGGAAGCGGCATTTGAAACATGTGGTCGAAGATTACGGAATGCGGCATGGAAACGAGGATAATGGTCGCAATCCCTCTTTTCCAGATGAATCGAGGGGTGCGGCCGTCGAGTTGGGTTTGCCGGCAACGAATTGGAAGCTGTTTCCGATCTAAGACTCGATTTAGAAGTCTGCTAGAGTGAGATTGCGCCCGTGGCTTGGCGATGTACGAACGCTTGGCGCGCGCATCCCTAGCGTCGGAACCGCCCGATTGGAGGGCGGATAGAGACAACATCGATGACTGATTCAGCTCAAGAGCCGGCGTCGAAGCTGGCGCCGTTTCGCATCGACCCAAAATTCGATGTCAGAGTTTGGGGTTGGCAGGATCTGCGCCCCTGGTTCGACCGCGTGGCTGCGCCGGGCCAGCCGCTCGGGGAAGTCTGGCTTACCGGGGACATGTGCACGGTGGCCACCGGGCCCGATGCGGGCAAACGTCTGGACGCGCTTTTTGCCGAGGTGCGCCAGGGCCAGGGCGCTAATGCGCTGCTGGGTCCGGCAGCCCCATCGAGCGAGTCGCCGCTCTTGATCAAAGTTCTCTTCGCCAGGGAAAAACTGAGCGTGCAGGTGCATCCCGATGACAGGATGGCGCGGAAATACGGCAATCCCAACGGCAAGACGGAGTGCTGGTATGCGCTTGCAGCCGAGCCGGAGGCCGAGGTCGCGGTCGGGCTGAAGCCGGGCGTTACGCTTGAACAGGTGCGGGACGAGATCCGCGGGGGCACGCTCGAGTCAAGCTTGAACGTGCTGCCGGTTTGCCGGGGGGACGTGATCTTTGTGGATGCGGGGACGGTCCATGCCATCTGGCCGGGGTCGGTGCTGCTGGAGACGCAGCAGAACTGCGACCTGACTTATCGCATGTACGACTACGGCCGGCCCCGCGAGCTGCACATTGAAAAAGCGCTTGAAGCCACAAAGCTGGTGACTGGCGCCGGCAAAGTTGCGCCAACGGAGCTGCGGGACCGCACGATCTTGATCGATGCCGATTATTTCCGCGTTGAGCGGATTTCGGTGGCCGGCAGGCGCTCAAGCCGGAGCCTGCTGAGCGAAGACAGGCCGGTTCCGGGTTTGGCTTACCTGTTCGCCGCTGGCGGCGGGGGACGAATTGTGGGGCCTGAGTTCGCGCCGGTCGCTCTGCCTCCGCGCGGAATCGTGGCGGTGCCGGCCAGTTCGCCCGATTTCGCGGTCGAAGACCTGGACCTGCCCGAGGCGCCACTCGATCTGATCCGCATCACGCCGAATTGGCCTACGGAGACGGACTGAAAGCGCATTTCAGGAAGATGTCTTTCGCAGGTTGAGTTCGCACCGAGGCCCAATCCAAAGACAGATTTGGCCAACTGCCGGACCTGCGGGCTTGGGTCCGCGGGGGCGGGTTATTTTCAACCGTCCTGTGGAAAAATTGTCCTTTTCCTGTGCAAATCCAGACGCTGGATCGGAGATTTCCACAGTACCTACGGCGGGCTAAAGGGTTTCTTTAGTGCCTTGTTTTGTGACTAAAAGACTCTTGTAACTAGCAAAAAAATTAACGACATCCCCCCCAAAAGGTGTATTGTTTCGAATACACGGACCCTATAAGCTTCGGAGGAAAGATTTATGCACTTTAAGTTTGTTCTGAGGTTGTTCCCCACGTTACTGCTCGTTTTTTGCCTGGTTCCCGCTTTCTCGCAGGTCAGTCCCGCTGCAACCCAAGGCGGCCTTCCCCTGGTGGTAGGCCTTGGCGGTGCGGATTACTCGATTGACTGGGGTCCAGGAACAAAGATGCAGGGCATCACGGCCTGGGTCGACTATTACCCCTGGGGTATGGGGCCCAAGATTCACGGGCTTGGCATTGAAGCCGAAGGGCGAGACCTCAACTTTAATCGTCCCTCTGGAATTCCAAAGATGCGCCAGGACACGGGGATGGCCGGAGTCATCTATTCGTATCCTGGGTGGCCAGACTTGAGGCCCTACGCCAAGGTTCTTTTCGGCATTGGCAGCATCGATTTTCCGCCTAACCCTCTGGTACCGGATTACACCCATGACACGTTTCTGGTGACCGCCCCAGCGGGAGGGATCGACGTCAGGCTCTGGAAGCACATCTGGTTGCGGGGCGACTATGAATACCAGTTCTGGCACCATACCTTCGGTTCCAGCGACCTGACTCCGATGGGCGCCAGTTTCGGCTTCCTTTACGACTTCAGGCCGCCTCCAACACCCAAGAACTAAGCCAGGACCCAGAGCCTGCTATGAACTTTCGCCCGCTGGAAAGTTCATTTCAGGCTCTGCGGCTGGTAGGTCCCCGGTTCCACCCTGAACGCGATGGATATCCGGTTCCAGGTATTGATCTGGGTGATGGCCATGGTCAGGCGCACCAACTCGGCTTCATTGAACTGCTTGCGGACCTCTTCGTAGACTTCGTCGGAGGCGTGTCCCTCTTGAATATTGGTGATCGCCTCGGTCCAGGCCAGGGCGGCGCGCTCGCGCGGAGTGTAGAACGGCGTCTCGCGCCATGCTGAGAGCGCATAGAGCCGCTGCTCGGTTTCGCCGGCGGCGCGCGCGTCTTTGGTGTGCATGTCGATGCAGTAGGCGCACCCGTTGATCTGTGATGCCCGGGTTTTGACCAGTTCGACCAATGCCGGTTCGAGGCCGCTTTGGTTGATCACCTTTCCAAGCTCTGACAGGGCATGGAATCCCTCAGGAAATGCCTTTCCGTATCTCAGCCGCTGCTCCATGTTCCGTTGACCTCCTCGGTTTTCGATGCGTTCCCCGGGAATCAGATTCCGGGACGAGCAGTCCGACTCGGCAGGGAGCAAAATTGCTGCGAAGATTATCCGCGACGGACGAGGGGATTGGGACACAGAAACGGATTTGGACGGACGAGGGGATTTGCCGGGATTGCTCAGGATCGAGCTCGGCCGGGCGCGGAACTTTTTCCGGGCGGCTGGGTTCCTACTCATGACGGCTTAAGTCGAGTTCCGTCTAACAGATTGAAGCGAAAGCTCAAAGCGCGAGCGTCTTTTCCAGGTTGCCGGCATCAAAAAGGGCGGCAGGGAAGCGCCGCAAGGGCGCGTTTTTTCAGAGGAGATTGAGAGATATGAATAGGCCAATGCTCAAAAAGAATCTTCCGCAGGGGTTGGTCTGGTGCGGAGCGGTCATCTTGAGCGCCGCGTTGGCGCTTGCCCAGGATCCGGCCTCGCAGAACATGGCATCCGCCGATACGGGACAGGCAGCAAACGCAGGCGGGCGCACGGACGGCCAGATCGAGATGGATGTTGTGCATGCGCTTGACGCATCCGAGCCGCTGAAAAACGATCTGATCACCGCCGCGACCATTCAAAGCGAAGTGACGCTGGCAGGAACGGTTTCGACGGATGCGTCAAAAAAGCTGGCGGAGTCGATTGTGAGGAAGGTGCCGGGCGTAACCAACGTGCACAACAATTTGACGGTCGGCAATCCGCAACAGGCTCAGGATGCGATGGAGCCTCAGCCGGCCGATGAAGGCGATCCCGGACAGGGGCAGCCGCAGGCGCAGCAGGCCAACGGACAGCCGGCCAACGGGCCCATGCCGCCGCCCCAGGCAAACCCGCAACAGGGACAGTATCCGCAGCAAGGTCAATACCCGCAACAGGGACAATACCCCCAGCAGCAGGGACAGTATCCGCCGGCTTACCCGCCGTCGCGGCCGCAGTACGCTCCGAACGGATACCCACAGCAGGGCTATAACCAGCCCCAGGGGCCGGCCTATGCACCCGCCACGGGTCCCGTGACTTTGCCCCAGGGAACACTGCTTCAGTTAAGGACGAACGAACCGGTTGGCAGCAAGCGAGCAACCGATGGCACGCCGGTCGAGTTCACCGTGATCAGCGACGTCACCATGGGCGGAGTGCTTGCGATTCCGCGCGGCGCCGTTGTCCATGGTGTGGTAACCGATGTCAAGAAAGTCGGAGCGGGCGATCTGGGTGGCAGCTCCGCCCTGGCGCTGACGCTGACTTCGCTTGACCTTGGTGGACAGAATTACCCGCTGACCACTGACCAGTTCCGCGTGAAGGGCCCGAACAAGGCAGGAGAGACGGTTGGAAAAGCAGTGACCGGCGGCATCCTCGGAACCATTATCGGTTGCGCCGCGGGCCGTGGCGTGGGCTGCGCGATCGGCGCTGGAGCAGGCGTTGCAGCGGGCACGGCAGCTTCCGCGGCTTCCTCCGGACCGGGAGTCTGGATTCCCGCCGAGGCGCTGGTGTCCTTCCATCTGGCGGCGCCGATCACGGTCAATCCTGTAGGCCCGCAAGAGGCTGCCCGCCTGGCCCAGGGTCTTTATCAGGGCGGCCCGTCGCTCTACCGGCGGCCGGGCTATCCCTACCCCTATGGCCCCAGGTACGCAGGCTACGGCTACCCGTATGGATATCCGCCTGTTTATTACCGGCCCTACTATATGGTTGGCGGGTACTACTACTGGCGGTAAGATGGCCTTGAGCAGTTCGCGCAGTCTGCAGGGGTTTCAAAAGGGGCGTGGCTTCGGCTGCGCTCTTTTTGCTTTCGCGTCAAGCCGGCCGGGGACAACCTACCCGCCGCTGGCGCATGCGGGCTAATATCCCACCCGCTCGTCTATAATGACAAAGATCGCGTCAATGGAGAATTGCGCGAGAATTGCGCATCCGCCGGATGTGCTCCCTTGCCGCCAGGCTTTATTTGCAGAGGCTGCCGCACGGGGAGTCACTCTGGTTTGCGCGTAGAGAGTCGAAGGTTCAAGTCCATCCATGATTCGTTTCCTGCAGACAGACAATCGCATGACCAAGGCGCTCCTGGTCGTGATTATCGGCGCCGCCTCCGTTTCCATGTGCGTTTACCTGATCCCTGGCCTTACCGGCGGAGGAGCCGCGGCCGCTGACACCTACGCCGTGATTTACCCCCACTGGTACAGCCGCTTCGTGTCTTCAGGAGACACGATCAGCCAAACAAAGGTGGAGCAGATTGCGCGCCAGCAGTTGCAGCAGCGCGGCCCGCAGTATGCGGACAACCCGATGATCCTCAACTTTTTTGAGCAGCAGGTTGGCCAGCAGCAGGTTCAGCAGCAGATTCTGCTCGAAGAGGCAAACAAGCTGGGGATTCGCGCCACCAAGGAAGACGTCATCGCATATCTGCAGACAGGCCCCACCGGCCAGGTGCTGTTTCCCAACGGCAAGTTCATCGGCGAGGACCAGTACGCGGCCCTGATTGCCCAGCGGCTGAACATGTCGGTGACCGAGTTTGAAGACAGCGTAAAGAACGACATCATTGTGCGCCGCTTGCAGGCACTCATCACGGCCGGAGTAACGGTCGGTGACCAGGAAGTTCGCGACACGTATCGCAAGCAGAACATCAAGATCAAGTTCGACTACGCCGTCATCTCTTCCGACGACCTGCGCAAGACCATCAACCCCTCTGACAGCGATCTGGAGGCGTTCTTCAAGAGCAATGCCGCGCGCTATGCCACGGCAGTTCCTGAAGAGCGCAAGATCACTTACTTTGCGTTTACGCCGAGCCAGATTCCGGGCGGAGTTCCGCAGCCTACGCAGCAGCAGATTCAGCAGTACTTCAACGCGCACCAGTCTGAGTACTCGGTGCCTGAGCAGGCCCGGTCGCGCCACATTTTGATCTCGGTCCCCGCGGGCGCCGACGCCGCCAAGGACGCCGCCGCCAAGGCCAAGGCCGAGGGAATTTTGAAGCAGCTGCAGGCCGGCGGCAACTGGGCCGAGCTGGCCAAGAAAGACTCCGACGATCCGGGCAGCAAGGATGCCGGCGGCGAGCTTGGGTTTGCACAGCGCGGCCGCATGGTTCCCGAGTTTGACGCCGCACTCTTCAGCCAGAAGATTGGCGACATCAAAATTGTGAAGAGCCAGTTCGGTTATCACATCCTTCAAGTGGAAGAGCGTTCGACCGCTCATGCGCAATCGCTCAGCGAAGTGCAGCCGACCATCCAGGCAACGCTGCTTCGCCAGGACGAAGCGCAGGCTGAAGAAAATTACGCCACCGCGCTGACCTCTGAAGCAATCAAGAATGGCCTCGACAAGACCGCGGCGGCCCACCACCTTGACGTGGTGACGACGCCGTTTGTTGGAGCGCAGGGCGTGATCGCCGCGCTTCCCGATGGCTCTTCGCTTCTTTCCAAGGCCTTCGCATCCAAGCAGGGAGATCCGCCGCAGTTCGCGCCCACGGGCGAGGGCTTCGCGGTCTTCCAGGTCACCGGCGTTGCTGCTGCCCATGCCCCCGCTTTCGCCGATTGGAAATCGCACGTACTCGAGGATTATCGCGACGAGAAGCTTCCCGGCCTGCTGGAACAAAAGACCTTGCAGCTTTCAGAGATGGCCAAGTCAGAGAACGATCTGAACAAGGCGGCCAAGGCACTGGGAGCGACGGTGAAGACCAGCGATCTGGTTGGACTCACCGGGCAGGTTCCCGACCTCGGCCAGGTTGGCCAGGTCGCCCCTCAACTGTTTGACATGGCGCCCGGCAACATCAGCGGACCCATCAACGCACAGCGCACTGGCGTGGTGGTCAAGCTGACTGATAAGCAAGAGCCCACAGCGGACGAGATCGCGAAGAACTTGGATCAGACCCGCGACGAGCTTCTGCAGGAGCGCCGCGGCGAAGCCTTCAATGTGTTTATGAGCGGAGTTCTTGACGACTACAAAAAGCACAACCGCATCCGCATGAACACCAAGGCAAAAAATCCGTCGCTGCCCGGCATGTAATTCGCCTGCAATTCGCGCAATGGAGAGAGGCCCGCAACCAATCCGGATGCGGGCCTTTCTGCTGCTGCTCATATTTGTCCTCGTTCCGGCGATAATGGAACCATGCGCTTTCATCGCTCCTCTGGAGTTCTGCTCCACGTAACTTCGCTGCCGTCGAACGGATGCATCGGGGACCTGGGACCGGCCGCCCACGAGTTTGTCGCCTTCCTAGCCGCGGCAAAACAGCACGTGTGGCAGGTGCTGCCCCTTTGTCCAACGGGCTATGGCAACTCGCCCTATGCCGGCTCTTCGGCCTTTGCCGGGAACCCTTATCTGGTCAGCCTTGAGTTTCTCGCCGACTGGGGATGGATCGACCGAGATCGCATCGCTGGCCTCGCCGGGACACAGGGCAGCGTCGATTTTGAGCAGGTCGAAACCCGCAAGCTGCCTCTGCTCTACGAGGCCGCCGGGAATTTTCTCGAGCGCGGCCCGCAGGTGCCCCGGCTTGGCGAGCAGTGGAAGCAGTTCCAGCAATTCTGTCAGGAGCAGGCCTCCTGGCTCAACGACTACGCTCTCTACGCCGAACTGCGCCGTCAATTTAAAACCGGCGCATGGACCCAATGGCCGGAGCCGATTCGCCGCCGCGAGCCGGATGCGCTGGCTAAGGCTATTCACGAGAACGCACGCGCGCTTGCCCAGGAGCAGGTGCTGCAATTCGCGTTTTCCGTGCAGTGGAACTACCTGCGCGACGTTGCCGCCGAGAGCGCAATCCGCATTCTTGGCGACATCGCCATCTTCGTCAACATGGACTCGTCGGACGTGTGGGTTCACCCCGAGCTTTTCGAGCTTGATGCGGCGTTGCGGCCGATGCGCGTCGCCGGCGTTCCGCCCGATTACTTTTCTTCGACAGGCCAACGCTGGGGCAATCCGCTTTATCGATGGGACGTGATCGCCGCAAATGGATACGCCTGGTGGATTGACCGCATCCGCCGCGCCGGCGAGCTCTACGACATTATGCGTCTCGACCACTTCCGCGGCTTTGAAGCCTACTGGGCCATTCCCGCCGACGAACAAACCGCCATCAACGGCGCATGGATCAAGGCGCCGGGTCTCGAACTATTCCACGCACTCGAAGCCGCGCTCGGGCCGCTGCCGCTGGTGGCGGAAGACCTGGGGCTTATCACCGCGGAGGTTGACGCGTTGCGCATCGAGCTCGGACTTGCGGGAATGAAGGTTCTGCAGTTCGGCTTCAGCGACAAGGGCGCGCACATTCACCTGCCGCAAAACTTCACGCCCGCCACCGTCGCTTACACCGGCACGCACGACAACGACACCACGCAGGGCTGGTGGGGCTCGCTGGGCAAAACGGAGCAGAAGGCCGTCGAGACTCTTGTGGGTCCGGTTGCCGATCGTCCTGTGTGGCCGCTCATTCGCGCGGCGGAGTCGAGCGTCGCCGAGGTCGCAATTGTTCCCGCGCAGGATGTGCTTGAGCTTGGCTCTGAGGCGCGGATGAATACGCCGGCGGTGCCCGCGGGCAACTGGAGCTGGCGCGCGCCCGAGGGTTGCTGGACGGAGGAACTTGCTACGCGCCTGGCCGATCTCGCCGAAGTCACGGACCGTGACAACGACCCGCTGGGACAAACAGAACAAGCGGAAAAGAGCAAGACGTAAATCGGAATCGCGAAGAAGAAACCCCTGCCTTCTGATGCCGGCGGAGTTTTTCCCGAGCTTCCTGAATTTTGCGCGCACGATCAAGGCGTCAACATGATCGGTGCTACCCAGAAGGCAACGCGATTTCCTGGCGGATTGAGGACAGTTACCTGGCACTGGTATTCACCAGGCGCAAGGCCATTGAGACTGATTTGAAAACTGAGCGGCGCAACCCCCAGCCGGCCCACGGCCGCAGGCGTTACGGCGAAAGGCGTTGACTCAAATGCCTTCTTGCCTTCGCGGTAGAGACTCACATAAGCAATCAGCGGCGTGGGAGGCGTTGGCGGAGTGTTGGGCGCCGGCGCGGCTGCGGGACCGGGATCATAGGCCTGCAGATAGACATACATATCCCGCTTGGTTGAAAAGACGCGGGTCACGCTGGGAATCAGCTTGAGCCCCTCCTGCACTAAAGGATTCTTCGCGTCATTCTTGATTTGGTCTTTGCCTTTTGTCGTGTTGTAGAGCGCATCGCGCGTGTCCACGCGCTGGCTGCTCAAGACGACTGAGCTGATGGGAACGTGCGTCGTCTCCTTGTTCAAATTGGGGATGATGAATTCAGTTTGATAGGTGCCAATCCTTCCCGTGTCATCGTCTCGCGCCAGGAACTTGATGGAATATCTGCCGGGCAGGAGCGTGAAACCGGAGTCGTATTCAACGGGACGCTTGGCGAGCTCAAGCGCCGTTGCATCGCTCAGCTTGATGTCTACATTGTCGCGAACATTGCTGACGGTAAAGCCGCCGGCCTCGTCTTTGATCTCGCACACAAAATCGATTAGCGTGTGCTCGGCGCCAAAACGCTTGGCCAGCGCGAGTTCACGTCCAGGAATCTTGACGATAATCGGCACAAAATACTCGGCGCGGTTGAGCTGAAAATAATCGATCTCCATGGAGATGGTCAGGTCGGTGATTGGATCGCCGAGCATGAGCGCATCTTCGAGCTGCCGTTCCTTGTCCACCTCGGTGAACTTCGCGAACTCCTTGTTGGCGTAGTAGCCCTCGCGGTAGGCGAGGCTGGCGTCCGCTGGAGCATCCACCGTAATCTTGACGCGCCGGAAGCGGCCGTTCTGCGCCGTGTCCGTGGTGTAGTAGCCGACGATGTAATAGTCAGAGATCGCTCGCTGCGCCTGTTCGATGCCGCGCTTCAAGTCGTTGTTGTCGAACAGGGCTTTGCCGCCGGTGTCGGCAGCAAGCGAATACATTGTGTCCTGCGACTGCTGGAACCTGTCGGTCGAGGCCTGGGCAGCGGTCCCGTTATACATGCCCGCGTTGCCCGCATTCGCCTGCGTCGCATCGCCAAGCGGCGCGCTCGCGACCAGACCGCGCGCATCGACGGGCCAAAACGAAACCCCGGCACGCACAGCCGCATCAACGGTTGCGTGCAACTGCGCAATGTTGTCCACGCCATTCAGGCGCAGGCCGCTGGCAAAATAGATGAGCGATTTCTTCTCGCTCATCTGCTCCAGCATTCTGGCCGTGGTCTGCAGCGCGGAGAGCTGCCGGTCGGTATTGAAGATATTGAATTCGCTGTCGTCCTGTCCGAAGGCCGCGCCCGTGTCGGCGCTGCTCGCGTCGTCGATCGAGTCTGCCGAACCCTGGCCCTCGCCCACAATCAACGTTGAGAGAATGCTCAGCAGACGATTTTTGTCGGCGGTGAAGTCCTGCAGCACATCGACAGACCCTCCGTTGAATCGCAGGATCGAGATCAGGTCCGCCGCCGTCATTTCCTTGCGTACAAAGGTCTCCGCGGCGGTCAGCGCGCGCATCTGGTCCTGCGGATTCATGGCGGTCATGTCAAAGTAAAGCGCGAGCAGGCGGCGATCTTTGTATTTACTGCTCTCCGGAGTTTCCGGCGCAATCTGCGTACGGGCCAGTTTTTTGTAAATCGTAATGTTCTCGTCCTCCGCCGGCGTTGGCGGCAGAGGCTCCAGCGCCTCAGAGAATTGCTGGTGCTCGCAAAACTTGATTGTCTGCGGCACACCGTCCTCTGTGACGGTGAAGTTCTTGGCCGTAAGCCCGTTGACGAATTCGCCCTTCTTGTCCTTCACCACAACTTGCTCGACCACTAGTTGCGAGTTGAGCGTGAGCTTGAAAGATTCAGTTTGTCCCGGCGTCGTGTTCGAGCCGATACTCTGCGCGCCCGCGCTTGCCGCGAGTGCCGCAATCACGAGCCATGCTTCGATTCTTGTTTGGAACCTCTTCATCGTCAGAACCTGAGCCGCGCCGTCACTTGCAGACTGCGCATGGAGTTCGCTGGAGCCGGGAGTCCAAAAGTCGTGCTGTTCACCACCGAGTTCCACGAAGGAAAGACGCCATGGTTGAGCAGATTTGTTGCGTCGATGCGCAGATCGAGATTGAACGGGTTGCGCAAACGCAACGTCCGCGACAAGGAGCTGTTCAAGCTGAACTGATCGGGGCCGTTGATCGAGTCGCGCCGCGCCGTGCCCCACGCACCGGCAGCGGGAGCAGAGAATGCCGCAGCGTTCAGATGGTATCCCGCAGGCGCCGTGTAAACAGGCGCGCCGGTCAGATCCGGTCGAATTGTGCCGGTCACTCCCGTGCCGGGCACCGCCGCAAGAAAGGTGGGAGTTTCCGGCAACCCGGTGCCTGAAGCGATCTGGCTCATCAACGTCCACTCCTTCAGTATTCGCCCGCGCCAACCGCTCATCAGAGTGCGGCCACCCATGCCCATGCCGGTGGTGTACTGGAACTCCACGTTCAAGAGTTGCCGCTGATCGAAGGTTGAAAGCTCGCGTTCTGCGCGCAGATCAAGCCAGTTCTGGGCAACGGTTGGTCCAGCGCCACCTGCGCTCACCGCCGACGTCGCAGCCGCATGTCCCTGCGCGCCGACCTGCGCATCGTCGTCCATCGCCTTCGCCCAGGTATAACTCATGCTCGCTGTGAAGCCGCTGCGCAGCCTGCGCCGCAACTGGAGCGTTGCCGCATTCCGCGTCGAGTTACCACCCGAAGTGCGATACACAAATCCGGACTGGCAAGCGGGGCATGGATTCGTCGCGCCAATGGGATACGTGTTGGGCAGAAACTCCTGCATGCCGTGCGTTCCCTTGGTGCCAAGATAAGTTCCTGTCACCACCATCGCCCAGGGCAGGTCGCGTTGCGCGGAGAGCTGCCAGGTTTGCGCGTAACCAACGCGCAGATTTGGATCGATGGCAAACGTGTCTGCCGCTGCGCTTACGCAGTTTTGAAACCCGTTGGCGAGCGTCAGTGGGCAAGCGCTGCTGTTGGCTTCGCTCAAGCTGGTGGCGAACGGCGCCTGCTCCGCCATTTGTTCCGCGGCCGTGAGATAGACCGACGTGTCGTCGTAAATTCCGTAGCCGGCTCTCACCACCAATGTTGACGCCGGGATGGGACGCCACGAGATTCCGATGCGCGGTTCAATGCCGAGCTTGTCAGGGCGCACCAGCGAGCCTGGATAAGCCATCCCGGTGACCGGGCCTTTGGGATTGCTGCCCAGCACTGGCGCTACCGACGCGAATCCCTGCGACACGTCGAGATTCGCAAGCCGTCCAAAAAGTTCTGTGAGGGGCGCGCCGTAGTCCCAACGAATTCCAGCGTTGATCGTCAGTTCCGGCAGCAGCCTCCAGTCGTCGGTGAAGTAAAGGTCGTAGACCGATTGGCGGAAGTATTTATCGGGATTGCCGAAGGAGATGGCACTCGTATCGGGAATGCCGAGCAGAAAATCCGCGAAGTCGGAACCTGTGGTGGTGGAAGCGCCACCGGAAGACGAGCTGCCGCCTGCCTGGGTTGCTGCGCCGGTAAACACAAAGGCGCCGCGCGGATTCTGCTGCTGGTACTGGTTGAATTCCTGGCGGCGAAAATCTCCGCCGTAGTCAAAGTTATGACGGCGCAGGTTGGTCTTCACATCGACTGAAAGCATGTCTGTGCGGTTGCGATTAAAAGCGCTGTTGGCGTCGCTGAGCCCTGTAATTCCGCTTGAAAATGTCAGGCCCGGCGGACCCCAGTCCGACATATCCTGGTCGTTGCCGCCGATGCCGGCGTTGCCGGAGACGTTCACGCTGCCTGCAAAGGCGGGCTTTACTTCCGTGCGCAAGCGCGTGAGGTGATAACCCAGCAACACGAATGTTTGATGACGATAGCGATGCGACCAGTTGACGTTGGTGTCAATGCCCAGCGAATTTGTCGTGTCGACAAATCCAAACAGGTTGGTGCCGTCGGCGCGCGAACTGCTGAATGCGAATCCACCGTACATCATGTCCCGGTGCCCAATTGTCTTGTTGAGCCGCGACTGCAATTCGTCGACGTGAGTGTCATTCAACACTTCGGTCTGGTAGTTATAGCTCGAGTTGCCCGCGAGGTTCGGTTGCGGATAAAGATTCAAAAGCGCAGCCGCCTGAGAACTTACGGGAATGTTGCCAACAAACGGCAGGCCCGTCGCCGGATCGTAAATTGTGACCGGCTGGCCTTGTGCATTCAGCAGTCCCGAAAGGTTGCCGCTTCTTTCGTCCGCGTCGGGCACCAGTCCGGTTTGATTGGCCGCGTCCGCATTGCGGGTCCACTGGTAGGAGACATAGAAGTTGGGACCAAACGGCAGCAGCCGCGGAATGCGCAGCGGGCCGCCCACGGTGACCATTGTGGTCACACGGCTATAAAAATCCTTCGGAGTCTGCTGGCCGGTGAGCGAGTAGGGCCGCGCATCGAAGAATGAGTTATCCACGCGCGCGCCGAAGCTGCCGTTGTAAAGGCCCCTTTGTCCGGGCCGGTGATTGCCAAAGGCCGGGGCCATGGAATATTTCGACGTGGCTGCATTGCTCTCGCTGCCGCTGATCAGCATTCCGTCCGCGGACTTGTCGGCGTTTTCATCGGATGGCGGAGGGGGCGCGGGCGCATTTGTTTCTTCAGACTTCGGCGCTTGCGGAGTTGAGGCCGGCTTGGTTTCGGCAGGGGGCCGCGTCTTGAGCGGGACTTCGGCCTGCGCCATGGCCAACATCTGGACGAGGGCGACCATTTTCAGATCCCAATTGCCCTGGGGCGTCTCCGCAGTCACCGCCACGTTGCTGTCGAGCGTCGAGAATCCGCTCATCTCGATTTTGATCTTCCATTCGCCGTCGGCAAGGTTTGCAAATTCGTAGAGACCTTGCCGATCGGTAACGGTTGTGAAGCGCTTGTCGCCCTTTGCTATCGTCACCGTTGCGCCTGGCACGAGCACGCCGCCAAAGAAAACCTGCCCGTGATACTCCGCAGCCCAAGCTGCCATTTGGGCGCAGAGGCACACGAAGGCGCACAGAAGCCAGGTTCTCGGAATGCGTCGCACCATCAGTCGGTTTCCGCCAATTGTTCAGTTCGCCGAAGGTTTCTCGGCTTTGTCGATCACCAGCACAGGCACCTGAGCCTTGCCCGCATCCAATTTGAGGCCGATTTGTTCCTGGATGGCGGTGAACAGCGGAGGCGGCGCGTCCGCAGCGTCGCTTGGCGGAGGAACCTTGACACCCATGCCACCAAACTGCGACTCATCCGGCGTCCACTTGAGCAGGAAATTCCATTTGCCGGGCAGCTCGGTCTGGTCCACAACGGGACGGTCCAGCACCGCCGTCTGCATCAGTTCGGCAAAGTCGCTCATGGTTGCGTTTTGCACGGTCAGCACGCCGAGTTGCCGGAAGAACAATCCGGGAAGCTGATTGGGATCGGTGCTGCCCGCGGTCATCTTCTGCCCGCCCTTCGCAACGGTCAGCACATAGGCAGAAAGCTCCTTCTTGTCGTTATGGAACTTGAGCTGAAAGCGGTCGGCAAGCAGCTTCTGAACCATGGTCGTCAATTGCTTCCTGTTGGGGGCCCCGGGAACGTCGGGCTGCGCTTCGATGTCCCACTTGTCCGTATCCACCCACGACGGCGCTTCGACCACCTGCTTCTGCTGCACACCGTAGGCGAAGGTGATCAGATCGTTCAGGGTCGTGTTGATGGTCGTAAACTTGGCTCCGCGCACCAGGAAGGCCTTGCCTGGCTGATCCGGCTTGCTGGGCTTGACGGTCGCCACTTCAAAACTGGGATTGGCGTCGGCGGCCATCGGTGGCAACCTGACCGGAGGCGGCGGAATCGTCCATTCAGTTGCCGGCGTCGCACGCTCCATGAGCAGGGGCAGCGGATTGGGCCCCTGCGTCCAGTTGCCGGCAATCGACTTGCCGTCCGCGGACATTTTCCCTTCGTAGCTTCCGTCAATCGCCTGGATCGCGTACTTGAACACACCATCCTCAAAGGTTGCCGAGGTGGCCTTCATCTCGCCGCCGCCCTGGTCGATGCTGTAATCCGACACTGTGAGCTTGCCGTCGGCGCCCTTTGTAATCTTGTTCACAATCCGCAGGTCGATGGCCGGATGATTGTCCCCCGCGGCAACATGCAACGTGCCCTGCCAGGTGCCGACGATATCGTGATCTGGCGCGGCGGCCGGAGTTTGTGCGGCGCACAGCGCGCCGGAGAAAACCGGAACGAATCCGGCAGCGAAGAAGGCCAGGCCCAACAGCACCTTCCTGCGAGGTTTCGGCTTGCATATAGTTCCTTGATTCATCATGCGGATGTTCCTCTCAAGTAGCCGCACCCAGGGTTTTTAGAGATGCAAATTGCGGGGATTTGCTCGAACTTCAGAAGGATACACTGGTAATACGCTCAGACCCCTTTGCTTTGTTTCCGTGTTTGCGGAGTTTTTGTTGCCGTTGGATGCACTCTCCTTTTGCTCGGCGCTAATTTGGCGAAGGCTCTTCAACGTGATCGACGACAAGAATCTTTAGCGGAGCCTTGATCGGCTTCAGCTTCAGTCCTAATTGCTCCTGCAACGCTTCGAGGAATGTCGGTCCCTGCGGTGCGGGCTGGGTTTCCGCGCCCGGCGACAAGGGCTGATTCGATTCGCGTACGAAATTGAGGGTGAAATCAAACGTTCCAGTGAGCCCCGTTTGATCCACCACGGGGCGGCCCAGGTTTCCCAGGAAGGGCAATGAATCCGCAACCCGTTGCATCGTCGTGTCGCGGGAGCCCAGAAGAACCGTTCCGTTCTGTAGTGGCATCAGCATGTACGCCCCGCACTTGGGCGGAAACACGCCTGGAATCGATTCCGGCGCGCCAGGCGGCGGAAGCTGCACAGGCGCATCGCATGGAAGGCCAGCACTGTGCGGACGAAGTTTGGGGCCCGTGTTTCCCGGCCTGTCAAGAACGAGAGCCAGCACCGGGCTCTGCTGCGTCTCAAAGTGAACCGCCAGCTTAAAGCGATCCGCAAGCAGTGATTGCAGCATCAAACGCATCTGGACCTTCGTTGGATCGCCGGGCGCGCGCGCGTCGATGACGAAGCTATCGGTTGAAACCCACTTCGGCAGTTTGGCCAGCATGGTTTGGCTCTGTTCCGGCGTGAGCCAGAGCTTGTAGGCAAACGCGACATAGACTTCGAGTGGAAAATCCGCAAAGAAGCGGCCGTGGGGGTCTCCAAACGAATAAGTGTCTCCATTGTCCAGGGCAAAACTCGGCGGCGTGAACGTGCCCGGCTTCGCTGGATGGATGGAGGCGACCTCGAATTCCATCTTGCCTGCGGCCGTCGTTTGACCTTCCGGCGTCGCCTGCGACTGTGCATGAATGCACGCCGTAGAGCCGAGCCCAATCACCATCAGCCCCGCAAGAGCCAGCAATCCCGCCGTCGGCCAAACGCCGCTCAGGCCTGGCTTGCAAACAGGCCGTTCAGTCTTCATAAGGACATTCCCCAATTCTGGCATTCATTTGGATACCTGCGGAGGCGAACCTATCCTATTCAATTGAGCCGGGGAGATTACATCGATAAGACGCTGCCGATCCTGATTTCGTTTGATGAATTTGGATATTTTGTTGCGCGCAGGCCGGAGCGCCAACGCGGAAACCGAATCTCTACGCCCTGTCACTTTATTCCCGACTCCAACCTTGTTATCCTTGCCGCACATGGAAACTGCTGCGATTCAGACGCATGGCCTCACGCGACGCTTCGGCGAGCTGACGGCCGTGGACGATATCAGCTTCAGCGTGGCGCGGGGACAATTCTTCGGCTTCCTGGGACCGAACGGAGCGGGCAAGTCGACCACCATCAAGATGCTCACCGGGCTGCTTGAGCCGAGCGCGGGAACCATCGAGATTCTCGGGCAGCCCTTCAGCGCCTCGGCGCTCGAGTTAAAGCGCCAGATCGGTGTGGTGCCGGAAGGCATGGCCCTGTTTGGCCGCCTTACGGCGCGTGAGTATCTGCGCTTTGTCGGCCGCATGTATGGCCTGGACCGCGAGACCACCAACCTGCGCACAGATGAGCTGCTGGAGTTTATGCAGCTTGCCAACGAGAACAAGAAGCTGGTCACCGACTTCTCGCACGGGATGCAGAAAAAGCTGGCCCTGGCCGCGGCTGTGATTCACGGGCCCAATGTGCTGTTTCTCGACGAGCCCTTTGAGGGTGTCGACGCGATTGCCGCGGGAATGCTCAAGGCGATGCTGCAAGGGATGATCAACCGCGGCGCAACTATTTTCCTGACCACGCACGTGCTTGAGATCGTGGAGCGCCTATGCAGCCACGTCGCCATCATCTCGAGAGGGCGCATGGTAGCCGTCGGATCGATTGATGAGTTGAGGACGGGCGTGGCCAGCGCGCTGCCCGGGGTCGAGCAGGGGCAACGGTCCACCTTGGAAGAGATTTTTCTGGCAATCCTGGGAGCGGATGGTCACAAGGAGTCGACGCAGGAGCTTTCATGGCTGGCGTAACAAGTGTTGACGCAAACGGGACAGGCGGAGGAATGCTCGGCCGCCAAGCTCGTACGCAGTGCGCGGCCATGGCTGAGATGCGTTGGCGGATGTTTATCAATGGCCTTCGCTCCATTCACGGCATCCGCGACCTGGGCGCCACTGGGATTGCGTGGATGTTCTACTCCGTCTTTGGACTGGGTTTCGGCATCGGTCTTTATGCCGCGGCGTACGCGTTGGCATCCAGCGCGTCGTGGCAGTATTTGCCAATCCTGTTCTGGGTGGTGAGCCTTCTATGGATGATGTTTCCTATCGCCATAGCCTCTTTTCAGGAGCAGTCCGACCTGGGAACCCTGCTGCGCTTTCCCGTTCGGTTCGGGTCGTACTATCTGTTGTATCTGCTCTCCGGACTGATGGAGCCTTCTACTTTTTTGGGTTCGCTCCTTTGTATGGGCGTTTGGTTGGGAATCGTTATCGCGCGGCCGGATTTATATTTGTGGGCGGCGCTGGTTCTGTCTGTGTTTGCGGTCTTCAGTCTACTGCTGGTTCGCGCGGTTTTTGCGTGGATTGACCGCTGGCTGGCGCAGCGCAAGACCAGGGAGATTCTAGGCGCGCTTTTCATGCTGCTCGTTCTGAGCATGCAACTCTTGAATCCAGCCGTCTGGCAGCACGGTCATCGCCCCCAGGGAAGCCGTTCCGGCCCGCAACAGGAGATCAAGCAGTTGATGGCCGAACCGTGGGTGCGGACCGCCGTCCAGGTGCAAGCCTGGTTGCCGCCGGGTCTGGCCGCTGTGGCGCTGCGCGAGGCCGCCGAACAGCGAGCCGCGCCTGCGCTGGGGACGCTGGGGGGCCTCGGGCTTTTCGTACTCGGCGCCGGCAGCGCGCTCGGGCTGCGCCTACGCGCCGAATATAGAGGCGAGAATCTTAGCGCTGCCCCCGCTCCTAAAAAGGCGGCGACAAGCCAGGGCAAGGCGGTTCTTGTTCGCCAGCAAGCCGCCGTGCGCGAAGGCCATATCGAGTTCTCCGGTTCCGCGATCGCCTCTCCCATTTCCGCGATTATCGAGAAGGAGATTTGGACTCTTCCGCGCACTCTTCCGCTGCTCTACGCGATCGGCGCGCCGCTGCTGATGGTTCTGGTCATCTCAGGAACCTTCCTTCGCGGCGGACCCTCCCAAGCCGGTGCGCCTCTGTTTGCATTTCCACTCTGCATCTTTTTTGCGCAGATCGGCTTCAGCCAGTTATTTTCAAACAGCATGGGAACGGAAGGAGCTGGAATTCAGCTCTACTTTCTTTCTCCCACACCCATGCGCACCGTGCTGCTGGCGAAGAATCTCTTCCACTCCGCGGTCTTTGCCGGGGCCATGTTGATTGCAGGCTTGTTGGCCTCTGTCCGGCTCGGCGAGCCAGGTGGGCTTATGGTGGCGATTACGGTGGCGTGGGTTTTGTTTGTGCTGCCGGTGAATCTTGCGGTGGGAGACGTGCTTTCGCTCACCATGCCCTATCGCGTCAATCCCGGACGCATTGCGCGCCAGCGCGGATCGCAGGCCAGCGCCCTATTGAGCTTGCTGTTTCAGGCCGGCTCGCTGGGCGTGGGCGCAGCGGTCTTTGCACTCTGCTCGCTCGGCGGCATGGCGTGGGTGGCCGTGCCGGCGTTCCTGGTCCTGGCCGCGGTCGCTGTCTTGGTCTGGTTGCGCATTTTAAGCAATGCAGACGAAATCGCCAGCCGAAACAAAGACCTGTTGATTGCCACGCTGATGAAGGCGGAGTGATAGAAACAGTGGGCAGTAGGCAGTGGACAGTGGGCAGTGGTCAGAGAACAGCCAACCGAAAGAGTAAAGACCGCTCGTTGGGGGCCCGGCAGGGAATGGGGACCAGTGGAAGCGGGCGCTCCGGGAGATCAGAGGAATGGGTTTGTGATCTGGAGGCTCCTGAAGCGCTGGCCGTGCTGGAGGTCCTCAGTGTAGAGGCGATCGCACCGCGCCTGGAGGGCACTGGACACGATCAGCGAGTCGTATCAGGAAAGCCCGCGTTGGGCGTGGAGATGCAGCGCCTCGGCGTGCAAGACCTGAGACGAATGGACACCGAGCAGAGGGTGAAAGACCGTGCGGAAATGCTGCTCGGCCTCCGGCGGATTCATGGGCTGTGCAAACCGCCTGAGGGTCGCATCAAAAAATTCCTGAACGACCCGATAGCTGACGATGCCCGCCGGCGTGGTGAGCGCCTTGCGGATGATTTGCATGGCTTTCTTTGCTTTGTGGGGCGCTTTGGTCGAAGGAAGAGACGAAGATGTTTGTATCCAGAAAGAGTTTATCGCTCATTCATTTCGACTCTGCCGAAGCGGCGGTCTGCATTGACGTGGTGCATGCGGCCCATATACGCATCGAAACCCTGAGCGTCTCCGGCGCTCTGAGCAAATTGCGTGAGCCATTCGCGGAAAGCGTCGTTGAGCGATCTTCGCTGGCTCCGGGCGATCAGGCGAGCTCTCTCGATCATATCTTCGTCGGCGCTCATCGTTACGTTTTTCATACGAATAGTGTGTGCACGAGTTTCGTGCGAAAAGCGAAATGAATAACGGCACTTTGGGTGACGAGGGGATGGGAGGAAGTGAAAGTACGGTAAGCCGGGCGGGTTACCAGGTTCCGCTGGTGAGGAAGTTGTGGATGGAGGCAGCAGCTTTGCGGCCGGCGCCCATGGCGAGGATGACGGTTGCACCGCCGGTGACGATGTCGCCGCCGGCGAAGACGCCGGGCTTGGAGGTGCGCATGGTTTCGGGGTCGGCGACGATATAGTTGCGCTTGTTGGTCTGGAGGTCGGGCGTGGTGCTCTGGATGAGTGGATTGGCAGTGGTGCCGACGCCGATGATGGCCACGTGGGCGGGGAGAATGAACTCTGAGCCGGGGATGGGGACGGGACGGCGACGGCCGTCGGCGTCGGGCTCGCCGAGTTCCATTTGTACGCAGCGTGCGCCGGTGAGCCAGCCTTTTTCGTCGCCGATGAATTCTATGGGGTTGGTCAACATGCGGAACTCGATGCCTTCTTCGAGTGCATGGTGGACCTCTTCGAGGCGCGCGGGCATTTCGGCCTGGGAGCGGCGATAGACAAGCGTGGCAGAACGTGCGCCGAGGCGGCGAGCGGTGCGGACAGCGTCCATGGCGGTGTTGCCGCCGCCGACGACGATGACGTCGCGATCGCGGCAATCGTAAACGGGCTGGTCGACATCGGCGTAGGCGCGCATGAGGTTGACGCGGGTGAGGAACTCGTTGGCGGAGTAGACGCCGTTGAAGTGCTCGCCGGGAACGTTGAGAAAGACAGGGAGGCCGGCGCCTGTGGCGACGAAGACCGCGTCGAAGTGCTCGTCGCGCATGAGCTCGTCGATGGTTACGCTTTTGCCAACGACGACATTGGTTTCAAACTCGACGCCCATGCGGCGGAGGTTATCGACTTCGCCTTTGACGATGGACTTGGGAAGACGAAACTCGGGGATGCCATAGACGAGGACACCGCCGAGCTCGTGGAGGGCCTCGAAGACGCGGACGCGATGGCCTTTCTGGACGAGGTCTCCGGCGGCGGAGAGGCCGGCGGGGCCGCTGCCGACGATGGCAACGCTTTTTCCGGTGGAGGGAGCGATGGCGGGAAGGCCGAGCTGACCGCTCAGGCGTTCGAAGTCGGCGATGAAGCGCTCGAGGTTGCCGATGGCGACGGGCGCGCCTTTTTTGCCGAGGACGCATCCACCTTCGCATTGGTTTTCCTGCGGGCAGACGCGGCCAGTGATGGCGGGGAGCGCGTTGTCTTCGCGCATTTTGGCGGCAGCGGCGAGGTAGTCGCCGGCGTGGATAAGCGCGACGACTTCCTTGATTTTGACGCCGACCGGGCATTGAACAACGCAGCCGGGCTTGGCGCACTCGATGCAGCGCGAGGCCTCAGTGAGTGCAGCGGCTTGAGGCAGGCCGAGATTCACTTCTTCAAAATTGCGGCTTCGGATTTGCGGATCGAGCTCTGGCATTTTGGCGCGGAGGATCTTCATGCGTTCTTTCAAGGGAAGAACGGCGCGCTCTTGAGGGGGAAGCGTGTTGCTCTCAGACATAATGCTTCTCCTCGGCAGCCAATCCGGCACGAATTTGCACGAGTTCCTCGTCCTTGTGGGCTTCAAAGTCTTTGAGGGACTGGCACTCCTTTTCGCGATACATGGCGTTGCGCTGCATGAGGACCTCGAAGTTGACAAGGGATGCGTCGAACTCGGGACCGTCGACGCAGGCGAACTTGCTTTTGTCGCCGAGCAGGACGCGGCATCCGCCGCACATGCCGGTGCCATCGACCATGATGGAGTTGAGGCTGACCATGGTCTTGATGCCGAGCGGCTCGGTGATGCGGGCGACGGCGCGCATCATGGGGACGGGGCCGACGGCGAGGACGAAGTCGATTTTGCGGCCGGCGTCGATGAGGCCGTTGAGCTTCATGGTGACCAAGCCTTGTTCGCCGTAACTGCCGTCGTCGGTCATGACATAGGTTTCATTGCTGGCCTGGCGCGCCTCGTCTTCAAAGACGACCATCTGGCGGCTGCGCGCGCCTTCGATGAAGATGACGTGGTTGCCGGCTTGCTTGAGGGCGTTGGCGGTGGGCAGGGCCATGGCGGTGCCTACGCTGCCGGCGAGGATGACGACGGTTCCGTAGTGCTGAGTTTCGGAGGGATGACCGAGGGGGCCAACGATGTCGAGGATGGAGTCGCCGGTTTCAAGACAGTTGAGAAGGGAAGTGGTTTTGCCGACGGCCTGGACGACGATGGTGACGGTGCCGGCGGCGGGATCGGAGGACTTGATGGTGAGGGGAATGCGCTCGCCTTTTTCATGCAAGCGGAGAATGAGGAACTGGCCTGGCTGCTGCTTGCGGGCGATGCGCGGAGCTTCGATGACGAATTGCTTGATATTGAGGCCGACGGTCCTGGCTTCGACAATCCTGTACATGAAGGTATGACTCCGGCACGATCGAGGCTGAGGCGACAGAAGATGGCAGAAAAGAAGGGGTAACCGCAGTGACCTCAACCAACCTTATTATTCAGGAATGGCGCGAGGGGGCATGTGACCTGTATCACGCGGTCATTGATGGGAGGATGAAAAGCCGGGTGGCGGCTGTGTTTGACGAATCGAGTGGAAGCAGAGACAATAGGGAAGTTGTCTCCCTCCTTATGTGGGCCTGTGGCGCAGCTGGGAGCGCGCTTCCATGGCATGGAAGAGGTCATCGGTTCGATCCCGATCAGGTCCACCAAATCTTTTCAAGCATTTAGCAAATCCCCACTCTCCCCGTTTGGCAGCAATTTGGCAGCAAATTTCAAAACCTTCTTTTGAGAGGGCTCCGAAGTTGCTTTTCCTCCCTTCCCTGTAGCGGGTTCCCGATCCCGCGTTCTTCCTGTCATGTTCACTCGATCACTCTGGTTCGGATGTTGCCTCGCTGGAATAGAGGAACGTGTTCCGGATGCTGCGGATTGCGGCCCGCTTGTGCCAGTCCCCATCAACTCCAAGTGAATCGAGTTGACAGTCGCCCGCACGCCTTCCGGGAGTTCCTGCATATAGACATCGGTCGTGGTAGCCGTTCGGGAGTGTCGCATCATCCCCTGAACGTCTTTCACCGTGCCCTTCTTTTGGGCCAGAGTCGCAATCGTGCGCCGGATCACTTGGAACGTCAGCTTCGGCAGTTCCAGTTCCTCGGCCAGTTTGTGCAACACACGGTGACGGAAGTTGCTCGAATCCATGAAGCCCCCAAAGCGGCCTGGAAAGATAAAGGCTTCCGGAGATGGATCCTTGCTTTGGTCCCGCCACTCCGCCAATTCCGCTGCCAATTCCCCGGCGATTGGAACTGTCGTGAGGCTTCCCCGTGTCTTCCCAAAGGAACGAATCTTCCCCTTGTAGGTCGTCTCCTGAATAGAGATGCCCGGTGCGTTCGCATCGAAGCACTTCCACTTCAGCCCGAACAACTCACTGGGACGAAGGGCGTTCGTCATATCGAGTTTGAGCAGAATCCGATCCCGAAGACCCAGCTTCGCCAGGGCAGACCTCAATTGATCCCACGTCAGAGTCGTTTTGTCGCTTTCCCGCAGATTAGAGGGGGTCTTTAGGGAACGCGCAGGATCTTTCGCGAGGAAATCCTGATCGACCGCCTCGGCAAAGATGGCCTTCACGTAGGACCGAATCTGCAAAACTCTATCCCTCGAACGAGACCTGGCCAGCTTGTTGAGGTGGGTCTGCAGGGTGAATTTGTCGATGTTTTCCAATCGGATGTCACGGAACTCATCGACGAGATCTGCCTTGATGATGTGCTTCTTCACCTTGGCAGTCTCTTCCCTCCAGTCCGCCTCCTTCAGTGGCAGGTACCGGTGGTTCACGAACCACCCAAAGGTGACAGCTCCATTGATCATGGATTTGTCGCCAGTAGGTTGTTTTCCCAGCCGGCTAATTTCGCACTCCAGCTTTTCCCTGGCCTGGGACTTCGACATTTCAGTCTTCAGTCCCAGAATGACTTGAGCGACGGCTGGTTTTGGTTGGCCGGTTGCAGGGTCAAGCTCCGTTCTCCGGAAATAGCCGTACCACTTCTTTCCGCGGAGCCGGACCCATCCTCTTTGGTATGAACTTCCCATTTATTCCTCAAATTCTGTGTGGGGGAATAAGCGGGCCAACCTTATTTTACCGCCGTTTCCGACGTAAATTGGTAGCCCGTTCGCGCTCCTTCAGGAACTCTGCGATTCCGCTCGCCCGGTAGCGCAAGGCGCCATCGCTCATACGAATGACCGGTAGATACGGCAATCTTCGCGAGGAGTGGTCCCAAACCCAGTCCTTGCTGACCCTTAGCCTTTGGGCGACATCCTCGGCGGTCAAAAGGGCATCGTCCGTCTCGAAATTCGTCAGTGCAAGCACAGATCCCATAACCTCATTTCCTCCAAACCTGTGGTGTCCGGGCCGATTCGGCCCGGCGAGTGTGGAAATCTTGGGTCGAATTCGATTCTCGGTCAAATTGACGCCGACTCCTGCCCGCTCCGCCGGTCTCTTCGCCGAGGGGAATCGGAACTCGATTTGACCGAGTTTCGAGACCGCTTCATTCTGTCTCCGCGTTCGAGGAGGCCGAATGGCGATCTCAACCAAAGCGCGTGGAGTGGCAGATGTTTGATTCCCTCAAAGACCTCTCCAGCAAGCTCGCCGCCACGGGCTACTTCATCGACCCCGTGATGACCCAGGTTGTCTTCCTGGCCGCGAAACTCCAGAAGCCGTTGCTGCTCGAAGGCCCCGCCGGCTCGGGCAAAACTCAATTAGCGCTTTCTGTCGCCGCCGCTGCGGATACGCATGTTGAGCGACTGCAGTGCTACCGCGGCGTGACGGAGGACAAGGCCATCGGGCGCTTCGATGAGGGTCTACAGCGGCTCTACATGGAGTTCTCAAAGGGCCAGCACGAGAACTGGCAGACAGTGCAGGCGAACCTCAAAGGGCGGGACTTCTTTCGGCCCGGTCCTCTGATGCGCGCGCTCGAATGCGACCGGCCATGCGTGCTGCTCATTGACGAGTTGGACAAGGTAGACGAAGGGTTCGAAGCAATGCTGTTGGAAATACTTTCCGCATGGACGCTTTCGATTCCCGAGTTTGGCACCGTCAGCGCAAAGAGCATTCCCTTCGTCGTGCTCACCAGCAATGAGGAGCGCAGGCTGGGCGACCCCATCCGGAGGCGCAGCCTCTACGTGCGTGTCGAGCACCCGACGCCGGAGCGCGAGGCGGAGATCATCGCCAGCCGCACTCCAAAGGCCGATGAGACGTTTCACCGGGAGATGGCGGGGATTGCGCTCTCGTTCCGCAACTATTCTCTCGAAAAGCCGCCCTCGGTCTCGGAGATGATCGACTTTGCCAACGCACTTCAACTGCTCGGAACCGACCACGTAACCGAGGAGCACCGCGACGTGCTGCTGCCGTTCCTGGCAAAAACGGAGAAGGACCGGCGTCATCTGTTGCTCCGCGAAGGATTCAAGAGCCTGCTTGACGACGGCGCGCGATTTGCGCGGAGCCTGGCACTCCCTGGAGGGCCACCTTCATGAAGCGATGCCTTCTCCTGCTGTTGCTGCTGCTCCCCCGAGTCGCACCGGCCCAAGTCGATCCCGCGCCGGCGGCGCAGTTTGTGCGGCAATATGCGGGGCACTACCGCGTCTCACCCGAGTTGGTCGCCGCGCTGATCGATGTGGAATCGCGGTGGAATCCGCGAGCACTGTCGAGCAAGGGAGCGATGGGATTGATGCAGCTCATGCCGGCGACAGCGCGTCGTTACGGCGCCTTCAAACCCTTCGACGTAGAACAGAACATTGCCGCGGGCACGCGCTACGTGACGGCATTGATGTGGGAGTTCCACGGGGATCTGCGCCTGGTCGTCGCGGCCTACTACGCGGGCGACCATGGGATCGCCCGGGAGCAATTGAACTATCACAACCCGGACGTTGTGGCCTACGTGCTGGCGGTCCGGCGGCAGTTCATGATTCGCAAATATGCGGCCGTGAGGCCGCCGAGGAGGTCAACGCCATGAAGCTTCGCTGGTTCATCCCCATCGCACTCCTGATTCCACTGCGCCTCAGCGCGACGGACGCAACGGTTGGAGCGCGTGTCGCCACCATCACGATCAACCCGAGAGAGATCACGGTCCTGCATCTGCGGCCGGAGTTTGAGTCGACAATCCGTATGCCGGAGGAGGTGACATCCGTCATTCTGGGCAGTCCGGGTGAGTTCAAGGCCGAGCATAACGAGGGAGAGCCGGAGTACGTCTATGTCAAGCCCATCACCAAACAGGCTGCTCAGTCGAACCTCCTGATCGCGACGAAATCGGGCCAGCACGTGACGCTGGAGTTGGTCAGCGATGGCACTGGCATTCCGAATCAATCGCAGCCGGTGGACTTCCTGATCGAGTACCGATCCGCGCGGAGCTTTCTGATCTCGTCGGACTCCGGAGCCCCAGCAATGCCAGCCGCAGCTGGCAAGGTCCCAGCGCATGAGATCCAGTGGCAGGGACACCGGCCCAGAGTTATCGCCGCTTTCCAATCTCGACGAGGAGTTCAGGCAGCAGCAGAAAGTGAATGCCCCCAAATGGACGAAATGGGAGGACAAGCAGATCGAGACATCGATCTGCGACATGCGGCAATGGAGCAACGAGACCGTGATCGCTTACTCCGTCCTGAACAGTTCGGATCAGCCTGTAGAGATCGTTCCGCCGCAGATCCAGATCACGGGACGCACGGCCTCAAAGAAGAAAAAGAAGGAAGGCAAAGGCATCATCTCGGATCAGCTGGAGATCCGCGACTACCGGTTGAGCGCAACACGGCTTGAGCCTGGAGGTCGAGCTGATGGCGTGGTTGTCTTCGACCGACCCAACTTCAAGGAGTCGACGGAGAAGTTGTTTCTGCAGATCGCGCAGGCGGACCAGGTGGATCGTCCCATCTTGATTCGTCTGCCGTTCACCCCACCCATCTCCGGCGACGGCAAATAGAAAGGAGTACAGAGGCTATGAGCGTCAATGACACCAGCAGGAACGGAAGCATGCCCACCACAGTCGAGGAATCCACTGAGCCGGTATCCTCGCATGAGCCGACTCAAGCTCGTGAATCAACCGTCCTGAATGGAAGACATGAACCTGCGACAACCTTTGCGACACGAGCTGACACAAAGGGAGTGGAAGGGATCAGCAAGAGCAAACTCGTCCTTCTCGGCGGCGGACTGGCCGTTGCGGTTCTGTTCTTTGTGTTCACGGCTTTAGTCGGCAAATCCCCGAAGAAGCCAACGCAGGCAAGGCAGCCGTCTCAGCAGGCCAATCAGGAGTTGATGAAACCGCCCAAGGGCAGCGTGACGCCGGTGATGGACACCGTGCGTACGCCGGCGCCCGACAACAGCAACGGTCAGCTTGGGCCAGGTGATATTCGGCGGACACGCTCCCTGAACGACCAGGCTCATTTCAAGCCAGTGGCGGCTAAGCCTTCCGCGGCGACTTCGCTGGGCAGCGTACCGTCCTTTGCGGATACGCAGCAGAAATGGGAAGATCCAGCGCCATACGGCGGACCTCCTGCTGAGCAGACCTCGCAGGTACAGCAAAATGGCCTGAAGGAGCCGTCCATCATTTTCGTGCGAAGTGTGACACAGAACCAGGCCGGGGTGGCGCCGAAGGTCAATTCCGATGACGATGGTGTGGCAATATTGGAACTGAAGCCGGGTACCCGCATTCAAGCCAAGCTTGAGACCCAGATATCGAGTGCTGTGCAGGCCCCCGTGGTAGCGGTAGTCGAATACACCTATGCCATCGGCGACAGAATTATCGTTCCGGCCGGCGCACGCGTGTATGGTCAACTCCAGCAGGCCGATCGAAGCGGACTCGTAGGCGTGAAGTTCGACGAGATCGAACTGCTCGATGGCGCGCGGGAGAAGATCGATGCAATTGGAACCGGGCTCGATCTCGGGCCGATCAAAGGGAACGTCTACGGGAAGAACACAGGCAAGAACTTTCTGGTTCGCGCCGCTTCGGGGATTGGTTCGGTTCTTGCCGAAGTGGCGGGCAACAATTCGAGCGCTGCCTTTTCCGAGAGCGATATGCTGCGGGAGCGGCTGGCCGAGAACATCGGTACGGCTGGCGATTCCGAAGTCATGAGCCTCAATGCCAACAGTCGCGTAGTCGTTTCCGTGCCCGCCGACACCAAGATCTACGTCGTGTTCACCAAGCATGAACAAAGCCCTGCCGAACTTCACAAGGTAGTCGCCACAGCCCAGTAGATTGCCCGCAAAACAAACACTTCCTCTCTTCGCCCTGGCCCGCGTGCCAGGGCTTTCTGTGTGCTGTGAACGAATTCCGTTTGCGGTCAGCTTATGAGAGATTGGCGGCAGCAAGCCCTGTACCATCCACCACAAAACCGTTGTGTCTCTTCTTCCCGCGCCTGCTGAGCTTCCCATGCTTTGGAGACTCTCCCGCTGCCCGATCAGTGTCGTGTCTATTCAGGCAGGCCGCGCTTGGGTAAAGATCGGCCCAAATGACCCACTTTGCAGAGGCCGCGCTTGGGTAAAGATCGGTCCAATTGACCCAGTGTGCGGTTGAGGCAAAATCGTTCCCGATTGCTCAATTCTGGAAGTTGAGTCAAAGATCGGTCCGGATGACCCACTGTGCGGTTGAGCAAAGTTGGCTCCCGTTGACCCAATTCGCGATTTGAGGAAAGATCGGTCCGGATGACCCACTGTGCGGTTGAGGCATCATCGATCCCGATTGCTCAATTTGGAAATGAGCAAAGATCGACCCCGATGCCTCAGTGTGGAGTTGGGACAAAATCGTGAGATGTGGGTAATAGACCCAGCTCTCCAGCCGGCGACTTCCGCATGGGATCATTCCGCCTTCAGCAATCTGTGCCTGACAGCGCCTATGAAGGGATCAAACGAAGCTTCCCACAACGCCTGCAGATATATGTATGCTCCCAGTTCCAATGGAGGCGAGGATAGACCTCGCGGTTATAACGGGCTATCCGACGAAAACTCAGAAGCATCCCGCCAACGCAAGACAACACCTCAAGAAGCAGACAGAATTGCGACCGTGTCTGCCCAATGCCAGTGTCGGACTTAGGGACGATCGAGAATGCCGACCGAAACCGACGAAGCCCCAAAAGAAGATAAAGCATATGGGTATTCCCCAAAGCAAGAGAGGTCGCCCGTATCCGCGAGGGCTAGGCGGTGCAGCGGCTTGAGCAGAGTAGGATTGGCTCGTCCCCGAACTGAACGTGCCAGAATAGGCGCGAGTTCCCTGTTGATAGAGGACGGGCGCAGCCACGATGTTCGTGGTTCCGCACTGGTCGCATTGATACGGATTCAGCTGCGATACGGATGCCATTCCGTTGTCCCTGACCTGGCGACAGCTTGCGACACCGGTCCCTCCGATTGAGATTTTAGCCCGATTGGTTCAAATTGGGCCACAATCCCAGACGGGCTGGGAAGCGGCCGGCATCTCGCCTAACCGCAAAAGTCGCACATACGAATGGAGATAGAGTGGAATTCCATTCTGAACCTCTGTCAGGTCAATTGACCGAGTTTCGGTTCCAGCCGATTCTCCGCCTCGACACGGAGGCCCCGAGCAGCCGCGTCCAGGAGAGGAAACATGAGAATCGCATTGGCCTTCTGGAAAGGCTCGACTGTACTCGCAGCATCACAATCAACCCGACTGCGCCAACTCCTCAAGAGGTGCTGCATGATGAGCGCGGCCGTTCTCTGCCTTTCCGCCTTTCAGCATGAAGCGCAAGCGCAGACTGTCATCTCGCAATGCACCAACCCTGTTTGCAAACCGGGCAAAGCATGCGCGTTGTACCGGTGTGCAGATCCTCGGCCATGCCTGGACTGCACCCCACCGCCTTCGAGCGGCACAAACTGTGTCGTTGGATATGCCCTTGGCAACGACGCGGACTTTGCGGGCGGCAACGTCCCGGATGTACTCATCGAATCCACGGATTACTGGACGATCGACGACTCCGGCGACGTGTGGTACGACGGGTGTTCGACAACAGGTCCAGTCCAGGATCACGGCAATTACTTTGCCTCCGAGTTGCATTCAAACAAGCGGATCGTTTGTTCTTCGAAGATCCACTTGAGGAATATGAGGGCTCGATCACCGTAGGAACCTTCACCTACGAAGGCCTTGAAACCCAGTTTTACGCATGGCCGCAAGTGTTCTACGACGATGGCGACCGGTCATTCATCGACGTCGTCGATCCCGACGGCAACATCGATTTCTACCAATACCCGTGGCTTTCCCTGGGCGCTTATGTTGTCACCGGAGTCGATGCATCAAACGGAGATTTGTTCGAAGGAAACGGGACCGTCGAACTTCTCATCGTGGCCGATGTGGCTTACTGAGGTGGCCGCGGCCCATCCACGTCCTACCTGAGCTTTCACCACATTCAAGCAGCACAACCCATCGACAAGGAGATGACTATGCATGTGATGAAACGGTTCACACTCACTTTCGCTGCGATGACCGGCCTGGGAATCGCACCGTTGATCGGTCAAACCCCGATCGCTTCAGACAGTTCCGCTGAGCGCCGATATCGATGTTGTCAGCGTGCGCACACTTCCTGACGGCAACACACTGCGCCAGGAAAGAAAGATGAAATTCTATCGGCGCGCGGATGGCAGCACGCGGGTCGAAGAACCAAACCGAGTGGTCATCGTCGACAACGGTGCACAAACGGTCACTGTGCTCGACACAGTCGGGAAGGTTGCGCAGGTGCAAGCGCTCCGCTGGCGGCGGCGAACGGGAGGAAGCCAGTCGCGGCTCAATCTCAACTCAGATTCCGGGAGCAGCCTGGGCGGGTCGAACATTTCTGCGAAGACCGATCTCGGAGTCAAGGTGATTGCCGGCTACAGTGTTCACGGCATTCAGCAATCGACAACCATACCAGCCAATTCAGCACTTGGAAACACTGCTCCCATTACCAAAACGATTCAGGTGTGGAGATCCTCCGATCTCCGGCTCCCGCTGCTCACAGTCATCAGCGATCCACTCGGCGGCACCACAACTTCTCAGTACGAGAACATTTCAACATCAACCCCACCGGACAGTAGCCTCTTCACGGTCCCGGCCGGATACAAGACCGTACCGGCTCCGCAGTCGCGCGTGATCGCGTCGCAAACGAACTGAGGAGCAATTCGTCCAAGCAGTTGGAGGAGCGAACGGTATGAGGGTATCCCGGATACAACTCTCCATGCCCATCCTGGCCGCCGCACTGATGCTTTCCCCGCATCCGTGCGGCGCTCAGTCAAGCACTGGCTGCCCAGTGCAGATCCGTCACACCAATTGGAAGGCGGCAAGTTCCGGATTTTCTCCCTACAAAATTAAAGGTGTGGCCCTCTATCTCCAGTACATGAATGTCACCAACGAAGAGATCAAGGAAGTGGTCTTCGATGCCGCAACGTCCTATAGAGAACATGGCGCGATGGGCCAAAGCATGGTGGACAACTCGAATAAGTCACCTATTACATCGACAGCGCCGCCGGGAAAATGGAAAAAGGCCGAAATCGATGTCGGGTTGAGTGAGCCGGGACGAACAAGATTGAGAGTTGCTGAAGTAACTTTCTTGAGCGGTCGCCACTGGGTGAATTCAACTCCTGACGAGTGTGAATGGACAATCGCGCCATAACAATCTGTGGCACGCTCCAAGGCAGCCAATTTTGTTGCCGTCCTCGACTGGCACCCGATCATAAGGCCATCCTGGCCGTGTTCCTGCTACTCTCCCCTTCCCTCATTGGCTAGCATCTCGTCCCGAATCCCGCTTCAACGCTTGAATCGATGCCGTAGGCCGATGCCCGTCCACCAGCCTGCGAAGGCAGATTGTATTGCTCGCGATGTTCTTTCCCTGCCAAGTGGGGATCAGACTGCGCTTCCGATTCTCTAAACCAGCGGCCTCCATGCGGAAGACTGCATCGGAACGCCGGCCAAGTTCGGTCCCGGAATTTGACCGAATTCCGGTTCTGCCCCATGGTTTCTTCTGACCCCGCTCAACGTCTTTATGGAGTTCATCGTGCCGGCGTTGGCGGTACCGTTTTTGATCCTGTTCAAGTACGGCAGGCCGCGCGGCTATCTCACCGACCTGGTCCGCTCGTTCTTCGCTCCGAAGGCCTGGTGCGCACTTGAGCGAGATTCGGAACTGACGCAGGCTTACGTGGTCGACGAGGAGGAGTAGTCACATGCAGGCCTCGATCAAGACGAAACCAGACGGGTCCGTTCGCTCTCGATCTCGACATCGAGGCGGCGCGAGCGATATTTGCGAGTGTCCTCTTCGCAGCTCGATTCCATGAGCGCATCGCTCCCCTGGTCAGGGTCGCGAGAGAGGGTTTGCAACTCGACAGTCGAAAATCAGCGCGGAGGCTTCAGCCATGCCGATGACGAATGCGGAACACGAACGGAAGTTGAAGGCGCCCGCCGTGTGCGAGTTGCTGCCTCTCCGGGACCTTCCGATTGGCGACAACATCATGGTTCGCACCAGCGGCGCATTTGTTGCGGGCTATGAGCTCAGAGGCGTTCTCGCCTACTTTGCCACCGACAGCGACCGCAACCAGACCAAGTCGATGCTCGAAGCGCTGTTCCGCAGCGTGCCCGACGTCAGTATGCGCATTCAGTTTCGCTACGAGATATCCGAGCATCTCGGCGATCTTGCTCGACAGCTACATCCACGAACAGCGCACCGGGCAGTCGGAAGTGATGGCGCTCGATACCCATCGGCTCAGGATGTGGCGGCAGAAAGAGAGCAGTGGCTTTTATTTCGAGAACCGGTTGCATGTGTACTTCATTTGGGATCCTCGCCTTCACGCGAAGCTCTATCACTCAGCACAACAGAACCGCAGTCTTGGTGGATTCACTCTGAGCCAGAAGAAGGCCATCCAGCGGACACGCAAGGAGCATGAGACCTATCTGGCGGAGTTCGAGTCCATCCTCCGGGGCATCGAGGGGTCGATGGAAGCGGCCAGCCTCGGGCCCCGGAGACTTGTCACCCAGGAACTCTTCGAGGAATTGAAGCACGCGCAGCACCCGATCGCGGCGCGATCGGCGGCAGTATGTGCCCGGAGAGGAGATGATCGAGTACCGCAGCGCACGGGAGCAGGCGACCGAGGCGAGCATCCTCAATGAGACCGAGACCTACCTGAATATCGATGGGTTTCTCTACTCGGTTGTGAGCCTCAAGGAACTTCCGGACGCGACCTTTCCGGGGATGCTCGAGAACTTCTCAACGCTTGGTTTCCCGGTCGTCATCAGCGGACAAGTCGTGGTCCCCGATCAGGTAAAGGTGCTCAAGAGCTATAAGAAGCGCCTCCAGAAGATGACCGCCGCGCAGAAGGATGCGAACGGGAACTTCAAATCCAATCCCGAAGCAGAAGTGGCGCAGGCGCAGCTGATCCAGGTGCAGCGCGACATCATCTCTTCGTCTCTCAAAACGGCCAAACTGAGCCTTTCGGTCGTGGTGCGGACCTCGCAACCGGCGGTCACCCTTCGCGATCTCGAACGGTCCGAGCGCGAACTCGCCAACCGGACGCAAGAGGTGCTGAACGCCTTCACGCATATGAACGGCGCGAAGGCCGTGGCGGAGACGATCGCCAAGCGGCGAATCTTTCTCGGCACATTGCCGGGTATGGCGGAGGCGGACAAGCGGGACCAGGACATGCTTACGTCGAATGTTGCCGATCTCGTTCCGGTCGAGATGCCGTGGACTGGCACCCGCAGGAGCCCGCTCATTCTGTTCGAGACGCCCTTCCGCCAGTTGATCCCGTTCTCGATGTTCGACCCCGACCTTTCCGACGCGAATGGCCTCTTGATGGCCAAGAGCGGCGGCGGCAAGACGCTCGCCGCGCAACAGATGCTGCTGATGGCTGCCCGCGCAAATCCTCTCATCTCGATCCTCGAACGGGGCGACTCCTATCAGCCGCTGGTCGAGTTGATGGGCGGGGAGATGATCGAGATGTCGCTCGATAGCGACCAAACGATCAACCCCTGGGATCTGCCCCGAGGAGAGACCAAGCCTTCGAACGATCAGATCTCGTTTCTGAAGAATCTGACCCGGCACATGCTGGGAGAGAACACGCCGCCCGATCTCGATATAGACCTTCTCGACAGCGTACTGCTCGAAGCAATCGCTTCCACTTATAAACGTTGCAGCGCGAAGACCTCGAACCCGATTCCGCTCTTCGGGGATCTGGCCGCCGAACTGGCACACTGGCAGGACCGCGATCGCAATCAGAAGATCAATGCGATGGCTCAGATGGCCTCGACCAAGCTGCGCGCCTGGGTCGATGAAGGGCCGTATGCCCGCTTGTTCGATCGGCCGACGACAGTCCAGTTGAACAACCCCTGGCTCTACTTCAACGTCGAGAAGCTGAAGGACGATCCCCGCCTGGAGCGGGCCATGAGCCTGCTCATCGCGCATACGGCCACCTATCGTGCCTCTGGCATGACCGGCCAGCCGAGCATCGTTCTGCTCGACGAGTGCTGGGCGCTTCTTGAATCCCCGATTCTCGCAAGCGTTGTCGTGCAGCTGTTTCGCACCGCGCGCAAACGCAACGCCAGCGTCTGGGGAATCAGCCAGACGCCGGAGGATTTCGTGGGTACGCCGGACAGGCCCAATGAGCATGGCGCCGGCATCGTCAAGAACGCGACCACGAAGATCATCGGCAAACAGCCCGGCGATATGACAGCGCTCCGGGAGCACGTTCACCTGAACGAAACGGCTCTCAATCAGATCAAGACCTTCGCCCACCCGAAGAAGGGTCACAGCGCCGAGTTCCTGATTGCGATTGGGGAGAAGGCGGAATCGACGCACGCGATCCGGATCGTTCCGAGCGCCGTGGACTACTGGATCACGACCACCTATGCGCGGGAGCGATAGTTTCGCAAGTGGTGGCTGCGCCAGCACCGGCAGTTGCCGCTGATCCAGGCTTACGAGGAGCTTGCCGCACAATATCCGCGCGGTCTGGCGGAACTGGCGCCGCTGCCGGTTGAACTCTCAGGCGAGATGCAGGAGGCAATGAGCCAATGAGCGACAAAACCCAACCCGAGACGGAATTCCTCTTGAACGGAGTTGCCTTTGACGCCGACGGAGAATGCAGTCGCAAACCGAGGGCCCGATGCTCGCTGGAAACGGAGACTGCTCATCGGCGTTCTCTTGATCGAAACATGCTTTGCTCTGCCGAAGTTGGCTGACGGACAGTTCCTCAGCATCTTTGACTCGATCTTCAGCTCCATTCAGAGCGACATCGGCGGCTCACTCAGCGCAAATCAACCAGGTTGCCCAGCAGATGCAGAAGCTCTATCAGACCACGGTCGCGCCACTTGCAGCTATCAATCAGGCCCGCGGCTTTGTCGCGAACTCGATCAACAGTTTTCGCGGCCAGATGAACCAGATATTCAATACGTCCTTTACGAGCGCGGTCACGCCCGGTCCGCAACAATTCGAAAGCATTCTGCACAGCCGGCTGTCAGCGCAAATCCCTGCCTTGCAGGCCAGCTTCACGACAAACTATGGGGCGATCCCGCAGGTCAATGCAGCTTCGCCGCAGGACCGCGTCATGATGGATGTCGACGACGCTCTGGGCCAGGAGAACCTCAAGACAACCCTCATCGCCGACCAGGGGGGCGACGCAATTCTCCAGACCGCCGAGCAGATGGAGAACCAGGTCGCGGTCAGCACGCCCGGCTCCAATCCCTTCCTTACGGCCCAGGCTCAGGTCGCCAACCTGCGCTGCCAGGCATTCATGCAAAAGATGCTTGCGGCGGAGTTGCGTCAGGAGGCCGGCCGTATTGCTCACGACAACGTTCTCGTCAAGCGCCGGACAGCGGCTACAGGCGGGATCAACAGCCTGATCACCGGAGCGCTGACAGCGCGATAAGGAGATTCCCATGACGGATCCGACGAAGAACCCCAACAAACAGCGCAGGTCATTCTTCTGGCGGCGCAAGCCTCTCCAAATGAACGAGCCTGCCAAACCCGTGAACGGGTATGAAGAGGCTCAGCGCGAGGCGCGTCCGTGGTATCGCCCGACGCTGCTGAAAGCAGCGGTGGTTGGGCTTGGCGTGCTGGCGATTCTCCCGACACGCGCGAACGGGCAATTCGGCGTAGACATTGCAGCGATACTCGCAGCGCTGAACAAGATGCAGTCGTTGATGACCACCTACATCGCCGCGCCGCTCAAGACCATCAACCAGTACGAGCAGAGCGTGGCGAAGTATGAGCAGGAAGTGATGTACCCGCTCGCCGCGATCAACCAGGCGAAGACGTCGGTAATGCAGTTCGAAGGGCAATTCAATCAGATCAGCAGCCTGTTCCACGTCAACGTGTCGAGCGCCACTCTGCCGCAGTCGCAGAATCTCGAATCCCTCCTGCTCTCGCGCAACGCGGCCAACGTGCCGACTGTCTCCGGCCAGTTTCAGAACGTGTATGGCGTCGTCATGCCGCAGAACGCAGCATCCCCGCAGATGAGAACGATGACCGACATGACGGACGCGCAGGCTCAGGACGCAATGAAGCGGGCGATTGAGATCGACGCCCTTGCGGATGCGGAGCTGAACGAAGCCAACCAGATGGGCCAGCAGATCTCGCAGGCCGCTCCCGGCAGCGCTCCGATTCTCGAAGCAGAAGCCGACGTGTGGGTTGTGCGAGCGAATGCCTATACGCAAGCAGCTTTGGCGGAGCTGATGCGGACTCGTGGGATCGATCTTGCCAACCAGAGCAAGATCTCAAAACTCGCGACGACAGACAACACAAACAACAACGGCTTAATCAAAGGGTCGCTGACCAACAGGTGACAGGCATGCTGCACTTGAGCTTACATCCCGTGGCGATGCTCGCGTTCTTTCAAGGGACTCAGCTGAACCTGTTCGAGCGCTTCCTGACACAGGCTCTGTCGGGCATCGACTCGACCGGCATTACCTCCGGGATGCAGAACGTGGCGTATGTCGTTTTGGTCGTAGGCTTCCTGTGGCAGGTCTACCAATCGGCGATGCATGGTGGAGACGTTCGCGGACTCGGCACAGGTCTTATCAAGTACGTGGTCACTGCTGTTGTGGTGATGAACTACGGGACGGTGTTTTCAACGATCAACCAGGGTTTCGTGAATGCTGGTAATTGGGTGAGTAACGCATCCGGAGGGAACGTCCTCCAGAACTGGGCGAACGATCTCCAAACGCAATATAACCAGGCCGGATTTCAGCAGATGTGGGGCCTAATCACGGGTTCCATTGCAGGGCTCATTGATGGTCTGTTGATCCTTGTTGCATATATCCTCTACCCGATTGTCGTCGTGATCTTCGGTTTCTTCTACATGTTCTACGGAAGTGTCCTGTATATCTTCGGGCCGATCGTGATCGCCCTAATGCCGCTTGGCGGCGCAAACCGTCTTGCCAAGTCCTACATCGAAAACATCTTCATCTGGAATGCGTGGCCGATCCTGTATGGCGGCTTTGGCGCGTTGATCACAGCGGTGCAAATGGGCCAGGTTGGCCAGATGCTCAACCAGAATGATTTTCTCGGCGGTCTGGGGAACCTCGAAGGTTCGTTCTTGATCGGGATCGTAAGCATCGTCTACTCGCTCGCGATCGCTGTGATTCCTTTCATTGCCAAGCGTATTGTCAGCGGGGACGTGGGCAGCACCGCGGCAGCGATGGTGGGCACTGCAGTTACCGCTCTGACCGCGGGCGCAGCCGGCATTGAGGGCGCCATGGCAGGCGTGGCGGCGGCAGGAGCTGGTTCATCGGGCGGAGCCGCAGCGGGAACCTCCTCCGGCGCAGCATCGGCGGGGTCTGCACGAGCGCTCACCGCTTCGGCAGGCGGGAACCAACCGGCGCCACCGCAACAGCCGGCGATTGCAGCCAATTCAGGAAGCAGCGGGACTGGGCTCCAAGACGGTGGGTTCCAGCATGGCTCTCCGACCCTAGAGGGCCATGCCGACCAGATTCGCAGCTCGATCAGTGACGTGATGGGCACCGACAACTCCAGTGAGGAGAGCGGCGGGGCGCTCGCCGTTCCAGCCGAAGGCTCCGGCGTTCCGCAAAGCCAGTCCAGCGTTGCAACCGCCAGACCCAACGCAGGCTCCAGATCATCGGCGTCGGCAAGAAGAGGACCGAGCGTGCATCGCTACAACCTGGGCACATGGAGCGCGTATCACGCCGCCCGGATTGCTGCTCGCAGCCTGGCAGGCGCAGCAAAAAATGAGGATTAGGAGGACACATGAATACCAGCACCGTTCAAGCAGACGAAGCGGCGATAGCGAGACCGAAGTATTACGAAATGGATGGAGCGCTCCGGGCAAACGCGAACCGCGCCTGGCTTCTTGCCTTTCTGACCATTCCGATTGCGCTCGTGGCCATTGGGTTCGCCATCTTTGTGCGTATGCAGCCGCCAACAGTGATTCGTATCGGTCCCAACGGCGACGCCTCTGTGCTGGGCAAGCCTGCAAAGGGCGCTGTGTCTGATCTCGCCACCGGCGGGACCGATGAGTTCCTGGATGAGGCGTTCGTGAAGCGCTTCCTCACCAGTTACCTCAACTACTCGCCGACCGACGTGGACGACCACTGGGCGGGCAGCCTGAATATGATGACGCGCAACCTGCGCGCCTACACGCTGAAGGCCATGGGGGACGATGACACGCGCGGCAAGATCGACGATGGCCAGGTGCAGTCTGTCTTTCATCTGCGTGAGATCGATGCGGTTTCCGGCGAGCCGCTCACGTACTTGGTCTACGGCGTGAAGGACGTTCACCATCTCTCGAATGGAAACGAGACAACCGATCACTTCGTGAACGAGTATCGAGTGCGTCTCATTGCCGACAAGCGTTCCGATGTGAACCCGGATGGGCTCTGGATTGCGGATTACAGCGAACGCCCGATCGATGGCGAGCGCCGTGACCGCATCCTGAACGCGCCGGATGCCACTCTGGACAGTGACGCCGCTCAAAACAAGGGAGGTCAATGATGGAAGCCGCACTCGCGAAGGTTGCCGAAATGCAGCCGCCGGCTCAACAGATTGCTGGGCCGAAGCCCGGCCGAAGGTCGCGCCAGCAGACGGAAGAAGTCGTCCGATACTTCCTTGCCAAGGAGGGATCGTCGGTCGAGAAGCCCGAACTCGGAGTGGAGGTGCCAAGCGAAGGCGAGGCTCTGATCAAGGCATTTCAGTCGAAGAACGGCGTGATCTACACCCTCCTTGCCTACAAGGCGGAGGCGGAGATGCAGGAAGGATCTCCGACATTGGTAAAGCGGCCCATTCGCAAGTAGGGCGCCGACATAAGTAGCAGCGGTCAGCACGGATTCAAAGAGGGGACAAACCTGAAACACGGCTCATGTCGCCTCCTTTGACGCCTTATCGCTAGTGCGATGAGGAATTCCGCTGACCCGGTTTGCACTCTCAAAACCTGGTTCGGCTAACACCCCACCCCTAACCCGGGCGGCCAGGCGAGAGACAAGAAACCGGCGTCAGCCAATCTCTTGTCACTTCGTCTTGAAGCGCCAGACAAGTGAGGAGAACATGACAGCGAACAGGACACAAAACGCGGCACTCGATCAACGGCTCATTCTTGAGCTGCGGATTGATGCGTCCGGTGAAGTGACCCGCAAGCCAACCAAGCTCGGCCGGAAGGACACGCTTGAGGGAAAGCTCCTCGGGCAACTCTATCCCGGCATCCGAGTCGCGCGAGTCAGTGTGCCGTATGAGTTGACGCCGTATGAGCAGTCTGTGGTGGAAAACCGCATGGCGAGCCTCAACTACGGCGGGGTCGAATACAAACTGGTCGGCGCCAGCGGTTCGGCGAAGGATGGAAAGTTCTACTTCGTCGATCATGCGCACGCCGGCCAGATTGCTGAGCGCTTTCAGCATTGGCCCGAGGCGGCGATCGTGTACTTTGCGATCCTCGTCTCCGACTGCAAGCTGATGGTCGAGGAGCCCGATCTACGCATCGCTGTGGTCAAGGATCATGTCCTTGGCACCAACGATTGCCGAGGCTGGGTGCGTGAATCCCTCTACCGGAAGCTGAAGATCGGCACAAATCGCTTTTGCCAGTTCAGGCTGGCATTCGACGCGCGCGAACCGAAGCAGGCAAAGGGCGCATTGAAGGCGATGAGCGATCGCGTGGCTGACAGGCTCGCGGTCGACGTCATTCTGCCCGAGAGCGCCTGCAAACCGGCCTTGAAGGGAGGAGTTCGATTTCTTCCCCAATTGGGCACATCGGGCCGCATGTTCACGGGTCCGGCGATTCTCGGGATCAAACAGATCTCCCGTCAATCGGAGTTTGGGTCAAGCTACACCTTGATCGAACATGCTTCGGAAGAGGCGCTGCAGTTTGAATTGAAACTGTGGGCGCTCCAACGAATCAAGACGATGCGGAAGGCATGGGACGAGGGCGACTACCAGGCGCTGTTCGAAGTAATCGGCAAGTCCGAGGTTACAACGATCGACGATGGCGTCAACTTCGATCCCGACTCACTGGAGCGAGAGGACGATCAGGCTTCAGAAGGATGTGACCCGGCGGAGGCGGTTCTGTTGGCGGACCGTAGCGGAAATGCAATCAAGATTCCCTACGTCTTCAACCAATTGAACCGCAAGCTCGCCCGCTGGGCGTTTCGTGCCTGCACGAGCGCGGATCTGAAGCTGCCATCGTTCGCTCTAGCCGATGACGGTGTCCTGATCGAACATCGAGGAAAGATTCTCTCGGCGTCCGACTGGATACCCGAAGACAGCTCGATCACATCGTTGACGGCTGAGAAGGGCCTTTGCATCCGGTACCCGATTCGGATGCAGGAGGATCTTCTGCCCATCCGTCATCTCACCAACGAAGAGCTTGTTCCGGCGCTCAAACAGGCGCTGGGAACAGCCGACCTCGATGAAACGCTGGTCGCAACCATTCTTGAACGGCAACTCCGGATGGAGGGAACTTACATCCTCCATTCGAAGACTGCAAGCAAGAACGGCGGCGACTTCGACTTCGACACCATCTGCGTGATGCCATCCGATCAGTTCCCGAAGTTCGTTGCGGGAAGGATCGCATACGGGCAAAAGTTCCGGCAGGAAAAGACGAAGCATCAGAAAGCCAAGTCTCCCTGGTGGAATGCGTGCCCGGTTGCCATGAAGGCGCGGGGAAATCGGATCGGTTCGATCACCGATCTGAAGACTTCATGCCTTGCGGCGGGACGGCCGGACTTGGCCTACAAGCTCGTCGAGCAACTGCAGAACGCACTCGATTCCCTCAAACACAGGGTCGAGATCGATGAGTCCGTTGTCAGTGAGATCAGGAAGGAGGTAGCGCCGGCGCCCTGGCTCCGCCACAAGCGGGAGCGCAGAGTGTCGGACCTGCCGGCCCATCTTGAAATCGCGGATACGGACAAGGTTGGAAGGCTCTATAACCTCCTGCGCAAGGAACTCGGCTTTCTTCCCGACGAAACCGGCAACGGCTTCGAAGAGAAGATGGGGATCGAAGACTTCCGCGGACTCTTCTCGGGAGAGCACGTAACTCGGGAGATGTTCGAGGAATGCCAGTTGGTCAATTCGATCTACGGCGATATTGCCAGCCGGATTGTCCAGCGCGAGGAAGAGGTCAAGCAGCAATTGAAGGACACTCAGGCGCAATGGGAAGCCGTGCGCAAGAGTGAAGACAAGGAACAGAGAAGGTCTGCGGTGCTTGCGCGAAACAAGGCGCAGGCGGCTCTCTGGGAACACGAGCAGGATGCAAGGGATCAATTCAGCTCCCTGCATCTGTTCATTCACTACTGGGCGCAAGGCAAGCAGGAGAACCGGCGGGCGTGGGCGCAGGCGATGAATGCTGTCGTCACTGGCGGCACAGGTTCCGGCGCGGTCCTCTTCCAGTCGTTTCCGCAGGAGGTGGTCGATGCCTTTGCGGAGGTGACTGGCGGCCAGCGGGTTCGGGTTCGAATGCCGAAGACCGTCAACGGCTATGCCTGGTTTGACGATGAGCGGCGAGCATTCCTCGTCGAACGAATCGCCAATCCCGAAGGCCCGGAATGCGAAAAGAGGGTCTTTCTCTTTCAGTACAAGGGGAAGCGCAATCTGCTCTTCGAAAACACGAGTGCTCCCATTCCCCTGGGGCACTCCTAGCCGGCGAAGGAGAAGTCTGAGCCTCTGGCTCGGCTTCTCCTTTCCGTTTTTTGGACGATCGTTGCGCCCCAGTCCCGGTAGGGACACTCATCACTGAGCGCCCCCCGGACAGATCCGGACGAGCGGAATTACCGCATCCGGCTCCCACCTTGGGTGAGGACGCCGAGACGCACCAGAGGATAAGGATGACAGACCAAAGCCGACGGAAACCACCGCGCAATGTAACGCTGCATGCGGCGCCACGGCAGATGGTTGCCCTGACTGCGACGGCACAGGACCGTTCGCCACAGGTATCCCACCGCCCTGCGGAAAGAGCACAGCGCAGGTCCGTTCATGGGCACCCCGTAATAGCGGAAATGACCCAGCAGGACCGAGCGCAGGTACGCTCCCTGTTCCGGTATAGGCGTATGCAAACGCTGCCGCAGTTCGTCTTTCAACGCCCGCAGCTTCGCCTGCCACCTCTGCCGCATCGTCTGTCGCAGCACCGTGAAATGCCCCTTCCGGGTCTTCCCGCAGCTATGCGTGAAGCCCAGGAAATTGAACGTTTCCGGTTTCCCGCCGCCACGCTTTCGCCGATTCTGCTCCGCATAGCGGCCAAACTCGACGATGCGCGTTTTGTCGGCGTGCAGTTCCAGCCCGAACTTCGCGAATCGCTCGCGCAGCTCCGCCAAGAACCGTTCCGCTTCATGTCGATGCTGGAATCCGGCAACGAAGTCATCGGCAAAACGGACGAAAATCACTTCTCCGCGCGCCTGCTTCTGTCTCCATTGCTGGACCCAGAGGTCGAGTACATAGTGCAGGTAGATGTTCGACAGCAGCGGACTGATGCTACCGCCCTGAACGGTTCCCACCTCACTTTGTATTCGCTTGCCCTCTTCCAGCACACCGGCCTTGAGCCATTTCTGGATCAAGCGCACGACGCGCCGGTCGGCTACGCGATGCTCGATAAACTTCACCAGCCATCCGTGGTCGAGAGTGTCGTAAAACCGCCGGATGTCGGCATCGAGCACCCAGCCCACCTTCTTCGTTCCGATTCCGACAGCGAGCGCATCCAGCGCCAGATGCGGGCTGCGACCCGGCCGAAATCCATACGAGAACCCCAGAAAGTCCTGTTCGTAGATCGCGTTCAACACTTCGACGGTGGCACGCTGGACGATCTTGTCTTCCAGTGTGGGAACACCGAGCGGGCGAAGCTCGCCCGGTTTACCCACCTTCGGGATGTACACTCTGCGCACAGGTCTTGCCCGGTACGCTCCTCGCTTGAGCCGTTGGGAGAGATCGTGGAGGTTTTCCTCAAGGGCCTCTCCGTACTGCTCCCACGTCTGGCCGTCTACGCCCGCGGCAGCGCCCCGCTTTACTTCCAGGTACGCCGTTCGCAGCCGATCCACGTCATAGATGTGGTGCAGGAGCGCGGTGAACCGCTGTTTCTTATCGTTCTTTGCTGCCTGACGTACTCGCTCAAGCGCGCTGAGCGCACCTTCCCGGCTCTGAGTCCGGAGCGCGTTGCGCTCGGGCGAGTTCCCCTTGGCCAGCCCCCTTCCCTCCATCGCCTCCGCAGCCGGTCCCTCGGCCTTGTTCGGCGACTTCGCAGGTACTTTGGAGCTGTCCGACTTCCCGCTTCCGTTCATCATCGGCGTGTGTCCTTCGACTTCCCGATGCGGTCTGCAGTTCTCTCTTCCGCAGACGGACGCGGGATCTCCCGGTTCCCGAACAAGGTGTTTCCGTGCATGCACGGGGTCTCTGACCGCGCGGGATCAAGGCGCACCTTGCGATGGCGCTGCGCCCAGTGTTGCCTTCCGCAGACCTCCACGGCGTCGGCATCCCGGAGTACCTGCCGCTTGCGCGGCAGGGCATATATTTCGCGGCTCAATACCCGGCCTGTACGTTCCCCTGTCAACGCTTCGTCGCCGCCCTCGCGAGCGGCTCCGCATGACTCGGGGCCGTTGTGGTTCGCTACTCCTTCAACGTATGAAACTTCCATTCACTACACCTTGCCGGTTTAACCGGCGCACGGAGGCCGCTATGAAAACGCTCACGACGATTTCCCTTGCTCTTGCGGTTGCCGCTGCGGGCGCGCAGACCACCAGCCAAAGCCAGATCCGCCATATTGAAACCTCGCTGAACCATCTCACGGTTCTCGAATTTGGCGAGTCCGTGACCACGCTCGCCATAGCCGATCCCGACAGCTTCCAGGTCGAGCGCCATGACGACAAAGTCTTTGTGAAGCCGCTCCGGGAAGGAGTATCCACGAATCTCTTCATATGGACTGCTTCGCGCGAGCTGAGCTATGAACTCGACCCTGCAGGCCAGCTTGCGGCAATGGATGTACTGGTCCGCACCGAGCCAGCGCCCAATCCACATGCCAGCGCGCGTGCCGC
>CAWKEG010000008.1:0-31495 GCA_963848515.1 uncultured Acidobacteriaceae bacterium
CCAATAAATCAATAACTTAGAGACTCCCCCAGAAACAAACTTCACCGCATTTCACTGCATTTGGAACTGAAACTCTGTTCTTGGTGACCGCCAACTGTCTTGCATTCAATTGCGCCTTCGAGTGACGTAGAGTCGCGTTTCGCACTCGGCATCAAGAACGTTCCTGGAATCAATTCCGAGTGATCGCAGTATGGAGCGCCTCTCACCTGTCCGTGCCCCTGGTTGAGCGCTTGGCAGATTCCGGTGGCCCTCGGCGCCTTGGGTCCCACCCGATCTGTCCTGTCTCTTCGGGAAGGGCATCGGTCTTTCTAAAGTCACTTGCCGAATTCGCACGACCCAGGCAGTCAAGCTCATTTGGCAATAAATGCCACGCGGACGTTTTGGCGCCTCTCCTAGCTGTCGGCGTGTAGTAGATGTCTTGTAGACAAGCTGAATACAAATAGGTAGGATGATGTTTTTCGCCGAGGGGACTTGATCGAGGTGCTCCCGCGCATACTTATGCAAACTAGCGGAGTTACGCCAGTTCGCGCTTCTTATCATTCGGTAATCGCCAGGCCGAATTCTCCACTTGGCTGATGCTATGGCGATTTCGTAAATTTGAACACCGAGCAACCGACTTATGCGAAATGGCTTTCATCGGCAAACTCTGGGATTCACATTGGCGCTGCTGTCGGCCACAGCGGCCTGCGAATCCGCGACTCAGCCTGCTTCAAGTTCGGATCCGAGTGCGCAGCAATCCTTGAACAATCCTGGAGCCGCCGATCGGGGGCCTGGGCAGTTGCCAACTCGGAACAATACGAATGCTGCAACGCCTTCATCCGCATCGGAAAAACCTTACGGTGCTGAATCCCGCTACTGGTCAGTGAATCAGGGAGGAACGTTGCCGGCAAAGGCGAGCTACCCCGACCCCAGCGGCGCGGTAGAGATACTGAATGCCCACGGCCCCATCGAAACCAGGGGTCACCCTTTCTTCGTTCCGCTTGGACAGAATGGCCGCGCCTGTATCTCTTGCCATCAACCCAAGGACGGCATGGGCCTGTCTACCCGGACGATTCGCGAACGCTGGAATGAGACTGCCGGAAAGGACCCGGTTTTTTCCGCCATCGATGGATCGAATTGCCCCAGCCTTCCTCAGAGCCGTCGCGCCTCGCACTCTCTTCTGCTCAATCGCGGATTGTTTCGCATCTCCCTTCCTTGGCCGCCGCGCGCACCGGACGGTTCGTCGATCAAGCCGGAATTCACAATCGAACTTGTGCGCGACCCGACCGGCTGCAACGCCGACACAATCTACGGATTGCAAAGCGCTCATCCAATGATCTCGATCTTTCGTCGTCCACGGCCTGTCGCGAATCTCAAATATGTGACTACGCCCTTCGGCGCGTGGTCCCCAAAAAACGGAGTGGTTCTGAAACGCGACCCGGAGACAGGTCTGCGCATTGCCGACAATCTGATGGCAGACAACCGGCTTTCTACACTCCAGGCGCAGGCAGCCGACGCAATTCTCAATCACGAGCAAGCCGCGACCGCGCCGGACAAGAATGTTCTGAAGCAACTGGCGGATTTTGAAATTCAACTCTTCGCTGCTCAGGCGGAAGACACTTTGGGCGGAAGCCTGCGGTCCGGTGGCGCATCCGGCGGACCGGAAGGCCTTGAAGCCGGTAAACCAGCAACTCTCGGATCGCACATTGGCGACTTCCCGGAGTTCGCTGGATGGAAGACTTCCGAAGCCCTTGGACATCCCACCTGGGACCGGAATACGCCTCCCGGGAATTTCCCTGCCTCGCGCCCAGATGAAGCCAGCGAGACACCGCAGCAGAAGGCGTTTCGTGATTCGGTAGCGCGCGGTTATGAACTCTTCAATGAACGCGACATCCTGATTCGCGATGTTTCCAACTACAACTCCATCGGCCTCGGCAATCCTTATAAGCAACCTTGCGCCAACTGCCACAACCTCCAGCACATGGGCATGGATTCCTCACCGGGGTTCATGGATCTGGGCACGCAAAACCTTCCCACAGCAGACCCGCTTCCAGACCTTCCGCTCTTCAAGCTGACCTGTTCGCCTGGATTCACACCCCATCCGTATCTGGGCAGGGTCGTCTACACCCATGATCCCGGAAGAGCCTTGATCACCGGCAAATGCGTTGATATCGGCTCCATCAACATGCAGCAACTACGCAGTCTCGCCGCCCGCGCACCCTACTTTTCAAATGGTTCGGCCAAGACGCTGAGGGACGTAGTCATTTACTACAACCGCCGTTTCAAAATGCACTACACCGAACAGAACATCCAGGACCTTGTGAACTTTTTGAGCGTGCTATGAAGTTTGTCAAAGTCGCAGCGATGACCGTTCTTGCCACATACGGCGCAGCCCTCGTTGCGCAGGCGTCTGCAAACCAGACGCGGCCCCGGCACGTCAGTTTCGTCGCGTGCCCGGTCTATCGCAACACCACCCGTCAATGCTGGCTCGCACGCAACGACGGCAAGATGTACTTCATTGATCCCGGTACAGGCTACCGTCCCCAATTGGGCTTTCGTGTACTTGTCGAAGGACAAGTCTCCGAGGCGCCTGACGTGTGCGGCGGAATTGTTCTCAATCCCGTCCACGTCTCAGTCTTACCGACGATCGACAAATCCTGCGAAACTATTCTGCCAGCTTCGGGCTTCGCACCGCCGCCACCCAATAACAACTATGGCTACTTTCCTCATCCCGGCGACGCACCCTTGTCTCCATACATTCCGGGGGAGGCAATGCCAGTGCCTGTGCCGCCCTATGAGGACCGCCGGTATTCAGTTTTCTTCAGCTTCAATCGCGCGTTTTTGCCCGAGGGATACAGTGAAGTGATTGTCGAGCAGGCGGCCGTCTATGCAATCGCCAGTCACGCTCGGCGCGTCACCGTCATTGGCCATGCTGCCAGCACGCTGCTTACCAATGGGCACACAATGGTGGAGTCGCGAACGATCGCAGAAGAACGCGCGAGGCTGGTTGCCGGAGCGCTTGTCGATCTCGGCGTTCCCGCCGACACCATCGAGACCAAATGGAAATCTGATCCGGCCCCTGGGAACGGCGCAGACGACGCCGATCGACGCCAAGCCTCGATCGAAATCGAACGGTAGGCAAATGGCCAGTTCCGTTTGGCTCTCACGGCAAGTGCGCCAGTGCAGGTGTATGAAGGGGGCCCCGAGCCTCGGCCAGTGGTTCGGTACCAAAGCACGGTGCAGTGGTACCCTCCTTGTGGCATCCAATGGTTCAGCCTGCGGAAGAGTAGAAGAGGGGGATAGCACATGAAAGAAATAACAAACCGGAGAATCGTCCTGGCTTCGCGGCCCGTGGGAGCCCCTGTGGCTTCAGACTTTCGCATGGAGACGGAGACACTCCGATCCCCGGATGAGGGGAAGATGCTTTTGCGGACGGTGTATTTGTCTCTTGACCCGTATATGCGTGGTCGAATGAGTGACGCGCCTTCCTACGCGCCGCCCGTGGGTGTTGGGGAATTAATGGTAGGCGCGACTGTGAGCCAGGTGGAGATTTCAAACGTGCCGGGATTTGCTGTTGGCGACTGGGTCCTGAGCCAGAACGGCTGGCAGGAGTACGCGATTTCAGACGGTAGAGGCATATTGAATCTTGGAGCGCACCCGGCGAAGCCTTCGTATGCGCTGGGCGTGCTGGGCATGCCGGGATTCACGGCTTATATGGGGCTGTTGGACATTGGACAGCCGAAGCCAGGCGAGACGGTTGTAGTTGCTGCGGCGACAGGTGCTGTGGGTTCAGTTGTGGGACAGATTGCGAAGCTGAAGGAATGCCGCGTGGTGGGGATTGCAGGCGGAGCGGAAAAGTGCCGCTACGCGGTGGAGGAGCTTGGATTCGATGCCTGCCTTGATCATCGCGGTCCAAAACTGCATGAAGAGTTGGCGGCGGCGTGCCCGAAAGGCATTGATGTGTACTACGAGAATGTTGGTGGGGTGGTTTTTGATGCCGTGTTTCCGTTGCTGAATGCGCGTGCGCGCATTCCCGTGTGCGGGCTGATTGCCACCTACAACGGCGACCCGGCGGCTGAGAGCAAGTGCCGAACCTCGCAGGTGATGACGGCCGTGTTGAAGAAGCGCATGCGGGTGCAGGGATTCATCATCTTCGATGATTATGGATCGCACTTTGGGGAGTTCCGGAAGCAGATGACGGAATGGTTTGAGGCAGGGAAGATCAAATATCGCGAGGATATTGTGAGCGGATTCGAGAACGCTCCTGAGGCGTTTATGGGTCTGCTGCAAGGCAAGAACTTCGGCAAGCTGGTGGTTCGCGTGGCGGCGGAAGCCGGAACATAGAAGCACTTGAACCATCGACAAAGGCCACAGGCTGACTGCGGCACGGATGGATTAGGACGGAAGCATCGGACGGAGATCCGCGGAAAAGTGCACCCGGCATCCCGTGCGATGTTCTACATCATCTTTCGTCACGCCTTCAGCGATTTCGTGCATGACGAGTCCTTCGGATGAGACGTGGAACCAACCCAGTTCGGTAACGATGTCATGAACCACCTGCTTCCCGGTAAGAGGCAAAGAGCACTGCTCGACAATCTTAAAGGCTCCGTCTTTGGCATTATGTTCCATCGCGACGATAACGCGAGCTGCGCTTGCGACTAGATCCATCGCGCCGCCCATCCCCTTGACCATCTTTCCGGGAATCGTCCAGTTGGCAAGGTCTCCCCGGCAGGAGACCTGCATGGCGCCCAGGATGCTCATGTTCATGTGCCCGCCGCGGATCATTGCAAAAGACTGATCGCTCGCGAAGAAGCTGGAGCCGGGAAGGATGGTCACCGGTTGTTTACCGGCATTGACAAGGTCGGGATCTTCCTCGGCAGGAAGGGGAGGTGGGCCAATCCCCAGCAGGCCATTCTCTGATTGCAGAATGACCTCGATTCCCGGTGGTACGTAGGCCGCGATCGTGGTGGGCAGACCGATGCCAAGATTGACATAGAAGCCGTCCTTCAGTTCCCGGGCGATGCGCCGTGCGATAAGCTCTTTACCGTTCACCTTGATACCTCTCCCCAATATTCAGTTCGCGACAGAAACCTGTGTGCGGCAGGGTTGTCGCATCAAAAATGATATCCACCGCTGCAGATCAGCACTTCGCCGGTAACGTAGTCCGATAAAGGAGAACAGAAGAAGAGCACAGCGCCGGCGGCCTCTTCGGGAGTTCCGATGCGCCCCAGCGGACATGCTTCGGCGATGGAGTCGAGCATGGCAGGCTGGACGCCAATGGGAATCTCTTTGCCCGCCATGTTGATTTTTGCCTCAGGCGTGAGCGGTTGTGTCATGCGGGTTTGGATCAGGCCGAAGCCAACCGCGTTCACATTGATGTTGTAGCGGCCCCATTCCTTAGCCAGTGTTTTTGTGAGTCCGATAACGCCGGCCTTGCCCGCGGAGTAGCCTGCCTGGCCTGGATTGCCTTCTGTTCCGGAAATGGAGGTGATATTGACGACCTTGCGCATAACGCGCCGGCCGGCTGCGGTTTCGCGTTTGGCGGTTGCGCGAAGATAGTCAGACGCTGCGCGCAGTAAACGGAAGGGCGCCATAACGTGGATGCTTAACATCGCGAGGAACTGCTCGTCAGACGTTTTCTGGATGACGCCGTCCCAACTGAAGCCTGCGCAGTTGACGATAATGTCGATCGAGCCGAAGGCTTTGAGCGCGGCATCGACGATTTGCTGCGGGAAAGCGGGCTCCATCAAGTCGCCGCAGATGAGTGCGACACGTTCGGAATTGCGGGCGGACGCCTGGGTCTCCTGCAGTGCCTTTTGATCCAAATCGCAAACGAACACATTGGCGCCCGCAGACACCAGCCTGTGCACAATGGCTCTGCCAATTCCGCGTCCACCTCCGGTCACAATGGCGGTTTTGCCAGTCAGGGTGAATGGAGATTCCGGCGATACGGTGTCGTTTTCTGTCATCGTTGCTCGTACTCCTTAATAAAGCGATACTCGATCGGTTTTTTAAATTCGGGTCCCACGACAACTCTATCTACGTAAATGCCTGGCGTCGCAATTTCATCCGGATCCAACTGGCCCGGCTCAACGAGCTCTTCAACCTCGGCAATCGTCAGATCCGCAGCCGTGGCCATTGCGGGATTGAAATTGCGCGCTGTTTTCCGGTAGACAAGATTGCCATGACAGTCCGCTTTCCAGGCTTTGACAAGCGAGACGTCAGCATGCAAACCACGTTCCATCAGGTAAGGCTTTCCGTCGAATTCCCGGACTTCCTTGCCTTCGGCGACAACGGTGCCGACGCCGGCAGGCACATAGAAAGCCGGAATCCCAGCACCGCCGGCGCGAATCCGCTCGGCGAGCGTGCCCTGCGGGATCAGAGTCAGGTCCAACTGGCCGGCGATGACAAGTTTCTCGAGCAAACGGTTTTCGCCTACATAGCTTCCGATATGCGAAGCGATCATTCCAGCCTCGAGCATCAGGCCCATCCCGAATCCATCCACGCCCATGTTATTGCTGATGGTGTGAAGCCCTTTGAGGCCTTTACGGATCAGCGCGGCTATCAGATTCTCTGGAATTCCGCAGAGCCCGAATCCGCCGAGCATGACCGTCATGCCGTCTCGCAGATCCGCAACCGCAGCATCCGGAGAGTTGATTACCTTATTCACGTTCCTGCCCCCGTAATTCCACAACCATTACATTTTTCATTCAGCCGAGATCACAATTGCGATTCCCATGCCTCCCCCAATGCAAAGGCTCGCAACGCCATATCGCTTGTCAAGCCTTCTGAGGGCGTGAACCAGCGTTACGAGCACGCGAGCGCCAGAAGCGCCGATGGGATGTCCGAGCGCGATTGCTCCACCGCTGACGTTGACCCTGGCCGGGTCAAGACTGAGCTTGCGGATGACAGCGATCGATTGTGCAGCAAACGCTTCGTTCAATTCGAAGAGGTCGATTTGTCCCAAGGTCAGGCCCGCCTTCTTTAAGGCGATCGGCACTGCCGCAACCGGACCGAGTCCCATAACCGCGGGGGCGACCCCGGCCAGGCCATAGGAGAGAATGCGCGCCAACACCGGTAGGCCATGACTCCTGGCGTACTCCCCGGTGGTCACGGCCAGCATCGCGGCGCCATCATTCAGGCCGCTCGAGTTTCCTGCGGTTACCGTCCCATCCGGTTTGAAGGCCGGTTTCAGTTTGGCCAGGAGTTCCAGGCTCGAATCCGGGCGCGGGTGTTCATCCGTCGTGAACTCGACGATGCCTTTCCTGGTTTTAATGGGAACCGGAACAATTTCCAAACTGAAGACTCCATCCTTCAATGCCTTCGCAGCGCGTGTCTGGCTTTCGAACGCAAAAGCATCCTGATCTTCGCGCGTGATTCCGCATTGTTCGGCTAGATTCTCGGCGGTAAGACCCATTGCATAGCTTAGAGTGGGATCGGTCAGGCCCTCGCTCAGGATGCTGTCGAGCAGCTCCCCGGAGCCATAGCGGTAGCCGGCACGCGCCTGCGGCAGAAGATAGGGTGCGCGCGACATGTTTTCAGTACCACCAGCGAGATATAACTTGCCGTCTCCACATTGGAGGCCCTGCACGGCTGATACGACTGCCTGCAGACCACTGCCGCAAACACGATTGATGGTCTGCGCAGTCACATGATCAGGAAGGCCTGATTTAAGAGCGATCTGACGGGCTGGATTCATGCCGTTGCCCGCCTGCAGAACATTGCCGACAATCACGTCCGCGATATCTTCGGCGGGTAGTCCGGCCAAAATCGCCTTGGTTGCAACCACGCCCAAGTCAACCGCCGAAGTGTCTTTTAGAGTCCCCTGAAAACCTCCGATTGCGGTGCGCCTAGCTGCTACGATAACGAACTCTAACATAAGATTCCGATCTGAGCTGAAAGCAGGCTCGGGCCTGCTGGGCTCCTTCTTCAAACGCAGATTTGGGATCGACCAGTCACTGAGCCCGAGCCGATGACTTCGATCCGCAATGACCTTCAAGAACGTCTTTCGCGACCACTAAAAAAAAGAGGCTCACAAGAAACCACTTCCAAAACGGAATGCTAATGATGCACAATTGGGCTGCACAGGTTCAATTCGGACATAAGAGTGTTCTTTTAGGACAGGACTCTGAGCTTCATGGAACTACCTCTTTGGAACGAAAAACGGTACGCGCCCTACAAGATAGCAGCCCTTGTTGAAGTTCTCGCGGAACAGGGAATTGCGCCGGAAGCGAGCCTCTCAGGGACAGGCCTTTCGCCTGAAAGTCTTTCGGATCCTGACACCCGCACCTCCGTTCTCCAATACATTACGGTATGCCGCAGTGCGCTCCAGCTATCGAAAACCCCCGAGACCCCTTTTCGTACAGGCAGTCGAATTCCATTGTCGGCCTATGGGATGTACGGATTCGCCCTGGTGTGCAGTCCCACGATTCGTGAGTACTTTCAAGTAGCTATTAAGTACCACCGGCTCGCAACTCCGCTTCTTGCCATGTCGTGGCGCGAAGAGGGCGATTCCGTGTCGTGGATTTTCCCGATGAATGCCGCGGTCACCTATCCAGACTCATTGCTGCGTTTTCTCGTAGAGCAACAGCTGACACAACTCGCGACGCATCTGAGAGCCGTGATCGAAGACGACTCTTACCTCCCGATTCGCGCTTCGCTTTCGTATTCTCCTCCAAACCACACCCAGCTTTACAAGCGCTTTCTCTGCTGCCCGGTGCGATTCAACCAGCCCATGTCGGAACTCACCTATCCAAAATCGATTCTCTCTGCGAAGCCGCGACTGGCGCACGGTCTTACTTCGAAGATCCTGCGAGAAACCTGCGATCGCATTCTCGGTGAGGTAAAGACATCGACTGGAGTCGCCGGCGAGGTCTATCAGATCGTCGCGTCTACACCGGGACACTCACCGAGCATGGAGAATGTCGCCAGGCAGCTCGCAACAACCGTGCGAACGCTCAATCGAAAGCTTCGCGCCGAGGGTACTTCTTTTACTCAGATTCTCGACGATGTCCGCTGCAACCTCGCAAGCGAGTATCTCCGCTCCACGAGATTAAGTATCGAGGACATTTCAGAGCTGGTGGGATTCAGCGAGGCGGCGAACTTTCGTCACGCGTTCCACAGATGGACTGGCAGCACGCCGGCGCGTTATCGGTCCTGACCGCAAGTCTTCCGAAGTGCACCGCTACCCTCGAAACCCGAAGCGCCGGGAGTTCTGCGGTAATCGAACGCTTCCCGTGCCGGCAACTGGCAGGAAGGGCGTATTATGCCGTTGATCATCAGTGCAGAGGGAGAGTATGCCAAAGTTCGAGACCCTGATCAGTGGCCTGTCGTTTACCGAGTGTCCGCGCTGGCACGATGGAAGGCTGTACTTCTCAGACTTTTACACCCGGCGGGTCCTGGCCGTTACCCTGGATGGCACGGTAGAGACAATTGCTGAAGTGCCGGGCCAGCCCTCGGGACTTGGGTTTTTGCCCGATGGCCGAATGCTGATTGTGTCCATGCGCGACCGCAAGATCTTGCGCCGTGAACTCGATTCCTCTCTCGTCGAGCACGCCGATCTATCGAGCCTCGCTCCCTGGCATTTGAACGACATGGTTGTCGATCGCCAGGGGCGAGCCTGGGTGGGCAATTTCGGGTTTGATCTCATGGGTGGCGCCAAAGTCACCACTACGAACTTGATCTCGGTCGATCCGGACGGATGTGCCAGAGTCGTAGCCGCAGGGCTTGGTTTTCCCAATGGAATGGTGCTGACTCCGGACGGCAGCACATTGATTGTTGCCGAAACCATGATGAATCGACTCAGTGCTTTTGATGTCGCCTCCGATGTCCTGGGCAAGCGAAGGACATGGGCAGCCTTCGGCGATCTTCCGCAATCAGACGAAAGTGCCGAGTGCATAAGTCAGGCAGACGTGGCCCCAGATGGAATCTGTCTCGATGCGGAAGGTGCCATCTGGGTGGCCGATGCTAAAGATGGCCGATTGATCCGGGTGGCCGAAGGCGGGGAGATCCTTGAAGAACTCAAGACCGATGGGCTGGGCGTATTCGCGTGCATGCTCGGAGCAAACGACGGGCGAACCCTGTTCGCCTGTGTCGCACCCACATTCGAGGAGGGTGAGGCATCTCGGAACCACCGCGCCGCGATTTGGATGACTCATGTTGATGTGCCCAGGGCTGGACTGCCTTAGTGTGTCCTGCAACACCAAGCGTATCCCCTTGCAAGGGGGCGGTGGCAGAATACGACATGAAAATGTCCGCTGTGAACCTATCGTGTCTTGTTATCCACTTCCTATCATTGTCCGGTTATTGAACCAATTGAGACCCAACATGGCAAAAAACAATCGCAAAATCATCATTTCCTGCGCTATCACCGGTTCTGTCCACACGCCAACCATGTCGGAGTATCTTCCCCTCACTCCGTCCCAGATTGTTGACAGTGCCGTTGAGGCTGCCGAAGCTGGGGCCGCGATTCTCCATGTTCACGCGAGAGAGCCCGAGGAAGGCAGGCCGACGGGAGATGCGGCGAACTTTGGGAAGATTTGTCCGGTTCTGGCAGAACGCACAAACGCGATCATCAACATCACGACTGGCGGCAGTTCCGATATGGGGATCGAGCAGCGAACCGCTTATCCTCTGCAGGTCAAACCCGAGATGTGTTCGCTGAACATGGGGTCGATGAACTTTTCCATTCATCCCGTAGCCGAACGGATCAGGAACTGGCGTTATGACTGGGAGAAGCCAAAGGTCGAGGGCATGAAGGACTGTGTCTTCAAGAATACCTTCGCTGACATTGAGTACATCCTTGGCAATCTTGGAGAAAGCGGCACCCGATTCGAACTCGAGTGCTACGATGTCGGGCACCTTTACAATCTCGCCTACTTCGTCGAGCGCGGCATTATCAAGCCGCCGCTTTTTATTCAAGCTATTTTCGGAATTCTCGGCGGGCTCGGTCCAGACCCGGAAAATCTCTTCGTGATGCGATCCACGGCAGACCGCTTATTCGGACGAGATGCCTATCAGCTTTCAACGTTGGGCGCAGGACGCCACCAGATGGCGCTTCTGACCATGGGGGCCATTATGGGCACAAATGTGCGCGTGGGGTTGGAAGACAACCTCTATCTCGGCCCTGGGATCAAGGCGAAGAGTAACGCCGAACAGGTGAGCAAGATCCGCCGCATTCTTGAAGAACTCTCCTTTGAAATTGCCACACCTTCAGAAGTCAGGGGAATATTGCAATTGAAAGGCCCTGAGAATGTGCATTTCGTCTGATTGGCATCTGTGATATCCCGTCAGCGAAAAGAAACTCAATGAAAGGTAAGTCAGGAATGACCTTCCAAGATCGACTCTATCCTCCGCAGGGATTGCGGGTTCTGGTGACTGCAGGCGGATCCGGTATTGGCGCCGCCATTGCATCCGCATTCATGGACACGGGCGCCGAGATCCACATCTGCGATATCGACGACGCTGCCCTGGCCGCGTTCCAGAAGCGCTTCCCTTCCTGCCAGGCCACCCACGCCGATGTGGCAGACGAGGCGCAAGTCGCAGCGCTTTTCGAGACGCAGCGCGCCAGGTTTGGTGGCCTCGATGTCCTGGTTAATTGCGCCGGCATCGCGGGCCCCACTGCGGGAGTGGATAAGATCACAGAACAAGAATGGATGCGCACGATCGAAGTTAACTTGAATGGCCAGTACCGCTGTCTGCACCATGCTGTACCGATGTTGCGGGAGTCGAAGGCCGCGAACATTATCTGCATTTCGTCCGTTGCCGGCCGTATGGGCATTCCCTGGCGCACGCCGTACGTAGCCACAAAATGGGCCATTGTGGGCATTGCCAAATCGCTTGCCGAAGAACTCGGCCCCGACAACATCAGGGTGAACGCTGTGCTGCCCGGCATTGTCGAAGGACCAAGGATGGACGGCGTCATCAGGGCTCGCGCCGAACTGGAAGGCATCGAAGAGACTGCGATGCGGGAGAACTACTTCAAGCATATTTCCCTGCGTCGCATGGTGACTGCGGACGACGTAGCGCTGATGTGTCTGTTCTTGTGTTCGCCGGCAGGACGAAATGTTTCGGGTCAGGCGATCAGCGTGGATGGCAATTATTTCTAGTTCGCGATTCAGGCAAGAAAGTAAAGATTTGGAAACAACGCCGGACCGTGGCTTGGTGCGATGCGAGGTCGAGTTGAAAAGGGCAGGCTCCCGTGGTGCGGCCCATGAGCCGTGATGCAGTGATTGTTTCCGTAGCGCGGACACCCATCGGCCGCGCATACAAGGGTGCGTTCAACTCAACCTCTGCCCCAACCCTGGCCGCTCACGCCATTCGCGCCGCAGTCGCGCGCGCCCATGTTGAGCCCGATGAGATCGAAGATTGCATCGTCGGTTCGGCGTTGCCCCAGGGCCTTCAGCACACCATCGGGCGGACCGCCGCTTTAGCCGCGGGGCTGCCGGTCTCAGTGGCCGGACAGACCGTTGACAGACAGTGCTCATCGGGTCTTATGAGCATCTCCATGGCGTCGAAACAGGTGGTCATCGATCGAATGGACATTGTCGTGGCCGGCGGCATGGATTCCATCTCGCAGGTGCAGACGGCCGAACTCCATCTAGGTTCCGACCCGGAGCTACTCGCGCTTCATCGGGACATTTACATGCCCATGATCGACACGGCCGAGGTTGTCGCTCGCCGCTACGGCGTTTCGCGCCAACAGCAAGACGAGTACGCGTTTCAGTCGCAGCGCCGAACCGCCGAAGCTCAGGCAGCCGGCCGTTTCGATGCGGAAATCATCCCTGTAAGGACGAACAAGTTGGTGACTGACAAGACCACCGGCGAGACCTCGATGCAGGAAGTGGTGCTGATGGGCGACGAAGGCAACCGGCCTGAGACGACCATGGAAGGCCTGGCCTCGCTGAAGCCGGTGCGGCAAGGCGGCTTTATTACCGCGGGCAACGCGAGCCAACTATCCGATGGCGCTTCGGCCTGCGTGGTAATGGAGGCAAACCTGGCCGCTGCCCGAGGCCTTGACCCGCTCGGCCGCTATTGTGGCATGGCCGTTGTGGGCACAGAGCCTGACGAAATGGGAATAGGGCCGGTTTTCGCTGTCCCCAAACTGATGAAACGCTTTGATCTCAAAATGGACGACATCGGGCTCTGGGAACTGAACGAAGCCTTCGCGGTGCAAGTGGTCTATTGCCGCGACCGGCTCGGGATTCCCAATGATCGTTTCAACGTCGACGGCGGCTCCATCTCCATCGGCCATCCTTATGGCATGTCGGGTAGCCGCCTTACTGTGCATGCATTGATTGAAGGGCGTCGACAGGGAGTCCGATACGTAGTTGTGACCATGTGCGTGGGCGGCGGCATGGGCGCGGCAGCACTGTTTGAAGTTCTCTGATGGTGAGTATGGCAACGCACACGAATGGATCGCCGAACGGATCGCCGAATTTGCAGCATGGGCAGGCCGGTGAATTGTCAAAACCGCAGCCCGCGTCAACCTTGCCCCAATTGAGTTCGCGTGCCTGGATTGCGCTTGGCATGCTCATTGTGGTGTATGTGCTGAACTTCCTGTCGCGACAGTTGCCGGGCATTCTTGCCAAGCCGATCCAGGACAGTCTGCACCTCTCGGACGGTCAGCTTGGCCGGATTGGCGGTCTCTATTTTGCGCTCTTCTACTGCTGCATCTCGATCCCGGTGGGTTGGCTCGCGGACAAGACGAGCAGATCAAAGGTGCTGGCAGTCGCGTGTGCGATCTGGAGTGCGGCAACGATGTGCTGCGGCGGCGCAGCCAACTTTTTGCAGTTTGCCGTCGCGTACATGGCGGTCGGTTTCGGCGAAGCTGGCGGCGTTCCGCCCTCCTACTCGATCATCTCCGATTATTTTCCGCCTGGCCGTCGCGGCAGAGCGCTGGGCTTATACAACATCGGACCGCCAATTGGTTCAGCGTTGGGAATTGCCTTCGGAGCTTCCATCGCTGCAGCTTTCAGTTGGCGCTATGCATTTGTCTTGCTCGGCTCTCTAGGTCTTTTCGCAGTCATCGGCATCCTCATCCTGGTGCCTGAACCCCGTCGCGGCGGCCTGGATAGCCTATCGGACCAGGCGCCCGCGGGCAAAACGGGATTCCGGCAGACGTTAGCGATGTTCACCTCGCGGCCTTCTCTCATGCTCGCCGCACTGGCCAGCGGCGCCACTCAATTCGTCACCTACGGCATGATCAACTTCGCGGTCCTCTTTCTCATGCGTGAAAAGGGCATGACGTTGAAACAGATTGCCGTCTACTATGCGTTGGTTGTCGCCATCGGAATGACCGGGAGCATGCTCGCCTCCGGGCGGGCGATAGACCATTTCACAAGGCGCTCGAAGAAGGCCTACGGTCTGGTGCCCGCCGCTTCGCTAACACTTGCCCTGCCGCTCTATCTCGCATTTGTCTGGGCACCCTCCTGGCGCCTGGCGTTGCTCTTCCTTACCGGCACGATGTTTCTAAATTATTTCTACCTGACATCGGCGGTGACGCTGGTGCAGGAGGAAGTGCGGCCAGACCAACGCGTCATGTCAGGCGCACTGCTTTTGCTGATCATGAATCTGATCGGTCTCGGCCTTGGCCCCACCTTCGTGGGCGCGGCCAGCGACTTTTTCCACGCCAGCCATCCCCATCAGTCGTTGCAGATCGCACTTTACATGCTCGCGTCGTTCTACGTTGTCGCTATCTTGTTGTTCCTGGCGTTGGCGCGCGTGCTTAAAAACGAAAGCCGTTCAGTTGGAGGAACAATCCGATGATCAACCTTCGTCGCTTGCTTACCTGGTCCGTCACGACCGCCTGTGTGGTTTTGGCGCCCTCGAATTTTGCACAACAGGTGACAACTATGTCCGCTGCATCCCATGACAAAAATGGTCCAATCGTGATGGCTCCAGCCGGCTCGATAGAGGGCCGGTTGGAAGGCGCATTGCGCGTCTTCAAGGGCATCCCCTATGCGTTGCCGCCGGTCGGCGCGGCGCGTTGGAGACCGCCCAGTCCCATGCCGCAGTGGGCGGGCATCAGAAAAGCAACCGAATTCGGTCCCGTTTGCTTCCAGCCTCAAAACCCGTCTCCGAGCATCTACAGCTGGGCTCCCTTGCCTATGAGCGAGGACTGCCTGACCTTGAATATCTGGGCTCCGACCGGAGCACGCAAGGCGCCTGTGTTTTTCTGGATACACGGAGGCGCGCTCACCACGGGGTCGGGCAGGGACAGTTTGTACGACGGCGCGCGACTTGCCGAGCAGGGCATTCTCGTCGTCTCCATCAACTATCGGCTGGGTGTGTTGGGCTGGCTCGCACATCCCGAACTCAGCCGAGAGTCTGCTCTTGGCATATCCGGCAACTACGGCCTGCTCGATCAGATCGAGGCTTTGCAATGGGTGCGGCGCAACATCAGCGCCTTCGGCGGCGATCCATCCAACGTGACCATCGCAGGCGAATCTTCGGGCGCACTTAGCGTGATGTACCTGCTGGCGGCGCCCCCCGCTCGGGGTCTTTTCTCCAAGGCAATTGCCGAAAGCGCGTACATGATCTCCACGCCTGAGCTGAAGCAACAGAGTTTCGGCTCACCGTCCGCAGAGGAAAGTGGTGTGAAGCTCGCTGCCGCCCTGCATGCGCCGAATATCGAAGCGATGCGAGCCATGGACGCGAACACGCTGACTCTGGCCGCGCCCGCGGCAGGGTATGCGCCCTGGGGCACGATCGACGGGCACGTAATGCTGCGCCAGTTGGTTGATGTTTTCGACAAAGGCGAACAGGCGCCTGTGCCACTGCTCGCCGGTTTCAATAGTGGCGAAATTCGCTCATTGACGGTTCTCGCCCCACAGCCTCCCGCGAATGCGGCCGTGTATGAATCCACCATTCGCGCACAGTATCTTGACCTCGCCGATGAGTTTTTGCGGCTCTATCCGAGCACCAACATGGAGGAGAGCATATTGGCCACAACGCGAGACGCCCTTTACGGATGGACTTCGGTGCGGCTTGTTAAGAAACAAGCCGCGTTGGGGCAGCCATCTTTCCTCTACTTTTTCGATCATGGGTACCCGGCTGCCGACGATGCCGGATTGCACGGCTTCCACGCCAGCGAGTTGCCCTATGTCTTCGGCACGGCTAATGCTACACCGCCGCATTGGCCGAAGATCCCGGCAACGCCCACAGAAACGAGGCTTTCCGACGCAATGATCGGCTATTGGAGTTCGTTTGCGCGCACGGGTCGCCCACAGGCAGCAAATGAGCCGGATTGGCCGGCGTTCGGCGCTAACGGCTCTTACATGGCATTCGAGGAAACTCCAAAGCCGTCAGATCATCTGTTGCCCGGGATGTACGAGTTCAATGAGGAAGTTGTTTGCCGGCGCCGAGCGAGCGGGGACGTCGCCTGGAATTGGAATGTTGGCCTGTATTCACCAAAACTTCCGCCTCAGCAGGCGCAATGTAAACCATCAAAGTAGTCCACTGCAGAATACCGATAAGAGTCGACGGCGGCTTCAACTCGGCTGGTGACGGCGATAGCCCGCTTGGTTCGCGATTCTTACAGCCATGGAGGAGACAATGTCGAGAGCAATGGCACTGACGATTGCACTCTTGCCGGTCTTTTCGGGGGCGGTGCTGGCGGCAGAGAGTGATCAGGCAGTCATCACCATCTCCCAAGGCGAGTTGGCGGGCCAAGTTGATGCGCATGGTGTGCGATCTTTCAAAGGCATTCCCTACGCTGCACCGCCGATTGGCGATAAGCGTTGGACCGCTCCGGTTGCCGCGGGACCGTGGAAGGGCGTGCGAGATGCTCGCGAATTCGGCGCAAGCTGCTTTGAAACTTCTTACTCACCGCAAAGCCTCTTTAACGTTCATCCTCCGAAGCTCAGCGAGGACTGTCTTTTCCTGAACGTGTGGATGCCGCCGCACGCGAAGAAGGCGCCGGTCATTGTCTGGATTCATGGCGGCAGCTTCGTAAGAGGCGGCAGTTGGGAGCCGCAATATGAGGGCACCCACTTCGCGGAGCACGGCGTGGTTTTCGTAACCGTCAATTACCGGCTCGGTTCGCTCGGCTGGCTCGCTTTGCCGGAGCTGAGCGGAGAATCGTCACACGGCGTCTCCGGCAATTACGGTCTCCTGGATCAAATTGAAGCGCTTAGATGGGTGGAGAAAAACATCACCGTGTTCGGCGGCAATCCAGGCAACGTCACCATCATGGGTGAGTCAGCGGGCGGCGTGAGCGTAGCGGATCTGATGGCGAGCCCGTTGGCGCGCGGTCTGTTTCAGAAGGCGATTGGTGAAAGCCTCGGCATCCAATCCGCTCGGGAACTGAAACAGCCGAACCATGGGCTGCCTTCCGCCGAGCAGAACGGAACGGCTTTCGAAAAGGCGCTTGGCGCGGGGGACCTTAAAGCGCTGCGGGCGATCGATGCCAAGACCGTGACAGAACATCCCGGGTTTATAGGAGGACCGGTGATCGATGGCTGGGTGCTACCGCGTCAGATTGTCGATACCTTCGATCGCAAGGAAGAGGCGCTGGTTCCGGTTTTGATGGGCTTTAATCGCAACGAGATTTATCCGGTGCTGATGGGATCTTCTCTGCGGAATTTGCCGGAGTCGAGCGATGTCTATGAAGCCGAAATCCACAAACGTTATGGCGATCTGGCGGCGGAATTCCTGCGCCTGTACCCGAGCAGCGACATCAAGGGCAGCATGTTGACAGCAATCCGCGATGCGATCTTCGGCTGGAGCGCCGAACGGATCGTCCGCGACGAGGCGAAAGCGGGCATGCCGTCTTATTTCTATTTCTTCGATCATGGTTATCCCGCGGCGGAGGCGCTGGGGTATCACGCTTTCCATGGCAGCGAACTGACCTATGTCTTCGGCCATGTAGGCAAGGACGCGGTGTTGCCGCCGAACTGGCCGCTGCCAGATGGGCCTAAAGAGAGCGTGTTATCTGAAGCGATGATGGCCTATTGGACGTCCTTTGCGCGCAGCGGCGTTCCCAAGGCTGAGGGGCAGCCGGACTGGCCGGCGTTTGCTTCCAACAAGAGCTACATGGATTTCGCGGAGACTCCCGAAGTCGCGACGGACCCGATGCCCGGGATGTTCGCGCTGAATGAGGAAGTGATGCAGCGCGAGCGGCGTGCCGGCGATCAGCCGTGGTTGGGCAATGTCGGCGTCGCAGCTCCGACGCTGTCGCCGGGAGCGCCGGCGCACTGAGCCTCCGGACACGCAGTGGCAGGCCGAATTCGCTGCATTGCGTCCTTTCGTATTTGTCCACCTTTCTGCTTAGGCGTCTTGCCGTCCGGTATGAGTCAGCGCTTGTGACCGGCTGATGGCCATGGAGGAAACAACGTCGAGAGTAAAGGCGAGAATCTCACTGGCCACCGAAATTCTGTTCAGCTCAGCAACACCGGCGCTGGCCGAGCAGACAATCATTACCGAACCAGAATGCACGCTGACAGGGAAGGCAGATGCGCATGGCGTGCGTGCGTTCAAACGCATTCTTTCCGTTGCGCCCCCGTGGAGAAATTGCGCATGGGCATCCGGAACCGCCGCAAAGTTGTAAGGGGATACTATCCGCCATGCATTTTTAGCTTAACTGAATTCAGTTGCTACAGTTGCCATTTCGTTCAGGGGTTTCTTTCGAGGGCGCGGGTGTCCGTAAATGACATGAAAATGTCCGCTCAGGACCTGTCGTGTCCTGTATTTGTTTCCTTACGATTGCCCATCGTTTTCTGCGGCCGGAATCGGAGAGGCCAGATTCGAACAGGAGAAAACAGATGCGTAACTCCCAAGAAATGCACCCCGCTCGCAAACAGAGTGTCTCGTCCTGCCGTCGCGCATTCGTGGCGTTGGTCTCGTGCGTACTATTGACAGCCAGCGGGCTGCTACACGCGCAAACAGGCGGGACAGGTGCCATCAGCGGCGAGATCACTGACCCCGCCGGTGCCATGGTCGTGGGGGCTCAGGTCAAGGTTACAAATGTGGCGACAGGCGAAACGCGAGCTGTGCAATCCAACGACCACGGACTGTTTGTCGCCTCCCTGCTTACGCCAGGGCAATACATGGTTGTGGTCACGAAACAGGGGTTTAAGGCAGCCTCGTCGTCGGACGTGCAGGTGATCGTGGCGGAGACCAAGGCACTGAACATAGGATTGCAAACGGGCGCGGTGACCGAAACAATTACCGTGGCTACGACAAACGTACAGTTGGAGACCGAATCGAGTGAATTGGGACGCGTGACCGATTCTCAGATGATTGAGAACCTGCCTCTGGTTTCGCGTAATTACACGCAGATCATCGGCTTGAACCCGGGCGTGGCGCAAGAGGCCAACGACGCCAGGGGCCTCGGTAGAGGGGGCGGCGCCCTGGCGGCGATGCCCGACAGCGGAAGCATTATGGCCCAGGGCGCCACCGCGGTGGACAACAACTTCGAGATGAACGGCCTCTCGGTCAACGACATGGAGAGTTCCATGTTTTATTCGGCGGGAATCCCGGTTCCCAATCCCGACACGATCCAGGAATTCAAGGTGCAGACGGCCCAGTATGATGCCACCACGGGGCGCGATGCCGGGGCCGATGTCGATCTGATGACCAGAGGCGGCACCAATGAATACCACGCAACGGCGTGGGAGTATTTCCGCAACGAAGATCTCAATGCCAATGACTGGTTTACGAAAGCCGTAGGTTCGCCGCGGGGGGTTCTTCGGCAGAATCAATATGGCTTTACCGCCGGCGGTCCAGTGGTCAGGAACAAGATTCTGGCGTTTGGTTCCTGGCAGGGCACAAAGCAGTCGAATGGCATCGATCCGTCGAGCCATAAGATTGACCAACTCCCTCCCCTTACCAACGACCGGTCGGCAGCGGGATTGGGAAAGATCTGGGCCGGGCAGTCCGGCTACCTCGGCGCATGGGCTGGCGTGATCGCCGCCGATGGCTCAAATATTGCTCCTCAGGCCCTGGCGCTGTTCAACGTTAAGCTGCCGAACGGGCAATACATGATTCCGAATCCGCAGACCATCGACATCTCCAAACCGCTTGAGATTCAGGGCACTGCATCCCTGAGCAAGCCAGGCTCCTACGATGAAAACCAATGGATGGCGAACGCCGATTACATGCCGAGCGGCCGCGACAAGATCACACTTCGCTATTTCGGTGAGTCCGGCCTTATGGATCAAACTGTTTTATACAACACATACGGAAACGACCTGTTTATCCCCACCCGATTCGATGTCGGCTCGATCGGAGACACTTTCACTCTGAGCAACACCATGGTGAACCAATTCGTGGCCGGTTTCCATCGTTCGGTCTTCAACATGTACTACAACAATGCGTTTACCTTCTCGAGCCTGGGTATGACGGTTCCGGCTGCGGAAGACGCGTATCCCCTCATCGACATTGCTTACGATGGCTTCGCGACGGGCACAACTTCCGCGACGGCCTTCGGGGAGGATGAGTACAACATCACAGACACTTTGTCCTGGACCAAGGGACGGCACCAGTTCACCCTCGGCGGCTCCTACGATTACGGCCGCGACGATATGTCGAAGTTCAACTTCGAGGCCTATTTGATTCCCCTGACCTGGACGGATTTTCTGCTTGGGCAGAGTAACATCTATGGGACTGGATGGAGCAACATCTACGAGTCGTTGCAAGGTCTGGGGAACTTCGCACGCGACTGGCGATACAAAGAAGGCGACGCCTTTGCTCAAGACGACTTCAAAGTAACCAACCGTCTCACGTTCAACCTGGGCGTGCGCTGGGAGCACATCGGCGACCTCGGGGTTGCCAATGGAATGGCGGGCAACGTGGATTTGGCCAACGTGGACCCCACTCCACCTGTGGGTGGCAGTTTGGCCGGCTACGTGGTTGGGTCCAATTACAACGGCCCCAAGCCTCCCCTCGCCGGAGTGGAACAGGGGAAGAACACATTCGGGTTCAATGGCCAGAACCAGAATGTATGGAATCCGCGTCTCGGCTTTGCCTGGTTGTTGCCCGGCACGGACCGGTTCGTCCTTCGCGGGGGCGCAGGCACCTATCACACCACCACCCAGGGCCAGATGAATCTGCAACTGTGCGCTTCTGCTCCGTTCGGTCAGTGGAGTTTCACGGAAGGAATGGGGAACGCAGCTGCCAGCGATGCCAACCCGATGCCGAACCCAGGGGCCTTCCCGCAATGGATCCCATATAAAGGTTCAGTGGATAGCAATGGTGCAGCCAATGGCAACGTCGACACCGGCTACACTTTGGGTTCTTTTGCTCTGGACTGGCGTCCTCCCACAACCTATCACTTTAGCCTTGGCCTTCAATCTCGATTGCCGGGCGGCGCCGTCCTTGATGTCACCTATGCCGGGGCACGCGACCTGCACCTGATCATGGGCGCCTCGATGAACACCGCGCCTCTGGCCTCTCCGACACATCCGATTCGTGGCCAGACCACAAGTACGGTTGCGAATGTCAACATTCGCAAACCATATCTGGGGTGGGCGCCGAACTCGATGTGGCAATGGCGGATGGGCAACGAGGCCTGGTACAACGCTTTGCAGGCATCGCTCTCGCAGCAATGGAAACATAAATTGCAGTACCAGGCCTCTTACACCTGGGCCCGATTGCTTTCGCCCGTCCCCGACTTCTCCACCGGGACCAACGTCACTGGACCATCCGGCGATCAGGTCAATCTGCGCGCTGGGTACGGACCGGATCAGAATATCCGGCCGCAGCGGTTTGTCCTGTCCGCGTACTATGCTCTCCCCAGTCCGGCGAGATCCAATCATTTTCTGTCCGAAACCCTGGGAGGGTGGAGTCTTGCAACCGCCACCCTGATCCAGAGCGGCCATCAGGAGAGCATCGGCTATACCAATACCAACAATGTTTACGGCGAAAACACCGATCGGGCCAGCTTCGCCTCCGGTTGCACCGCGAAAGATCTACCGACCAAGGGATCGGTCGGCAGCAGAATAAACGGCTATGTCAACAGCAAGTGCCTCACGACCCCGGCAGTGATTGGTGACGACGGTATTGCCACGGGCTATGGAAACACCCCCAACGGCGTGCTGCGGGGGGTTGACCAGGTCAATGCCGACATTTCGCTCGCCAAGACTTTCCAGGCGCGTTGGCCGAGGGAAGGCGCCAACGCAACCTTCCGGGCCGACTTCTTCAATGCTTTCAACCACCCCAACTTTGGAGATCCGAACTTGGCCTACACTGGTCCGACAGGATCAGCTTTTGGGACCATCACTGGGATGAGCACCAACCCGAGAATCCTTCAATTCTCACTCAAACTCGGGTTCTAGTATGAATTGAGATTACCCCCGGCTTATCCGGGGGCAATCTCAGCTTTCACACCAATTGCTCCTCCTTGCCTGCGCAGGCGCCGGCAAGAGCAGAGCCCGCCTGCCAGACCAAGCCCCAAACCGGCACTAAGCTAAGCAGTCGCTTGGCTGCGCCGTCTGGGCGCAACCGCAGCAGATCCAGGTGCAGCTAACCAGTGGACGGTTGTGTCGCAAGGAGCATGTCATGAAAGGTAAAGTTGCGGTCGTAACAGGTGGTGCGAGCGGCATTGGGCTCGGCATCGTTGAGATGCTTACGCGGCAGGGCGTGAACTGCGTGATTGCCGACCTGGACGCTTCCGCTGGAGAACAAGCCGCGACAAAACTTCAAAATGCGGGTGCAGACTGCCTCTTCGTTCAGACAAATGTTTCCCGGCCCGGCGATGTGCTTCATCTCGTCGAGGCCACCGTTGGAAGATTTGGCCGTCTTGACATCCTGGTCAACAATGCCGGCCTGCAATTTGTGGCGCCCGTTGTGGATTTCCCCGAAGAGCGCTGGGACACTCTGATTGGCGTCATGCTTACCGGACCTTTCCTTTGTTGCAAGTATGCTTTGCCGCAAATGGTCCAGCAGAAGTGGGGCCGCATTATTAACGTCAGCTCGGTCCACGGTAAAGTGGCTTCGCCCTTCAAGGCGGCTTACATCTCGGCCAAGCACGGGGTGTTGGGTTTGACGAAAGTTGTGGCGCTCGAAATGGCCGGGAACAATATCACATGCAATGCCATATGTCCCGCCTACGTCCGCACTCCGCTTGTAGAGAAGCAAATTGCGGATCAGGCACGCGTACACGGCATTTCGGAGCAGGGCGTGGTTCAAAACATCATGCTTGGGCCCGCCGCCATCCACCGGATGCTGGAACCGCGCGAGATAGCTTCGCTTGTGGTGTACCTGTGTTCGGACGCCGCCGCAGGTATAACCGGTGCGGCGCTGGATATTGACTTGGGTTGGACTGCGCGCTAAGGCAATATGCTTCACAGTTTGCCGACTCAACACGGTTGTGGGCGAACCGTGAACTCGGCAGGGATCTTTCTATTAACGTCTGAGGCATCCATTGATGAAGGGCGGGAACCTGCGTCCTGAATAATGCGCATCCAGAGCGCGGGGCCATTTCTAACGGGCGGCTCACGAACACGGCGGGGGGCGCGGGTTCGAGCCTTGTCGTCCCCAATTCAAGTTGAACGAACTTCGCTCTCTCTGCGCCCTTCTCGATTTCTGCACTCTATTCGCGCTCTGCTTGTTCGATTACTACTGTTCCGCACGGTCTTAGATGTCATCCGCCGACCTGCATGTTGTTGAAAATGCGTTTAACGTTTATTCGAGTCCTCCGAGAGGAGTCAAGATATCAATTACTTACAGGGCTTTTCTTCTTAGCCGATCTCCCAGAAGCCCACAATAGTTCAAAACGTCGGAAACTTCGGCACAAGCTGTGGCGGCTCTTGCGCCGTTCCCATCTGCGCCACCTTCGAGTTTTCCCGTTGCTGGGCTCCCAGGCTGGCTTCCATCGGCTTCTGCTGCCATTGCGCCGTTGTTGCCGGCTCCGCGAATTCCTGATCCACGCGCAAGCGGCGGTGTCGGACCCAGGCTGTTAACGGCTTCCATTGGGATTTGCAGCGCTCGCGACTTCTGCGCGAAGCCTTTTAGCTTTGTCATCCTCATGCAGGGCGGTGTAGGCGGTCACTAACTCCTGCCTAATCCTTTCCAAGTCAGTTGGTGACGGGTGATCCTGAGCTTTATAGACAGCGTAAGCCGCGGTCAACTGTTCTTCGGCATCACGATAGCGCTTGAGTGCGAGCAGCGTGCTTCCCCAGGACAGTTGCGCCGTTGCGGTATTGAATGCGCCAGGGGGCAGAGTAGCCAGCAAGGTTTTGACGGCTCCGGCAAGGACGGAGTCCGCCCGGCTAAATTGCTTTTCTCTCAGCAACGTTTCGCCAAGGTCGGCGGCAATGATGGCCGTCTGAAAGTTTCCTGCTCCAAACTCCTTTTGATCGATTGCGACCGCTTGGGTAAAGGTTGCTTCGGCACCGGAAAGATCGCCGCGGTCGAGTTGAATTTCACCCAGGGTGTCGAGAGTGACGGCGACGCGGCTGTCCGAATCGCCATAGGCTTTTTCCTGAATCTTGAGAGCGCTGTGCAGAAGGTCTTCGGATTGTGCGAGCTTTCCTTCTTCGTGGAGCGCTCGAGCCAGGAGGCCCTCAAAATTCGCAAGATCGGGATGATCCGGCCCGTACCAGGCTCTCTCAATTTCGATTGCCTGGCGGTAATAGGGCTCAGCGGCGGGGTAACGGGCCATCGCAGCGTAGTTGAGAGCAGCGTCAACAAGGTCGAGGGCGAACTGCGGGTGGTTTGGCCCGAAGAGCCGTCGATCAAGAACAAGCGCACGATTGGTGAGAGTTTCAGCTAAAGGAATGTTGGAGGCGTCGTAAGCGGCACCGATCGAGGTGGACAGGCTGTCGCTGAGCGCGTAATCGGCCTGCCCTCCGTTGGGTTGACGTTGAATGATGGGCTGGAGGAGAGCGAGGGCTCGTAGCGAGTCGCCCGATTCGGCGATCACGCGTCCGAGCGCGGCTTTCGCGGAGAGGACGCGCGGATCGCCAGCGGGGAAATGAGCGGATGCAAGATCGAGGCCCTGTTGCACATCATGTTCGGCCTCCTGGAACTGCGAAGGGTCTTGTGCGACGTCGGCCTTGACGATGCCGATCTCAACGAGAATTTCGGCAGTTTTTGCATCGTCGGATCGCGGTGCGTGTTTGCGGCGATCGAGCGCGAGCAGGAGAAGGTTTTCGGCTTTGGAAAACTCACCCAGCATGTCATACATGTTGCCGAGGTTCTCGTAGAGATCGCTTTGCGCCTCAGGGTCGTCGCCGAGGTAGCCGGCTTCACGAACGCCGTGGTCGAGAAGATTGACTACGCGAAGATTGTCAGCGGGTGCAGCTTTTTGATCAGAAGCACCGAGGAGGTTGAGCATGAATTGTTGAATTCGGCGCGAACGCGCGGCTTCGGCGAGGGCGGCGTCGCGCGTTCGTGCCAGGCGCACGGTAAAGAAAACTGTCATGGCAGCGATGAGCAACAGCGCCGCAGAGGTGGCGAGTACCGCTACGCGATTGCGGCGGAAAAACTTCCCGCCTCGATAGAGGATGGAGTCCGGCCGTGCCTCCAGCGGCTCATTCTTGAGGTAGTGATCGATATCGCGAATCAGAGCTTCGACCGATGCGTATCTTAGTTTGGCGTCCTGATGCATTGCCTTCAGACACAAGACATCCAGATCACTCCATGCGACTTTTGATAGCTTCGCCTTCGGATGATGAGATTGATCGAGGCCAGGCATCCTGTTAGCGGCAACAGAAGGTTTCTCAAGACGATTGTCGAGGGCACGCGGATCGGTATTAATTGAAAGGCCCTTCGACTTCTTGAAGGGCAGATTTCCCGTGAGGATCTGATACAGAATGATGCCAAGAGAATACACGTCTGTGAACAGGCCAATCACTCCATCCTTTACCCACTCCGGCGAGGCATAGTCCGGAGACATAAACCTCAAGCCGGGCTTAGTCTGCTCCTGGAGTTCGTCCATTTGCTGCAATTCCCTGGCGATGCCGAAGTCGAGGAGGCGGGGTGTGCCATCGTCGGCAACCATAATATTGGACGGCTTGAGATCGCGGTGGATAATTTCCTGGCCGTGAGCATACTGCACCGCTTCTGAGACCATCCGAAAGAGCCGAAGCCGCTCGACGATCGTGCGAGCAGGGTCGTGGCAGAATTCCAGAATCGGAACGCCCTCGACATACTCCATCACAAACCAGGGAGTGCCGTCATCGAGCGTTCCGGCGTCATAAAGGCGCGCGATATAGGGATGTTTCAGTTTGGCGAGAGTCCTGATCTCCAGGGCAAAGCGCTCCCGGCGAGCCGGTGAAAGTCCAGCATGGGGCAAAAACTTGATGGCAACCAGATTACCCGCATCCATTCGTTCGGCGAGCCAGACAACCCCCATGCCTCCTTCGCCAAGGACCTTTATGAGCCGGTAGGGTCCGAATTCCTGTGATTGAACGATGCCGATGGAGCCGCCAACGATTCGATTGGCGATATCCGGCAGTCCACGATCCAGGAGCGAGGCCCGCTGATTGTCCGCGGCCAGCATTGCCATGACTTCGTCAACGAGGAGTGCGTCCTCGCCGCAGGCGGACGTCAAGAAATCCAGCTGCTCTGGCTCGGGAAGCTCCACTGCTGCGTGGAACAGTTGCTGGATTGCCGACCAGCGGGCACTATCCATCGGTAAAGGACTCCGCGCCGGGTCGAACGGCGCCAGCGAGCCAGGCCTTCGCTGCCCGCCAATCTCTCTCAATCACCGATTCGGAAACGCCAAGATGTGAGGCGGCTTCGACGACATTGAGTCCGCCAAAGAAGCGGCACTCGACGACCTGGGCCTGACGGAAGTTCAGTTTCGCAAGCCTGTTCAGTGCCGAATCGAGCCCGAGAAGCTCCGCATCGCAGGACGCTGCCTGTTCCGCTGAATCGTCGAGCGTGACAAAGACGATGTCGCCCGCGCCGCCGCGCTTTTGAGCGATTCTCTTGCGCGCCGCATCGACCAGGACCTGCCTCATGGCTCTTGCGGCGATCGCTTTGAAATGTGGAACCGATGTAGCCGCCAGGTGCGGCGAGTCCTTCAATTTCAGCCAGGCTTCATGGACGAGGGAAGTGGAGTTAAGCGTCACGCTGGGATCGTTTCGCCGGACACAGGAGGCGAGTCTTCGCAACTCCTCGTAGACGAGGCTGAAGACGTCATCGAGCGCTTGCCGATGCTGCAGCGGAATGCCCTCCTCTTCCTCGCGGAAGGAATTGTGGCTCTCGTGCCCATGAGGCATGACGGTTTTCTTCTCAACTTTGCGCAGGGTCTTGTAGAGCAAATCCGGGGGAACACCGGCAATCTTATCAGCGGATGGCGCTTATCGCAACCGCCATACAGTCTGTCTGGTCAGGCGCGTGCGAGTCTACGTTGCCTAAGTGTAGGCGCGAGAACGCGCACACGAGAAACTCGCTGATTACGAATAGCTTACGGAAGGAAATCATTCTTGATTGCAGGGGTTTTCTTCACAGAGTTTGGGCGCCGAGAGCCGGCAATTTCGAAGCAGAGCAAGAAATGTGAAGGGCAATTGACGGTTTTCTCACCCGGTCTGCGCAGTTGTAAGTAGAGGGTCAAAGGAGGGAAGTCTCATGTTCTCATGCGCAAAATTCCGGCGTCTGCAGGATCTCCTGGTATCTGGTCTCAACGCGACATTGTCGATCGTGGCACTGGGTTCTATGTTAACCACCATCGACAGCCCGGGCGTGGGCGCATCCTGCGCCGCCCGAGTTCCCGCTGCCCGGCAATCCCGTTTCTCAATCGCTTTGCAACCCCTGCTCGGCGTTCTTCTTCTAATTGGCGCAGGCAGTTTGCAGGCCCAATCTGTAACCGCGACGGTCACGGTGGGACCATGCCCAAATGCTCTTGCAGTCGATCCAGTCACGGATACTGTTTACGTTACGAGTGTAGTTAATACAATCTGTTCAGGAAACAATGCAGTCACCGTTATCAACGGTTCCAGTAACGCGACCAATACCATTATTTCAGACGGGACGACCACACTCTTAAATCCACTTGCGATCGCAATCGACCCAACAACCGACCTGGTTTATGTTACCGATGACGATTCCCCCGACGGCTCCATTACATTAATCAACGGAGCGACCAACGCGGCAAGCGAGATTGCTCCCACCACCAAAACCAGCGTTCCAAGTGGGGTTGTTGTCAACCCCGTTACCAATACGATCTATGTCATGAGCCTGGAAGAGGGAGGGAGCTTAGCGAATGGCGCTGTCACCGTCATCAACGGAAGCACCGGCGCAATTACCGCGACAATTCCTGTAGGTGCTACACCTATACAGATTGCGATCAACACAGTTACCAACAAGATTTATGTTCTCAATTACAGCGACAACACAGTTACTGTTATCGATGGCGCGACCAATGCTTTCAGCACTGTCCCAATTGGCCCTGGCGTAACCGGAGTAAACGTGGGCAGCCTTCCTGTGTCCATGGCCATTAACACAACCACGAACAAGATTTATATAGGCGGCGCCTTTGAATCACTCAGCACGACCACACTGGCTGAGTCATTTCAGATGCTGGTCATCGACGGCGCAACGAACGCCGTAAGCGCCATCACGGTATCGTCTTCTCCGACCTCGCTTGGTCCGCTTTACCCTGCGGAATATCTTGCCGTCGACGCTACGACCAACATGGTCTACGGCACCACAGGCACCGACCCCGACGCTGGAGAGGTGATGGCGTACAACGCGGTTACAGGAGCGATTACCTGGATTGCCGCGGGGACAAAGCCAACTGCCCTGGCCGTTGATGAAGGAACGGATACCATCTATGTTGCCAACGAGGGAAGCAACAATGTAACCGTCATTAATGGATCTACCAAGGGCGCCACGACCGTCAATGTCGGGGCCTATCCTACGGCAGTGGCGGTCAATCCGTCGACGCATACAGCCTATGTGTTGAACGCCGACGACGGCACAGTTTCCGTGATCGGCGGCGCTTCGACGGCGGCAGCGACCACTACCACGCTTACTTCCGATGCGAATCCGACGACTGCCGGCACCAATGTCACCTTTACCGCTTATGTCGCGGAGACTTCCGGAAGCACCATCCCCACCGGCAATGTAACTTTTTCGGTGGATGGATTGAGCGTCTCGACGACCGCTCTGGACTCGACCGGCCACGCCACCTACTCCACCAGTTCTTTGACGGCGGGCACGCACACCGTTGCGGTGAGCTACGCCGGGGCAACCGGGTTTGCAACCAGCAGCAGTTCGACTCTGACTGAAACGATCGGCGGGCCAGTGGCCTCATCGCCGGCCTTTAGCCCGGCGGCCGGCACCTATGCCGCAGCGCAGTCCGTGACGATCAGCGATGCGACGAATGGCGCGATCGTTTACTACACCACCAACGGGACAACGCCGACGACCTCGTCCACCAGATACACGGGTGCGATCGCGGTTTCGACTTCAGAGACGCTGGAGGCGATTGCCGTCGCCTCGGGCTACACCAACAGCACGGTCGCCTCTGCCGACTACGTCATCACCACGCAAGTAGCAACGCCAGGTTTCTCACCCGGACCAGGAAGCTACACCTCGGCGCAAACTGTAACCATCAGCGACTCGACGGTCGGGGCGGCAATCTACTACACCACCAATGGAACCAGGCCGACCACATCTTCATCGCTGTATTCCGGGCCAATTACGGTGAATTCATCGGAAACGATTGAAGCGATGGCGGTTGCCATCGGATACACCAACAGCGCCGTCGCCGCTGCGTCGTACACAATCAACCCTGCCACTCCAGACTTCGGTATCTCGCTTTCACCTACGGCTCTCACGGTGACAGCGGGATCCAGCGGCACCGAGACAATTACCATTACCCCGCAGAATGGATTCAACTCCGCAGTCTCATTCGGTTGCTCAGGACTTCCGTCGGGAGCATCGTGCAGCTTTTCGCCGGCAACCGTGACCCCGGCGGGTGCGGCAGCTACGACGACCCTTACTATCTCCACTTCCGCAACGAGCGCTGAGGCGGGGCATGGTTCAGGCCCGTTCATGCCAGGCGCAACGCTGGCAGCGGCCCTTTGCTGCCTGGGGTTCAGAAGGCGCCGCTGGATGCAGATGTTCCTGCTCCTGGCGGGCGTCACCCTGGGCCTGACCAGCCTGGCTGCCTGCGGAGGATCTTCTTCGACGGTGCACACCTCGTCGACATCGGCGGTCACGGTGACTGCCACGGCGGGCTCGCTCGAGCACGGCGCAACCCTTACTCTTACGCAAAACTAAGGGAATCATTGCCGGAACGAGCGCTGCCCATGTGCGCGTTCCGGCTTTGCTCCTACCTCAACAGGTTTCAGGAGGAATGATGAAAATAAGGATGAAGTATTTGACGATTTTTCTTGCCGTACTCGCGCTCGAAGGCGGGTCATGCTCATGGGGACAGCAATCGAATCCGCAGTCTACGAGGCCCGGATCTGCTGCGTCCGCGACTCTCACCAATGCCGACGTCATCGGACTCGCCTCTGCCGGACTTTCCGACGACATCATCATTGCCAAGATCCGCAGAGCGGCATCCAACAACTTCGACACTTCCGTCTCCGGTCTCAAGACCCTGAAATCGGCCGGCGTCTCCGGCCGCGTGATCCGTGTGATGATCGATCCGACGGCACCGGATTCAGTTTCCGCGCCCGCGGCTTCTGTTGAACCGCCTGCGCCGCCGAGTGAGAACGATCCGCTAAGCGCGCATTCTCCCGGCATCTATGTCTTGGCGCCTGGAGCGGACGGCGCCGTTCAGCTTACCAAGCTCCAGCGGGTTACGGCCAAGCAGGCGAAAACCAGCGGAATGTTGGCCTCTGCAATGAGCTATGGAATTGCCAAGGCCCATGTGAGGGCCGTGATTGACGGGGGCCTGGCCGACACGGAAACCACCGACCCCAATCCCTTCTTTTACCTTTATATTCCCGAAGATAACTCCAGCTTTGGGGGTAGCAGCATCACCGCTAAAGACTTCGCGCTCCTCAAGTTCGATGTCAAGGGGAACACGCGCGAAGTGAACACTGCGACGGCCAGCATGTGGGGCGCTTCAGGCGGCACGGATGCCAAAGCTCGTCAAGGATTCACAAGCGAGACGGTCAAGCCGGGGATCTACAAACTCACGCTCGCCCAGCCTCTTGCAGTGGGCCAATATGCTTTTCAGCAAGGCGGCGCCCTCTATTTCGACTTCGGCATTGAGCCAAACAAGTGATGGGGTCAACTTAGGCGGGAGTTACCCAGGCGCTGCGGGGGGAAGCAGTTTCACTTAGAGAGTTCCGGGGAGACTTCACCGGCTGTTACTTTGGTTTTGCCGAGTTTTTACTTGTCAAGGACTTTCGCGAAATGTTGTAATGATAGTCCTCGTAATCAACTAACATTTGTAACGCATTGGTCCCAGCCATTCGCACCAATTCTTCACTCGATTGCAAGGATAGTGTGATATGGCTATCGATTCAAGAATCCAAAATGGGGTGTGTATGACAAAGGTGTGGCGTTTTTGTGCATTTGGAGTGGTTGCACTCTCATGGATGCTCTCTCTGCCGCTGCGCGCGCAGGCCGGCGATCCTGCCGCAATTCAGGACAGACTCAACGCGAT
>CAWKEG010000009.1:0-491554 GCA_963848515.1 uncultured Acidobacteriaceae bacterium
TACCACTCCGCCGACGACCCGTCACTCGGCTCTCAATGCCCTCTTCTTTACCGTCTACTTCGGCTGCTGCATCCATTTCTGGTACGCCTACCGGCGCGCCACGGCGGGAGCCTTCATCACCATCGCGGGATTCTTCGCCTGGGCAAGCGTCTTTGTCGTTGGGCCGTTCATGGTCGCCTTCTTCCCCAACCTTCCACATCGAAAGCGAAGTCTGGAACCTGCCCAAATACGTCGTCGCCGTGGGCATGATTCTGCTGCTTCTTGAAGATCAGATCGAGCACAACAAATACCTGGCGCTGCACGATGAATTGACCGGGTTGCCCAATCGCCGCCTCTTCCAGGACCGACTGGCCAATGCGCTCGAGCGCGCTCGTCGCACGGGTCGCAGGCCGCTCTGCTGCTTATCGACCTGGATGATTTCAAGAAAGTGAATGACACTGTCGGTCATCATGTCGGCGATGAGCTGCTGAAGCGAGTCGGCGACCTTTCCTGGGCCGGGTGCGCCGCTCCGACACCGTTGCCCGCACCGGCGGCGATGAGTTTTCGGTGATCCTTGAAGAACCCACGAGCCGCGACGACGCCATGCGTGTGGGCCAGTCTCTGACTCAACTTCTCGATAATCCCTTCGAATTGGACGGACACACCGTGCGCGTCGGCGCCAGCGTAGGCATCGCTGTCTTCCCTGACGACGCTTCCGATGCTGAATCTCTCTGCATCGCAGCCGACCTCCGCATGTACGCTGGCAAGAATGCCGCCAAAGCGAGCTACGTGAAGCACTCTGAACCGTCCCATTCCAACCCTCCTCACCGTTCCGCAACGCCCGATTCCAAGCCAGGTTTGCGCCTGGCGGAGTAAAACTTCGCCGCAGCTTGGCTCAAAGGCCTCAGCACGTACAACCCAGTTGCAACGAAAAGACCCGGACATTTCGTCCGGGTCTTTTCGCATTCCAACTTCGTTCAGCCTCGCCCTCCGCCGCCAGGCCCGCGGCCACCACGGCGTCTCCGCCGGCCACGCTGCCGGCGCCGCCTTTTTCACCGCCAGTGTGCTGCCCGGCGCCGCTGTGAACAACCGGCGCACCATCCACGCGATTGAAGTTTGGCTCATTCTCCTCGTCGATTTCCCCGCAGGCTCATCGTCAAATGTCGCCGCCCTCAATCAGAATCGTGCTCTGGTTCGATGCGGGCTGGCGCTCGTCAAACTCATTGCGCGGCCGCCGTGGTGCCGGCGGTGCCACCGGTGCCGGCGGAGCTTCCTCGAACGTTTCCTCAGTCGTCTCTGCCGGCGCCGTTTGCGCCAGCTTCGCCTTCTGCTCCCTGATCAGCGCCTTGCGGCTGAGCTTGATGCGATTGCCTTCGATGGCCAGAACCTTCACCATCACCTGGTCGCCTTCGCGCAGCTCGTCCTTCACTTCCTTCACGCGATGCTCGGCAATCTCGGAGATGTGCAGCAGTCCGTCCGTGCCCGGGAAAAGCTCCACAAACGCGCCGAACTCCGCGATCCGCACCACTTTGCCCAGGTACATCTTGCCCACCTCGGGCACCGCGGTGATGTCGTTGATCATCGCCAGCGCCTTCTTCAGGCCCTCGGCGTCGCTCGAAGCCACGCTCACCTTGCCGGTGTCGTCCACGTCGATCTTGGCGCCGGTCTGCTCCACGATGCCGCGAATCGTCGCGCCGCCCTTGCCGATCAGGTCGCGAATCTTGTCCGTCGGAATCTGCACGGTCTCGATGCGCGGCGCATACTTCGAGCGCTCCACGCGCGGGCCGTCCAGCACCGCGTCCATCTTGTCCAGAAGGAAAAGCCGTCCACGGCGCGCCTGCTCCATCGCCTGCTGCAGAATCTCGCGCGTCAGGCCGCCGATCTTGATGTCCATCTGCAGCGCGGTAATTCCCTTGCGCGTGCCGGCCACTTTGAAGTCCATATCGCCGTAGTGGTCTTCCGCTCCGGCAATGTCGGTCAGGATGGCGTAATCGTCGCCCTCCTTCACCAGGCCCATCGCCACGCCGGCCACCGCGCCCTTCAGCTTGATGCCCGCGTCAAACAGCGCCAGGCTCGCTCCGCACACCGAAGCCATCGACGACGAGCCGTTCGACTCCAGAATGTCGCAGACAATGCGAATCGAGTAGGGCGACTCGTCCGCGCTCGGCAACACCGCCGTAATCGCGCGCTCCGCCAACGCTCCGTGACCCACTTCGCGCCGGCCTACGCCGGTCATGCGGCCCGTTTCGCCCACGCTGAACGGCGGAAAGTTGTAGTGCAGCATGAAGTTCTTCCGCTGCTCGCCTTCATAGCGACTCCAGCCGCTGGCCGTCGTCGCATGGTGCCCAGCGTCGCCGTCACCAGCGCCTGCGTCTCGCCGCGCGTAAACAGCGCCGATCCGTGCGTCCGCGGCAGCACGCCGGTCTCAATGGTGATGGGCCGAATCTCGTCGAACGCGCGGCGATCGGGCCGGATGCGCTCCTTCGTCACCTGCTCGCGGAACAGCCGCTCGCGCAGCTGCTCGTAATAGTGCGCCAGCTTCTTCTTCGCATCCGGATCGTCGGCCGGCAGCTCCGCCGCCAGCTCGTCCTTGATCTGCTTGATCAGCGCGTAGCTCTCCGTCTTGCCGTGCGTCTTGGTGTCCAGCGCATCCTTCAGCCGGTCGCCGATCTTGCCTTCAGCTCGTCGTAGTAGGCCTCGTCGAACTCCGGCGCCGTAAACTGCCCGCTTCGGCTTGCCGGCCTTCGCCACCAGCTCTTCGATCGCCGCCACAATCTTCTTGATCTCGTCATGCGCAAATTCGATCGCCGCCAGAATGACCTCTTCGGTCTCTTCCTTGGCGCCCGACTCGATCATCACGATGCCGTCCTTGTGGCCGACCACCATGATGTTCACCGTCGTCGCCGCGCGCTCGGCGTACGTCGGATTCACCACGAACTCGCCGTTCACGCGGCCCACGCGCACCGCGCCCACCGTCGCGCCGAAGGGAATATCCGAGAGCGCCAGCGCCGCAGCCGCCGCGTTGATGCCGATCACGTCCGGATCGTTCTCCTTGTCGGCGGAGAATACCAGCGCGATCAGCTGCGTCTCATTGCGGAATCCATCGGGGAACAGCGGGCGAAGGGGCCGATCGATCTGGCGGCAGGTCAGAATCTCTTTTTCGCTGGGCCGGCCTTCGCGCTTGATAAAGCCGCCGGGAATGCGTCCGCCGGCATACGTGTACTCGCGGTAATCCACCGTGAGGGGGAAGAAATCGATGCCTTCTCTGGGATCGGGAGAAGCCACCGCAGTAGCCAGCACAACGGTTTCGCCCGTGGTCACCAGTGCGGCGCCAGTGGCTTGCTTTGCCATGCGGCCGGTCTCAAAAACCAGCCGCTTGCCGCCGGCAAGCTCGACGGCTACTTCATGCTTGGTAGACATAGTTGTCCTCTTTTCATATTGTTCGCTTGGGAAACTTGTGTGGAACATGCGCGCAGAAGCGCGCAGACGCGATACCAGATGCGCGGCTCTTAGGCTGCGGTTCGTTCGCTGCCGAGCGCGCCTTGGTCAGGTGTTCCGAATCGGGTGGAGACCGTGACCAGTGTCCGGTCTGGATGCTTCCGGGTCAACGTTTGCTTTCTGATTACTTGCGGATACCGAGTTTGCCGATCACGTCGCGGTAGCGATCGCTATCGTGCGTCTTCAGGTAATCCAGCAGGCGGCGGCGCTTGCTCACCAGCATCAACAACCCACGACGGGAAGCATGATCTTTCTTGTGGGTCTTGAAGTGCTCGGTCAAGTCGGTGATCCGCTCGCTCAGAATTGCGATCTGGACTTCCGGCGATCCGGTGTCCGTCTCGTGAGTTCGGAAGCGGGCTATCAGGTCAGTTTTCTTTTGAGTCGCCAGCACGGCGTCAGTTACTCCTCTTTTTTTCTCAGGTCCACTTTTAAGTGTCTATTGAAAGATTACCATGAACGCCGTCCGTGAGAAAACCACGCGCGCTAGGAATCACATTGCAAGTTCTTCATCCTCAATGCCCTTCCACATCCTGTCTCTGGCCGAATCCTGATCACTGACCGCTACTCGGCTGCGCATCCAGCCAGTAATTCGCCCGCGCCACAATCCGCGCCCCGTAATCCTGCGCCGTCCGCACGCGAATCGTATGCAGCCCCGGCGTCGGATCCGAAGGGCTGAACGTAATCAGATAGCGGTTGCGCGCATGCCTCGCCGCATCCACCACCCGCGCCTCGAAGCGCTTGTCGCCGATAAACGTCGTGTACTCGCCGCCGCTCATCTCGCGCCACTTCTTTGGCCACATTCTTCTTGAATGCCTTCACCGCCATCACCAGCGCCGAAACCATGTTCATCGTCCGGTCGTCGCCGGAGTCCTTGCACGTCGTGGCCCAACTCCGCCAGCGCCGGCGAAAACGAAACGCTCAGCACCAGCACATCCGACTCGCCGATCTTGCGGATCAACTGCACCGGCTTGGTGTGCTTGCTGCCGTGGTCGCGCTCCTCGCTGATCAGCAGCAGCACGCGCCGAAACTCCTTGGGCTGCGATCTCCAGCAGAGTCACGCCATAGCTCACCGTGTCCAGAATGGCCGCGCCGCCGTCGCCCGGCTGCAAGTTGCTTGCAGCTCTGCGTTCACCTGGTCGCCCGAGTGCGTGTAGTCCTGGATCAGATGCGGCTCGGAATCGAATCCCACCAGCGCCACCTGGCTGCGCGGGTCGGACGAGAAACACATCGAGCAGCGGACCCATCTTGGCCAGCTTGTCAAACTCCAGCACGCTCACGCCGCCCTGCTTCCACGGCCACCACCAGCGCCACCGGCGCCGTGTCCATCTCCTCCTGCACGCGGATCTTCTGCGGCACGCCGTTGTCTTCGAGCACAAAATCGTTCGGCTTCAGGCCGTAGAGAATGCCGCCGCCGCGCTTCTCCACCAGCGTCGGCACCAGCACTTCCGTGGTGGTCACCCGCAGGTTCGGCGCTCGGTCTGCGCGCCGGGCATCGGCTTGGGAGGCTCGACCGGAGGCAGTTGCTGCGCGCCATAGCAGTGCCGGCCAGCAGAAAGAGCAAGAAAATAAGCAGTGCGAAGAATGAGTGACAAAAGCAAATCTCATGCAAGCGTTACCTGAAATCAATCTTCGGACTCCTGTTTCCCAGTCGCCGAGTCCTGAGTCTCCGTGCCTTTACCCCGCTTCCTGCGCCTCTCGCGCTCCATCTGACCGGTCCAGACGAGAAAGCGCAGCAGCTCCCCGCGCGACACCCACACAAACCGAAGATGCTTTTGCGGTCAGCGTCTCGGCGCGCTGGCCGGAATAGGTCTCTACCCGCCAGCGCAGGTACTCGCTCCGCCACGGAGCCAGCCGGTGGCCGCGCGTCGCATTCCAGAGAAATCGCAGCGGAGCGAACAAGGAGATCCTCTTCGCTTGAGTATAACGAACGAGCTCTCGCGCAGCGCTGCAGACGCAGCACTACGCTGCAGCTTGCTGAACAGATTGTTCGACGTCGATTCCAGTTGCGCAATCACATCTTCGAGCGCCGTCTGCTGCGTCTCGGCCAGCGAAAGCTGCGTGGAGACCGTGGGAATATCGGCCTGCATCAGGTCGGTCTGCGCCGTGGTCAACTGCGTCTGCTCGCTGGTCACCGCGCTCGAGGCCGCGGTGAGCTGGGTGATCGAGTTATCGATGGTCACGCGCTGCTGCGAGACATAGTTCAGCGCCGTGCTCAGCGCCTCCGTGTCGCTCACCGCCTGCTTGGTGTTCACCGTGCCGCTGGAGTAGTCGGCCACCAGCGCATTCAGCGCCCCAAAGACGCTGTTCGTCCCGCTGCCCAGAAAGATCTGGTTGCCCGGCACATTCAACTGGATCTTCTGCCCGTTGGGCGACTCAAGATAATTCACGTCCTGGTCGCCGTTGTAGCTGGTCACCGCCGGCGAGGTCGCCGTGGAAGTGGTGAACGGCGCCGTCGAGGTCTGCCCGCCGGCAAAGATGTACTGGCCCTGATAGCTGGTGTTGGCCAGCGAGTGCACCTCGTCGAGAATGCCGGAGATCTGATTGCCGACCGACTTGCACATCGCTCGCATTCATGGTGCCGTTGTTGGCGCTGGTGGCCAGCGAAATGGCCTGCGTCAGCTGCGTCACCACGCTGCCCAGCGCCGAATCGGCCACCTGCAACTGGCCCGTCACCAGGCTCGAGCTCTGCGTAAAGGAATCGTCTTGCTGAATCTGGTTGAGCAGCAGCACATTCTCTCCCGAGCCCACCGGATTCTTGATGATTCCTGACGTCGTCGACGGCTACGGGAACCACCTGCTCGGCGACCAGGCCGGTAAGGCCTTCGTTCAGCGGCATGCGCAGGGTGCCAATGCTGCGCGGGTGCAGGCCGAGCGTGGCTGCCAAGACCAGATTCGACCGGTCCGGTTCCAAAAGATAGGCCGAACAAACGTCGGTTCTAAACCGCTTGGCGATTAAGGCCACTACATTCATGAGGGTGTCGGCAGGCTTACCTCCCTCCGCGGCAAGATTGGCAATTTCCTCGAGGGTAAGAACGAGACTGGCGTCGGTGGCTTCAGGGGTCATGGTCATCGGTATGCGCTCGCCTTTCGAATGAATTCAGAAGAATCGTTCTAAAGAATCGTCCGGAAAAAGGTTCGGAAAAACGACCAGGGAATCGATCCGGGAAGCAATATTGACAGGTGTACCGGGTCTCGACCTGGAGGTGAAGAGATCCCTTCAGCAAAATAGCCGAACCATGAAACTGTTGATTGCAGGTTGTTTGGGTTAAATGAAAATCCCGTGATTCGCGGTGCGGGAATGTTTTGAAGATATCATCAATCCGCCGGAAACCGCGAATCGGGCATGGAATTTGCGGCCGAAGCTTAGAGCTGGGAGCCAATCGTTAGAGGCGAGCGGCCCTCGATTCAGTCCCCGGTGGCCTCTTCCAACTCGGAGCCGACCTTGTGCAGCTTCATCACCTTCCACTGCAGCTTGTCGAAGAAGAGATAAACGACGGGAGTGGTAAAGAGCGTCAGCGCCTGCGAAACGAGAAGTCCGCCGACGATGGTAATGCCGAGCGGCCTGCGCAGTTCCGATCCCACGCCCATCCCGATGGCCAGCGGCAGCCCGCCGAAGGTGGCGGCCATTGTCGTCATCATAATCGGGCGGAAACGCAGCAGGGCGGCCTGATAAATGGCCTCGACCGGCGCCAGCCCCTGGTCGCGCTCGGCCTGCAGGGCGAAGTCGATCATCATGATGGCGTTCTTTTTCACAATGCCTATGAGCAGAATGATGCCAATCAGAGCGATGATGCTCAATTCAGTTCCGGTAATCAGCAGGGCAAGGATGGCGCCCGCGCCCGCCGGCGGCAGCGTGGAGAGAATGGTGAGCGGGTGGATGAGGCTCTCATACAGAATGCCCAACACGATGTAGACAGCCACAACCGCCGCCAGAATCAGGTAAGGTTCGTTTTTGAGCGAGTCCTGAAAGGCCTGCGCGGTTCCCTGGAAGCTGGCGTGAACGTTGGATGGCATTCCCATCTCGCGCTGCACTTTTTCGAGAGCCGTTACCGCGTCGCCGAGGGCCACATTGGGAGCCAGGTTGAAAGAAAGCGTAACCGCCGGGTATTGGCCCTGGTGATTGACCGTCAACGAGGTGCGCTTATTCTCAAAGTGCGAGAAGGCAGAGAGCGGCACCATGGCGCCGCTGGCCGACTTGATGAAGATGCCATTCAGCGCATCGGGGCTGCTCTGATATTTCGGATCCACTTCCATGACCACGAAGTACTGATTGAGCGCGGTATACATGGTTGATACTTCGCGCTGGCCGAAGGCATCGTAGAGCACCGCATCGATCATCGACGCGGTAATTCCAAGACGGGCGGCGGAATCGCGATCGATGACCAGGTTGGTGGCCAGGCCCTGGTCCTGCTGGTCGGTGGAGACACCTGTCAGTTGAGGCATCCGGGCCATCCGCGCCTGCAATTGCGGCGCCCAGGTGTTCAGCTCGTTGAGGTCTTCGTCGGAGAGAGTGTATTGGTACTGCGAAGCGCTTCCGCGTCCGCCAACCTGGATATCCTGTTGCGACTGCAGAAAGAGTGTCGCACCCGGAACGCTGGTCAGTTTGCGGCGCAGCCGGTTCACCACCTGGTCAGCGGTCACTCGCCCGGGGCGGTCTTGAAGCGGTTTGAGGGCAATGAACATGCTGCCTGTGTTGTTGCTGCCACCGCCGGGGCCGCCGCCGCCCACAAAAGCCGTCACCGACTCAATGGCGGGATCGTCCAGCGTCATCTGCGCGAGTTGCTGCTGTTTAACCTGCATGGAATCGAAGCTGATGTCCTGGGACGCCATGGTCCGGCCGCCCAGGCGCCCCGTGTCCTGCTGCGGGAAGAAGCCCTTGGGCACGATGATAAAGAGATAGACGTTCAGAACTGCCGCGCCCACGGCCACGCTCAGAGTGAGCCATTGGTGGCGCAGAACCCAACGCAGGGCCGAGTTGTATTCGTAGTGAAGCCTGTTGAAGGCGCCTTCGCTGAACCGGTAGATACGGCCATGCCGGCTTTCGTCGCGCGCCTTCAGGAACCGGGCGCAGAGCATCGGCGTGGTGGTCAGAGAAACCAGAAGCGAGATAGCAATGGCTACAGAAAGCGTAACCGCAAATTCGCGAAAGAGCTTGCCGACGATGCCGCCCATCAGCAGGATGGGGGTAAAGACCGCGATCAGCGAGGTGCTCATCGAAAGCACCGTGAAGCCGATCTCTTTTGATCCTTTCATTGCGGCTTCGAAGGGCTGCATGCCCATTTCGAGATAGCGCGTGATGTTCTCGATCACCACGATTGCGTCGTCTACCACGAACCCTGTGGCCACGGTCAGGGACATCAGCGACAGATTGTCGATGGTGTAACCCGCCAGGTACATCACGCCGAAAGTCGCAACCAGGGAGAGCGGCACGGCGACCGAGGGAATGATGGTGGCCCACACCTCGCGCAGAAACAGGAAGACCACCAGCACCACTAAGAGCACGCTGATGATCAGCGATATCTCCACATCGTGCACGCTCGAACGGATGGTCACCGTTCGGTCGACGGCCACGTTGATCTTGATGGTGGGTGGGATGGCTGCCTGCAAATGGGGCATCTCGGCCATCACGTTGTCCACCGTCGAGATCACGTTGGCGCCAGGAATCTTGAAAACCACCAGCAGGATCGCGCCCTTGAGTTCGCCCGGCGGCCCCTTGAGGGGATTGATGCCGGCCACGCCGGCGGTCAGCCGGTTGGAAACGCTGTCGCTAACCGTGCCCAGATCCTCGACGCGCACGGGCGCACCGGTTTGCTTGTTATACCCGGCGATGATGGGAGCAAAGTCCTTGGCGGTGTAGATCTGGTCGTTGTCGTTGATCGCCCAGCGGTTATTCGCGTCCTGGAATGCGCCCTTGGGGCGGTTGGCATTGGCGTTCGCGAGCGCCGTGCGCACCGCCTCCAGGCCGACCCCGTTGTTGGCCAGCTGCAAGGGGTTCAGTTCTACGCGCACCGCGGGACTCGAACTGCCGCCCACGAACACCTGGCCCACACCCGCGATCTGTGACATCTTCTGGGCCAGGATGGAGTCGGCCATGTCGTAAATCTGCGCCTTGGGAACCACATCGGAAGTCAGCGTGAGGATCAGGATCGGCGCATCGGCGGGATTGGCCTTGCGGTAGTTCGGATTCTGGGGCAGATAGGAGGGGAGCTGGCTGCGCGCCGCATTGATGGATGCCTGCACGTCGCGGGCGGCGGCGTTGATATCGCGATTGATGTCGAACTGAAGAGTAACCGAAGCGGACCCCAGCGAACTTGTCGAGGTCATTTGGTTGACGCCCGCGATGCGCCCAAACTGCCGCTCCAGCGGTGTCGCTACTGCCGATGCCATGGTTTCCGGGCTTGCGCCGGGCAAACCCGCACTAACGCCAATGACAGGCATGTCCACGTCTGGCAGGGAGGCCACCGGCAGCACGGAGTAGGCAACCGATCCGGCCAAGAGCAGCGCCAGGCTGAGCAGTGTCGTAGCGACCGGCCGTTTGATAAAAGGAGCGGAAAGATGCATGGGTTCTTATCCTCAGTCCGCACTTACCGGGTGTTGTTCGTGCGCTGCGCTGATGGTGCGCGGCTTCAGGTAGCTAGCCAGCCTGTCGAAGTAGAGATAAACAACCGGTGTCGTAAAGAGGGTGAGCATTTGCGAAAAAATGAGGCCGCCGACGATGGTGATACCCAAGGGCATGCGCAGTTCCGCGCCCACGCCACCGCCCAGCGCCAGGGGCAATCCGCCCAACAGAGCAGCCATCGTGGTCATGATGATGGGCCGGAAGCGCAGCAGGCAGGCCTGGAAGATTGCGGCTTCGGCCGTTTTGCCTTCCTCGCGCTCGGCCTGCAACGCAAAGTCGATCATCATAATGGCGTTCTTCTGCACAATGCCAATCAGCAGAATGATGCCGATCAGCGCAATCACGCTGAAGTCCACGCGGGTGATCAACAGGGCGAGCAGCGCTCCCACGCCTGCCGATGGCAGCGTTGAAATAATCGTGATCGGGTGGATGTAGCTCTCGTAAAGCACGCCCAGCACAATGTAGACCGTGATGAGAGCGGCCAGAATCAGGATGGGTTCATTGGAGAGCGAGGTCTGGAACGCCGCCGCGGTGCCCTCAAAGCTGGCGTTGATGCTGGCCGGCATCTGGATGCGCTGCTCGACATCCTGCACGGCTTTTACGGCATCTCCCAGCGCCTTGCCGGGGGCCAGGTTAAAGCTAACGACGGTAGAAGGGAACTGTCCCTGGTGGCCGATCGAAAGCTGGGTGTGCCCCTGTTCCCAGTGGGCCACCATGCTCAGCGGCACCTGGGTGCCGTTGCCCGACTTTACATAAAGATTGCTCAGCGTTTGCGGATCGGTCTGGAAGTTCTTACCCACCTCCATCACCACGTGATACTGGTTGAGCTGGGTAAAGATGGTGGATACCTGGCGCTGTCCAAAGGCGTCGTAAAGGGTGTTATCCACGTCCGCCATGGCAATGCCGAGCCGGGCCGCCGTGTCCCGGTCAATGACCAGATCGGCCGACAGTCCCTGGTCTTGCAGGTCGCTGGCCACATCGGTGACTGAGGCTTCCTTGCTCAACTCTGACACCATTTTGCGGGTATAGACAGCCAGCTCGTTCTGGTCCGGATCTTCAAGGGCGTATTGAAACTGGGTGCGGCTGACGCGATCTTCAACCGTCAGGTCCTGTAGTGGCTGCAGGAAAAGCTGGATCCCTTCAACGCTGTTGACCTTGCCCTGCAGGCGTTGAATCACCTCTGTCGCTGTTACTTTGCGCACATCGAGCGGTTTCAGCGTGATCTGGATGCGGCCCGAATTCAGGGTTGTGTTGGTGCCGTCCACGCCAATGAAGGAGGAGACGTTGTCGACGGCCGGGTCCTGCAAGACCACGTCGACAAGTTTCTGCTGGCGCAGCGCCATGCTGGCGAAACTGACCGTCTGCGGCGCTTCTGAAATGCCCAGAATCACGCCCGTATCCTGCACCGGGAAAAAGCCCTTGGGAATCACGATGAACAGCAGAACCGTGGCCACAAAGGTGGAAATTGTCAACATCAGGGTTGCGAACCGGTGGCGCAGGATCACCTGCAGGGCCCGCCCATAGGAAGCGATGATGGAGTTGAAGACCTTCTCCGACCAATGATAGAAGCGTGTCTGCTTCGCTGTCGCCTTGCCCTCGAGAATGCGCGAGCACATCATCGGCGTCAGCGTCAGCGAGACGACCGCTGACACCAGGATGGTGACCGCAAGTGTAATCGCGAACTCACGAAACAGCCGTCCCACTACGTCGCTCATGAAAAGCAGAGGAATGAGCACCGCAATCAGCGATACAGTCAGCGACATGATCGTGAACCCGATCTGTTCGCTGCCTTTGAGCGCCGCCTGCATGGGGCTCATGCCCTCTTCAATAAAGCGGGAGATGTTCTCGATCATCACAATGGCGTCGTCTACCACAAAGCCCGTGGAGATAGTGAGCGCCATCAGCGTGAGATTGTTCAACGAGTAGCCCAGCAGGTACATCACGCCGAAGGTACCCACAATCGAGAGCGGCACTGAAACCGAGGGGATGATGGTTGCCGCCAGGTTGCGCAGAAAGAGAAAGATGACCATCACCACCAGGGCGATGGTAAGCATCAGCTCAAATTCCACATCCCTTACAGAAGCCCGGATTGTCATGGTGCGGTCGGTCAGCACCTTCACCTGCACCGAGGCCGGCATGCTGCTCTGCAACTGGGGCAGAATCTTGTTGATGCGGTCCACAACGGCGATGATGTTGGCGCCCGGCTGGCGTTGGATATTCACGATCACCGCCGGGGTGTGGTTCATCCATGCGGCCTGCTGGTTGTTCTCCGGGGCATCCACAATCAGGGCCACGTCTGAGGCGCGGACCGGGGCTCCATTGCGATAGGCAATCACCACCGGCTTGTAGTCGGAACTGGATACCAACTGATCGTTGGCGCCGATCGTATACGTCTGGCGCGCTCCGTTCAGCGTCCCCTTGGCCTGGTCCACATTCGCCGCGGCAATCGCGGTGCGGAGATCCTCCATGCTCAGGTTATAAGAGGCCAATTGGGCAGGATTGGCCTGGATGCGCACAGAGGGCTTTTGCCCGCCCGCGATCGAGACCATTCCCACGCCTGTTACCTGCGAGATTTTTTGCGCGAGATTGGTGTCCGCCGCGTCCTCCACCTTGTCCAACTCCATCGAATCGGAGGTCAGCGCCAGAGTCATGATGGGCGCGTCGGCGGGGTTCACCTTGCTGTAGATAGGTGGATTGGGCAGATCGGTGGGCAGAAAGCTGTTGCCTGCATTGATTGCCGCCTGCACCTCCTGCTCTGCCACATCGATGTTTTCTTCCAGGGCAAATTCAAGTGTAATGACCGAACCGCCGCCTGAACTGACAGAAGTCATCTGCTTCAAGCCGGGCATCTGGCCGAACTGGCGCTCGAGCGGCGCCGTTACCGAGGACGCCATTACCTGGGGTCCTGCGCCGGGGTAGAAGGTGAGTACCTGGATGATGGGGTAGTCCACTTCAGGCAAAGCAGATACCGGCAATTGAAGGTAGGCCGCGCCGCCCGCAAGCAGAATCGCCGCCATCAGCAGCGAGGTCGCCACCGGGCGAAGAATAAAGGGCCGGGAAGGACTAAGGCTCACTGCTGCTCCTTATGCTGGTGGCTCCCGGCTCCGGGTCCACCAGTGCCGGTCCCCGAACCCTGGGCTGGCGCGCTGCCATGGCTGCTGGAACCGCCAGTGCCCTGCGTACCGCCGGCCTGCCGGGCCTGGCTCGCTGTGACGGGCGCTCCCGGACGCAACCGGTCGGCGCCGTCCACCACAACCTTCTGGCCAGCTGTCACTCCGCTATCCAGGATGGTCACTTGTCCTTGCGCCAGGGCAACCTTTACCTGCGCCATCTGGGCGGTCGCGGCTCCCTTGCCGTCCGTGTTCACCACCCATACAAACGATCCCTGCAGCCCGCTCTGAATTGCTGCCGAAGGAACCACCAGCGCGTCCTGACGGTTTTCCATCACCAGGTGAATGTTCACAAACTGATCCGGGAACAAAGCCTCATTCTCATTATTGAAAACCGCCTTGAGCTTCGCGGTTCCGGTCGTGGTGTCGATCTGGTTATCGGCGGTCAGCAGATTCCCGGTTGCCAGCTTCTGCACGTCGCTTTTATCGTATGCGTCCACAGGCATCTGCCGGTCGCCCCTGAGCTTTCCCAGCACCTGTGGTAGCTCATTTTCGGGCAGCGTAAAGTAGATCGCGATTGGACGCATTTGATTGATAATGACCAGGTTAGTTGTATTGGCCGTAATGATGTTGCCGGGATCGACCAGCCTCAGCCCGATCTTGCCATTGATGGGCGACTGAATCGAGCACCAGTTCAACTGCAACTGGGCAGTTTCGATTGCGGCTTTATCTGATTCGATCGCGCCCTGGTACTGACCTTGCTGGGCCTCATCGGCGTCCATCGTTTCCTTTGAAACCACGCCTGCAGCATAAAGCGCCTTATAGCGCGCAAACTCCGCCTGGGCGTTTATCAGCAGGGCTTGATCGTGAGCCAGCGTGCCTTTGGCCTGGTCCAGTGCTGCCTGGTAGGGCTTGGGGTCGATCTCCAGGATGGTCTGGCCCTGGTGCACCTCTTGACCTTCGGTAAACCGAACCGGCAGCAACTGGCCGCTGACCCGCGCCTTCACGGTTACGCTCATGTAGGGCGTGACGGTGCCCAGGGCGGTCAAGAAAATCGGCATCGGTTCCTGCACCACCGGAGTGACCTGCACCGGAACCGGCCGGCCTGCCAATGCGGCAGCCTGCTTGACGGTGGTGGCCGCGGCCGCCTGCTGGTTCTGGTAAATGCGCCATCCAACGAATCCCAACGCGCCAATTACCACGACATAAATGATGACCCGGAGCCAGGTTCTCTTGTGGGGGCGAGGCTCCGCGTTGTTGTCGAATACTGTCTGCTCGGACTCCTGAGTGCTTTCAATGGACATGGTGTCGATTCCTGTCGGTTTCTTTTAAGTCAATGCCCGTCGAAGGGCACAAATGCGAACAAGACCCATAAAAAGTCAGACAGTCCGCCTACGATTGTAGGGACGAAACAATCTACCTAAAGGTTTCGTTCGCCCCCGCCTTGCGAGAACGCAATTTCCTCTGGCCGGTATGAGACTGAAACTTGCGCGCTTGTTAACGCAATAATTGTAAGCGAACGGTGCAACTTCAGCCCAACAGGGGCCACGGATGCCCCGAGAGCGGAACCTCGCCCCGTTTGATCGCCTGGCTGATTTGATGCTCTTGATGCCAGTTCAGCCTACAGAATTGACGGCGAAACGCGCATCTTTTCACGCGAAAGAGCCGAGGGCCGGCCGGTTCCCAGAACGACCGGGCAAGGAAGCGGAGTTAAACCGATGAAAGGAATCATCCTTGGCGCAGCGGGCTGGGTGAACCAGGGAGTTCTCTACAGGAGCCGAGCCAGCCGCGGTTTCTCAGGACCCGCTATGCGGACTGGGATCTGAGACAAGCCGCCCCTTACACCGCCAGCGACAACACCGAGTAGGACCGAGCCGGAAGCTTCACCGTCATCCGCGACCCGACCTTCGGACTCTCCAGCGTCTGCGGCACCACGCGCTTGGGATCGGCAAATGTGTTTCCCGCCTTCACATCCGGCCCAGTCATCGTTTCAAATGCCAACACCCTGGTCGGTGTCAGGTCGTGCCAGTTGATCTCCAGCTCCTGCTCGTTCTGGAGATCGCGATTCATGATCAGCAGCGTCGCGGTGCCCTTCGCTTCGTCGTGCGTCACCACCACGTCCAGGTACTGCACGTCCCCAAATCCGGGAATCGGCAAGCCGCCGCTTTCGATCGGCTGTCCCAACGACGCAACCTGGTAGCTCGGGCCCTCGGGAACAACGCTCAGCGCATGACCGTGCGCATACTTCAGCGCCCATGCATAGGGATAGAAAATCGTATGCCGCAGAATTCCGTTCTCATTAGTCGCAATCGGCGCAATCACGTTTACCAGCTGCGCAAGGCACGCAAGCTTCACGCGATCCGAGTGCCGAATGAGTGAATTTGCCAGTCCACCCACGAGCACTGCGTCTTCCAGATTGTAAGGCTCTTCCAGCAGGTGAGGTGCGATCTTTCCGTGCCCATCCGCGAAGTCGCCGCCGCGCGCCCGGTACCAAACGTTCCACTCGTCGAACGACAGAAACAACTGCTTATTTGATCGCTTGTGCGCACGCACCGTGTCGCACACCGCGGAGATCTCCTCGATTTGGCGGTCCATGCCCAGGTTCATCGCCAGGTACTTTTGGCTGTCGTTGCCGTTTTCTTCCGTGTTTCCAAAATAGCGATGCAGCGAGATGCCGTCGACCACGTCGTAGCACTCTTCGAGCACTGTCCGGTCCCACTCGATATACGTAGGCTGGAACGGCCCGCTCGACCCGCACGCCACGAGTTTGATTGACGGATCGATCACCCGCATCTGCCTGGCCGCATCCGCCGCTTTGAGCCCGTAGTCGCGTGCCTCCATGTGCCCAATCTGCCAGGTTCCGTCCATCTCGTTGCCGACGCACCAGTACTTCACGTTGTGCGGCTGCTCATATCCGTGCGCGCGCCGCAGATTGCTCCACTTCGTCCCGCCGGCCACGTTGCAATACTCGACCAGTGCCGCGGCGTCTTCCGCCGATCCGGTGCCAAAGTTCAACCCGAACAACGGCTCGGTTCCCACCGCGCGCGCCCAGGTAATGAACTCGTTGGTCCCGAACTGATTGGTCTCGATCGTATTCCATGCACGGTCCAGCACTGTTGGCCGGTCTTTCTTTGGCCCCACGCCATCCAGCCAGTGATAGCCGGAAACGAAGTTGCCCCCTGGCCAGCGCACAATCGGCACGCCCAGGTCGTGAACTTCTTTCATCACGTCGGTGCGGAATCCGTTGCTGTCGGCGAACTTCGATTTGGGGTCGTAAATGCCCTCGTAGATCGCGCGCCCCAACTGCTCGAGAAACGATCCGAAAAGGTGAGGATTGATGGCCGCGATCTGCCGCCCGGAATCGATGGTGACTCGGGTTGTGCGCGCCGCGCTCTGCGCGAGCCCGAACCTGCCCAAGGCAGAACCGGCAGCTAGCGCCAGTCCCGACTGCTTCAGAAACCGCCTTCTTGAGACTGTCTTCATCCGAATCCCCTTTCAAAGTCGGCAAACACACATCGAGTGTTCGGCGCTGTTCGCTCCATCTGCACCATGCATCGGTCTGAGCAAACGTTTCCCCGCCAAAAGCCTAAGTGGCCTGCCGCGCTTTGTCAAAGGTTTTGGATGGGCATGAGAAAAGCACTGTTTGATCGCCCTTACCCCGGCCGGGACTTGAATCAGGCGGTCTTGCGTTTCGATTCGATTGCCGGAAGTGTGATGCGTATTGTTGCGCCGCCATCTTTCCGGTTCATGGCGCTCAGCTCCCCGTGGTGCAAGCGTACCGCGCGATCCGCAATCGCAAGGCCCACGCCGAAGCCGCCCGTGTCAGGGCTGCGCGCATAATCCACGCGGTAAAACGGACGGAAGATCGCGTTTAGCTGGTTTGCTGGAATTCCCGGTCCGCGATCGCTCACTTCAATCACAGCCTGCCGCTCTCCCCGCGCCGTGCCAGCCTTAAGATTGATCTCAACTTCCGACCCGCTTTCTGTGTAGCGGATCGCGTTGCGGACTACGTTCTCGATCGCCCTGTAAAGCAGCTCCTCATTCCCCGAGATCCGGAACTCGCCGTCTGCCTTGAAGGCTAGCGAACACTGCCGCTGGCGCGCTTCGTATTCCGCGTCGGGCACGATGCGGTCGATCAGGCGATTCAGCGAGACCGGCTCAAAATTCTCGACCTTCTCGAGTGCCTCCATCGACGACAGGCTCAGCAGTTGCCCAATCAGCTGATTCAGCCGCTCCGTCTCGCGTTCAATCCGATCAAGATGGGCTGCCGTCGCAGGATCTGTATCTTCGCGGGCCAACTCCAATGCCACGCTCAGGCGCGCCAGCGGCGACCGCAACTCGTGCGATACGTCCCGCAGCAGCAGCTTTTGCGCGTCCACCAACGACTCGAGCCGCTCCGCCATGTGATTGAAGTCGTGAATCAGCCCGTGGATTTCGTCTCCCGCAAAAATCCGCGCTTGCGATTTGGGCCAAGGGACGCGGGCATTCAGCTTTCCCATCGCCAGCTCGCGCGCCGCCTTCCTTAGCCGCACCACTGGGCGGATGACGAGCAGCACGAGCACAAACGTCGTTAGCCCCCCAACAACAATGGCCACCGGTAGCTGCGGGAACGAGAAGATCCTCAGATCCCGCGACAGGTTCGGGCTCCGCGGCACATGGGGCCGGGTCAGCAGAAACACATACTGCTTCCCGCTTGCCGATACGACCGGAACCCTCCAAACATATTGCAGGCCGACCTGGCTCCCGGTGATGCGCGCAGGCATTCCCAGGTTCGCTTCCAACCCTTGCATACCAGCCGGCCGGCACAGGGGTTGTCCTGTCGCGTCTGCCAGAGAAATGGTCTGCGCAATCTCCGTCCCATACGCTCCCACTGCCGCGCATCCGCCTTTTTCCCAAGCGGCCGCGGCACCTTCCGCATCCCGCAGCAGACTGCTGTCGAGCATGTCGAACTGGGCTTCGGGTCCATCGAAATGACGCCGCACAATCAGCAGCGTCGAGATCACAAAGATCAGGCTCTGCGCGATCCAGAAAATGATGAAGACTTTGAAGAAGAGGCCGCGCATTGTTCAGTCCTTTGCCGCCGACGCGGTTGAATCGACAGCCAGCTGATAGCCGGTTCCGCGAATCGTCTTCACCAACTCCTCAGCCGCGTCTTTGCCGCTCAGCTTGCGCCGCAACCGGCTCACATGCATATCCAGGCTGCGGTCGAAGGGATGAAACTTGCGTCCCAGCACGTTCTCTGAGATTTCCTCGCGCGTCACTACTTTTCCCGGCGCCTGCATCAGAGCCTCCAGCAACGCGAACTCGACATCTGTCAATTCAATCTTCTTTCCGTCCTGCGTCACCGTGCGCGCGGCCCGGTTCAGCTCCAGCCCATCGGCGCGGAGAAGGGTCTGTTCCTGAACTGCCTGCGTGCCGGCGCTCCTGCGCAGAATTGCACGCACCCGCGCCAGCAGTTCCCGCGGATTGAAAGGCTTGGAAAGGTAATCGTCGGCGCCGATCTCGAGGCCCACGATGCGGTCCACATCTTCGCCCCGCGCCGTCAACAGAAGCACGCTTACCGACGAAGACGCCCTGATTCGCCGAAGCACCTCGAAGCCTTCCAATCCCGGCAGCATCACGTCGAGCAGAACCAGCGCGTAGGTCTTCTCAAGCGCAGCCTTCAGTCCCGTATCTCCGCGATGCACGACCGTCGTCCGGAACCCGTAGCGGCCCATGTACTCGGTCAGCATCGAGCAGAGTTCAACGTCATCGTCAATGAGAAGTATGTCGTCCACGCGGCGTCCTGAATACCCTCGCACTTAGCGTACGCCCTTCCTGTCCAAACGGAACGGCGGAAATGTAACAAATGGTCACGACCCGGGCGACACTTCGTTACACAGTTTTACCCATTGTGACCGCACGGCTTGCTCCCTCGTTGTCTCCTGAATATGTAAGTTCGTGTTGCCGTCGAAAGGATGCACCATGACAAACAAAATCAGTCTCAAATCACTAAGCCGGCTATTCCTTGCAGGCCTTCTCCTCCTTGGAGTCTCGTTTTCCTGCAGCGCGCAAGCCCAGACGGGCAGCATTCATGGTTCCGTGGCTGATCCCACGGGTGCGGTGATTCCGTCGGCAACCGTGACGGTCGCCGGCCCGAGCGGTTCCCCGAGCGTCGCCCTCAGCGGCGGCGACGGCGCCTACGTCATCAGCAATCTCAAGCCCGGCGCCTACACCATCTCCGTATCCGCCCAAGGCTTTGCTCCTTTCAAGGCAATGCAGGTGCAGGTTGTCGCCGGCAAGAACACGCTTCTGAATCTCGCCCTGCAAATGCCTGTCGCCACGCAAGAGGTCACGGTCAGCGATCAAAGCGCAACCGTCGACACCAGCGCCGACAACAACGCCAGTTCCGTCGTCATCAAGGACAAGGATCTTGACGCCCTTTCCGACGACCCGGACGAGCTGCAGAGCGAACTGAGCGCCCTGGCGGGCGGCGCTGCCGGACCGAATGGCGGACAAATGTATATCGATGGCTTCAGCGGCGGACAACTGCCGCCCAAGTCCTCGATCCGCGAAATTCGCATCAACTCGAATCCGTTCTCTGCGCAATATGACAAGCTCGGCTACGGACGAATCGAGATCCTCACCAAGCCCGGCACCGACAAGCTCCACGGCTCCTTCACAATGAGCGGGAACGATTCAGCATTCAATTCGCTCAACCCCTTCGTCACCAGCGAGCCTTCGTACTACAGCACCTTCATGATGGCTAATGCAGGCGGCTCGCTCAACAAGAACGGCTCCTGGTTCGCAAGCGTCTTCGATCGCAACAACCACTCCAACTCCATCATTAACGCTGAGGAGCTCGACTCGAACGGCAATCCCTACAACTACTCTGCCGCAGTCTCAAACCCGCAATCGCGCCTCGATGTAAGCCCGCGCCTCGACTTTCAACTGGGATCAAAGAACACGCTCACGGTTCGTTATTCGTTCGATCGGAATACACAGACCAACGGCGGCGTCTCGCAGTTCGCGCTTGAGAGCCAAGCCTACAACGCGTCCAGCACGAGTAATGCTGTACAAGCCAGCGACACGCAAGTCATCAACGACCACGTCGTCAACGAGACGCGCTTCCAATATGCCGGAACCAGCAGCAATCAGAGTGCCGTCAGCAGCGACCCCACGGTTATGGTGCAAGGCGCCTTTACCGGCGGCGGAAACAGCATGGGCCTCAACACCGACAACCTGACCAACCTGGAATTCCAGAACACCACAATCGTCAGCAAGGGAGCCCACGCCATCAACTTCGGCACCCGCCTCCGCTTTACGCGCGATGCCAACAGCTCAACTTCGGGATTCAATGGACAGTACATCTATCAGTCCCTCGACGCCTACGCTGCACACACCCCCACCGAGTACGCCGTCACCGCGGGCACCGCGTCGGCCGCGGTCAACTACTTTGACGCCGGCGTCTTCTTTCAGGACGACTACAAGTTCCGCCCCAACCTCACCCTCAGCTACGGCTTGCGCTTCGAGTCGCAAGACGATATCGGCGACCATGCCGATTGGGCTCCAAGGCTCTCGTTCGCATGGGCGCCGGCCGGCAAGGGAGGTAAACAGGCCAAGACCGTCATCCGCGGCGGCTACGGCTGGTTCTTCGATCGCTTCGGCGAAGGCAACGTCCTGCAGTCCATTCGCCAGAACGGTATTACGCAGCAGAACTACATCATCATGAACCCCACGTTCTACCAGAATGCGCCGACACCCTCGCAGTTGGCGGCAAACAACACCGCGGCCGACACCATCTACACCATTGCGCCAAATCTAAAAGCCTCCCTTAACATGCAGGCGGCTCTGGGCGTCGACCACCAGTTCGGCAAGGTTGCCACACTTTCCGTCACGTACATGAACTCGCGCGGCGTGCACCAGGACTACACCGATAACATCAATGCCTACGAGCCAGGCACCTACGACGCGACGACGGGCACTGGCGTCCGCCCCAACGGCGTCAACGAGAACATCTATCAATATCAGTCTGGAGGCGTATACAACCAGAATCAGCTGACGGTCAACTACAGCGTCCAGGCTAAGCGCCTCACGCTCTTCGGCTTCTACATGCTCAATTACGCCAACGCCGATACCGCGGGCGCGGGCTACTTTCCTTCCAGCCAGACCAACCCCGGCCTCGACTACGGCCGCGCCAACTTCGATGTGCGTAACCGGATGATGATCGGCGGCAACATCCAGGCGCCCTTCGGCATCTCTTTCAGTCCCATGATCGACGCCAGCTCCGGCTCGCCCTTCAACATCACCATCGGCCAGGATCTGAACGGCGACAACCAGTTCAACGACCGTCCGGCGTACGCCACCGCAGCCAGCACCAATGTTTTGGCGACCAAATACGGCACCTTCGACCTCAACCCCGCATGGGACCAGACGCGCATTCCTTATAACGTAGGCACAGGCCCCAGCCAGTTCAGCATGAATCTCCGCGTGAGCAAATCGCTCGGTATTGGGCCCAAGGTTACCGGTGGATCCGGTGGCGGGTTCGGCGGCTTCGGCCCTGGCGGCGGCGGGCCACCTCCCGGCGGCGGTCCCGGTGGCGGCCATGGCGGACTTGGCCCCGGCGGACTCAGCGGCAACAGCGGAATGCCTCACATGGGTCAGGCGGCTGCCCGCCGGTACTCGCTCAACTTCACGGCAAATGCAAGAAACGTCTTCAACAATGTAAATCTTGCTTCGCCGGTGGGCGTTCTCGAGTCGCCACTCTTCGGCAAATCCAATGCGCTCTCGGGCGGCTTCTTCTCCTCAGCCGCATCCAACCGGAGCATCGACTTGCAGGTTTCGTTCAACTTCTAAAATTGCCCGGGTGCTCAGGTCTCGTCCTCAATCTTGGATGGGACCTGGGATTCGCCTCCTGAATCGATTCCGGGTACCCCAGGCCCTCCTTCCGAGGCCTGGGGTTTTTCGTGCGCCTGCTTCTCCGCCAACAAGCGCCTGGCCGTGCTAGAGTGAAATTCCACGGAGGGCACGATGGCGGCTGGAATTCAGCTTCCCGGCGGAGACGAAACCATTGACCTTCAGCAGCAGGTGGCGCGGTTGCAGGCGCTGCTTGAGGCCTCGCGCCAGGTTCACTCCACCATCCACGAAAACGAAGTCCTGGAGCAGGTCTTGCGCATCGTCGTGCGCGAACTGGAGATGGATGGAGCGGCCTTTCCCTCGGCCGGCCTGGTCTACGGCGAAGAGCCCGTCGCCGCGGTTGAAGGCGCGCCCGGCACGGCATCCCTCGCCTGGCCCCTGGATGGCCGCGACGGCAAGCGCTTGACCGAGCTCATCGTTGCCCCACCCGGTGGCCGCGAACTCACCATCTACGAGTCGGACTTTATTGAAGGGCTCGCGCTGCAGGCTGCGGTCGCCCTTGAAAACGCCCGCTACCACAAGCGCAACATCGAGTTCGCCCGTGTGCAGCAGGACCTGGACGCCGCCCGTGCCATTCAGCGCTCTCTCCTGCCACAGAAGCTGCCTTCTATCGGAGGCTACTCGCTGGCTTTCCGCTCCGTTACCTGCTATGAAGTCGGCGGCGACTACCTGGACCTGGTCGAGTTGCCCGACGGCAGCCTGCTCATCGTTGTTGCCGATGTCGCCGGCAAAGGACTTGCCTCCGCCATCTGGGCCTGCAGCTTCCGTTCCGCCTTCCGCGCCATGGCCGTTACCGGCATGCCCCTGGACGAGCTGGCCACGCGCATGAACCAGCATCACTGGGCCGAAGGCGAAGAAGCTCGACGACGCTATCTGACTGCCATCTTTCTCCGCCTTCACCCGGAGACCGGCGAAATTGAAGTTGTCAACGCCGGCCACAATCCAGGCTTCCTCATCACGCCCAACGCTCCGCCTTACGAGTTCAACGCCGCGGGGACGCCCCTGGGCCTGCTTCCCGGCATGCAATACTTTGCCGAACGCAAGCCGTTTCCGCCCGGCGCGCGCCTGCTCTTTTATACCGACGGCCTTACCGAGGTCTTCAAAGGGGATGAAGAGTTTGGGCCAGAACGGCTTATGGATGAATTTTCCAGGTGCCGCGCCGACAAGGCCGATGGTATCCTCGATGCAATATGGACAGCCATTGATGCCTTTTCCGAAGGCGGTCCGCAGGGGGACGACATGACCGCACTCACGCTTTGCCACGGCACAGGCCCGTCGGAGTTGCCGGAATGAGCGAGAACAAAGTCACGACGGTCGAGGTGCGGCTGCCCTCGCGGATGGGCTACGAGAAAGTAGCCATGGGCACCGCGGCGGCAATGGCCAAGCTCGTCGGTTTCCCCCCGGAGCGCGTGGAAGATCTTAAGACCGCCGTCGCCGAGGCATGCATCAATGCCATCGAGCACGGCAATCGCCTCAACGAGAAACTATCCGTGGGCGTCGTGCTCTCTGCCGGCCCCGACGAACTCGAAGTCAAGGTCATGGACGACGGCAAGGGCATGGACAAGCAGCCCGACAAGCCCGACATCGACAAAAAAATGCTTGGTGAAGAAGACCCGCGCGGCATGGGCATGTTTCTCATCCAGGCCCTGGTTGATGAAGCTGAGTGGGTAACCGGCACCGATGGACACAGCAGTTACGTTCGCCTGGTGATCCGGCTCGACAAAGACGCCTGAAGCACCGGAAGATTCCCTGTATCCCCTGGCATACCTCATTTTCAGGAATGCTTGATCGAACGGTAATTGATGCCATAATCATTCTGAACGGGAGATCACACGATCGTGCAAAGTGAAACCAAGTCCTACGTCGAGCAGCTCACTTCCCCCTCCGGCCAGCCTGTCACCGTTCTCCGCTTCGAGGGAGACATTTCCAGCACGTCCAAGGATGCAGTCCTGGGCACCTACCATGCTCTGCCTAAAAGCGATGTCAAGATCATCCTGCTCGACTTCACCAAGGTCGACTACATCAACTCGAGCGGCATCGCCCTCATCATCCAGCTTCTGATTGAAGCCAAAGGGGCCAGCCAGAAGGTCTCTGCCGTCGGCCTCTCCCCGCACTTTGTCAAAGTCTTCACCATGGTCGGAATCACCAAGTACGCCACCCTCACCGCTACCCAGGCTGAGGCTCTCACTGGGCTGTAAGCGCGAAAGTATGCATGCGGCCGGGGAGCCGGGCCGGGCGCCTGGTCTTTGATTTCGTCGAGAGGGGGGAAGGATTGTGTTCCCCTTTCGCAAGCCGGGAAACTGAGAGCTGAAAGCTGGTAGCTCGGAGCTAGCTTTCGCCCTCCGGCGCTATCATTCCCTCATGAACCTCGACTCCATCCAGGCCGCTCTTCGCTCCGCCTCGCTCGACGGCTGGCTCTTCTACGACCACCACCACCGCGACCCAATCGCCGCCCACATCCTCGGCCTCGATCCCAAGGCCCACATCACCCGCCGCTGGTATTACTTCATCCCCGCCACCGGCGAGCCCCGCAAGCTCGTCCACCGCATTGAGCAGTCCCGCCTCGACACGCTCTCCGGCGCGAAGACCCTCTACTCAAGCTGGCAGGAACTGCACGCGGGCCTGGAAACTCTACTCCAAAACCAGAAAAACATTGCCATGCAGTACTCGCCCAACAACGACATCATGTACGTCTCCATGGTCGATGCCGGCACCATCGAATTCCTCCGCTCCCTCGGCAAACAAATCGTCAGCTCCGCCGACCTCGTCAGCCAATTTGAGGCCGTCCTCACCGCCGACCAGATCGCGTCCCACTCCGTAGCCCAGGCCAGAATCGACGCCCTCCTCGCCGAAGGCTGGCAGCAGATCGCCCGCCGCCTCCGCCCCGCGCAAGGCAGCCCCTATCCCTACACGGAGTTCGATCATGTCCAGTGGCTCAGTGAAGCCATGCGCCGCGAGGGCATCACCTGGGAGAACGGCCCCAACGTCAGCGTCAACGCCAACTGCTCCGACTCTCACTACGAGCCCACCGCCGATCACACAGCCCCCATCCGCGAAGGCGACTTTCTGCTCATCGACATCTGGGGCCGCGTCGACGCTCCCGAATCTGTCTACTACGACATCACCTGGACCGGCGTCGTCGGCCGCGAGCCCAGCGCCCGCGAGCAACTCGTCTTTGAAACCGTCCGCAACGCCCGCGACGCCGCCATCTCCGCCGTCGAGCAGGCCTTCGCCCAGCGCCGCCCCATCCGCGGATTTGAAGCCGACGATGCCGCCCGCGCCGTCATCCGCGCCGCCGGTTTCGCCGAGTACTTCACCCACCGCACCGGCCACAACATCGCCAACGAGATCCACGGCCCCGGCGCCCACCTTGACAATCTTGAAACCCACGACGACCGCCGCCTGCTCCCCAACACCTGCTTCTCCGTCGAGCCCGGCATCTATCTCCCTGAGTTCGGCGTCCGCAGCGAAATCGACATGATGACCTCTGAAGGCAAAGCCTGGGTCACCGGCAAAATCCAACGCGAATTGGTGCGGATATAGAGGACGGAGAAGATTGCTCCCCGGCAGGGACCAGGTATCAGCTCGGCAGGCGCCACTCAAAGGGTGCAGACCCATGGATGGAATCAAATAAGGATCAACTGATGGTGGGCCCGGAGGGATTCGAACCCCCAACCAAGGGATTATGAGTCCCCTGCTCTAACCGTTGAGCTACAGGCCCTAAATAGATTGTAAATGTTGCGGAATGAATAAGATAATGATTTCAATAGTCATTTGAATTTGCACCACTTTGCAGCAGGGTCACCGTTCTTTAACCTAGATGCTCCACGTGCACCTACCGAAAATACCAACCCCGAACTGCGCCCCAACGTGGCCGAAGCCACTTGGCCCGATCTTCATCAGAGGCCCCAGCAGGCCCAGCAATGGGTGGTGCCGCAACCGTTCGAAGTGCAACCCACCCATTAAGCCAAAACATGTCGTTCAACCCATCTATGATCGCATACTCCGTGGCGCACCACGTGCACCCACGAAGTTGCGAATCAATCTTACAGCGCGAGTAAAGCATGAGTGTGGGCGGGTCACGAACATCAGGGGGATGCACTCGCGTAAAGACACCCTTGAATGTTCGCGACCGTTCCAGCCTCGGCAGGGCCTTCGCAATCTCGCGATGTTCCCCGAACGGGACCGCCAGGATGATTGTGTCGGCCTCGACTGCATCCCTCAGCGACCTGGCGACGACCGTGGGTCCAATCGCCCGAGCCTGCGGTGCTAACGCTTCGGGGGGCCGGCGACTCGCGACGGTGACTTCGATGTTCTTACGGGCAAAGGCGTGGGCGAGTGCCTGGCCTTTCTTGCCGAATCCTACAATCGCATAGCTCATGATGTTTCTCCTATCTCGTGTGAGAACTAAAGTTTGAGAAGCAACCGCCCCCGGGGTCAGACCTGCGCCATGCCACCATCCACGGCGAGATCCACACCAGTGATGTAAGAACTTTCATCAGAGGCGAGGAACACGACTGCTGCCGCGATTTCCTCGGGCATGCCTCTGCGACCCATTGGGATCTGCGAGGTGAACTGGGCGACGGCTTGCTCGGCCTGTTCAGCGGTGAGGCCCGTCGTCGTTGCTAAGGCTGGGGTATCGATTGCTCCGGGGCTCATCGAATTCACGCGGATCTTGCGGTCCTTCAGCTCCATAGTCCAGCCACGCGCGAAGTTGCGCACAGCCGCCTTACTCGCGGCGTAGGCGGTAAAGCCTGGGAGCCCCAACACGTTTGAGACCGAAGAGTTCAGGATGATCGAACCGCCGTCTTTGAAGAGGGGAAGAGCCTTCTGCACCGTAAAGAACAGCCCCTTCACGTTCACGTCGAAGGTCTGGTTAAAATGTGCCTCAGTAGCTAGCGCCAGCGGTGCGATTGTACCCGCGCCCGCGTTTGCAAAGAGCACGTCGATGTGACCATGCTTCTCTTTCACGACGGCATAGAGCCGATCGAGATCTTCCAAGCGCGACACGTCGCCCACGACCGTCGTAACGTTTCTCTTGATGAAGGCTGCGGCCTCCTTCAGCTCTTTCTCTCGCCTCCCAGTGATCACGACGTACGCACCTTCTTCCACGAAGCGCTTGGCTGTGGCTAAGCCAATTCCGCTGCTTCCGCCAGTGACAACCGCAATTTTTCCCGCCAAATCTTGTCCATGGTTATTACTCATATGTTTTTTCCTTTTTGTTTTTCGTTGTTTTTTTGTTGAATTTACGGCCGGGCGTAGCGCATCAGATTTGCGCCAGGCCGCCGTCGACTGCGACCTCGCTGCCGGTCATGAAGCTGCTGTCGTCCGACGCGAGAAAGGCCGCCACCGCCCCGAGCTCCGCCGGATCGGCCATGCGCTGGAGCGGAGTCATCGAGGCGTAGATCTTCTGGCCCTCCTCGCCTAGCGCTGCCTTCGCGAGTTCGGTCGCCGTGGGCCCGGGTGACAGCACGTTTACCCGGATGCCGGTGCCCTTCAGGTCTTCCGCCCAGGTCCGCGCGAGGTTGCGCACCGCCGCCTTGCTCGCGCTGTAGGCGCTCATTGTCGGGGCGCCCGTGGTGCCGGCGCTCGAGCCCGTCAGAATGATCGAACCGCCCTTGCCCATCAGCGGCAGAGCCTTCTGAACCGTGAAGATCGTACCCTTCACATTGACATCGAAGGTTTCGTCAATGTGCTTGGCGGTGATCTCGCCGAGCTTAAGCTGGCTTCCCGCCCCGGCATTGGCGAAGACGATGTCGAGGGTTCCGCGCTCCTTCTTCACCGCCGCGTAGAGTCGGTCGAGGTCGGCCTCATCCGAGACCGATCCCTTCACTGCGCGGGCATTGGGCCCGAGGTAGGCCACGGCAGCGTCCAGTTCCTTCTGCCGCCGGCCGAAGATGAAGACGATGGCGCCCTCCTCGACGAAGCGCTTTGCTGCGGCGCGGCCGATGCCGGTAGCCCCACCCGTGATGACTGCAACCTTGCCTTGAAGCTTTCCCATAATTTCTCCCTTCGTATTCGGTACAGTAGAGTAGATTCTTCGCCGGCGGACGAAAACTGCTCGGGAGTCCGAATCTTTTGTCCATTCGTCCAAGAGATGGAGGGTCACGTGGACCCGATCACAGATATCTTCAGAACGATGCACGTAACCGCTTTTGGTCTGCACAGGCTCGAAGCCACAGCCCCGTGGGGCGTGAAACAGGAAAATCAGGCCGAAGAAAAAGTCACGCCTTCCGGCAAAAAGATGGAACCCACAGATCTGGCACACTTCGCCATGCTCTCGCGCGGCAACTGCTGGCTGAGTGTGAAAGGGATTGCGGAGCCGATTCCCCTTACCGGCGGCGATTGCTTTTTGCTGGCCAAGGGGACTTCGATTGTTTTGCGCGACAGCCCGCGGACACGTCCGAAGTGGACTTTCCGCGAGATCGGGGCCAAGGCCAATGGCAATGTCGCACTTTATGGCGGTGGTGGCGCACCGACGACAATCGTCTGTGGTTCCTTGAGTTTCGATCGCGCCAGCTTGAAGCCGATCACTCAGTTATTGCCGAGCTTCATTCTGATGAAGGCCGATGAGGTACGCACGCTTGCCCTTCACAACACAGTGCAGGCGCTGGCGTCAGAGATGGCAGAACAGGCGCCGGGATCTGAAGTCGTCGCGACTCGGCTGGCCGAGGTTCTGTTTATCCAAGTGCTCCGAGGGCATATCGCGTCGGGACCAGAACTCAACAAAGGATGGCTTCGTGCGGTTTTCGATCCTCAAATGGGCACTGCCCTGCGTGCCGTTCACGACAGCGTGAAGACACCCTGGACGGTGGAATCCCTGGCCGAAACCGCGGGCATGTCTCGCTCCGCATTCGCAGCACGTTTCAAAGGGCTACTCGGACAAACGCCGCTGGAATATGTCACCGAGTGGCGGATGCAGAAGGCGATGCAGTTACTCGAGCAGCGGGAGAAGAAGCTTGTCGACGTTGCCCGGTTGGTCGGTTACGAGTCCGACGCTGCGTTTAGTAAGGCGTTCAAGCGGGTTGTCGGGGCCAACCCGGGTGAATACCTGAAACGTGGTATTTGAAGACCAGGGTCATGCCGGAATGGGCGGAGAATTTTTGAAACGGAGGATTCTAACTTGAGCCTACTTTGGCGCCTGTTGCACATCGTGCGGAGGTCGAAGAGCGATATCAGCCCCTAGCGCTCATTGACCTATTCAGATCGACCGTTCAGCAATTGGACGTAAAATCGGCTACCGAGAAAAGTGAATTCCAAAGCTGAGCATGGGTTGGAAACCATGCGGACTCGTAGCCAACTAATCACCCAAGTGGATTGAGAAGCGAAATTCGCGCAATGGCATCCCTGGATCCTGCGGCGTTTCCAGGACCTATTCTGCCAGGCGCATGGCAGCAAGCGTCATTGGCCGGTCTGAGAGACGAAATCGGCATGGCTAGTCGACCGGCGGCCTATACCTCACTGTGAAGCAAGAGATAAATAGTTGCCAATCCCGGGCCACCGTGAGTTTGAGATCCTTAACGGAAAATCTCTGCCTTTTGTCGTGGGGTTCAACCCTATTCACATTTCAGTAATGCTGACTTAACGGCAGATTAACTTGCGGAGTTGACACTACGGCCTACGGGAGGCGCGCCCGGTGCCCTCGCGCCGCCCTTTTCCCCAAGATGCAATATCTGCAACAAAACCGCGGTAAGACTTCCAGGCTCACCTTTATCGGGCTGACGCTGGTCCTCGCTGTTGTAATGTGGGGCGCGGGTTACAAGATGGAGCAGTACCCGCAAGAAGGCTGCGCCTTCCGGGTAATGACGCCTGCCAAGCTGCTTACAGAAAATGAGCGGCCCGTTCGCATCCGTGGCTTGCGGGTGGTACTCACAACCGCTGCGGGAAAACGGATTGCACTTCGGCATTTGCTGGCAAGGGTAGCCGTCCCACGCGGTTTTGAGCATGGGTTCCGGGCGGCCTTCGAACTAGTCTCAGCTGCGTTACCCAGCCGGACCCTTCATCCGGAGTTCACCTACTTTTCTTTCCGTCCCCCTCCTTCGCGTTTCGTCTCCTAGTAACGCCTCTGCTCCTTACGACATATTGCCTCGACGGGTGATGAGAGTCTCATTCCGTTCGCTCATCTGCTTTTCGGCTTTTTGAGTGAGCGGCGAAGCTTGCTTCAAGAGATTCGCGAAAGCGCGCACTCACTTGCTACGGACGAGGAATAGGTCTACCTGACCCATCGCGCTGCATTTCTGCTCCTGTCGCCCAGGGCAGAGTGAGCACGTAACCGAAACGGAGAGGAATTAAAGCGATGTTGCGAAGATTTTTTGTTTCCTGCTTTCTTGTACTGGTTGGATTCGCCGTGGCGCATGCCGCAGGCATGACGAAGATTCAGGGAAAAGTTACCGACTCCTCCGGGGCCGCCATTGCGAACGCAACAGTCTCATTGACGGATCTGTCGACGACCACGGTGATTCACACGATTACCGGCGCTGAGGGCCGCTTCGTTTTTGAGAGTGTGCCTGCCCACCCACACATAGTTAGTGTTGACAAGTCTGGGTTTGAGTCGTTCACGCAGCACGTTTCAGCGACGGCTCAGGCCTCAGTTACCGTGGATGCCACCTTGAACGTAGCAGCATTGTCCGCTAGCGTGGTTGTGCGCGGCACCGTCGACCCAGAGGCCAAGCCAATACCGAGCCGCGAGGACGTGATGCTCATCCCGCAAACGGTTCGCGTTCTCGACCGCAGGCAGTTGGATGCGGCAGGCCCGGTGGCCGGTGGTGCGCAAGTGCTTCAAGCAACACCGGGCACAAACGTAATTGGCTATGGAGAGACGGGCGGACAGAAATATACAGTGATCGTGAATGGAATCCAGCAGGGCTGGGCGGGCGAGGCGACGAGTTTTACGGGGCCAGGGTCGTTGGGCATCACGTATGACGGCATTCCGGTGGCTGACCCGGCGACCGGTTTGTGGCAATCGGCCACTATGCCGCAGAACCTGATGATGCAGGACGTGCAGGTAACCTATGGTCCCGGCCAGGCCGTGGACCGTTGGTACACCGACGTAGGCGGACGCGTGGAATACACGCCGATTCAGCCAACCGAGGAGCGCCATCTCAGCGTGGCTGCCACCGATGGTCCTTATGGTACGCAGAACTTCGCATTTGTCGGCAACACGGGCATCTTCAAGGGATGGTCCACAGTGGCCGGCGGCGGCCTGGGGAGAGGCGACGATTTTCGCGTGGCTCCGGACGGCTTTGGGAACCCGACCAAGAACGGTTCAGTGTTTGGCAAGACGGTGAAGTCGTTCTCCGCGGGCAGTCTTGCCTTCGGCGTACTTTACGCGAAGGGCGGCGGCTATCGTCCGACGGTCATTCCCACCACCGACGTGGGCCTCGTGGAACCTACGAGTGGCATTCATTTCAGCCAGGCCTCCAGCGGTTTCTACAGTGCCCTGCCCTTCGCCGACTACAACAAGTACGACACGAACGAAGGGTTCATGTCGTATGCGCGTCAAAGAATCTATTTGAGCCATACGTCCACGCTTGAGAATTCGGCCTGGTACACTCACATCCGCCGTTTTCACCGGCGCAACGAGGACGCGCTTGCCGGGGGCGCACAGGTGGACGAGTGGAACAATCCTCACAGCAACATGTTTGGCGACCAGATCGGCTTTTCCCAGGTGCTGCCTTACAACACCGTTCAGTTCGGCGGCTACCTGATTCACGAGTCCTATAACCCGCACAACCTGTTTTACAATCCCGTCGATGGGGGCAGCGGCGCTCAACAGATTGTCGGAGCAGGCTCGAAGTTCCGCTCCGGCTACTTCCAACAGGACAACGTAACATTTTTTGTTCAGGACGATGTTCATCCCATTCCGCAGATTCATATCATCCCCAGTATCCGCGTGGACGGTTTCAGTACCAGCTATAGCGATCAGGCGGCGCGCGACTTCACTTTCGCGTCCAGCACGTACTTTTACGCGGACCCGACGACTGGTGCGCCCGTCGCGTCGAACGCTCCCGTCTATCAAACCCACTGCTCCCTGTACCCGCAGAACAACGGCAACGTTTCCGATCCCTACAACAACCTTTGGGGAACTCCGGTTGCCACCTCGGACGGCAGCGTAGCGAAGGACCAGGGTTCGCTCTGCGGAGCACATGAGAGCCGCTCAGCCGTGGAACCGGGCGTCGACGCTTCCGTCATGCCGTACCAGTGGCTCACTATTTATGGCGGTTACGACACCACCTATCGCAGTCCTGCGCTGGGGGGCGGAGGCGGTTTATTTCAGGCGGTAAATCCTAACTACTACATTCTGGCGAAAGGCGCCTACGCTCAATTCGGCGGAAAGATCCACTTTACAAATGCGCCGGGGCTCCGAAATTTTATCGCGGGGGTGAATTACTTCCACAACGATTACACCAACCAGGAGATTGACGTCGAAACCGCGCTGGGGGTAGAGGAGACCAGCGGCGGCAACTCCACCTACCACGGCGTAGATGCCTTCTTTGACGCCGACCCGCGCAGCAATATCCATTTCTTCTTCAACTTCGCGGGTGAAGCGTCGAATTTTACGACCTACGTAACAGGTGGACCGCTCTCTGAGTGCGGAGCATCGTCGAATCCTACCGGGGTCGCCGCTGGATGCGCCTATTACAACAACCTACCCGTCTCCTACGTTCCCAACTTCACATTGAATACAGGCATCTACTACGGCATCCAGCACCACGACCACGTGATTGTGGAGCCGCGCTTCTGGTTGCAGAGCACCGGGTCGCAGAATCTGTGGTCGAACCTCAGCGGTGCGCCCACCGCGCAGACCATGCCGGCCTACACAACGGCGAATTTTTCAATCAACGCTCCCATCACCCTCTGGGAGAAACAGTCCATTAACCTGCGTGTCGATATGATGAATATTGGAAATGCGCAGTACAACCAGTACGAGTACATCTCCAGCGGCGGCTACTTCTCAGCGCTTGCCCCGGATCCCAGTAACCCGCCCAATGGTTACGTCAACGCTTATCCTGGCGCTCCACGCGCCATCTACGGCACCATCTCTTATCAATTCTGATGATCTACGCTTGAGACCAGGGCGAACCATCCGTTCGCCCTGGGTTAAATCACTTTGCTTCGTTCAGCTGTCCAGCTTAACCGAGACGGAGGGGTTGAATGGAGGGAAGGCACGGCCGGCTGGCAGTCATCCGAACGATCCACGCAGTGGATCAGGTTCCTAATTTGAAAGTCGGCGGACTGTTGATGAGACGCAAAGGTGTGTGTCTCACAGTCGGCCGGAGTCCGAGTATTTCCTTTCGTTTCAAATGTCCCAAAGCTGAAGAGCAGGTGGCACGCGGTGAAGTGGCGCTTTTGCCTTTGAGGGTTTTTATGTCGAATGGCAAGTGAGCGACTTCTCAGATAACTACTGACAAGTCCAGTGTTCACAAATCCAATCCACCTGGCCGTAGAACCGGCTTCGCGGAAAGAACCTCACTGGAACGATTACAACCCGCCATTCATCGCTATGCGGCTAGTTCCGATGGCTTTCATAAGAGCGCGATACCGTAGCTCTGGAATATCTGCTGAAATTCGATGACGATACATATAATCCACGTACTGGAGAAGATGAACGATGTGCTTTTCAGCGTCGGCGAACTTTGCAGGTAGCGGAGTGCTTGGAGCCGTTGGTGCCATCACCTTAACAAAGGTGAAACACCGACGTGAGTTGCTTTTTGCAGCGCTTCCCGCTCTTTTCGCCATTCACCAGTTCATCGAGGGATTTGTATGGCTCGGATTAGATGGGATTCTCTCGCCTACCGTGACCCACAATATGGGCGCAGCATACATGCTGTATGCGCAGGGGCTTCTGCCTTTCCTGCTGCCATTAGGCGTGCTGTTGTTCGAACCTGATGGCAGGAGCCGCAGACGAATGCTGCCTTTTCTCGTCATTGGCGTTGCAACGGGGCTCTACATTTTATGGGCGTTGGTTGCTTACCCAACTCAGATCTACATCAAAGAAAACAGCATTGTCTATATCAACCAAGCGACAAACTATACGGCAGTCGCGATCTTCTATCTGATCGCTACTTGTGGTTCGTTATTTTTCTCGAAGGTTAAGGCGATGGTCATCTTCGGCACGGCAAACCTGGCGATTCTGCTGGTTGTCATCGCCGTGAAGCGGTACGCATTTACCTCGGTGTGGTGTGCGTATGCGGCCATTGCAAGTGTGATCGTCCTTGTCTACTTCTGGAGGACCAGCGGACAGAGGCCACTTCTCTACGCTCAATCTGTATAAGCAGAAAATAGCGTAGTCCGGTTTGTCGGCGATCGACCTGTAGCTCCACCAAGCGAGGGCGGCAATTCGCCATCGACACCCCGCAGCGTCTTGCCTGGCGGCCCTCCGACATCGTGCCCAAACATTCCGGTGTTTCCCTGAAGCTCATTTGTATCAAGCAAAAAGTGCGCTTGCCGTCAGAGGTCTCCTGATGCGAAGTTTGGATGCCATATTCACCAATTGAGCAAGAGAAGTCGCACCCATTTTCTGCATCACCCGTCCGCGATGTGCCTTGACTGTGATTTCGCTGATGCCCAGTTCTGCACCAACCTGCTTGTTCAGCAAGCCACAGACCACCAAAGCCATGACTTGTTCTTCCCGGGCAGTGAGCGAAGCGTAGCAGTTCCGAAGGCCTTGCATCTCCCTGGCTCGATTGAGCATGGAGCGGCTTCGCCCGAGGCATAGGCGAATTGCAGCCATCAACAGTTCGCCGCTGAATGGCTTCAAAAGGAAATCGACGGCGCCGGCCTTCATGGCTTCGACAGTTGTTGGAATATCTTCGTAGTCTGAAGTGACGACAACCGGCACCTCCGCCCACTCCCTCGCGATCCGCTTTTGAGCCTCAAGGCCATTCGAAACTCGATTTGAAAAGGCAAGGATCAAGGTACTTGGGACCGACGGCCGCGGTCGGGAGAGCAGGTTTTCGACTGAGTCGCAGGGCTCAGGTTGCCAGCCCGCAGAGCGAATCAGCGCTTCCAACGACAGCCGATCGTCGATATCGTCGTCGATGACGAAAACTGTGGGCACGTCGGTTAAGTTAGCTTCGAGTATCAAATCCCGGCCAAATGCGTTGATTGGATTGCGTGCAGCTCCAGTAGAAATGGCGATTGTTGCTGCTGAGCCCATATTCCCTCCTCTGAAAACCAGGCGGCAGGGGATGCCACCCGTTGTTCGACCAAAACAGACTTTCAAAAATGTGCGGCGGCACGAGATGGAAAGACCCGCCGCAGGCCGAAGCGTTTCAACAATCAGAACGCTCCCGGATTTGTTCGACTTGCCGAAGACATCCTGAGCTGCTGATTTTCAATGAGCAACTCGCATATCCACTCCTGCATACTGCTTAACCGTTCTTCCCAGGATTCCTGTTGCACTGACCCGGGTTGTTGTCTCAACCCCGCAACGAGTCCACAGATCGCGCCGGGTGAATGTTCTTGATGTTGCTGTGCCTGCATAAACACCTCCAGGACATTTTGCGATCGAGCTGCATCACGACATCACCAGACTGAAGTGAATGCGGTTTTTGCACGACACCAGTTGTGGTGGAGTTAGTACTACAAATTGTGGTAGGCAGCCAAACGACAGGTATGGCAGAGAAAGCCGGCAGCGGTTACAATTCCGACTAACTACGGATCTGTCCGACGAGAGGTAATCCCCATGGCTGCCGGTCCGATTCGCATCCTCTGTGTAGAAGACCACCCAGTCTTTCGTGAAGGGCTTAGAACGATCATCGGGCATGAGCCGGATATGCTCCTGGTCGCGCATGCGGGCAACGCGGTGCAGGCCATCGCAGAGTTCCGCAGTCACCGTCCCGACGTGACGTTGATGGACATGCGTCTTCCCGGAGCCAACGGGACAGATATACTGATCGCCATTCGCGGAGAGTTCCCGCAGGCTCGCGTCATCATGCTGACGACCTCAGACGGCGACGTTGAAATCCAGCGGGCCATGCGCGCCGGGGCCTCGGCTTACATGCTGAAGAGCATGCCGATGGACGAGTTACTGAGCGTGATTCGGTCGGTTCACGCAGGACGGAAACATATTCCACCGGACGTGGCTGCCCGCCTCGCGGAGTATATGGGTGAGGACGATCTCACCAGCAGGGAGTTGGAAGTTCTGCGGCTCATTCGCGAAGGTTATCGCAACAAGCAGATCGCCGATCAACTCAGCATCTCGGAGAATACAGTCAATTTCCACGTCAAGAACCTGATGGAGAAGCTGCGGGCCAACGACCGGACGCATGCGGTCACCATCGCGCTGCGGCGCGGATTGCTGCAGATCTAAAGGCTGGCGGACCTACCGATTTAGGTAGGGCGTCGCCTGCGCGATCTGGTGTGGGATAGAGCGCGGAAAGAGCGGATGATGGACTCGTTTGCATGCGCGTGCAGCGCTTTGTCGCGCACCGCGAATTTTTTTGACGCGTACGGCGTGACGTCCAGGTGGCTCAGGTTGGCAATAAAACACTATACCTTCCGACAAGTTGTGTTGATATGCCTGTGCGGTGTTATCTGCTGTGGGATAGCGTCTGCCCAAAGACGCGACAGAACGATTTTCCAGTTTCAACACACGGCCTGGACAGCTAAAGAAGGCGCCCCAGGCCCGATTTACGCTCTCGCACAAACTTCAGACGGTTTTCTGTGGATCGGAACGCCGTCTGGACTTTATCGATTCGATGGGATTCAATTTGAACTCTACCAACCGCCTTCGGGACGGCATTTCCAATCGGATTCAATCCACTCGCTGCTGGCGACGCCTGATGGCGGCCTGTGGATCGGATTTACTTATGGCGACGCTGACTTTCTAAAGGATGGCCGAGTGACCAGATACGACCAGCCGGAAGGGCTGCTGGGAGACGGGTCGGTCGACGAATTTGCCATGGGCCCGGACGGGGCCGTCTGGCTCGTGTCAATTGGCGGGCTCGGCCGATTCGATGGTTCACACTGGCAATTCATCACGCCCGATTGGGGATATCCGGAAGACCAGACCCGCGCCCTCTATGCCGATCGTGAAGGAAGGCTATGGGTCGCCTCGAAAGATGCGTTGTACTTTCTGTTGCGCGGGAAACGCAAATTCCAGAAGTGCGCGGAGCATCTCGGAAACGTAGCTTCGATAGGTGAGACTCCTGATGGGACTCTCTGGCTCTCACAAACCCAGGCCCCCCATTCTGAACGAGAATGGACTGTTCGCACCGTGCGACCCACACCCGTTTTGCCGGCAGCAGATGGCGAGCCGCTCCCCCGGATCATGGAGATCGACGCAGTCAATGGTTCCTTGATTGACCACGCAGGCAGCCTTTGGATTGGAACCACGGAGGGGCTATTCAGAGTGCCCTATCCCGAACGCATGGAATCGAACCGGCCTGTGACCCTGGACGAACATACTGCCGAGAGATTCCAGCAAGAGGATGGCTTAACGCCTGGCTACGAATCGGCGCGGGCGATGATGGAGGATTCTCAAGGCGACATCTGGATTGGTACGGAGACTGGCCTGGACCGCTTTCGCGAATCCAATGTTGTGCCGATGCCAATCAAGACGAGCACCTCTCGCTTGCCGCTGGTTGCAGGAGACCACGGGGACGTCTGGACTTACGCGTGGAATTTTCCTCAAGGCTCGCTCGTGAAGATGCACGGGCTGACGGCAGTGAGCCAGCCGACTCAAGCGGGTCCCACGGTAGCCTACCGCGACAACAGCGGAGTGATTTGGCTGGCAGGATCGAAAGGTCTTTGGAGGTTTGAAAATGGCCGCCTGACTCGCTATCCCCTACCCCAAAAGGTAACCAAGGACAGACTACTCGATGTGCAGGCCATCACTGCGGACGCGGCCGGAGGCCTCTTTGTGTCGATTGTGGGTAACCGGGTCTATCGCTGGGCCAACGGAGTCTGGAGCAGTTGGGGAAATCCGCAGGACGTCACCGATGAAGCCGCAGTTTCCCTTCTAACTGATTCTGGTGGGCGGATATGGTTTGGCTACGCGGAACCAGGAAACATGGCGGTAATCGACAGAGGCCACATCAAGATATTTTCTTCCAAGGACGGCCCCAAGGTGGAGTTTATCCAGGCGCTTTATGAACGCGCCGGCCACCTATGGATTGGTGGCGAGCACGGGCTGGCCCTGTTCAGAGACAACCACTTTCAGTCGTTCACCCCTGACGGCGATGCAGCGTTCAACGGGGTCTCAGGAATTGTCGAAACTGCAAATGGTGACTTGTGGTTGAATGCGACTCCCGGAATCTTTCATATTTCTGCCGTGGAGATCGGACGGGCAATCAAGGAGCCCTCATACCATGTGCGGTGCGATCTGTTTGGTGTTTTGGACGGTCTCAACGGGAATGCTGTGCAACTGCGTCCCCTTCCATCTGAAGTCGAGAGTAGCGACGGGCTTCTTTGGTTTTCAACCAACGCTGGAATTTTTCAGATCAATCCAAATCACCTTTTGCGGAACGCCGTCGCACCTTCAGTCCAGATCAGGTCTTTGGACTCTGGCGGAGTTGTGCACTCAGGAACTGAAGCACTGAAGCTGCCCGCTCGAAGCACCGATGTCCACATCGAATACACGGCGCCCAACCTGTCTCTGCCAGAGCGAGTCCATTACCGCTACATGCTCGAGGGGTCAGACAAGGGTTGGCAAGATGCCGGAGCCCGGCGGGAAGCTTTTTACACTAACCTCGGCCCGCGTCATTATCGTTTCCGAGTTATCGCCTGCAACGAGGACGGAGTCTGGAACACTGTGGGTGCCTCGATGGAGTTCACGATTGCGCCCGCCTGGTTTCAGACTTACTGGTTCTTCGCCCTATGCGCCGCGGCGGCCCTTCTCGTTCTATGGGTTCTGTACCGGATACGTGTGCGGCAAGTTGCCAACGCGATGGCCGTGCGGTTCGACGACCGATTGACTGAACGCACGCGCATCGCGCGAGATTTCCACGACACACTTCTACAGACCATCCAAGGCAGCAAGCTGGTCGCAGACTCTGCGCTGAAGCAGTCGGCTGATCCCACCCCGATGCGCGCCGCAGTGGAACAGCTCTCGATCTGGCTGGGACGGGCAACGGATGAGGGGCGGGCAGCATTAAACTCCCTGCGCACCTCTGCCATTGAGAAAAACGATCTCGCAGAAGCCTTCAGGCGCGCGATAGAAGAGTGTCGCATGCACGACTCCATGGAAGGCTCCTTTTCAGTGACTGGCGTTGTAAGCGAGATGCACCCGATCGTTCGCGATGAGGTCTACCGCATCGGTTATGAGGCCATCCGCAACTCGTGCGCCCACTCGCAAGCCACTCAGCTCCAAGTCGAACTCTCGTATGCGGAGGATCTTGTGCTGATTGTTCGGGACAATGGCATCGGCATTGATCCTGGCGTCATTGGCAGGGGTAAAGAAGGACACTTCGGCCTGGAGGGAATGCGTGAACGGGCTCGCCGCATCATGTCGAAACTCACGATCGAGACTTCTTCGGCCACCGGTACGGAGATCAAACTGGTCGTGCCCGGAAGCATCATCTTTCGTAGGACCCTTCATGGCAAGCGGAAGTTGCCCACTCTTAAATCACTCCTCAAACGGATGGGCCTCACATCCGACTCGCCTGACGACTGAATGCTCGCCGACCAAGTCGAAGTTTGATGGGATAAGGGTGCAACACTCGCGAATGCATCTGTGATGTGTGAAACGCGGGGCTGGATTCCCAGCCGTCTCTCGAGACGGAACCCCACTCTCCCGTCGGCCTGGACTTCGCAGACGAGTGACCATCATCGGCCACTGCGTATCGACCGATACCAATGTATCGTCGACACCTTCGTCCAATTGGTTTGCCTCAGGCAATCTGATCTGATGGCTCAAGTCCATTCCGCTTGACGGAATCCGATGAGGATACAGACATGAACCTCCGGTATATGCACCAACGCGCTTTGATCGCGGCAATGACGTTCTCGCTCTTGGCCGGGCTTGGTCTGGGAGCGGTCGCTCAATCCAACTCTCCGCAAGGAACGAAAAACGTTGTTCTCGTTCACGGTGCCTGGGCGGATGGATCAAGCTGGTCTAAAGTGATTCCGCTGCTCGAGGCCAAGGGTCTTCACGTGGTCGCAGTTCAGAATCCTCTGACTTCGTTCGCTGACGATGTGGCGGCCACAAAACGCGTCATCGCGTTGCAGAACGGGCCCGTAATACTGGTGGGCCATTCCTACGCAGGGGTGGTGATTACCGAGGCGGGGAATGACCCAAAGGTTGCCGGATTGGTCTATGTTGCGGCGTTCGCTCCTGGTGAAGGCGAGTCCATCAACTCGGTCAGCAAGCCATATCCGCCGGCTCCGCTCGGCAGCGAGCTTCAGCAAGATGCTCAAGGTTTTCTGACGGCGACCCCGAAAGGAATTGCCGAGGACATGGCGCAGGACCTCTCGGGCGAGGAGAAACGGATATTGACAGCGACACAGGGTCAAACTGCGGCGTCGGTTTTCGCAGCCACAGTCACCGCCGCGGCGTGGAAAAGCAAGCCATCATGGTTCGTGATTGCGGGCAACGACCGGGCAATTCCGCCGCAACTCGAGAGAGATGAAGCGGCGGCGATAAAGGCGACTTCAATCACGTTGCAGGCGAACCATCTGGTCATGCTATCCCACCCAAGAGAAGTGGCAGAGGTGATCGAGCAGGCGGCAGCGAAGGCCAGATAGAACACATCAAGGAAGGCGGGTTCAAAAGAGCATAACGAGGACCTTCACACTCAGATTTGAAGGCCCGGCGCACCGGTCGAAGGGGGACCAACATGAGGCAGATCGCTTTCTTGCTCGCAGCGCTGTTTATGGTGGATGACACTGTCGCCTCCATCGCTCCCGCATCTGGGCGCGATAATGGAGTGGCAGCCCCTATCTTCGGAATTAAAATATATCCCGGCTATCGAGATTGGAGGTTGATCTCCGTGGCTCACCAGGAAGGCGACCGCAACGATTGTCTGTAGCTTACTCGAAAAGTCTTCGTCTCCTCCGAACGTAAAACCGGCTACAGGGAGAAGTGACTACGAAAGCTGAGCAGGCGCCGGAATCCACGTGGACGAGCAGCCGACTATACGGCGACGCGACGAGAATCCCCTTTTTGGGTACCGATCCTCAATCTGGCGCGCGTCTCTCCAGAAAAGAATACTTTGCGCTGAATCGAGCATTGGGTAGACTGTTGATTGGGGAGATGAGCAAGGCCTAATTGCAGGCATCTCAAAAGAAAACTGTAGGCTGTTTCTTACCAATCGCTCTTTCCGTGAGAACTACGGCAACGCAGGCCCGCTCCTTTTCTGGCTCAATCTCGACAGCAAGGCGGAGGTGGACCAACAGTTCGCCGAGTGGAATGCGGCACCTGAGAAGATAGTCTCTGGGCCAGATGACAAACCTTGGAATCTGCGCGAGTTTACCGCTACCGGCCTTGATGGCAATCTGATTCGGGTCTTCTACGATTTTCGAGTCAAAATCGAAGCAGAGAAACATGACCGTTCCCGCTCTCTGAACATCCAACGGATGTGCCGTCCGTTCCTGGCAGGCCACGTCAGAAGCGGTCTGACAGCACCTCATCCTGTCCGAAGCAGCTACCGAGGCTTCAGCGCTGCTGAGGTCCACATCGTTTACCGAATGCAGATCAGAAAGTCGGAATCCAAATTGATCGTCCAGCTTGGCGCTCTTGGGCATGTTTCACGGATAGAGCAGCAACACCCGTTGACGGAGGCACGGTATGGAAGAGCAAGCCGACGTAGTATCTTTTGGCCCATTTCGGCTCTATCCAGGACAGCGCAAGTTGTTCTGCCGGGGCATCGAAGTTCGGCTCGGCGGCAGGGCAATGGACGTACTGCGGGAGCTTGCGAAAAAGAAGGGCGCCCTTGTGCATTCAGACGAGCTTTTCGCTGCGGCTTGGTCGGGCGTTTTTGTTCATGAGAGCAATTTGAAAGTTACTGTGGCATCGCTTCGTCGAACGCTGCGTGAATATTCTCCGTCCTGCGATTATATTGGCAACGTTGTCGGCCGGGGGTACTGGCTAAGCTCAGATGTCCGCCCGTTGTCATCTTCGGACGACATGCCGCCGTCCGCGCCCCTGCCGGAATTACCTACCATAGTTGGCCGCGACGAGGAAATTGCAGCACTTTGCGAAACGATGGCCCACTGTCGACTATCGACGATCGTCGGTGCAGGCGGAATGGGAAAGACGACCGTGGCAGTTGCCGCGGCGCAAATATTCGAGGATGAAGCCGGTTATGCCGTGACCTTTGTCGATCTCGCCCGCGTCGTGAGCGAGGAGTTCGTCGCATCGACGATCGCCGCCGCATTGGGGATTAGTGTCGAGGGCAGGGATGTTCTTCCGGCCGCCGCATCGCTTCTTGCTCGCCGCAAAGCACTGCTCGTCCTCGACACGTGTGAACACGTACAGCGCGAAGTCGCGCGTATCTGTGATGTCCTGCTGGACGACACGGCCAACCTTCGGGTCCTCGCAACCAGCCGCCGGGTACTGGCCTCGGAATTTGAGCGCGTCGTGTGGCTACCCCCTCTAACAGTTCCCCCGGAAGGCGGCGACGATACGGTTGAGGCTGTCCTGGCCTATTCCGGGCCACAACTTCTTACAACGCTGGCGTCCGATAAAGCAAGTTATAGGATCGCGGCGAAAGATGCCCCTGCAATTGCTGAGATTTGCCGGCGCCTCGACGGCGCTCCACTCGCAATCGAACTGGCCTCATCGAAGCTGAAAGGGCGCAGCGCGGATCTCGTCCTTGACGAATTAGACGATCGGTTTCGCAGATTGCGAAGAGACGGTCCGGGTGGCCCGCTGCGGCAACAGACTCTTCTTCTGACCCTCGAATGGAGTTACGCGCTGCTGACACGCAGTGAGGCCGATGCCCTTCGTGCCATCTCGATTTTCTCCGGAACCTTCGTCACCGACTCGGCAATTTATTTAGGTGCGGCACTCGAAGTAGTGCCGGCTACCGTGGTCGAAGCTATCTCCGGCTTGCTGGGTAAGTCGATGCTGAGCATCGATCAAGGGGCAGGCGAACCACGCTATCGTTTGCTGAATAGTACGCGCGCTTTTGCGCGCGATCTGCTGGTGGCACATGACGAACTTGACAGAGTTTCAGCCCGACATGCGCATCTCCAACTTGAGATTCTAGAACGCGTCAATTCGGAGCAGACAGAAATGCCGGTGCGCGACTGGCAAATGCTGTGCGCGGGCCACGTGGACGATCTTCGCAAAGCGATCGATTGGGCTCTCCATGGTCGCCGTGACCTCTTTCTCGGGATAAGGCTTGTCGCGGCCGGGCTTCCTCTTTGGCAGACGCTATCTCTCGATTTGGAAATCTCCCGTAATTGCGCAGCAGCTCTAGCCGAATTGGATGGCATTGAGTGCAAAGATCCGACTTTGGAGTTGAATCTGGCGGTCGGGCTTGCGGCGGCTAACGCACTTCTTTCCAACGATACCGAAAAGACGATTGCAACGTTTCAACGTGCAATCGACTTGGCGCGGGCGGCCTCGGACGCATACGCGGAATTTCGGGCGCTTGGGGCGCTGGCGCTTTATGCAGTGCTGCGAGGAACTCAATCTGACCCAGTTGGCACGCTTGAAGCAATGGGCAAAGCAGCAATTCGGACGAACGATCCCTTTGCTCTGTGGGAACAGCAACATGTCTATGCCTTTTGGGAGAGTTGCTTGGGTTGCTTCTCATCAGGTCATGCGCGCTTAGAAGGCATATTTGTCGAAATGGACGCCTACCCCGAGCAACTGTTGACTAAGTCACAGGTCAATACCAAATTAATGATGAGAACAAATTTCGCTGCCACTGCATGGTATGCAGGACAAATCGGACGGGCACAGAAGCTTGTAAATGAAACGTTGGAGATGGCGCTGGTCGTCGGACACGGGCTAACGCTGGCTTATTGCTTAGGCACTGGCCTGATCGACGCCTTGCTGCAAATGGGCGATTACCAGAAAGCAGAATACGCAATTGACCTCCTTGAAAAGACAATTGATCGACACGGCTTGGGAGCCTGGGTAGCGAAAACTAGGTGCTATCGAGCAGCTTTTGAGGCATTTTCCGAACGCTCCCGCGACCCGGAAAGGTTGCGGCTCGCATTCGATGGCCTCGGGGGAAAAGCGGCTAATGTCGAGCACCAAGCGTACTTTGCGATTTTGGCGGGGGCGATGCTTGAAGCCGGATATATCGATGATGTGCTGGAAATTTCGGATTTCGTCGTCACTTTGGGGACGCAGCGCTGGGCGCGTCCCGAGTTCTTGAGGATCAAAGCGGGGACCGAACGGGCCAAGGGCCAAATCGACCGGGCGGAGGCGACACTGAGGGCGTCGCTACGGGACACCGACGAGATCGAGGTACCCAGTTTCAAATTCCGTGCGGCGTATGATCTCGCGTCGCTTCTGCATGAACGGGGCGCCTCGATAGAGGCCCGAGAGCTAATTGCTCCACTATATAACCAGTTTTCCGATGGGTTTGATACCCGTGATCTGCAGAGAGCCCGCGAACTGCTAGAACGATTGGATTGAACCAACGACTGCTCCGCGAATCCCAGGCAGCAGTACCGCGTCTCCGTGAAATGTCTTACGCGCGCCACCCATAGTTGCGCCCGCAATGACGGTCGAACTTCGCCGTCAGATTTTACTCCGTTTAACTCCGAGAACGACTGCTGCAAATCGATAATGTAGCCACCGAGCGGCCGTCGGATCGAGACGGCCCACCGGTGTGCAGAGGTCGAACTGACCTCAAATCCCCATCCACAAGGAGGACGCGAATGTCCAAGAAAATCAAGCCCACCATAGTGTTCTGCCACGGCATCTGGGCCGATGGCTCGTGCTTCAGCAAGGTCATCCCCGCATTACAGGCGGACGGCCATGAAGTCATTGCGGTTCAATACAGTCTGGAGTCGTTCGAAGAGGACGTAGCCATGGTCAAGCGCACGCTCAACCGTGTCGGGAGCCCCGTTCTCCTCGTTGGCCACTCCTATGGCGGCGCCACCATCACCGCCTCGGGAGTCGACGATCGCGTGGCCGGCCTCGTCTACATTGGGGCAGTTGCCCCGGATGTCGGCGAGACGGTACAGGACCAACTCAACAAGTATCCCTCCGATATCTTTTCTCGCGTGGAGGTCAAGGACGGGTACGCCTGGTTGCTTCCGAACGGGACGGAGTTTTTCTGCGGAGACCTTTCCGAGCAGGAGCAGAAGCTCGTCTGGGCGACACACTTTCCGCCTCGTGCCGACCTCTTCACGCAGCACCCCATCAAGAGCACCCCGTGGAAGTCGAAGCCAAGCTGGTACATTTTGTGCCTGCAAGACCACACTGTTCACCCCGATCTCCAACGGTGGGTATCGAAGCGTATGGGTGCCACTGTGACGGAGGTTCAAAGCAGTCACGTTCCCATGCTCTCTAAGCCGGATGTAGTTATCGAAGTAATCCGCGAAGCGGCAGCTGTCATTGCTGAAAACGAGCCAGCGCTAACCAATTCGAAATGAAGCGAATGCTGAAGAGATCACCTCGGGTGTTCTCTTCAGCAACCAATTAATAACGACACTCGGTGAAATGACGTCTGAGACTTCGATTTCGTTGTGACGGCCGGAGAATGCCTCGAACTGTCGAGAGGCGATAGACCACATTCTGAAAGCGAGAATTGGAGGCACTTCATGACTCAGCCGGCGAGTGAAAGCAGTGCTGTTCCTTTGAACATTTCGAGCGGGCACTCGGGCGTGGCTAAGAGCGACCAACCTGACTCGGCTCATCCAGTTCTAAATGATGAGTTGATGGCTCGTGTGGCGATATATGCGAAGGAATCGGAGTTCGAGGTTGGCGAAGAGGTCTCTTCCCAGGGCAACGGTTTAGCGGATTTCCTGGTCATTCTTAAAGGCGAGTTACTCGTCTTCGATGTCGACAATCATGGAAGTCGTAGAGAGATATCCCGCATTCACGAGAGACAATTCACCGGTGAGCTTACTCTCCTTGCAGGCAAGCCAATATCCCTGCATTGACGGCGGAGGTTGAAACTGCGTCTCAAGTCCTGAATACGCCGGCAGCACGCCTGATTGCACGCGGTGATGAGCGGCCGCTCCTGCTCAAGGAAGTCGAAGCATTGCTAGCGTCCGATGCGCTTGTCGTAGACGCCTGCCGGAATGTCGTGCGCGATCGGCGCGCCGTGGTTTCGCTTGTAACGCGTCCGGTGTTGTTCGCGCTCGCCCGCACACTCGGCGAGGCCTGGCCCAATGATGTTCCGAGAGATCGGCTCTTGGCTCGCGCGTTCGGAGCCAGATTCGTTGATGAATCGCATCGCATGCGGCTGCGCGTTGAAATTGGACGGCTTCGCAAGATGCTCCGGCCGCTGACAGATGTGAATGCGACGAAGCGAGGGTTCGTGCTTGCGCCGCGGGCCGCCAAAGAAGTGGTTGTGCTGGCACAGCCGGTCGAGGATGAGAATGGGGCCGTGCTCGCATTCCTTGCGGACGGTGAGTCGTGGTCGAGTTCGGCACTGGCGATTGCCCTCGGCGCCAGCCAACGTTCCGTGCAGCGAGCCCTTGATTCACTCGCGGCTGCGGGGAAGGCGCAGTTCTTTGGACAGGCCCGAGCTCGTCGATGGGTAACGCCGCCGATTCCGGGATTCACGACAACTTTGTTACTCCCCGCTCCGCCATTCGTCGATTAAGGTGGATGTATGAAACATTCAACTGCCCAAATCGTTCGTGAGTACGGTCCCTTTCCCGGTGCCGAGCGCGTGCATGGAGTCAGCTTTGACGGCCAGAACGTCTGGTTTGCGTCAGGAGACAAGCTGAACGCCTTCGATCCCGCGAGTGGAAAGACAACGCGCTCAATTGATGTCGCCGCGCATGCAGGAACAGCATTCGATGGCCAGCACTTTCTTCAAATCGCAGAGGAGCGCATCCAGAAGATCGATCCCCGAAGCGGTCAGGTGCTCGGTTCTATTCCTGCACCCGGCGGCGGACGTGACTCCGGTCTGACGTGGGCTGAAGGCAGTCTGTGGGTCGGGCAGTACAGGGATCGGAAGATCCATCAAATCAATCCCGACACCGGGGCCATTCTTCGCACCATAGAGTCCAACCGCTTTGTCACCGGGGTCACCTGGGTCGACGGGGAGCTTTGGCATGCAACCTCGGAAGGGGAGGAAAGCGAAGTGCGTCGAGTCGATCCGCAAACAGGAGAGGTTCTTGAGAAGCTTGCCATGCCTCCGGGTGTGCTTATCTCAGGGCTCGAGTCGGACGGTGGCGCTCGCTTCTTCTGCGGAGGACAAAAAAGCGGGAAGGTGAGGGTTTTCCACCGGCCGAAGCGCGGTCAAGTAGTAAGCAGAGCTGCGAGGAAAGCTACCGTCGCTACGAACAAGCATTGATCCGAAGCTGTCGATGCGGCGGTCGTTGGCCGCGTACGCGGGAGCATCTGTCCGAATGCATTTTGCCGAATCGCGCTATAAGCACGCATTAAGCTATTGAAGCCGATCAGTGTTCTTTGCAAGTGGACGTAGAACCGGCTTCTTGGACAATTGATCCTTGTGAATTGACTCACGAGACTTTAGACTGTTCGCCGACACGCAGCAACCGGTCAACCCGCGTTTCTACGTCCGAACCCTGTGCCGATGATCCACGAGAAAGTATTTTCACATTGGCTACCATCACCCCACGTCCTGCATCCTTATCCTGAAGCACGCTTTTACGCTACCCATCCTTCATAAAAGTCGTATGCGTAGACGCGCACGTACGGATCTGTCCGGGGGGCGGCTTGTAAGGGCCGTCCCTACCGGGTCCAGAACTCTGGACTTTACCCCTCAGACGCTCAATTGTATCCGCGGCAATTGAGCATATTTGACGAAATTTGCAACCGGGCGAAGAGGCCACAGCGCTCCACCAAACAGTTGGATTCCAATTACGTTTGCAATAGGTTGGCAGCGTAAAAAGACGGGCATGGGTGGCAGAGCTACGTTGTACCTTGCAGCAGCACTCCGCCTGTTCCATCGAAATTAACGTTATTGAATGATATTCATGCCCTGGGCGAGGATGCTCAAGTTCTTTCAGCCCCGCAGACAGAGTTGTCTCCGAGCTTGCATGTCAGTCTTTTGTTACCAGGAGTCTGTCTCTCAGCAATGAGCAGTTTCTTTGCGTGATCCAGATAGTCGCGCAAGTTTGCAGTTAGAGCGGAGTGGTCATTAGCCACCCGCAAAGTACGCACCGACGGTGGCCCGATCCAGTTCTTGTGCGCTTGTTTCATGCACGATTTCGCCTCGGCTCATTACCGCAATGCGGTCAGACAACTGAACCAGCTCGTCCAGGTCCTCACTGATGAGCAGGAGTGCGGCGCCATTGTTTCTTCGCTCGATGAGGCGGTTGTGCACACTAGCGGTAGCGGCAAAATCAAGTCCAACGGTCGGATTGGCCACGACCAGAATCCGAGCGTTGCCGTCTGACAGGTCGCGGCCCACCACAGCCTTGCGGAGGTTGCCGCCGGAAAGGTTACGAATAGCAATCGATGGCGACGGCGGGCGGATGGAGAAGTTCTGGATGAGCTCGATGGCGGCATCTCGAATTGCCTTTCGATCGAGCAGAAAGTGCCAGCGAGCAAACGGACGGCAGTCAAAGCGACGCAGCGCGAGGTTGTCCGCCAGGCTTAGCGAAGGCACAGTGGCATTCTCAAGCGGCTCCTCCGGCAGAGTGAACAGTCCGGCGGCGCGAATGCCCTTGCGAGTAGGGTGAAAGCGGTGGCCGAAGGCTAGAATTGCTCCGTTCTCAATCGTTCGCTGTCCTGCAACGGCTTCTACAAGTTCACGCTGCCCGTTGCCTGCAACTCCGGCAATGCCGAGAATCTCGCCTGCCGAAACACCAAGGCTGACGCCGTTGACGGCGATTTGGCCATTTGGGCCATGCACAGTGAGAGACCGCAACTCAAAGACAGGCTGCTTCGATTCCGTGCCAGGTTTCTTGTGCACGGTCTCTGGAGCCCGTGCGTCGCCCATCATCAACGCCGCGAGTTTCGCCGGGCTGGTCTCCTTCACCTGCTGTGTGCCAACGCATCGTCCGCCGCGCAACACGGTAACTTCATCGGCAAAGTCCATGACTTCTGGAAAGCGATGGCTGATGAGTACCACGCTCAAAGAGCCGCTGCGGACCATGGCGGAAAGCACGGTCATGACTTCTTTGGCTTCATCCAATGTGAGCACGGAGGTGGGCTCATCGAGAATCAATACACGCGTCTTCAGGTAGAGCTGCTTGAGAATCTCCACCTTCTGCTTCTGCCCGGCTGCCAGGTGCGCCACGCGGCTGTCGAGATTGATCGCGAAGGGCGCTGTAGCGAGAAAGTCGTCGAGGCGGGAACGCTCTTTGCGGCGGTCAACCACGGCGGGCAGGTCTGCGCGCGCCAGTAGCAAGTTCTCAGCCACGGTCATGGAGGGCACCAGTCGAAACTGCTGGAAGACCATGCCAATGCCGGCATGTCTGGCTGCCGCCGGAGTGTGCACAGGATTCCCGTCAGCCTTCACTTCGCCACTGTCGAGCGGCAGAACGCCGAGCATGGCCTTGGCCAGCGTGCTTTTCCCGGCACCGTTTTCGCCAACAACGGCGTGAAAACTCCCCCGGCGCACCGTAAGGCTGACTTCATCCAGGGCCCGCAGAGGACCAAAGTTCTTTGTCGCTCCGCGAACCTCAATCTCCGCCGGACCGCCCGGAGCCGCTGGGGAATTCTTCATGCCTGCCCTCCAAGCGCGCCCGGCATTCCCGCCATCCGGCGAGAGCGCGTGCATGAAGCGATCATCATCACCAGCGTGAGAATGTAGGGCGATGCGTTGAACAGGTAGTAGTAGTCGGTAAAGCCGATTGCCTGTAGCGATGGACCGAGCGCCTGCGCCGCTCCAAAGAAGAACGATGCTCCCAGGCAGCGCAAAGGACGCCAGCGGGCAAAGATCACCAGCGCCACAGCCATCAGGCCCTGTCCACTTGAAATCCCCTCCGACCAGATTCCCGGGAAGTAGAGCGTCATATGCGCTCCTCCAACCGCTGCCAGCGCGGCGCCCGTGGTTGTGGCCAGAATGCGGTAACGCCGCACTGGAATCGCCATCGACTGGGCTGCGGCCGGTGCGTCGCCAACAGCATGCAGCCGCAGTCCCCAGCGCGTATGCCGGAACACAAATTGCATGGCAAAAGCCGTGAGCACGCCAATCACGAATAACGGGCTGATCCGTAGCGCGGCCCGCACGGCGGGATCGCCCGACCAGGAGCCGAGTTCAAAGACCGGCAGTTGCGGCGCCATCGGAGCAACGAATTGCCCTCCGAAGTAGAACGCCAGTCCGCTGCCGAAGACAATCATCGCAATGCCGGCAGCCACATCGTTGACGCCGGGCAACTCGGTAATGGCCGCATGCAGAAGTCCCAGCAGCGCGCCGACAAATGCCGCTGCCAGAGCGCCCAGCCAAGGGGATCCGGTCCGCTGCGAAACGGCAAACGCTGTCATCGCGCCCATCAGCAGAATCCCTTCCATGCCGAGGTTGATGCGCCCGCTGGTTTCCGTCAGGCATTCTCCCAGACTCACAAAGATATAGGGGATGCTGCCGCGCAAAGCCGCCCCCAGCAGGGCAACCGCCAGCACAGAAAGACCAATCGTTTCAGCGTGCGGCACCGGCGACCTCCCGATTGGATTCGCGGAATATAGAGAGCCGTCCGTAGAGCGTTTCCGATGCAAGGATGATCAGGAAGATGATTCCTTCAAAGACCGCAATGGAGGAGTCGGGAAGATCGAGGTCGCGCTCGAGTGCGCCGCCCGATGCGATCACCACGCCCAGAATCACGGAAACAACGATGATTCTGAGCGGCGAATGGCGCGCCAGGAACGCCACCAATATGCCCGCATATCCATAGCCCGCAGCAATGGCATGGCTGGCGCGGCCCTGAACGGCAGCCACTTCCACCATCCCTGCAATTCCTGCGCACGCGCCCCCAAAAAAGCTGGCGGAGAGGATCAACAAGCCCAGAGGCAGACCTACAAGAGCCGCTGCTCGTGGGTTTCCGCCCACAATCTTTACTTCCATGCCCCACACCGTGCGCTCGAGAAGAAACCATGCGGCCAAGGCTGCAATCACGCCGAAGACCAGCCCGTAATGAATGCGCGTTCCAAACAGATAGCCCAGCTGGTGTGAATCGGCAATGGCGCGCGTAGCCGGAAAGTTCAGGCTTTGCGGGTCGCGCATCGGTCCTTCCACCAGTTGCAACATGACTGCAATGGCGATGTAGTTCATGAGCAGGCTGCTGATGACGGCGCTGACCCCGCGATAGTGTTGCAGGCCGGCGGCTAACGCAATCCACAACCCGCCGGCACAAGCACCCGACGCGGCCATCGCGCAAAGACTGATCCAGGCTGGCCAGTTTTGCGTGTAAATGCCCGCCGCCGCCGCAGCGAGTCCGCCGAGCACAAACGCTCCCTCATTGCCAACGGTGATCACCCCGGCTCGCATGGGCAGAGCTGTGGCCAGCGCGCAAAGCATCAGTGGAGCGGCACGCACCAGGCTGTTCTGCCACGCGTACCAACTTCCGCACCCGGCCTTATACATGGAGGCAAAAACGCTCCAGAAATTCGCGCCCGAAAAAGTACAAAAAGTTCCAAAGAGCACCATTGCAACCAGGAACGCAACGACGGGAATCGCTACCTGCTCAATCGACCCGCGGGAGAAGAAAATCTTGGTTTGCGTCATAAGTTGTTCACGTCCCCCTCGACTCCTTCATTCAGCCAGTCCATTCCGTTCAGCCACGGGTCTTCCACGCTGATGGTCTTTCCCTCGGGGATGACTACCTCGCCGCGGTTATTCCGTATCGGTCCCTTGTAGATGGCTCTGGCCCCGCGCAGCAGATCTTGTTGTGCGCCCAGCACTACGCCAGCCATCTGCGGCGAAACGGCAGGGCCGAAGGGAGACAATCGGCAGAAATGATCCTTCAGTGTTCCGGTCACCTCGCGCGGTATGGTTCCGTTGGTCACGGAGGCGCCCTTGTGGATCATCTCGACGTATCGCTTGTAAACCACGCCCCAGGACCACTCCGCCCCGGTCAGGAATCCGTGCGGAGCCACGACCGATTGGTTGAACTGGTAGCCCGTTGCCCAGATGCCGCGGCGCTCGGCCACTTGCACAATCACGCGCGGTGAGCCGGTGTGGCCGGTCAGAACATCCGCGCCCTCGTCTGCCAGACTGCTGGCAGCTTCGGCCTCGCGCACCGGCAGCACCCAGTCTCCGGTAAAAATCACCTGCATTTTCACCGAGGGCCGAACGCTGCGTGCGCCCATGATGTAACTGTTGATATTTCTCAGCACCTGTGGAATGGGCTTGGCAGCCACGAACCCCAGACGGCCGGAGCGTGTAACAAGTCCGGCGGTCATACCCGCAAGATATTCCACCTCGTCGATGGCGCCAAAGTAAATGCCCACATTCGGCGGATCGATGCCGGCGCGATAATATCCGCCGCAGTGAAAAAACTGCACATTCGGGCTTTCGCGAGCGACACGAAACACGTACGGGTCCAGATAGCCATAGGATGTGGCAAAGAGCACTTTCACGCCGTCCTCGTGAATCATGTCGCGCATCGCGTCTTCGGCCGCTACGGTCTCAGAGACGTTTGCCTGGTCTATCGCCTTCACCCAGGGCAGCGCCGCAAGCGCCCGTTTGCCTTCCACGTGCGCCTGGTTGTAGCCAAGATCGTTCTTGGGGCCATCGTAGATAAAACCGACAATCAGCGGCTCCTCGGCAAACGAAAGGCCCGGCAACGCAAGGCCAGCCGCGGCCGCGGCCGCTCCGGCCACAAAGCGCCGGCGCGAAACCGGCCCTCTGCACAAGTCGCCGGTTGCACTCACAACAGTTCCTCGGGCACAACGACTGGAGCCGTAGCCACGCCCAGCCGTTCCAGTTCGCGGGCAACTCGCAAAATCGCCGATTCGCTATAGGCAGCGCCGATCACCTGCACGCCAATCGGTAATGCGTTTGGCTCTTGCACGGGCACCGAAACAATCGGCAACCCGATGAACGAAAGCGGCTGCGTAAAGAGGCCGAGGTTCGGCCGTGACAAGACCTCCTTGCCGTCAATACTGATGGTTGGCTGGCCGATCTTGATCGCTGGAAAGGGAGTTGATGGCGCAAGCAACACATCCACTTTGCTGAACACCTCGCGCACCTGGTCGCGAAAGATTCTGCGGAAGCGCTGCGCGTGCTGGTACCACGCCACCGGCAACAGGGCACCGGCGAGAAAGCGCTCGACGACGACGGGATCGAAGTCGTTGGGCCGCTTGCGCAGGTCATCCAGATGCAGCGTGCCGCCTTCACATGCAGTGATGACGTAGGCCGCCGCGCGCGCCTTCTCCACGTCCTGGATCGTGACCGTTTCCGTTACTCCCAGTGCTTTTGCTGCCCTTGCAACGGCAGCAAAAGCCTCAGGCGCGCCGCCATGGCTGAAGTAGCCGCCGGCGACGGCTATGCGCAGACCCTCTGCGCCGCGCTCCAAGTCCGCGGAAACCGGCGCTGCCGGCTTGGTGCTCGCTACCGGATCGCGCGGGTCCGGTCCTTGAAGGATGTCGAAGGCGAGCGCAAGATCGCGCACCGAGCGGGCGAAGGGGCCAACGTGGTCTAAGCTCTCCGCAAAGAGCACTGCTCCAGCGCGGGAGATCCGTCCATAAGTCGGCTTGAGGCCAAAGACGCCGCAGAAAGAGGCTGGCACACGAATCGAGCCGTTCGTGTCCGAACCGAGCGTAAGCGGAACAAGGCCGGCTGCCACTGCCGCGGCCGAGCCACCCGATGAGCCACCCGCCACCCGTTCGAGATCGTGCGGATTGCGCGTCGCTCCGTAGTGCGTGTTCTCCGTCGTAAAGCCATAGGCGTATTCGTCCATATTCAGGGCGCCAATCAGAATCGCGCCCGCCGCCCGCAGCCGTTCAACAACAGCCGAGTCCCGTGATGCCGGCGGCTTTTCCGCGTGGATCTTCGAGCCGGCGATGGTCGTCACTCCCGCAATGTCGAACAGGTTTTTTACAGCGAACGGAACGCCTGCAAGCGGGCCAGGATGCTCTCCCGCCTTGATGCGCGCATCCGTCGCATCGGCCGCTGCAAGAGCCTCGGAGGCTAGTACGGTGGTAAAGCAATTCAACTTGACATCGAAGCGCTGAATGGATGCAAGCGCGCCCTCTACTACTGAGCGCGCGGAGACGCGGCCTGCGCGAATAGCTCCGGCAACATCGATGGCATCGGCCTTAGGATCGTAAGCGGATTTGTAAGCAATATTCACGGTTCAAACACCTGCGCGGATTCAATCTCTTCGGGAATGGGATAGTTTAAGAGCGACGCCGCAATCAGCGCCGAGCGTTCGATATTTTGCCTTACGCCCTCATGCCACTCTGCCGGAATAGGCAGACCGATAAGCGCCGATGCCGTATCGGCATACCCGGCAGGCGTAAGCGAAACATGCGCGCTTACAATCCGCCAGCCTTCGGGAAAACGCACCCACACCTGGCTTTGACGGCCATGTCGTGGAATACCGAAAGCAACGCGGCGAAACTCCAAAGTTACGGTTGCATGCGCGTCGCCGAATGTGACGACGCGCAGGTTGAAAATCTCACGCTCCAGGTTATTGGCCGATCGAGCCTTGCGAAAGGCCTCAATCTCCCCGGCGCCGTAGAGACTCTCGGCAACGCCAAACCGCAGCGCCTGCTCCGAGTCCCAGAAAAACTCCACCAGCGCATCGATATTGTTACTAACCAGCGCCGTTTCGTACCGCTCATGAAGAGACATTACTTCTGCTACCACTGCGGGATCGTTGATCTGCACGGAATTACTCCTTACTGCTCTGTTCAGTATTAAAAGTTATACCGCACCGTCCCGCCCACGCTGCGCGCTTCCCCGGGCTTTACCAGCGAATCCTCAAAGAGGTACTGGCCCTGGAAGTAACTCGCGTCGAACATATTGTTGACGCCCACGTTGACCTCGTACTTCTCACTGCGATAGAAAAGCGACCCGCGCCAAACAGAATACGAGGGCAAAATCACTGGACTCAGGTAGCCGGCCCTGACCGAATCAACCCAAGTCGTTCCGATCAGAACGCCGATGCGTTTAGTGGCATTGATTGTGGCAAACGGACTTGCAACCCAGTGCGGCTGGCCTCCTACCGGATAGGCGTATGGCGTGGGAACGATTCCAGAAGCGACTCCGATGAACTTGCCGCCGTAGGCCTGTTGTGGCGTCAATCCCAGTAAGCTGGCGGGAACGCTCAGGATGAACGGCGCGTTGAGTTCCTGTGGTTCCTGCCATGAGAAGGCGCCGGTCAGGCTGAGGCGGCGAAGCACGAAGCTTCGCAATTCAAGTGACGCGCCCTTGGTGCGGAAATAGTCGAGAGAATCCGTCTCGCTGTCCCACTGCGACCGCTTCTGGCGATAGAAAGAAAACGCTGCGTAGAGATACTGCCCGATGTCGCTCTTTACGCCACCCTCGTAGAGAGTCGATGGCTCAACGTACTGTCCACTCGGAATCTCGGAGTAATCAATTTCGTTCCCCTGTCCAAGATCGAGAAAGTGCGAGGTGGCCACGGTGAAGTACGGAGTTAGATGGTAGGGTGTCGTGTAGCTGACGCTTCCGTTGTAGGAGCCGGATATCTTCGTTGCACTTGCCTGAGTCAGGGCTCCATAGCCGGAGTCGCGGCCCCAGAAATTTGGCGAATAGCGATCGAGACGCGCGCCAGTGGTGAACAGCAATCGGTTCCAGAAATCGAAGGTGGATAACCAGAAAAGGCCCGAGTCGTTGTAGTCGCCGCGTTGCAGATATTGGAAGGCGATTGGCGGCGTGCTGTTCCACGGGCCCGCGAAGCGGTCGTTGGGCGTCGCCCCAACGGAAAGGTCGCGGCGATCCACGACCTGGTAGTCGTTGCGCTCTTCGCCCGCCGAAACCTTCACAAACGTGTAGTCGAGCCCGGCAAATGCGTTCATCGTGAGGGTCTTGTCGGGCTGCCAGGCAAAGCTGATGGTGGATTTGTTCTCCGCCACCCAGGGACGATAATTTGCTCCGAAGCCGTAGCTGCTGTATTTCTGCGAACTCATCCGGTCGTAGAAGGATTGGTTCTTGAACGTCAGGCCAGGCTTGATGTCATAGACCGCGTCGAAGTATCCCGTAAAGGTCAGAGCCTGGAGAAAGTCGCTCGCGTCATCGACCAGGATCTGATTGCGGGGCAGCACAACCGTGCTCATCGAACTCGGATCCAACGCAAAGTATTGTGCATTCGGGGAGGACAGAAATGCGTACTGAAATCCTTCCGAAGCGCCTCCCCAGGCAAAGACATTCAACGTGCCCGCGGCGATGTCTGTGGGCTGTATGTTGAAACCGTTCGAGGAGAGATTGATGGCCGGGTGTCCCGCCTGATAGGTTCCATGATCGATCAGATCCTGCGTTACCCGGTTCCAGCCCAGTCCCTGGATGCCCTGATCCTGGTATCCCTGCACGCCATACGCGAGCCGCCACTTCTTTGTGAGTTCGGTGTCAAAGGCGATCTGTCCTACGTTGTACTTATCCCAGACTCCCTTGTAGAAACTCTGCGAATCCTTGCGCTCGAGATAGGCGTATGCGCCGTTCCGGTGACCGGACAGCTTATACGGCAGGCCGTATTCTATGCTGCCATCACGGTCGCTGAACTGCCCGTACCTCAAAACTGCCGACCCTTGTCCGTGGTCCAGCCATTTGGCGGTCTCGCTGCGTGCGGACTTCGGATAAAAGTTCATAAAACCGCCGATACGCCCAGGCCCGTAGATGGGCGAAGGCGGACCCTCGACAATCTCAATGTGATCGGAAGCATTGAGCGGCGTTTGATAGTTGCCGCGATTCTCCACGCGGCGGAAACCACGGAAGTAGTTATCCGCAATGTCGCCGCGCAGAAATACACTGCCGGCAATTCCAAAGTAGGCGCCGGTAAAAGAGCCCGGCACAACAGTCACCAGATCGTTCACCGTGCGCGCCGAATAGAGGCTCAGCGTCGCGGAATCTACCTCGGACACAGAACGCGGGGTATCCACAAGCTTCTCCGGAATACCAAATGAGGCATCGGTGTCCTGCACGGGAACAACGTTGTAAGGATCAGTTTCTCCTGTGACTGAAACCGATTCCACTTCGGTGGCAATCGCCAGTGCCAGATTGAGATTCAGGTTCTGGCCGGCAGTTAGAGAAATCTGCCTGGTAACCGTGCCGAATCCAGGCGCGCTGGCCTGAATCGTGTAAGTGCCCGAGGCAAGCCCTGTAAGCGAATACGTGCCCTGGTCGCTGGTAGCGGTCGTGGCCACCTTGGTTGCGCCCGTGGTAAGAGTCACCGTTGCCCCGGCGATCGTCACCGCGCTCGGGTCTTTCACCTCACCGGTGATGCTGGCGCTCTGCTGCGCAAAGCCAGCAACCGCCAGGTTCACAATCAGTAGCAGCACGGCTGCACGCAGCAGCCCGCGTATAAGCGCTACTCGGTTTGAAATGCCGGTTATAGCGTAAAAGCGGCCGCACGGTGGCCTACCAATTCCAGTGCGGAACGAATGAGTGCGGTTGATCCAGGCTGTCATGGCGAATCCTCTCAACTTAGAACTTTTGATTCGAGATACACGTCCACGCCCGGCTCAGCGGATAAAAACTGAGTCTGAGCGGCGCATATTTGCTTCAATACAGCGAGGTGCAAAATGCCGGCCGCGCCGGAGCACTGCGGTTAAGACTGAGGCTTGGCGCGGGACTGCGAACTAGCGGGGCGAGGCTGCAGTGTCTTGTATACAAGACCGTATACAAGTTACTGCTTAGTGAAGATTCTTATCGCCATCCTCGTAAAGATCACGTAAGGATTTGCATTTTCCTTCAGAAGAGGCGAAGATCTCGTGAAATCGGGTAGCCAAAAAACGCCGCGCGGCGCACCGGCTAGCTTTGTTACCGGCTTCGCCGCGCATTCTGCAGGCGCAGCAGTGTTACGTCCCTGGCCCCTTGCTGCGACACCTTGATATGCGCCTCAAGGTGGCTGGCGGCGGACTCAAATTCCCGCTCGTGCAAGAGCCGAAGCATGGCACTGTGTTCTTTGTATGTCGCCGGAATGCGTGCGCTGATGGTAAAACCGAGCCGGCGAACAATTCGAATCTTCTCTGTCACTTCCAAATGCACGCGGGTAAACTCGCTATTGCCCGAGGCTGCCACCAGGCTGCAATGAAACTCTTCGTCCCACTTCGCCACCCGCCTGGAATCGATAGCGCGCATGGATGGCTTTACCCGCCATGTGGCGTCCAGCGGCGCAAGCACGCGGCCAAGCTCATCGCCTTCAAGATTTTTCAACCGCCGCACGGATGCCAGCTCAATAAGAATGCGCAGATCGTACAAAGCATCAAGCTGGTTGAAATCGAGCGGCCGGACCTCCCAGCCGTTGCGGAAGTTCACAGTGAGAAAGCCCTCGCGTTCAAGACGGTAGAGCGCCTGGCGAACGGGCGTGCGGCTCGCTCCCGTGCGTTCCGCGATTTCCGCCTCTGTGAACCTATCCCCCGGCAGCAGTTGGAACTCAAATAATTCAGCCTTGAGCTGTTCGTAGACTGATTCGGCAAGATTCTGCGGACGAGGTTGTTTCGCCATAAAGAACTAACCCACATCTTTCATTTCGGCTCGGCGGACATGAGCTTCAACTGTTCCCATGGGCAATTGTCCTGCCATGGCGTGCAGCTAAATGTAACGCAATAAGCCGCGTTCCTTCAAATGGGGATGTTCCGGAGTCGGCTCAATTTTCTCCCCCGTTTGCTAACTCGGGAGATAGCCCGGTTCCAAAGGCGTCGGCTTGAGTTCTGGCCCTTGCGCAGTTACTCCCCGTGAAGTCTTGAAGAATCCGGGAAAGGAAATTATCCCATCGCCGGACAATGGCCGCTGACACCAGGACAAAATGATTTTGATGTACTGTATACAACAGAGTATACAAATGACTCAGACCTTTAAAAACACATCCTTGGGATGGACTCTGCCGGAGTGGCAGGAGGGTTATCGGAGCGGTCTTCTCGATCTGCACTACCTGCTCGAAATACTCGATATCAATGCGAATGATACGGCATGGATTACGCGGATTAACGAAGCAAGGTTCAACGCACAGTTCGATGACCTGGACGCGCGCCTGAAGGAGGCGGGAGGAGATCTCGGCAAGTTGCCGCTCTACGGCATTCCTTTCGCGGTTAAGGACAACATCGACATTGCCGGGTGGCCGACGACAGCCGCCTGCCCGGAATTCGCCTATATTGCCGAGACGGACGCGACGGTGGTGCGCCGCCTGCGCCAGGCGGGCGCCATTGTGATTGGGAAAACCAATCTCGACCAGTTCGCCGCGGGCCTGGTAGGTACGCGCTCGCCCTACGGAGCAGTTCCAAATGCCTTCCGGCCTGAATTCATCAGCGGCGGTTCCAGCTCGGGCTCCGCATCTGCTGTCGCACGGGGAATAGTCCCCTTTGCGCTGGGAACCGACACGGCAGGCTCGGGACGTGTTCCGGCAGGTCTGAACAATATCGTCGGTCTAAAACCTACCCGCGGCTGGCTCCCGATCACTGGAGTGGTTCCGGCCTGTCGCACGCTGGATTGTGTTTCCATCTTCGCGCTTACTACCGAGGATGCCGAATTGATTTGCGCCATCGCTGCCGGTTTCGATGCGGATGATGCCTACTCGCGCATGCGGCCCGCCACTGCTCCTTTTAGTTTTTCGGACCGGCCGCGGTTGGGCGTCCCGCGGGAACTGGAGTTTTATGGCGACCAGGAGGCCGCCACCGTTTACGATCGGGCTCTCAAAATGGCCGCGGAAATGGGCGCAGAGATTGTGCCGGTCGACTTCACCCCCTTCAGGGAGCTTGCCAAGCTGCTCTATGAAGGCCCGTGGGTAGCGGAGAGGTTTACAGTGGTTGAAGCGCTTTGGAAGCGAAACCCCGGTGCCATTCATCCGGTGGTGCGTTCCATCGTCGAAAAAGAGTCTGAATTCTCCGCCACTCATGGTTTCCGGGCCGAGTACCGCCGCACCGAGTTAACGCGCCGAATCCAGACAGCCATGGCCAATGTGAATGCGCTGATTGTTCCCACTGCGCCCACGGCATTCACCATCGAGGCGGCTCTCGCTGACCCACTCGCGCTCAATGCAAAACTCGGCATCTATACCAACTTCGCGAATTTCGCCGACCTGTGCGCCCTGGCTCTTCCCGCCGGAATGCGCAAAGATGGATTGCCCGCGGGAGTTACCCTGCTGGCTCCCGCATGGCACGACAGGGCACTCGCTGGCTTCGGAATCCTCTGGCAGCGTCATCTCAGCGAAACGGCAGGCGGCGCAACGCTTGGCGCAACCGGCCGCAGCTATGCCGCGCTGCATGAATCTCCGCGCACTCCTCCAGTCAACGCGATCCGGCTGGCGGTCGTAGGAGCGCACCTGCGTGGAATGCCGTTAAATCATCAGCTCACCGAACGCGGAGCTGCGTTTGTCGAGGCCACATCCACCGTCGATGAGTATCGCCTCTTCGCGCTGGCGAACAGCAAGCCTCCCAAGCCAGGACTGGTACGCTTCAACAAGGGCGAACAGGCAGCGTCGATTGCAATCGAACTGTGGGATGTGCCGGAGGGCAACTTCGGCTCATTTACTGCGGGCGTCCCGTCGCCGCTCGGGATCGGCAACGTAGAGCTGATTGATGGACGAACTGTTAAGGGATTCATCTGCGAACCCTATGGGCTCGCTGGCGCGCGGGACATTACATCATTCGGCGGCTGGCGAGCCTATCTGGCCAGTCTTTAATTCACGGCAGCCTCTCACTGCCGCAGATTCCTGCCCTCTCTCAACCGGCTAATTGTCAACAACTCAGCTAAGCGCCAGCGAGTTCTGTACCAATGAGCTTGAGACAAAAGTGAGATAGCGACAGGCCCAGAAAGACTGAGCCAAGGAGTCTCGGAGAATCCGCCTATGACCCTTGATCTGATCCGGCCTGACTCTGCCCTGACGCTAGCAGCCCAAGGCTGGTTTCCAACGCCGGACTGCAAGGAATACTACCCGAATGCGTTATGTCCCTATCGAAACTGCCCCCGCAAAAGATCCTGGGACAAGCCGCACTTGTTGCGTCGGGGCAGTCCCGACAGGGACCGAACGTTTATCGTTCCTGATTCTCAATTTGCCATGTAAACCAAGCAGGATGAGCGCATCGGGCCGGCGCCGATCGATGACCTGGCATTAAAATCGGCGGCTGCTTCCTGCCTTTCCGGGTAGACACCTTCACGGACAAGTGGCTTAGGAACCTGTTGCGGGTCAACCAATTCAAGTCATGAACGATGATGGACGCTATCGCTTACAAATGGGCGTACCGGAGGATCCCTCGTCGGGGGCATTCAGGGACATGAAAAAACTGGTCCGCTTCGCCGGAAAGGCTCGTTGCTGGCTTTCCAGTACGCCTTTTCCGGCAAGTGAGAAAGCTGGACCTGGCTGCCAGGGGAATTCGTATCCTTATATATGTTTCCGATGCCCAAGCCTGCCGCGCGCGAATGCCGATACCAACTCCATTCGCATATTCGCCGCTGATACAAGCTGGCCGTTCCTGGCGCGATAGAGAGTGGACATCGCCTCCTAGGTTCTGATCATTGGCTGCTCCCGAATGCGAGCGACCCAATCTTTCCTCTCATGCCCCACATCTCAGCGTGACGAAGTCTAGAGTAGGTCACTAAGCAGTCCTGTGGGTGCCGAGAAGAGAAGCCACAAACGTAGTTTCGGCTGAGATCCTTGTCGCCTTTTTCTGTCTCGCGCGAACAGCGTCAGGTGCTCTTTGGTGCAGTTCGATGCAGCGCCAGGTAGCATCACAACCAATTGAATGTGAAGTATTTATCAGACAAGCTATTGATAAATGGTAGTTGCTGAAAAACCTGAAAAGCCCTTATGAGTCCCCTGCTCTATCTGTTGAGCTACAGGCCCTTTTAAGGCATTGCCCTTCTCATGCATTGCAGGACGCGCCGAGGGCTGGGTGGAAATCGAGCGGACCTCGGCTCCTTTAGTCTTTCAGGATTATGTGCTTTGCCTTGTTCTGCGCTTCGATCACTAGTTGCGCGGCCAGCAGACATTCTTCAGGGTCCTGCGCCAAATGAGTGCGGTTTACGATGTCGGCCACAAACTGCGGGCCAAAGGGCAGCGGCATCTGGTTGCAATCGATATACCGGGCCTGTTTGCCGTCGACAAGGTACAGGTTGTTCCCCTGGCGCTTGACGCCCACATCGGTATACTTGCGGATTTCGATATAGCCGTCAGTGCCCAGGATGAAGAGCCGGCCATCGCCCCAGGTTCCAAGGCCGTCGGGCGTGAACCAGTCGAGGCGCACGTAACCAAACCCGCGATCGCCGCGCAGCACCATGTCGCCGAAGTCCTGAAACAGCGGGTGATTTGGATGGCGCACGTTTGAAACTTGCGATTCGACAACCTCGGCCTGCTTCGAGCCCGTGTAGTAGAGGAACTGATCAACCTGGTGCGAACCGATATCGCACAGAATGCCGCCGAACTTGACCGGATCCCAGAACCAGTCTGGGCGAGGCGTTCCGCCACCGGCGTCGCCTGCGCCCTGGATGATCTGGTGCGGCGCAATGTTGATGGTCTGGATCACCCTGCCGATAGCGCCCTGTCGAACGAGTTGGCCGGCGTAAACCGCTGCCTTTACCTCCAGCAATTCGCTATAAAGAATCACGTAGATTCGCTTGGTCTCCGCGGCGGTTTTGCGCACGTCGGCAAGCTGCGCCAGCGTGGTCATGCCCGGCTTGTCAGAGAGCACGTCCTTGCCCTGTTTCATGGCGCGCACGGCAATCCCGGCCCGCTCGTTCGGGATCTGCGATGTGAGTACCAATTGAATAGTTGGATCACTCAGAATCTCGTCCTGGGTCGCGGCCATCTTCGCATCGGGATAGCGCTTCTTGAATGCAGCGATCTTGTCTTGCTCGCCGCCCCAGGCTGCAACCAGCTCGCCTCCGCCACGCTCGACAGCGCCGATCATGCCGTAGATATGGTCGTGGCTCATGCCGCAGACGGAGAACCGGATGTGATGCTTCGGCGTCTCTTCAGTTTGCTCGGAAGAGATAACCGCGTCTTCGACAATGCCACCGCGCATGCCTCCCAACGCCATCGCACTCTCCGGAATTCCAGCCATCATCGCCACCGACCCCATCAATCCCGCCTGCCCGGCTTGCTTTAAAAAGTCGCGTCGGCATTGATAAAGCCTGTTCATGTCTTCTCCTCCAATTTTGGCCAGCATCGATGATAAACGCGCTCCCTCGGAGAGCGCTGCGGAGTTACCTGAAGCAAGCCGGCCGAACAAGACCGGCGAGAGTGGTTTAATGGTTGGGGCAGCGCACGAGCCTGATTTGCAGACGGCTACGGTGCGGCTGCGGCTTTTCTTGAGGAGATACGATGACTCGGTACGGAATGGTAATTGGACTCAAGCCGGAGACGGAGGAGAAGTACAAGCAGTACCACGCCGCCGTCTGGCCCGGCGTGCTGGAAATGATCGGCAAGTGTAACATCCGCAATTATTCCATCTATCTGAAAGACCACACGCTTTACGCCTATTTCGAATACCACGGAACTGACTATGCCGCGGACATGGCCAAGATGGCGGCCGACAAGACCACGCAAGAGTGGTGGGCGATTATGGAACCCATGCAGAGCCCGGTGGCAACCCGCAAAGAAGGCGAGTGGTGGGCCAGCATGGAAGAGGTCTTCCATCTCGATTGAGGCTTCGCCGCAGGCCTCTCTGCGAAAATAAGAGCAGATGCTCTCTCTTCAGAATGCCGGCAAGCGGTTTGGTCCGCGGGTGTTGTTCCTTGAGGCCAACTGGCTGATCCGGGCGCGGGAAAAGACTGCCCTGGTGGGCGCCAACGGCACCGGCAAATCGACATTGATGAAAGTGCTGGCCGGCCTGGAGACGCTGGACTACGGTACCGTGCAGCAGACACGCGGCATGAGCATTGGGTACCTGCCCCAGGAAGGATTGCGGCTGACGGGACGGACCGTCTTTGAGGAGTGTCTGTCAGTTTTTGACGATCTGCACGAGATGGAGCGCGAGATTGAGCGCCTCGGCGGGCAACTGTCCGTCCTCGAGCACGCCGGCCAGGAGTATGAAGCTGCGGCAGAACGCTATTCGATGCTGCAGGAGCGCTTTCACGCTTTGGATGGCTACGCGCTCGACGCGCAAGTGGGCGGCGTGCTGACCGGGCTCGGCTTTGGCAAAGAAGATTGGGGACGTCAGACAGACGAATTCAGCGGCGGCTGGCAGATGCGGATTGCGTTGGCGAAACTGCTGCTGGCCAAGCCGAATCTTCTCCTTCTCGACGAGCCGACCAATCACCTTGATCTTGAAACCCGCAACTGGCTTGAAGACTATCTCCACGGCTATCCCTTCGGTTACATTCTCATCTCGCACGACCGCTATTTTCTCGATGTCACCATCGACCGCACCGTTGAAATCTGGAACAAGCGCCTCACCATCTACCAGGGAAATTACAGCAAATATCTCAACCAAAAAGATGAGCGGCGCGCGCAGTTGCAGGCGGCCTACCGCAACCAGCGCGAGCAGATCGAACATCTCGAGGCTTTCATCAATCGCTTCCGCGCACAGGCCACCAAGGCCAAGCAGGTGCAGTCGCGCATCAAGGAACTGGAAAAGATAGAGCGCATCGAGATTCCCGAAGAAGAGCCGGTAATTCACTTCAAGTTCCCGCAGCCTCCGCCTTCCGGGCGGATGGTCGTTGAGGCAGAAGGTCTCTCGAAAAGCTACGGTGCCAAGAAGGTGCTTGAGGGCGTGCGCTTCGTCATCGAACGCGGCGATCGTGTGGCGCTGGTGGGCGTAAACGGAGCAGGCAAGTCAACCCTGATCAAGCTGCTGACTGGCGATGAGGCGCCGACAGCGGGCAAAGTGAAGCTTGGCCACAACGTCATAAGCGAGTACTTTGCGCAGGATCAATACAAAGTCCTCGATGGCGACTCGCGCATGCTCGACGACATAAGCCGTGCCGCCCTTAAAGTGCCTGAAGTTGAGTTGCGTTCGCTCCTCGGGTGTTTTCTCTTCCGCGGCGACGATGTGTTCAAGCCGCTCGGCGTGCTTTCCGGCGGAGAGCGCAACCGTTATGCGCTCGCGCGAATCCTTGTGTCGCCGTCCAATTTCCTGCTGCTCGACGAGCCTACCAACCATCTGGACATGCGCGCAAAAGACGTGTTGCTCGAGGCCCTCGCAGTCTTCAGCGGTACAGTCGTTTTCGTTTCGCACGACCGCTATTTTATCGACCGCCTGGCCACGCGCGTGCTTGAGGTTGAAGGCGGAACGGTAACCAGCCACGAAGGCAACTACGAAGACTACCTGCGCTGGAAGGCGGCGCAGGCTTCAGGCGGCTTGAATCCTGAGCCAGCGGCTAGCCAACCTGAGACTGCAAAGGTTTCCTCCGTTCAGGAGAGCGTGCCGGCCCACGGCGATGATGCCGATGCCGCCAAAGATCGTCCCCGCCGCCTGAATCCCATCAAGCAGAAGCAGATGGTCGAGCGCTGTGCGTTTCTCGAAGAAGAAGTCCCTCGCATAGAAGCGGCGATCGCCCACACGGAAGAACAGTTGGGCATTTACGTTTCCGCCAACGAGACCCTGCGCCTCGCGACACTTGCCAGCGAATTGCGAGCGCAGCTAACAATGTTTACCACAGAGTGGGAAGAGCTTATGGTGCAACTGGACGGGCAAGAGACAATCTCCTGATACGGCCCTCACATCCGGTCGTGCATAATCAAAAGACGATGGCCCTTTTGTGGAATCCCGAGAGCTGGCCGCAGCGGCTGGCAGAACTGGAAGCGCAATCCGGCGACCTGAAAGAAGCTCCCTTGCGGCGCGATGTGCGGTCGCTCGGCATGTTGCTGGGCGAGGTGCTGCGCGAGCAGGCCGGCGACGAACTTTTTGCTGAAGTCGAGGCGCTTCGCCAGGGCACGATCCGGCGTCGTGATGCAGAAGCGCACGGTCACAGCGAAGAAGCCGATCGCAACGCCGCCAGCGCACTGGCGATGGTTCACAAGCTGCCGCCGGAACAGGCCATTCTGCTCACCCGCGCGTTTGCTTTCTACTTTGAGCTCATCAACCTGGCGGAGACCAACCATCGCAAGCGGCGGCGCATTGCCCTGCGGCTGAGCGGCGGGGCCGGACGGCAACGTGGTTCGCTCGCCGGCACGCTTGCCGAGATGCGGCGCGTGGGCATCAGCGCGGATGAGGCGCTGGACTGGCTCGAGCGCGTACTCATTATTCCCGTGTTTACCGCGCACCCCACTGAAGTGGCTCGCCGCACCGTGATGTTCAAGCGCCGGCGCATCGGCGAATTTCTAGCCTCGCTCGACCGCATTCCGGTTCCCGAGCAAGACCTCGCACGGCTGGAGCAGTTGGTGCTGGCCGAGATCACCAGTCTGTGGCAAACGGACGAAGTCCGCTCGCGCCGCCCAACGGTCTACGACGAAATCAAGATGGGGCTCGACTACTACGACGTCTCCATCTTCGAGACGCTCCCGGGGCTTTACCGCGAAATCTCCGAGGCGTTGCGATTCGCCTATGGCCTTGAGATTGAGGCGCAAGCGCTGCCGCAGGTGCTGCGCTTTGGCTCCTGGATCGGCGGAGACCGCGACGGCAATCCCTTTGTGACTCCCGACGTGACGCGCGACGCTATCCAACTTGCCCGCGGCCACCTGCTGCTCTACTACCAGCGGCAACTGGACGAGATCATCGACCTGCTGACGACGAGCGCGCAGCAGCGGCCGGTGAGTGATGCCTTGATGGAGCGGCTCAACGCCTATATCGCGCAGGTGCACACGCCAGAAGCGCAGGTCTTCGGGGCGCAGTACGAGTTCGAGTACTACCGGCGCTTCATCATCTGCGTGAAAGCAAGGATTCAGCGCACGCTTGAGGAGTCAGGAGAACATACAGGGCCTGCGGGCATTCCGATGCCCGTGACTCCTTACACACTGGCGCGCGGACACGATAAGCTCTCGCAGGTGCTGCCGCCCTACGGTTCGGTCGAAGAGTTCCTCGCCGATTTGGAATTGCTGCGCGACTCGCTGGCCATGCACGGAGGCATCCGCATCGCCCGGACGCTCATCGATCCGCTTGTTCTGCAGGTGCGCACCTTCGGGCTCCATTTGCATACGCTCGACATCCGCCAACATGCGCGCGTGCTGCAAGCGGCCTTGCAGGAGGCGATCAACGACACTATGGCGCCTTCGCTACCCGGCGGACTGTCGGCGGAGACATCGAGCGTGCTGGAGACCTTCCGCGTGGTTGCCGAAGCCAAGCAAGGCTGCTCGCCCGAAGCGATTCGCCAGTATGTGATCAGCGGCGCGGCTACCGTAGACGACGTACTCGCCGTAGTGCGGCTGGCGCGGCTGGGCGGCGTCAAGGTCGAGGGCTCAGGACGCGATCCGGGATTGATGCCGGTGCCTCTGTTCGAATCCATTGAAGATCTGCGTAACGCTCCGGCCGTTTGCCGCGAGTTGTGGAGCCGGCCCGACTATCGCAAGCTCATTGCTACCTGGGATAACTGGCAGGAAGTCATGCTGGGCTACTCGGATTCAAATAAAGACGGCGGCATGTTGACCTCGACCTGGGAAATCTTCCGCGCCCATCGCGATCTGCATGTTGTGGCGCGCGAGGCAGGCATCAAACTGCGTCTCTTCCACGGACGCGGCGGCACGGTTGGCCGGGGCGGCGGACCTACGCATCGCGCCATCTTCGCCCAGCCCATGGATTCCTTCGACGGGCAGTTGCGCATTACCGAACAAGGCGAAGTGCTCAACTTTAAATATGCGGATGAAGTTCTGGCCGAGCGCAATCTCGAGCTTATGATCGCTGCGTCCCTCGACGCCCTGGCTCGTCCGAACGCCCGCGATCCCAAGGGGCACTTTACCGGCGTGCTCAAGCCGGAATGGGAGGCTGCGCTCAACGAGCTTTCTGAGCTTGCATTCGGCTTTTACAGAAAGCACATTCTCGACGACCCCGGCGTGGTGACTTACTTCGAACAGTCCACCCCTGTCGGTGAGTTGGAAAACGCCAAGATCGGCTCTCGCCCTTCGCGCCGCAACGCTTCGCCTCGGCTGACCGACCTGCGCGCCATTCCCTGGGTTTTTGGATGGACGCAGTCGCGCCTGCTTGTGCCGGCCTGGTTTGGCGTGGGCTTTGCGATCGAGGAGTATCTTGCGCGGCCGGGAGCCACTGACCGCCTTGCGCTGCTCCAAACAATGGCCAAGGAGTTTCCGCTCTTCATCGACCTGCTGCGCAACGTCGAGCTGGCCCTGGGCAAGGTCGATCTGGCAACCGCGCGGCTCTACTCGGAACTGGTTGGGGACGCGAATCTTCGCGAGCGCATCTACGACATGTTCGATGCGGAGTTCCATCGCACCGTGCGTGCTCTTCTCGCGGTCACCCGGCAGAAAGAGCTGCTCGAATCGAACCAGGTGCTGGCGCACTCGATCAAGCTTCGCAATCCGTACGTCGACCCCATGCATTTAATCCAGGTTGACATGCTGCGCCGTAAGCGCGCCGGGGAAGACACGCCCGCGGTGAACCGTGCCATTGCGGCAACCATCAGCGGCATCTCGGCCGGTTTGAGGAATACAGGCTGAGGAAAGTACCACTTTTGGGGGACGATCTTCCGGGACGTTGCATGCGCATCCCATGAATTTGCTGTAACTTCCCCTTGCCAACCGGGCGCTCCGGCGCTAACGTATGTGTATGCATCGATGTCGCTAACGCCGTCCTGGTGAGAGCTCCGATGCGGACGCGTGCCTCGAAGCCACGCGCATTTCACACCTTTCAAGCTCCACCGTCCCCAAAAATCCATTCAAAAGAAGGTCCGGGCATATAGCCCCGGAAAAGGAGATCAACATGGCGCGCATTGCCGCGAATGTAACAGAACTTATTGGCAAGACCCCGCTGGTGCGGCTCAACCGCGTTGCGGCCGGGTTGCCTGGAACCGTTGTCGCCAAGCTTGAAAGCCAGAACCCCGTATCAAGCGTCAAAGACCGTATCGGCTTCGCCATGATCGATGCCGCGGAAAAAGCTGGCAAAATCACACCTGGCAAGACCGTACTCATCGAGGCGACAAGCGGAAACACCGGCATCGCTCTGGCCTTTGTGGCTGCAGTCAAGGGCTACAGAATCATTCTCACCATGCCGGAGACCATGAGCCTTGAGCGGCGCGTCACCTTGTTGGCGTTTGGTGCAGAGATCGTGCTCACGCCTGGGCCAAACGGCATGAAAGGCGCTATCGCCAAGGCCAACGAGATTCTCGCCAAGACACCGAACGGCTACATCCTGCAGCAGTTCGATAATCCAGCCAACCCTGCCATTCACTTCGCGACCACTGGTCCCGAGATTTGGGACGACACCGACGGTAAGGTCGACATTCTCATCTCGGGCGTGGGCACCGGCGGCACCCTCACCGGCGTGTCGAAATTCATCAAGCCAAAGAAGCCCTCGTTCAAGACCATCGCAGTAGAGCCTACGGACAGCGCCGTACTCTCTGGTGGCAAGCCGGGGCCGCACAAGATCCAGGGCCTGGGTGCGGGCTTTATTCCCAGCATTCTGGACACAAAGCTCATCGACGAGGTAGTGCAGGTGACCAACGATGAGTCCGTCGAGATGGCTCGGCGGCTCGCGAAGGAGGAAGGCCTTTTTGTCGGCATCAGCTCTGGGGCCGCTGCGGCCGCCGCTCTGAAGGTGGCGGCGCGACCCGAAAGTGCAGGCAAGCTGATCGTGGTGGTGCTGCCCGACTTCGGCGAGCGCTACCTGTCCAGCGTACTCTTTGAGCCGCTGCGGCAGCAGGCTCTCGCCCTTCAGGCCGAGCCGATCGCGGTCACTGCGTAGTTTCGGAAAACTCGCCGGCGGGGCCAGAACAGCTCCGCCGGCGTCACCCGTTCTTGAGTACGCCATGTCAATCTATAGCCGCATTCGCGAAGATATCGATTCCGTGCTGGACCGTGATCCGGCCGCCCGGTCGTGGCTTGAAGTCATGCTCTGCTATCCGGGCTTATGGGCGGTCTGGTTTCACCGGGCCTCCTTCAGGCTGTGGCGTGCCAAGTTACGGCTGCCGGCTCGCTTTCTCTCGCAAATTGGCCGTTTCTTTACCGGCGTCGATATTCACCCCGGCGCGCGGCTTGGACGGCGGCTGTTTATCGATCACGCTACCGGCGTGGTCATCGGCGAAACTGCGATTGTGGGCGACGACGTGACCATGTACCAGGGCGTCACCCTGGGCGGAACCGGAAAGGGCCACGGCAAACGACACCCCACGGTCTGCGATGGCGTCTTCATCGGAAACAATGCCAACGTCCTGGGAAATATTACCGTGGGCGAAAACTCGCGCGTCGGTGCAGGCTCGGTGGTGCTATCGGATGTGCCGCCCAACTCAACCGTCGTTGGCGTTCCGGCTCACATCGTCTATCGAAATGGGGCGAGGGTGCTCATCACCGATCCCCACGACGTTAAAGATCCTCTTTCCGACGCGCTGATCGCCCTCTCTTTACGCGTAGAGGAGTTGGAAGAGCGCCTTGGCGCAGAGCCTTGCCCGCCCGATCCGTTCGCCGCCGAAGAGGCCGAGCGCGAAGCTTATCGTGTCGAATTGGAACGGCTGAGCCTCTATGTTTCGATGGGCGAAGGGATCTAAGGCGAGGGACGCACGACCGCAGTGCTAAAGTTGTTTCGTCCTCACCTTCGTGCCGGGGTCCTTCGAATTGCCGGGTTTTCGCGCTCTGATCTTCGCTGTTCTCGCTCTTTCCGCGGCTGCACCTGCCTTTGCCCGCGTGCAAACCGCGCCGGTTCCCCCGGAGATGCGCTCCACTGCTTTCACAGTCAAGGTAGACGGACATCCTGTTGACGTTGCCCACGCCGCGGCCAGCTACGAGTTCGTCAGCTTCGACATCACTGGCCCAGTGACCGTAGAAATCACCGCAGCCGACAAATCCTTCTGGGATAAAGGCGTCGATATTCAGCCCTGGCGGCTGGGGCTGCGGCCTGTTCGGCAGGGCCAAACCATTCGCTTCAAGCTGGCAGCGCCCGCGAAACTCTCCATTTCACGGCCCGGAGACTTTCTGAACCACGCTGCAATGCTGTTTCTCTTTGCAGGCGCGCCACCTCGGCCCATGCCGCGCGATCCCAAAATTCACGCCTATCAGCCCGGCGTCTATCACCTGAGCCTGAACCCCAAAAGCGGCGACACAATCTACCTGGCCCCCGGCGCCTATATTTTCGGAAGCCTGAATCTCTGGAAGGTCCAGAACGTAAAAGTGATCGGGCGCGGAACGATTGTTTACGACGGCCCACAGGATCCGAACACCGACGAAGGCTGGATGCAGAAGCCAGACTGGCACTGCATCGGCGCACTCGAAGCGCGCAATGTGGAGATCGACGGGCTGACCTGCATCGTCCGCTCACGGACATGGTCCATCCAGATGAAGGACTCCGCCGGCTTTGTCTACGACGATCTCCGCGTCATCGGCGGCAATCCCGGCAATGCCAATCAGGACGGCATGGACTGGCTCGGAGGCGGCGATACTATCGTCCGCAACGCCTTCATACGCTCATCAGACGATGTGTTTGCCATGCAGGGCAACTGGGACGGCTATTCACAGGCTGACCTCGTGCGTCCCGGTCACGATGTGCAGAACATCCTCATCGAGAACAGCGAACTCTCGACGAGTATTTCGAATATTGTTCGCTCGGCGTGGCCGCAAAAGAAATTCAATTCCAACAACTTCACGCTGCGCGACTCTGACATTCTGCACGCCGGCATTGGCGCATGCGGACAGACTTTTGGTCTGCTGGGCATGTGGGGCGCAATGCAAGCCGGAGGTCTGCACACCAATTACACCTTTGAGAATCTAACTCTCGATAATTGGTACTCGCTGGTTCAGATGGAGCAGGAGCAGCCCGGCCTGAAGGGATTCACGTTTCGTAACATCTGGGCGCTGGACCAGCCGCCGCTCGCCGCCTCGTCCATGACAGGAGACATCGCGGCCGTCGCATTCGACAATGTGAAATACGGTCAGGCGCGCGCAACCGATAACGCCGATCTGCCTCTGAACGTCAATGACGGCGCGCAGCAACCTCAGTTCATCGCGACTCACAAACCGGATGCCGATTTCACCGTCGATCCTCCAGCGTTTGCGCCACGCCAGAGTGTCACCTTTACGGCAAAGTCCTCACCCGGAGCGCGCTACACCTGGCTCTTTGGCGATGGAACAACGGGTCACGGCCGGCAGGTTCACCATCACTTCCCGGACGCTGAAGGCACCGAGCTCAACGACGGCAACGGCGCCGGCCGCTTCAGGGTTCTGCTTCACGTTGAAGAAAAATCCGGACAGCAGGATTGGGCCGCGCAAGGCTTGGTGGCTGTTGCCAAATGGCGCGATCCTGCCAATCCTGCTGTCCAAACTGCGACCGGCCTGACGTGGAAGATCTACCCCGGCACCTGGATCGAGTTGCCCGACCTGACGCAGCAGCAGGCGGTTTTCTCAGGAGATGCGCCAGATCTGCGTGCCGACGCTCAGGGCTTTACGCGCTACGCCGCCGCGTGGGACGGACTCATCGACATTCCCGCCGATGGAGGGTACACCTTTCACCTGATTGCCCGCGACGGTGCGCGCCTGGTGATCGACGGAGTGGAAGTGGCAAAGACCGGTCCGCCCTTTGCGCAGGTCTGCGGCTCGCCCGGCAACGCGCTCCGCTACAGTCGCGGTTCGCTCGGTCTGCGCGCAGGCAAGCACACCCTTCATGTGGAAGGCTTGCACTCTGTCAGCCAGGGATCGCCGCGGCTCCTCTGGGAAGGCCCGGCACTGCCGCTCACCGACGTGCCTCCGTCGGCGTTCAGTCATCCGCGGAAAGATCTGTTGACTCGATGAAGAAGGCCTCTCTGCCTCGCCAACTCAAAGATCGCTACTTCGGCAGTTGCGCTACATCCCAACCGCCGCCCAGGGCACGAACCAGGTTCACGCTCGCTACAAACTGACGCGTCTCGATGTCGATGGCGGTGCGCTGGTTTGAGAGCAGCGTAGTCTCCGCCGTAAGCACTTCGAGATAGCTGGTCACGCCGCCTTTGTAGCGCTGGTTTGAGAGATCGAAGGAATTCCGCGCGGAAGCAACCGCACGCTGCTCGGCGCTCGATTCCTGCTCCAGAATCCTCAGGCCGGAGAGCTGGTCCTCAACGTCGCTAAAGGCCTGCAGGACTGTGTTCCGGTAGCCGGCAACCTGCGCCTCGTAGTTGTGGCGAGCCTGGCTCGTGAGAGCGCGCCGTTGGCCGGCATCGAACAACAATTCGGCCGCCTGCGCGCCAAGAGACCAAAGCGAACTCGGACCTTGAATCCAGGTTCCGGGGTTGGAGCTCTCAAAGCCCCCGCCTCCGCCCAGGCTGATGGTGGGATAGAAAGCACTGACAGCTATGCCAATTTGAGCATTTTCAGCCGCAGCCATGCGCTCGGCAGCGGCAATGTCAGGACGCCGCTCCAGCAGTTGCGACGGCACTCCCACAGGGACCTTGGGCAGCGCGAGGTCTAGAGGCGAAGGTGGGATGCTGAAGTTGGAGAGGTCGAGGTTGGCGATGGTGCCGATGGCATGTTCGAACTGCGCGCGCGCCACATCGATATCCACGAGTTGGGCGCGTACTGTTTCCAGCTCAGTGCGCGCTTGCGCCACGTCCGCTTCGGTGGCCACTCCGCCGGCTAGCCGCCTCTCGGTTAGGTCGAGCTGGTTTTCCAGATCGGTAACTGTGGCTGTCAGCAGCTTCTTTTGGGCATCCAGGCCGCGCAACTGGAAGTAGTCTGAAGCCATCTCGGCATGCAGGCTCAGATCTACGTTGGCCATGTCAGCGGCGCTGGCCTGCGCGTTTTCGCGTGCTGCCTCGACACCGCGGCGAATGCGGCCCCAAAAGTCCGGTTCCCAACTTGCCTCTCCGCCGATCGTGAAGTCGCCAGAAGTGGTCTGTCCGCCGGCAGGAGCCAACGGCCGATTTGCAGAGACTCGTTCGCGGCTCGTCGAGAGACTGCCGGAAAGCGTGGGAAAAAGATTGGCGCGCACTGCGCTCACCTGATCGCGCGCGGACAAGTAACTCTCGAGCGCCTGCCGCAGACTCTGATTGTTGTCTGCGATGCGGTCTTCAAGCTGGTTCAGTTGCGGATCATGGTAGATCTCCCACCACTTTCCGCGCAGCATCCCGTCAGAGGGCGTAGCCGGTTGCCAGCCGCCCCCCGCTGGATTAGGCGGCGGCACACCAACAGCCGACGCGCCGGTCTCCTTGTAGGCTGCAGGCGCCTGGTAGCCGGGCCGGGAGTAATTGGGCCCCACCGGCTTGCAACCGGCGAGTAGCATCGAGACGGCAAGCACGGCCGCAAAGGTTGCAGCGCGTCTGCCAATCGGTGATGCTGAATCGCGCTCAATCACCCGCATGGTTACTTTCCTCCCGTGTCGGAGGAATTGCCTGAGTTGACCACGGTGACTTTTTCGCCGTCGATCAGCGAGTCGGGCGGGTCCTCAATCACGCGATCCGACGCATGAAGCCCGCTTACGATCTGCACGTTGGCGCCATCGTCTTCGCCAATGATGACTGGGAGCAGGCGCGCGACATCGCCGTCGACCACGGTGCCCACGCGCATGCCTTCCCTGCGAAAGATGAGCGCAGCGGAAGGCACGATAAACACAGGACCGGCAGGCGGTGTCTTGAAGTGAACCTGGGCCAGCGACCCGGGCAGCAGCTCGCCTTTGCGATTGTCCACTGCGATCTCGACCAGCAGTGTCCGGCTGACTGGATCGATGGCGTCAGCGGTTCGCATCAGTGTGCCCTCATAGACTTTTCCGGCGTGTTCGGCAAAGGTCAGGCCGACTTTCATTCCGCGCTTCACGCTCTGCGAGTACTCCTGCGGCAGGTTGGCGTAGACACGCAAGGTCTGAATGGCCTGCAGGTGAAACATCTCTTTGCCTGCCCCCTGATCGATCAACTGGCCGGTGTCGACATTTCGTGCGGTCACAACCCCGTCGAACGGCGCATAGACTTTTTCGAAAGACTGCAATTCACTCAGCCGCTGGACGTTTGCCTGGGCGGAGCGCACAGAGCCGGCGGTCGCTGCAGCCTGGTTCACAAAAGTGTCGGTGTCCTGCTGGGATACGGCGTTGGATTTGACCAGGCCCGTGTAGCGGTCAGACTGTATGCGTGCGTTGTTGGCGTTCGCCTGCGCGGTCACCAGATCGGATCGAGCCTGGGAGAGTTGCTGGTCAAGTTCGGGCGTGGCGATTTCTGCCAGCAGCGCACCCTTCTTCACTCGCGCCCCGATGTCGAAGTACCAGTGGGTCAGGTACCCGTCGGTGCGGGCGTAGATGGGCGAGTCGGTAAATGCAGTCACGTTGCCCGGCAATACGAAGCTGTCCACCGGCGCTCCGGCCTTGGGAGCGGCAACTGCGACGGTGGGCGGGGCCAGTTCGTTTGTCCGCTCGGCCAGAACTTCGTCCGCGTGGCTGCGGCGCAAAATGCCGAATCCTCCCAGCAGCAACGCCGCAATAAGCAGAAGGGCAACGCCGGCAAGGGCCGCGCGCGGCGCAATCGGCTTCTGTGCCTCCGTGGTTCCGTGGCCATTTGCCGCCTGCGGGTTGTGATCGGATGCATTAGTCATGAAAAGTTACTCCGAATTCTCGTCGAATTCATCGAAAGCTGTTGTGCGCCGAATGCCCTGAGCAAGCTTGCGGCGAGGCTCGATGCGGCCATGCACCAAAGAGAAGAATGCCGGCACGAAGAGGAGCGTGGCCACCGTCGCCAGTATCAACCCGCCGATGACTGCGCGGCCCAGAGGCGCGTTCTGCTCGCCGCCGTCGCCCAGGCCGAGCGCCATCGGTACCATGCCGATGATCATGGCGAGAGCGGTCATCAGCACCGGGCGCAGACGCACAAAACCCGCATTCAAGGCAGCTTTGCGCGCGTCGCCCACCATAATATCCAACTGTTCGCGGGCAAAGCTCACCACCAGAATCGAGTTGGCTGTGGCCACACCCATGCACATGATCGCGCCGGTAAGCGCGGGGACGCTAAGGCGAGTATTGGTAAGGAACAGAAACCACACGATCCCGGCCAGCGCTGCCGGCAGCGCCGAGATAATCAGAAACGGATCGAGCCATGACTGGAAGTTGACCACGATGAGCAGATAAACCAGAAGGATCGAGAAGGCCAGCCCGGTGAGCAGTCCAAAGTAGGACTTCTTCATGGTGTCGCTCTGGCCGCGCAGAACAAACTGAGAGCCACGCGGCAAATCTTTCTCATGGCGAGCGAGGATCTTCTCCATCGCGCGGGTAACGGTGCCCAGATCGGTTCCTTCGACGTTGGTGTAAATATCGATTACGGGTTCGACGTCGAAATGGCTCACGGTTCCCTGCTCGGTCCCTGGAACGATGCTTGCCATGTTGCCGAGCACCTCAACCGGCGAAGGGATTCCGGGCGCACCGGTGGTAGCCGATCCAGTTGCGGCGGCGAGAGCGGTCGCCGACCCGGTAATGGGGAGGCTCTTGAGTGCTGCCAACGTGTCAATCCTATATTCCGGCGCCTGAATCGCCACGTTGTAGGTGACGCCGTTTCGAGGATCCAGATAAAAGCTGGGGCTGGTCTGGAAGCTCCCGCTGAGGGCGATCAGCAGGCTTTGCGCCACATCCTGCTGCGTCAACCCGATCTCCTTGGCGCGCGTGCGGTCCACGTTCACGGTCCAGTTGGGATAGTCAAACGGCTGCTGGATGCGCGCGTCGGTGGCGCCTGGAACATACCGAACCTCGTTGAGCATTCGTTCGGCCAATGCCCGGTTTCCATACAGGTTCGGGCCAATCACCTGGATATCGATCGGTGCGGAGAGTCCAAAGTTGAGAATTTGCGTCACGATGTCCACTGGCAGCACATAAAACGTGACGCCGGGGTATTCGCGGGCCAGCACGCCACGCAGTCGATCCACATAGGCAGCGGTGGAGTGGTGATCGGGGTTCAACTGCACCTGGATGTCCGCATCCGAAGGTCCGACTGGCGCCGATGTCGAGTAGGAGAGGTTCAACGATGAATAGGGCAGGCCGATGTTATCGAGGATGGTAGCGATTTCGTTGGCCGGAATCTGTTCCCGGATGGTGGCATCAACGTGATCGCAGAGAGCGGCCGTCTCCTCGATGCGCGTACCGGTGTGGGCTCGAACGTGAATCTTGAACTGGCCGGAATCGACAGCCGGGAAAAAGTCCTGTCCCAGCCATGGAGCAAGAATCCCAACCGAGCCGAGAGTGAATGCAAGAAACAGAACGAGGAAGACGCCTGCGTGGTCCACGCACACGGTGAGCAGCCGGAGGTAGAAGCCGCGAAACTTCTCAAAACCGGACTCGAACGCAAGTTGAAACTGGGTTAACGGATTGCGGCTGGCGCGCTTCCTGGCGGTCTGGGCGTCGTCGTGCTCCTGCAGCAGGTACTTGGCCATGGTCGGCACCAGCGTTCGCGAGAGCAGGTAGCTGGCGAGCATGGCAAAGACCACTGCCTCTGCCATGGGAACGAACAGATAACGAGCCACACCGCTGAGGAAAAACATGGGAACAAAGACGACGCAAATCGAGAGTGTTGAGACGAAGGCCGGAACCGCAATTTGTGCCGAGCCATCGAGAATCGACTGCTCCAGCTCCTTGCCTTCCTCGATATAACGGTTGATGTTTTCGATTGCGACCGTCGCGTCGTCGACCAGGATTCCGACGGCCAGCGCCATGCCGCCGAGGGTCATGATGTTGATCGTTTCGTGCAGTGCGGAGAGCACAATCAGCGAGCAGAGGATCGAGAGCGGAATCGAGACCGCGATAATGATGGTCGATCGCCAACTACCCAAGAAGACCAGGATCATGATCGCCGTCAGGCACGCGGCCACAATCGCCTCACGGACGACGCCGTTGATGGCGCTGCGCACAAAAATAGACTGGTCGGAAACAGCGCTGATCTTCAGTTGCGGCGGAAGCTGGTTCTTGACGGTCTCAAGCCGCGCGCGCACACCTTTGATGATGTCCAGCGTGGATGCGGAACCGGTCTTGAGCACATTCATCAGGATGGCGCGCCGGCCATCAACCCGCACGATGTTGGTTTGGGGCGGACTGCCGTCGCGCACATGCGCCACATCGCGGACGTACACCACAGCTCCGTTTACGACTTTGATGGGAAGATTGTTGAGATCGTTGACCACCGTTGGAGCGGAGTTGGTCTCAATCGCATACTCGAACCGATCCACCTTCATGGTGCCGGAGGGCACAATGAGGTTCTGCGCCGCGATTGCGTTGACCACATCGACCGGAGACAGCCCCTTGGACTGCAGCGCCGTCAAGTTCAGATCGACCTGAATCTGGCGCTGCTTGCCGCCGTAGGGGAAGGGCGTCTGGGCGCCTTCGATGGTGGCCAGTTGGTTGCGAATGTTGTTGGTCGCCAGGTCGTTCAATTGCTGCTCGTCCAGTCCCTGCCCAGAAAGACCTAATTGCAGGACGGGAACGCTCGAGGCGTCGTACTGGATAATGAACGGCGGCAGGGAACCGGGGGGCAACGAGCGCAACTGGACCTGGCTGATTGCGGTTACCTCGGCCACGGCGCTGCCGATGTCTACATGCGGCTGGAAGAAGATTTTGATGATGCCGACGCCATCCAGCGACTGCGATTCGATGTGCTCGACGTCGTTTACGGTGGTGGTCATGCCGCGCTCGCTCGGCGAAACAATGCGGTTGGCCATCTCCTCGGCGGAGAGGCCGGTATAGTGCCAAACCACCGTCACGACCGGGATATCGATATCTGGAAAGATATCCGTCGGCATCGAGAGGATGCTGTACACGCCAAGAATCAGAATCAAAAGCGCGAAGACGACGAAGGTATAAGGCCGCCGAAGCGCGAGCCGGACAATCCACATAAAGTTGCTACTCGCTCCCGAGCCGGGCTGGTCCTGATCGTTCTCGCTGTAATCCGATCGCCGTTGGCCGAGCGCCAAAAACACTCGTCCAGCGATCCTATCGGTCCGAACGTCACCGGTTCACAGGATTCTAGGGCCCGACGGCATGGCCGCCCGGTCCGGATCCAACTTACACTTGAAGCTACTATCGTAGCCGACAACAGGCACTCTTCGCACGGGCGCATTAAAAAGCCTGGAACGGACCGCTCCGGAGTGTTCTCTAGCAGCTATAAGGTTCTCATTCGAAGGCCGTTATATCAGTCAAAAAGTTCCCTAGACCATCCAGAACTTCTGCCGGTCCGGTTGCGCAGGCCGGGACAGGGGCAGAAGCCGGCCGGCCTTGAGTTCAGCCTGCGAATCTTTCCAGATCCGATTATTGATTCAAAAGAAGGCTTTCAATAGCGGAGGCAAGGGCACCTGGCTCTTTCGCGGGACCGTAGCGGGCTACGACTCTGCCCTTGCGATCAATCAAGAACTTGGTGAAATTCCAGCGGATCGCTCCTGAACCGACGATGCCGAGCAGCCCGGGCTTCTCCTTTTTCAGAAAGCGATAGAGGGGGTGCGCGTTAGGTCCATTCACGTCGATCTTTGCGAACAAGGGGAAGGTAATGCCAAAGTTCTTTTCGCAAAAGGCGCTGATTCCCTCCTCGCTCCCCGGCTCCTGGGCGCCAAACTGGTTGCAAGGGAAAGCCAGTACTTCAAAGCCGCGGTTTCGATACCTGCGGTAGAGGTCTTCAAGGCCCGCGTATTGCGGCGTGAAGCCGCACAGGCTGGCAGTATTGACGATCAGAAGCACTCGGCCGCGGAAGTGATCCAGACTGAGCGGCTGGCCGTCCAGATGCCCCACCAGCAGCGGAGCCGGAAGCGAAGCCAAGAGGGGTGCGAGCAGAGGGGCGGAAAACTCATAAACGGTCTTCAAAATCAGGTCCCTGTGGCAAAATCCTCCCTTGGAGGGAGTGCCCTGCGCAGTGTGTCCGCGTCTAAATGGGATGCTACCAGACGAGTAGGTCCCGCAAAAAAGGCTCGACCCGGTTCGTTCCGGTAGACTGGTTGAAGTGCAGTAGCTTGTCTGAAGCACCGGTGACCGGAGTCCCAAGGAAGGGATCTTTGCTCTTTGGGGTGGTGGCGGCAAGTGATCGCAATAAGGGTAAGAGTTAAGGCTGGGCCCGTGTCCGCGAGGGCCAAACGCGGCGGGGAAATTGAGGGAAAGACACGATTTCCGAGCCGAGTGGAGCCCAACTGTTTGGGTGGGACCACCGCGGTCAAATATAATCATTCTTTCCTTGAGGCAGGACCAGATTTTTCAGCAATGAGGGTGTGCATATTTTTCCCGTGAAGCCGATTTTTGGAACGCACCAGCACTTGTGCTCGCCGCAGGGCTCCAGCCCAGTGAAGATCAAGCACACTTCCATCTCCCGTACCGCGCGGACTCAAAGCCATGCTTCGAGTCATGCCTCGCGCCCGTTCTCGCTTATAGGCGGTTTGCTGCTCGTGTTCGCACTGGCTGTCTGTGCCCACTCAGCCTTCGCCCAGGATCAGCTGACCATCCAGCAGATTCGCGTCATCGGTAACCGCCGCATCCCCAAGGAAACCATCCTCGCCAGGCTGTTTACCCACGTAGGCGACACCTACGATCCGATATCGATCGAGCGCGACTTCAACTCGCTTTGGAACACGTCTTATTTTGACGACCTGCGGATCGAGCGCGAAGACACCGAAAAGGGCATCATCCTCGACATTTTTGTTCGTGAGAAACCGAATATCCGCGAGATCAACTACAAGGGGAATAGCACCGTCTCGGTGTCCGATATCCTCGACCGTTTCAAAAAAGAGAAGGTCGGCCTGACCGTCGAGAGCCAGTACGATCCGGCCAAAATCAAGCACGCAGAAACCGTAATCAAGCAATTGCTTGCCGAGCACGGTCACCAGTTCGCAACGATCAAGACCGAGGTCAAGACGATTCCGCCAGCCTCGGTGCAAATCAACTTCAACATCAAAGAAGGCCCGGTGGTGAAAGTAGGCCAGATCAAGTTCGTCGGAAACGTGCACGTCAGTTCCTTGGCGTTGCGCCGTTCGATGAAGAATTTGAAGCCGATCGGCATTCCTTACTCACTGATCTTCGAAGATCTGTTTCCCCAGACCTTCGACGCGTCCAAGCTCGAGGAAGACACCGAACGAGTTCGCCAAGCCTACCGCGACAAGGGCTACGCAAACGCAGCGGTGGAGCAGCCGAAGACCCAGATTCGCGACGAGGGCGGACTGAACTGGTTCACCTTCCGACCCAATAAGGGAAAACGCATCGACATCCTGATGGCAATCGAAGAAGGTGGTCGCTACAAGTTGGCGAGCATCACCTTTTCTGGGAACAAGGCTGTGAGCAACTTAAAGGCCCTGCGCGCCACATTCCCGGTCAAGGACGGCGATTGGTTCAACGCCACCGCCATTGGGAAGGGCCTGGATAACCTGAAAAAGGCCTACGGGACCCTGGGCTACATCAACTTCGGAGCCATCCCCAAGCTTAGCTACGACGATCAGAAAAAGACCGTCTCGATGAACATTGACATCGACGAAGGCAAGCCGTTCTATGTCTCCCGCATCGAGTTCCAGGGCAACACAATCACGCGCGACCGCGTCATCCGCCGCGAACTGATGCTCGATGAAGGTTCGGTCTACAACTCCCAGCTCTGGGAGTACAGCCTGCTGCGCCTCAACCAGTTGGAATACTTCGAGCCGCTCAAAGTCGACCAGGATTCCGAAGCTCATCAGGATCCCGACAACGGCACAGTCGAGTTGCTGCTGAAGGTGAAAGAAAAAGGCAAGAACTCGATCGGCATGAATGGCGGCCTCAGCGGCATGTCGGGCGCATTCATCGGCGTCAACTACCAGACCAACAACTTCCTTGGCCTGGGCGAGACGCTCAGCCTCCAGGGGAACCTGGGCAATGTCAGCCGCACGTTCACCTTCGGATTCACGCAGCCCTACATCAAGAACCGCCCCATCCAGGTCGGCTTCCAGATTTACAACAACAAGCAGGACTTCAACGCCGCCAAAAACTACCAGGCAACGACGGGCGCCTCCGCCAACCTGACTCAGGCCGAGCAGTCGCTTACGCAGAATTACAACCAGGCAGCGGACGGGGTCAACGTCTCCATCCGCTATCCGCTCAAGCGGCATGCCTTCCAGAGCGTCGGCATGACATATTCGTGGAGCAAGTCCTCGATTACGGCTTTCAGTACCGCATCGCAAACCTTCTTTCAGAGCATCAGCTTCCGTTCCGGAATTCAGAGTTCGAATGCGCTAGCCGGCATCGTCAACAGCCAGGTTTCGCTCACCTATTCCTACGACACCATCAACAACCCGGTTCGTCCGCGTTCCGGCAAGGAATTCACAGCAGCGTTCCAGGCGGCGGGCATCTGGGGCAACGTGCGCTATTTCTCGCCCCTGGTTGCTTACAAGCGCTTTATTCCCATGCACTACCTGCTTCCATCGGATAATGGCCACAACGTTCTTGGCATCCGCGCGCAGTTGGGCTATGTGCAGGGCTTTGGCGGCGATGTTGCCCCGCCCAATAACCGGTTCTACGCCGGCGGCGAAAACGAGCTCAGAGGCTTCGACGTTCGCGGCGCCACGCCGTACGGATACGTGCCCAGCCGCATCAACTTTCAGCTGACCAATCCGGACGGCAGTTGCGTCCCGCGCGATCCCACCAACCCAGAGGACAACCAGTGCATTCAGGTTCCGCTGCCGGTTTATGGCGTGGCCTCGATCGGCGGCGACACCAATCTGAACACCAACCTTGAGTACCGCATTCCCATCGTTGGTACGCTTATGTTCTCCATTTTCGACGACTTCGGCATCGACGTGGCGACCAATCGTGGGCAGTTAAAGCAGAGCCCGGAGGGTTTTGCGGCGCTCACCGCGCCACTCTACGGTTGCCCGGTCTACAACAACGGTTCCTGCCAGGGAGGCATCCCCGGCTCCAAGGTCGGCTTCGAGCAGAACATTCGCCCCATCTCGGGCACCAATTTCGTGCCGCGCATGTCGCTCGGAGGCGAGCTGGCGATCATCATGCCCATCGTCAACGCGCCCTTCAGACTTTATTACGCCTACAACCCGCTGCGCCTTTATGAGACGCCGTATTGCAACGACGTGCTCCTGGGTGGCAAACAGGGAAGCTGCTCCGCCGAGCTGATTACCCGCGCCATGTTCCCGCCGGGAGGCGCAGGCGACTATTCCTACAACGAGGCGATCCAGGCTTACGGCGCGCGCTACCTTTTCCGCGAGCCTCGCAAGACCTTCCGCCTGACCGTCTCGACAACCTTCTAAAAGTCATCTTCTGGAGTTTTCACTCGAGGGCCGCTTCACGAGGCGGCCCTTGGCTTTTCTCCGCTTAAAACCACGCTGGCTTTGGGGGGCTTCCGCGCCCGCATCCGAGAGCTCGTGCGGGAAACGAAAATGCCTCTTTCTCCAAGCGTGCGGCCTCATCGCGGGCGTTTGACGCTCCCACCCCGGCCTCCTATAATCCTTCTAGTTCCTGCTGACGTCTCCATTCGCGTCTTTTCCCGTCTCTGCCGCCAACTGGCGCAGAGTTCCCGAAAAATGCCGGGGTCCCCAGCGACAGGTTTTCGTCGATGGGGTGGTAAATGCCGGGGTCCCCAGCGACAGGTTTTCGTCGATGGGGTGATAAATCGGGTCTCAGGCGACAGGGTATCGTTGCCTGTTTGAAACGAGAATACGCGAGGTTGCTCAGGAGGCACAGGCTTGGATTCGCGCATCAGCGCGGACGGCCACACAGGAATTCCGAAGGAGCTTTTGAATCAAATGAAGCGTTCGCTTGCACTCATTCTCACGCTGGCCTCTGGCCTTGTCCTGAGCGCCGCAGCCCAAACTCCGGCCGCTCCTCCCGCAACCGCGGGCCCCGCCAAGATCGCCGTCATCGCTTTTCAGGTGGCCGTGGCCCAAACCAACGAGGGCCAGCGCAATTTCGCCGACCTGCAAAAGAAGTATGACCCAAAGCGTCAGCAGCTCAAGGCCCTCAGCGACGAGATCGATAACCTGACCAAGCAATTGCAGGCTCAGTCCGCCACCCTCACTCCCGCCGAGCAGCAAAGCAAGGCCGCCGCGATCGACAACAAGAAGAAGCAGTTGGATCGCGATAGCCAGGACGCCTCGAATGACTTCCAGCAAGAGATGCAGGATGTCTACAACGCGTTGGCCTCGAAAGTCTATGACGTGATGCAGGCTTATGCGGAGTTGCACGGATATACGCTGGTGCTGGACGTTTCGGTGCAGCAATCCCCGGTACTCTATGCCTCCACTGCCTCCAACATCACCAAGGACATCATCGACGCGTATAACCAGAAGTCGGGCATTCCTGCTCCGCCGGCCCATGCTGCAACAGGAGGTTTGGATGCTCCCAGGCCAACGCCCCGGACCACCGCCCCCAAGCCGGCAGCAACCCACTAGAGATCGGCGGTAGTCATTGAGTTCAGATTCGGCACAATAGCCCTGTAACCGGGGCTTTTGTGCCGCTATGAAAACTGCTTTTAATGCGCCCGAAATGCGGAGCTTCAGGAACCTCAATAAATATCTCCCCTCGCCATTTCCATGTGGAAAAAAATGTGGATTACTTTTGGAAAGAAGGCGCGAAAATGACTTTTTCTCCTGTTGCCAACGGCATCCCATTCTGATAGAAGTTGCAAATCCTTATTTATCAAGTAGAACGAGGCGCAACCGGTGTCTCATTAAGGCAAAGTATCGCGAGCCGCCCTAACCTGGCCGCTCTGGAGCTTTCCACAATTCCAGATGAATGGACGATGACCGGCCTGACCCGTTCCGTCAATAAGAAACGCCTACTTCTGCTGATCTTCGCCGACGCGCAGTACGGCCAGGAACGCCTCCTGGGGGATATCGACTTTCCCAATCCGCTTCATGCGTTTCTTGCCTTCCTTCTGCTTTTCCAGCAACTTGCGCTTGCGGCTGATGTCCCCTCCGTAGCACTTTGCCAGAACGTTCTTGCGCAGCGGGCTCACTGTTTCGCGCGAAATGATTTTGGCGCCGATGGCCGCCTGAATCGCCACCTCGAACTGCTGGCGGGGAATCAGTTCTCGCATTTTCGAAACCAGGGCCCGGCCGCGCTCGTAGGCAAAGTCGCGATGGACGATGATCGAGAGCGCATCCACCGGCTCGCCGGAGACCAGGATGTCCAGTTTCACCATCGGTGACTCCCACTCGCCGGCCAGTTGATAGTCCAGCGACGCATAGCCGCGCGAGATTGACTTGAGCCGGTCGTAGAAGTCCAGCACGATCTCGTTCAGCGGCAACTCGTAGGTCAGCATCACGCGCGTCGGCGTCACGTACTCGAAATTGATCTGCTTGCCGCGCTTTTCCTCCACAAGCTTGAAGATCCCTCCGACATACTCTTCGTTGGTCAGAATCTTTGCCGTGATCACCGGCTCGCGAATCGAATCGATGTTGGTGGGCTCGGGCCAGCGCGAGGGATTGTCCACCTCGATTACGCTGCCGTCGGTCATGGTGATGTGGTAACGGACGCCGGGCGCCGTGGTGATCAGGTCCAGTTCGTACTCGCGTTCCAGCCGCTCCTGAATAATCTCCATGTGCAGCAGGCCCAGGAATCCGCAGCGAAAGCCGAATCCCAGCGCGACTGAGCTTTCCGGCTCGAAAAAGAATGACGAATCATTCAGCCTCAGCTTTTCCAGAGCATCGCGCAGCAGCGTGTGCTCGTGCGAGTCCACGGTGTAAAGCCCGGAAAAAACCATGGGCTTGATGTCTTCAAAGCCGGGCAATTGGGCGGCGGCTGGTCGCGCGTCATCGGTCACCGTGTCGCCGATCTTGGTGTCGCCCACATTCTTGATCGTGGCGGCAAAGAATCCGACCTCACCTGCAAGAAGCTGGCCGATCTCAACTGGCTTGGGCATCAGCACGCCCATCGACTCAACCTCAAACGATTTTCCGTTCGACATAAATCGAATGCGTTGGCCTTTTTTGAGCGAACCCTGCATCACGCGCACCAGCACAATCACACCGCGATAGGCATCGAACCATGAGTCGAAGACCAGAGCCTGCAGCGGAGCGTCGGGGTCACCGGTGGGCGGTGGCAGCCGGTGCACAATCGCCTCCAGGACCTCGTCCACTCCCTGACCGGTCTTGGCGCTCACAGGAATCGCGTCGGTAGCGTCCAATCCTACCGCCTTCTCGATCGCTTCCTGCGTGCGCAGAATATCGGCCGAGGGCAAATCGATCTTATTGATCACCGGAATAATTTCCAGGCCGTGGTTAATCGCCAGGTAGGCGTTGGCCAGCGTCTGCGCTTCAACGCCCTGGCTGGCGTCCACTACCAGCAACGCGCCCTCGCACGATGCCAGTGAGCGCGAAACTTCATAGCTGAAATCCACGTGCCCCGGCGTATCGATCAGGTTTAACTGGTAGGTGTTGCCGTCGTGCGCCTTGTACATCATGCGCACGGCATGGGCCTTGATGGTGATGCCGCGCTCGCGCTCCAGATCCATGTCGTCCAGAATTTGCGCCTGCATCTCGCGCCCGGTCACCGACCCGGTAAATTCCAAGAGACGGTCGCTCAGCGTCGACTTTCCGTGGTCGATGTGGGCAATAATCGCGAAGTTACGAAGGAAGCGTGCGTCCATGCGGGGCCTTGCAAAAGGAGGCAAATACGCCGTTCCTGCGCGTCCGCCGAGGCGGACCTCCATGGCATAGCTTATCATCGGCATAGTGCCTTCTGTTCGCTCACAGTCGCCGGAATGGTTGCGTGGTTTTGCGCGCATCAAGTTGAGTCGGTTATTAGCGCCGGCCTGTCTCTTGCTCACCCTTTCGGTAGCAGGTTGCGATCCATCCAGGCCCAAAGCTGCGCCGCCGCCGCAGTCCACCGCACCCGCGGTGCCCGTCGTTGCGCCGCCGGCCCCAGCGCCACCGCACCCGCCTCTGCCAACCAAAGAGCAGCATCAAGTCACCGTGCTGATTCAGCAGGTGGAGGCAGCGTACGCGCGCGGCGATGCCGACTATCGCAAGGGGATGCTGCCTGACGCCAAGGTGGAGTTTGATCGCGCGATTGACCTGATGCTTACCAGCGGCATTGACATCAAAAGCAACGCGCAGTTGCAGGACGAGTTCGATCGCATCCTGGACCAGGTCAATGCGCTGGAGATGGAAGCGCTTAAGCAAGGCAATGGATTTGTGCCCCAGGCGGAGCCCACACCCGCCGACGTAGCCAGCGATGTAACCTTCCAGGTAGATCCCAACATTGTCGCCAAGGCGCAGGCTGATTTGGCAACTACCAAGTCCGACTTGCCCCTGGTGGTGAACGACTATGTCGCCGGATTCATCAATTTTTTTGCCAACTCACAACGCGGACACAACACACTGGACCATTCGTTTCAACGCTCCGGCCGCTACAGGGCAATGATTCAGCGTGTCATGGCCGAAGAAGGCGTTCCGCAGGATCTGATTTATCTTGCCGTCGCGGAGTCTGGCTTCAATCCCAGGGCCATCGGTCCAAGAACCAGGTCAGGCGGCAGAGCCGGCGGAATGTGGCAATTTATGCCCTCTCCGGTTTATGGCCTTAAACGCGACTCGTACGTCGATGAACGTTTCGACCCTGAAAAATCCACCCGCGCTTATGCCCGCTACATGAAGTTTCTCTATGATCAACTCGGCGACTGGTATCTAGCCATGGCCGCCTATGACCACGGCGCAGGGAACATCCAGCACGAAGTGGCAAAGACCGGCTACGCCGACTTCTGGGAACTTTACAAACGCAACGAACTGCCGGTAGAGACGCGGAACTATGTGCCGGAGATTCTGGCCGCGATCATCATTGCCAACAATCCAAAGCAATATGGCTTTGACGACATCACACTCGATCCTCCCGTGCTCACCGACACCGTTACCATCAATTACTCCGCAGATTTGCGCCTGGTGTCGGACCTTGTGGGCGCACCGGTGGATGAGTTGATGGCCCTCAATCCGAGTCTGCTGCGCATGGAAACTCCGCCTGAATCATCGTTCGACCTGCATCTGCCGGCGGGGACGGCCACGCTCTTCAACGAGCGTATCGCCCTTGTTCCGGAAGACAAGCGCAATGCATGGCGCTACCACGCGGTCGTAGCCGGCGACACGATCGCCTCCGTGGCGCGCGAATATCGCGTTGAGCCAACCGCGCTTGCAGAGGCCAATCAACTGCACGCAAGTGACAGCCTTGAGAACGTGGCCGCGCTGGTCGTTCCGGTTCCCCCGTCGCTCGAGCCCTCTGCGCACACGCGGCTCTATACCGTTCGCAGGGGCGATACGCTGGTCACCATTGCGGATCGTTTCGGCGTCTCCCTCAATCAATTGCGCCGCTGGAACAGAGTGGCCGGTATCAAAGTTGAACCCGGCCGACGCCTCCGCGTAGCCGAACCTGTTGTTGCGGCACGCACATCAAGCGGCCATCGCCGCAGATCGTCTGCTTCAAGTGGAAAGGCGCTATCGGCTGGACATGCATCGCCTGCTCCCAAAGCTGAGGATACAAAAAAAAGCACTGCGCATAAAGCCGCTGCAAAGCCTGCTGCAAAATCGGCAACCAGGTCCTCTGCAAAGCGAAAGTCTTCCAGACACAAATAAAAGTCTCTTCAAAAAATGCTGAGGACCTCATTACGTACTTGTGTTTTGCGGGTGTCTGCGTGCAAGCTATTAATACGACGGTTCTCGCGCGCGGAATTTCAATTTCCGTTGCGCGAAGGTTCAGATAAATTGAGTGCAGCGGCGAACCGCTGGAGGCAATGGGATGGAAGATGTTGTCAGGATGTATGCGATGAGCGACGGCAATCCCCCAGGAGAGCCGATGGAGCTGGATCCCGATAAGGTCGAAGACTTCGGAGACGAAGATGAGGAAGACGTCGAGACCGCCAGCATTCTTACCTCTTCGGATGACGATGAGGTAGCAGCAGAAGAGACAGTAGTTGTCATTATGGAGCCACGCGTCGTGAAGCCGCTTGTACCCAAGGCCGCGGCGAAGAAAGCTCCCGCGAAAAAGGCCGCCAAAAAAGCGCAGGTCAAAAAGGCAGTCAAGAAGCCAGCCAAGAAAGCTCCGGCAAAGAAGGCAGCCAAGAAAAAGATTGTGGCCAAGAAGGCCCCCAAGAAATCCGCCGCAAAAAAGAGCAACGCTGGCGCCAAGGGCGGAAAGGCCAAGGCCAAGAAGGCCGTGGTCACCAGGCGCGCCGGCAAAACCAATAAACGAGGTAAAAAGTTGGCCGTTAAGAAAGCAGCAAAGAAGGCAGTGAAGAAGGCAGTTGCCAAGAAGGCTCCTGCAAAGAAGGCAGTTGCCAAGAAGGCACCTGCGAAGAAAGCAGCCAAGAAGGCTCCTGCAAAGAAGGCAGCCAAGAAGGCCGCAAAGAAGTAGTACCGGCAACTGGCAATTCAAGGCAAGCAAAAGAGCCCGGCTCAGCGCCGGGCTTTTCTGCGCTTGGACACTGGCGCCGTGCCTACTCGGCGGCCTTGATCGAGTAACCCTTGTCGGGCAGAACGGCAAGCACCTCCGACGCGCTCTCCGCCGGATTCACCTTCGTCCACTCCTTCACGATCTTGCCTTTTGGGTTAATCAGGAAAGTGTTGCGGTTGGCCATGGTCATGCCCCGAAAGCCGCCCAGCGATCCGTAGGCGCTCACCACCTTGTGATCCGTATCCGCCAGCAGCCGGAAGGTCAGGCTGTCTTTGGTGCAAAACTGCTTGTGGCTGTCGGCCGAGTCTACGCTTACGCCAAGAATCACTGCATGCTTGGCCTCGAATTGCGGCAGGCTCTCTTGAAACTTGTGCGCCTCGATCGTGCAGCCGGGCGTCATGTCCTTGGGATAGAAATAGAGAACCACCCATTTGCCATGAAAGCTCTTCAGCGAGACGGGCGTGCCGTCTTGCGATGGGAGGGTGAAAGTGGGAGCGGTTTGCCCAACGGTGGGCATTGTCGGCGTGGCATCATCGGCCGCAAAGGCCGGAAGAGTTGCAGCCGCTGCCAAAAGCGCCGCGGAAAGTACAACGAGAATTGGCTTTCTCACGAAAGACCTCCTGTGGTTTGGGTTAGGGAAGACAACTTGACCTGAAGCACAAATGACCGTGCGCTTTTCAGTATCAGCGCGGAGCCGCCACAATGGCAATTCCGGCCTGACTGGCGCATTCGAGCAGCGAGTCGCGGTCAAATAAAAGGGTACGCCCGGCCTCGATGGAAAGGCAACTGGCGCCGGCGCGCATCATCGCCTCCACTGTCGCCATGCCGATCACCGGCACATCAAAGCGCATGTCCTGGTTGGGTTTGGCCACCTTGACCACGGTGAGACGGCGATCGAGCGTTGAAGCCGCCCCACCCAGCGATTCCATCAGCCGCCCCGCGCGCTCAATGGTCGCATCCGTCCCCTCCATGGCTTCAACGGCCACACAGGCCTGCGCCGCCACCACCACCGTCTGGCCAATGTCGAATCCGGCCACGGCCCGCGCCACGCCCAGCCCGTACTCGATGTTCTTGCACTCGTCCTGGTCCGGCGCGCGTTGGGTGAGCACGCCTTCCCGCGCCAGCAGCGGCTCAAGAAACTGCGTCGAGCTGATCAGCTCAATGCCCTCGTCGCCAAGCACTTTCGCCACCGCGCCCAGCAGCATGTCGGTGTTGCGTGAGCGAAGATTCAACAGCAGCTTGGCCAGCCGCCAGTCGGGCCGGATGCTTGAAAAAATCTGTCTGTGCTTCACCTGGCCGGCCATCACTGCTTTCCGAACGCCTTCCTTCTGGAAGATCTCAATCAGCCTCGATAGCTCTCCCAACGAGAGCCAGTGCACCGCAATGCCGCTATCCGCAGCCGCGCGCTCGTCAATCTCCGCGTCAGTCTCTTCGCGGATGGCCGCCACCACGACAGGCAGCCCCTGCGTCCTCGCTGCATCCAGCAGCAAAAACGGAAACCGCCCATTCCCCGCAATAAGGCCGAGTTTCATGGCTACTTGATAACCCCGCGATGGCTGCGTTCAATAAAGGCGATCACCACCGCAACATCCTCGCCGTCAAGTTCTCGCAGCTTCTCCAGAGCCTGCGTCGTGTTCAGCTTTGAAACCAGCAGCAGCCGAAAAGCCTTCTGCAGCGCCTTGATCCGCTCCGGGCTGAAGCCCCTGCGTTCCAAACCAATGCTATTAATGCCGAAAGCCTTGTTCTCCCGCCGCGAAGAGGTTTTCGAAAACGGCAGCACATCCTGCGTCACAATCGTGCCGCCGCCCACAAACGCGTGCTTACCCACAATGCAGCCCTGGTGCACCGGACAAAAAGCGCCGAGCGTCACATAGTCCTCGATGATCACGTGCCCGGCCAGCGTCGCCGCGTTCGCCAGGATGCAATGGTCGCCCACATGGCTATCATGGCCAATGTGCGCGCAGGTCATCAGCAGGCAGTTTGAACCCAGGCTCGTAACCCCTCCGCCGCCCACCGTGCCGCGGCTGATGGTCACGCTCTCGCGGATCGTGTTGTCGTCACCGAGGATGGTCTCTGTGGGTTCGCCCCGATACTTCAGGTCCTGCGGCGGAACCCCAACCGAGCTGAAGGGATAAATAATATTGCGCGCGCCGATCCGTGTGCGTCCGTCAAGCACAACATGCGAAACCAGCGTGCACCCCTCGCCCAAAACCACTTCAGGGCCAACCGTACAGAACGGGCCCACCGTGCACGAAGCCGGAACCACGGCCCCCGTCGCGATGACAGCGCTCGGATGGATGCTCACGCGTTCTCCGCTGGTGCCGGATCGTCCTTAGCGTGCTGCTCAGGTTCCCGCGGAACGACAGCGCAAGTAAGCGTTGCCTGGCAAGCCAGCTTGCCGTCCACGTACGCGTGGCCCTCGATGCGTCCCGCGCGGGTACGGAATGAGAGCACGTCCACCTCAATGCGAAGTTGGTCGCCGGGCGTCACCGGCCTGCGGAACTTGGCGCGCTCAATGCCGGTGAACACCACCAGCTTTTTCTCGCGATCCGGCATCTCGGCCATCATGATGATGCCGCCGGCCTGGGCCATGGCTTCAACCACCAGCACGCCGGGCATAATGGGATAGCCGGGAAAGTGCCCCTGGAAGAAGGGCTCGTTGATGGTGACGTTCTTGATGGCCACCAGCCGTTTTTGCGGCTCGAATTCGACGATCCTGTCGATCAACAGAAAAGGGTAACGATGGGGGAGTAAACCCAGGATCTCCTGGATGTCGAACTTCATTCTCTGGCTCCAGAGAGCGGGCAGGAAACACACTTTACGCTCGTCTGGATTATAAACAAGGCGGTGACGCTATTTCTTGATGCGCTGGCTCGCTGCGTCCACGTTCCAAAAATCCGCCGGCAAATTCTGGTTAAAGCTCACCTTGGTGATGTAGTACTGCCGCACCATCTCGTCGTTCTTGAAACGCGAGATCGAATACGGGGTGGGGAAGCCATCCACTGGGCGGTAGTTGTCGTACTCCTCCGCATCGGTGTTCTTGTCTTTGTAAACCGGATCGCGCCATTGGAAGATGCGCCGCAGCGGCAGGTGGGTCTCCGAGTCCATCAGAATCGTGACAGCCTCGTTGTCCGCTGAGATCAGCGTTACCTGCTCGGCCACGTGCCGCTCTGCCAGGTGCTTGCCTTCGTAAACAAGGATCGTCTTCGGATCTTTAAGCCAAACCTTGATAACAGTTTCGATCGAGTGGTCGCGGCGGCGCAGAAAGTCGTCCAATATGTCCTTGTCCATCGGCTTCTTGCCTCGATACGTCACCTCCCAGCCTTCGTTCCCCTCGTAAAACTCCACCACATCGCGGTGCTTGGTCAGCTCAACGCGGTCGTGGTCGGGCCATTGGTGGAACTCGAAGTACTCGGTTGTCCCGGTGTCGGGAACGCCGTGGAAAAAAGCGGCGATATGCCCCTCCCGCTCCTGGTTTTTCATGTTCAGCCAGGCCTGCCCGCCGAGCGCCTTCACCATGGCATCCAGCGCGTTGCGTGCTTGCGCTGCGTTCTTTGCCGCTTCATCATCGGTTGTTTGGGTCCGTGGAGCCAGCGGCCACCCCAGCACCAGCATAGCCACCGCCGCTCCAAAAACTCGGGTTATCTGCATCTTTGCCTCTTCATGCCTTTTTATCCCACTAAAACGGAGCCGCCATTCACGTTCAACACCTCGCCGGAGATAAATCCGGCCAGCGGCGTGCACAAGAACAGCACCGGCCCCGCAATCTCTCGCGGACGCGCCACACGGCCCACCGGGATGCCCGCCTTGATCCTGGCGCCCATCTCCGGGTCGCCTACCGCAGCCGCCGACATCTCCGTCGCCACCCATCCCGGCGCAACGCAATTTACCAGGATGCCCCTCGGCGCCAGCTCGGTCGACAGGCTCTTTGTGAGACTAATTAGCGCGCCTTTCGTAACGGCGTAATCGACGTGGTACGCCTCGCCGCGCTGCCCGGCAGTGGAACTTATCAGCACGATGTGGCCCTTGGCCTCGCCTGCACTGCAGCTCTGACCGGCAATCGGCGTCTGCCTGTCCATCTGTGCGACGGCAGCCTGCACCAGGCCAAATACCGAATCCAGATTCACCGCCATGGTCCGTCGCCACTGCTCCTCGGGCATCTTCGAAACAGGCATGTTCTCTGAAGGCCAAATGCCGTGATTCACCACCAAAATGTCCAGGCGTCCAAAGGCAGCCACTGCCGCAGCCACCAGACTTTTTCCATCTGCCGGTTTGCTCAGTTCCTGCTGGATCGCAAAACAGCGTTCCCCGCCGTCTCCCGTTTCGGCAACCAAAGCCTCTGCTCGCTCCCGCGCCTTCTCGTAGCTGAACGCCACCTGCGCCCCGGCTTCGAGAAACATCCGCACCGTCTCCGCGCCAATCCCGCGCGAACCGCCGGTGACAAGCGCAACCTTCCCCTCCAGTGTTAGACGAACTCCTGCCATAGGCCAACGCTAATGCATTGTCAGAGGAGATGTCGAGCGGCACGGGACCGTCGCCGTCTCTTATCGCCGAACGAAGTTTGAGCAGGAGCGTTGCAGGCTGGGCGCGGCGAGTGCGTCACACAGCGCGAAGCAGCCGGCCAGGCAGCCGAATGATTCCGCTCACCAACTCCAGCACCCCATCCACCGCGATGCCCACCAGCCGAAACGGCAACAGCAGCAGCCACACGATCGGATAAAGCACCAGCGCCAGCAACGCCAGCGGCCAGCAAAACACCAGCAGAATGCACCACAGCAGAAACTTCACCATAACGTGCCTCAATCCCCGAGCTCATTCCTCAGGCTCAATCCTCAAGCTCATTCATTGATACGCGCGTCCGGCAACCCGGGTTCCAGCAACCCGTCAGCGCTTCTTCAGCTTTTCGCGCGCCGCAAGCAGCTTCTTCCGCTCTCTGACAAGTTTCGCGCGCTCCTTCTCCGGCAGCGCCAGCACTTCTTTCGTCCGCTTCGGCATCTTTTCGTAGATCAGCGCATGGGCCCGACGCAGCTCCTCTTCAACCTGCTTCGGCCGCAACGTGTCCCAGCGGTCCACCGCCACCCAAAAGACCCTGGCCAGGTGCGGTGCGCCGGAGATGCCTTCTGTCTCCATCAACTCGTGGAAGCGCTCTGCACCGCAGTGGAACCACAGGACGCCAACTCCCGTCCCGTCCACATCGGTCATCGCGAACATCTTGCCGCCAATCTCGCGCTCGCCCACCCAATACACAAGGTGGTGTCCCCAGTTCAGCGTCTCCGCCGCATGGGGCAGAGCAAGGCAAATCTCGCGGATGCGCTCGTTGTCCATGGCGCCCAGTTTAAGCCGGAAACGGCTCCGTGAAAAGGCCCGATATGAAAGCGCGCCCGTGTCACCGATCAGTAGACCGGCCGCTCGCAATCAACTCACCACTTCGCTTCGAATGTCTTGAAGCGCTGTTCCTGCTCCCATTGCGCTTTGGCCCTTTCGCTCCCATCCAGAAACGCCTCGCACGCGGCAGAAGGATTCTGCATGCCGGTTGTATCGCCGTCGCAAGCCGTCGTCGTCACGTCAAATCGATCGGGCCGCACCCATAAGCTCGCGCCAGGCAGAAAATCGTGCTCCATCCCCGTCCTTGCCAGCGTCTTCATATCCGCGTAGCTCAGGTGGTAATCTATGGCCGCGCGCTCATATTCATGCGTAATGTCGATCCGGCTCACGCCTTCGTCATCGGTTGACAACGCTACCGGCACATGCGCGTCGCGGTATTCGGGGAAAGGATGCTCGTCGCCCTTGATACCCAGGATGCCTTCATTCGAGCTCAGGTTAATCTCGACCATCACGTGCCTGCGCGCCATCTCCTTCAGCAGCTCCGGCGCAGAATCTTCGTACAAAACATCCACGCCATGGCCAATGCGTTCCGCGTGGCCCAGCTCCACGGCCTGCCGGATATGGAACCGTAGTCCCTCCGGCGGCACCAGCCCCGGAGCCAGCTCACCTGCGTGCAGGCTGATGTGCACGTAGGGATAAACCGAATGAAGATAATCCAGCATCTTCATCTGCAGCGTGTAATCGCGCATGGAGATGTAGCCGTCCTCGGGCATCACAAAGTTGATGCCCACCCACGTGTCATCGTGCGCATTCATGCTTGCGGCAACCGTCTCAAACCCCAGCAGCGTCTGTGCAAACACCTGCTCCGGCGGAAACCCGCGCAGCACCTGGTAGATATACCGGACTTCAACGCCGCACCCAGGCGTTGCCTGCGCCGTCCCGCAATGTTCAAACTGATGCCTGCGCGCCTCCGCCTGGCGCACTTCATCACGGTCCACGCTCACCTCATCGCGCAGGCCGTGGTCCAGCAGTTGCTGGCGCATCTTCACAAAGTCTGGATTCCAGCCAAGCTCATAAGCTATCTTCCCCGCGTGTCCAAAAGCCGGCGTGTCCATCAACTCCAGATATTGCTGGTTTTGTTCGCCTGACCGGTTGGCAATCTCGTCAACCCACTCGCCAATGTGCCGCTCGTCCAGCCCGCTGAACCGGTCGAACGTCGCAAAAAACTGGTCGTGCCCGCTGAAAGCATTTACCGGAACAAAGCTTCGCATGGAGAAGGCGTCAATCAGCCGGTTGTAAAGGTCCTGGTTCGCCGAGGTCATGCTGCCGGAGAGCGCGCTGGCCGGAATCGAGCTCCCTTTGCATGGCGGTTTCTCGATCTTCAGCGCCACACTGTCCACACATAGGCCGTCTTCGCCCGCGTCGCGGATAATCGTTTCAGCATAGACGGCGCCGGAAAGATGAACGTGCAGGTCGGCGCCTTTGGGAAACTGCTCCAGAAAGGAATAGAGAGCTGGCGGTCCCTCGCTGCGGAAGGACTCAAATGCACTGGCGGCGCGCGCTTCGTTCACGTCGTAGCGGTGCTGCCGGGAGCAACCGGTGGAGGCAAGCAGGAGACAGACGAGAGAGGCTTCAAGGCGGCGCATGATTGCCTTCCAGTGTAGAGCAGGACCGGAGTTGCCCGGCAGTCGAGGGAGGCAAAACAGGCGATGGAGGGGGCTGCGGCCTTTCTGGGCGGGCCCGGTTTTGGCCCAGTTTGGCTTGTGAGAATGGGAGTTGGTATACTGTTTCAGTTGTTGCAGCAAACTGAACGTGGAGTTACCCGCCTTCTCCGGCTCCGCCCGGAATCCACGCGTAGAGATGCAACCAAAGTTTGCACTGAGGCCAGATAGCTCAGTGGTAGAGCGCGGCCCTGAAAAGGCCGGCGTCGGCGGTTCAATCCCGTCTCTGGCCACCACTTCTTTACTTATTGCACTGAAATTGGGCCGCGCTCTCGAGCGCAGGTCCAGCCCGCGGCCATGAAAAGGCCCCTCGGCGTCGGCGGTTCAATCCCGTCTCTGGCCACCCTGCTTTACCGAATGCACTCCAGCCGCGCCTCCCTCGAGTGCTCCCAAGAAGAAAAGCGGCTCCGGAGCCTATCTCCGGAGCCGCTCATTGTTCCCTTCCCGTAAGACAAGCTTAGTGCTTCGCAGCCCGTGCTCCAGCAGCCTTTGCCTCGGCTTCTGTCACGAACTTGCCGTTCTTGGTCGCGCCGTACTCTTTGTCGCCAGCGCTGTGATAGACCTTGGTGTTCAGGTTGAGCCAGACCAGCCCCTTGGCCTTTGCGCCGGAAATATCACCGGCGTTCGGCGGTGGTGGGGCAGGTGCTGCGGTCTTAGCCGCGCTCTTGGCAGCCGGAGCGGCAGCCGGAGCCGCCTTAGCCGGAGCGGCCGCAGGAGCAGGCATGCTCTTGGCCGGAGCCGCCGCCGTCTTTGCCGTGCTGGCTGTGCTCTTTGCCGCTGTCTTTGTAGTCTTTGCGGTAGTCGCTGCTGCAGTCTTGGTCGTTGATGCCGTAGTCTTGGCGGCCGCCTTGGTCTTGCTCTTTGCGGTCTTGCTGGTTGTGGTCTTCGTGCCGGTTGTAGACGTTGTGGGGGCCTGTGCCATCACAAGACTCGCGCAGAGTACCGAGCCCATTACAAACAACAATGTCTTCTTCATGATGATCCTGAAACTCCTTTCACTTGCATTGCAAGCCGCGTTGGATTGCGGCTGATTGTGAGACCTGGCGACACGCATACTCGTCGATCGATCTCACCTGGGGGCTTGATTCACTCGGCCGGTCCGGTTACTTCCCGGGTTTTGACGCCTGGTTTGCAATAACCAGCTTGCTGATTTTGGCGTAGGTGGCTGCCGGAACAATGTTCTTTGTCTTGAGCTGCAACTTGTTGGCGTAGGGGCGTCCGGCGATGATCTTCGCCGCGTAAACGTCGCCGATGCCGGGAACAGCCTTGAGCTGATCCTTCGTCGCCGTGTTCAGGTCCACAAGAGCGGCTGTGGAAGCCGTCGCCGCAGGCTTGGTGGCGGGCTTTGACGCGGGCTTGGCTTGCAACGCCATCGCCGGCATCACGGCAAACAGAGTGGCAGAGGTGAGAGCCAGAATGGCAAGGGTAAAACGAGTAAGCTTCATGTGTATCTCCTCGATTTTCTTTCGTTCGATTTCTTTCATTGGCCTTGTTCAAGCGTTCAACGCCAGATCCAAGCTGGCATTGAACCCCCGGTTTTGACCATTGGTTTTCGTTGCTGAGGCGATCGACGCTTTCAGGCTTATCAGCCCTTATTGCCGAACAGGCTGGACGCCGCGCCCAGCAGGCCGCCTAATCCACCCGATTGTGCCTGCTGCCCGTCCGCCGAGCCGTCACCCAGAACCGAGCCCAACATGCCTTGGAACTCTGCGGGCACCTTCGACTTCGCGTAGTCAATAACAATCTGCTCCACTTCCTGAGCCTTATCCGGGCTCAGCCCGGCCTTCTGTTGCAGCAGATCTGAGATTTCACCCATGGTGTTCACTTCTCCATGCTCCTCCATCAGCTTGAGCGCCAGGGGAGCTGTTAGCGGGTTGGTATTTTTCGGGAGTATCGCGGGGGACCGGTGCGAGACACCCGGCACTTCAGCCGTTCCCCTGACGGGGCTCAACAAGCATACAGCCATCGGGATCGGAAATGGCAAGCAAATTTCTCAAAAATCTGCTCTCTTCCGCCCCCGGTGTCTCCCGCCTGAAACGCATTCGATTCCCAACCTGCTTGCCGCCAGACGTTAAAGCTGAAGACTCAATAGCCCTTCTGCACCGCGCCGCCCGACAAAACCCACTGTTCTTGATCCACTGCGGCGACTTTCTGGTAAAACCCCCGCAAATCCTGATACTCGTCCGTTTTTGCGAACGTGAAAGCACGCGCCAAGGTATCCGAAACCACCACCTGGCCCGGACCGGTGGCTGTCTTAACCACGAACAGCGCATGGCCCGTCCAGGAGAAGTTTGAATTTCGCGGTCCTCCCACCACGGTTTCGCCTTCGGGAAGGTGGTAGGTGATCTGGTCTGATACTCGGTCTCCATAATGCATGTCGACCGGCTCCAGGCGCTTTTCTTCATTTACAAATGGGACGCGGCTGTGGGGGCAAAGGAAAAGTACAGGCAAAGTCATGTTCCTGGCCGGCGCCGTGGCTTGCGATTCCTTGATCGATCCCTTGAGACTGACGGTTGCCATCAAGTTCGAATACGGATCGCTCATCCCGAGGAAGTGATCTACGTGCGCTTCGATGCCTTCCGGCACCACCTCCCGCAGTTGGTGGTCAAACCGCATTTTCACTTCACCGTCGTCGGATCGCAATGCCTCCTGCCGCCAGCGCAACGCCTCCTGGCCGGTCATGATGACTCTCACCTGCCCAGTGACACCGCCCTGCGCGTCAACGGTGATATCGCCCATCCGCGTTGTCGTGTTGTCGTTGTATTGCTGCATCGGGGTAGCGGCCACTGAGGCCCCTTGCGCGCTTTCGGCTACGCCCTGCGCATAAGAGTGCCGCCAGCTCACTGTCTCAAACGGGCACATTTTCTCGCCGGGGTCCAACAGTATTTGTTTGTCGCCGATGCTCAAATACACCAGCGTCGAGTCAAGCTGGCTCAGGCTCACATCGCCGGGCTCAAAGTTGTCCCGATCGCGATCAACAACCTTCACTGCATAAGCGGTCAATCCTGTCGCGCGCAGCATGGCCAGATACAGCATGGCGATATCTTCGCTCGATCCGCTCTTTTGCGCCCAGGTATCCTCGGCCCGTTTCGCCGCCGTGGCTTTCGGCTGCTTCCCCACAGAACCGGCATTCTTGCGGGAGAAGTCGATGTTATCAAGCCCCTGCACCGCGACATACAGCTTCTTCGCCTTGTCCACATCGCTGTCGGAGGGAGCGATCAGACCGCCTACTACTGCCTTGATCGCATCCGACGCGGCGGCAATCTTGTCCACATCCTTCGACCACAGCTTAACCTCGTCCATCCAGTACGTGAATGCGCTCTTGTCATAGCAATAAACGAATCCGACCTTGTAAAGTGCACTCTGGAGCGGCGGCATCCACTCCTCTTCGGGAGCGGGGGGAATGTCTGTCATGTCCAGGCTGTATCCGGTCCCCGAGCTGAGATCCATCTTGACGTCCGGAGGCAAGTGCTGCCACCACAGCAGGCTATGCACCTCGCGTCCCCGATCGTCCATCAAGGCGATATTCATGTTCGAGTCCACAGTGTTGTGAGCCTCGGGGCTATTCTCGCTCCGGTACATGTATTTTCTGAACGGCGTAAATTCATAGTGCGCTTTGTGAATCAAATAAAACCCTTGAATATTCCAGGTAGGCGCTGCAAATGAGTCTGCGTCGAAGATTGTCTGAGACGCAGCTCGCCTAAGGTCCGGCCCTCCCGACCCCAATCCCTGGTGCGCCACCATCGAGGGCGTGTCGTCAAGCATGATCTGGAAGCTGTACTCCAGAATGCTGCCCACTTCCACATCGGGCAGCGTGATGGTCTTTCTCGCCACCTGTTGCCCATCGGGTCCGCTGACCATCATCTCATTCGGTTTCCCCGTCATTTGGATCACTTTGCCATCCGGCTGGATCGTTCGGCCCTTGAGGTTTCCGATTTTGTCGCCGCTCTTCATCGCGGGCATCGCAACTGTCGCCAGCGCTTTGCCCTTCTCGGTCAGCACCTTGATTCGGCCGTAATAGCTCGCGAAATGCAGCGGGTCGTTTTCGGTCTCCTCCACATTCAGATAAACCGCCGCGGCTCCCGGAGCCAAGGGATCGGAGGTCATCTTCAACTCTTCCTGGGTGGGCTGCCGGAACTGCGCCTTCAGCGGCCCTGAAACTGCAAAGGCAAGCCAAACGAATGCACACGAGATCGCAAGACGTTTTCGCATCATTTTTTCCTTAAGTTGGAAGTTGTCGACAGTCTACAACGTGAAACGCCCGCGGAAGAGCCAAATCGGAACGGCAAAACTGCGGGAGCACGACTCCATTAAGCCAATCTCGCCTCTCTGCTTCATCGCTTCATTCTTTCGCCGGATCAATGTCCACCTGAACCGTGCGTGTCGACTCAAGTTTCAGATAGAAAACAACCGAATCGCCTTCCAAATGATGCTCAACCCCCGACCGAATCGGCACATCGACCCTCTTCCCGTCGATCGAAACCGTCATCCTTGCCGGCCCGTTCCAGTCTTCGAAAACAAACGCAGGATTCACCAGCGGGCTCTCGTCAGTGCTCGTAACCCTGATCGTCACCCGCCCCGATTCTCCCTTGTTTAAGCCCCGCACCACGTAAGCCCGTTGCGCCGGGTCGTACGTCACTTCGCCTGCCGCCCCTTGCAGTAGCGCTCCCGCGGCCGGCGAAATCCACGACCTGGCCAGCGGCAACAGGCTCCCGGGTTTAGCCGTCGTCAGCCCGCAAAGCAGCAGTTTGGTCATGCTGTCAGAAGTTCTGGAATACGCGTCCCAGTAAATATGCGAAAGCGAGGAATGAGACACGCGGTCAGGCGCCACCGCCGGCCGGCCGCTTGAGCCAACCTGCGCAACCGGCCAGTGGTTCCACCACTCAAACATGCTGTAGCTGGGCTCCATATTGTAGGTGTCGAATGAGACTCCCTTCGGCGCCACAATCTGGAATGGATTTTCCGCCGACTTCAGATGCACAACCTCGATATTGGCTCCCTCCGGCCGGTCCAGTTTCGCCGGGCCCTTCGGCAGCGAGAACGCGTGATCCGTCTTCGGTTGCCAATGATAGGTGGCCGTTTCGCCGGCCATATTCTCCAGCGTCAAAGCATCGGCCTCGATGTTGTCCTCCGGCATCTGCCCCGGCGCGTTCAAAATGATCGACTCCTGCCATTCATGCGTCGCATCCAGCGCCGAACTCCACAGCACCTGCTTGCGGACCGCAACGCCGTCCGGGTACACCGTCCAGTACTCGTCGGCCCAGTCGGTCCATCCCGTCGAGGGATCGGCCAGGGCGCCCTCATAGTTGCGTGCATCCGCCAGCGCGTAGCGCCAATGGATCACCGCCCGCGCCGGTGACGATTGCAGAATGCTCACATGCGAGTAGCGGCTTTGCTTGTCGCTCATCGGCTCGCAGTCTCCCGCGCCAGGGCATCCTTTTCCCCAGGTCTCAAGAAACTCGTCCGTATACCACTTCCCGTTCTCCGTAACCCAGGCCGGTATGTAGTTCGTCCCCTGCCAAAAAACCAGCCGCATCGGCGATTGCTCAAACCGCACCACCACGTCCGCGTCCGGCCCCAGCCGCCGCATCCGGTCCCAGGTCGGCGAATACTTGAGGCTCGCGTACATCGCCCCGAACGGTCCCGGTCCCGCCGGCCCAGATGGAAGAACCGCATACGGAATCACCGCGCCTTCCGGCTTTTTCGCCGAACTCACTTCCGCGAGATCCTGCGCTTCTTCCACCGCATGGTTCAACACCTTTACCTCGTCCAGGTAGCCATCAAGCGAGTACTGCACCGGGTCTTCGGGATGGCTGATCCAGCCTGGAAACATCACCTGCGGCGTCCGTACCTTTCCTACTACCAGCTTCGCCTCCGGCGCAGGCCAAAAAGTTCCCGGCGCCTTCAAGCTCGCCGCCCGCTTTCCGTCAACCAGAATGGTCAACCCCGAATCGCCATTGAACACAGCCGTCACATGAACCCACTTCTTCAGCGGCAGAGTTTGCTCCGTTTCCAATTGCCGCCACACTCCGTTCACCGACACGTCAAATCCAATATGTCCGAAGGCATCGATGCCCACAAAGTAGCCCACCTGCTGCCCGTCGCTGTCGTCTACAATCGGGGCCCAGTTCCATGGAAAATTGTTCAGCGCAACCCAGGCAGAAACCGTAAACGCGTTGCCCAGCCGCGGCACCGCTTTGCCCTCGCGCGCAATCCCCGTCGTATAGCCGTCAAATTCCAGCGCCTGCCCGCTTACTCCGGGCACGCGCCGCCAGAAACCCTCAATCGCATCGTCCATTCCTGAAGCGGCATCATGCGCCCGCGCGCCCGCGGCCTCGTCGAAATTCCACACGATATCCGGCGAACTCTTCGCGGCTGCCTGGCCGCTCCCCATGGCTGGCTGCATCATGGCAATCACCAGCAAGCATCCGCATATCCGGTTGATCATCGTCCTCATTCCTTCTTTTCGTATCGAAGACTCATCGACAAAAATCGTCGCAAGCATTCTCGCACCCTCCGCCGCTAGGTCGCAGTGTGACGACCCGGCTCCTGGACTTCAAGCGGACAGAGCGAATCGCGCGGATCGCCGTCTCCAACGCCGGCTTTTCGGGGCACTTGGTTATCTCACATCGCAACCAGCCCCATGAGCTATACAATTCCCTCGGACCGAAGGCGAGAAAGTTGATTGCGCTATCGTTGTAAGTCGACAATTCAGAATTGTGAAGGAGAACGAAATGAATTCACCAAATCTAAAGTCCATTTCTCTAGTTGTGGCTGCGGCGTCCCTGGCCTTTTTGCCAATGGGCTGCAAAAAACCTCCGCCCGTGACTCTTGCAGCTCAAGCGAATCCGCCCGCTGTTTTTGCCGGTGAACCGGTAACCGTGACGGCGACCCCCGGATCGCTGTCAACCAAGAAGAAAGTCAATGTGCTTTACGGCTGGTCAGGTAACGGGGTCACGGGCAATGGAACAACTGCCACGGTGGCCACCGGATCGCTTGACCCAGGCACCTACACAGTGAAAGCGACAGTCAAGGAAGGCAAGGCAGGCAAGGAAGGCCTGAAGCCAGGTGAGTCGGCGGAGGCCACCGCAAGTTTCACGGTGAAGCCATTTGAGCCGCCAACCCTTAGCTGCACGGCAAGCCCAAGCACCATCAAGCCTGGCGAATCAAGCACGGTGACGTCGACGGGCATGAGCCCGCAGAATCGTCCGTTGACCTACAGCTACTCGGCCACTGGTGGCACGGTAACAGGCACCGGGACAACGGCAGAGTTCTCCTCTGCCGGCGCCCCGACAGGCGTAGTGGGCATCACTTGCAATGTAAGTGACGACAAGAGTCACTCGGCCACCGCGAGTACCAGCGTCACAATCGTGGCGCCGGTAATTCCGCCGCCTCCGCACACCCAGGCACTTTGCACCATCAGCTTCGCGACGGATACCAAACGGCCGACGCGCGTGGACAACGAGTCCAAGGCTTGCCTTGACCAGGTAGCCCTTGATCTGCAGCAGCAGCCAGACGCCAAGGTAGTGGTTGTGGGCGAGTCGGACGCCAAGGAGAAGGCAATCACCGCAAAGCAGCAGAAGGTGGCCCTGAAGCACAAGAAGGCCAAGGTTGAACTGTTCGACGCGCAGCGCGCAGTCAACGCCAAGGACTATCTGGTGACCGAGAAGGGCATTGACGCTTCGCGCGTCAGCGTCATGACCGGCAGCACAGAAGGCCAGACGGTGGAGAATTACCTGGTACCCGCAGGCGCGACCTTTGCAAACGACGTACAGGGAACTTCACAGGTTGACGAGATGACCGTCAAGGCGGAAGTCCGCAAACCGCTGGCAGAACGGCATTCGGCAAAGAAGCACGCCGCAAAGTAGTGCTGTTGGTTCCAACCGCTGCATAATCCCAGTTCGGGCCTCCCATGCGCATTCGTGGGAGGTCCGGCGAGGGCCGGATCCTGCAACGCCTCTTCGCGCCGCCGCGCCGTTCGGTCCTAAACCATCCACGTATGCGCCTTTTCATCTAGACCAGCATTTGCGCCTGTTTTAGAACCATAGAAGCTTACCTCTCCACGCTTTTCGGAAGCATCCAGGCCGGCCTTTTTCGCCCGAATTCTCTGCATTCAGGTTTCCTTGGAGTGGCTCCCGCTCCCTCGCCTCTGTCCTCGGTTCCTGCGCGCAGACGAGGTTCTGTGCGACAATATTCAGTGAACATGTGTGCCAGCGAACGAAGGCACGCGGAGGATAACGCAATGGGCGATCTACTTCAGCCATGGCACATTATCGTTTTGGCCGTGGTTGCATTTCTACTTTTTGGCGCCAAGCGCCTGCCTGAATTGGGCAAGGGACTCGGCGAGGGTCTGAAGGGTTTTAAAGAAGGCATTCGCGGTATCTCCGATCCGCCCCCCGCTGCACCTCCACCCCCTCCAGTGCAAAATGTTCAGCAGAGTGCCCCTCCGCCGCCAGTCGCGCCGGTCGAGCCAAAGCAGAGCTAGTCAGACAAGGCCGTTGACCGCACCTTGCGGACCTGAATTTCAGTTTGATCGGTTATCTTCGTTCGGCAGTCGCGCGTAGCGCGACCCAAGGGAATTCACGAGACCTGTGCAGAGGCACAGGTCTTTGTGCGTTCAGATGCAATTCGCTAAATACTCAGCAACATAACGGCGCCGAGTGCCAGAGCCATCCCCGCCATCTGACGCCGTGTAGGCCGCTCGTGCAGCAGCAACCCGGCCAGCAGAATCGTTCCGGCCGGGTAGAGTGAGCACACCACCGCAGCCACATCCAGGCGGCCCAGTTGCGCAGCCCGCAGATAGAAAAGATTGCCGATGGTATCCAGCAATCCGGCCGCCACCCCGGTCTGCCAGAAACCTTTCCATGGTCCCTTGGGCGGAGCAATCAGAATCAAAAGCACCATGGCCAGGCTGCCTGCGGCCCGGGCTGACGTCATGGTCCAGAGCAACCCGCCACCGCTGCCCACCTTGAAAAAGATTAGCTGGGCGCCAAATCCGACGCCCGCAAGTGCCCCGAGCAGCAGTGCCTTGGGAGGTGAAGAGCGGCCGTCCATGGCCGGAGAGTGCGTGATGAGCCAGATGGCCCCCAGGCCAGCAGCTAATCCCAGCGCTGTCAGCCGGCTGGGCAACCCATCCACAAAAAAGGAAAAAATCACCGGAACCAGGGCTGTGAGCAACCCGGTAAGAGCGGCGGTCAGTCCCATGGCGCCCATCGCCAGCGCGCGATAAAAAACGGCCAGTGCCAGCGAGCCTTCAAAGCCGCCTACCAGGGCATACACAAGAGAATGTATTCCGGGCTGCGCCTTGTGAATAGCGAGGCAATAGGCCAACAAAATGATTAAGGAGATGATGTGCCCGGATGCTACCACGAGCAGCGCCGGAGCGCGCCGCGCGCCCAGGCCACCCACAAAATCGGAACCGCCCCAGGTGGCCGCCGCGACTAACCCGAGTCCAGCCGAGCTTCCCGAGGCATTCATAGGCGGCGGGTCATCGGGACCAATTCACGCTATTTATAGTCCTGCGCCGAGGGGTAATAGCCCCTCTTCGCAATCACTTCCAGCCCCGGTCTTTCTACGTGAACGTCAATGGAGCGATATTTCCCGTCGTAGATTGACTCGTGGCTAAGATAGCCCAGCGTGTACTGGTTGCGCGCCTCGCTGGCAATCTTTTCGTAGCTTTTTTCTATGCCGTTCACGCCGCGTTCTGAGTCCAGATCGCCGCCCGTGGCAACGGTGTACTTGAACAGGATATTGTCATACATCGTGAAGGGCAGATGGAGGCGGCTTACATAGCCCTCACCCCACACAGCAGAAGCGCCTACGCCGGTTGCAAACAGCGTGATTTTGTTGGTCTGCAAGTAGTGGATAACTTCGCGCAGCGTAGCCTTGCTGCCATACTCCTTGCCGTCGGAGACGACATAAATAATGCGTCGGCGCTCCTTGGGACGCGTAGAAAGTTCCTTGGCCGCGGCAAGGATTGCGTCGTTGAGGGTGTGAATCTCTTTGGGAATGGTAATGAAGGAGCCGTTGCCCGCCGAGCGCCCTGGCTGCAGGTTGGGGTCGACGCAGTTACCGTTCTCGCGCAAGTTGCAACCCGCCATCGGTCCTGTATTCACAGGGACCTGCTCATCGCTGCCCGTGGCCTTGGCCAAAGCCAGCACAGCAGGCAGGCGATTGCCTTCCGCCCCGGTAAAGCCGGTCCACTCTTTGGGACCGTTGTTGTAGGTAAACACCGCTACTTCGTCGTATGGAGTGAGTGCACCCTGGACGGCGTCCAGCGAGTCGTTCACCTTGGCCATCACGTCCGATGTCAGGCTCTGGTCGATCACAAAAGCGATCGAAAGCGGAGTCGGATCCACGCTGAAGGTCCTGAGCGCCTGACGAACATTATTCTCGTAAACCTTGAAATCGCGGTACGTAAGCCCGGCAACCTGGTTGCCCTTGGCGTCCTTCACCAGCACCGGTACCTCAACATAGTTCACGTTCACGATGAATTTGGTGATGGCGACCGCGCCCATCTCAGGAGGAGAGGTCTGTATGTCGTCCTTGGCCGGCGGTGCCGGTTGAGTCGCCGGAGGCTGGTTCGGCGGTGCCTGCTGCCCCTGCGGGGACGGGTTTGCTGACGCAGGCGTGGAACCCGGTGTGGATGAGTCCGTGCTTGCTGGAGAATCTGATGCCGAGTCCTGCACACCCGTAGCGCCCTGGCCAGGCGTAATGGGGCCGTTTTCACCTGAAAGGGGAGCTGGCGCCTGGGGAACTGGAGCATCTGGCACCGCATTTTGCTGCGTTTGCGCCAGAATTACCGGATTAAGATACAGGCTCGAACCGAGGAGAGCCACCAGCGCCATTGATGTAGAACCGAGCTTCACAGGTATTTCGTCCTCCAGAACCGCTGCAACCAGGCCGCTGCATTTTGCCGTTCAACGGCTCGCGGATGCACTCCATGCCAGTCTCAGTAACCACTAGGACCGCACCTGTCAGACTATCAGACGCGGCACCGGCCCGCAGGTTGTCCGCCAAGGCCTAAAGAGTTCCGGTATGCTCTCTTAGGGATAAGATTTCCGTCTAAATGATCAGCATGAGTGCCCGTCCGAGCGTGAACATCCGTTTCGCATTAGCCGTCCTTGCCTTGTCGGCAATGTCCGCGGCAGCAAGGGCCCAGCTCGCGCCCTCCCCGGATGCACCTCCGGTTAGCACCGCTCCTGCTTCGTCCGCGGATGAGACAGCGGTGGCCACACTCAAGATGAACGTCAATTTGGTCGATCTGTTTTTCACCGTCAAGGACAAAAACGGAGAATTGGTGCCGCATCTCACCAGGAACGACTGCACCGTCCTGGAAGATAAAGTGCCGCAGACGTTGAAGAGCTTCGTGGCAGAGACCGATCAACCCCTCACGCTTGGTATTCTGCTCGACACCTCCGGAAGCCAGCAGAATGTGCTGCCGCTGGAACAGGATGCGGGAAGCCAATTTCTGCAACGCGTCCTTCGGTCCAAAGATGAGGCTTTTCTGGTCTCGTTCGACGTAAACGTGGATTTGCTCCAGGACTTCACAAACAATGCGCACCAGTTGGCGCATGCCATGAGCAAGGCGGAAATCAACACAGCGGGCGGCAACGGCGGGGCCGGAATTCCGGGAGCAGGTGGAGGAACCATTCCCACCATCGGGGATCCCAAGGGAACGCTGCTCTACGATGCCATCAATCTCGCGTCGAACGAAAAACTGAATCAGGAGAGCGGCCGCAAAGCGTTGATCATTCTGACAGACGGCGAAGATCAAGGCAGCCGGACCAAGATCGGCGAAGCAATCGCCGCTGCGCAGAAATCCAATGTGATTGTCTACGTGATTCTCATCGCAGACCGAGGTTTTTATGGCGGCTTCAATATGGGCTACAGCGGCTATTCGGCGGCAAAGAGGATTTCGGATGAGACCGGCGGCCGGCTTATCGACGTAGGCAACAATGGCAAGAAGCTTGAAGCGGCCTTTCAGCAGATTGAAGATGAACTGAGGACCCAGTACGTGGCCAGCTATACGCCCAGCAATGTTAAGCTCGACGAAACTTTCCGCCATATTTCAGTGCAATGCGGCGAGGGAACAAAGGTACAGGTACGCAAGGGCTACTACGCAATTGCGCCACAGAACTAAGCTTTCCGTCCGCCTGCGGAATGAGCAGAAAACCCGAGCGCCCTGCTGGGAAGCATTTACACCAATCGGGAAAAACTTCACTCGACAGACTAATGAGACCGGCATTGACTTGCAGGCGCGGATCACGCCTGTTCCCCATTTAACTTCTTATGAATGTGTGGTTCCCGGGATTAGAGGTTACCTTCGTTATCCCCGCGCTCCCAGTTTTTGGCACAGCATTTGCAACCCTTCATGCATCCCAGTGAACATCCCCTGCTGATTGGGCTGGCACGGGAATGTTCAAAGACGAAGAAATCGGAGGATCACTCGATGAAAACGATTAAATTACTCGCATTCGCAATCACAATCGGTGCAAGCCTTCCCCTCATGACGGCCCAGCAGGTGAATACGCAAGCGCAGGAGGGCGCCTCAGGCTCAGCAGCCGGCGCGCCTATAAACCAGTCGGCAAATGGCGGGGTTAGCGCAAACGCGAACCACGGAAACGGGCAGACCGGCGGATCCGCGGGAAGCTCCCTTGCAGCTTCGAGCAACGGTAGAGCGCGCATGTCAGGAAATGCGGAAAACAATGCCTCCGGCGCGGTCCCGATGCGGCCCGTCACAGGCGAGCTTGAAGGCAAGCTGGACTCGAAGACTGCAAAGCCCGGCGACCCGGTAGTTCTCAAGACCAGCAAAAAGATGGAGACAGCCGATGGCACCCTGATTCCCAAAGGGTCCCGGCTGGTTGGGCATGTGACCGAGGTGCAAGCGCACCAGAAAGGTCATGCCGAGTCCCAACTCGGAATCGCATTCGACCGCGCTGAATTAAAAGGCGGCCAAACGCTGGCCATCCACTCCATGATCGAGTCGGTACAGCCCAACGCGGACGCTATCGAAGATAGCTCCATGGCCAATGAGGGCGCACTGAATACCCCGATGGTGAGCGGCGGTGGAAATATGGGCGGCGGTGCAATGGGCGGCGGACGTGTTGGCGGTGGCGGCCTGTTGGGTGGCGCTGCCAATAGTGCTGTCATGGGCACAGGCAGGGTCGGCTCCGATCTCGGTTCCACGACGGGAGGCGCGCTGAGAACTACCGGCAACCTCGGCGCAGACACTGCCGGCAGCCTGGCGCGTGGCGTGGGCGGCGCAGCCCAGGGCGCCGGCTCGCTGGGAGAGCGCGCAACCGGACTCCCCGGGGTAATGCTGAACGGCGATGCCACCGGCTCTGCATCCGGCACGCTCTCAGCGGCGAACAAAAATGTTCATTTGGATTCCGGCACGCAAATGGTGCTCGGCATCGCGGCAGCGCGTTAATTGGCGCAAAAGCCGCCAGCAAGAAGATGACGGGATAGTTCAGAGATGCATGGGGCAGACTTCAGCTCTGCCCGCTGTCTCGTTTTCGGACACTCTATTACCTAAGTCCTGACACTAAGTAATCTGGTGCGCTTCATTGGTCTTCGTTAATATCGGCACCAAGAGGAAATACATGAGGCCAATTTCAAAAAAATTCCTCGACCACAAGCAACGAGGAGCCCGCCATGATTACCAACTTCGCCGCCGTTGAATGTTACGAAATCAGCCCTCGGTTTCAGCGTACGGTTGAGGAGCGCATTGCGCGGCTGGAACGCGATGCCGAATCTGATGAAGCCTTCGTTGCGCAGCTCGTGGATGGCGACCACATCCGCAGGCAGATGCGCCTGGTGGCCATTCAGCGCGCGGAGGCTTTGCGCATGAGGCTGTTTCTCGATCGTGCCCGCACCCGCCTTCCGCGCCCGCTCATCGAGCTTTAGCCACTACTCCCCGGCTTTGGCGGCCAACGCTTCGACGACTGCTATGTTCGCCGTCAATTCCTGCGGAAAGCCGTGGCGTTCTTGCAAATACGCAGCGCTGTTGTAGGCGATCCAGACCTTCCCGTTTTCATCCTGCCTGACCAGGATCTTTAGCGGCAGATCAATCGCGGCACTCGGGGCCGCCAGCATGATCGGTGTGCCGGCCTTGGGGCTTCCAAAGATCAGCAACTTGGTCGCCGGCATCTTCAGCCCTGCCTTCGCGGCCTCTCCGCTATGATCGACCAAGGCAAAAAGGGTCACCCCCTTGGCATCGAGAATTCCCTTCAGCCTCGCAACCGTCTCGTCCACAGAATGATGACTGGGGATTTCGATAATTCCACTGTCTGCGCTGGATTTCATGGATTCTCTCCTGATCGTGGAAGTGGCGCGAAGACTCCGATTTCGAATACTCACTTCTCCGTTTATGTGTTCAAAGTGCCGCAGTTGTCAAGCGGAGGTTGGCCCGTGATAGGTTGGTTGCTGTCCGCGCCGCCAAGGCTGTATTTCCATCTACAATTCAAATCAAGTCCGAACCGCTATTGTTCTGATCCCCGATCCGGAACGCGAACTCGATAAACCGATGTGCGCGCAGTGACATAGAGAGTCTTCAAATCGTCGCCGCCAAAAGCAACATTCGCAGGAGTCTCCGGAAAGTCGATCATCTTGATGAACCGGCCTTGCGGGGTATAGATAGCCACGCCCTTGCAGGCGATATAGAGGTTGCCGTTGACGGCCACTCGAAGACCGTCGGGCGCGCCTTCGATGTTGCTAATCACCGTGCGGCGGTTCGAGGCTTGCCCCTCCTTGTCGAGATCGTAGGCGTAGATAGCCTTCTCCGTTGTGTCCGCAACATACAATGTGCGGCCATCCTGCGTAAGAGCCACCCCGTTCGGACGCGGCATCTTCGCAATCAGAGTGACCTTTCCGTGCGGGTCGACGTGGTAGAGTCCATTGAATCCAAGCTCGCGATCCCCAAGAACCGCCGTCGTGTCAGGATCTGAGAAGTACACTTGCCCGTCCCGCCGCACAACCACGTCATTTGGAGAGTTCAGGCGCTTGCCTTCGAACTTGCCCGCAATCACTGTCTCGCTGCCGTCAAGATTTGTTCGTACCACGCGATGACCGTCGCGCTCGGCAGTGTACAAGCGGCCCTGCGAGTCCATGGCATTGCCGTTGCCCGCATGCGTATAGCGGCGGTAAATCTCCAGATGGTTGGGCTGCGCAAGCTTCATTGTGCGCGAGTTGTAGATATCACTGAAAAGCAGATACCCGCCGTCTTTCTTGACCCATACCGGCCCCTCGACAAACCCAAAGGCCGCGCCGATGCGTTCGATGCCTGAGTCCGGCGGAACTGGCGCCAGAGCGGGAGGTTCAACCTCGATTGCCAGGCGCCACTTCCATGATGTGCCGGGGTCGATCTTCACAAGCCCGACGCCGGTATTGAGTGAGTTCTGAACGCCGAACCACGGCTCGGGACAAAAGTACCCCACGCTCGGGCCACCGTATGCATTGACGCGGACAAGAGGCTCTGGCAGAGTCGTGCTGGATGTTTGCGTAAGTCGAACCGTCATTCCCGCGGGGTCAATGAGGCGCGAGAAGGGCTGGCTTTTGTAGCCAGCCAGTGGCAGCGCAACATGCGCATCGAAACTCTCAAGTGTTTCCGGCATATAGAACGAGCGCGCTGTCTGCTCACCGCTCAGAAACCCCACTGAATTCCGCAAAAGCTGCATCGTACTCTGCGTCTCGAACAGCATCGCTGCCGGGTCTGTTTCAGGCAGAAAAGGAATCTTGAAAGCGATATGATTCCCAATCGAAAACGGCATTGGCTCAGTGTTCGACGCGTCGGATTTGACGATGTAGTCAATGGTCAGACGCCCATCAATCAACTCATACGCCGCGTCGAGATGGAAGGCAAACGGATAAAACTCGCGCGTCGCGTCAGAGGCAGCAAGCTCCACCGTCACGCGAGCACTATGGTTGTCCGCGATCCGGCTGATCTCTTTCCAGGGAAGCGTGCGGGCGAATCCATGGCACGGCATTGGATAGCTTTTGCCCATCACGGTGTACGATCCCATCCCACAGCTTTCCTTGGGCGTGGTGCCGGTGGGAAACTGCCCGCCAACCGCAGGCCACAACAGCGGTCCTTTGCCCTGGAAGCCCTTCTTATGGTCGTAGTCGCGCGCATGATAAAGCAGCTCGATCTGTTCGCCTTTGAACGTTACTTTGAAGCTGCTCAGCTCTCCGCCTTCTGTCGGCGCAATCGCGGCTTCGGCGCCTGCGATATGATCGCGCAGAACGACGACCCGCGACGATTCCGGTCCTGAGGCTCTCTCGTCTGCAACGGTGTAGCGAGGCTGACAAAAAGTCGGCAACGTACCAAGTCCAAGACACGCAATCGTAAGTACACATAAACATCTAATATTCACTTTGAATCCGCCTTTCGGTCGTCGAGCAGAGCACGGCTGACATCAGCAGCGCTCGTCGCTACATTGGCGCACACACTGACGTCAAAAGTGACGGTCGTGTCCTGTGGGCTCAATTCTCTTCGAGACGAGTTAGCTCGTCCGGTTCGACGAAGCCCTTGAAGCGCGGCAAACTGACCTTTGAGTTCTACCGGAAAGACTAGCACTGAAAAGCGAAGAACGTGGATTTGAGGCGGACCGTACGAGAGCCAACGGAAATCGAAAAGAAGGAAGCGGAACCTGCGAGCTAAGTTTAGGCTTGGTCCGATTGCCGGAATTATCTAAGTTATTGATAAATATGGTAGGCACGACTGGACTCGAACCAGCGACCTCTTCCGTGTCAAGGAAGCGCTCTAACCAACTGAGCTACGCGCCTGCGGTGCAACATGAAGTAGTTTAACAGGATTGGCGCGGCCGGGGAACTCGGGACTGCGTCTGTAATGGCCAATGCTGTACCATCGTTGACGAGCGAACGAATCCATTTAGCCTGCGATGCCCAAATCTCGATCTCAAGAGGTGGCATGGCTCCTGAAATCTCCTGGGGCCAGGCTTCCTGATTCGGATGGGGAATTCGCATTGGACTGGAGTTTGACGCCAATGTCTACGGCGCTTTCTGAATCCGCCATGCATGACAATCCACGCCCACGACTGAATCCCTATCGGACTGCTCCCAATCTGCTCACGCTGTTGCGAATCTGTCTCGCTCCGTTTCTGGTGGACGCGATCCTCGAAGGCAAATTTGCACTCAGCTTCGGGCTGTTTGTAGCGGCGGGCCTGACCGACGCCCTGGATGGCCTGCTTGCGCGCCTGCTCAAACAGCGCACAATGCTGGGCCAATATCTCGATCCGGTCGCAGACAAGCTCTTGCTGAGTACCATTTTTTTGGTGTTGATGCACGAGAAACTGATTCCCATCATGGTCACGGTTCTGGTTTTTGGCCGGGACGTTGGGATCCTTCTGGTGGCGGCGATTCTTTACGCGGCGGTAGGTCGGCGTGAGTTCAAGCCAAGCATCTTCGGCAAGGCCAATACCCTGGCGCAAATATGCGCAGTCGCCGCGGTGCTGCTGCAAAAACTTGTAGCGGCGCCCTGGGTCGCGGTCCTTCGCTCAGTCGCCCTCGACGCCACCATCGCGTTGACGGTGATCTCGGGGCTGCATTATGCGTGGACGGTGTCACGCCGGGGAAACACTCAGGCGCCCAGCGGCTCCGTTGCCAAGTAAAAACGCGTCCGGCGCGCACCTTATGCGTCGTCAGAGACGTCCTCTGTTTCAGCGGTTTCTTCGATCTCCATGTCGCGGAACTCTTCGGAGTCAAAGACCTCGCCACACTCCAGGCATTCGACATATTCAGTGTCTTCTTGCCGGGATACGATTCTTACCTTGGGATGTCTGCAGGCCGTTGGCATCGTTCGTATTATCGATTGAAATAGGTGCTCTTTGGGCCAGATTGTAGCGATGTTTTCAGCAAATTAAAACGGAAATCTGTCCAAACGCTCATCTTTAACGAAGAATTTTTCGGAGTGCGGTTGCCAAGCCGATGGGACGGCAAGGGCTGAGGCAATCCAAGTACTCGTGATCGATACTGCAAGCTAAAAGGGGGTGGCGGGGCCGCTCCTGAGCGAATTCTTCGGGGGTACCCCCTTCCCCCCCTGTTTTGGCTAAATTCTTCTGTTGACTGGCTTTAAGGCCCTCGGCTCTCTCTAGAATCTTCACGACATTGGAGTTACGGGCAAAATCGTCTCAGCAAAGGAGTTAGGAGCAGGGTCCGGCCCATCGGCCCTCGCCCCCGGGCTTTGAGTTCCAATGCAGACCAGGAGCCTAATTTCCGGCAGCGATCTGGATTGACTTCAAAGTTAATAATAGGCCGGGAAGGCCTAATTGCATGCAACGGATCCGGGTGATGTATGCACATGATTATTAAGGGTTTGTCCGCTGGGTACTTTATCGAGAGGCTTGACAGCGCGTCCTGGATAAATTTCGAAGGCCGAGCTTGGAAACGTCTGTCCTTACCGACCCACTTGTAAGCCCGACAGAATCGGTCGTATACTGAATACGGACCGAAGAAGTCGGATATTGAATGCTCAAGCTGACAAAAAAAGCGGACTACGGGCTGATGGCGCTCAAGTATCTCGCCGAGCATCCGGAGACGGCTGCGCTGAGCGCGAAGGATGTGGCCGACGCCTACGGAATTCCCGCCCAACTGCTGGCTAAGATTTTGCAATTACTGACCAAGCATGGGCTGTTGCGTTCGCATGCAGGGATGAACGGCGGATACGCTTTGGCGCGCGATGCGCGCGAGATTTCGGCGTACGAAGTAATCCATGCCATCGATGGTCCGTTCTTTATCACCTCGTGCACCAAGGGAACCAAATCGTGCGAGCTCACGCCGAGCTGCACCATCAAGGAGCCGTTGGCGCGGGTAAACGAGACCATTGCCGGAGTTCTGAAAAGCATCAGCATTCAAGACCTGGCCGAACACGAACATCCCGCGAGTCGAGCAGCGGAAAACAGCGGGTTGGTTGAGTTGACGTTGTAACCGAACTGAAGTTGAGGAATTTTCCCCTCCGCATCAGGCGGAGCAAAAGCAAAGCATCGACGAGGATGGAGACAAGAATGAGCACCGTGACCAGCAACGTAGAAGTTCCGGCAGGCGTGAAACTGCCTATCTATATGGATAACCACGCAACCAGCCCGCTCGATCCGCGGGTTCTGGAAGCGATGTTGCCTTACTTCACCAACAAGTTTGGCAACGCGGCGAGCCGCAATCATTCTTTCGGATGGGAAGCCGAGCAGGCAGTGGAAACAGCGCGCGAACAGATCGCCAAGCTCATCGGCGCCACTTCGAAAGAGATCATCTTCACCTCCGGCGCAACGGAGAGCAACAACCTCGCCATCAAGGGCATTGCGGAGATGTACCGCGAGCGCGGCAACCACATCATCACCCAGGTCACAGAGCACAAGGCTGTGCTGGACACCTGCAAGCGCCTCGAGAAGCATGGCTACCGCGTTACCTATTTGCCGGTTAAGGCCGACGGCCTGATCGATCTTGAAGACCTGAAGCGCGCCATGGATGACAAGACGATCCTGGTGACGATTATGGCCGCCAACAACGAGATCGGCGTGCTGCAGCCCATTCGCGAGATCGGCAAGCTTTGCCACGAAAAGGGCGTCATCTTCCACACGGATGCGGTGCAGGCCGTGGGCAAGGTTCCCGTGAACGTGATTGCCGATAACATCGACGTGCTCTCGCTTTCCGGACACAAGATTTACGGCCCCAAGGGCGTCGGCGCGCTCTATGTTCGCCGTCGCAACCCGAGGGTGCAGATCGCAGCGCAGATTGATGGCGGCGGTCACGAGCGCGGCATGCGTTCCGGCACGTTGAATGTCCCCGGCATCGTGGGCTTGGGCAAGGCGTGCGAGATCGCGATGCAGGAGATGGATTCAGAAGCCGCCTATCTGCGCGGCCTGCGCGACCGGCTGAGGGCGAAGTTGGAGTCGGAGCTTGACTATGTTCAAGTGAACGGCTCATGGGAGCATCGCCTGCCCGGCAACCTGAACATGAGCTTTGTTTATGTTGAGGGCGAGTCGCTGCTGATGGGCATCAACGACGTTGCCGTTTCCAGCGGTTCGGCCTGCACTTCGGCAACACTCGAGCCCTCGTATGTTCTGAAGGCATTGGGTCTTGGCGACGATGTCGCTCATAGCTCCATTCGTTTCGGACTGGGCCGCTTCAACACCCAGGCGGAAGTGGACTATGTGGCCGCGAAAGTGATCGATATTGTGAAGCATCTGCGCCAGCTTTCACCGCTTTACGAGATGGTGCAGGAAGGCATTGACCTGACCAAAATTCAATGGGCGGCGCATTGATACGAGGGGTCAGGGAATAGGGATTAGGGAATTGGGATTAGAACTTGCGGCATCGAAGTTTTTGAGGGCGAATGAGTAAGTTTTCTGATTCGGCGAGCAAGGCTGCCGAATCAAACAGAGGAACAGCGGCTTCCCCGCAGAGGAGTGATACATGGCATACAGCGACAAGGTGATCGACCACTACAACAACCCCCGCAACGTGGGCCAACTGGACAAGAGCTCCACGGAAGTGGGCACAGGTTTGGTAGGCGCGCCCGAGTGCGGCGACGTCATGCGGCTTCAGATCCGCGTGAACCCCGAGACGCAGGTGATTGAAGAAGCCAAGTTCAAGACCTTTGGCTGCGGCTCGGCGATTGCGAGTTCATCGCTCGCCACTGAGTGGATCAAGGGCCGGACCGTCGACGACGCGCTGGCGATCAAGAACACAGACATTGTGAAAGAGCTTTCGCTGCCGCCAGTGAAGATTCACTGCTCGGTACTGGCCGAGGACGCGATTCGCGCGGCCATTGGCGACTGGAAGAAAAAGAACGGCGTTGCGGAGACGGCTGCCGCTGCCGCCGCGGCGCACTAAGAGGCTTCCCCTTTTCGCGGGAGAGGATCGCGGTTGATTCCGCGGTCCTCGATCAGACGGGGAAACGAAAAGGCAAGTATGGCGAACATGGTAACAATCGAATCGAAGCCGGCTGAGGGCGCATTCGCTGCACCACCTCCGGCAGACGCCAAACCTGTATCTGCGGCTGGCGCAGCACCGGGCCAGGGCCTGCAAGTGACAGAACGCGCCGTGAAGCGCATCCGCATAGCCATGGCCAAGGAAGGCGTGTCGCCCGAAGAAGGCGGTCTTCGCCTGGGCGTGATGGGGGGCGGCTGCTCCGGGCTTTCCTATTCCATCAAGTTCGATACGCAGCCCCGCGAGCGCGACCGCATTTACGAGTTCGACGGTGTGCGGGTGTTTGTGGACCCCAAGTCGTTCCTTTATCTCCACGGCATGACGCTGGACTATGAGGAAACGCTGATGCGGCAGGGATTCAACTTCATCAATCCGAACTCCTCGCGATCCTGCGGCTGCGGTTCGTCGTTCTCTTCGTAAGTCGCTCGCTGGAGTCAGTCATGTTGAAAGTTCTCGATTCGGCAGTACCGGTTGCATGCTGGTCGTGTTCCGTTGCGCACAACGATTCCACGTTGTTTTGTCCGCATTGCAGCAAGATTCAGCCGCCTCCGGGCGGCGATTATTTTTCTGTCTTCGGCATGGAGCCGAAGTTGAATCTGGATCTGGCTCAGATCGAGCACGAGTTTCATCGCCTGAGCCGCAAGGTTCATCCCGACCGCTTTGCCCGCGCCGGCGACAACGAACGGCAATGGAGCCTGGCGGACACGGCGTTACTCAACGATGCTTATCGCACGTTGAAAGATCCGCTGCATCGTACCGAGTACCTGCTGAAGCTGATGGGTGCGGAGATAGGCGAGGAACACAGTGGCAAAGACCGCAAAGATCCATCGCGCGTCCCCGCCGATTTGCTCGAAGAAGTCTTCGAATTGAACATGCAACTTGAAGAAATGCGCATGGCCCGCAAAACGGGCGAGACCGATGCTGAGTTGCAGGCGAGCCTGGAACAGGCAAAGCTGAAATTCGACGCCCTGCAGACTGAAGTGGACCAACAGTTGCGCGCAGAATGGCAGGCGTGGGATAAGGGCGACCTGGCCGTTCGCAAGACGGCAGAAAAGACCATGGTGGCTCTGCTCGACCGCAGACGTTACCTCAGCAATCTGGTCCGCGACGTAACTGAAACTCTGGGAGCTGAATAGATAAGCATGGCGGAATCGAACCAATCTGGCCGCGTTGTTGGAATCGACCTGGGAACCACAAACTCCCTGGTTGCTTATATGGAGGGCGATGCGCCGGTGGTCATTCCCGGCGTGGACGGCTCTAATTTGGTGCCCTCGGTTGTTGCACTTGACCCCATCCCTGCTGAAGGCGGACGGCCCACTGTGACTGTTGGCAACAGCGCGCGCAAGGCGCTGATTGAAACGCCGGAGCGCGTCATCTACTCCGTTAAACGGCTGATGGGCCGCGGTCTTGAAGAGATTCAAGACGAGCTGAAGATGTTTCCGTTCCGTCTCGCCGACGACGTGGAGGCAGGCGAAGTCCCGCGCATTCAGCTTGGCGAGTTGCGTTTCACTCCTCCGGAAATTTCAGCGTATGTTCTTCGCCAGCTCAAGCGCAATGCCGAGCGGTTTTTCGGCGCACCGGTTACGCAGGCGGTGATCACGGTGCCCGCGTACTTTAACGATGCGCAACGCCAAGCCACCAAGGATGCGGGCCGCATGGCTGGGCTTGACGTTCTGCGCCTGGTTAATGAGCCCACAGCGGCTGCGCTGGCGTATGGCCTCGATCGCGCCAAAGCGGGAACCATCGCCGTCTACGACCTTGGCGGCGGAACTTTTGATATCTCCGTTCTGAAGCTCCGCGACGGGATCTTCGAAGTGCAGTCGACCAACGGCGACACGCACCTGGGCGGCGACGACATCGACAATCTGCTGCTGGCCATCGCGCTCGATGAAATCTACGCGGAGCACGGCGTGGATCTGCGCAGCCACCCCAGTGCCGTGCAGGCTCTTCGCAAGGCCGCGATTGAAGCCAAGATCAGGTTGTCCACCGAGTCTTCCGCGACCTTCAACATCGAGCTGCCCAACGGCGACCGCTACCAGCGCGAGATTCCGCGCGAGGTCTATGAGTTGCTCATTGAGCCGGTTTTGGCGCGAACCACGGGCCCATGCAAACAGGCGCTCACGGATGCAGGCGTTACTCCGGAAGAGATTGACGAGGTGGTGCTTGTCGGCGGCTCTACGCGGATTCCCGCAGTGCGCGGTCTCGTCGACAAACTTTTCCATCTGAGCGCGAGAGGGAAAAAGCCGCATATCGAGCTTAATCCCGATGAAGTGGTCGCACTCGGCGCCGCGGTGCAGGCAGACATTCTGGCCGGCGCATCGAAGTCCACCGAAGAAATGCTTTTGCTTGACGTGACGCCGCTTTCGCTCGGCATTGAGGCTTTGGGCGGCACAGTGGCGCGGATTATTCAGCGCAACTCGACCATTCCGGCTTCGGCGACGGAGCACTTTACTACGGGCGTCGATGGACAAACCAACGTCGCAATTCACGTGGTGCAGGGCGAGCGCGAACTGGCTGCCGACTGCCGTTCGCTGGCGCGTTTCGATTTGAAGGGCATTCCGCCAATGTCGGCGGGAATGCCGCGCATTGAGGTGCGTTTCCTTATCGACGCCGACGGCATTCTGCAGGTATCGGCGCGCGAGCAGCGCAGCGGCCTGGCCGCCGAGATCGAAGTGAAGCCGACGTATGGGCTCACGGACGAGCAGGTCGAGAGCATGATTCTTGATTCCTTCGATCACGCCGAAGACGATTTCGCCAAGCGTCTGCTGATTGAGGCACGGCTTGAAGCGGAGTCGATACTCTCCAAGGTCGACGGCGCGACAAAGAGCCCGGCGTGGGGTCAATTGACCGGCGAAGAACAAGCGGCGATCGGTGCGGCGCAACGCAATCTCGCCGAGGCGAACGCAGGCTCGGACATGACGGCAATTCGCAACGCGACGCTTGCGCTGGACAAGGCAACGCAGCGGCTGGCGGAGCTGATGATGGATGCCGCCGTATCAAGCGCGCTGCGTGGCAAGACAATGAACGCGGCCGGCGAAGAACTGGACGATGCGGTGACTGCGCCTCATCCCATGGCCGCTGCGGAATTCAAATAGGGAACTTCAACTGGCACGAGGAGTTTGGACCGATGAGCGAAACAAACGGAAAAGCAATTCCACCTGAGAAACTCGTGCGCGTTACGTTTATGCCCGAGGGCAAGACGGTTGAGTTCGAGTTCGGCACCTTGCCTTACGATCACCACGGCAAGCCGATGTCGTTTCTCGACGTTGCGGAAAACTTCGGCATCTTCCTTGACCACGCATGCGGAGGCGTTTGCGCCTGCACCACGTGCCACCTCTGGATCAAGGATCAGCAGGGAATCAGCGAAGCCGACGACGACGAGATCGACCGAATGGACATGGCTGCCGATCAGCAGCTGGATTCGCGTCTCGGTTGCCAGGCTGTGATCACGCGCCCCGGCAACTACGTTGTCGAAATTCCCAAGTGGAATCGCAACTACACCTCTGAGGGCAAACCGCTGGCCCTGGCCGAAGGCAAGTAAGGAGCAGCAGCATGCCGCGCGAAATCCTATGGACTGACACTGGAGAGATCGGCATTCAGTTGCAGGAGAAGTTTCCCGATCTTGACCCGCTCACGGTGCGCTTTACCGATCTCCACCGCTATGTCATGGAACTGGAAGGATTCGCCGACGACCCGGCAAAATCAAACGAGTCGAAGCTTGAGGCCATCCAGATGGCGTGGCACGAGGAATTTGAAGACGCCAAGGGCTAAGTCCGAAACTGTGCCGGCATTGAAGCCTGTTCGTTCAGCGCTGTTCGTAGTCGGGGCGGTCACCCCACCCGAACGCGGCCTCGAAGTGCACAAACTTCGGTTTTTGCCCCGGTACAAGATACACGCTGATTACATCGAACCGGACCTGCGGCGCCGTCGCCTGCGGGAGCTGGCGAACGTACTGGCGCGCCAGCCGGCGCAACATTTTGCGTTTATGGTCGTTGACGGCAACTTCGGCAGGCGTATCGTCTTGAGCGCTGCGGCTCTTAACTTCGACGATGCACAAGAGCGGCCCCTGCCATGCGATCAGGTCGATGTCTCCCGGCTGATGACCGGGTGACCACCGCCGCGCCGCCACGATGTAGCCCTTGCGGCGCAGGTAGAAATAGGCGGCATCCTCTCCCTTCATGCCGGTAATCAGGTGAGGGGGAAGGGTGGATCGCTGGCGCCGGTCTGCCATCCAGCTCAGGGCCGCAAGGCCGCGCTGCTGGCTTGAGATCCAAAATTGAGAGAGCCATTCCATCGCAGACTATTCTCGCCGGGTTGGGTCGCCAGCGCAAATCGGCTCATCAGGAGCGGAAAAGAGGGAAGCGGCCACGGCGGGCTATGGCTTGTAAGGTCAAGAGACTTCCCACTTCGAAACCGAAACCCCAATTATGGAAAAACAGCAAAACATGTAGCGGCGAAAGCACCTCCAGGTGGCGCGTCTGAGTGAAACTAAGTCTTAACTACGAGGGGGGATTGGTCATGTCGCTTGGTGTATTTTCCGGGCTGTCTTCACGGAGTGCCGCACGGTCGCCTGCTGCTCAGGCAGGTTCGGTATCAGTGAGCCTGGAGGAGTCGTTCGAGGACGGATACTCCGCGGAAGAAGACCGCAGCTTTGAGTACGCGTTCGATGCGCTGCCCTGCAACGCCATGTTCTGCGATCGCGAGCTTATTCTTCGCTACCTTAACCGGGCCTCGCGGAAGACTCTGCTCAGCCTTCAGCAACACCTGCCTGTTCCGGTGGATCAGATCGTAGGCAAGTCGATCCACATCTTCCACAAGGCGCCCGATCAGATTGAGAAGATTCTGGGCGGCAAGCAGAATCATGGCGGGCACAAGCTGCCCCATAAGGCCACGATCGAACTGGGGCCTGTGAAGCTCGACCTGAATGTTGAGCCCATGCTCGATGAGCGTGGTGATTATTGCGGTGCGGTCGTGCTTTGGGGAGTCAGCACGCAGAATACGATTGAGGCGCTTAGAAAGGCGCAGGAAGCGCAGCGCGCGGACATTGAGCATTTGGACGGAAACCTGCAGATGGTGGCAACGGCGACACACGAGATCGAATCCAGCATTGCAGAGATCGCGAGGAATGCCGTAAGTGTGGCCGAGGCGGCCGAGCAATCGCGCAACCTGAGCGTGGAAAGCAAGGCCTCGATTTTGAGTCTGCGAGCATCAAGCAACGGCGTAGCCAAGGTGGCTGACCTGATTGCTTCCATTGCGACCCAGACCAGCGTACTGGCACTGAACGCCAACATCGAGGCGGCGCGCGCTGGAGTTCACGGGAAAGGGTTCAGCGTGGTGGCGAGTGAAGTACGCAAGCTGGCCGGCCAGACGGCATCGGCCACGTCGGAGATTCAGGCCAAAGTGTCTGCGATTGGCGCCGATATCGGCAAGGCCATTTCCGCAATTGACAGTATCGCCTCTCATACTGAAGAGTTGTCGGGACTCTCGCACCAGATGGCAGCAGCTGCCGAAGAGCAGCACCTGGCGACGCAGGAGATGGCGCAAAACCTCGAACACGCCGCTCACCGCACGTCGGAGATTGCCAACATGCGCCTGGAAGACAGGGCTCACTAGAGAAGCGCTTTACAACAATCCGGGGGCGCGGTGATCGCCACGTTTTAAGATCAAAGCATCGCCATGCCTGCTTCTTCGTCCAGCAGAATTCACGCGGAGCACAAGCCTGCCACCAGGGCTTCCATCGTCCTCGCGTTCTTGAGCGTCTACATCTTCTGGGGCTCTACTTATACGGCCATCCGCATCGGCGCTGCGCAGATGCCGCCGCTGCTGCTGGCAGGGACACGCTTCTTTGTGGCAGGCCTTATCCTCCTCGGGTGGTGCCGTGGGCGTGGTTTGCGCCTCAAGTATCCAAAGAAAACCATGCTGACACTGGGCTCAATCGGATTGCTGTTGCTGGGTGCTGGAAATGTGTTTCTGGTCTATGCGGAAAAGACCGTGCCCAGCGGACTTTCCTCGCTGGTGTTTGCAGTTACTCCCCTCTATGTCGCTTGCATTGAGATGGTGTTGCCCAACGGTGAACGCCTGCCCCGTCGAGGGTGGCTCGGTCTTTTGCTCGGCTTCGCTGGATTGGCTGCGCTGCTGTGGCCATCGCTGCACACGGGCCTTAGCGGTAATCGCATGCTGTTGTGGGCCATCCTTGCCCTGCTTGCCGGAGCGTTGTCCTGGACCGTTGGCAGCGTGCTGTCGCGCCACGCACACCTTAAAGTCGATACGTTTGTTGCCGCTTCATGGCAGATGGTGTTCGCGGGCGCCGTAGATCTCCTTTTAGGAACCGCGCTCGGCGATTGGTCACGGCTTCATCTCAACGCCGCCTCGATCGGATCGATTGCCTATCTCGTCACCGCAGGCTCTCTGCTCGGCTACACCAGCTTCATCTATCTGCTGGAACACATTCCGGTCGCCAAGGTCATGTCGTATACCTACGTCAATCCGGTAGTTGCGGTGCTTCTGGGAATTGCCCTGCTTCACGAACGTCCTGTCGCCGCGGAGTTTGCAGGCATGGGTTGCATTGTTTTGGCGGTGTTCCTGATGACGACGGCGCAGGTGAAAGCTAAACGCGGCGCGCCGCCCTTCGAAGAGTTGGAGCAGATGCCGGCAGAGTAGCTGGCATGGTCGAGATCAATAAACTGCGGGCCGGAATCCGGAGGCCTTCGGGGGCAGCGTTTCGCAAAAACAGAAAAAAGGGGGAAAACGAGATCTGCCTCGTCTTCCCCTTTTTTCAAATCTGCCGGCGTTCGAACCGACGGGCCTACGGTTTTCTAAAGTTCCAGCGCCCCTTGTCGCTCTTGGGGTCGAACTTAGCCAAGGTCGGCGTACTTGCGCCTATCGCGGTCAAGACCAGGGGGTCTTTGGATTTGTCCATCGACTTGGGCATGATGCGGTAGGTGCCATCGGTCAACTGATCGATACGCCACAGTTGTTCGGGAGCGCCGGTGTAGGCAGGCAGGGCGACAAGTTCATTGTCGGCGGTGGCAGCAAGGGTATGTTCAGTTCCAGCGATCTGGATTTTGAAATAAGGTGCGCCGGGGTAGCCACCGGCATCGGTGACAGGCGTGACGGTCCACTTCTGATGGGGCCGGACCATGTAGTCGAGGAGGTCGACGTCAATGTTGCCTTCCGGCCAGTGGGCGGAATCCTGCGCGAGCGTCTGATCGGGCAACGGAACTACGGGGCCGGTAGGGGCGCGCATGAAGCCGCCGAATCCCGGGGGCGGCTGACCGGGAGCTCCAGCTCTGGGTTGGCCAGGACGCGGGGCTGCTCCGGCGCCCGGAGGCGGGCCGCCAAAACCACCGAAGCCGCCGGCTCTCTGGATGCGCACAAAATCCGTCGCAAGTTCGAGTGCGAAACCGCTGCGCTCGGACTGAATCTCGTATGTGCCCGGCTCGAAATCGTCGCCGCCGACCGGCCAGCCGTCTTCCCACAGCAGCGGGCGAATGGCGAGCACGCTGCGGCCGCTGCGGTCCATATCGGCTTCGTAATGCATGGAGAATTTCTCGACGCCGTCGCCGAGGTCAAGCAGGCCGAAGTGGCCAGGACCGTAATGACGGCCGCTGGCTGCGGCTACAAGTTTGCCGCCGCCCTTGAGCAACGGGATGCCCATGTTATCGACGTAGGGGCCGAGGGGACTTCTGGAGCGGCCCACGCGAATGTTGTAGGTGGAGTTGGCGCCGTCGCAGCAGGTGCCGTGCGTGCCGAGCAGATAGTACCAGCCATCGCGATACATCATGTCGGTGGCTTCCATGTCGATGGAGACGTTGACCGGTTTGTTGCCGGCAACACGCAGGCCGGTTTTGGGATCGAGCTCGACAATGCGGATGAAACCGAAGTAGGTTCCATAGCTGAGCCAGAGATGGCCTTTGGCGTATAAGAACGCCGGATCGATGGCGTCGCAGTCTTCAATGCCGTTGCTCGAGGCGACGATGCCGAGGTCGTGGTATCCGAAGTCAGGGGATTTGGGGTCAAGGGTTTTGGTCCACATCATCTTGACGTTGCTGGCGTGGCCGCCGGACATGCCGCCGCCGCCAACGGCATAGGCTACGTAGTAGCGATCGCCGAGTTTGATGACGTCAGGCGCGACCCCGCCGCCGGTGCGTACGGCCCCGCTGTGCCAGGTGTAGCCATCGTCGGACATGAGGCCGCCGCCGCCGGTGCCGAAGGTGTAGTACTTGCCATCGGACTGAATGACCGTCGAAGGATCGTGAATGTACGGATCGCCGCTCAACTGTGCCAAGGCGGGACTTGACGCGCAAAGAGGGAGCAGGGAGAGAACCGCTGCAACCAGAATTTTGGATTTCATAGTAACTCCAGGATCAAATCGATAAAGACCAAAACGATAGAGACCAGGAACGGGATGGCTCAATCATTTCAGCGTTATTGAAGGCTAGTGGTGATGCCCTTGACCGGCTCGCCGTTTTCGTCGATAAAGCGGACGCAAAAATCGCTCAGGCCAGGTCCGTTGATGACAGCGCCGCGGAGGATGTTCTTGCCCTTATTGAGGGTGAGGCGTTTGGAGACCACGTCGTCCATCACCATGCGCCGATCGTCGAAGAGGCCAACGGCTTCCTTGCCATTGAGCCACCACATGGACGCCGAGTTGGAGCCGACCGCCAATCGAACATTCTGCATTTCGCGCGGGCTGTTGACAACGGTCACGGCCCAGAAGATGACGCCGTAGGTCTGCTTGTTGAGCCCATAGGCGAAGCGAAAGAGCTTGGCGTCGAAGTTGGTGGAATCCACTGCGTGCCACGCGAGTTCCTGAGTGCCGACCGTCACTTTGTCTCCGTTGTGCGGAACGACGGTGAACTGGCCGGGAAAGTATTCGGTATTGAGGGCGTTCCGGACATAGGTGCCGGTAAAGACGGTATTGCTGCGGTTGGGTTTATCGATTGGCTCGAGAAGCAGCCAGCGCTGAAGAAAGCCGTCGGCATCCGGTGGTTTGGGGGCGGCTGTTGCCGGCGCGAAATAGGGCGCGATGGTGCGGGGACCTTTGTCGGGCGCTGCCGGCAAATGCGTCGGGCCAGGCTGTGCGAAAGAGACTTGAACTGCCAATAGAGCCAGGACGCTCATTCCCAGCGTAACGGCGTTGCGGAACGTGATCATAGTAAGCCCTTTGCAGGATTCCAGATTTTCAGGATTTCCGATTTTCGTGCGCGAAAAAGAACAACTCTTTCACTAAATCGATTAATCTACGCGATTTGAATCACAGTGTCAATCGACAGAAATCGAAGCTGTGGGTTGCGGTGGCTGGCCGAGGTGAGAACCTCCGGCTACTTGGTAATGCTTTTGAATGCAGTGGACGGGACAAGGGCGAACGGCGGATCGCCCTCCAACGAAGTTTGGCCGCTTTCCAGGACGTTAAGAGCGTCCTGGTTCCGGGCGAAGCCCATCCAGCAGACCATCGCCTTCTTGAGCATGGTGCAGGCGGTTTCAAGCGTGTAAGCCAAATCAGGATGGATTTTTGATGTAGCTTGCGCGCGCTCGACCCAGAAGCTATGCTTCCCCAATTTATAAGCACCGGAAGCAGCGCTTGAAACGTCGAAACCCTTCTTGATTCCCTCTGATACGCCGGCTGCCACTGCGGGCAGATTACTCTCATTCACAGCCGGTGCAATGCAGGCAAGAGGCAGAGCCACCACGACAATGCTCGACTTGAGAGTAGGCTCTCTGAGGTCCAGCGCGAGCTGCGTGCACTCCGCCGCGATCTTTTCTGAATCGCTTGTTGCGTCCTCTTCGACTTTTTGGCGGACAGCCGGCATCACGGGCTTTTCATCCACGACATCCCAGTTGGAAGGATAGGTATAAGAGAAGTAGCTGAGGCCGGCGTCGTCTTTGAATTCGAATGTCTTTGTTGTCGCACCTGCCGCGTCGCCCGGTGCGCCGGTTGTTACGGCGGCAGCGTGCTCAGGATATTGCGCGAGCAGAGACACGCTCGCGCATAACAGAGCAGCGGCAAATGCAAATGATCTCATGGCAGGGAAAGTGTAGCACGGTGGAAGTTTGGGAATATCGGCTGGTTTCGAACGATCACTCTCATCCCGGCGCAGTCGTCCAGGCCCCGCTTTGTTGCCTGAGGAGCTATTTCAGAAACAGCACCGACACAGCTGAAGCGACCCCTCCGAGCGCGAAGAGCATACCGAAATACCAATAGATGCGGCTGCGCGTGAGCAGTGTGACTGAGGTGATTACAAGTCCAATTTCAAGCAGCGCCTCTGCAAGGTCAAAGCGGTTGGCGCGGGCTTCGGCCTGCTCCACTTTTGCCTCGAGCGCCTCGGCCTTTTCCATGTCGTCTTTGGTCTGATCGGCCCATTTTGCCTGGTGGTCGGCGTACCCCTTGGCAATCTTTTCGGCCGCGGCTTTATCGGCAACCATCATCACGCTCAGCAAATCGCCGGCAAGATAGGTGTCGTTCGAACGAATCTTGTGCGCCTGGTACTCGTTCCACTGGTCGGTGGCTTTGTTCTGGTCGAGCACCGCCTCTGTGTGGGTTCGATGGCCGAGCACGGTAGTCACCGCTACCATTACGGCCAGCACGCTCATGGTGAAGGCAACAGGGCGCAGCGTAGACTCGTGTGCGCCATGCTCTGCGTGCTCCTGCAATTCGTGGGCTTCGTTGGCTTCCATGCGATTCACTCCCGGGTCTTGAACGAAGGATGTCGTCTATTTCCGTTTCCAGCGCACGCCGTCTTTGGAGTCCTCAAGGATAATTCCTTTTTCGGCAAGTTCGTTGCGGATCTGGTCGGCGCGCGCAAAGTTCCGCTGCTTCTTGGCCAGAGTGCGCTCGGCGACCAAAGTATCGACCGCCTCATCGCTGAGTGACTGCCGGGCCAGCAGCTCGGGAGCCACATCGGCCATCCGTCCAGCCTTCTCCGCCCACTCCAGCGCGCGGCGTGTTGGTTCGGCGTCATTGTCTTCGAGCACGTCAAAGACCGCGTCAAAGCTGGCCAGTACCGCCAGAATCGCATCCTTGTCGGCAGCCAGCAGTTGTCCCTGGTCTATCGCCGTGTTGGCGGTGCGAATCAGTTCGAAGATGGGCGCTCGCGCCTCGGCAGTGTTCAGATCGTTGGCGAGCGCGGCCATGTAATCGGCTTGCGCCTTGGCTGCGGCTGCCTGCAGCTCAGGATTCTCGCCGGGTTTGAAGCTGCCGGCAGTGAGCCGCTCGCGAAAGGTTCTCAGCCGGTCAATCGCGCTGCTCGCGTCTACGAGTCCGTCGAAGGTAAAATTGAATTGGTGCCTATAGGGCACAGAAATCAGAGCCATCCGAATCGCCGAGGCCCGGTAGCCTTTCAGAAGCAGATCGCGCAGAGTGTAGAAATTGCCTTCGCTCTTCGACATCTTGCGCCCGTCCACAAGCAGAAAACGCACATGCATCCAATGCCGCGCAAACTGTTTGTGGGTCGCTGTTTCGCTCTGCGCAATCTCATTTTCGTGGTGCGGGAACATCAAATCCTCTCCGCCCGCATGAAAATCAAAGGACTCACCCAGATATTCCATCGCCATCGCCGAGCACTCGATATGCCAGCCGGGCCGGCCGCGTCCGATTGCGGTGTCCCAAGAGGTCTCGCCAGGTTTGGCGGCCTTCCACAGCGCGAAGTCGCGGGCGGAGTCCTTCTCGTACTCGTCCACATCGACGCGCGCACCGTCTTCCATGCCGCTCAGGTCCTTCTTGCTCAGCTTGCCGTAATCGGGAAAGGCAGCGAGCCTGAAGTACCAGCTCCCATCCTCGGTTTGGTAGGCAGCGCCCGCGGCGGCCAGCTTCTGGATCAACTCAACCATGCGATCGATGTGCTCGGTGGCGCGCGCCAACTGCTCCGGTTGCTGAACTCGGAGCGTGTCGAGGTCTTCAAGAAATGCCTGCACAAAGGGAGCCGAGTAGTTCTGAATCGACATGCCGGCAGCAGCCGCGTTGCGAATGATCTTGTCGTCCACGTCGGTAATGTTCATCACGTGGAGAACCTTCGTTCCTGTCAGCAGCAGGAAACGGCGCAGTACGTCGATTTGCAGGAATGTACGAAAGTTGCCGATGTGGCCAAAGTCGTAGACCGTTGGGCCGCACGCGTACATCCGCAAGGCCTTGCCGTCTTCAGGAACAACCGCGTCGAGTTGTCCAGAGAGGGTGTTGTACAGGCGGAGAGTCATAGGCTGCGGGTCGTGCATTTTTATCATGCGGAGATCGAAATAGCTGGCGTGGAGGCCTGCTTGATTGTAGCAATTCACAGGGCGCACAGCACTTGGGCGTTGGCTTGAACATTATTTTGGCGTCTAATTCCATTGAGAGAGAAGACAGGAGAGTCTCTGGTGGAGCTTGACTACTTCATTGTGGACGTTTTTACCGAGAGGGCGCTCAAGGGCAATCCGCTGGCGGTGGTGATGAACACCGCCGGCCTGGCGACAGAACAAATGCAGGCGATTGCGCGCGAGTTCAACCTGTCTGAAACCACGTTTGTGGAGCGCAGGGCGCCCGCCGTCGAACGGACCGAGGGCGTGCGCGTACGGATATTCACGACGCAGGAGGAGCTGAACTTTGCCGGGCACCCGACCTTGGGTACGGCCAGCGTACTGAAGATGCATGCCCGGGAAGCCTTTGCGGGCGAAAGCGTGACGCTGGCCGAGAATGTGGGCCCGATTCCAGTGCGCTTCAGCGGGGAGGGCCTCTTCGCGGAGATGACACAGCGTGATCCTGAGTTTGGCGCGGAGCTGGATCGGGCGGAAGTGGCGCGGCTGGCAGGCCTTGCACTTGAGGATCTGCATCCAGCGCTGCAGCCGCAAATAGTCTCGACGGGAACGGCATTCGCCATTGTCGCGCTGCGTTCAGCCGAAGCATTGGCGCGGCTGAGAGTGAACCAGGAGCAGGCGAATCCGTGGCTGCGGGAGCGCGGAGCACGCTGGTTCTATGTACTGGGGCCAACCGGAAACCAAAGCCTCATCGCGGGACCTCAGTGGCGTGCCCGGATGCAGTTTCATGGTGGTGAAGATCCTGCAACCGGCTCGGCCGCGGGGTGCGCGATCAGCTACCTGGTGATGCGCGGTGCGGTGAAATCCGGAGAGAGAACACACCTTCTCCAAGGTGCGGAAATGGGACGCCCAAGCGATCTTTTTCTTTCTGCAACGAGGGAATTGGCGAAGGTAACGGATGTGCGAGTTGCCGGTAGCACTGTTCTTGTAGCAGTCGGGAAGCTTTTCCTTGCGTGATGCACACGCTTTCAACAGGGAATCAACATTACAACTTTAAGAGAATGTTAATGCTAGAAAATTTCCACTTGTTACAGTTCTATTTTCATCTGCTTCTTCGCCTCACATTCCCTCTTCCCTGATACGTCGGAGACCCGTAGGCTTGCCTCTCATAGCAGCAACTCAACAGTTGATCCAACTGGTCTGTTGCCTTGAGCAACAGACGATGCAACGCACACTTGGTTTTTGACTGCGAGGGGAAGACTGGCCAGGCGGGGATCGCTTGCCGGTTGTCTTTTTGCGCGGTTGCGGCGCCCGCCAGGGTTGCCCGCAACAACGCGGGACAACGGGGGTCACAAGGATTCCGAATCACGAGGCCATCTCAATCGCAGCCGATGGGCCCGACAATACAACAGGCAAACTCGCCAATAGAGCGGGTATGGCGACATGTTGCCGGGGCGAACGCTACAAGAACTTGAAGAAGGAGTGGTACCCCACATCATGCGTCCGAAAAAAGTAATACTTTGCGTAGACGATAACGAACAGGAACTTTCGGTGATGAGTTTCATGCTCTCAACCAATGGCTATCGCGTAGTGCCGGCAACAAGCGGCCAGGAGGCAATCAGCATTTTTGCCCGGACGCAGGTAGATCTGGTGCTTGCCGACTTTGCCATGCCGCAGATGAACGGCCATCAACTGGTAAACCGGTTGAAGCAGATCGCCGGTCACGTGCCAATGATTCTGTTGGGCGATCCGCAGGCCTTGAGCGGAGAAATCCATGCGGCCGATGCCTTGCTGGCAAAAAAGCACTGCACCCCGCAGGAGCTGCTGGAACGGATCAAGGTGATGAGCGCACGCAAACGAGGCCCACGGAAGGGCACCCTGCGCCACGTCCCGGCATCGGAACTGGCAGAGGCGTCCTAGTTACCAAGGGCAACGGCCGGATAGCGCCAGCTGGAATCTTTCTGACCCAGGTCTCACGTTGAGGCCTGGACGGCCACCTAGCCCTTCCTGAATCCGCCCACGGCGAGTTCAACGTCTGGGACTGTCCAGCCCAACTCCATCTAACCGACAATCTTCTCTTGACGTTGATGGTCGCGTGTCGTCATACTCTGCAACGTGCCGAGTCTGGCGTTTTCATTTCGCAGCCAGCGGCAGTGGGCCTTTATGGATCTGGTAGTTGTTCGCCTTCTTTTTGTTGCCTTGCTGGCTGGAGTTTGCTATTTTCTTCATCCTTTCGGAATTCCAGCAGGGTGGATGGGTGCGGCCGCCGGGGCATCGGCGGCCGGCGCGGTCATCGTGTTCGAACTGCGCGTCCGGGCTCTGAGCTTGCGCCGGTTGATCGGCGCGGTCACAGGCAGCGTGCTGGGAATTTTTGGCGCGGCGCTGTTCTGCCTGGTCCTGCGTTCGGCGCCGCTTGATAATACCAATTCGGCTGTCCTGCAGATATTTGTTCTGCTGCTGATGACCTATGTGGGGCTGCTGGTCGGCGCCAGCAAGGGCGACCTGCTGAATCCGGCGGCGCTCGGCACCATCTTCGCCAGCGACAGGCCCTCGCGCCGCAGCTCGAAGGTGCTGGATACAAGCGTCATCATCGACGGCCGCATCGCGGACATCGCAGAAGCCGGCTTCATTGACGGCATGATCGTGGTTCCAGAATTTGTCCTGCGCGAGCTGCAAACTGTGGCCGACTCCACCGACGGATCAAAGCGGCAGAGAGGCCGCCGCGGGCTCGACATGCTGCAGCGCATGCAGTCCAACGCCGCCATCCAGGTGCAGATTGTTCCCGACGATTTTCCCTCGATTCGCGAGGTCGACCTGAAGCTGCTTGAGCTGGCCAAGAAGTGGGAGGCCAAGGTCGTGACCAACGACTTTAACCTGAACAAGGTGGCCCACCTGCACCACGTGGAAGTGCTCAACATCAACGATCTTGCCAACGCTCTGAAGCCGGTGGTGCTGCCCGGCGAGCGCATGAACGTGCTGATTTTGAAGGAAGGCAAGGAGTACAACCAGGGTGTTGGGTATCTCGATGATGGAACGATGGTCGTTGTCGATCACGCACGCAAGCTGATCGGCAAGAGCATCGATATCTCCGTCACCAGCGTGCTGCAAACGGCCAGCGGCAAGATGATCTTCGGCAAGCTGGACGAAAACGGCAGGAACGGCGAAGCGGCCTGAAGAGCAGACCCGGGCGAAGCTGATGAAGCGGCCAAGGAAATTGGAGTCGGTAAGACCGAACGAGTACTGTGCGATCGACCAGCAGGACCGAAGGCTCAGTTCAAAGCCGTTCTTCCAGCAGCACAGTCACCGTATCACCCGCGTCTTTGCCGATCTCGCGCCGGATTTCGGCTTTCACAGGCAGCTTGTGGGTGCCGTCCCCTAATGCCATGAACGAACTCTGAAACGGAACGCCGTCAATTTTTCCCCGCACTTTGACCAGGCCGCGCGTGCCGAAAAACTCGACGGACGCTGGCCAGGTGACAAAGGTCCACCCGCCCTTGTTCGAGCTTTTCTCGAGCTTGGCGCTGAAGCGTTTGTTCATAACTTAGAACACTCCCTTCATCAGTGTGCCTGATTCAGGCGCCCCGCGAGGCGTTCCTTCACATCAGGCCAATCCGCCGCCACAATCGCGAAGCGCGCCGAGTCGCGGGCCGTCGAGTCGGCTGCCAATCGATGTGAGCGCAGAATCCCTTCAAACTTCCCGCCGATGCGCTCAATCGCGGCCCGCGATCTCTGATTGCGCGCGTCGGTATGCAGGCAGACGCGGAGCATGTTCCATGATTCGAATGCGTGAGTCAGCATCAGCAGCTTGGCTTCAGTGTTGGCGGCGGTGCGGATGGCTGACTGCGCGAGCCAGGTATAGCCGATTTCGCAGACATCGGGATCAGATCGACCATGGCGTGGGTGCCCCTGCGGCCAGGCCCAGCGCTCGAGATCGAAAAACCGGGTTGACCCGATTACTGCGCCGTCTGCGAGGCGAATTGTGGCAAAGGGCAGCACTGTGCCCGCATCGCGGCCGGCAATCGCTGTTTCAATGTAGCGCGCGGCCTGGTCCTTGCCCTGCGGAACGAGACTCCATTGGTAGAGTGATGGGTCCACTGCAGACGCGGCCACGAGCGCATCGAGGTGCGCTTTGTCGAGCGGTTCGAGCCGTACGAATTTGCCGGACAGCGTCAGGCTTTGCACGTTGCTTTCTCTCAACTGAGCGAAGGTTGCGGTCAGTACTTCTGCATCTTCGGGTCGATTTCGTCGGCCCAGGCCAGGATGCCGCCGGCTAGGTTCACAACTTTGGGGTAGCCGGCTTGCGACAGGAACTCGGCGATCCGCTGGCTGCGCGCGCCGCTGCGGCATTGCACCACGATCTCGCGATCGCGGTCGATCTCGGCCAGGCGCTGCGGCACATCGTTTTGCGGGATCAGCTTTCCGCCGATGTTTGCGATCTGGTACTCGTAAGGCTCACGAACGTCGAGGATGAAAATATCTTCGCCCGCATCCATGCGACGCTTCAGTTCCTTCACGCTCAGTTGCGGAATTCCGTTCTTCAATGCTTTTTCCTCTTTCGATTCGGGCTTGATGCCGCAGAACTGCTGGTAGTCGATCAGCGCTGTGACCGTTGGGTTGGGGCCGCACACCGGGCACTCAGGATTCTTGCGCAGCTTAAGCTCGCGGAAGCGCATGTTCAGCGCATCCACAAGCAGCAAGCGGCCCACAAGCGACTCACCCTTGCCAAGAATCAGCTTGATTGCCTCTGTCGCCTGAATCACGCCGACCAGTCCCGGCAAGATGCCGAGCACGCCACCCTCCGCGCAACTGGGCACGAGGCCGGGCGGCGGAGGCTCAGGATAAAGGCAGCGATAGCAGGGGCCCTGCCTGGTGGCGAAGACGCTGGCTTGCCCCTCGAATCTGAAGATCGATCCGTACACATTCGGCTTGCCCAGCAGCACGCAGGCGTCGTTGACCAGGTAGCGCGTGGGGAAGTTATCGGTCCCATCGGCGACGATGTCGTAGTCCTTCAGGATGTCGAGGGCGTTGGCGCTCGTAAGCATGGTCTCGTGCTTTACAACCTTGAGCGCAGGATTGAGCGCCAGCAGCTTTTCTTCGGCGGAGTCCAGCTTCTTGCGGCCGATATCTTTGGTTGAGTGGATAATCTGCCGTTGCAGATTGCTGGAATCCACCACGTCGAAATCGACCAGGCCAAGTGTGCCGATGCCGGCGGCAGCAAGGTAGAGAGCCAGAGGCGAACCAAGCCCGCCTGTGCCCACGCACAGCACGCGCGCAGCCTTCAGTTTCTGCTGGCCCTCCATGCCCACCTCGGGCAGGATCAGGTGCCGTGAGTAGCGCGAAAGATCGTCGGTCGTCAGCTCAGGAAGCGTTTCAGGGGAAGTTGTCGCAGCCATAGTTTCAATTCTCTTCATGTTGATTGGTTAAATTCGCTGCCGTTGCTCTTAGGCCGAAGGCGGATTCGCACGGACGAACCGGTTAGCACCCGCCGGCGATGGAGGGAATGATCGACAGAGTGTCTGTCGGAGCCACGCTCGTTGCCTCTTTCGCCGGCAGATAGCGAATGTCTTCGTCGTTCAGGTAGACGTTCACGAAGGCGCGCAGCTTTCCTTGCTCGGTATAGAGGTGCTTGCGGAGATCCGGGTGGGCTCCCGTCAACGAGGCAAGAGCATCGGCGATGGTAGCCGCCTCGACCTGGACGGAAGCCTGGCCGCCGGCATAAGGACGCAGCGGCGTGGGAATGAAAATGGTCATCGAGAAGACTCCTGGGCCGTTCGGTTCCTGCCCTTCTGTTTAGATGATACGGGGTGACGATTGGATGGAGGGAATCCTGCCGGGCCAAAGCCTGAAATCGGCTCAGGAGAACGTCTCCTGGTTTGGCCGGGGCATCGAAATTAGCACACCGAAAAAGAGCCCCAGTTTCCGTATTTCGGGTCCTGGGGCTCCAAAGGTGAATTGGCCTTGTTTACTCTTAGGGCTTCTTCTCAGCCGCGGCCGGCTTGGCGGCGGGAGCGGCCATCTTGGGCTTCCAGAAGCTGTCGGCCTTTATCCATGTGTCGGGGACATAACTCATTTTGGGGTTGATCGAGAAGAGCTCGGAGCGCGAGTAATCAATTGCGGACGCAGAAAGCTCGTGGAACTGCTTCACGCCGTCTTCACCGAGGGCGTCCATGAATTTCTTGTTCTCGGCAAATCCGGTGTCGATGTCGGCCATCGACTTGTCCGAGCTGAGAGCAATGAACTCGCCGTCCTCCGCTCCATAGGCAATCTCATACATGGACCAATGCGCGCTGGTGCCGGCCTTTTCGTGCGCGTCCTTGACGAGCTTGACGAGTTTATGCCATTCCGCGGCGTGTCCCGTTTTCACATGGTAGACCGAGATCTCCATGTAGCGGCAGCCGATCAGGTCAGGATGCGATTTGTAGCTGAGCTCCTTGTCATAGGTGTAGACAAGCGAGTCAACGGAGTCCAGCAGTGCGCCGTCGGCGATGCTGTCGCGCTCCAGTTCCGCGGAGAAGGCCGCATTCTTGTCCTGAAGATCGTTGTCCTTCCCCCATTCGTCAAACGAGTTATAGATGGTCAGGAACAGTGACCGCGACTTGCCCGACAGCGAAGTCAGGCCGACATAGTGGGCGGGGAACTTGGCTTTGGTCATGGCCTGCACAAAGGCGCTCTCCGTCTTGTCGTGGGCCATCCCGTTCTTGTAGGGCTTGGTGTATTCACGGGTAATTTGCAGGACCTTGACGTCCGAGGGGGCATCCTGCGCCGCGGCCATCATGCTGCCGGCAACAGCGAGAGTCAGACCGAGCACAACGGGGCTGAAGATTTTCATGTGTGGAGTTCCTCCTTGATTTTGCTCAGAGATCACTCGCGATTGGGGGAGGGGGACGGGGAGATGCAGGTGCTCCGAGGTGGGGCGATTATGATGCATAGGCGCGCGGCATGTAAAGAAGTATTTGGCTTTGGGGTGAAATGGGCGGTGATTCAAGTCCGCATGAACAGAGGAGAAATTCAATGTCATTCTCCAACGCGGACCTCAAGCATTTGGCTCGGCATCAAGCAAAGTGGGCTGGTCAGTCACTTCAATCGTCTGCAACTCGAACCGTTTTTCTTCTTCTCGGAGTCCCGCAAGAAAGAAAGAATTCGTCACTGTCGCTTTGCCTTGGGCGACTGCAGTGATCACGTAGCAGCAACCGAGCCAATGCGCTTCCTCAAAGTCGGTGGGCGACCATTTGGCCGGATGATCCGGATGCGAGTGATAGAAGCCCGCGATGTCGAGGCCACGGCCTCGCGCGTCACGCTCAATCTTTACCAACTCGATCGGAGCAATCTGATAGCGATTGTGAGCGGAGTCCGTACGCATGTTGCCGGCGCGAACATTGGCTTCAACGACCCACCCGCCTGCCTCATTGCGCGCGGGGTCCGGCGCAACAAAGCGCCCCAGCAGAGCGCCGCAACACTCGTTGGGATAAGTTTCCTCCCCGTGTGCACGGATCGCATCGTAGATCGAACGTGGCAATCGCAGAAGGCTCATTCTTCTTCCCAGAATCGCTCGGAGAGATATTTTTCGGCCGAGTCGGGAAGCACCGTAACAATCATGGCGTCCCGACCAGCAGCCGCCTCTTCGCGCGCAATCTGCACGCTCGCGTGAACTGCCGCTGCGGCGGAAATTCCGACCAGCAATCCCTCGTCGCGCGCCAGCCGCCGCGCCATGTCATAGGCGGCTTCAGTCTCCACTTCGAGCTCGCGATCCGCCAGGCCTGGATTATAGATAGGGGGCACCATGGAGGCGCCAAGATGCTTGAGCCCCTCCAGGCCGTGGAAGGGCGAGTCGGGTTGGAAGCTGATCACCTGAATCGCCGGATTGAATTCCTTGAGTCGCCGCGCTACTCCCATAAATGTTCCGGTGGTGCCGAGCCCTGCGACGAAGTGCGTCACTCGCCCAGCGGTCTGCTGCCAGACCTCCGGGCCGGTCGAGAAATAGTGGGCCATCCAGTTGGCATCATTCGAATACTGATCCATGTAGCAGAAGTAATCCGGATCGTTGCCGGCCAACTCGCGGGCGCGGAGAATGGCGCCGTCCGAGCCCTTGTCCGGATCGGTCCACTCGACAGAGGCTCCATAAGCGCGCAAAATCCGCTTCCGCTCGGGTGAGACATTGGCCGGCATCGCGAGATGCACCGGGAAGCCGAGCGCCGCGCCCAGCATGGCGAAGGCAATGCCGGTGTTGCCGCTGCTGGCGTCGAGCACAGTCTTGCCGGGAGTCAGCAGGCCGCGGTCTTGCGCGTCCTTCACCATCGATGCGGCGGCGCGGTCCTTCACGCTGCCACCGGGATTGAGCCATTCGGCCTTGGCGAGCAGCGTAATGCCCTCAAGCCCCTGCACCGGATGGGTGAGACGCACGAGCGGCGTCCCGCCGATACGCTCGGGAAGCGAAGTGCCGATTTCGGATTGCGCAATTCGAGAATCCATTGGGGAAATTGCAGCCAGTGGTGCGGGTGTGCGAGATTGGAAACAGGGCGAGGCCGCGCCGCAGCTTCCTTTACAATTCTCGCAGACCGGCCTCGCAGAATGGAAAGCAGCCGTGACGAAAAAATCCCGCCATCCCAACTTCGATCAAACACTGGAGGTTTTGCGCTCCCACGGCTTCGACGTATCGCCCGACTCAGGGGTCGTCGGCGGGTTCCTGGTAAGCAAAGATGGAGCGGGTGCGGTTCTGGTGCCCCACGAAGACGGGGCGGCCATGGCAGTTAGTCCGGGAGCGTTGGTGCGGGGAGAAGTGGCGCGGCTGCTGGACCGTGGGTACCAGAAGTTTATTAAGACTTCCAAATATGAAATCCCTGCCTCGGCCTCTCAATTGCAGTGCATCCACATGTTCAGCGAGGAACTGAAGCTGCTGACAGGGGCCACCAGCCTTTATAACGAGTCGTTGGGCACCACCAGCGACGTGTATCAATATGACCGCCTGAAGGGCCGGGAAGTCTCTGAACCAGCAGCAGAACGCCCGTGGGAACTTTCCGGCGGGCACTAGCCTGCGGGTCAGCGGCATCGACCCGCGGAAGTCGGGCGGAGCCGCACATGAACGCGGACAACCAAACAAGCGGCCCCAGCGGCGACCAGGACCCAGGGCCACTGGCCGAGGCGTCCTCCGACTACCAGAATCGGCGCGCCTACCCTCGCTATGCCATCGACGAACCCTCCACCCTCCAACTGATCAGCCATGGCGTTTCCCTTCAGAGTCACATTCTCGATTTAAGCCTTGAAGGGTGCCGGCTGCGTCTTCTTGAGCCCTATACCGTGGGAAAGGGTACGCGTGTTGAGGTGGCGTTCAAAGTCAACGGAGTCGCTTTCCGTTTTGCCGGCCTTATCCAGTGGACAGATCAGAACCACCTGGCGGGTATTCACTTTGTCGACATCATCTCGCGGCGGCGTGAGCAGTTGGCGGAGGTAGTGAGCGAGATGCAGCGGGCAGCCGAGGCACGGGCAGCCGAGGAACTTGCCAAGAAGGCTTCCGCTGAACACGAGGCCAGCGAAGCCGCAGCCTGCGAGCTGGCGGAAACGCCCGCGCAGGTGGAACAGCCAAATCTGATCCAAAATGTGGCGGATGCAGTGGACAATTCTGAAAGGGAGCAAAGCGGCCACGCGCAGCTTCAGCAAATTGTCCAGATAGAACGGAACCCGCACGAAGGCGCCTTGGCGTTGAACGGACCTGCGCAGGAGAAGCGCGATCGCCGTGTGCAGGAGCGGCACCACGTGGATACAACAGCCAAAGTGCTTCTTATCAGGATTGGGTCAAAACTGAACGGACACATTGTCGATTTGAGCATGAGCGGCTGCCGAATCAGGAGCGATGAGCGATTTCCTGTAGGCATCTACACCCGCGTAGAAACGGAGTTTCGTCTTGAAGGGATGCCCTTCCTGCTGAGCGGGGTAATCCAGGCGGTTCACGACCCTAAGAATATCGGAATTCGCTTTCTGGATCTGAGTCTCCGCAAACGGGAGCAGTTGGAGCAATTGATCGCCGAGATCGCCAGGCAGGAGACCACAGGATCCGCAAAGCAAAACCTGAACCCCGCGGCCCAGATGGAAGCAAATCGGGAGTTTCTGAACTGACGGCCGCCTTCTGACTCGAAATCGGCTGCGGCATTCCTTTAAACGGTTTGTCTGTGCCCATGATTCACATGGACCTTGAAAATTTCTCAGAAAAGTGAGCAAAATTGAACAGATTGCCCGCCTCCCGGTGTGCGATTTTTTGCTATGCTGCCACGAATGTCCGAACCCGGAGCGCGCGCCCTAAACGTTCTTTAGAATGATATGTTTACGGCGTAGATCGAGTTTCCGCTCCGCTTGGATCGACTGAGTCGGCAAGGCTCATTCCGTAGCAGACTCAAGGGTCGCGGAGGCCGCTTTCCCGGTGCGGAACCCTGCACCAGCGCAGAAGAGAGTTGGAGGCCGTCTCGATGGTTGACCCAGAGAAGCCAGGGTTCGATGCAGCCGCCTTTCTGGCGAACGCAGGCTTGGGCCGCAAAGTGGTTCATCTGAAACCCAAAGAAAACTTCTTTACCCAGGGCGAGCCTGCGGATTCAGTCTTTTACCTGCAAAGAGGCCGGGCGAAGGTGACTGTGCTTTCGAACGCCGGCAAAGAAGCCACCATTACTTTGCTGGGGGGCGGCGATTTTGTGGGCGAAGAGGCTTTGGTGGCCGTGGGCGGGAACAGGCTCTCCTCGGCGACCGCCATCACCTCCTGCACGGCGATGAAGATTCAGAGGGATGAGATGCTCCGCGTCATCCACGAGGAGCATAAATTCTCCGACCTGTTCCTCAAGTTTCTTCTTGCGCGCAGCATGCGCATTCAGGCTGACCTTGTCGATCAGCTTTTCAACTCCAGCGAGAAGCGCCTGGCACGCATCCTGCTCCTGATGGCGGAGTTCGGTAAGCCTGTCGATCACCCTACCGGCGGCGATCTGGGTCTGGGGCCGGCAAGCGAACCGGAGATGCTGATTCCCAAGATTTCGCAAGAGACGCTCGCGGAAATGATTGGGACAACGCGCTCCCGCGTGAGCTTCTTCATGAATCGTTTTCGCAAGCTCGGATTTATTGATTACGACGGCCGGATCCGCGTTCACAAATCTCTGTTGAACGTGATCCTCCATGACCAGGGTGCTAAGGAAATTGGCGGCGATTCGCCCCTGGAAGATTGAACGGCCCAGACCTTGAATTCCAGCTTAGCGGCGACGCGCCCGCTCGCGTTGCAACTCGCGATAGACATCGCTCTTCGATTGGCCTAATTCGCGCGCAAGGCGCTTGAGAGCCTCTTTCTCGTCGACGCCGGCTTCAGCCTGAATCTGCGCAATGCGGACCGCGACCTTTTGCCCCGCTGCCGCAATCGGCGCATCCGCCGAGCCAGGAGCCGGCGGAGCAACGAGCAGCGTGATTTCGCCCCGGATGCGATCCCGGGAAGCCAGCTCCCTGCGCGCCTCCGCGACCGTTGCGCGCAGAAACTCCTCGTGAATCTTGGTCAGCTCGCGCGCAACCACAACGCGCAGCTCCGGACCCCAGACCGACTCAAGATCAGACAGCGTGTCGAGAATGCGATGGGGGGCTTCATAAAAAATCAGGGTGCAACCGGCCTGGTTTTTCGCGGATGCGGCGAGTTCTTCCAGGCGCGTCCGGCGCGCTCCTGCCTTCTCTGGCAAAAAGCCAATGAAGTGAAACTCGTCCGTTGGCAGCCCCGAGGCCACCAGCGCACTCACTGCAGCATTGGCCCCGGGAATCGGAATCACCGGCAGCCCCGCGGCAATCGCTTCGGTAGCCAGCCAGGCGCCAGGGTCGCTGATGCCCGGCATTCCCGCGTCAGAGACCAGCGCTATCCGCCCCCCGGACTTGAGCGATGCCAGCAACTGCTCGGCACGCTCGCGCTCGTTGTGCTGGTGGCAGCTCACCGTGGGGGTTTCGATCTGGAAGTGATTCAGAAGCTTCTGTGTCTGGCGCGTGTCTTCGCAGGCGATCAAGTCAACGCCGCGCAGTATGTTCAATGCGCGAAGCGTGATATCGCCGAGATTGCCGATGGGCGTGGCGACCAGATAGAGGCCGGGCGCGATCGGTTCTTGCGCGTCGTCCGGCATGGATGGTTAGTCTCCGGAATCCTGGCGGGCGTCCTCGCGTTCCATGCGGCGTTGTTCTGAAAGCAGCGACATCGAACTCATCAGATTTTGCACGCTCACAATCCCCACAACGCGGCCGCTCTCTGTAATGGGGATCAGCGCCAGGCCGTGCCCCGCGGTCAGTCGCCGGATGGTGGTGCCGAGCGTGTCCTCAGGCTTGGCCACCTGGAAACCGCGCGACATCACGGATTGGATGTAGCCATTCCCTTCACTGCGCAGAGCGTCAACAATGCGTTGGCGCGAGACAATGCCCACCAGTTGCGGTCCGCGCACTACTGGGAAATCTTCCTGCAGAGAGTGAACGCAACGCACCAGAGCATCGGCCAATGTATCTGAGGCAGAAAGGGTGGCAAAATCCGTCAGCATCACTTCCCGCATGCGCACCGTGTCGACAACAGACTGGAAGAAGACGCCCTGGTCTTCGATCTGCGCGCCGATCATGATAAAGAAGCCAGCAAGAATAAGCCAAGGGCTGTGCAGCAACATGCCGCCCAGCATGATGGCCAGGGCAATCACCTGGCCTAGGCCGGCGGAGGCGCGGCCGGCGGGAGCGAAGCCGTGTTTGCGCGCAAAGCCGCCGCGTAGCAAGCGACCGAAGTCCAGCGGATAGGCCGGCAGGAAATGAAGGACCCCCAGGCAGAACTGCATCCACACCAGGCTGCGCACCAGGTGCGCGGATGAGATGAGAGGCAGATTGAACATGGGGACATCGGCGCTGGCGCCGAAAACGCAGCCAGCCAACACCAGCGAGGTTGCAATGTTAGCCAGCGGGCCGGCCAGCGCAATCGCAAACTGCCCGCCGCCCTGGTTGGCAATCTCCTGGCTTTCAGGGTTTGCGTAGGCGAACAGACCGCCGATGGGCAGCAGAAGCACCGCGCGTATTTTAAGTCCGAGCCAGGCTGCAACCAGCAGGCGCGCGGTTTCACGCACGGCAACCGCAGCCACAAGAATAAGGAACAGGGCGAGTCCGCGCTCCCAGCCGTCGGTGGCGCTGATGCCGAAGCAGACCAGCGCGAGCAGGGGGAAGAAGATGTGGACGCGCATCTCGACGCCCACCCAACGGCCCAGCGGAATTGACCAGCCTCGCATATCTGGATTGTATCGGTTGGGAGCCCGATGCGCCTCGCGTATGCTGGTTGGCGATGCGCATTATTGCTGGAACATTTCGTTCGCGCGCGCTGCAGGCTCCGGCGGGCCTCGGGACGCGGCCTACCAGCGACCGCCTGCGCGAAACACTCTTCAACGTGCTTGCGCCCCGCATCGAAGGCGCGTCTTTTCTTGATTTATATGCCGGGTCCGGCGCCGTGGGCGTGGAGGCCTTGAGCCGTCGAGCCGCGATGGTCACATTTGTCGAGCGAGCCGCGCCGGCGTTGAAGGTGTTACGCGCGAATCTCGACCGGCTGAAGATTACGGCGGGGTTCAGGATTCACCCTGGGAGCGTCGCTTCATTTTTGCGCAAACCGTTAACCGGGCTGGCCTCCGGTTTCGATCTTGTCTTTCTCGACCCGCCTTATGAGGCATCCGAGGAGTATGCGACTGCGCTCGGTTTGCTTGGCGGGACATCGGCCGGCCTGTTGCCCCCCGGCGCGATCGTCATTGCCGAGCATCGCCGCAAGCAACCGCTAAATCCGCAGTACGGTGCGCTCGTGCGTTCGCGGTTGCTGGAACAAGGCGACGCGGCGCTGAGTTTTTACGGCGTGCAAGCGAGAAATGAAAATTAAATTTCGCACAAACAGGGCCCTCATTCTTGGTCTTTGGCGTTGTCCTGAGAATTTCCACAGAGCGTTCGATCATCACATGTGAGCGCGGTCACTTCCAACTCCATTGACAGGAGAGGAAAGTAGGTGAAAAATGGCCAGTCGAAGCAATTCGAACGGTTGAGTGTGTTGTAGGGAGGAAATGTGAAAAACGGATTGAAAATGAATGTTTGGCTGGCTTTGGCTGTTATGGGCGCGGGGATCGTTGTGAGTGGCTGCAAGTCGGCTCCGCCACTGTCGCAGGATCAGGCGCTTGCGATGATTCAGGCAAAATACGATGCGACCCCCGCTGTCGGCGCCAGTATTATCGTCAACAATGACGGCATGGTGCAGGGCGCAACTGCCAAGCTTTGGAATCGGACCACGATTTATCCCAACAAGTACTGGGCTGACTTTACCTTGACGCCGGATGGGAAAAAGGCGGTTAAGTTGACCGGCGGGGGTGACGTCATCAAGTGGCGGCCCGACAGCCCAACCGATACCAAGTATTCTGTTGTCATGGTTACAGTCGCCGCCAATCACCTTAAAGCTCGTGATATCAAAGATATCCAGGATGTTGGAAAGACCAAAACGGTCATCTTTACCGAGGGTGTCGATCTTACAGGCGTTCCTGACGTGCTGGTGGGCATCGCCCACAATCCGGGCAACGAGCTCACCACGAGCCGAGAGGCCACATTTGTTACCGACGGCACCACCTGGACCCTGCAATCGATCGAGTAAAGGGACGAAAATCCTCGTGGAGGGGGTCAGAATTCGTTGACCCCGTCCACATTTCTTGCTATTGTTAAAAGGTTCCGCAAGAACGCATCTACCCGTGTGTCTTAACGGCGAATGCGGATGGGCGGCCCGGTCCGGTAACATCCGGCGGGTTGGTCCTCAAAGTCAGGCGAGATTTTAGGGCCTGACCAATCCCCGAAGTTGCTCTCCTCTTGCAAAGGGCTGTCGGGCGCTCCAGCGACAGGAATCCGCCGTTGGAGTGGAGAAATACATCGCATCGGCGTCCGCGCGTTCTCCACCTTGGAGGGCTATGCGGGCCGGAACCGCGAAACGGAGTCGGCTTTTCCGGGCAATCAAAGGAAAACGCACGGCCACCGTCCTGGTTCTCGTCTGAGATTGGAACGAAGACAGACGCGAAGCAGCAAAGCCAGGGCTTCTCTGTGCTTGTTTGGCGTGTATGCCAACCGGGAACAGGGCAGCTCGAAGGGTGCTCGCGCGGCTATTTGGTTCGGAAGTTGCAGTTGGATGTTGCACGGTTTTTGCGTGGTAAGGAGTTTTGGTTTGCCTACATTCAATCAGTTGGTTCGCAAGGGCCGTACGGCCCCCCGGTACAAGACGGCATCGCCTGCCCTGCAGGCCTCGCCGCAGCGGCGCGGTGTCTGCACCCGCGTATACACGCAAACGCCAAAGAAGCCGAACTCGGCGCTCCGCAAAGTTGCCCGTGTGCGCCTGACCAACGGGATTGAGGTCACAACCTATATCCCCGGCATTGGCCACAACCTGCAGGAACACTCGATTGTGCTGATTCGCGGCGGCCGTGTGAAGGATCTGCCGGGCGTGCGGTATCACGTAGTCAGGGGCACGCTGGATTCGGTGGGCGTCGCCAATCGCATGCAGAGCCGGTCGAAATACGGAGCCAAGCGCGCCAAGGGCGGCGCGGCGCCCAAGGGCAAGAAGTAGGAACGGTTCCGGGACGGTTTCCAGAGCCCGGACTAGGGCAACAGAAGCGGCGCTTTAAGCCGAAAGGATTTTGAGGAATTATGCCGAGAAAAGGGCACATTGCGAAGCGGGAAGTGGCGCCTGACCCAGTCTACGGGTCCACGCTGGTCACCAAGTTTGTGAACTCGATGATGTGGGGCGGCAAGAAGTCGACCGCCCAGGGCATCTTCTACCAGGCGATGAAGAACCTTGAGGAGAAGGGCGGCGGCGACGACGCTCTCAAGCTCTTCAAGAAAGCGGTAGAGAACTGCAAGCCGCTGCTCGAGGTCAAGACCCGCCGCGTAGGCGGCGCCAACTACCAGGTGCCGATCGAGGTCAACCCCGACAGGCGCACGTCTCTGGCCATTCGCTGGCTCATCACCTATGGCCGCAGCCGCGGCGAAAAGGGAATGACCGACAAACTCTCGAACGAGCTGCTCGACGCAGCCAACGGGCGCGGCGCAGCCATGAAGAAGAAGGAAGACGTGCACCGCATGGCCGAGGCCAACAAGGCCTTTGCTCACTACCGCTGGTAAGCGGGCGGAATCGCAAATCTTGTGCCGGCGCTGAACGGTTTGCCGGCATGATTGGGTCCCCGGAAGGGATTCGCTGAACGGAAATAACGGCGGACTTGATTGTTCGCAAGGGAAAAACATCGTGGCTCGCACCGTACCTCTGAATCGTTGCCGGAACATCGGGATCATGGCGCACATCGACGCCGGAAAGACGACAGCGACAGAGCGCATCCTGTTTTATACCGGCATCACGCACCGCATTGGCGAAGTGCATGAGGGTACGGCGACCATGGATTACATGGAGCAGGAGCAGGAGCGCGGCATCACGATTACTTCGGCCGCTACCACTTGCATGTGGAAAGATGTCCGCATCAATATTATTGACACCCCGGGCCACGTGGACTTTACCGCGGAAGTGGAGCGCTCCTTGCGCGTCCTCGACAGCGCGGTGGCGCTGTTCGATTCCGTTTCGGGCGTGCAGCCGCAGACGGAGACCGTATGGCGCCAGGGCGACAAGTACAAGGTGCCGCGTATCTGTTTCGTCAACAAGATGGACAAGAACGGCGCGGACTTCGAGTTCGTTCTCGAATCCATTCGGAAGCGCCTGGGCGCGCGGCCTGTTGCGTTGCAGATTCCCGTCGGCGCGGAAGCCGGTTTCAAGGGCGTTGTCGATCTGATCGAGATGAAGGCGATCCTCTGGCATGATGAGACGCTGGGCGCGGAGTTTTCGGTCGAGCCTATTCCGGCCGATCTGCTCAAGAAAGCCGAGGCCTTCCGCTTGCAGTTGATTGAAGTCATCGCTGAAACCGATGATGTGCTTCTAGAAAAGTTTCTCGAAGGCGAGACGCCTACCATTGAAGAACTGAAGGCCGGCATCCGCCAGGCAACCATCGATCTGAAGATCTTCCCGGTTCTCTGCGGAAGCGCCTTCAAGAACAAGGGCGTTCAAACACTGCTCGACGCGGTCGTCGACTACCTGCCTAGCCCGCTCGACAAGCCTCCAGTTGAGGGGATCGACCCCTCCCATCACGACAAGATCGTGAGCCGCAAACCGGAGGATAGTGAGCCGCTCTCGGCCCTGGCCTTCAAAATCATCAATGACCCCTTCGGCAAGTTGTGCTTTGTGCGCGTCTATTCGGGTTCGCTCAAGACCGGCGACACGGTGCTGAATCCCCGCACCGGCAAAACCGATCGTATCGGCCGCCTGGTCAAGATGCACGCCAACAAGCGCGAGGATGTGACCGAGATCCTGGCCGGCGACATCTGCGCCTGCGTGGGCCTGAAGGAATTAAAAACCGGTGACACGCTCTGCGCGCCGCATCACCCCATTGCGCTCGGCGCCATCACCTTCCCTGAGACCGTCATCTCCGTGGCCATCGAGCCCAAGACCAAGGCCGATCAGGAGAAGATGGGCGTGGCGCTTTCGCGGCTGGCCGACGAGGATCCCACCTTCAAGGTGCGTACGGACGAAGAGTCGGGCCAGACGATTATCAGCGGCATGGGCGAACTGCATCTCGAGATTCTGGTCGATCGCATGAAGCGCGAGCACAAGGTCGAGGCTAATGTGGGCGAACCCAAGGTCGCCTTCCGCGAGACGATCCGCAAGTCGGCCGAGGCTGAGGGTAAGTACATTCGCCAGACCGGCGGCTCGGGCAACTACGGTCATTGCAAACTGCGCATCGAGCCGAATACGCCAGGCGCGGGTTACGAGTTTATCAACGCTATCAAGAGCGGCTCGATTCCCAAGGAATACATCAAGCCCATCGATCAGGGCGTGCAAGGGCGCCATCGAACTGGGCATCCTGGCCGGTTACCCGCTGGTGGATATTAAGGTGACCTTGTTCGACGGCAGCTATCACGAGGTCGATTCGAACGAAATGGCGTTCAAGTTTGCCGGTTCCATCGCCTTCAAGGAAGCCGCGCGCAAAGCCTCTCCGGTGTTGCTCGAGCCGGTGATGGCGGTCGAAGTCACCGTTCCCGAGGAGCACATGGGAACGATTATCGGCGACATTAACTCGCGCCGCGGGCGCATCGAAGGCATGGAGCACCTGGCCGGTTCGCAGGTGATCAAAGCGATCGTGCCTCTGAAAGAAATGTTTGGTTATGTGAACGACATTCGCTCGTCCACGCAAGGCAGGGCTTCGTATTCCATGCAATTTGCTCGCTACGAAGAGGCTCCGCGCATGATTGCCGACGAAATCATCGGCCGGGCGCAGGGCAAGTAAGGAAAAAAGGTTTTGGGGCTGGAGTCCGCCATGGCGGACGCCCTGTGACGTAAACGTGCAGTACAAGCTACGAAAGGGATGCAGGGACTTTTATGGCGAAGGAAAAATTTGATCGTACGAAGCCTCACGTGAACGTGGGGACGATCGGGCACATCGATCACGGCAAGACGACACTGACGGCGGCAATCACCAAGGTATTGCAGAAGCACAATCCGAAGAACCAGTTCCGTTCTTTCGATTCGATCGACAACGCGCCCGAAGAGCGCGAGCGCGGCATCACGATTGCGACCGCGCACGTTGAGTACGAGACGGCGAACCGCCACTACGCGCACGTTGACTGCCCCGGCCACGCCGACTACATCAAGAACATGATTACCGGTGCGGCGCAGATGGACGGCGCGATTCTGGTGGTTGCGGCGACCGACGGCCCCATGCCGCAGACCAAGGAGCACGTTCTTCTGGCTCGCCAGGTGGGCGTTCCCTGCGTGCTGGTTTTCCTCAATAAGTGCGACGCGGTTGAAGACACGGAGCTGATCGACCTGGTGGAGATGGAAGTGCGCGAGCTTCTGTCCAAGTACCAGTTCCCGGGCGACGACGTGCCTGTGATTCGCGGCTCGGCTCTGCTGGCCCTGAACGGCGATCCCAAGTGGGAAGCCAAGATCGACGAACTGATGGAAGCGGTGGACACGTTTGTTCCGCGCCCCGATCGGGCGGTCGACAAGCCGTTCCTGATGCCGATTGAAGACATCTTCTCGATCTCCGGCCGCGGCACGGTTGTTACGGGCCGTATCGAGCGCGGCAAGGTCAAGGTGGGCGAGGAGTCGGAGATTGTCGGCTTCCGCGAGACCCGCAAGACAGTCGTGACGGGCGTAGAAATGTTCAAGAAGCAGTTGGACGAAGGCATGGCGGGCGACAACGCCGGTCTGCTTCTGCGCGGCATCGCCAAGGAAGACGTGGAGCGCGGCATGGTTCTGGCCAAGCCGGGATCGATTACGCCGCACACGGTCTTCAAGGGTGAAGTTTACGTGTTGAGCAAGGAAGAGGGCGGCCGTCACACGCCGTTCTTCAAGGGCTACCGCCCGCAGTTCTACTTCCGCACGACGGACGTGACGGGCGTGGCGGAGCTGCCGGAAGGCGTGGAGATGGTGATGCCTGGCGACAATGTTTCGCTGCAGGTGGAGCTGATCACGCCGGTGGCGCTTGAAAAGGGCCTTCGGTTCGCGATCCGCGAAGGCGGACGCACGGTAGGCGCGGGTACGGTTGCAGAGATTGTGAAGTAGACAAGAACAGTGAACAGTGGGCAGTGGACAGTGAACAGTTCTGAGATCGAGACGGGTTTTTGAACTGGTCACTGTTCACTGACAACTGACCACTGTTCCCCAGAGGGGAACACATGGTAGGACAAAGGATTCGAATCCGGTTGAAGGCATATGACTATCGTGTGCTCGATACCTCTACGGGCGAGATCGTGGAGACGGCCAAGCGCACCGGGGCAACGGTGGCGGGTCCCATTCCCTTGCCGACAATCAAGAACAAGTATTGCGTGCTGCGTTCGCCGCACGTGGACAAGAAGTCGCGCGAGGCGTTCGAGATTCGCACGCACAAGCGGCTGATCGACATTCTGGAGCCGACACAACAGACGGTGGACGCGCTGATGAAGCTCGATCTGCCCGCTGGCGTCGACGTCGAGATCAAAGCGTTCGAGAAGTGAGCAAGCTGCTCGGGCGTACGCGCCTTCGGCGCAGCAACCTGGGCGTAAAACAGGACTAAACGTTCGAAGCCCGCGAAGGGCCCGGCAGTGCGAGGCAATCTGGCCCGCATGATGAGGCGAGGAAGACATGGCAGTTACGGGAATTTTAGGAAAAAAGATCGGCATGACGCAGGTCTTCGATGAAAAGGGCGATGTGCACCCGATTACGGTGTTGCAGGCCGGCCCCTGCGTAATTACGCAGTTGAAGACAATGGCCAAGGATGGCTATGAGGCTGCACAGATCGGACTGGTCGAATTCGTCAAGGCGAAGAACGTGACCAAGCCGCAGGCGGGCCACTTTGCCAAGACCGAAGCGCCGCCGGTGAAAGTGATCAAGGAAGTAGCGCTCGAACTGGATGCCGAGGGCGTGGTTGCGGTGAAAGCCGGCGACCGGGTTCTTGTCGACATCTTCTCCGAGGCGCGGTTTGTGGATGTGATTGGCACCTCCAAGGGCCGGGGATTTGCCGGCGTGGTGCGCAGGCATGGATTCGGCGGCGGACCCAAATCGCACGGACATATGTTCCAGGTGCAGGGATCGATTGGCGCCTCGAGCTTTCCGTCGCGCGTGTTTCCCGGACAGCGTATGCCCGGACACATGGGCGCCGAGCAGGTAACGGTAAGGAATCTGCGTATTCGCGGCATCGACCTCGAGGAGAATCTCCTGATGGTTGAAGGTGCAGTGCCCGGATCACGTGAAGGCTATGTGCTGATCTCCAAGGCCAAGACCCCGCCGCGCGAGCGCCGTGGCTTTGCCGGATCCGGCACGGTCGATCCCTTGAAGGCTTCGAAGAAGGCCGGCGGCAAGAGAAAGTGATTTTAGCTTTCAGCTCTCAGCCTTCAGCTTGATTTTGAGAGTTTAGACAGTATTACCGATGGAAGAGCTGATGGCTGAAAGCTGACGGCTGAAAGCTCGCAGGAAGAAGACGATGGCAAAAGTAGATGTTTTGAACATGAACGGCGAAAAGGTGGGCTCGGTTGAGCTGGCCGACGCAGTGTTTGCGCCCGACCAGGTGAACGAAGCTCTGCTCTGGGAGGCGGTCAAGCACTATCGCGCTTCTCTGCGCCAGGGCACGCATAAGACCAAGAGCCGCACCGAAGTCGCCGGTTCCGGCAAGAAGCTTTGGAAGCAGAAGGGCACGGGCCGGGCTCGTATCGGCTCAGTGCGTTCGCCTCTGTGGCGGCACGGCTACACCGTGCACGGACCGCAGCCGCGCAGCTACGACTACGCGTTTCCGCGCAAGAAGCTCCTCGGCGCATTGCGCGCCGCTCTGGCGTCGAAGCTCGCCGACGGCAAGCTGACGGTTGTCGACTCCTTCGAGATCAAGGAAGCCAAGACCAAGCTCTATCGCAAAGCGCTCGACAAGCTCGACGTGACGCGTACCGCGCTTCTGGTCGAGAACGGCAAGACGCTTTCGCAGTCTCTGATTCTGGGCGCGCGCAACCTTGAGGGCGTGGAGCTGGTGCTCAACAACGAAGTGCATCCTTACGATCTGCTGCGCTACGAGCGGGCCATCTTCTCGAAGGCCGCCATTGAGCAGCTCGCCGATGCGCTGGTCAAATCCGTGTCAAAACGCAAGCTCGCTGCGCAGACGGAGGCCGCATAATGCCAACTCTCTACACTGTGATTCGCCGCCCGCTGATTACCGAAAAAGGCCTGGGCGTAAAAGAGACCGAGGGCACGCTGGTGTTTGAAGTTGCGCCAGACGCCTCGAAGACCGAAGTGAAGCAGGCAGTCGAAGCGCTGTTCAAAGTCAAGGTGGCAGCGGTTCGCACGGCCAATGTTGTGGGCAAGGAACGCCGCCGCGGCAAGTTTGCAGGCTTCCGGCCGGACTGGAAGAAAGCTTACGTCAAGCTGAAGGCCGGCGAGAAACTGCCCGAGTACGTAAGCAATCTGTAAGGCGGCTGACAGTGAATTGTGATTCGTTGACTGCCAGGTAGGACTATCGGAGCCCCGGAAATACGAAGGGGCTGCGGAGAAACGGGGAGGGCGGGGCTCGAGTTTGAGCGCCGGCGCTCCAGGACAAAGACGATGCCAATCAAGACATACAGACCGATAACGCCGACGCTGCGGTTCAAGACCTCGCTGGTCAATGACGACCTGACGACGGATACGCCGCACAAGCCGCTGCTCTCGGTTCGCAAGCGCACGGGCGGCCGCCGCAACACGGGCGACCTGACCATCCGTCATCATGGCGGTGGACATAAACAGAAATTGCGCCTGATCGATTTCAAGCGCGAGAAATTCGGCGTCCCTGGAAAAGTGGCGACCATCGAGTACGATCCCGGCCGCTCGGCGCGCATTGCGCTGGTCCATTATGCGGACGGCGAAAAGCGCTACATCCTGCAGCCGGTTGGGCTGAAGGTGGGTGCAACGGTTAGTTCGGGCCCCGAAGCCGACATTCTGGTGGGCAACGCACTGCCGCTCAAGAACATTCCTGCAGGCACCACGGTGCACGCAATCGAGCTCAAGCCAGGCAAGGGCGCGCAGATGGCGCGTTCGGCTGGAACCCAGGCGCAGTTGGTGGCCAAGGAGGGCGATTATGCCCTGCTGAAGCTGCCCTCCGGCGAGACCCGCAAGGTGCTTGCCGATTGCATGGCGACCATTGGCCAGGTGGGCAACACGGATCACGAAAACGTCTCGATCGGCAAGGCGGGACGCAATCGCTGGAAGGGCATTCGCCCCACCAACCGCGGCGTCACGATGAACCCTGTGGATCACCCGCACGGCGGCGGCGAAGGCAAGACTTCGGGCGGCCGTCATCCGGTAACCCCGTGGGGCCAGCCGACACGCGGCTACAAGACACGCAACAACAAGCGGACCGACACGTTCATTGTCAGCCGCCGGGCGAAGTAAGAAGTGCAGCCTTCAGCTATCAGCTTTTAGCTAGAGGCGGCGTGGAAAAAGTTAAGGCAATCGCCAGCAGGCAGTTTGAGCAGGAACAAGCTGAGAGCTGAGAGCTGAGAGCTAGGAGCTGAGTTTTTATGGCACGTTCGACAAAAAAAGGCCCGTTCGTGGATGCGCACCTGACCGTGAAGATCGAGGTGCTGAACCAGGCCAATGACAAGAAGGTAGTCAAGACCTGGTCGCGCCGTTCGACGATCTTTCCGGAGTTTGTGGGGCACACCATCGCCGTGCACAACGGCAAGAAATTCGTTCCGGTGTATGTAACCGAGAACATGGTCGGCCACAAGCTGGGTGAGTTTGCGCCGACGCGGACATTCAAGGGACATACCGGCGGCAGCAGCAAGTCTGCTGAGGCTGGCGCCAAGCCGCGGTAGAGAAGAAGCAGCTTCCAGCCTCTAGCTTCTAGCTTGTCGTACCGAAGCGAAGACGAGAGCGGAAGCATGATGAAGCTAAAGGCTAGCAGCTAGAAGCTTGCAGTTGAGGAAGGCACAAGTCATGGCAGTCGAGACAAGGGAATATCGGGCCGAGGCCAGGTTTCAGCGCGTGTCGCCGCAGAAGGCGCGGCTGGTGCTGGAGCTGATCAAGGGCCGTGGAGTCCAGGAGGCGCTGGAGACGGCGGCCTTTACCAAGAAGCGCATCGCTCCGGTGATTCACAAGCTGCTCACCTCGGCGGTGGACAACGCGAAGTATGTGTCCGGCGAGCAGGGAACGGATATTGACGTCGACAATCTTTACGTCAAGACGGCCATTGCCAATGACGGACCGCGCATGAAGCGCATCCGCCCCGCTCCCATGGGGCGCGCTTTCCGGTACCAGCGCAGGCTGACGCACATCATTTTGTCGGTGGCCGAGCGTGGCGGAGCGGCTGGCCTAGTCACCAAGGTGGAAGAACCGTCGTCGGTGGTCGCGACCGAAGCGCCGAAGACAGCGAAGAAGAAGGCTGCAGCGCCAAAGGCGGCAAAAAAGGCCGGCGAGCCGAAGGCAGAAACCAAGGCGGCGGCAAAGACAGCCGGCGCGGCAAAGAAAAAGGCCGGCAAGTAGGCCTGGAAGTTTTGAGAGGAAAAGTATGGGACAGAAAGTCCATCCTTACGGATTTCGGCTGGGAGTGAACAAGCCGTGGCGTTCGCGCTGGTTCTCAGAGCGCGAGTTTGACAAGCTCCTGGTCGAGGACGTGAAGCTGAAGGCAGAACTCCGCGACAAGCTGAAGGCCGCGGGCGTCAGCTCGGTTGAGATCGAGCGGCCGGGCAACAAGCTCCGCTTCCTGATCCGCACCGCCCGTCCGGGCATCGTGATCGGCCGCAAGGGCGCCGAGATCGAAAAGCTCAAGACGGAGCTGGGCAAGCGCACCAGCCGCGACGTGTTCATCGACATCATCGAGGTGAACAAGCCGGAGCTGGACGCCCAACTGGTTAGCGAGAACATCGCCCTTCAGTTGGAGAAGCGCGTCAGCTTCCGCCGCGCCATGCGCAAGAGTGTGGATTCGGCGCTGCGCTTCGGCTGCAAGGGAATCAAGGTCAGGGTTTCGGGCCGTCTGAACGGAAACGAAATCGCGCGCTCGGAGTGGTATCTGCAGGGCCGTTTGCCGCTGCACACGCTGAGAGCCGATATCGACTACGGATTTACCGAGGCTCATACCACCTACGGCGTCATCGGCGTGAAGACCTGGATCTATCGCGGCGATATCTACGAGCAAAAGCGTCGTCAGGCGCCGCCGGTTGGTACGAGTGTGTTTTAGAAGCAGGGATCAGGGATCAGGGGTCAGAGATCAGAAACCCCGGGATTGCTGATCTGAAGATGGCTGGTTTTCAGGACTTGCAGTAAGTGCTCGGGAAGTGGCGGGGATGGGGATCAAGAACTGATCCCTGATCCCTGATCCCTGACCCCTGATTTTCGAGGTTTTCGTCATGTTGATGCCAAAGAAAGTGAAGTATCGCAAGCAGCAGAAGGGCAAGCGCCGGGGCAAGGCGTGGCGCGGCTCCTCGCTGTCGTTCGGTGAATACGGGCTCAAGGTGCTGGAGTGCGGTTACATTACCGACCGGCAAATTGAAGCCAGCCGTATTGCGATGACGCGGTTCATCAAGCGCGGCGGCAAGATCTGGCTGCGCCTGTTCCCGGACAAGCCGATTACCAAGAAGCCGGCCGAAGTCCGCATGGGCTCGGGCAAGGGTGCACTGGACCATTGGGTTGCCGTTGTCCGCCCAGGCAAGATTCTCTTCGAGATGGAAGGGGTTACCCCGTCCGTTGCCGAAGAGGCGATGCGGCTGGCGTCGAACAAACTGCCGCTCAGAACCAAGTTTGTCATGCGGCCGGGCGCCGAAAAGGTTGTCGCCGAGGCGAAGTAGAAATGCAGCTTTTAGCTGCTAGCCTTCAGCTTCTAGCTCATAGCGTTAAATCGAAGAGTTACGCATGAGCAAGAGGAAGCTGGGAGCTAGAAGCTAGAAGCTAGGAGCTAAGAAACGATGGAACTCGCAAAGATTCGCAATTTGAGCGACGAAGAGCTCAATCACCACGAGAAGACGACAGCCGAACAGTTGTTCCGGCTTCGCTTTCAGGTCTCGCTTGGGCAGAACGACGGAGTCAAGAAGCTCCGCCAGTTGCGCAAGGAGATCGCGCAGATCAAGACCGTAGCTCGCGAGCGCGAGTTGGGTGCCGCCGGCGCGGCCGCTGAAGCCAAGGTCGGCAAAGAAAAGGGAGCCCGCTAAATGACGGCGACAAAAGAAGCAGTGCAGGCGCCCACCAGCGGCGCGCGGCGCAACGAGAAGGTTGGCCAGGTAGTTTCGACCAAGATGCAGAAGACCATCGTGGTCGCAGTGGAGATGCGCAAGCCGCACCCCAAGTACAAGAAGATCATGCGCACCACTAAGAAGTTTTATGCGCACGATGAGCAGAGCTCGGCGCGCATGGGCGATGTGGTCCGCATTCGCGAGACCCGTCCGCTCAGCAAATTGAAGCGCTGGTCTCTGGAAGAAATTGTCCGGCGTTCGTCGCTCGGCCAGATCGAAGATGCCGCGCAGTTGGCCGCCAAGTAAACAGGGCAGGTTTTAGCCGGTTTCGTGGAATGTCCGATTGTGCCGGAAGAGTTGAAAGCTGGGAGCTGGCAGTTGGGAGCCAGGGGCTAGCAAGGAGAAGAACCAATGGCAGTGCAAATGAGAACCATGCTCGCGGTCGCCGACAACTCCGGCGCGCGCAAGCTGCAAGTGATCCTTCCGCTGGGCGGCGGACTGGGCAAGAAGGCCGGCCTCGGCGACATCGTCACCGCGGCGGTTAAGGAAGCTTCGCCTGACGGAACGGTGAAGAAGGGCAAGGTCGTGAAGGCGGTCATCGTCCGCACCCGCAAGGAGCATCGCCGGCGCGACGGAACCTACATCCGCTTCGACGAAAATGCGGCTGTGGTCATTGACGATGCGCATGAGCCGGTTGGAACGCGCGTCTTCGGGCCGGTTGCCCGCGAGTTGCGCGAAAAGAAGTTTTTGAAGATTGTTTCGCTGGCCCCGGAAGTGGTGTAAGAGCAGTGGTCAGTGAACAGTGGTCAGTGGTCAGTGGTCAGTTTCGGCCGCGAGCCCCTGGAAGGTTAATTCCTGGACGCGGCCTGGTTTGGAAGAGAGGCCGGTCAAGGCACGGAAAGACTGAACACTGTTCACTGACCACTGTGAACTGTTTTTTGGAGAGAAGATGCCGAGTTTGAATATTCATCGCAACGATACGGTCAAGGTGCTCACGGGCACCGACCGCGGCAAGACGGGCCGCGTGCTGCGCGTGTTTCCCGACAAGGGCACAGTTCTCGTCGAGCATGTGCGGGTCGTCAAGAAGACGATTTCGGGCAAGACCGGCCAGCGCACCAAGGGCGGCATTGCGGAGCAGGAGTCGCCGATCAACGTGTCGAACGTCATGCTGGTTTGCCCCAACTGCGGACCGTCGCGCGTCGGGCACAAGATGGAAGGCGACATGCGCGTTCGCATTTGCAAGAAGTGTGGGCAGACGCTGCCCACCAAGCAGTAGCAGGATTTCGGCCGATCCGGTGGGCGTAAGGCGCCTCCCGACGAGCCGGGTAGAACTTCCGGAAGCCGGGCCCGCGCGGCAGGCGCCGGAAGAAAGAGAGTAGAGAGATGGCAGCAAGATTGAAAGAGAAGTATCACAAGGAAATCAAGCAGGCTCTGCAAAAGGAGCTTGGTCTGGAGAACCCCATGGCTGTGCCGGCCCTCAAGAAGGTCGTCATCAATATGGGTCTCGGCGAAGCCACGCAAAACACCAAGCTGCTCGATCCGCTGGTGGCTGACCTGACCTCGATTGCCGGGCAGAAGCCGGTGACGACCAAGGCGAAGAAGTCGATTGCGGCCTTCAAAGTGCGCGCCGGCATGTCGATCGGCGCCATGGTCACGCTGCGCTCCGACAAGGCCTACGAGTTTCTTGACCGGCTGATTTCGACGGCGCTGCCCAGGGTTCGCGACTTTCGCGGCGTGTCGACCAAAAGTTTTGACGGACGCGGCAACTACACACTCGGCCTGCGCGATCAGTTGATCTTTCCTGAGATCGATTACTCCAAGGTGGAGAAGCTGAAGGGCATGAACATCACCATTGTGACCACGGCCAAGGACGATAACGGGGCGCGCGCGCTCCTCAAGCACTTCGGTATGCCCTTCCGGCAAGGCGCGTAGGGACAGCTTTTAGCCGCTAGCTTCTAGCCTCTAGCTCTGATGAGGCGGGACTGGCGGGTGGGGTGAAAGAGATTCGAGCTTGTTTCTTGGCAAATGAGTAGGTTCAGCGAGAAACAAGCTAAAAGCTAGTAGCTAGAAGCTAGTAGCTGTTGTGACGAGGATTTATGGCAACTACTGCAAAAAGAGTGAAAGACGCGCGGAAGCCGAAGTTCAGCTGCCGCAAGCACAATCGCTGCCAGCTCTGCGGACGGCCGCGAGGTTTTCTGCGCAAGTTCGGCGTTTGCCGCTTGTGTTTCCGGTCGTTGGCGCTCAAGGGAGAGATCCCCGGCGTCGTCAAGTCGAGTTGGTAGAGAAGCAGCCGGCAGTGAACAGTGGACAGTGAACGGAAAGCCGATCCTGTCCAGGCAGTCTACTGATCACTGTGCACTGTCCACTGTAGTACGCATTCCCGCTGGTTTCCGCCGCGGCGGACGAACGGGGAATGAAGGAGAAGGAATGAGTCTGACCGACCCAGTAGCAGATTTTCTGGCGCGGATCCGGAATGCGATCCGGGCGCGTCATCAGAAGCTGGACGTTCCAGCTTCCAAGCTGAAGACCGAGATCGCCCGCATCCTTAAAGAGGAAGGCTATATCTCGAACTACAAGACCCAGGAAGAGGAAGGCAAGCTGGTGCTCCGCGTGTACCTGAAGTACGGCGGCACGGAAGCGGCAATCCGCGATCTGGCGCGCGTCTCGCGTCCCGGCTGCCGTGTTTATATCGGCCGCGATGAGATCAAGCGCGTCCAGGGTGGCCTCGGCATCTCGATCATGACTACGCCCAAGGGCGTAATGACGGGACGTCAGGCGCGCCGCGAAGGCGTTGGCGGCGAGCTGCTCTGCGAAGTTTGGTAAAAGCAGGGATCAGGTTTCAGGGGTCAGGGTTCAGATCCCAGCGGGTTTCAGTGATATTGGATTTTTCCTGATCCCTGATCTCTGATCTCTGACCCCTGTTTTAAGGGCTGCAGTGGAACGATGAAGCGCCAGGACTGAAAGCTGATGGCTGAAGGCTAAAAGCTGCTTCTCGGGACTCGCAAGCCAGCAAAGGATTGAAACGATGTCGCGCATTGGAAAGAAACCGATCCCGCTGCCCGCGGGCGTCAAGTACACAGTCGAGGGCAACACGGTTCTGGTCGAGGGCCCCAAGGGCAAGGTATCGGCGATGATCGCCCAGGGCATCTCCCTTGAAACCAAGGACGGGGTTCTGAACGTGAACCGCGACAGCGACAAGAACGCCGCGCTTCATGGGCTGACGCGGGCTTTGGTTTTCAACGCGGTTCATGGCGTAACTAAAGGTTGGACCCGCGAACTCGACATCGTTGGCATCGGTTATCGCGCCGAGTTGAAGGGCAAGGGCACAGTGGTTTTCACTCTGGGCTATTCGCATCCCATCGAAGTCCCGCTGCCTTCGGGAATCGAAGTTGCCATCGACCCGAAGCAGACACACCTCACCGTCTCCGGCATCGATCGGCAGAAGGTGGGCCAGGTGGCTGCCGACATGCGTTCGCTGCGCAAGCCGGATCCCTACAAGAACAAGGGCGTGCGCTACTCGGACGAGAAGTTGAAGAAAAAGGCCGGCAAGACGGGCGCGAAGTAATAATGGCAGCTTTTAGCCTCTAGCTTCTGGCTCCTAGCCATTTCCGCTGAAACGAATTGGCGCGCCGAAGCAAGAGTTGCTAAAAGCTAGTGGCTAGAAGCTAGAAGCTGTAATTCACCCGAACGGCGCCGCGAGGCGGCTCCGCTGATAGGAATGAGAGACCGATGATTACTGAAACCAAGAGAAACGCAATCCGCCAGCGCATTCACGCGCGCATCCGCGCCAAGCTGTCGGGCACCACAGTGCGGCCGCGGCTGAACGTCTACCGCTCGCTGAATCACATTTATGCGCAGGTGATCGACGACCAGAAGGGCGAGACGCTGGTTTCGGCCTCTTCGCTTTCGCTCAAGCTCAAGACCGGCGGCAACGTGGCTTCGGCCAAGGAAATTGGCAAGGCGGTTGCCGAACTGGCGGTCAAGCAGGGCATCAAGAAGGTGGTCTTCGATCGCGGCGGCTACCTCTATCACGGACGCGTCAAGGCGCTGGCCGACGCGGCTCGCGAAGCGGGCCTGGAATTTTAAGAGCAGTGAACAGTGCACAGTGCACAGTGAGCAAAACACCGCGCAGTAGAACAGAAAAGAACTGACCCCTGTTCACTGACCACTGTCCACTGGAGGGACGAGAGAGCAATGACGATCTTGAAGAAGAAACTCGATGCCAACCAGTACAACCTGAAAGATCAGGTGGTGGCCATCAATCGCGTAACCAAAGTGGTCAAGGGCGGCAAGAACATGTCGTTTGCCGCGCTGGTGGTGGTGGGCGACGCCGCCTCGGGCGTCGTGGGACACGGTTCCGGCAAGGCCAAGGAAGTTCCCCAGGCAATTCGCAAGGGGATCGAAGCGGCCAAGAAGAACCTGATCCGGGTCAACCTGACCGATACCTCGATTCCGCACCTCGTTCTGGGCCGTTATGGCGCCGGGCAGGTGCTTCTCAAGCCGGCGCCTGAAGGCACAGGCGTGATCGCCGGTGGAGCGGTGCGCGCGGTGATGACCTCGGCCGGTGTGCAAAATGTGCTGACCAAGAGCCTTGGTTCTCCCAACCCGCACAATGTGGTCAAGGCCACCTTCAACGCGCTGGTGCAGTTGCGCGACCGGGCCGATGTCGCCAACATGCGCGGCAAGACCGTGGAGGAGATGTAAGCCATGGCAGAGACCAAGACAAAGACTGCAACCAAGAGTGCGCCAAAGTCAGAAGCTGGGACCGCGCCTAAGAAGGCAGCCAAGCCGGTTGCCGCGCCCGCGCCAATGTCGGTGGCCAAGCCCGCGACTGCGAGCAAGATGATTCGCATTGAGTACTACCGCTCCAAGAACTCCACTCCCGCCAAGCACAAGGCGAGAGTGAAGGGACTGGGCTTTACGCGGCTCAACCAGATCGTCGAGCGCGTTGATACTGAATCCACCCGCGGTATGGTCAAAGCCATCCCGCACCTGGTCAGGATTCTGGAGAACTAGTCAGGCCGCAGGCCTGACAGCTTTTAGCTCTCAGCCTTCAGCTTTCAGTTTCGTCCTGCCGAGTCTGGCATGATTGGCATACTGTAGCTGAGAGCTGAAAGCTGATAGCTCAAAAGGAACGCGAGTCGGCGGGGATCAACCCTTTCGGCGCTACAGCGAGGAAAAAATGGCAAAGAATCTTTCGAATTTGCGCGCGCCCAGGAAAGCCAACACCGGGCGCAAGCGCGTGGGCCGGGGCATGGGATCCGGCATGGGCAAGACCTCAGCTCGCGGCCACAAGGGCCAGGGTTCGCGCTCTGGTTTCAGCCTGATGCGCGGCTTTGAGGGCGGCCAGATGCCGCTGCACCGCCGGCTGCCCAAGCGCGGCTTCACCAACATCTTCCGCACCGAATACACGGTTGTGAACCTGGATCGCATCGCAGAAACGATTGCTGACCTCAAGGTCACCGAGATCGGTCTCGACGACTACAAGAAGCTTGGCCTCGCCTCCAGCAAGAAGGCGCTCATCAAGATTCTTGGTTCCGGCGAGCTGACCAAGGCGATTACCATCCACGCGCACAAGTTTTCGAAGTCGGCCGTAGAAAAGATCGAGAAAGCCGGCGGCAAAGCCGTGGTTCTGGGCGGAGCGGCGGCGCCGGCAGCGGCCTAAATCCAGCGGGTTCAAGGTTTCCCGGGCTCAATCCCGGGATTCCAGATTCCCTGCCGGATGTGTGATGGCCCGCATAGGCAGCGTTTCGGGGATTCCCGTAGTCTCGAATTGGAAATCCGGAAATGCTCTAAGATGGTGGAGTAAGTCAACGATTCAAGTGGCGACAATCGCCTGAAGCGGATAAGCAAAAATGCTTGAGAAATTTCTCAATATTTTCCGGATTCCCGATCTGCGCAAGCGCGTGCTCTTCACCATGGGCATTCTCGCCGTTTACCGCCTGGGTGCGTTCATCCCGACCCCCGGCGTCAACGCGCACCAGCTCGAACTGCTCTTCAATTCGCAGAACGGCTCGGCGCTCGGCCTGATGGATCTGTTCGGCGGGGGCAACCTGCGCCGCATGACCATTTTCGCCCTGGGCATCATGCCCTACATCACCGCGTCCATCATTTTCCAGCTCCTCACCGTCGTCTATGAGCCGCTCGCGCGCATTCAGAAGGAAGGCGAACTGGGCCGTCGCAAGATCACGCAGTGGACCCGCTACCTCACAGTGATTCTCGGCGCGCTTCAGTCCATCGGCATCGCTGCCATCCTCACCCGCCAGGGCCTGGTTCTCAATCCCGGCGCCGGCTTCCTGCTCATGACCGTGGTCACGTTGACCACCGGTACCGCCTTCATCATGTGGCTCGGAGAGCAAATCACCGATCGCGGCATCGGCAACGGCATGAGCCTGCTGATCTTTGCCGGCATTGTTGCCGGACTGCCCCGTGGTGTCGCCGAGCTTGTAAACAAGGTCCAGACCGACGCCTGGGGTTCCATGTCTTTCCTGGTCGTCCTGCTGCTGGTTGCCGGCATGATCGCTGTCGTGGCCTTTATCGTTTTTGTCGAGCGTAGCGAGCGCCGCATTCCAATCCAGAGCGCCCGCCGCATTGTTGGCCGGCGCATGATGGGCGGACAGTCCAGCCACTTGCCGCTCAAGGTCAACTCTGGCGGCGTCATGCCCGTCATCTTTGCCAGCTCCATCCTCTCGGCCCCCATGCTCTTCGGCCAGGTGGAGTGGGTGCAGAACAGCAAATTCCTGCAGCCCATCATGCAGGCCCTCGCTCCCGGCTATCCCTGGTATGAACTGCTGGACATGCTCGGCATTATCTTTTTTGCCTACTTCTATGTGTCCATCATCATGAAGCCGGACGACATTGCGGACAACTTCCGCAAGTCAGGTTCCTTCATTCCCGGTATCCGGCCGGGCAAGCGCACGTCCGATTTCATCAACGACATCCTCACCCGCATTACGCTGGTAGGCGCGCTTTATCTCATTGTCATCTCGCTGGTGCCAACCTTCCTCATTTCAGGCATCCGTTTTGATAAGTTATGGCTCGTTGGCCGGGCTTTCGAGAGCCTGCCAACCTGGGCGATTCACGGTATGGGGGTCAACTTCTACTTTGGCGGCACTTCACTTCTTATCGTTGTGGGTGTAGCCATGGATACAGTTAACCAGATCGAATCGCAGCTGATCATGCGCCATTATGACGGCTTTTCCCCGCGCTCCGGTCGCATACGCGGAAGGAAAACCTGGTAATGTCTTCATCTATGACTGCAGTCGAGCAGGGCCGGGAAGCGGGTCGAAAGACCGTTCCCGGCCCGATTCTTTTGTTGGGCGCACCGGGCGTGGGTAAGGGGACCCAAGCCAAAGAACTGGTCAAAATATGGGGTATCCCGCAGATTTCCACGGGCGATTTATTGCGCGCCAATGTGTCCCAGGGTACGCAGCTGGGTCGGGTAGCCAAAGAGATCATGGGCCGGGGAGAACTGGTCCCGGATTCACTGGTCAATGAGATGGTTGCGGTGCGGCTCCAGCAGCCGGATACGGCCAAAGGATACATTCTGGACGGATTTCCGCGGACCCTTGGCCAGGCCGGTTGGCTCGATGGACGCCTGGCCGCACAGCCAAATACCCTGCCGGTGGTTGCCGTCAGCATCCAGGTGAACTATAATCAACTCTTGCGCCGAATTACCGGGCGCCGGAACTGTCCTGTCTGCCAGACCATCTATAACGTCTATGTGAATCCTCCTAAGAAGGATGGATTCTGCGATATAGAGGGTGCGGCGCTGACCCAGCGAGCCGATGACACGGAAGAGGTTTTCAAGGAGCGCATGCGCGCCTATGGAGCCCTGACCGCTCCGGTTGTCGAGCACTACCGGGCCTTGGGACGTTTCGCGGAAGTTGATGGAGACCGGCCGATTGGTGCAATCGCGGCCGGAATCGTTGAAGCCGTGGAGCGGTTGCGCGGATAGCGCAACTGCACGGCGAGTTTGTGCGTTTTAAGAAGCTTGTTGTCAGGGACCAGTTTTCAGTCGTCAGTCCGAAAGACGGCGCCGTCAACTGACAACTGGCAATTGATAACTGAAAGCTGGGTTTTACATTGGCTGTCGTACTCAAGTCGTCTCAGGAAATCGAAAAGATGCGCCGCGCGGGCGAAGTCACTCGCGATGTGCTCGAGTTGGTGCGCGGGCTGGTCAAGCCGGGCGTCACGACTTTCGATCTGGAGAAGGCTGCGGTCGCCCGCCTTGCGGAACTTGGCATCAAGGCGGCCTTCAAGGGCTACCACGGTTATCCGTGCGCCCTGTGCACCTCGGTCAATAGCGAAGTGGTGCACGGCATTCCTTCCGAGAAGCGCGTTCTGAAAGAAGGCGACATTGTTTCGGTTGACTTCGGGGTCGTTGTCGACGGCTATTACGGAGACTCGGCAATCACGGTGCCGGTTGGCAAAATCGCGCCCGACACCGCACGGCTGCTCGATGTCACAAAGAAGTCGCTGCATGCCGGTATCGCTGCCGTAAAGCCTGGAGCAACTCTCGGCGACGTTGGCGCCGCGGTCCAGGGCGTGGTGGAAGGCGAAGGCTTTTCGGTCGTAAGAGATTTTGTAGGTCACGGCATCGGGGTTCACATGCACGAAGATCCCCAGGTGCCCAACTTTGGCGAAGCAGGCCGGGGCATGAAGTTGAAGGCGGGAATGGTCATCGCCATCGAACCCATGGTCAATGCGGGCAGGCCTGACGTGATGGTATTGGACGACGGCTGGACGGCTGTGGCCAAAGACGGAAGCATGAGCGCTCATTTTGAGCACACGGTTGCGGTGACGGACACCGGAGCTAGAATTCTGACCGAGTAGCGATACTCAGTCCAAAAGCAAGGCAGCGCGCGCGCGCCGCCGGAAGCGGGATGCCGTTTGTCGAAGGAAGACGCGATTGAGGTAATGGCGGTAGTTGTTGAGACTCTGCCCAATGCCATGTTCAAGGTCAAACTCGAGAATAATCACGAGGTCCTGACCCACGTTTCGGGACGGATGCGCAAGAACTTCATCCGTATTTTGCCCGGTGACCGCGTGGCCGTGGAGCTAAGCCCCTACGACCTGAACCGCGGCCGAATCGTGTACCGCTACAAGTAAGCTTTTTTTTTGAAACCCCGCGCCTGGATTTTGAGCGTGGAGAAGGGCAGTAAAACAATGAAGGTCCGTGCATCGGTAAAAAAGATTTGCGTCAAGTGCAAGGTCATTACCCGCCGCGGTGTGGTGAGGGTGATCTGCGAGAACGCAAAGCACAAGCAGCGCCAGGGCTAAGCGAGCCTGGTACACGCAGAACCCTCCAACACAGTGAACAGGGAACAGTGCACAGTGAACAGTAAAAAACCGCATAAGCCGGCGAGAAAAACTGACCACTGATCACTGTCCACTGACCACTGGCACGGGGCTAGTTAGCCTGAGTCAAGGCTTGCGATGAACCCCGGGAGGCGGAAAGCATAACCCGTGCGAACCGGTTAAGGCCGGAGGCACACAACCCGGAAGCAGCAAAGGAATTCAAATGGCACGTATTGCTGGCGTCGATCTGCCCCGCAACAAGCAGGCACGGATCGCGCTCACATACATCTTCGGGATCGGCGACCCGCGCGCCAAGAAGATTCTGGAGAAGGCGAATGTAGACGCCTTCAAGAAAATCCAGGACCTTGGCGAAGACGAGGTCAACCGCATCCGTCAGGTGATCGAGGACGAGGGAGACGTCGAGGGCGATCTCCGCAAAGACGTCCAGATGCACATCAAGCGCCTGATCGACATCCAAAGCTATCGCGGAAACCGCCATCGGCGTTCGCTGCCGGTGCGCGGTCAGCGTACCCACACCAATGCCCGCACCCGCAAGGGCCCGCGCAAGGGCACAGTTGCCGGCAAAAAGAAAGCGACGGGTAAAACCTAATGGCGAAACCAGAGCAGAAAGCCGGCAAGGCAGGCAAGAACAAGAAATTCAAAAAACGCGAGCGCAAGAATGTGCCATTTGGTATTTGCCACATTCAGGCCTCGTTCAACAACACCATCGTCACCATCACCGACCAGGTGGGCAACACGTTGAGCTGGAAGAGCTCCGGCTCGCTGGGCTTCAGGGGATCGCGCAAGGGCACGCCGTTCGCGGCGCAGCAGGCAGCCTCGAATGCAGCCAGCATGGCCCGCGATCACGGCCTGCGTTCGGTCGACGTCCGCGTTGCCGGACCCGGTTCGGGCCGCGAGTCTGCAATTCGCGCCCTGGCCGCTGCCGGCATCGAGGTGCGCTCCATCCGCGACGTTACGCCGGTGCCGCACAACGGCTGCCGTCCGCCCAAGCGCCGCAGAGTGTAAGAAGCTAGTGAACAGGGGACAGTGGACAGTGAGCAGCCTCCGGGCTCTTACAGGCCACTGTTCACTGACCACTGATCACTAATTTGGGCCGGGACGAAGTCCGCCGTGGTGGACGTAAACCGGCCGTCATCCGAAGTCAGGAGAAGAAATGGCACGTTACACCGGACCAGTCTGCCGCCTTTGCCGCCGCGAAGGCACCAAGTTATTTCTCAAGGGCACCAAGTGCCTTTCCGACCGCTGCCCGATCGAGAAGCGCAACTTCCCCCCCGGCCAGCACGGCAAAGACCGCAAGGCCAAGATCGTGGGCTATGGCCTCCAACTGCACGAAAAGCAGAAGGCCAAGCGCATGTACTTCACGCTCGAAGGCCAGTTCCGCGAGTACTACGAGAAAGCCAACCGCGCCCAGGGCGTCACCGGCGAATTGCTCATCCAGCAGTTGGAGCGCCGCCTGGACAACGTTGCCTTCCGTCTCGGCTTCGCCATCTCGCGGCGCCAGGCTCGCCAGGTTGTTCGGCACGGCCACGTTACGGTCAACGGGCGCAAGGTGAACATTCCTTCTTACCAGGTAAACGTGGGCGACGAAATCGCCATCCGCGATACCGCAAAGAAGTTGCTGATCGTGGAACAGGGCGCGCAATATGCCGCGCAGAATCCGGTTCCGGCATGGCTTGAAGCGAACTTTGAAAACCTTTCGGGCCGTATCTTGCACCTGCCCAAGCGTGTCGACGTCAACCTGCCCATCAACGAGCAGCTGATCGTCGAACTGTACAGCAAGTAGAGATCAGGGGACAGAGATCGGAGATCAGTTTTGTTGCGCGGGCGTAAGCTGCCACGGCTACCAAACCGGGTCGGATCTCTGACGAATGATGAATTAGAAAGCGAAGCAGGTATCAGAGCGCAGAGGTCAATCGCTTAAGGTAGCAGGGCGAAACTGATCTCTGATCTCTGATCTCTGACAACTGACAAGAAGGAGAACTTGCGCGGCCGCCGCAAAATGCATCGCGACGTACATGCCGCGCGGGAAACGAGAGACCTATATGTTGTGGAGAGGATTTCAAAAACCGAAGCGCCTGGCAGTCGATGCCGAGACGCTGACCGAGACATTCGGCAAGTTCAGCGCCCAGCCTTTTGAGCGCGGATTTGGCACCACCATCGGCAACGCCTTGCGGCGTACGCTGCTCAGCTCCATCGAAGGCGCCGCGGTCACCGCGATTCGCATCGAGGGCGTTCTGCACGAGTTCCAATCCATTGGCGGCGTGGTCGAAGACGCTACCGACATCATCCTGAACCTCAAGCAGGTTCCCTTCAAGCTCAATGGCGAAGGCCCCAAGGCGCTCTACCTGCGCGCCGACCAGCCCGGCGTTGTTACCTCCGGCATGATTGAAGCCGACGGCGACGTCGAGATCCTGGACAAGAACATCTATCTGGCCACGCTCTCTGAAGGCGGCAAGCTCGATATGGAAATGCGCCTCAAGCGCGGGCGCGGTTACATCTCCGCCGACAAGAACTTCGACGCCGACCTCGGCCTGGGCTTCATTCCCGTGGACTCCGTTCACTCGCCCGTGCGCCGCGTCAACTACGTCGTTGAAGCCGCTCGTCTGGGCCAGATTACCGACTTCGACAAGCTCACCCTCGAAGTGTGGACCAACGGCGCAGTCCTGCCGGCCGATGCCGTCGGCCTTGCCGCCAAGCTGCTCAAGGACCACATGAACATCTTCATCAACTTCGAAGAGGAAATCGAAGCCGAAGCACGCGGTGAAGAAGGCCGCACACTGCTGCGCAACGACAACCTCAATCGTTCCGTTGAAGAGCTAGAGCTCTCGGTCCGCAGCTACAACTGCCTCAAGAACGCCAACATTCAGTCCATCGGCGAGCTGGTGCAGAAAACCGAGGCAGAGATGCTGAAGACCAAGAACTTCGGCCGCAAGAGCCTCAACGAAATCAAGGAGATTCTTGCGCAGATGGGACTTTCGCTGGGCATGAAGATCGACGAGAACGGCAACGCGGTTCCGGGACCAACCAGCATTCCGCCGGCCACCGCTCTTGCCGCCAGCTACAACCGGTACGACGACGAAGACGAGCCGTTGGATTCGGTGGACCTGCAATTGCCCACTGAAACCGAGAACTTTTAAAGACAGCTTTCAGCCATCAGCTATCAGCTTTCAGTTGTTTCGGAGATCGATCATCCTACTGAAAGCTGAAGGCTGAGAGCTGACAGCTAAGAAATTTTTCCGAAAGAGAGTTGCACCATGCGCCATCGCAATGCAGGATTCAAGCTCGGACGCAACACCAGTCACCGTCGCGCTCTGCTGCGCAACCTGGTCACGTCCGTCATCATCGAAGACCGCGTCGAGACCACTATCGCCAAGGCAAAGGCAGTTCGTCCGCTGGTCGAAAAAATGATCACCCTCGGCAAGAAGGGCGATCTTCACTCGCGCCGCCAGGCGCTTAGCTTTCTCATGACTGACAAGTCCGTCACCCGCCTCTTCGACACCGTGGCCCCGCGCTACGGTGATCGCAACGGTGGCTATCTGCGCATTGTTCGCACCGGCTTCCAGCAGGGCGATGGAGCAGAGAAGGCCTTTATCGAACTTCTCGGCGCCGAGAAGCAACTCGAAGTCAAGCGCCAGAAGCGCGAAGACATCAAGGCCAAGAAGCGCGCCGAGCTCGAGAAGCAAATGGAAGAAGCGAAGAAGGAAGAGCCCGGCGAAGAAGCCGCGTAAGCGGATTCTCTTTGGCAGTCTTCTCCCCTTCGCTCTGAAGGTCACACGGGTGCATCTCCTTGCGGGGTGCGCCCGTCTCCGTTTGCAGTTTATCCCCGATTGTTGGCCAATCCCAATTGATTCGCTGCTATTGAATAGAGTTACCAAAGTCACGCCAAACCAACAGCCATTTGGAACCAACAGAAGTACCACAACTTACGTATGCGGTATGGTTCCTTTGGTTTAGGCCCGAAAGCTTACCGATGGTACCCTGATCTGTGTCTCCCTGGGACACGCAGGCTAAATCACCAACTTCTGTCGATAAAACTATCGAAGAAGGATACGTTCTACCCCTCGAGAGTTGAAGCCGTGAGGATTCTAAAGGACGAAAACGGGAACATACTCGTGCTTTCGGCGCTTTGCCTCACGATGCTGCTTTCGCTTTTGGCGCTTGCCATCGATGTAGGCTTACTGTTCGTCAAACAGTCCCATTTGCAGACGCTTGCCGACTCCGCTGCCATGGCAGGAGCGCTCGAGGCCAGCGCATGCGGAACGACGGCCAACTGTAAAGTGGTCCAAACCGCCGCGACTTCGGCGCTGACCGAGGGCGGAAGTTCGGCCCCGACCCTATTCCTGCAATGCGCGGCAGCCTCCGGGACGGGCATCTTGCTGACTATCAACAATGGCCCCTGTGCGCTGGGCGCCAGCGATCCGAATAACCTGAATGCAAATTACGTGGAAGCGGTGGTTGCGGAACAGGTGCCCACTCTTTATGCGGGATTCTTTGGTATCAGCTCCGTTCGAATCACTGCCAGGGCCGAAGCCGGGAAATCAGTCGCTGCCGCCCCTTGCCTGAATATTACGGGGACCTCCGGCCAAACCTTGACACTTAACTCGGGCGCCAGCATCCAAGATGGCGTCGGTTCAAGTTGCGGCGTCAACGTCAATTCGAATGGGACGCCCGCGGTGATGGAGAACGGCGGTGCCACAGTGAACGTCGGCTCCTATACAGTTCACGGAACCGTCACCGATAACGGCGGGTCTTATACTCCCACGCCGACTACAGGCGCGCCGACGATGCCAGATCCCTTCCAAGCCGAAATCACGGCCGGCACCCTTTCGGCGCCAACGCAGCCGGCCGTTTCATCCACCTGCTGTAATCCAGTCGGAGGCAACACTACGTTGCAGCCTGGTTACTACTCGAGCGGCCTCAATTTCAACGGAAGTGGGTATACCGTAACTCTCAGCCCCGGGATCTACTACTTTGGAGGCGGCGTCAATGTAGGCGGCGTGACGATCAATGGAACCGGCGTAACCATATATATGGCGAGCGGGCAGTTCAATATGAATAGCGCCTCGACCATAAATCTAAGCGCACCTTCAACTGGTCCTACAGCCGGGTTGGTGATCTGGCAGCCTGCAACCAATACCAGCCAGATGAATCTGGACTCGGGCTCCAATTCGAACTGGAAAGGTGGGGTCTATCTTCCTGGCGCGCAGCTCACTCTGAATGGCGGCAGCTCTGCGGCCGGGTACGGCATGATTGTTGCGAAATCGGTGATGATGAACTCAGCCATAACCCTTAGTTGCTCCTTAATGCCGGGCGGCGTTTGCCCCGGCGGTGGCAGCGGTGCTGGCAATGGATCAGCAACCATAGCGCTGGCGGAGTAGGTGATGAAAATGCTAAAGCGCCTACGCATCCTCTGCTGCACTAATCATGGTTCGGCCCTCGTCGAGTTGGCCCTTATAACTCCAATTCTGACGGCGCTCCTGATTGGGGCGGTCGATATTGGCCGCGCGGGTTATGTGGGCATTGAGGTGCAGAACGCCGCTCATGCTGGAGCGGAATACGGATCGCTGAACCCCAGTAATACGTCCGGGATCACGGCGGCAGCCCAGCAAAGCGCTCCGAATGCCGCGAACCTGACCGTGTCGCCGCCAACCTGGGGCTGTGAATGCAGCGATGGTAGTTCCTACTCCGCGCAATGCGCCACTACACCGTCGTGCGTGGCAAACAATACTCGAGGCAGCAATGTGGTGCATCGGGTCACGGTCTCAACCTCGGCAGTCTACAAGACGCTGGGGCCCTGGCCGGGCATCCCAAGCTCCCTCACTTTGTACGGCTCTGCCACCATACGTGGTAATTAAGAGAATTATCCATGGCACCCAAGCGGGGATTGAATAGACGCTATCAAAAGTTTGCTGGAGGATCAAGATGCGGAGATTGAAGAGCCTGGTCAGGGATGAAAGAGCCGCCGAATTGGTGGAATTCGCCCTTGCGACCGGAATCTTCTTCACGTTGATCTTCGGTATCATTGAGTTCGGCCTGGTGATCTATGCGGGCAGTTTTGTTGCCTTCGCTACCCAGCAAGGGGCGCGCTATGCCCAGGTCCGGGGTTCAGATTGGACAGCTTCCTGCCAAGGAACAGGCAGCTTTGGCTGCCAGGCGTCGGCTCTCAACGTGCAAAACTACATATTGAGTCTGCCGCACCCCGGCATCAGCCTGCTTGCAAGCAACATTGGCGTTACATGGCCGGGTACAACGGCAGCTGGGGCTAGCGCCGGATGCTCGTCAAACCCTTACGGTCAGGGTTGCCAGGTTAAGGTGAAGGTTAGTTATACCTTCAACTTGGCTATTCCAGTCTTCCCTGCCGCCATACCTCTCTCCAGCACTGCGATCGAGACGATCCAGAACTAAGTCTTGAGGCGTGAGAAACTCCAGTGGTTCCGCGCCCACTCCAAAAGGCAACCCTTGCAACGAAACGGCTCTAAGCGTTTCGCTCCAGCCGCTTCGGCCTGAACAGTCGCATGAATACGTAAACCAGCAATTGCATCGTCAACGCGCCGCTGCAATCCAGCAAAACGTCCCACGGAGTCCCGGTGCGATTGGGCAGGAACGTCTGGTGGAACTCATCCGAGCTGGCAGTCATCGCCGTGCCCAGCAGTGCAAGCAGAGCGTCCACCAAAAACATGGAGCGGGGCAGCGTCAGCCACCATGCGCGCAACCATGCCAGTCCAAGCAGCCCATAGCCAGTGAAATGCCCTGTCTTGCGAATCAGGTGATGGATCGTGTCCCAATCGACAGTGCTCACGGGCCCAAAGATCGACTCAAAAAGCCACCGCAGCGGGCCGGAAGTGCGGTCGGCGCCGAATTCCGGCGTCGACTCAATCGCGATAACGCAGACTCCTAACGCGACAGGCCACCAGACATGAATCCAGAACCTGAGGCTGCGCCCGCTACTCGACATGATAGTTGGGCGCCTCGCGAGTGATGATCACGTCATGCACATGACTCTCGCGCAGACCCGCGCCTGAAATGCGTACAAACTTTGCATTTTCCTGGAGTTCGCCAATCGTCCCGCACCCCAGGTAGCCCATACCCGAGCGCAAACCGCCGACGAGCTGGAACACCATGGATTCAAGCGGCCCCCGGTAGGGAACGCGCCCCTCAATGCCCTCGGGGACAAACTTAGCCAGCCGATTTTGGCTCGCACGCTCGCGCTGCACCACGCCCTCGCTGCCCAACTCGGCGCTCGCCAAATCCGACGTGCTCTGAAAATACCGCTCACCCGACCCCTGGCTCATGGCCGTCAGCGAGCCCATGCCGCGATAACTCTTGAAGCTGCGCCCCTGGTAGAGAATCGTCTCGCCGGGGCTCTCGTCGACACCAGCAAACAGTGAGCCGATCATCACCGAACTGGCGCCCGCCGCAATCGCCTTCGTAATCTCACCGGAGTACTTGATGCCTCCGTCGGCAATCACCGGAATCCCGCGTTCCCTGCATGCGCGAAAAGCCTCGGCAATGGCCGTGATCTGCGGCATACCGGCGCCCGTAACCATCCGCGTGGTGCAGATCGACCCCGGCCCAATCCCAACCTTCACGGCATCTGCCCCCGCGTCCATCAGCGCCACAGCGCCCTCATAGGTGGCGATATTTCCTGCCAGCAAACCGATCTCTGGAAACTGCTTTTTAACTTCGCGCACCGCCTCAAGCACCCGCGAAGAGTGCCCGTGCGCGGAGTCGATCGCCAGCACATCCGCCCGTGCGCGTACAAGCTCCGCCGCGCGCTCAAGAAAATCACCCGTCGCGCCAATCGCTCCGCCCACGCGCAGCCGGCCTTGACCGTCCTTGCTCGCCATCGGATACTTCAGCTTCTTCTGGATATCCTTGACCGTGATCAGTCCCTTGAGCTCGTACTGATCGTTGACCACCAGCAGCTTTTCCACGCGATGCTTGTGCAGTATCCGCTCGGCTTCTTCCAGCGTGGTGCCCACGGGAACAGTAATCAGGTCTTCCTTCGTCATCACGTCGCCGATAGGAATATCGGTGCGCGTCTCGAAGCGCAGATCGCGGTTGGTCAAAATGCCCACCAGCCGCTTGCCTTGCGTCACCGGCACGCCGGAGATTTTGTAGCGCCGCATCACGTCGAGGGCATCGCCAATCATCTGGTCCGGGCCTATCGTCACCGGGTCCACAATCATGCCGCTTTCCGAGCGCTTCACCTTGTCGATTTCGCCAGCCTGGTCGGCAATCGTCAGGTTCCGGTGCACAATGCCGATGCCGCCCTGCTGCGCCATGGCAATCGCCATCCGCGACTCGGTCACCGTGTCCATGGCCGACGAGATCAGCGGCGTATTCAGCGTAATGGCGCGGGTCAACTGGGTCTGGGTGCTCACCGTAACGGGCACCACGTCGCTGTAGGCGGGAACCAGCAGCACATCGTCGAAAGTTAGAGCTTCAGGTAAGTTTTGTGCCAGCATAATGGTCTGACGCGCCCAGCACGCAAACGACTCAAGTCTTGGAAAGCAGCAGGCGGGTTCTAACTATTGTAGCGGAGTGGGCGCAGCGCGTAGGGATCTGCCCTCACACACCCACAGGAAATGGCTTGGGGCTCGACTCATCCGTATTGGCCGTGCCCCCGCTGCGCCAGCGCTCAAACCGCCCCTGCAGCAGGCTCATCAACCCCGTGTACCAGTAACCAATCACGAACAAAATCAAAAACGGCGCTGTAAAGTAATTCTGGTTCGAGAAGGTATAGAGAATCGCCAGGAAGAAATAAGCGCCCAGCAGCAGCTCAATCCACGGAGCCAGCACCAGCCGCTTGCGATACTTGGCGGCCTGCGACTTTTCGCCCTTCTTCGCAACGCGGTACTTCGGCGTGCGGACAAACGCGCTCTTGATGCCGAACAGTGCCTCCATCACCGCTTTGGTATTCGTCACAGTGAGGCCAATGCCCAGGGCCATCAGAAATGGAAGATAGATGAACGTCTTCTTCCAGGTCTTCGGGAACAGCTCGCGCTCGCTCATCAGGTAAAACACGGCAATCGAAAACGTCGAAGCCGTAAACAGCGGCACATCAATCAGCAGCATCTGGAACCAGCCCTGATAGAACCGGCAGATCATGGCCGGAATCAGCGCTGCCGACATAATCACCATCAGCGGATAACTCATGTTGGCCGTCAAATGATAGACCGCCTCGACCTTGATCCTGCGCGGGACATCGGACCGGAAGACCTTCGGCAGCACCTTGATGCTGGTCTGGATAAGTCCCTTTGCCCAGCGCGCCTGCTGGGTCTTGAAGGCCGTCATTTCGATCGGCAACTCGGAGGGGCACTCGACATCGGGCAAGTACTTGAACTTCCATCCCGCGAGCTGTGAGCGGTAACTCAGATCCGTATCTTCGGTGAGCGTATCGTGCTGCCATCCGCCGCCATCGGTGATTGCCTGGATGCGCCACATGCCCGCTGTGCCGTTGAAGTTGAAGAAGTCGCCTGTGCGCACGCGCGCCCCATGCTCCATCACAAAGTGCCCATCCAGCAGTATGGCCTCAATCTGCGTCAGCATGCTGTAGTTGCGGTTCAGGTGCGACCAGCGCGTCTGCACCATCCCGATCCCCGGCTCCGCAAAGTGGTGGATCACCTTCATCAGCCAGTCGGTCGGCGGCACAAAATCTGCATCGAAAATCGCCACAAACTCGCCCTTGGCCACCTTCAGGCCCGCATCGAGCGCACCGGCCTTGTACCCATGCCGATTGGTGCGGTGAATGTACTCAATCGGATGCCCAAGCGCCGCATAGCGCTCCACAATGCCGGAGGCAACTTCACATGTCTCGTCTGTGGAGTCGTCGAGTACCTGAATCTCGAGCCTGTCCTTCGGATACTCCATCGCGCAAACAGCTTCAATCAGCCGGTCGATCACAAACTGCTCGTTGAAGATCGGCAGTTGCACCGTCACTCTGGGCAATTCGGTGAATTGCTTCGGAGGATTGGGATCGTAGTTCTTTTTGTACTTGTAGTAGAGGTAGCACATCGTATAGCGATGAACGCCGTAGAGGGCCAGCACAATCATCACCGCGAAATAAGGCAGCAGCACCGCCGCGTCAAAAAAATTCCAGTGGTAAAGTCCCTTGAAAGTCTGATCCTGGTACTGCATCTTCAGGTAATGGCGCAACCCGTTCTGCGAGGCAAAATTCACCCACAGGCCAGTCTGGGCCGGCAGCGCGCCCAGAGGGCCGGAAACAGAAATCAGACGGGTCAGGAATGCAGCGAACAGGGCACGACCTCCAAAGTCTGGATAAGCTTCATTGTATGCGATGAAGCAGCATAGGGCCCTGCGGTTCCTGCAGGCAACCATGTTGGAGGGCCCATGGGGCTTCCCGCACCTCTGGCCCTGCTTTTCCACGGCCTGTTTTCCAGGGTTGATCGTCTCTATCTTGTTGGCGTACTGTCATCTCACAGTTGGAGAAAGCCCCGATGAGCACCCAGACCGCATCCCCCATTTTTGCAGCCCCCGGTGGCAGTTTTCTTCTTGAGACGCGCACCTCCGCCGAGGTCTTCACGCCGGAAGATTTTACCGAGGAGCAGCGCCAGATTGCCGCCACGGCGGCCCGCTTTGCCCGCGAGGAGATTCAGCCGGCCATCGCAGCCATCGAAGCCAAGGAGCCTGGCATTCTGCCTGCCCTCATGCGCAAGGCCGCGGACCTCGGCTTCGCATCCGTTGACATTCCCGAAGAGTACGGCGGCATGGGCCTCGACAAGGTCAGTTCCACGCTGATCACCGACCACATCTCAGTCCTGGCCAGTTTTTCCACGGCCTTTGGCGCTCACACTGGCATCGCCGCGCTGCCCCTGGTCTGGTACGGCACCGAGGAGCAGAAGCAGCGCTACCTGCCCAAGCTCGCCACCGGCGAGTGGATCGGTTCCTATGGTTTGTCTGAGGCCAGCTCCGGCTCCGATGCCATGAACATCCGCACCCGCGCCGTTCTTTCTCCCGATGGCGCCTTCTACACCCTCAACGGGGAAAAGCAGTGGATCACAAACTGCGGTATCGCCGGCCTCTATACCGTCTTCGCAAAAATCGTCGACGCTGCAACTGGAACCGAACAGTTCTCCGCCTTCGTCATCGAGCGCGACACCCCAGGCCTGACTGTGGGAGCAGAGGAGCACAAGCTTGGCATTCGCGGCTCTTCCACCTGCCCCCTCGTGCTGCAGGATTGCAAGGTTCCCGCCGCAAACCTGCTCGGCGAACCGGGCAAAGGACATCACATCGCATTCAACGTGCTCAACGTCGGACGCTTCAAGCTCGGCGTAGCCTGCATCGGTGGTGCTCGATACGCGCTCGCGCAGATGATTCACTATGCCAAAGAGCGGCACGCTTTCGGTAAGTCGATTTCCGAGTTTGGGCTGATCCAGCGCAAGATCTCCGACTCGGCCACGCGGCTTTATGCCGCTGAAAGCATGGCCTACCGCACAGCCGCCATGATTGAGTCAGCCTTGGCCAAACCCGATGGACAGCCGGCGCATTCCTCTCGCGAGATCCAGAAGCGGATCGAGGAATATGCAATCGAGTGCTCCATTCTGAAGGTCTACGGCTCAGAAATGCTCAGTGTTGTTACGGACGAGTTTGTCGCCACCATGGGCGGGTATGGCTATGTGGAGGAGTATCCCGCCGAGCGGGCTTACCGCGACGCGCGTATCAATCGCATCTTCGAAGGGACCAACGAAATCAATCGGCTCATCATTACCGGATGGATGATGAAGCGCGCCATGAACGGGCAGCTCCCGTTGATGGCAGCCATCAAGCGCGTGATGGATGAGGTGATGGAACCGCCCAGTTTCGATGCCGGATCCGACTCAGGCGAGCCTCTCGCGCGCGAATCAGCGGTTCTTGCAGCGGTAAAGAAGATGGCTCTTTTTGCAGCCGGCGTTGCCAGCCAAAGATTCATGACCGCGCTGCCGGATGAGCAGGAAGTGATGGCCGACCTGGCCGATTGCATCAGCCAGATCTATGCCCTGGAATCGGCGCTGCTGCGGGCGCAGAAATTGTCCGACGGCCGCAAGAGTTCAGCGGAGGCAGCCGCGGCCATGACCGGCCTGCTCGCCGGCGATACGATGGCGCTGGCCGAACAGGCCGCCAGGCGAGTGCTGGCCGCCTGCAGCGAGGGAGACATGCTGCGCACGCAACTGGCAATTCTGCGCCGACTGGCCCGCTTCACGCCCGGCAACGCTGTCGCCATGAGCCGCACCGTCGCCAAAGCTGCGATCCAATTGGAACGTTATCCGCTCTAGAGCCGGGCGCCCGCAACCTTCAGTGCAGTTCCTTGACCTTGAAATCCTTGAATTCGATTCGATAACCTTCGGATTCCAGGCCAATGTAGCCCTTTGCAAGGCCGACGTGAACCGTGTTCACGGTCTCGCCGTTCACGGCCAGCGTGCAGGTGTCGCCCACGCAGCGAATGTCATAGACGTTCCATTGCCCCGCCGGCTTCACGCGATTCTCCTTCATCTCCTTGATCAGGTTGAATGAGGTCAATCTGCCATCCACAGGCGTCACGCCAAAAATGTAGCCGCCCTGTGGCGAAGTCTGCGCCTGGTGCCAGATATTTCCGTCCGCATCATTCCTGAAAAACACGCCGCTGTTGTATTTGGGCGGCCCAGGCACAGGGGTAAAACGCCACTTCACGTGAAAGGTAAAGTTGCCCAGCTCCTTGTTGAAGCGCAGCCAGTCATGTCCGCCGTTTCCATCGCAAAGAATCTGGCGCTTCGCTGGATCAATGTGCCATTGAGGAATCTGGGTCGGCGGATGTGTCGGTGGAATCGCAACCTGAGTCCACTGCGCCTGGTAGCCGGCAGGAAACAGGTTGACGGTCTGCGCCTTTGCTGGCGCTGCGGCGGCAAGCAGGGCGAGGCAAATTACTGCGCCAAAGCCCTTCATCGATTTGCTCAAGATATGGCTGGGTCTATCGGTACCATAACGAAGTTTCATTGTTTCTGACCTTATCCTCTCCAGACGCGGCTTTACATGAATTCGCTGGAATTGTAGCACCAGAGGACAAGCACAGAATGTGTCCCGCGGCCTCGCGGATTATTCTTCCGTGAGAGCCGCGGGATGAACAGAGCCGAAGAGTCCTGTCCTTCGGGCTTTGACGCAAGGCAACATCTATTGAAGTAGTGTTGCGGTAACCAGGATCTGCACGCCACCTTTGTTGTAGAAGTCATCGGAAGTGAAGACAGTGGTTGGCTTTCCTACGGGAATAAGGACCCAGGCCTGCCACCTGTTTTGGCGAATAACATATTGGTGGATGTCGGGGTTAGTAGGTGCGGCCAAGGTGGTGAGCTCCGCGATTAGATTGAAGGTAAGTTTGCCGCCAGTCTCATGTGCATCCCGCGCGTCAATGTGCACGCCAATATCTTGGTAGCTAACTTGCTGATTTTCTTTTGCGACCCCTAACCAGGATCCTGCGAGAATTGGAACCTTGGAGTCGGCTCGGATGGACATTGGTTCGGAAGAGTCAGTGCTGACCGTGGTCGTATATGTGCTGGGGGGCGCGAGCTTTCCCTCCGGGCTAATTTGCTGGACCGAAAACTCAAGGTGGTAGTAATGAACCGGCAGTGCAGCGGGTTTTGCCGCGTCTGGAGCCTTGGAAGACAGAAGATTGGGCGTGTCCTGGGCATAGATATTTTGGCTCAGAGGCAGTGCGAGAAGCATCAGGCAGAAAAGGATAGTGAATTTGCGCATGGAGTTCTCCTTAGTTTCCGCCTTTATCTGGCGGGTCAAGCGGCTGAATTTTGATGGCGGCGATGCTCAGAGGCGCGTCTGCTTGTGACTGCGCCTTGGCAAGTGCCTCAAGTTCGGATTTGGGAGTATGAGCGACAAAGGTGGCTAACGCCTGTTCCTCAGCGGTGAGCGGCTGAGTGCTGGGGAACATGTCGAGTTTAGGCAGCGGCGCAGCTTTGGTTGCGACAGCGGCCACTCGTAGACTCGGCTGGGTAAGCGGAGCCTTGGCACGCTGCGGCAAGGTGACGCGAGGTTCCGTTGATACGTTCGGTTGGGCAGCGATGGTGGGAGAGTGCGGTTGCAAAGATGCCTGATCCCCATGCCTGATCCACGGTTGAGTGCGCCTGTAACTGGAATAAACGAGCAGAAGAAGGAGCCCCGCAGCAATCGGCAAAGCGATAGCCCAGGGCAGCCACGCGCGTTTTTGAACGGGTGTGGCCTCTGAAGCGATCCTGGCAAGAACCCGCTCCTCAAGGTCGGATTCAGGTCCAGGATCGCCGTAGCTTGAGAGCGCCGAGCGGACCAGAAGATCGAGTTCGTCCTGTTCAGGCATAGGGAACCTCCTGTGCGCGAATACCTGGTGCGGCCTTATCGAGCGCATTTAGCTTTTGCCGAAGCAATTGGCGTGCTCTCTGCAAACGCGTGCGAACGGTGCCCTCCGGAACGCCGAGCACCTTCCCGATCTCGCGCGAGTTGAGTTCATCGTCTGCCGAAAGCACCAGCGGTACACGCAACTGCTCAGGCAGCGCATCGATCATCGAGTGAATCACCGCATCCTGATTGGCGGCGAGCAAAGTCTGCTCCGGACCTGGTTCGCCCGACGGCAGGTCCAGTGCCGCCATCTCCGTATCCAAATCGGCTCTCGGCACAATGCTCATAGGCGGCCGAGAACGGCGGTCGACCGCGATGCGCCATGCCACACGCGCCAAAAATGCGCGCTCGTTCAAGAGGTGCTGCCAGCCGCCATTGCGATAGAGCTTCAAAAACGTCTCCTGCACCGCATCTTCCGCATCGTGAGAGTTGAGCAGCACGGCATAAGCGACGCGAAAGACAAAGCGTGATTGGCGCTGGACCAGTGCCGTAAACTCCGCATCTCCGCCGCTGCTCAAAACGCGCGTGCTCCCTTGGCCGCCGACAGAAATTGCATGTCGGTCGCAAGGCCACTCTACTCTCTGTACACACGCTAAGACGGTGCGCGGCGGCGAGGTGTTCGGATATTTTTTGTGAGAGGGTTCAACGCACGACGATTGAGTCCGGTGGATCCGCCCTTAGAGAGACTGGAACTTCGCCGCGCCCATTGCCTTCCCGGCGTCGATGCCGAGACGCGCAAGCAGGGTATCCCTCAACTCCTGCAATTTCTCTATGGCAGGGCTATTTTCAGCGTCGGTCTGCTGGCGAAGTTGGAGAGCCACGTTTGCCACCAGCAACGCCGACCGGTTCAGGCCGGCCCGGTAGCGCCGCTGCGCCTCGTCTTCAGCGATGTCTGCCGAGCGGGCCAGGTTCGCTGCGAAGAAAGCAGCCGTCCTTTCGTCGAAGGTCGCTAACGCTTCAACCACAGAGGGCAATCCTTCAGGATAGGCGCGGTGAATTCGCGCCAACTCAGCCAGCAACTGCGGCGCATCGGTGCTTTGCGGATTCGCAACCAGCGCCGCCGAAGCATATGCCTCCGCCGCAACCAATCCGTAGGGAAGAATCGTGCCCACCGAGCAGGCTGTAATCCACTCCGCCCGGCGCATGAATTGCTCTGAAAGACTCGCCGGATCCTTCCCCTTCTCCGCAGTCGTTTGGCCTGGGGCTTTGTTGAGATGTTCCTCAAGCTCCTTGACTTGCGCTTCAAGAGTCGTCAAATGCGACTCCATGGCGCCTTTTTCTGCTTCGAGGCCGTGGATACGCAGCTCCAATTGCTCCGCGTTAGCGCCCAGTTCCAGCGCCTCCTGCCGCGCGCTTGCCTTTTCACTTTCGCTTCGCGCATTCGCCTGCTGCAACTGTTCATCGAGCTCCTTCGAATGCTGTTGCAATGCCGCCCTAGCGGAAACGCCATCGGCTTCCATCTCCCTCATGCGTTGTTCCAGCTGCTCCACGTTCTCGCGATGCGCCTGCGCCTGTATTCCGGCCTGTGTCGTGACCTGCTCATGCAGCGCGCGCGCCTGTTGCAACTGGCTCTCAAGCTCGTTCGAGTGTTCCTGCAGTGCAGCCACCGTCGCAGCGCCCCCAGTTTCCAACTCTCTCATGCGATGTTCGAGCTGCTCCACGGTCTCTCGATGTGCGTTCGCCTGTTCTCCGGCATGCGTCGCAGCCTGCTCATGCAGTTCGTGGGCCCGCCGCAGTTGATTTTCAAGTTCATGCGAGCGCTCCTGCAGTGCGGCCATCGCTGCGCCGCCCTCAGCTTCCATCGCGCGTATCCGCTGTTCGAGCTGCCCCATGGTCTCTCGGTGTGCGTTCGCCTGTTCTCCGGCCTGCGTCGCAGCCTGCTCATGCAGTTCGTGGGTCCGCTGCAACCGATCCTCAAGCTCCCGTGAGCGCTGCTGAAACGCTGCCATCGCGGCAGCGCCTCCGGCTTCCATCTCGCGCATGTGCTGTTCTAGCTGCTCCACACTCGCGCGATGCGCTTGCGCCTGCTCGCCGGCCTGTGCAGTCACTTGCTCGTTCAGCGCATGAGCTCGTTGCAGTTGATCTTCAAGCTCATTGGCGCGCTGTTGCAATGCACCCATCGCGGAAACACCTTCGACCTCCATCGCGCGCATGCGCTGCTCGAGCCTCTCCACGGTTAGCCGGTAGGCCTGGATCTGTTCGCCAGCCTCAGCCGCTGCCCTCTCATGCCGCGTGGCCGCCCGCTGCAGTTGTTCCTCAAGATCTTTCGAACGTTGCTGCAGAGAAGTTGCATAGGCATTGCTATCGGCTTCCATGCCGCGCATGCGCTGCTCAAGCAGCTCCACGGCCGCCCGGTGTGCCTTCGCTTGCTCCTCGGCATGCGCTGCCAGCTGGTCATTCTGGAAGAACGCCTGGTGCAGTTGTTCCTCCAATTCTTTTGCCCGCCGCTCCAGCGCTGTTACAAAAGCATTGCCCTCGGCCTCCATTTGCCGGATGCGTTCTTCGAACTGCGACACGGCGACTTGATGCGTCTGCGCCTGCTCGCTAACCTGCGCTCGAACTCTCTCGTTTTCGGCTCCCGCCCGCTTCAGTTGTTCTTCCAGATCTTTTGACCGGCGCTGTGACGCGGTCAGATCTGCAATGTGATTGGCCTCCATTTCACGTGTGTGCAGTTCGAACTGCTCTTGGGCTTTCTGATGCGCCTGAGCCTGGTCGTTAGCCAGCGCGGTCACCTTGTCGCTCCAAAGGTTAGCCTGATGCAGCTTGTCCTCCAACTCCTTTGCGCGCAGCTCAGCGGAGGCCACATTGGCATAGCTCTCGGCTTCCACGTCGCGCAGGCGCTCCTGCAACTGCTTTACAGATTCCTCGTGAGTCCGCGCCTGTTGCTCAGCTTGCGCAGTGTCCTCGTCGTGCCGCAAGGCTGCCTGGTGCAGTTGCTCCTCAAGTCCCTTGCCGCGCTGCTCGAGCGCTGCCACATTGGCATCCTTGCTCGTCCCCTCGGCTTTGAGATCTCCAATGTGCTGCTCCAGTTGCTCAATTGCCTTCTGCCGGTCGCGCTCGACGACCTCTTTCTGGGCTTCTTCCTCAAAAATCTCTTCGCCATTTCCGTAGGGAGGTTCGTACCCTAGACGTTCCGCCAACTTTGCGACGATTTTCCGTGCCCTTCTCAGTTTCACAATCAGATAAAGGGCAAGAAATGCGAATACCAGGGTGATCAGCAGGGCATTCACGGCCACGGTGGCCGGGTGCATGCCCAGGCTGCTTTCGAGGAATTGAAATAGATCGACGATCTTATCGGACATTGGATGGAGCCTCGCGCGATGAGGTCAACAGCTTACCATGAGAACGCGCACGCGATCGTGGCATCCAGCGCTGTGCGCGGAATTGTTCGATATCAGGCTGCTTGGAGCCGGCTCGTTTCCGGAGGATGGAAAGCGAACCGGCTCAGTGGAACAGTTGAGTTACGCCTTGGCGGAGGTCAGCGCACCCAGGTCGGCGGCCAGCTTTTCTGTCGAGAAGGCTTCGATCAGGTCGCCTTCCTTCAGATCGCTGAATCCGGCCAGGCCAATGCCGCACTCCATGCCGTTGGTTACTTCCCGGGCATCGTCCTTGAACCGCTTGAGTGAGCCGATCTTGCCCTTGAACATCTGTTCTTCTCCGCGCATGACCTTCACTTCCGCGTCGCGGCGGATCACTCCATCCTGAACGCGGCAGCCGGCGATCGTGCCCACCTTGGGAATCCTGAAAATGTTGAGCACTTCCGCGCGGCCAAGGTAGTTCTCCTTGAACGTCGGATCGAGCAGCCCCATCATCGCCAGGCGGATTTCATCCTGCAACTCGTAGATGATCGAGTGCAGGCGAATCTCGATGCCTTCCTGCTGCGCCAACTCCGCGGCCTTGCGCTCGGGGCGCACGTTGAAGCCGATGATGATGGTGTTGGAGGCGGTTGCCAGCAGCACATCGCTCTCGGTGATCGATCCCACGCCCGAGTGGATGACCTTGATGCGCACCTTCTCGGTCGACATCTTTACCAGCGAGTCGGCCAGCACTTCCACCGATCCCGTCACGTCGCCTTTGATAATCAGCGGCAGGTCCTTTACGCCGGCCTGGCGAATCTGCTCCGCCAATCCCTCAAGAGAAACACGCGAGCTCTTGGCCAGCTGAGCGTCTCTCTCCTTCATCTTGCGGTACTGGGCAATGCCCTTGGCCTTGTCGCGGTCAGCCACCACCAGGAACGTGTCGCCCGAGTCAGGCATCGATTCCAGACCCAGCACTTCGACCGGTGTGGAGGGGCCAGCCTCTTCAATGGCCCGCCCGCGATCGTCGAACATGGCGCGGACCTTGCCGAAGGTGTTGCCCACAATGTAGCTGTCGTTGAGCCGCAGCGTTCCATCCTGCACCAGGACTGTCGCCACAGCGCCGCGCCCGCGATCGAGCTTGGCTTCAATCACCGAGCCCACGGCCTTGCGTCCCGGCGTCGCCTTGGGAGCGCGAATGTCGGAGACCAGGCAAATCATCTCAAGAAGCAGGTCGAGGTTCTTGCGCTTCTTCGCCGAAACCTCAACAAACACCGTGCTTTCCTGTCCCGCGCCCGCCCATTCTTCAGGAATCAGGCCGCGATCGGCAAGCTGCTTCTTCACGCGGTCGGGGTTGGCTTCCGGCTTGTCGATCTTGTTTACGGCCACAATGATGGGTACGCCTGCCGCCTTGGCATGGTCAATTGCTTCAAGCGTCTGGGGCATCACGCCGTCATCTGCGGCGACCACGATCACCACAATGTCCGTGACCTTGGCCCCGCGCGCTCTCATGCGGGTAAATGCTTCGTGGCCCGGGGTGTCCAGGAACACGATCTCGCGTCCGGAAGCAGGTGAGCCTTCCTTGGCAAACTTCACCTTGTAAGCGCCAATGTGCTGAGTAATGCCTCCAGCTTCGCCCGCGGCTACGTCCGTCTCTCGGATAGCGTCCAGCAGCGATGTCTTGCCGTGATCGACGTGGCCCATCACGGTCACAACCGGCGAGCGCGGAACTTCAAGCTCCCCAGTATTTTCCGCTTCGAGAACCTCTTCGATCGCCTGGTTGGCAATCTCTTCTTCGTAGCTGATGACGGTGGCAGCCGCACCGAACTTGGCGGCAACGTCCTTGACCATCTCGGCATCAAGAGACTGGTTCACAGTGACAAAGACGCCTGTCATCAAGCAGCGTAGCGATCAGGTCCTTGGCGCGGACTTCAAGCTTCTCCGCCAGGTCCTTCACGCTGATGCCTTCGGTTACAGTGATCTCGCGCGTAATTGGCAGCGGTTCGCCGCCATATTGCACGCCACCGTAACGAGGAGGCGGCACAAAGCCCTTCATCGGGCCTTCTTTGGTCTTTGGATACTGCGGGCGTCCGCCGCGTCCACGCGAAGGAGCGCGCTGCGGACGAGGTGCTTCGCCAGTTGGCGCTGCTCCGCCTGCGCCGGGTCGCGCGCCGAATCCCGGACGGGGTGGTCCGCCAAAACCAGGCCGTGCGCCAAAGCCCGGCCGCGCTCCCGGTCCGCCTGGTCCGCCAGGACCGCCTGGCCCCATCGGTGTGCGTGTCGGATGCTTCGGGCGCGGTCCGCCAGGGAACTGCCCCGGAACCGAAGGGCCGCCGGGCGTGCGCTGCGGATAACTGCCGGGGCCGCTCGTTGGGCGGCGATCGAAGATTGGCTTGCCGCGCTGAATTCCCGCGCCGGGAGCCAGATTCCCCGTTCCAACTTCCGTGGAGGCTGGCGGCAAAATCGGGGCCTTGTAAACCGGCCTTGGACCAGTCTGCGGCATCACCATCCGTCGCACGGGCGGCGTCGGGGCCTTGGCGGGGCTGGCGGCCGCGGCGGAGGACTCGGCGGAAATGGAAGAGACCGCAGTATCCGTTGCAGGTTGCCCTGCCTGAAGTTCAGGTGCTTGAGGAGCTGCAACCGCAGGGGGTTCAATGGCCGGCGCGGCAACAACCGGCTCATCGGCTGCGGGTGCAACCGCTGCTGGAGTTTCAGGTGCGGCGACTGCGGCCTTGACGGCGGGCTTGACTACTGCGGCTGTCGGCTTCTCAGCGGCTTCTTTGGCAGGTGCCGCGGGCGGCTTCACGACAATTGTGCCCGGAGGCGGAGCAACCACCACCACGGGACGAGTGGCAACGGCGCCAGCAGGGGCCTTGGCGACTACCGCGCCCGTTGGCGGCTTGGTGGCAATGGCGGGAGGCGCAGTCTGCGGAATGATCTGCGGCGCCGAACGTGGCTGGGGAACAATCTTGCGCGGCTCCGGACGCGCCGGGGCAGCAGCCGGAGGCGCTGCGGCAACAACTGGAGCAGCGGGCGGAGCCGCATGGACTACTGACGTCGCAGGGGGCTTTGCGGCAGTGGTAACCGCCGGCCGGGAGGGCGCATGTCCGTGCCGCGCCTCCTCTTCGTCTTCCTTTTTCTTGGCCAGGATCGCCTTGAGAACGTCGCCCGGCTTGGAGATATGCGAGAGGTCGATTTTGGGCGTTATGCCCTGGGGAGCGCGCGACGAAGCTCCGCCCGCATGGCCGGCGGACCGTGTTCCACGCTCAAATTGCGCGCGCACCTTCTCCGCCTCATCCGACTCCAGTGAACTGGAGTGGGTCTTTCCTGCGCCCAGGCCGAGTTCCGCCAAAATGTCAAGAATCTGCCTGCTTTTGACTTCCATCTCGCGCGCGAGATCGTTGATACGAACCTTACTCATCCGCCTCTTTTCAGAATCTGTTTCCAGTGCACTCAGCCGCTCATAGCTGCCTCGTTGCAATGGATGTTTTTCAAACTGCCCTGTTGATTCAAGCGGTTTTGGAGGTTTAGGCGCATCTTACGCGCCGTCCTCTTCAGCCGTCGGCTCTTCTGTTGCGCTGTCGGTTTCAACGGCATCCGGCTCTGGTACCACTCCGGAGCCTATGGCATCGATTTCGTCTTGATCGGCTTCCTCGGATTCAGCTTCCGCTTCCGCGTCGGCCACGCCTTCCATTTCCTGGATCACTTCCTTGGAGTTTTCAGCTTCGGCTTCTTCCGTTGCTTCGCCGGCTTCAGAGGTCTTGGCGGTTTCAGCTGTTCCTTCCGCAGCGCCCGTCTCTTCCGTTGCCGCGCCTTCCGGTACGTGACCCGCTTCGCCCTCTTCAAAGTGTCCAAAGTAGTGGCGAACCGCGACCGAGATCTTCTCCAGCGTCTTCTCGCCGATGCCCGGAATCTCCTCAAGCTGTTCCGGTGTCATGTCGGCTAGTGCTTCCACGGTCGTGATGCCGGCAGCCACCAGCTTTTGAATAATGCCGTCGCCCAGCTCCGTGACCTGCTCGATTGGCGTCGAGGGTCCGCCGCCGAAGGAGCCCATCTGCTGCTCCACTTCCTGGCGCTTCTCCTCTTCGCTCTTGATGTCGATCTTCCAGCCCAGCAGCTTGGCAGCCAGCCGGACATTCTGCCCCTTCTTGCCGATCGCCAGCGAAAGCTGCGTATCGTCCACAATCACTTCCAGCTGCTTTTCAGTCAGGTCGGTGATCGAGACACGGCTTACCTTGGCCGGCTGCAGCGCCTTTTCCGCAAACGTCGTAATCTCGTCGCTGTATTCAATGATGTCGATCTTTTCGCCGCGCAGCTCGCGGATAATCGACTGCACGCGCATGCCCTTCATGCCCACGCACGCGCCCACCGGGTCCACATCCTTGTCGCGGCTCTGGACAGCGATCTTGGTCCGCTCGCCCGCCTCGCGCGCAATCGCGCGAATCACCACAGTGTTGTCGTAGATCTCCGGAACCTCAGACTGAAACAGATTCGACACCAGTTCCGGCGCGGCCCTGGAGACGATCACCTGCGGTCCCTTCGCTGCGCGATCCACCTTCAGCAGCACTACGCGGACACGCTCGCCAATCGAGAACTGCTCCAGACGCGATTGTTCGCGCTTCGGGCAGCGCGCTTCCGCCTTGCCCAGGTCGTAGATCACGTCCTGACCCTCGATCCGCTTCACCGTCGCGTTCAGCACTTCTTTTTCGCGGTGCGCGTATTCCTGGAAAACCGTGTCGCGCTCTGCCTCGCGCACCTTCTGGAAGATGACCTGCTTGGCCAGTTGCGCTGCGATCCGGCCCAGAGGGCTGGTGTCGCGATACATGCGAATCTCAGAGCCGACCTCAACGCCGGGCGCCAGCTCATTGGCCTCTTCCAGCGTGATCTGGTTCAGCGGATCTTCCACTTGCTCTGCGTCCGCCACAACCGTCTTGTAGATGTAAGCCGTAATCTCGCCCGTCTCTTTGTTGAGCTCCCCGCGCATGTTCTCCTGGGTCTTGTAGAACTTGCGCGTCGCCAGGGCAATGGCCTCTTCTACCGCGCCCACAACAATGGCGGGGTCAATGCCCTTTTCCTGGCTCAGAAGCTCGATGCTTTGATACAAAACGCTGGTGGCCATACTTTGCTTACTCTCTTTGATGATTCTCTTGTTGACTCTTTGATCGTTTGCGGCCGGGTCAATCCATCTCGCCCCGATCGGTTCAGTTGTTTATGCGGTAAGGCTGGATCTTTACAAACCTCAACCTGCCGACTGTCGAGCTGAAAGCTAGAAGCTGAAGGCTGGTAGCTGTCCCTTCAAATCTCCGGCACCAACTGCGCCTTCTCGATGTTCCCCAAGGCGATTTCAACAGTGCTGACGCCGGTCTTCCTGCTCTTGCTGTTCTGCTTCACCGCATTCAGGTCAAGCGTGATTGTCTTTCCCGCACCGGCTTCCGCGCTCGCCATCAGCCGTCCCTGCCAGTGCCTGTTGTTGCGGATTGCCTCAAAGGTTTGCACCTTTACCAGACAACCTTCAAACCGCTCAAAATCCTCCGCCCGGCTCAGCTTGCGATCCAAACCCGGCGAACTGGCTTCCAGCGTATATTCCGCTCCCGGAACCAGATCTTCCACATCCAGCAGCACGCCAAAATCGCGGCTGAAAGCGGCGCAATCCTCATGCGTTACGCCCGACAACTGCTCCACGCTCAGCGACCCTTCTACCAGCCGCTCTGGCAGCCCTTCCATTCCTTCAGCGATGGCCGCCTTCAGCTTTGCCCGACCCTCGGCGTCTTTTTCCAGATAAATCCGCAGTGTGCGCTCTTTCGCAGGCCCAATGAACTCCAGGTCCACCAAGTCCAGCCCATGCGAAGCGGCCACCCGTGCTGCCGCCGATCGGATTTCGTCCAGCTTGACTGCCATCGTTCCCATGCCTCAGGCGAGCCCAAACCGCTCGTCGGAGAACCCTTTTCCTTGCCGACACTTAGCGGCTATCCTCGGGGTGTTTCCCCCGCCGAATTTGCCGCAAATAAAAAGTGGGCTATGAGCCCACTCATCTCTCCGCCATCCGGTGCGTACACGGTAGTTTCTTGACGGACAAATTCGTCTGCATCCTTAGCATAGGCGAATTTCCCCGGAAATTCAATGGGGATTAGGGCCCAAACGGTGAAAATTGACCGTTGCAATGCGCTTCCAGGCTCCCCGTTCGGTTTCTTGGCAATTTCTCAAGGTCGAGTCCCAATCTTTCCTATAGAACTCTAATAATGCGCTAAAGCCAGGACCCCCTCCCACCGATAAGAGACATAGGTCCGTCGACAAGATGCCGGCTGCGGCAGTTCCTCGGACTTACTCCCTCGGTAAGTTGGTGGATAGTGCCGACGCTTAAGCAGAGACTGATTACAATGTTGGCCGCCACGCTGAGTGGGGCTGTGTGCGGCATCTTTGGCGGCTACTTTCTGGCGCGCGAAATTACAGTGTGGGTGACAGGCGTCCATCTTGATGACTACGCCAGCCAACTCATAGCGGAGGGAGAGGCCTCATCGGCAGAGCAGCGGACAGCGCTGGCCGCCGTTGACGCTTCGCAGTACCGCGTCTGCTCGCCCGGCGATATCGGATATTTCCGCGCCCTCATCTTCGAATCGGAGTATCTGAAAGACGCCGGACGCATGAGAAAAGACGGCTCGATCGAGTGCTCGGCGGCGCTCGGAAAACCGATCCTGGCAAGCGGAGAATTCGATCCGGATGTCATCCAGCAGGACGGCACCGTGATCTACAGGAATCTCCCGCAATACCAGAACAGTGGCCTGAATGCCATTACCATCCAGCGGGGAGAATCGTTTGTCGTTTTCATGCCTTCCATCCGGATGCACGTTGAGCCGGCCCCGATGCACTTTGCCGAGACCGTTACAACTCTCCGACACTGAAGACCGTCCAGTTGATCGGCGACCCGCTCCCGCCGGGCTCGCCCACGGTGACCGAGGAAGGAAAGCTACGAATCGGCGACAACTTGTACGCGAGCCGCTGTTCCATTCGCTTCTTCAACTGCACGACCGCCTTCACTTCCTTGCCCGAAATTGTGGCATCCAACAGGACAAGATTCTTTGGATGCGTCGGGCTTTTCGGGTTGCTTGGCGGTTTCACTGGTCTTGCCGTCTCCCTCCTCTACCGGCGCAACAAGAGTCTCGAGCAGCAACTGCGCCGCGCCATCCGGCGTAACGGCTTGAAGGTTGCCTATCAACCCTTGGTGGACCTGGCTACTGAACAGATTGTCGGCGCGGAGGCGCTCGCCCGCTGGACAGACGAAGAGGGCCACGTCGTCGGCCCCGACGTCTTCATTCACATCGCCGAAGAGCGGGGCTTTGTGGGCGAAATCACCAGGTTTGTTGTCCGCCGCGTCTTGAAGGATTTTGCTCAGACTCTGCGCAACTCCCCTGGCTTCCATGTAAGCGTTAACGTGGCCGCCGCGGACCTGGCCGATCCGGGGTTTCTCAAAATGCTGGACGACTCTCTTGCAAAGCGAAGGTCTCGGCGCGAAGCATCATAATCGAAATCACGGAAAGCTCCACCGCCCGGCAACAACTTGCCATGGAGACCATCCGCAGTCTGCGTCAGCGCGGGCACCGCGTCCACATCGATGACTTTGGCACTGGCTATTCCAGCCTGGCTTATCTGCACGATCTCTCCGTCGACGCCATCAAGATCGACAAGGCATTCACCCAGGCCATCGGAACCGATTCTGTCACGGTGGGGATTCTCCCTCAGATTCTGGCGATGGCGAATGCACTCAGTCTGGCAGTCATCGCCGAAGGGGTCGAAACCGTCGAGCAAGCCGGCTACTTTGCCGATGCCCATCTGGGAGTGATTGGCCAGGGCTGGCTCTTTGGCCGGCCCATGCCGGCAGAGGATTTTCAACGCCTCCACGCCCGTGCAAAGAATGAATCCGCCATGGACGCGAACCAGAGGAATACCCTTGCCTCCGTAGCCTGAACCGCGGAAACGCTTGACAGCCGCTGCCTGCAGCCTGAGGCTTGTTGCATGCATCCTTCGCGGCGTTTAGCCTCGTTCGTCCTCCTCGTCTGCACGTGTTCCCTATCTCTTGCGCCATCCGCCCGCACTCTTGAAAAGCAGCCCACTGAGGCCTACCGGGCGCGCCGCGTTGCGCTGGCCGCCAAACTCCACGGCGGTGTAGCAGTGCTCTTCGCGGCCGAGGAGCCGCTGCTCGACTTCATGCCGTACCGCCAGGACTCCGACTTTTACTACCTGACCGGTTGGACCGAGCCCGGCGCCGCGTTACTCGTGTTCGACGAGAGCCCGCAGGCAAATTTGCCCAGCGTCTACAAGGAAATCCTCTTCCTCCCCACCCGCAATCTCCGCATGGAGAAGTACACCGGCATCAAGTTGGATGCCGCAACGCCGGGAGTGACGGAAACCACGGGCTTTGACGCCGTACAGCCGATGACGGACTTGCCCGCCGCTCTGAACGCGCTCATCGACAAAGACCGCACCCTGGCCTACAACATCTGGACCCAGCCAGCCGCGCCGCAGGCAAGCGCGCTCGTAAACTTCACGGCCGCCACACTCGGAACAACAGCCGCACCCACCCGCGACGTAACTACGCTCACCGCCCAATTGCGCATGGTGAAAGATGCAGGGGAGCTTGGCATGATCAGAAAAGCGTCTGATGCCTCGATCGTCGGCCAGCTTGTGATGATGCGTGCCGTCAAGCCCGGCGTCACCGAGCGCGCCATCGCCGGCAAAATGACGGCCGCCTGGCTTGAGAACGGCTGCGAGCGAGCCAGCTACGCGCCCATCGTCGGCTCCGGCATCAACTCGACGACTCTCCACTACGCCGAGAACTCCCGCACCATCCAAAACGGCGACATCGTTGTAGTCGATGCTGCCTGCGAGTATTCAATGTACGCCGCCGACATCACCCGTACCGTCCCCGCGAACGGCCGCTTCACCCCGCGCCAGCGCGAAATCTACGACATTGTCCTGGGCGCGCAACAAGCGGCCATCGACGCTTTCGTCTCCGGCAAGTCCACCATCAACGACCGCGACCGCAAAGACCCCAACTCGCTCGACACCGTCGCTTACAACTACATCAACACCCACGGCAAAGACCTGCATGGCCAGCCCCTCGGCCAATACTGGCTTCACGGCCTCGGCCACATGATGGGCATCGACGTCCATGACTCCGTCGACCACTATCCGGCCGTGCTCGAGCCAGGGATGGTCTTTACCATCGAGCCCGGCATCTATATTCCCGAAGAAGAGCTTGGGGTTCGCATCGAGTGCGACTTCCTCGTCGGCACGGATGGGAAACTGATCGATCTGGACCGCAGACTTCCACACACCGCCGACGAAGTGGAAGCAGCCATGCATGGCAACTAGTCGAACGCTACAGAGGATGACAGCCACCGAATGAATCTCGATCCGCGTGACGAAGCCAATTCCGACGAAATGCAATCGCTGGCCCGCGCCTTCACCGAGCAACTGCTGGCTTGCCTCGACGAGTGTGCGCGCGGGCGCAAGGGGCTCTTCTCTGAAAATCTCAACGATGAAGACGAAGACCCCTGGCCCGAGGCAGCGCGTCTACGAGAGCTTGCCGTCGCTCTGCAGTCTATCTTCGCGCAGTTGGAAGAGCGCAATGCGCTCTGCGACGAATTCCTCGACCTCTGCACCATGCACGGCGAAAGCCACCCCGGCGAACGCAAGCTGGCGCGCGCATTCCTTGAGCGCATCGAACGCGGCGATGTCGGCTCTCCGACCCAGGAGGAAAGAAAGCCGTGGTAGCTCTTCATGCATTCCTCGCGCTTGCGGCAGGGTTCGTCACCATGGCCGTTCTGGTAGCCGTACTCACGGCACTGCTGGCCTGGCTAACGCCCAGCTGGGTCGGCGAACAAGACAAGCCGCAGCCCGGCTACATCTTTGTCAACCTGGGATACTCGTTCCTCGCCGCGGCCGCCGGCGGCTATGTCACGGCCTTGCTGGCCGCCGCAAACCCGCTCTTTCACGTGCTGGCGCTGGGAATCATCGTGCTCGCCCTCGCCGCGCTCAGCGCGCTCCAATCCAAAGGCAAGCAGCCAGTCTGGTATCAGCTCACGCTCGTGGCTTTGACTCCGATCGGCGTGCTCGCCGGCGGCCTCGTACGCCTCAGGGCCATGGGTATCCTCTAGCGATGCGGGCTCCCTACCACTGGACGCCAGGATACAAACTTGGCAGCCGATAGACATGGAACTGGTCGGCGCCCGGTGTCGTTGCCTGCCACTCAACCTGCGAGCTCTGCGGATTAAGTTCCTGCACGATGGCCCCTTTCACCGGCGCGCAGAAATCCACTTCAACGTCGTTGTTGGCCAGCTGTTCGGCGTTGCCTCCGAAAAAGCTGAAGTATGCTGCCGGCGGCTGGTAATGCGTGATCATGGTTGCCGTCATGCTGGCCTCGTTGATTTCCAGCAGCGGCATGGTTGAGTAACACTGCGCCGTTGTCGGCCTATACGGCAAGCACAGCACCGGTCCGCTGGGGAACATGCGGTCGTTCCCATTGTCCATCAAGCCGATGCGGAAAACGCCCGTGGTATTCGGCGTAAAGTAGCCCATCCCGTGTTGCGCATAGAACCAGTCAGTGGGATCGGTGGCGCCCACCAGTTTGAAGTCGCCCCCCTCGCCGAGGCGCCACATCACATCGCCCGATCCCGCGCCGTCAAGAAAGTTGATTTTGATGACCCAATTCTGATGGCGCATTGAGAGCAGTAAATTGTGGTCGTCGCTCGAATACAGCATGCCGTTCGAGTGCGTCCAGTCCGGAAAGTTCATCGGGCGCCGGTTGATGTCCAGGTGATCGAACGTGTTCCAAACCCAGTCGGGATTGAAGTTCTGGTCCACGTCCACCAGCGCATCGCCGATCACGTTGGTCGGTCCCGTAATCCCCGACAGGTTATTGAACTTTCTGGTATAGGTCGCCAGCACTACCAGGTGCGCGTTTGGCAGCGGAAGCACGTCGTGATGAAAGCTTCCAGTTGATAGAGATTGCCCTCTGCATCGCGAAAGTTCCCCGCAGCCAGCTTCTGGTTCAACGTGTCCATGTTGAGGCTGTTCACCGTGTCTCCCGCGAGATCGATCTCCCGGATCTCGTTGATCACGCCGGAACTTTGCGCCGCGGTTAGAGACGACAGGTAAGAAACCACCATCAGCAGGTTGCTGTTGGGCAACAATTGAACGCCCTGAATCAGGTCGGCAGCCGTATGAGGATAGGCATAGGTCCAAATCACGTTGCCGCTCAGATCGGTGGCGAAGACCTGGGTGTCCCCTGCGGGCAGAAGCGTATTAAACATTTCGATGCCCGGTTGCGGTGTTGCTCCAGACGTCGTCGAAACATTGACGGCTGAGGTCAGCGGAGGCACACCCGTCGTGCAGGTATGGTCTGCGTCGGTATAGGTGGCGCCGTCGCTCAGCGTCGCCTGCGCTCGCATGTGATAAAGCGTCTGGCCCCGCATGCCGGCGACATAAATCTGCACTTCTCCGCCATTCGCTGAAGGCGTTGAAAGCTGCCACGTGCCAAGGCCGTAAGCAGGGGTGGTCCCGAACTGCACACCCATCTTTCCCGGAGCAGGAAGGTAAAGCGAGTATTGCGCGACCTGCGGGTTCCCAAGTTCAGATGGGCACGTCACTTGTCCGGGGGCGATGATCGACACCACTGCTATGGCGTAGTTTTGTTTGGGCGATGCGGCCAGGGCTACCGTTACCGTTATGTTCTCGCTCTGCGTTACACTCGCCGGCGCCGTGTAATTCCCGCCACTGCTCACTGTCCCCGTCGTCTGCGCTCCGCCTGCCACCCCATTGACCAGCCACTCAACTGCGGCGTCGCCTGCTCCCGTCACCGAAAAGCTCAGTGACTGTCCTTCACCCAGAGCTGCATATTGCGGAGAGATGGTCAGAGCCCCAGCCTGGCTTGCCACAGGCGGTGGGTTGGTTGGTGGTGCGGAAACAGGATTCTTGGGCTGCTGTACGGTTGAGCGAAAAGTTGCGCCGCCGCATCCGGCCAAAAACATGGCCGACGTCAGACAGAGAGTTGTCCTGAAACAGGCCCACATGGCGTGCTCGCTCAGTTTGCCGGGATAATACGGTTTCTAGTTGAACGCCGAAATAGACGACTCGCTCAGCCTTACACGCTGAAATGCTCTGGGGATCAGGAGTCGCGCTCAGTGTCTGCGTCACGGGAAATTCTCGCCGGTTGTTCATGTCCCTGCCGTAACAGGAACCAACCGCTCCCTTGTGATTTCACCGCGAAAGAGTGCGCCTCGCCGCTCTGCCTTGACTTACCAGCGAATGCCGACCGATACGGAATCAATTTCGTGCCCGCCCCGACACTCGTCGTTCCCAGCCCATTCGGCTGCGTATCGGTTCACGGCCGGCGTCAGCACGTCCACGTAACGCACCTCCACAAACAGCTTCATCTTGCTGTCCTGGTACATGCCGCCCATCCGGTGCTGGTATCCCGCGCCGATATTGAAGCCGCCCTGGTTGGACGAGAAGTGGCCCACCACGGCGTTCACCGTACCGATGCCGCAGTAGCCGTAGTAGTAATCGCAATACTCGGTCTCTTCCGGATCGGTAAAGCTCGTCACCTTGCGATAAAACCCGCCGCCGCCCGTGACGTAAAAGTCGTTGCTGGACTTTGGAAACAGACTCACCACCGGGTCCAGCGTCAACGACCAGATGTGCGCGTGGCCGCCCGTGGCGCCCGTCTCGGCAATCAACGCGCCGGGCAGCTTGTTGTCAATGAACTGGTACTCGGCTAGCAGCGCGAATCGCTTTGAAAAGTTGATGCCGCCGCCCAAGGGTAAACAGTCCGCCCCAGGTGATGTAGGTCTTGTCCGTGGGTGCGTCGAAGCCGCCGCCAAGCTCAATCGCGTATTTGCTCACCAGGTTTTGCTTCCATCCACGCTTGCTATCCTGTCCCGCTGCCGAGGCTGCCGGCGTTGGCGCCGATGGCAGCGCGCCCATTCCCTCCGGAGCTACGGAATCTGCGATCTGCACCAGGGTTGGATTATTCGAGGAGGAATACCCCGCTGAACTCTGTTCACTTTGGGACGGAGACGACTGCGCAACCGCAAAACCCGTGACGAGAACCGCCAAAAATCCAAGGAAACTGACACGCTGCATCAGTGACAACAAACGGGGGAAAGACATAGTGATACCTCATGCAAAGAATTGACTTAAGTTAATTCCGGTAAAGTGCGACCGGCATTAGTTTAGACACCAAAAAGAGCCAGAAGGTTGCGGCGTCGCGAGCAGAAACACTGAAGGCCGGAGCTCGGCCCCGGCCTTCGTGTCTTCCTCCGTTTGCTCTTATCCCTGCACGTCGAACTGCTCCGGATGAAGCGTCGCGTCGCTCTTCACCAGAATGTTCTTGCCCGTCAGCTCCTCAAACTCCACAAGCCAGCTGGCGTTGTTTGACTTGAGAACCTTTACGGTTTCTGGGTTCACCCGGAGCAGAATGTCCGCGCCTTCGAAGTGCTTCTTCATCTTGCGCAGTTCCGTGTAGATTTCGTTGCAAACCGTCGTCGGGCTCTTCACCATGCCGGTCGCCTGGCAGGTCGGGCAGGGAACTGAAAGTGTCCGCTCCAAAGATTGCTTGACGCGCTTGCGGGTGATCGCGACTAAACCAAAGTCGTTAAACTGTAGAACCTTGGTCGGAGCGCGGTCGGCCTTGAGCGCTTCTTCCAGGGCCGCCAGAACCTTGTACCGGTTCTTCCGCTCATCCATATCGATGAAGTCGATCACGATGATCCCGCCCAGATCGCGCAGCCGGATTTGGCGCACAATCTCCGGAACCGCGTCCAGGTTCGTCTTCACAATCGTGTCTTCCAGCCGCGCCGACTTCCCGACATATTTCCCGGTATTGATGTCGATGGCCACAAGCGCTTCCGTCTGGTTGATCACGATCGAGCCGCCGCTCTTCAGCCACACCTTCGACCGCAGGGCCTTCGAAATCTCATCCTGAATGCCGAAGTGCTCAAACAGCGGCGTCTCTTTGGTGTAGAGCTTCACGCGCCGAACAAGCGTCGGAGAGAAGCGGTTGAGGAACCGCACAATGCGCTCGTAATCCGCCTCCGAATCCACCCAGATGTTCGAGAAGTTCGAGCTCACCTGGTCGCGCAGAATGCGCTCGATCAGCGAGAGATCGTGGTAGATCAACGCCGGCGACTTCGAAGTATCCGACCGCTGCTTGATCTCGTTCCACAAATGGATCAGGAAGCGAAGATCGGCGCGGAGTTCATCTTCTGAAGCACCCTCGGCCGCGGTCCTCACAATAAATCCACCGGACGCTTCGCCGCGTTCGTGTACCAGGATCCGTTTCAGCCTGTGCCGCTCTTCTTCCGAGGCAATTTTGCGGCTCACCCCGATATGCGTCACCGTCGGCATAAACACCAGGAACCGTCCCGGCAGCGCGATGTGCGAAGTAATCCGCGCGCCCTTCTTGGCGATAGGCTCCTTGGCAATCTGGACCAGAATCTCCTGGCCGGGCTTTAGAAGGTCACTAATAATCGGCAGGTCCGAAGTCTGCATCGAGCGTCGCGAGGGGCCTCCTCTGCGGTTGCCACGGTCGGGTGGCGCGCCCGGCGTGCTACGTCCACGCCGTCCTCCGCGAGCCCCGCGATCGCGGCCCCTTTGGCCGCCGGCTTCATGAGCTTCACCTGTGGAAGGCTGACCTTCTGCCGTTGCCTCATCGTCGTCCTCGTCGAATGACTCGTCTTCGCCGTTCTTTTCGTCAAAGTTCAACTGGATGCGGTGGTCAAGGTGCGCTTCTTGCAGCATCTCGCCCAGCTCGCCTGTGCGCATTGAAGGCGGAAGTGTCTCCTCTTCGTAGTCGTCCAGGTCATGCTCATCGGCCTTGTGCCGGCGAGGATGGGCGGAAACTTCTAACTCTTCCCCTTCGATTACTTCCTCTTCAATATGGCCGCTGCCCGGCGCGTACGACGAAATCGAAGGCATGGAACCGCCGCCCGGTTTTGTCTCGGCCGCCTCATCCTTCTTCTTCCCAAAGCCAAAGAGGCGAAAGCCCGTGGGGCCTGCCGGGTCGATCCGATGGGAGGCTTCAGCATCCGTTTCAGTTTCCGAGGCCTCGTCGCTCGCCGCTTCGGCTGCCGCATCCTCGTGCGTCTCAGCCACTGCCGTGGTCTCGACAGACTCCATCTCCTCTTCTTCGAACTCTGCCGCCACTTCTTCCCGCTGGCCAGCCTCGAACTCCGGCGCAGCTACTTGAGTCTCCGCGTCGAACTTTTCGCGTTCGTCAAAGAATTCGTCTTCCTCAATTTGATCCGGAGATGCGGCCGAAGCAGCCTCGATCGGTTCGGCCGCAGGCTCCGCTTCGTGCGCACGATGCCTTGAGATCGATTCGCCCGGAAGCAGACCGCTGCCGTCCCACTCCAGAGGCGCCTCAATCAGCGTCGACGGCCTCGAAAAGCCGCTTGGCCGGACCGGAGCGGCCACTGCGGGCGCAGCCTTTTCAGCTTCCTCCGCCGAGGTGCCGCCGTACTTTGAAAGGGACTCGCCCGGCATCACAAACGGAACCGGCGTTGACGAACTCTCACGGGGTGCGCGAGGCGCAGTGTCCTGCCAGCGCGAAGTCCTCTCGCCTCCGTGACCCGCGGCGGCCTGAATTTCAGGAGCTACCTCGGTTTCACCGCTGGGCTCTGCTGTAATTTCGAGTGTCTGTCCCGATTCCGAGCGCTCATCGGCCTGGCCTGCCTGGCCTCGCCCGCCACGGCGATGCCGGCGTCCGCGCCAGCGGCGCGAACCCGTCGCCCCGGAATCATCCTGGCCGTCTCCAGCCGATTCGGAACTCTCGGCCGGCTCTGAAGCCGGAGCGCTCACGCTGGGCGTTGGCGCTTGAGCTTCTTCCGCCGGACCCCGATCGATTCGCCCCCGACCGCTTGGCCCGCGGTCCGGCCCTTCTTCCTGTCTTTGTCCCTGGCGGCCCTGACGTTCTTCCTGCCTGCCGCCGCCATTTTGATGACGGACTTCGCGCGGAGGCTGGTTGGCGCCGCTGGCGGCAGCCTTTTCCAACTCGTCGGTCTCTTCCGAGTCCTCGAGCTCCATAAAGTCGGTTACATAAAGGAATGCGTCGCGCTCGAGACCAAGGTCTACAAACGCTGACTGCATGCCGGGCAAAACCCGCGTAACCCGCCCGTTGTAAATGGAACCCGCTAGGGTGTACTCGTTTTCGCGTTCGTAGTAGATTTCCGCGAGTTGATCGTCTTCAAGAATTGCAAGCCGCGTCTCATGCGGCGTGCTGGAAATACATATCTCTTTTGCCATCGTACCTTTCCGACCGGCGCCTTAAGGCTGCCGGTACCCGCGGCAAGGAGAGATGGAAACGCGCAAATCCGGAAGAAAAGGGGATGGGCGGAAAGGATGACCCGAAAGACTTTAACGTGACGGCTGTCGCCCGGTGACCTGCCCTTGCGGGCGGCGAACCACGGCGGATGTTCAAAGAAACAAGCCGGATCAGTCGAGTGTTGCGGTCATCCAATTGCAGAGAGTCTGTCGAAGTCAATTTACGGTGGAGTCCCCTTGGGGCCGTTCCACCGCTGGAGCCTGCATGGTCAATCTGCGCTGAAAAAGCGGAGACAAGTAAAGCGGAGACAAGTAAACCGGAGCTTGAAAGCTCCAGGCCATCCTCGCCTTCCATGCAACCTGTTGGCCGCAAGCCGTTCCGGTGTCCCTGGCGATTTGTCTTCGTCGATGGGGTGGAGAGGCTTGCCTGTCTCTGCGTGCTCATGAACCCTTGTCCTGCCGGGCGCGGTCCATCCGGACCTTGCCGGCGAAATGCTTGAAACAAATGCTCTTGCGCTTCCAATGCTTCCGGTCAGGCGCAAAAGGAAAACTTAAAATTCGGCGTCCGGCCGTCAAAGCCGGCACGCCTTAGTTTACGAACCGGCGCATACGGACATTCATTGCCGTACCCAGCGCCAGAAACGTGAACAGCACCGAAGATCCTCCGTAACTCATTAACGGTAAAGGAATTCCGGTGACTGGCATAAAGCCGATGACCATTCCGACGTTGACCAGAATCTGAAAGGTCAACACAGCCACTACTCCCATGATAATGAGGGATCCGGACAGGTCCGCGGCTGTTTGTGCGTTCTGAATCAAACGCATCAATATGGAGAAGTATAGCAGCAGCACCAAAAGCGCGCCCACAAAGCCATGCTCCTCGCTGAATGCGGCAAATATGAAGTCCGCATGAGGGATGGGCAGAAAATTCCCCTGCGTCTGGGTGCCCTTCTCGGTCCCCTGGCCCCACACGCCCCCGGCTCCCACCGCAATCTCCGATTGCAGCAGTTGGTATCCGGCCCCGCGCGGATCGTTGCTCGGGTTTACAAAGCTGGTCAACCGGGCCTGCTGATAGGGCTTCAAAATCTTACCGCTGGTCCAGGCCCCGGCAACCAGAACAACGCAGGCCGTAGCCAGAATGATGGACTGGCGAACGTTGATTCCACCAAAGAACAAACCTGCAATCAAAATCGGCGCATAGGTTAAAGCCGTCCCCATGTCCGTCTCCCTCAGTACCAGCAGCATCGGGATGCCAACCAGAACGAATGCTTTGAAAATATCCCTCCAGGTCAGGCTTCGCCCCCCCAGGTTGGCAAAGTAGCGAGCCACAACCAGGATCAGGATCAACTTCATCCATTCCGATGGCTGAAAAAGCATGGGCCCAAGCTTGATCCAGCGCCGTGCTCCCAGCGCTTTGTGCCCAATTCCCGGAACCAGGACCGCCGCGAGCGCCACCAGGAAGACGCCGTAGGCCCAGGGAGCCCAATCAATCAAGCGGTGATAATCAATCTTTGAAAACACAAACATCACCACCAGGCCGCCCACGATCCAGAGCAACTGCTTGGTGTGGAAGCCTACATACTTCGTGTGCAGCGTGGCCGAATAGATTTCAAAAACAGAGAGCGTGCAAAGCACCAGTACCATGCTCAGCAGCGCCCAATCAAACTCGCGAAAGCTGAAAATCCTCAGCCTGGGGCTCATGGATTTCTCCCGGAACCCGCAGCATGTGCGCCCGCCAGCCGCGCCACTTCCTGTCCGGATTTGGTTGCGGAGCGCCGCGCGGCTGAAGGTGCTCCCGCCTTGGCAGGCGCCACAATCTGCCCGTCTTTCACAAAGAATGTGCCCGCCTGTATCCGGGCCCCGTCGCCTCTCTGATTGTTCCCCTTACCTTCAGTTTCGGGAGCGGTCCACACCGCGCCCATCTCCACCGGTGCGGCCGCTTTCTGCGGTACCAGGTTGTGTGCCAGCCGCCGCTGTTTTTCAACATATGCTGAAACAACCTGGGCGCCAATTCGCGCTGGGTAGCCGCTGAATCCTCCATGCTGCCACAGAACCGCAACCACAAGTTCCGGGTTGCGCCGGGGCGTCACGCCAACAAACCAGACATTCGGCACAAACTGCTCGCCCTTTAGCTCGTGCCCCTGGGCATCGTGCCCGACTACCTCAGCCGTTCCCGTCTTGCCAGCGAAGTCGATGCCCTCTAGATGCGCAGAACTGGCCGTATGGAATTCGCCGGGTTCCGTTACCTGGGCCATGCCATCGGTGACAGTCATCCACGTATTCGGGTCTAAAGGGATATCCTTCACGCCGCTTCCCGGAAAGCTTTCCTCGAGCCCCTTGCGAAACTCCGCAGACAATTGATCCGGAAACACCACGTGCGGCCGAACCATGTGTCCATTCGACGCGATCCCGCCGATGATCCTTGCCAGTTGAAGCGGCGTCGCCTGAACCGCGCCCTGGCCGATGCCTACTGAGATGGTTTCGCCGGCATACCACTTGCGGTGGTAGTCCTTCATCGCCCACTGTGCCGAGGGCATCAGACCGGCCTGTTCACCAGGAAGGTCCACGCCGGTCTTCTGGCCGAATCCGAACTCCGTCGCATATTTATCGATGCGGTCAATGCCCAGCTTATCTGCAAGAGTGTAAAAAAATGTGTCGCAGGAGTAAGGGATCGCATTTTGGATATCCACGCTGCCGTGGTGCCGGTCGCAGGCGAAGAAGTGTCCGTAGAAGGTGCCGCCCCCGTTGCAGAAAACATGAAGGTCCTGCGCAATCCCTTCCTGCAGTCCGGCCACCGCCATCAGAATCTTGAAGGTCGATCCCGGCGCCAGTTGCGCCTGGATAGCCTTGTTCATCAGCGGATGATCCGGATCCTCGATCAATTTGTTCCAGTCCGTGCGGTTGATCTTCACCGCGAAGGCGTTGGGATCGAAGCTGGGACGCGACACCATCGCCAGAATTTCGCCGTTGCGCGGATCCATGGCCACAATCGCGCCGTTGCGATCGCCCAGCGCCAGCTCCGCGGCCTTCTGCAAATCATTGTCGATCGTCAGTTTCAGATCCTGTCCCGGAATCGCATGTTGAATCCCCAGGTAGCCCACCTCGCGGCCGTGGCTGTCCACAATCACTTCGCGCGAACCGTCCTGGCCCCGCAGCAACTGGTCGTATGTCTCCTCGACGCCTGCCTTGCCCACCACGTCGCCCGGCTCATAGTACGCAAAGCGCGGATTGTTCAAGTCCTCTTCGCTCACCTCGCCCACATAGCCGATCAAGTGAGCTGCAAAACCGTCGCGCGGATAAAGCCGCCGCTCCTCGTCAATCGTCTCCAGTTCCGGAAGCTCATTGCGGTGAGCCTCGATAAACGCCTGCTCGTCGGCTGTAATGTCCTGCTTGATCGGGATGGGCTGATAGCCGGGCGCAGCGCGGTAACGGTGCAGTGTCGCCGTCAGTTGATCCAGATCCAGATTCAGGCCGCGCGCAATCAGCGGCAGGTCTGCATCCACATTGCGGTTCTGTTCCCGGACCAGGAAGCACGAAACCGAAGGATAATTGTCCACAACAAGGCGATTTTCTCGGTCGAAGAGCTTGCCGCGCGGCGCAAGAATCGGCACCTTGCGGATGCGGTTCTGCTCGGCAAGCGTGCGAAAGTTCTGCGCGCCCAGCACCTGCAGCCGCCACAGTTGCGCGGTCAGCACCAGCATCACCAGAAGAATGCCGTACTGCACCACCGTCAACTTCAGCGCTGAAAGCTTCTCCCCGCGTTTATTGGTAATTGAAACCATGCCTCTAAGCCTTCGATTATTGCTACTCTCAACGCCCTGACGCAATCAAGTTCATACTCCAAGCTCACAATCTATTCCCTGTTCCCTATTCCCTGTTCTTAATCATTCCCTGATTTGCAGACGGTCCAGCAGGGGAAACAGCACCATCGCGATCAGCGAGTTGCCAATGGCCCTGAGCAGCTCAGTGAACCACTGCCATTCCAGATCCAACCCGAGCAGAACTCGAAATGTGAAAACAAAAATCGCGCTCGAAAGCAGCGAGAGCAGAAAGTTGAGTGCCAGCCGAATCGTGTGGTTTTCAACATCGATCCGCACACCTATCGACGCCGCAATAAAGCCAACCACGGTCTTTGCAATTCCGTTGACCCCGATGGCATGCTGCGAAAGCGCATCTTCAAACAGACCCATCACCGCGCCCATCAGGGTACCCTGAATTGGATTGCGGCGTCCCAGCGCAAAATAGACCGTCACCACCAAAGGAAGATCGAAATAGTCATACGGCCCCACAACGCGAGGCAGCCACGCCTGCAGCACCAGCGCTGACAGCGGCACCAGCACGTAGACCAGCAGCGGATAGCGCCGGACCTCCATGTCGCGTCTAAGGTTCGCGCCCAGAAAAGACATTACTGTGGGTTCCTCTCCGGCGTCGCAGTTGTGGGCTTGGCCGTTTCATCCCCAGCCGCGCTGCTTCCCGAGTCAGGTACCGTTCCCGGAGCCGCTCCCGGCGTGAAGCGGTCCGGACGCAGAGCTTGAGGGGGGTGGGTCACCGGATTCGGATCTGAAGTGTCAAGCAGCGGTTGCTGATCCGGTGGAAGGTTGGGGTCAATCAGCCCAGGCAGCCGCTCTGCCATAATCTGCGAGGCCTTCAACTGATCTTTAATCGCGGCGGCCTCGGCCCCCGCCACTGACTCGCTGGTTGCCAGATCCTGTTGCTGCTCGGGCGAGAACCGCGGCTGCGTATTGGTGATCACCAGCACCTCGTCCAGGCGATCGATATGCGCGGCCGGCTTCACAATCACGTCGATAAACGCATCGCGATCCGGATCCCGCACCACCTTCTCGACCTCGCCCACCGGCAGTCCCCGCGGAAAAACCAGATCGCCTCCCGCGGTGAGAACTTTCTCGCCCGGCTTGATGCGCTCGTCGGCAAGAATCCCAACTATCTCAAGCTGGCCGGAGGCGTTCCCGGTAAGGATGCCGCGAATGCGGGTTGTCTCGAGAATCACGCCCGCGCCGCTGGTCTGGTCATTGATCATCAGCACCTGCGCCGTGCGTTGAAACACGTCGCGTACCTTGCCCACAATCCCGTCCGCGGTAATCACGGCCATGTCCGGCTTCAGGCCATTGTCTGAACCCTTGTCCAGATAAAAGACGCGCGACTGATCGCTGCCGCTGGAACCGATCGCTTGCGCGGGCAACGTCGTGTAAATATACCTGTGCTGGAAATCCAACAGAGCCTGAAGCCGTTCGCCCTGCTGCGCATCTTCAAGCAGCGCAGCCTGCTCCAGGCGCAGCCGGTCAATCGTCTGCTGCAGTTCCTGGTTCTGTTCGCGTACATGGCGCAGGTAAAGATAGCTCTGCCACACGTTGATCGCCGCCATCTTCGCGCTTTGGATTCCCCGCTCCGGAGGAGCAACCAGTCCTTCTGCCCAAAGCCGGATCAACCGAACGCCCGACGGGTCTTTGGGATCGAACGTCCTGCGTCCTTCGTCGGTCCGCCGCACCTGCACGGCAAGTCCCACGATCTGCACCAGCAAAATGGCAAGCAGTACGATCAGGTTTCGGTAGCGGGTGAAGAACGATTCCATAGCTCTCAGTGAAGAGTGAGCCGTGAACGGTGGTCAGTGATCGCGGCCAACTTGTTTGTGCTCACTGCCCACTGTGCACTGTGCACTGTCCACTGCCTAGTCGATCTTGATCTTGCGCAGCAGCCGGAAGTCGGAAAGCATCTTCCCGGTCCCAAGTACCACGGAGGCGAGCGGATCGTCGGCTACGGAGACGGGAAGGCCGGTTTCCTCGCGAATGCGCTTGTCGAGATTCTTGATCAGCGCTCCGCCGCCCGTCAGCACGATGCCGCGATCTGAAATATCGGCCGAGAGCTCAGGTGGAGTGCGCTCCAGCGCGACGCGAATCGCATTCATGATCACCGCAATGCACTCGCCCAGCGCCTCGCGAATTTCGCTGTCGTCCACGGAAATCGTCTTGGGTACGCCCTCAATCAGGTTGCGCCCCTTGATCTCCATCGATAAAGGCTTGTCCATCGGAAACGCCGACCCAATCTCGATCTTGATGTGCTCGGCCGTGCGTTCGCCGATCAGCAGGTTGTACTTCCGCTTCAGGTAGTTGGTAATGGCCTCGTCCATCTGGTTGCCGGCCATGCGCACCGAGCGCGAGTACACAATGCCCGACAGAGAGATCACCGCGATATCGGTCGTCCCGCCGCCAATGTCCACAACCATGTTGCCGCCCGGCTCGGTAATCGGCAAACCCGCGCCAATCGCGGCCACCATCGCCTGTTCCACCAGGTAGACTTCGCTCGCCTTGGCCCGGTAGGCCGAGTCTTCCACCGCGCGCTTTTCCACCTGCGTAATCTCTGAGGGCACGCCGATCACAATGCGCGGATGCACCAGCATCTTCCGGTTGTGCGCCTTCTGGATGAAGTAATTCAGCATCTTTTCGGTGACTTTAAAGTCGGCGATGACGCCGTCTTTCATCGGCTTGATGGCCACGATATTGCCAGGCGTCCGCCCCAGCATATCCTTGGCTTCCTTGCCCACCGCTTCTACTTCGCCGGTGTTCTTGTTAATCGCCACAATCGAGGGCTCGTTGACGACGATGCCCTTCCCGGCCGCGTAGACCAGGGTGTTGGCTGTGCCCAGATCGATGGCCAGATCGCTGGAAAACATGCTGAAAAGCGAACGCAAGCCATGTGACCGCGTAGAGCGTGAAGGATAACCATTCAATGACATTGGGAGACTAGCTTTACCTCAAGGCTTATTGTACGGCCAACCCCCCGCAGCCGTATCGGGGAGGCCAAAACCATTTCTGTCGACGCCCGGTCTACCGCTTCAGCCGCGCGCGGTGGACCCCCGTGTTGACGCCGGCGACCGTACAATTGCCCGCCTGGTCGCACCGGTAGTGGATCGGGATCGGAAAATCCTGTCCCTTCAGAGCGTTGAGAATTGGGTCTGATTTGTCCAGCATCAGGGTCTTGCCTTCGCGCGTTTCAATGATTCCATTCGAGGCGTCAATCAACATGATTGCGTCGTCGCCCTCTATATAGATAGGCGGTTCCGGCGGCGCAGGCTTCCGTTTTGCCCTTTCCTCTTCTCGCGGCTTCCTGGCCTCCGGCTTTCTCCCTGAAGAGTCGTCACTATTCGAAAACTCCCCGCCTGCGTCCGCATTCCCCGCCGAATTCGGATTTTTTACCGGCTGCACAACGATTGGAAAATTGGAGGTCAACCCCCACGAGGCAATGTTGTCAAACTGCTTCTTTGTGCAGGGCAGTACTCCCTGGGCGCTGATCGAGGCAACCTGCCCATCCGGCGCTACATCGTCCTGGAACAGGTTCTTGTCGTGCTCGCGATCCAGTTCCTGGCCCTCCATCCGCGCCAGGTTGAGTCCCTGCGCAATCTGGTTCCGTGTCGCAATTGCTTGCTCCGCCCTGGTCGCCTTGGGATCAGGGGTGGCCTCTGCCATGCTGGGGGAGTTTCGCGGGTCGTACTTCAACAGGATCGTATCCCCGCACAACACGGCGCCAAATGGATCTTTCATCTGAATACTGATCGACAACGGCTGCGGCGAACTTGTCACGTTGGCTAAAAATCCCGCCGCTGTTCCGGTGCGCTCGGCTCCACGGTCAAATGGTATTCAAGCTTGTCCTTCCACTCCGCTGTCAGAGTTCCACTTCAATCCATAATCGTTGGCGTTCACCGTCCCCATGTCGGAAGCCCCGCCCGTACCGCCCGGATGCAGGAAAAAGACTGCGGCCACAAGCCCAACTAGCAGGCCAAGTCCCACCCCAACCGCCGCATAGACCCTGGTCTGGCTCGAGCCCAGTTTCCCAAGCTTTTCCAGAGCCGCGTCAGACAAGCTTGTCTTGGGATCGGCCGCTTTTCCCGGCGCGCCCTTTCCCTGACCGGTCTGTGCTTCTACACCCGCTGCCGTCACAACCGGCCGGTAATGGTCCGGCGCAATGCTGCCCTCCGGTTCCAGCCGTTTCGATGGAACAATATCGTACTCGGGGACCGGCTTTTTCTCTTCCGGCTCTTGGATGCCCGGCTCTTCCGGCGTCGGCTCTGCAGGCTTCGGCTCTGCAGGCTTCGCCTCTTCCGGCGTCGGCGCAACAACCTCTGCTTCGGGAACAGGCTCTGCTGCCTCCGTGTTCTCGACGCCGGAATCGTTTTTCACCGAGTCCGTCATCAGGCTCCCCCTTCTCAGCTATCTATAGCCGCGGTCTTTTGAAATCAATAACATTGGACCACGCATCGCTGCCCCTGAATACCCCCAAAAGTGTAACGGCGGATATCCTATGTCACTGCCTCAGCCCTCCGGGTCGCACACGCCTCCCGCCGCCGCGCCAAACTAGCTCCGCTTTTCCAGCACATCCCTCAGCGCAAAGCTGGTCTCCAGCCGCGTCACCCCCGGCAGGCGCGACAACTCAGTCTGGTGTAGCCTGCCATAGTCGTCGATTCCGGCCACGCGCGCAACCAGCATGTAATCGTACTGGCCAGCCATCAAGTGGCAGCTCACAATTCCCTTGATCCGCCGGATGGCCGTCTCGAAAGCCCCCAGCACATCTGCCGACTGCCGTTCCAGAGTCACGCGAATGTATACCGTCCGCCGCTTGCCCAGCAGCCGATCGTCCACCTGCGCCCGGTAGCCGCGAATCGCTCCCGAAGCCTCAAGCGCCTGAATCCGCCGCGACGCTGCCGAGGCTGAAAGCCCAACCGCCTCGCCCACCTCAAAGTTGGTGGCCCGCCCGTTTTGCTCCAGGTGCCGCAGAATCGCGGCGTCCAGTTCGTCCAGCCCTCCCGCCGCGGTTTCCGTGCCCTTTCCTGCCACTGGTCCGGTTGATTCTTGCGACGAATCGCCATTTAGCTCACGTTTCGTTCCCATATGGTACTTCTATCACAAACTTTGCACACATTAACAGCGCCAACCGTCGTACGATTCTTGCCAGTTACACGGATGCTAAGCCCGGCGCCCTGCGGACTCCGAACTGCAAGTGGCGCTGGGCATTGCATTCCTGGGAAGGTCTCACAGGCATCCAACCCCAAAGAGCCGCCCAATCCAGGACAAAGACATGATCATCGGCGTTCCCAAAGAGATCAAGGACAACGAGGCCCGCGTTGGCATCACCCCTGCAGGCGTCAAAGCCCTCACCGAAGCCGGCCACAAAGTGTTGGTCGAGACCCAGGCCGGCGCTCTCTCCGGCTTCCCCGACGACGATTACCAGAACGCGGGCGCAGAAATCGTCGGAGATGCCGGGTACGCATGGGGCAAGTCCGACATGGTCGTCAAGGTCAAGGAACCCATCGAGCGCGAGTATGTCTACTTCCGCGAAGGCCTGCTCCTCTTCACCTACCTGCACCTGGCCCCATTGCCCATCCTCACCGACAAGCTGCTTGAGTCCAAAATCATCGGCATCGCCTACGAAACCGTCCGCGACCGCCAGGGAACGTTGCCGCTGCTAACGCCCATGAGCGAAGTCGCCGGCCGCATGAGCGTCCAGGTTGGCGCAACCTACCTTGAAAAGGAACGCGGTGGCCGCGGCATCCTGCTCGGCGGCGTTCCCGGCGTCCCTCCTGCGCATGTTTGCATCCTCGGCGGCGGCGTCGTCGGCACCAACGCTGCCAAAATCGCCCTCGGCTTCGGAGCCAAAGTCACACTGGTCGACGTAAACCTCAACCGCCTTCGCGAACTCGACGACATCTTCTCCGGCCGTCTCTATACGCTCGCCTCCAACAGCTACAACCTCGAGCACGCCACCAGGGAAGCTGACCTCGTCATCGGCGGAGTTCTCATCCCCGGCGCCACCGCGCCCAAACTCGTTACACGCGCCATGGTCTCCAGAATGAAGAAGGGCGCTGTCATCGTCGACGTCGCCATCGATCAGGGCGGCTGCGTCGAAACTGCGCGCCCAACCTCGCACTCCAATCCCAGCTTCGTCGTCGATGGAGTCGTCCACTACTGCGTCACCAACATGCCCGGCGCAGTGCCCAACACCTCAACACTCGCCCTTACCAACTCGACCTTTCCCTACATACTCCGCATCGCCAACCTTGGTGCAAGCGGAGCCCTCAGACAGGATGCAGGACTCGCAGAAGGACTGAATACCTGGCAGGGGAAACTAACATACCGCGGAGTCGCCGAGAGCCAGAAAAGGCCATGGACACCCGCGGCTGAAGTACTTGCATAAATTAAGGAGAAGCCAGTGAACAGCGGGCCGCAGCCAGCATCTCTCGCTGACTGCGGCCCGCTTGTCTTTCCGTCAAGTCAATCTCGGCCAAACCGATGCCAGGACCAAGCCACGCCTGCCGTAAAATGATCCTTCGCCACGGAGGCCGTCATGAAACGCCGTCAATTCCTCGCTGCTTCAATCGCCACCTCAGCCGCCGCCCTCGCCGGCAACGCCTCCGCCCAGGCGCCCGCCCGCGACTTCTACCAGTTGCGCCGCTACAACCTGATCAGCGGCCCGCAATTGACGCTCACAGAGGACTATCTCGCCAACGCGCTCATTCCAGCTCTCGGCCGCCTCGGCATGGGCCCCGTCGGAGCATTCAGGCTCGACATCGGCCAGGAGACGCCCGCCGATTACGTCCTCATTCCCGGCCCCTCCATCTCCGCCCTTGCCGAACTCGATCTCGAGCTCGCCAAAGACGACGGCTTCCTCAAGCTCGCCTCGCCCTTCTGGAATGCGACCGCCACCGCCCCCGCCTTTCAGCGTGTAGAGATTTCGCTCCTCGCCGCCTTTCAAGGCTGGCCCAAAATAACCCCACCCGCCAACTCAGCCGCCAAGACCAGGCGCATCTTCCAGCTCCGCACCTATGAGAGCCCCAGCAACGGCGACCACGTCCGCAAGGTCGAGATGTTCCACTCCGGCGAGTTCGACATCTTCCTCAAGTCCGGCTTCCATCCCGTCTTCTTCGGCGACGCGCTCGCCGGCTCCCGCCTCCCCAGCCTCACCTACATGCTCAGCTTTACCGACACTGCCGAGCTCGAAGCCAAGTGGGAAATCTTCCGCAACGATCCCGACTGGAAGAAGCTTTCCACCAGCCCGCGCTTCGCCTACGATCAGCTCGTCACCAACATCTCCAACCTGATGCTCACCCCCCTCGCCTGCTCCCAAATCTAATAAGCAGGCCGAAGGCTCGCCGTGGCGAGGAACAGGGAACAGGGAACCGCGAGCGAGCTTCATAAAAGGGCGACCTTGATGCGCGCTCGCAGAAACCCAACGGCACATTCGAAAAGGGTGAACAAATGGGTGCATCTTTCAGAGATCTGGTGGTGTGGCAGCGTGCGGTCCAATTGAGTTTGGCCACCTATAAACTCACATCCAGCTTTCCTCTTTCAGAACGATTCGGTCTGACCAATCAACTGAGACGCGCATCAGTATCCGTTGCCAGCAACATAGCCGAGGGGTATGGCCGTTCCTCGAAAGGGGAATATCTTCAATTCCTCGGCCATGCCAGAGGCTCAAACTTCGAACTCCAAACACAACTCGTGATCGCCGAAGGACTAGGCTTCGGCGAAGCGCCATCGCGCCGTTCAACTGAAGGTCTTTCCGAAGAGGTCAGCCGCATGCTGGTAGCAATCATGAATAAGCTGAAGGAAGGATAGCGGGGGCTCTTGCTTTTTCTGTTCCCTGTTCCCTACTCCCTGTTCCCTGCTTCTATAATCGCCGCATGCAGTTCCTCAGCGATCCACGTCGGCGCTCCGTGGCCATGCTCGGCCTCGGTGTGCTCCTGTTCTTCGCCTTGCTGGGCGCGCTGCAGGCTTTCAACATCCGCACTCTCAACCCCGTCACCGCCGGCGAAACGCTCCTCTTCACCAGTCTCACCGTTGTCGTTTTTCTGCTGCTGATGGTCCTGCTGATGCTCCTGCTCAGGAACATCCTCAAGCTCTATGCCGATCAGAGCAGCAGCGCCCTGGGCGCGCGCCTTCGCACCCGCATGGTCTTGGGCGCAACCCTCATTGCCCTCACTCCCGCGGTCTTCATGTTCCTGTTCAGCTTCCTGCTCATGAACCGGTCCATCGACCGCTGGTTTTCACAGCCCACAACCGAGCTTCGCGAGGACTCGACCCGCGTCGTTCAGGAACTTGCCGAATACGTCACCAGTAACGCGCGCGGAGAGGCTCAATCGATCGCCGCCAGCGGCGCTCCCGATCTTGATGCGCAGGCACTGCAGAACGTGCTGGCCGCCCACCGCGTCACGCTCGACGGCGGCTTCGTGGTGGTCTACGACCAGAATCGTCATGAGATTGCAAACTTCTGGGCCCCGCCGCCTTCCAGCCAGGCCACCATGGCTCCATGGCAGGACGAAGGGGTTCCCGGAGCTGTTTCAATTCACGGGCCGCTCGCCGCCATCCTCCTGCAAGCCTCACAGCGCAGCGACGTGCCCGTGGTGAAGGTCGGCGGCCAGGAGTACGCGGTTGGCATGGCGGCAACTGCCTCCGGCAAGATGGTTGTTGCCGCTCTGCCCATGCCGCAAGGCCTCAGTCAAACCACCGCCCGCATCCGCTCCGGCGCAGCCGCTTACTGGCAGCTCTTCCGCACGCGCAACAGCGTTCGCACCATCTTCTTCCTCATGCAGTTGCTCATCACCGTCTTCATCTTCTTTTCCAGCCTGTGGCTGGCCATGTTCCTCTCCAAGCAGATCACCCGGCCGGTCGAGGCGCTGGGCCTGGCGATGGATGAGATCGCCGCCGGCAAATACGACCATCGCGTTGCCGCCATCGCAACCGGGGAGATGGGCGACCTGGTGCGCGCCTTCAATCACATGGCCGCCGACCTCGAGGCCAGCCGTCAACTGGCGCAAACTTCGTCGGCGCAACTGTCTGCCGCAAACCTGTCAATCGAGGAGCGGCGGCGCGAGCTGGAGACGATCGTCGAGACCATTCCCAGCGGCGTGGTCACGCTCGACGGCGCCGGAGTCGTTCTGCAAGCCAATCGCGCCTTTGTTGCGCTGCTCGGGCTCCGGCAAGATGTCTCCCTCGCCGGCGAGAAGATTGGGGCCTTGCTTCCCGCCGAACTGGCCGAAGACCTGTCCAGCCTCATCCGGCGCGGTCATCGCATGGGCGCTGCCTCCAGCGAAGTCGAATTCCACGCCCGCGGCCGCACCATTCATCTGGCCATTACCAGCGCCCGTCTTGAGCTCATGCGCGGACAAACGGGCAACGTGCTTGTCATTGAGGACACCACCGAGCTGCTGCGCGCGCAGCGCCAGTTGGCGTGGAAGGAAGTTGCGCAGCGCGTCGCCCATGAAATCAAGAATCCGCTGACGCCCATTGCCCTTTCAGCCGAGCGCATCGCCCGGCACCTTGACCGTGGGCAGCCCGACTCGCCCAACGTCATCCGGAAATGCAGCGAGGTTATTCTCTCCTGCGTAGGCACGCTGCGCTCCCTTGTCGACCAGTTTTCCGCGCTGGCGCAGTTTCCCGCGCCCCAACCCCGCGCCTGCGACATCAACAAGGTTGTGGAGGAGGCGCTCGCGCTTTTCGCCGGCCGGCTCGATGACATTACCGTGCAGCGCGATCTCGAGCTGGCGTTGCCCCCGGTCCTGGCCGATCCCGAGGCGCTACGCCGTGCCCTCGCCAACCTCATCGATAATGCCGCTGAAGCCATGCAGGGTAGTTTGCTGCGCCTCCTCGGCATTCGCACCGCGCTCAGCGAAGACGGCGGCGAAGTTGAGGTCACTGTCTCCGACACCGGTCACGGCTTGACCGACGAAATTCGCGAGCGCCTCTTCCTGCCCTTCTACTCCACCAAGCATCGCGGCACCGGGCTCGGTCTTTCCATCGCCGCCAAAATCATCCAGGAACACGGCGGCTCCATTCGTGCCGAGGCCAACAGTCCCAAGGGAGCGCGCTTTCTGCTCCGCTTGCCCCTGATGGACCCTGGCGCACACGGCCCCGCCGTTCTCGAGGGCAGCACTGAAACCGAGTTGAAGGGACTGCCCTCATGAACCACATTCTCGTGGTCGACGACGAAGCCGAGATTCGCACCTCGCTCGAAGAAATCCTGCGCGAAGAGGGTTACGGCGTTGCCGGGGCGGCTACCGCTGCCGAAGCGCTGGTCCTGGTTCAGGACGCGCCCTACGACGTCGTCCTGCTCGACATCTGGCTTCCCGACCGCGATGGCCTTGAAGTCCTCTCCGACATTCGCCAGCTCACCTCCGAAACCAGGCCTGAAGTCGTCATCATCAGCGGCCACGGCACCATTGAAACCGCCGTCAAAGCCACCAAGCTAGGCGCCTACGACTTTCTCGAGAAGCCGCTCTCGCTCGATCGCACTCTCATCGTCGTCAAAAACGCCGTTGAAGCACGCCGCCTGCGCACTGAAAATCAGGAGTTCAAGCGCCAGTTCAGCGTCGCCTCGGTCCTCACTGGAGAAAGCGTTCCCCTCAAAGCGCTCCGCCAGCAAATCCGGCTCATGGCGCCCACCAACGGCCGTGTCCTCATCTATGGCGAATCCGGCACAGGCAAAGAACTCATCGCCCGCTCCATTCATGCCGAAAGCCTGCGCCGCGAGCGCGTCTTTGTCGAGCTCAACTGCGCCGCCATCCCCGAAGATCACATCGAAGCCGAGCTCTTCGGCTACCGGCACGGCGCTCAGCCCGGCGGCCCGCCCGAGCAGCGCGGCACCCTCGAGCGCGCAGACGGAGGCACTCTCTTTCTCGACGAAGTCGGCGATATGAGCCTCAAGACACAGGCCAAAATGCTCAGCGCCCTCGATGACCAGTTGTTTACCCCCGTCGGAGGCACCCAGCCGCTGCGCGTCGATGTGCGCCTCATCGCCTCCACCAACAAGGACCTCGAAGAAGAGATCGCCAAGGGCAACTTCCGCGAAGACCTCTTCTATCGCCTCAATGTCGTTCCCTTTTTTGTCCCGCCTCTTCGTGAGCGCAAGCAGGATATCCCGCTTCTTTCCCACGAATTCCTTGCCGAGTTTGGCCGCCAGTATGGCCGCCCGCGCATGGAGATAAGCGACGAAGCCCTGGCCACGCTCGCCCTCTACCATTGGCCCGGCAACGTGCGCGAGCTCAAAAATGTCATCGAGCGCGTCATGATCCTCAATCCGCGCGCCCTCCGCATTGAGCGCAAGCACCTGCCGCCCCTCACCCACAAGGCCGGCACCCGCTCCACTGAAGAGTTCTCAAGCCTCCAGCAAGCCCGCGACGCCTACGAGCGCGAATACATCCTCAAGAAGATTGAAGAAGCCCGCAATAACATAAGCCACGCCGCCGAGCTCCTCGGCCTCGAGCGCAGCCACCTCTACCGCAAAATGAAAGCCCTCGGCATCAGCGTCCGCGAGTAATCCATTCGCATCGGCGCGTGCCGGCCCTCACCGCTCATCCGACTGCTTCAGAATCGGCCCCAGCGATCCCGGATTGTCCCCCGTTGCCGGATCGACCCGAAAATCCCATACCGACTGGCTGATGTCCGAGCCGGAAACAATTTCCACCAGCGCATATTCGCCGATGCTCAGCTTCTCTTCCGGCTGAATGCGCAGCCAATGCTTGCCGGCGACCACCTCGACTTTGGTCGGAATCACGTTCTCGTCCTGCGTCACCTTGCCCGTCGGACCCACGCTGATTGCGCCCACAATTCGCACCGCCCGCCGCTCATCCACGCGCACAATCGCAAAGCCCGACTTGTCGGAGTGCGCCCCATGCTTGCCGTCGTTCACCGCTTTCGCCTTGCTCGTATCCACCGTCACCGCATGGGCCAGCACCGGCTCGCGATCGTCGGTCACGTTCAGCGAAAGATAAATTGCCGGATCGTTCACGTGCAGGTGAACCTTCGCGTGCTCCCCCTCCAGTTCCAGGCTCGCCTTCGACGTAGCCAGCGGATTCAGGATGCTCACCCCGTGCCTTGTCTTCGTGTTCATGCTTAAGTCCACGGGCGTCAGCTCCACCAGCTCCGGCGTCCCCTGGTAGGTATCGAATGCAAACACGCCGTCCTCATCGGGAAGCTCAAGCCCCGTCGCCACCTCCGGCATGCGGGCCTTCTCGAGTTCCCGTTCATCGGACTCTTCCTTGTCGATATCCGCTGCTTCTTTCATCGCCGGCGAGGCATCGTCTCCGGTCGGCGCGGCGTGGTCCCGCTCCCATTTGCGTGTAGCTTCCCAATCCACAAGGTCCGTCGGCATCTCCTCCCAGTCGCCGCGTTCCAGTGAGAGATAGCGCACGCGATCTCCGGCAATCGTGTACTGGCGCACCAACTGGTAGGAGCCGTCCTTCAGAATCAGCCGGTGGTTCTTCGCCAGGCCCGGCGCATCCGGCTTGAGCACCAGCGGAGTCTGATCCGTTGCTGTTTTCTGCGCCCCAGCAGTGCACACTGTCAGCAATGCAACTGCCAAAAGAGCAGTCAACACGCGCCAGATCTGGGTGAATTGGTTCATCGCACACAGTTTAGACGAATCAGCACGGCAGGCGTTGGCTTCGTTTTCGCGTTCAAAACCAGAGACCCCCGTAACCATCTCCAGCGCCGGCGCGTCCAATTTTGTGTATCCTTAAGGCGAGGGTCGGTAGATTGACAGGATTCAAGCCACAATTCCGCAAGGAACGCCGCGCTAAGTCTCGTACTTTGCCGGTGGTGGCTGTTCTCTGCCTTGTTCTTCTGGCCATCTTTGCGGTCGTCCAGGTAGCCCATTTTCATCCAACGGAGGCCGCTGCCGACCATTGCCCGCTGTGCATCTCCATGCACTCCGCCGCCCCGGTTGCGGTCGTCGCTGCAGCCGTCGTGATGGTTCCTGTCGGCATTCCTGCACCGGTCTTTCAGCCTCGAGCGCTTGTCCGCTACTGGAACCCCAAGCTCTTCACGCGTCCCCCTCCCGCTGGCTGCTAGAGCCTCTTCCCGCATTCTAATTCTGGTTGGTTTGCACCAGTCGCTCGACCTCAGATCAATGAGCGAGGAGTCGCCACGGATTGAGACCGTTTAACCTCTATGGAGAATCAGAAAGAGTGCCCTCAAAATGCACCGAGAAGTCGCGTGGAGTATAAGCCGCGGCCGAGCTTTCAGCATTCTTTCAGCCACTTATCAGGAGGCCTACCCATGCAGTTCACGAGCGGTCCGATTTTTCGAATTCTTCCTCTCGTCGTCTTGCTCTTTGCCGCGCTCTCCCGCTTGCCCAAAGCGGAAACGCAGGTGCCGTACGCGGTTCTGTCACCGATCCCAGCGGCGCTGTGGTCCCCAACGCCACTGTGCATCTCACCTACGGGGTTAGCGGATTCGACCGAGACTACTTCAACTGACCCAGCCGGCCAATTCAGCTTTGCCAATGTTCCGTTCAATACTTACCAGATCACCGTTTCTGCAAAAGGGTTCGCCAATTTGAGCCAGGATGTTGATGTTCGTTCAAGTATCGGAGCGAACCTGAAGCTCGTGATGCAGATTGCAGGCAGCACGCAGACCGTTACCGTCGAATCCCAGGGCGACCTGGTTGAAGACGATCCCACCTTCCATACCGATGTGGACCGCGACCTGTTCGTCAAAGTACCCCTGGAAAGCCAGTCTTCCACACTCAGTTCTCTGGTCACGCTGACCACCCCAGGCGTGGCTGCCGACTCGAATGGCCTGTTTCATGGGCTGGGCGATCACGCCTCCAACTCCTTCTCGATCGATGGCCAGTCGATTACCGACCAGCAGAGCAAGGTCTTCTCTAACCAGCTATCGTCTGACGCAATTCAATCGCTCGAGGTCATCTCCGGCGCGCCCCCGGCCGAGTTTGGCGGAAAGACGAGCCTGGTGATCGTCGCCACCACGCGCTCAGGACAAGGTGTCACCAAACCCACAGGTAACATTAGTGCCTCCTATGGCTCCTTCGGGTCGGCCACGGGCGGCTTCAACCTGTCGTACGGCAAGAAGAAATGGGGCAACTTCATTGAGGGAGACGGCCTCGACACCGGCCGCTTTCTCGATCCGCCCGAGTTCGTCGTATTCCACGACAAGGGCAACGAGCAGAACCTCTTCGACCGCGTCGATTACATGCTGTCGCCGGCCAATTCAATCCACCTCGATCTCAACTACAGCCGCTCCTGGTTCCAGACACCCAACTCCTACGACAACCTTGGCGTGCAGAACGTCATGGACGGTGGCTCCGAGGCCGGCGGCGGGGCAAGCGCAAACCCGAACTTCGTCAATGTAGGCAATGCGGACCAGCGCTCCAAAATCGGAACCTTCAATATCTCGCCGACATTCACGCACATCATCAACAACGACTCGGTCTTCAACCTGGGCGGATTTGTCAGAAAGGACCTCTACAACTACTACGGCAGCAATAACCCCCTCGCCGATTTGGGTCCGGAGAACCTGCAGACCTCGTCCATTAACCAGGACCGCACCCTCACCAACGCCGCTGCTCATTCGGACTACTCCTACGCCAAGGGGGTCAACAACCTCAAGATCGGAGTGCAATACGGGCAGACCTTCCTTAATGAGCACGACAACCTCGGCGTGGTCGATCCCCTGTACAACGCGCCCTGCATTGACGTCAACGGCAACGCGTTGCCGGGCTATTCCAGTCCGACCTCTTGCGATGGCGTCCTTTCGTTCCAGAATCCCAACTATCTTCCTGTTCTGGCGCCCTATGATCTGACCCGCGGAGGCTCTTTCTATAGTTACACCGGTCACACCGATGTGAAGGAGTTGGCCCTCTACATTGAAGACCAGATCAAAGCGGGGAACTGGCTCTTCAATCTAGGCCTGCGCGAGGACCTCTACAACGGCCTCACCACTGCCAATCAAGCGGAGCCTCGCGTTGGAATTGGATACCACATCAAGCCAACAAGCACTGTTCTGAGCCTGTCCTACGCGCGCACCCTCGAGACTCCCTTCAACGAGAACCTCGTCCTGTCCAGCAGCGGCTGCTCCAATGCGGTGCTGAATCCGCTGCTCAAATGCTCTCCCGGGGTTTCAGGTACGCTCGCCCCCGGCTATCGCAACGAGTTCCACGCCAACCTCCAGCAGGGCTTTGGAAGATTTGCCGTAGTCAGCGGTGAATACATCTGGAAGTACACCCACAACGCCTTCGACTTCAGCGTCCTCGGCAACACTCCCATCACGTTCCCAATCGACTGGCACAACTCCAAGATTCCCGGCTATGCCATCCGTGCGGAGGTTCCGGTAGTTCACGGCTTCAGCGCCTATTTCGTGACCTCTTCAGTCGCTGCTCGCTTCTTCCCACCCCAATCGGCGGGAGCGGGAGCCGCACCGGGCGGCGGTTATCCCTTCCGCATCGATCACGATGAGAAATTCAACCAGACCACCCACCTTCAGTACACACTTCACGGCGCCAGGTTGCTTACCGGACTTTGGGGAGGTTTCAACTGGCGCTACGACAGCGGACTCGTGGCAGGGTCGGTGCCTTGCTATAACGTCACGGATCCAAATAGTCTCTGCAATCCGGCGGTCGGAGGCGCTTCTATCACCCTGCCTGGCAATATACCGGGAGTCGACCTGAGCGGCCTCACGGCGGATCAGCAGTTTGAAGCTGGCCTCACTTGCGACGGCGTCCCGGCCACCATTGCCAATGGTGGATTTGCTTCGTGCGATGCGGCAGGCTACACGTCGAAATTGGTCCAGATTCCCGCACCCGGTACCGAGAACGACGACAAGAATCCGCCGCGCATTGCGCCCCGCAACCTGTTCGACGCAACGGTCGGCAAAGACAACATCTTCAACAAGGAGCATTACAAGGTGAATCTCGACCTCACCGCCATCAACGTCACCAACAAGTACGCCCTCTACAACTTCCTCTCCACATTCAGCGGCACTCACTACGTAACCCCGCGCGCGCTGACAGCGAAGGTTACCTTCAACTTCTAACCCGGCCCTTTATGCGCGTACTTACGAACCAACTCCGTGCCCCATTCGAGCCGTTCTGAGCGAAGTCGAAGAATCTGCTTCTTGAAATTGCGGCTTGAGTGGGTTAGCATCGCCGAGTGCTCCGGGGTCCCCAAGGACGGGTCTTCGTCCTTGGGGCGGAGATCCGGGGTGAAGGTCTCGCTTCTGAGGCCGGAGGTTCATCCGCAAGTTCACAAGCGCCATCACCCGCTGACTCGCTGACTCGCCATTTCCGCGAAGCGGAAGCTGACCTGCTGCACTTGTTCTAATCCCGGCCATCGCAATCCGTCCTCCACCCCCCATTTCATCAAAATGGGACACCACCCAGCCCTCTCCGCTCCCCAACAACCGTCTAATTAAGAGCAACTTACAAGCAACCGCGTCCCCTCAATCTCAACTCCCGTCCATTTTTCCACTTTCTTCCCATCCCCATTCCTGCCATACTTGATTGTGCCCACCAGGTACGTCCAATCACAACAATCCAAGAACGAGGTTGCACAGATGTCGGCAAAGTATGTCTTTGTGACGGGCGGAGTTGTGTCCAGTTTAGGCAAGGGTCTTGCCGCAGCCTCCATCGGCTGCCTGCTTGAGAGCCGTGGCCTCCGCGTCAACATGATGAAGTTCGACCCCTACCTCAACGTCGATCCCGGAACCATGTCGCCCTTCCAGCACGGCGAGGTCTTTGTCACCGACGACGGCGCGGAAACCGACCTCGACCTGGGCCACTACGAGCGCTTTACCCACGCCCCGCTCTCGCGCGACAACAACCTCACCACCGGCCGCATCTACGAGCAGATCATCCTCAAAGAACGCCGCGGCGACTACCTCGGCAAAACCGTCCAGGTCATCCCCCACGTCACCAACGAGATCAAGAACGCCATGCGCAAGGTCTCCTCAAACGGCGCAGACGTAACCATCGTCGAAATCGGCGGCACCGTCGGCGACATCGAATCGCTCCCTTTCCTCGAAGCCATCCGCCAGATGCGCCAGGAACTCGGCCGCGAAAACACGCTCTTTGTCCACCTCACCCTCGTTCCCTGGATCGTCGCCGCGCAGGAGCTCAAGACCAAGCCCACCCAGCACTCCGTCAAGGAACTGCTCTCCATCGGCATTCAGGCCGACATCCTCCTCTGCCGTTCCGACCGCGCTCTGCCCCGCGAAATGAAGCAGAAAATCGCCCTCTTCTGCAACGTCGAAGAGAAGGCCGTCATCGGAGCCACCACCGTTCCCTCTATCTACGAAGTCCCCCTCCGCTTTGCCGACGAGGGCCTGGACGCGCTTATTCTCAAATACCTCCACATCGACGCGCCCGATGCCGACCTCTCCCGCTGGAAAGATCTCGTCGACCGCGCCTACCACCCAAAAGACGAAGTCCACATCGCCATCGTCGGCAAATATGTCGAGTACGAAGACAGCTACAAGTCCCTCAAAGAAGCCCTCACCCACGGCGCAATCTCACAGAATCTCAAGCTCAAGGTCACCTGGATTGAAGCTGAAGGCCTCGAATCGAAAACTCCCGACGACACCAGCTACGAGGCGCAGCTTGAAGGCTTCGACGGCATCCTCGTCCCCGGCGGCTTCGGCAAGCGCGGCATCGAGGGCATGTTGAACGCCATCCGTTACGCCCGCGAGAAACAGGTCCCCTACTTCGGCATCTGCCTCGGCATGCAAACCGCCTGCATCGAGTTTGCCCGCAACGTCTGCGGCCTCAAAGATGCCAACTCAAGCGAGTTCGATCCTGCCTCGCAACACCGCATCATCTATAAACTCCGCGAACTGCTCGGCGTTGAAGAGATGGGCGGCACCATGCGTCTCGGCGCCTGGACCTGCATCCTTCAGGAAGATTCACTCGCCGCCAAAGCCTATGGCGGCGCAACAGAAATCAGCGAGCGCCATCGCCATCGCTACGAGTTCAACCGCGAATACGAAGCCCTCCTCACCGGCGGCGGCCTTCGTTTGAGCGGCACCACCCCCGACGCCACCTACGTCGAAATCGTTGAAATCCCCAACCACCCCTACTTCCTCGGCTGCCAGTTCCACCCCGAGTTCAAATCCAAGCCCCTCGAGCCCCACCCACTCTTCCGCGAGTTCATAATTGCCAGCTACAAAAACCGCCAACTGCACGCGTCTGCCGAAGCGTCGGAACCCGCTGTCCACTACAAACACATTGTCATCCTGAGCGAGTCCGGCGCAGCGCAGGAGCCGAAGGACCTGCGGTTGCTTTTTTGCCGCTGTCGACAACCGAAACCGAAACCGACTGGTGCTCCGCCATGTCTAGAAAGACCGGACTTTTATTTGCGCTCCCTCTTATCTCCGCATTCGGTTCCGGTACATCGGCCGTCTCTCAATGCAAAAACCAAATTACCCTAGTGCCGGACATCGAAATGAAAGCAGCCGCTCAAGCGCGTGACTTCGTTCGCTTTCGCTACCCCTTGTCTACTTCCGACTCACTCCTAGTAAGGTCGCACGAGGACACCGAAACTACGATCGGACCGTTTGATACGGGCTTTGAAGTCACAAGGGATGGGAAGCCCGTACAAGGCGTTTCGTTGCAGGAGCTACCGGAGTTTAGAGGGGATTCGTCTCTTTCGGAGGGCTTTACAACGCTGGCCGTGACCCGCGCCTGCGCGAGCGGAGGTCCGGTCTATTTTGTAACTATGCAATGGATGGGCGACGCAATCAGTCCGGCCCTGATTTCCGTTTTGGTCCCCACAGTAGAGGGATATAAAGTTTCTACCTTTCCGTCGTTCTCAGGGGGAGTTGTGGATGTTTCCACAGTCGACCCGCTTCACATCAAGATCTGGAGCAGCCTGCACGAAGGCGCATGCAACGCCTGCGAAACCGCCTACCAGATCACGGAATATGAGATTCGAGACGGTAAGCCAATCCGAACTCGGCAATACCGAACCCGACACCTCTACACTTCCGGAAACTTCGACGAAAGGCGACGCATCCAATTCATCCCGTGAAATTTTCTTCATTTGCGGAATTGTTCGGGAATAGTGACTGAACGAACGCGCAACCAAGAACCTCAGCCGGCTGCTTTCCGACCCCAGCCCCCTCACCCCAACAGCACCGCCCCCTCCACCTTCCCCGCCAGCGCCCGGTCAAACGTAACCAGCCGAATCCCCGCCGCCAGAGCAAATGCCGCCAGATACCCATCTGCCCATTGCTTCGTCGATGCTTCGTCCCGATCCGTGTACTGCCGAAACAGAGAATCAATCCCGCCTGGCTCCTCCATCATCCGGTTGCCTGCATTAGCGAGGAACGCGTCGTATGCCTCCCATGCCTGGGATTGGGAAAGAACATCTCGCCCCATCATGCTTTGGTTGGTCAGCAGACGAAGCAGCCCAAGCTGAGTGAACCGGCAGAAATAGACAGAGGCATCATCGTCGAGCGATTCACCCCATGACATGGCTAGAGAGTGATGTGGGTGAATCTCGTGGGCCAGTGCCAGCCACACATTCACGTCAGGGAAAAGGAATGTATTCGTAAACACCTTCCTCACCCAGCTTCAACGAACCGGGCTTCTCCGACCGAATCACCGGAAAACGTCGCCGGCCGCCCTGTCTTGGCGTCGCGTTGCCCCTTTGGAGCTTCATTGCGACACCATCCAGAATGAAGTCGCGCAGAGTCGCGCCCTCACTCGCGGCCCGGACTCTAATTTCGCGGTAAATGGGATCTGGAATATCGAGACTCGTACGCATAAAGACATATTAGCATATTTATGCCTTTATGTCGCCCGCTCGCTACGGCGTAACAATCCGCCCCGCCAAATCCGGCGCAACCATCAGAAAATGCCGCAGATTCCACGTGTAAATACGTTCGGCCTCAACCTTGCGCGCGCACGCCAGCAACAGTGCGTCGAAAACCATGCCGCCAGCCAGACCCATGCGGGCCGCTGAACGAAGAGTGGCCGCATATTCTTCGGCGTCGAGGCTGACAACGGTCAATCATGGCCCCGATCTGCTCGACGACAAGGCCGGCAAGCTCGGGACGCAATCTCTTTCCCCCAGGTAGCCGAGACAGTACCGCATAGGCCTCGGCCAGCGTGTGCGCGCCGCAGGCTGTTGTGGCCGGTGTGGCCGCCGCCAAAAGAGCGTGACTCCGTGCGTAGCGAGGATCGGCAGCATCGCTTGCCGCAATCAGCACCGACGTATCGAGGAAAACTGCGCTCATGGCTCGTCAGAGAGTCCGGCCACAGAGGCCATGCGCCGCTCGCGCTGCTCGTCGATCAGGGCATTCACATCGACGGTGTCAAGCCGAGGTCCGCCATTCATCACCCATAGCCCATCGACCATCTCCAGTTTGGGCTCAGGAAAATCCTGCCCCAGCATCAGCCGGTCCCCCGACCGCTCCACCCTCAGCCGCGTCCCTGGAGTCAGGTGCAGAGCCTCACGCAGCTTCTTGGGCACCACGATCCGGCCAGCTTTGTCGATCTCCACAATGGCATTCATGATGCCATTCTACCATCAAAAATGGTAAATAATACTGCCATCTACTGCTTCCTGTCGACATCACCGCGAAACCAAGCCCCAACACCCCCCAAGGTATATCCTTCCATCCGAAAGGCATTCACCATGAAACGGCATCTTCCAGCCCTTTGCCTCCTCGTCGTCGCAGCCCTCTCCGCCAACTCCGCCCATGCCTCCACCTGCCCCCGCTACTGTCTCGAGGGCCTGCTCACCCGCTACTTCGACGCCATGGTCGCCCACGCTCCCGCGCAGTTGCCCCTCGCCGCCAATGTCCGCTTCACTGAAGATTCCCGCGAGCTCAAGCTAGGCGATGGACTCTGGCAAACCGTCACTCGCAAAGGCGACTTCCGCCAGGACTACATCGACCAGAAGCAGCAGCTCGCCGCCGCGCACACCATCCTGTTCGAAGGCGACACAGAGGTGCTCTACTCAGTCGTGCTCCATGTCGAAAACCGCAAAATCGCCGGCATCGAAACCATCGTCTACCGCGTTCAGGCCGACGCCAAACAGAAGCCCGATCAACTCGGCAAGCCGCTGCCGTTCATGAACGACCCGATCCCAGCGGGCAAGCGAATGTCCCGTGCAGAAATGGAGCACGTCGCCTTGTCCTATACCCAGGGCCTGCGCGTCGGCAGCTTCGTCAAGGCCAACACGCCCTTCGCCCCCGAGGCCTACCGCGTCGAGAACGGCATCCGCTACGCTGGCGAAGGCTGCGTTGGCAAAGACTGCGCCATCCTCACCCAGAAAATCATGCTCCATCCCGACATCAAGCCCAGCATCGCCCTCGTCGACGAGCAAGCCGGTATCGTCCTTCTCTGGATGAACTTCGGCGACACCCACTCCTACGGCCCCAACAAAGCGCTGGTCACCTTTGAAGCCTTCAAGATCTGGGACGGCCAGATTCACGCAATCAACGCCTTCTTCGCCTTCCTGCCCAAAGAAACCGAGCGCACCTGGCCGTCCGCGGAATAGCCAACCCTCACTCCGGCCGTTGAACACGCCTCTTCACAAAGCACCGAGGCTGCCCCAACCATCCGCAGTTTCACCACGGATGGATGGGATCGAAGTACGCCTGACCCTCATCTATGAGCCCGCACTCTTCTGAACCATTCGCATTCGCCTCGCAAATCAAATGCTCGCGCAGCCAGAGAATCAATGCTGAGGCGCACCGGCACTCGCCGCTGAAGTGGCCTTCGCCTCTCCGCGTATCGGATCGGAGGCGCCCTTCAACATATCCGGATCCATCTCTTGAATGTCCACGCGATAACTCACCGTCTTCGCTGTCGGAAACGTAGCCGGCACTTTTTGCGTCACCCTGTTGGTCGCTGCCCACTCAGTCCCGCGCTGAAACGTAGTCATGAACCCCACACAACTCAACGCCGCCGCGTCGTGACCCATCACCGTATGAAACACCCGTCCCTTGCCAAAATGCAGAACCATCAGCATCGGCTCATCGTGTCCCGACCCTTTGTTCTTCTCATCGGAGTAAGCCGTCGCCAGCACCGTCATGTTCTTGCCCGGCCCGCGCAGCTTGCCATAAAGCTCGTCAGGATAGTGCATCCACACCGGCGGCAGCCCCTTCATGATGGGATGCTCGGGATCGCGCGTCTTCACTTGAAACGGTAAGCGCGCCCCGTGCTGCCCCGCCGGCCCAGGCGTCGGATCGGAGACCAGCTTTCCATCCTTGTAATACCAGTAGGGCCCGGCCGTTTCCGTCCGATTGCGCCAACCGCCGATACCCGCCATCTCGTTGAATGCCGGCCAATTTGGAAACGCATTGTCCGAGGCGTGCACAATTACCAGCCCGCCGCCGCCGCTCACATACTTTTCGAACCGCGCGCGCATCGCCGCCGGCCAATCTGGCGCGTCGTAGTTCATCACAATCGCCTTATAGTGATCCAGATTCGGCTCAAAGTCGCTGAAGTCCTGGTCCGATGTTGGCGCCGTCACAACCGTCACCGAAAACAGCCCCGTCTCTTCAAGCTCCTTCTTCAGAATGGGAGTCGTCAGCCTCCAGTTGTGGTAGGCACCCGCACTCTGCCCGTCCAGAATCATCACCTTGATCAATCCCCCACCGTGGCCTATGCCGTCACTTGCCGCATGGCCGGCCGGATGACTTACCGTCTGTCCCATCACAGCGGAAACAGGCAAGGCGCACAACGCGCCGCCAAGAAAAAGAGCGAACGACTTCATTTTCATTTTTGTCCCTCACCACCCAGTTTTTTCGCCATCGGAAAAACAGTACTCTCTCCGAAATGGAAGAATACTCCCGCCGCCCCGCATCCGTTTGAAAAGCTCGATTCCGGCGTGAAACTAAACTCGCGGAAACCACTGCGTCCCGCCCACGCTCACCCGCACCGGCGGCGCAAGGATCGGACGCGCCTCCAACAGCTCCAGTTCACCGCCGTCCGCGCGTTCAACCATCACCGCAATGCGATGCCCGGCGTGGTCCAGGTGGCAAAACCGCCAGCGTTCCGGCCGATCGCCGAGGCTCGCATCCATCTCCAGCCGGATATTATCCGGTTCGAAAAGAAATGAGAACTTGTCCAGCGGCAGCGCAAGCCCCATCCCCCGCGCCTTGATGTACGACTCTTTCAGAGTCCACAGCGACAGCGCCCGGTCCAGCTTCTCCGCTCCCTCCAACGCCCAAAGTTGCGCCTGTTCTGCAGCAGAAAAAACTTGGGGTGCAAGCTTCAGAATCTGCTCCGAACGCTCCAGCGGCTCCACGTCCACGCCAACTTCGGCGCCCTCGGCAACCAGGCAAACTACGAGCCCCAGGGAGTTCGAAAGATTAAATTGAAGCCCGCGATTCCCCTCAGCGGCACAATCCACCGCGGGCTTGCCCTGCGCATTCACCTTGAACTGCCAGTCCTGTGCCGCAACAGTTCGGCCGTAAGAAAGCGCCGTGCGCATCAGCGCCCGCGTGGCCAGAGATTCGCGCCTGTGCCGATCGAACTTCAACCTCAGCACTCGCGCGCGCTCTTCGTCGCTCAGCAGCGCTCTGCACGCCTCCGCGGTTTCAGCGTCGATCAGATCGTCCGGGTATGCGCACCAAAGGTAGAGCGATTTCTCCATGCCCGTCAATCCCCAGGCGGCGGATAGAACGGCAGCTTTTCGTTCTTCTCGTTGGCGCGCTTCACCGTCGCATCTTCAAACAGCAGCGCCGGGGCCAGCACGGTTTGCGGCACATCGCCAAAGGCGTTGGCCACAAACAAGTCCTTGCCCGCGGCCGCAATGCCGGAGCGCATCGCCCGCTGGTCAAGATCGTCCAATACGGCCCCGCGCACCAGTTCGCGTGTTCCATCCGCGTTCACACGGTAGAGCAGTCTGGGCGTCATCTCCCCGCCCATCGTCTGCACATAGTAGACGCTCTTGAGGCCCCGATCCTTCGCCAACGCCAGCAGCTTGCTGTTCAGCTCCTCGTCCGACGCCCCATTCTCCGCCGTCACCTTCAGCACGCCGATTGCCGGCCTGGCCGCTCCGGTAATCCCCGCGCGCCCATGGCCATTCGACTGCGGAAAGTCACGCACCGGCTCGCGGCCCAAAAGATAATTCTCCAGCCGCCCCGCCGTTATGAGCTTCACCGCTTGAGCCGGCACTCCCTCTTCATCCACAGCGTATGCGCCCACGAGCCCTTTGCCGTCGTAGCTCTTCAGTCCAGGATCGTCCACCACATTCATGAACTCCGGCATCACCTCTGCATGAAGACTCGAGGCGAACGGTCCGTTGGTGCGCGCCTCGGTCCCAAGCCGCGGCCGTGTCGCCGTAATGCCCGCAGTCAGCAAACTGCGCAATGTATCGGCGCCCGCATCGGAACTCAGAAGCAGCGGCCCATGATATTCCTCTTCAACCAGCGGCGCCTTGCGCAGTTCGGCAAGCGAAGCAATCAGCCCCACGGCGTGATGCTCAAAGTCCGCCGGCGCGTCGAGATCGCCCAGCGAACTTCCCGTAGACGCGTACGAGCGGTCCAGGCGCATCCCATCCGGAGCCTGCGTGCCCACGGCAAACACCTCCTGATACTCCTGCGCGGTCTTGCGCACAATCGTTCCCTCGTTCGTCACCAGCCAGGTGGTCGTCACCCGCCCGTGAAACTGCGCCGTCGAGTACTGCACGTTCCCCTCGCCCGCTCCGGCTGCCGGGTCTTTGAGGTAAAGCCCGCTGGCTCGGGCCATGCGCTCTGTCCACGCGTTTTCGTCTACCTTCATCTCCAACGGTTCAGCCAGCGAAATCAGCGTCTTCTCATGGCTAAAGTCGTCAGCCTGCGGCGGGGTCTGCACCTGTTTTAGCGCCGCCTGTTTCTGCGCGTAAGCCGCCAAAGCGCTCTTGTACGCCGTATCCGTCGCCGCCCACAATGCCGACCGCAAGGCAATCGGATCGTCGTCCAGCGCCGCAAGCTCCAGCGCCCCATCCCCGCGCCCGCCCGAGCTGTCGGTCTTGTAGTCGCCCACCCGCACCGTCACCCGCACCACGCGCTCATGGGCGTATTGAGCGCCTTCGCTGGCTCCAAAGTCTGCCTTGGTCGAGTAGTCATGCACATCTTCAATGCGGTACTGGATAAAGAACGGCCTCGCAAACCCGGGCAATTCGAGCTGGCTCATGCTGCGGTCGAGCTCCCCAAGCATGGCCTTCAGCACCGGGTCCTTTTCGGCATCGGCGCGGGTCTGTTGCGCCGTGCCCGCCATCGGCGCACTCAAACACGCCGCAATCAATCCCACTCCGGCCATCGCTGCAATTGAACGCATCGGATTCATTGCGCCTCCTTCGTTGCCGCTTGCACCGGCGCGCCCGGAATCGAAAGTATCGGCGGCCTGGCCGTCCCCTGAGGTTGTCTTTGCGTCTCCATCTCGCTCACCAGCATCGCCGGCGCCACGGCGCTCACCGGAACCGTTCCCGACTCCGCGCCGCACTCGCCGTTGAACACTTCGCTCTTGTCGCCCGTGGCCACAATCCGCTTCATCGCCGCCAGCGGCGTGCCCACTATGCTCACTCCGCGCACCAGTTCATCCGGCCGGCCATCCACGTAAACCCGCCACACCACCAGCGGGATCACTTGAAACGCCTGTGGCGAGCTCCGCGTAGTCACCGCGAATCCTGAAGAAATGTCCTCAAAATAAAGCCCGTAAGGCTTGCCTTGCTTCTTTGCTTCGTCGATCAGTTCTTTGCGTAGCTCGCTCTCCGGCACGCTCTTGGTCGAGGTCACAATCAGGTTGCCCTGGCGGCCCGTCGGCACATGGCCAGTCTCCGCGCGCCCGTGCCCGTTCGATGAGCTGAAGCTCGCAATCGGCAGCCGCGACATCAGGAAAGTCTTCAGCACGCCGTCGTCGATCAGCTCCACGCGCTGCGCCTTCTCGCCTTCGTCGTCATACTTGTAGCTGCCGCTCAGCCATGTGTCGCCAAACTTGGTCATGGTCGGGTCATCGGCCACCGAAAGAAAACTCGGCAGCACCGGCTTGCCCACATCCTTGGTAAAAGTCTGCCCCTCCTCGTCGCCGCGCTGGCGCTGGCCCTCGAGCCTGTGCCCCAGCACTTCGTGGAAGAACACCGCCGCCGCGCGCCCCGACAAAATTGCCGGACCATCGAAGGGCTCCGTCACCGGGGCTTTGCGCAGCGCCTCAAGACTCTTTCCCAGTGCGCGCATCGCCGCTTCCAGTTCCGTCTGCGACGGCAATCCTTCTACCGTCTCAGCTTCGAAAGTCTGCTCGCGATAGAGGTCCATGCCGTCAGCGGCCCGGGTGACGGCAATCGCCACTATGCGCGCCTGCATATGCGGCGTCACCACCCGCGAACCCTCCGACGACGCATAGTAATCGGTCTCGTTCTGCGCCGTCAGCATCACCACGTTCTGGTAGACGTCCGGAAACTCGCGGAAGATCTTTGATAGCGCGCTCAGCCGCTTTTCCCACGCAGCACGCTCAACCGTCACCAGCGGCGCTGGTTTGCCAAGATAAGTCTGCGGCTGTTCATTGCTGAAGTCCGGCGAGTTGTCTTCCTCTTTGGCTCTGACCTCCGCCTCGGTCTTCACGCGCAGATAATTGTCCAGCGCCGTGCCGTAGCCCGTGTTCGTCGCCAGCCACAGCGAGCGCACCAGCGCCTCGCGGTTGTCGCCCAGCGGCAACTGCAAACTGTTCACGGCCGACCCGCGGTGGTCCCCATGCGTGTTGTCCAGCTGGGGGCTTCCCAGCCGCACTTGCACGTCGGCCACGCGCACATGGTTCGCCGAGCTGTCCACCACCGCGCCAAACTGCGCGCGGATCGAAACAGCACTCGCATCGCTCACCGAGTAACTCAGGAAGTAAGGCGGCAATTGCTTGTCCGCATCGGGACCGCCCGGCGTCTGCCTGCCAAGCGAGGTAAACGCGCGGTGCAACTCGGTCGTCATCGCGTCCAACAAAACAGGGGTCGTGGACTGCGCTCTCAAGTTCACCGGGAGGAGAAGGGCCAGGCCCGCAACGGCTGTATAAAAGCACAATTTAGAGGCGGACTGTCTTGGAACTGCTAAAGTTTTCTGTGGCATGAGTCGGGCGATTTCAGGTAAAAGCATCGGTATTCAAGATTGTCTCAAAGTTTGCTGCCCTTCATTGTCCCGCCCCGGATAATCGCCGGGAAAAGGCCTCCTGCAATCGAAATCTGCCGGATCGGCAAGGAGAAATCTCATGCAGTTTCCGCGCTTTCCCCTCATCAAAATCGACTGCTCAATCCTGCTTGCCGGCCTCATCTTCTGCGTCGCCCTGCCCTTGCGCGCCCAAACCCAGCCCCCGACCCAGCCCTCAGCGGCGTCCGCCAGCGCGCCGAACGCCTACACTCTTGCGCCCGCCAAGCTCGCCAAAGCCATAGCCGTCACCCGCATCCGCAATATCATGGATTTTGTCGGCGCGCTCTGGGGCATCGTCTTTCTCTGGCTCCTGCTTGCCACGCACACGGCAGCTCATCTCGAAGCCATGGCCCAGCGCGTCTCTTCCCGCCGCTCGATTCAGGGCCTTGTCTTCTTCTCCGCCTTCTTCGTCATCGTTTTCCTCGCCGGCTTGCCCCTCGACGCGTTCAGTCAGCATGTCGAGAGAAGCTATCAAATCAGCGTCCAAAGTTGGGGAAGCTGGCTCGGCGACCAGGCCAAGAGCCTCGCTCTCACCCTGCTCCTTGGCGCGCCCGTGTTGCTCTTCTTCAATTGGATCGTCCGGCGCTGGCCGCGACGCTACTGGTTCGCCCTCTGGATCGCCACGCTTCCGCTCCTGGTGATCTCCACCTTCGTCATGCCGCTGGTTGCGCCCATCTATAACAAGTTCGAGCCGCTCCAGTTGAACCACGCCGCGCTGGTCGCCAAACTTGAGACCGTCGTCGCCCGCACCGGCATCCAGATTCCGCCCAACCGCATGTATCTGATGAAGGCCAGCGATAAATCGACCGGCATCAACGCCTACGTCGCCGGCCTTGGCGCCACCAAGCAATACGTCATGTGGGACACCGCGATCGATCAGCTTCCCGACGACGAAATCCTCTTCGTCTTCGGCCACGAAAGCGGCCACTACGTCCTTCACCACATTCCTAAAATGCTCGCGGGGGCAGCCGTCGGCCTGTTCTTTGTCTATTGGGGATGCGCCGCATTCTCCGCCTGGCTCGCTCGACGTTTTAGCGCGCGTTGGCGCATTCCTAAGGTCGACGGGAATCTGCTGGTTAGCCGCTCGGGCTTTCTCGTGCTCCTCTTCGCCGTCTCGATCGCAGGCTTTCTATTCCAACCCGTCGCCAACGGATTCAGCCGCTATTTCGAGCACCAGGCCGACGTCTACGGACAAGAGGCCATTCACGGCCTCGTGCCCGACCCCCAGAAAACCGCCGTCTCCGAATTCAACCATCTCGGCGCCTCCTGGCTCGAGGACCCAAATCCCAACCCCTTCATCGAGTTCTGGGAGTCCGACCATCCTTCCATCAAAAACCGCGCCAACTTCGCCGAACACTACAATCCCTGGGCCAACGGCGGCCACGGCGAGTTCTTCAATAAATAGCCGGCCGCCGCAGGCTCTCCCCTGTTCGCTATTCCCTATTCCCTGCCTTTTCCCCCCTTTTCCTCAGCCTCCCCGGCGAACCAGCGCGATTTACACTAGAGCTTCGCTGTTTTCTTTTCAGAAGGAGCGGTCCCACCATGCCCTATCCCGCAAACTACCGCTATACCCGCGAACACGAATGGATTGAACTCAATGGCGCCATCGGCACCATTGGCATCACCGACTATGCGCAGAACTCTCTCGGCGATATCGTTTATGTCGATGTGCCCAAGGTGGGCGACTCCGTCACGGCCAATGCAACCTTTGGATCAGTCGAGAGCGTCAAGGCGGTCAGCGATCTCTACTCGCCCGTCAGCGGCGCCGTTACCGCCATCAACGAGGAGTTGAAGACCGCGCCCGACAAGATCAACGAAGCCCCGCACACCACGTGGATCATCAAGGTCGAGCTCTCCAATCCAGCAGAGTTCAACACCCTGCTCGACGCCGCCGCTTACGAAGCCTTCATCTCCGAAGAAACAAACAGCTAGGTGCTAGCTCAAAGCCTCTAGTTCGCCCTTCGTTGCTGCTACCAGCGTCACCCAGGATTCGCTCTCAGCGATCCGCAACCAAGATCGCTGAACGAACTTTTAGCTAGAAGCTAGAAGCTAGGAGCTAGAAGCTGAAATGCGCTATCTTCCCAAATCGCCCGGCGAACGCCGCCAGATGCTCACAGAGATCGGCGCGGCTTCCATCGATTCGCTCTTTGAAGTCATCCCCGCCGAGTATCGCCTGACCCGCGACCTCGACGTGCCCCGTCAACAGGCGGAGAGCGAAATCGTCGACTACTTCCGCGCCGCCGGGGACAAAAATGCCACCGGCTATGCAAGCTTCCTCGGCGCAGGCGCCTATCGCCACTACCGTCCCGTCATCATCGATTCCCTCGTCCAGCGCGGCGAGTTCCTCACCAGCTACACGCCCTACCAGGCCGAAATCACCCAGGGCACGCTGCAAGCCATCTTCGAATTCCAGACCATGATCGCCGAGCTGACCGGCATGGACGTTGCCAACGCCAGCATGTACGACGGCTCAACCGGCGCCGCCGAATCCGTCATGATGGCCGTCCGTGTCACCGGCCGTCACAAGGCCGTGGTCGCCGCAACCGTGCATCCCGAGTACCGCGAAGTGATGGCCACCTACGCCAAACACCAGGGCTTGCCGTCAACGCTGGTCGGCTACGATCGCGAGACCGGCCGCATCGATCTTGCCGCGCTCGAAGCAGCCGTCACCGCTGAAACCGCCGCTGTCCTGGTGCAGAGCCCCAACTTCTTCGGCGTCATTGAAGACATCCCAGCCATCGCCGCCATTGCCCATGCAAAAGGCGCATTGCTCATCGTCAGCATCGCCGAGACGGTCTCGCTCGGCGTCGTTCGTCCGCCCGTCGAGGCCGACATCGTCAGCATGGAAGCGCAGTCCTTCGGCGTGGCACTGAGCTACGGCGGCCCGTTCTGCGGCGTCATTGCAACGAAAGAGCAATACGTCCGCCAGATGCCCGGCCGCCTCGTCGGCCAAACCGTCGACGGCAATGGTTACCGCGGCTTTGTCCTCACCCTCGCCACGCGCGAGCAGCATATCCGCCGCGAGAAGGCCACCTCCAACATCTGCACCAACCAGGCGCTGGTCGCGCTGATGGCCACCATCTTCCTAACCGTCTACGGCAAAGAGGGAATCCGTGAATTGGCCGAGCACAACCTCGCTAAAGCCCACTACGCGGCTGACACCCTCGCAGCCCAACCCGGCGCAAAGCTTTTGTTCACCGGCGCGCCCCACTTCCACGAGTTCGTCCTTCAAACCGCCGAACCCCCGGCAGCATGGAGCAAGCGCCTCCTCGACGAAAAGATCGTCGGCGGCCTCGACCTCAGCCGGTGGTATCCGGAGTTGGCTAACGCCACCCTCTGGTGCGCCACAGAAATCGTGACCCGCGAACAAATCGACCGCGCCGCCAGTGTCCTGGCCGCCGCACCCGTGGAGGCATAAGAGCCATCAACGGCACAACCGTAAATACGAACCGAATCTGTTTCGAAACAAACGTGAGAACGACTGAATCTACCTCGCAACGACCGTGAAAACGAAGCAATCTGCTCTGAAACAAACGTGTGAACGAACGTAACTGGCTTTGTAACAAGGGCACGGCTTTAGCCGGGCCGCAACGACGATCGAGAGGAGAGAGGGCTTTAGCCCCTGCCATGGCGCATCCAGCCCGCAATGCCGATCCGGCCAACATTCTGAGCCCGTCGCGCATCTTCTTCGCGACGACTGAAACGAGCATGCGTAAGCGATTGCTGCAATCGGAGCGCAATGCCGGCCTGCTGATCGACGTGTTGCGCTCTCTGGTTGCCGAGCACAAATTCAAATTGCACGACTTCGTCATCATGCCCGATCACGTTCACCTGCTGATCGAACTTGACGGCGGCATGACCATCGAGAAAGCCATGCAATTCATCAAGGGCCGCTTCTCGCACCGTTTAACGCAGGAGTTCGGCCACAAAGGCGAAGTGTGGCAGCGAGGATTCACCGAAGTGCAGGTGATGAATCATCAGCAATTTGAGGCCCATCGGACATATATCGCGGAGAACCCTGTCAAGGCTGGGCTTGCTGCATCGACGGAGGAATATCCGTACTGTTTTTGCAATCTGGCACGGAAGAAAGCGGCTCTCGTGGGTTCAACCTAAATCGGCAGGGGCTAAAGCCCACCCGTTTTTCTCGTGCGATTTGGCCGGCTGAAGCCGTGCCCTTGTTACAAAGCGGGTCTGATCGAGCATTTGAGTCGGCAAGAGAATCAGTCGCAGCGGAGAGGGATTTGTGACGTACATGAATGACATCAACACATCCAAGACCATCGGCAAAGTCCGTCCCCACCAGACGCAGAACGAGGCCCTCGTCTTCGAAAAGTCCTCGCCCGGCAAACGCGCCTACAAGTTGCCGCCCCTCGACGTCCCCGCTGTCGATGCCTCATCCCTCCTCGGCGCCGCGCACCGCAAAACCCCCGGTCTGCTCCCCGAGCTGAGCGAAATCGAGATCATCCGCCACTTCACCCGCCTCTCCACATGGAACTACGCCATCGATCTCGGTATGTATCCGCTTGGTTCCTGCACGATGAAGTACAACCCGCGCGTCAACGAAGCAGTCGCGCGCATTGAAGGCCTCGCCGAAGCCCATCCCTACCGCCCTGACTCGCTCGCGCAGGGAATCCTTGAAGTCATCGACCTGCTACAGCGCTGCCTGATCGAGATCACGGGCATGGACGCGATCACGCTGCAGCCGGCGGCCGGCGCCCATGGCGAATTCACCGGCATCCTGCTCGTCCGCGCATGGCACGAGTCACAAGGCAATCCGCGACGCAAGATTCTGATTCCCGACTCCGCCCACGGCACCAACCCAGCCACTGCCGCCATCTGCGGTTACCAGGTCGAGAACCTCAAGTCGAACACCGAAGGCGGCATCGACCTCGAAGCCCTTGCCCGCCAGGTCGACGAAGAGACCGCCGCCCTCATGCTCACCAACCCTTCCACCATCGGCGTCTTCGAAAGCCAGATTCACAAGATCGCGGACATTCTTCACGCCAAGGGCGCGCTGCTCTATATGGACGGCGCCAACATGAACGCCCTGGTCGGCAAGGCGCGGCCCGGCGATTTCGGCGTAGACGTCATGCACCTGAACCTGCACAAGACCTTTTCGACGCCTCACGGCGGCGGTGGTCCCGGCTCGGGCCCTGTTGCCTGCAAGGCATTTCTTGAGCCGTTCCTCCCTACGCCTGTACTCGTCCAAAACGAGAACGGTGACCAAATCACTGGGATTACGAGCGACCCCAATCCGTAGGCCGCGTCCGCGCCTTCTACGGCAACACAGGCATGTTCATCCGCGCCTTAGCCTACATCCTCGCCAACGGGCCAGACGGCCTCCGCCAAACCACTGAAGACGCCGTCCTCAACGCCAACTACATCCGCCACAAGCTTGAAGACATCTACGAGCTACCCTACAAAACCGGCTCGATGCACGAGGTGGTCTTCAGCGACAAGCGTCAGGCCGCGCTCGGCGTCAAAACCGGCGACATCGCCAAGCGCCTCATCGACTACGGCTTCCATCCCTACACGGTCAGCTTTCCAATGATCGTCCACGGCGCGCTGATGATTGAGCCCACGGAGAGCGAATCGCTCGAGGAGCTCGACCTGTTCATCGCCGCCATGCGCTCGATTGCGAAGGAAGTGGAAGAGACGCCGGAGCTCGTCAAGACCGCGCCCCACTCGACGCGCGTTTCAAGGCTCGACGAAGTGCAGGCGGCCAGAAAGCCCATCCTCCGCTGGAAACCGGCGCAGTAGCAGAAATCCTGGTTCCTGCTCACTGCCTTTCAGCCCGCTTGCGAAACACCACACTCAACTCGCGCCGCCAGTGTTCGCTCACCGCGATCAGCTCCCACTCAACCTGAGGAGAAAAGTAGCGAAGCACAGTTTCATTGGCCGGATGAATCCGCAGCGCCGGAGCAATCAGCAGCAGCCGCGGAGCCAGCGGCGACACCTCAGCGCCACCGAAATATCCCTGCCGCTCGAAGGCCGTCAGCGGTCGTCCGCCTGCCGCCGATTGCCGATCGTCGTTCAACGCCCGCACCCGAATCCAGTAGTCCAGCGCCTGCAAGGGAAGATGCAGATCCTCGTCTGCCTTCAGTTCGATCACCACGAGCCTTCCATTGCGATCCAGGGTCAGCAGATCAAGCAGTCCGCGATCGCCGCTTGAAAGCGCTGGAACCTGCGTATACATCAGGTCGCCGCGCAAACCCGGCAACAGTTCGGCAATTCCGCTTCTCAAGCGGGACTCAAGCCAGTGCTCGGGCTGCATCCGGAACAGCGGGTCGGTGTGCGCGCCATCGGGATAGCGGCCCTGAAAAAGCCGCCTGCACAGCTCCCGGCACAACTCCTCATTGTCCTCGGTCAGTGGAGTTTCATTAATGCCCGCGCCAAACGTCACTTCGATTTCGCGAGCAAACGAGTGGGCTGACACTCCATGCCGCACTCGCGCAAATTCGAGGCCATGCAGCAGCAGTCCCACTTCGGCCGCCGAGCTGGCTCGCACCTCCACGCGCTCCCGCGCCGCCGCCGGAACCAACTCCAGCAACCTGTCGATTCCCAGTTGGCAGCGTTCAAGCGCCGCCGCCGACGAAAATGCGTGAACCAGCCGCGACTCTAGATTTCCGGTATCGCGAAAATCCACGGCGGTCAGCTCTTCGCTGTGTTCATCCAGGGTGAAAAGTTGAAAATCCGCGGCTCCATGATTCATCCAGGCAATGCGTTCCGCGGTCGTCCGCCACGCTCCGGCAGGCACAATCACCTTCAGCCCGCCAAAATGCCGGCGCCCATCGCCATGCTGACGGCAGTAGTCCAGCCACAGAATTCCAAGGGTAAGAATTCCGTCCACCATCGCCCCGGACTCGGCCTCGCTCACGCCAATCACCGCGTCGGCCGCGGTCCCGCGCAGCAGCCGCCCGCGCACATACGCGGGGCCAAAGCTATGCTCCAGATCCATCGCCGAGCGCAATCCGTCAACCTTGGCGTCAATAAATCGCCGCGTCAACACGCGCCCCAGCAATTTCTGGTAATTCCGGCGGCAGGCATCGCGCGCAGTCGGCGTGCGTCGGTCGTTGGTCGGAACAAGCTCCAGAGCCTGCGGCTTGGCCGCCCCCATCCGCCGGGTCATCAGGCGCAGGCACTGCGCACGCTCCTGGACCTCCACAACCGTGCGCACCAGGTTGCGCTCTTCGTTCCATAGTTCCAGCAGGCACCGGCCGTGCTGCTCGCGCACCGCGTAGTGGGCCGTGCGCATGTCGAACACAACGCGACCGTCCTCCAGCAGCGCCGCCGCCGGATGGTCCACCAGGTAGTTCTCAATGGATTCTGCCAGCCGCCCGGCCGTTGCTGCTGCGTCTTCCGCAGGCACTTTCGGCCTACCAGCCCTTGCGTGCGCGCAGACCGGTAATGTGCGCGGTGTGGTGCGGGCAATGCCACGCGTAGATCCCGAGCGCCCGTTCAAGACTCTGGCGGCCGCTCCTGGGATGCACGTAGCCCTTCTGGAAGTCAGCATCCGTCATCGATTCCAGCAGCACAACCCAGCGAGCGTGGAGGGCCTCGATAAAATCCAGGGAGCTATCGATGGACATCTTGCTGTCGGCCAGGTTGGCCCACGCAACCTCGCTGTAGTCGCTGATGGCGGGCCAATCTTCCGTCAGCGCAAGCTTGAACCGCACGAACGAGTTGGCATGGCTGTCGGCCAGATGATGAACCACCTGCCGCACCGTCCAGCCTCCCTCGCGGTAGGGAGTGTCGAGTTGGGCATCGTTCAGTCCGCTCACGGCAGCACGCAACTGGTCCGGAAGCTGGCGAATAGCCTGAATCTGCGCGGCGCGGAAGCTGGCCGGGTCGCCCGCCGGCGCCTTGAAGCGGCCAATTGGATAGCGTAGAGCGTCTACTTCAGTGAGTTCAGCCATGGCAAAACATTACCACGCGCACCAGCCAGGCACTGTGCATTCCGCCACAGCAAGTCGAGATCGGCGCAACCAGATCCCTGATGTCCGCACCCCGCATTTGACAGCCCGTTACGAAACCCACCGAACCCCCCTCTTGTAATAAGGGCACGGCTTTACAGGCTGTTACGAAACCTCGCTGAAACCATGCTTTGTAATAAGGGCACGGCTTTACAGGCTGCTACGAAACCTCGCTGAAACCATGCTTTGTAATAAGGGCACGGCTTTACAGGCTGCTACGAAACCTCGCTGAAACCATGCTTTGTAATAAGGGCACGGCTTTACAGGCTGTTACGAAACCTCGCTGAAACCATGCTTTGTAATAAGGGCACGGCTTTACAGGCTGCTACGAAACCTCGCTGAAACCATGCTTTGTAATAAGGGCACGGCTTTACAGGCTGTTACGAAACCTCGCTGAAACCATGCTTTGTAATAAGGGCACGGCTTCAGCCGGGCCGTAACCAACGCAAAATCAACGAGGGCTTCAGCCCCTGCTACGTATCCGGGCCGAAAAGCTCCCCCCTTCGCGAGTCTCGTAACAGCCTCTTGAAGAAAGAGTTCTAGCTCTTGCGATGAGGATGCACGGCGACCGGATGCTTTGTTGCCTCGTGCTTTGTATAGGGGTGCGGCGGGTTCTTGTGCAGCGGCTTCGGCGGACGATGATGTTTTATCCCGGCAAAGGCCGGCCCGGCAAACACAAGCAGAAACAACACGGCAACAAGCAACTTCTTCATGCGACAAATCTAGCACGCACAACGCACCGGCGGGGTATATCCAATAGCCCCGAACCAAAACAGAAACCATCTCCGCTGCCGTGCGTCATCGCAGCTTCGCACGGGATGCGATTTTCAAGCCGAAGCATGGTGATGATGGTGGTGGTGGCGATGATGGTGCATGCCGGCCGCGAACACCGGACCAGCCAGCACCATCAGAAACAGGGAAACAGCAAGAATCTTTTTCATTCGACAAATTTAGCATGAAAACTGCGTTCCCGTCCGGAGCCGCCCGACCAAGCATGGAACTCAAAAACAGCCCCGGATTCACTTCGATTGGGCGGCCTGTCCGGTCAGGTACAGCCCCTCCCTGGGAATAACCAGGGAAGGGGCCAACGTGACTTCATCGGACTACTTGACCGTAACGATGACCTGTTCGGTAGACCGCCCGAACTGGTTGGTCGAACTCAGGGTATAGGTCGTCGTTTTCGCCGGGGTAACCACCTGGCTTCCTCCGCGCACCGGACCCACCACGTCGATAATGTCGTAGGAATCGCCGCTTACGGTCCAGGCCAGGGTCACTGGCGTGCCCGCCGCCACGCTGGTTGAGGAAGCGGTGAAACTGCTGATTACCGGGACGGCGCCCTTCGGAGCAGTGCCTGCGTCGTACGCGGTCCCCATCTGCACCACGTCAAATGCCGATGCATCGACATTCCCAAGTTTATGCAGATCGCTGTCGTTCCAGCGCGCGTCCGGAGTTCCCTGGAAATACATGTTACTGCCGTTATCTGCCACAATCAGGCCATACTGCTGCATTGCCTTCAGGATTACCTGATTCGATGCGCTGTAACTCGATATGTTAAAGCTCGCCTTGAGCCTGAGCCGCATCCCAATTATGTTACTTGTACTCGCGCTGTTGCCTGCCGCGTGCGTAGCAGGAGTTACAAAGTATCCTCCATTCGAGTCGCTCTTGGTGTTATTCACGGTCACGCGGATTGCATGGTTGATGGCGCCCGCCGCCACTTCGTCGTACCGCACCAACCCTGGAAACACGGGCAGGCCCGCCGCATCCGCTGACGTCCACCCATAAGGCCGCCGCTCGTTCGTCGTCAGGTCCCAGATAGCCCCGTTCGAAGCCGACCACGTCCCGTTGCAGAGTTCAGTCGCCCAGGTTTCATAAAGCCAGCACTTAGTCTTGTCAAGAACCAGTACGTGATCGTCCCCATTCGTGGAACAGTTTGAAGGCGCGCCTTCGATCGGGGCAGTAAGTGGAATTGGATAAGGAGTTATGTCGCTCTCGTCGGGATAGCCGTTCATATTTACACTTACTCCCGGGGTGGAATTCGAGTCCACGACTACATAGGGAATCCCATCGCCGCCATCGGAAGGCGTATCGAAATCCGGATGGAGGTTGCTTCCTGTAAGCGCGCTGATGATGGTTGCAGAACTGGGATCGACCGCCGCTGAGGCGATATTCGTATTCCAGGCACTCGAAGCAGGAAATGGAATGTAGCCGTTAAGGCTGGCCAGGTTGCCCGTGCTCATGTTCCCGCATTGAACGCCCGCCGACGCCGTGCTGATGGTAATACTCAAGATCGCCGTCGCAGTCTGCATCGTGGGTTGAGTCGAGTCCGTTACCGTTACTGATACTTGGTCTGTACCCACCCCGGTTGTCGTGCCCGTGATTGCGCCCGTCGAACTGCTGATCGACAATCCGCTGGGCAACCCGCTTGCGCTGTATAAGTAGGGTGTCGTACCACCGGTTGCCGTCACCGAACCCGCATAGGCTACTCCAGACGTGCCGCCGGGTAGTGACGTTGTCGTGATCGAGAGTGTAGGCGCAACAGTAGCGGCTGCGATCGCGATCTGCAGATTTACTGTTGCCGTCTGGGCCGTAGGCGAGGTCGAGTCTGTCACCTTGATTGCCACAGTGGTTGTGCCCACGGAACTTTGTGCCGGGGTGCCCGAGATCGCGCCCGTCGAACTGTTGATCGACAATCCGCTCGGCAATCCGCTCGCGCTGTACTTGTAAGGCGTTGTTCCGCCGGATGCTGTTATCGCGGCCGCATAGCCAACGCCCACCTTTCCGCTGGGAAGTGACGTCGTTGTGATGGATAACGCGGGCGGCGCCACTGAGGCCGCGATCGTGATCGGCAGATTTGCTGTTGCTGATTTCGCTGTGGGTTTGGTCGAGTCCTTCACTGTGAATGACACCGATACTTTCCCCACTGCGCTTTGCGCCGGCGTACCCGTAATTGCCCCGGTCGAACTGTTGATTGATAGTCCGCTCGGCAGACCGCTTGCAGCATAAGTGTAGGGAGTCGTGCCACCTGTCGCTGCTATCCTGGCGCTGTACGCTTTGCCAACGGTTCCACCTGGAAGGGAAGTTGTTGTAATCGCGAGTTGATGGTTATTCCGCAGCCCGTAGGACTTCGATGCGACGGCGGTAATTGCAAGCAGGAATATCAATAACAGTGTCACGCGCTTCATAGTTTCTCCAGTTGCTTTCGTTTAAGGATGCAGATCGCCTTCAAATGAAGTTCGGGCGCAGATTTCCCGGACTACTTGGGAGGGGCAACCGAGGCGCGATGTATACATTTCAAGTTCGCTGCCGGAATGGGTCAAAAGTACATAGAAGTTAGTGACTCCACGCCCAGGCGTCGCGAATCGCTGGAATTGCGAGAGCTTCTGCGAATTAGATTGATCTACTGTTTGGTGTTAGTCAGCAATTTATCGGCCAAAGGCCATGTTATCGGGACAAATAGACCCTGCTGATTAGAATGACCGGCTTACACCATTACTTACCTTTCACATAAACAACATTGTCATCAACCGGCGTTATCGTCCGTGTAGTTCTTACACCGAGCCGCTCTTTTTACCTTGTCATTTCTGCACGCCAGCCAGCGCCTCTTGATCCGCTGTGTCCTGCCTTTCAGAACAATAATTCCATCTGTACAAGCGATGGCGCATAGGAACTCGCCCTGAGATTGGTTAAGCCACAAAATGCGAATGCAATCCGCGCTTTCGTCCGGAACCGGCAAGAGCGTAAACTGAAAATACGATGACCACACCGGCTGCTTCCCCTGTTCCTGGCCATAAGCGTTACTTTTTTCAGAAGTTCGGCATCACCGAGCGGCTGCTCGAGCGCTGCCTCGGCGAAGCTCTCTCTGCGGGTGGCGACTACGCCGACCTTTACTTTGAGTCGGTCACGGCCACGGCTCTAGGCGTAGACGAACAGATCGTGAAGTCCGCCAGCCAGGGCACCGGCGCCGGATGCGGCATCCGCGTCCTCTCCGGCGAACGCACCGGCTATGCCTACACTGACAATCTAAGTCCCGAGCGCCTGCTCCACGCCGCGCGCACCGCCGCTCTGATCGCCTCCGGTCCGGCCACGCAAACCGTGCAGGGATTCACCGAGGCGCCCAACGCCGATCTCTATCCCGTGCCCCTGGGCGGTTACGACCTCGATTTGGCGGCGCGGCTTGAGCTCATCCTGCGCGCCGACCGCGCCGCCCGCGCCTTTGACAACCGCATCGTGCAGGTCAGGGCCAGCTACTCTGAAGAACTCCGCCGCATCCTCATCGCCGCATCCGATGGCGCTTTCGCCAGCGACACTCAGCCCCTCTGCCGCCTCAATGTCTTCGTCATCGCAAAAGACGGCGACGTTACCACCAAGGGCGGCGCTGGCGGAGGCGGTCGCGCCGGCCTCGAACAGTTTGTCGGCTCGAAGAGTCCTGAGGGTCTGGCGCGTGAGGCCGCTCGCGGTGCAATCCTTCAGCTTGGCGCCGTAGCTGCGCCGGCCGGAGAAATGGAAGTGGTTCTCGGACCAGGCTGGCCCGGAATCCTCCTCCATGAGGCAGTCGGCCACGGCCTCGAAGCCGACTTCAACCGCAAGAAAACCTCCGCGTTCACCGGGCTCATCGGCCAATCCGTCGCCAGTTCCAAAGTGACGGTCGTCGATAACGGAACGATGGCCGGCCGCCGCGGCTCGCTCAACGTAGATGACGAGGGATCGCCCACGCAGGAAACGGTTTTGATTGAAGGCGGCATTCTCAAGGGCTACCTCTCTGACAAGCTCTCAGCGCGCCTGATGGGCTGCGCAAACACCGGGTCCGGCCGCCGCGAGAGCTACCAGTCCATCCCCATGCCGCGCATGACCAACACTTACATGCTGGCTGGCGACGATGCGCCCGAAGACATCCTTCGCTCCGTCAAGCGTGGGCTCTACGCGGTCAACTTCGGCGGCGGCCAGGTCGACATCACCAATGGCAAATTCGTCTTCTCCGCCTCAGAGGCCTATCTGATTGAAGACGGCAAAATCACCGCTCCGGTTCGCGACGCCACTCTGATCGGCAACGGCCCTGAAGCGCTCAAGTATGTGTCGATGGTCGGCCACGATCTCAAACTCGACGAAGGAATCGGCACCTGCGGCAAAGACGGCCAGAGTGTCCCCGTCGGCGTCGGCATGCCCACCATCAAGCTCGACAAAATGACCGTCGGCGGCACAGGCCGCTAAAGCAGTTCCAGGATTGGTCTACCTCGAACGGTTTTCGCCAGGTTAACGCAGCCACCCTGGCGCGGCGACCCAGCATGATATCGGCCCAGGGCACGGTAATCCTTGAACCGCTCTCGATCAACCAAAAATCACTCTGCCCGACCCAAACAAACTCCAAACCACCCGCGCTCGTCCGTCCAACTTCCCGCCGCGCCAAACCCTGCCTCCGCCAGCATCTCCTCCGCCTGGCCCGGCCGGTACTTGTAGCTGTTTTCCGTGTGGATGGTCTCCCCCTCGGCAAAATCCACTTCCAGATCCAGCCCATCGAGTCTCACTCTCTGATCAACACGGCTCTTCAGGTGCATCTCAATCCGAGACTCCGCCCGGTTCCAGACAGCCCGGTGCTCAAAGCTCTCCAGATAAAACTCCGCTCCCAGTTCCCGGTTCAATCTTGCCAGCAGGTTCAGGTTAAAGTCCGCCGTCACCCCGGCCACATCGTCATAAGCGGCCAGTAGCGTCTCCTCGTCCTTCACCAGGTCCACGCCAAGCAACAATCCATCTCCGGGCCTCAGTCCACCTCGGACGCGGCGCAGCACACGCATCGCCTCCGGCGGATCGAAGTTGCCAATACTCGATCCGATGTAGACCACCAGTCTTCTCTCGCCCGTCTCGGCCGGCATCAGCTCCAGGCCGTGCCCGTTTCCATGCGTGTAGTCCATCACCTGTGGCGCCACGCGCACTCCGCCAATCTCCCGCTCGATTCGATTTCTGGCCATTTCCAGTGCGCTGGCCGATACATCCAGCGGCTCGTAAACCACCGCTCCCTGTTGCGCAACCGCGGACCGCAGCAGCAGCCGCGTCTTGTCCGCCGATCCTGCGCCCAGTTCCGTAATCCTGAGCCGCGCCTTATCCGCGGCCTGCGCAATCATTGCATCCGCATAAGCCGCAAAAATGCCGCGTTCCGTACGCGTCAGGTAGTATTCGGGCCGCTCCGTAATCTCGTCGAACAGTCGCGACCCCACTGCATCGTAAAACAGCCACGGCGGCAGCCGCTTGGGTTCGGAGAGCAGGCCGGCGCGCACGGCCGACGCAACTCCTTCGTCTACAGAATGTTCGCAGCCGATTCGTTGGTAGGCGACCGGTTCCTCGAGGTGCACAGCAGTCGTGGGGAATACGAAAGTTGTCATCAGGTCCTTTGGATGCGACTTTACCGGCAAAAGGTTACAAAGAAGTCAACCGAATTCCCGAAAACTGCCACCGTGTCTCCGGCGCAAAAAAATTCCGATAGCTCGCGCGCAGGTGTGCCTTTGGCGTCACGCACGAGCCGCCGCGCAAAACCATTTGTCCGCTCATGAACTTGCCGTTGTACTCGCCCAGCGCACCTTCCAGCGGCCGGAACCCCGGGTAACCCAGGTAAGCGCTTGCCGTCCACTCCCAACAATCTCCAAACCATTTCGTGGCGTGCTCGCTTTGGAGTTGATTGTCGTAACTTCCCGGCATCATCAGCCCCGAATCCAGCAGATTTCCTTCCACTGCCTTACCTTCGGCCGCGACCTCCCACTCAAACTCCGTCGCAAGCCGCCGTCCCGCCCAGCGCGCATAAGCATCGGCCTCGTAAAAGCTCACGTGACTCACCGGGTTCGCTTCCAATTCCCTCAGCGGCAACTCGCCGCGCAAGGTAAAGACGTTCCATGCCCCGCCTTCGTTCATCCAGTAGAGCGGCGCTTGCCACTCATTATTCTTCACTGCATTCCAGCCTGCTGAAAGCCAAAGCTCCGGCCTGCTGTAACCCCCATCGGCGATGAACTCTGCAAATTCGCCGCACGTCACCTTCCGTTGAGCAATGCTGAACGGCTCCAGCCAAACCTGGTGCCGCGGCAGCTCATTGTCAAAGCAAAAGCCCTCGCCGCCGTGTCCAACCTCGCGCAGCCCACCCTCAAATTCCACAAATTCCGGCTCGCCGCTCGCGTTCTCCGGAGCCAATGAATCTAGGCGTCCCCCAGATTTCCCACTTGAGATCCGGGATTCCAAATCCTCGCCAATCCGATATACCGGCCTCAGCGGATTCGTATAGAACGCATGAAGAATATCGGTCAGCAGCAGCTCCTGGTGCTGTTCCTCGTGGTTCACGCCCAGCTCAATGCGCCGCAGCGCTTCCGGCTCAGCGCCCGCCTCCAGCAACTGCTCAATTCCCTCGTCCACATACTCCCGGTAGCGCAGAATCTCGTCCAGCCCCGGCCGCGCAAACACAGCCCGCAGCCTTTTCTCCGGAATCGCCGAAAACCCCTCGTAATAGCTGTTGAACAGCCACGGAAAGTCCTTGTTAAACAGCCGGTAGCCCGGCAAAAACTCCCGCAGAATAAACGACTCGAAGAACCATGCCGTATGCGCCAGATGCCACTTCGCCGGCGAAGCCTCAGGGCACGACTGCACCATCATGTCTTCGGCTGACAGTCCCGCACACAGCTTCAGAGTTCGCTGCCGCGCCTCCCCAAACCGAACCCCCAGTTCCACTTGCGCGCTTTCCGCAGCCGTCGTCCTCATCGCGTACCCCTCCAGCACATCCAAAGAGTTTACCCCCACCTGGGCGCCCTTCTTAACTTAGATTTGCATCCCGCCAAACGGATTCTTCATTCCACCACTCGCCGTCCCACTCAATTGGTGGTCTAATGCCAATGGACGGTCGCGAATTGTTACTCGCCCATGAATTTCCTGTCTGGAAGGAAATTTGCCGGGAGGGAATATGTCCAGATTCAATAGCTTTCGATGGCTGCCGCCCCTGGCCTTGCTCGCGCTTTTCCATGCCTCGCCCCGCGCTCTACTCGCTCAGTCAGTCAGTCCTGCGCCCTCTGGCCCGGTTTCGGCTCAACCGTCTGCCCAGGTCCCAGCCCAGCCGGCCGCCGGCTCAGACCTCGCCCCCGCCACCCCGTTCACTCCTGAACAACTTGGCGATTCGCTCTCCGTCCACCAACGCTATCAGGCAGCCATCGCGGCCTACTCCAAGGTCACCGATCCCTCCGCCGAAGTCTGGAACAAACTGGGTATCGCCTACCAGATGATGTTCAACGCCAAAGACGCCATCCGCTGCTATTCCGCCTCGCTCAAGCTCAATCCCCGCAGCTCTACGGTCCTTAACAATCTGGGGACCGTCTACGACTCGCTCAAGGAATATGGCACAGCCGAGCGCTACTACCGTAAGGCAATCAAAATCGATTCCCACTCCGCCCTGGTTTTCAGAAACCTCGGCTCCAACCAGCTCGCCCAGCATAAATTCAAAAAAGGCTGGGAGGCCTACCAGGCTGCGCTCAAAATCGATCCGCAAATCTTCGATACACGCTCCGGAGCCAGCGTCCAGAACCCAGCCTCCGCTCAGGAGCGCGGCGCCATGCACTACTACATGGCCAAAGGTTGCGTCACCGCCGGAAACCCCTCCTGCGCCATCCAGAATCTCCGTCTCGCCCTCAACGAGGGATATACCAATCCCAGGAGAATTGCCGGCGACGGCAGCTTTGCCAGTCTTCGCCAACTCCCGGCCTTCCAGCAATTGATCGCCGAGCAAAGCACTCCCCGGTAGTGCCAAGCGCCCTTCCAACCGCTCCGCGTAGTCTCCCCGCCCCTTTCGCCCGTCTATCGAAGCAGGGCATCGGGTGCTACGCATTCAAGTCTCGCCCGCAGTCCTGACGAGCCCTATCTTGACGGGCCCTGGATGTGAAGTTTCGACACGCCGCACCTCCGTAAAGGGCGCGGTTATGAAAAGGGCATGGTTTCACAGCCTGCGGAAAAACTCAATCGGAGCCGCGATCAGTGTCAGGGCACGACTTCAGTCGTGCCAAAATGCGACCAAATAGACTCAGGCTTTAGCCCCTGAGGGAAGGCAATAGGGTCTACACCGTTTTCCAATCTGCCCTGGGAGCGCTTTCATGAAAATCCGTCTTTTGCCACTCGTAGTCTTCTCCCTTGCCCTCGGCGCAGCCCTTGTTCAGAGCGTCAGCGCCGCGCAAGACAACAGCACCGGAGCGGGGGCAGGCGGCAACGGCCAGCGAGGCGGTCGCGGCGGATTTGGCGGCGGCATGGGGATGGGCATGGCCGGCGGCAATGGAATCATGGGCACCGTGACGGAGGTAGCAGCCGACCACTACGTCGTCAAGTCCGAGAATGGCGAAACCTACACCATCCACTTCAGCGCCAACACGCGCATCCTCAAGCAGCCGGCTGGCCGGCGAGGCGGCGGCCAGGGAAGAGCCGGCGGCGAGCGCATGGGTGGCGGCGGCATGGGTTCCGACGCAGGCAACGGCATGGGCCGGGGCGGCAACCCGCCCGAGCCCATCAAGTCCACTGACATCAAGGTCGGGGACGCGGTCGGCGCCATGGGCGAAGTCGATGCCTCAGCCAAATCCGTTGGAGCAGTCGCCATCGTCCTGCTCGATCCCGAGCGCGCCAAGCAAATGGAAGAGATGCGCGCCAACTACGGCAAAACCTGGATGATGGGCAAAGTCACAGCCATCGATGGCGTTAAAGTCTCGATCGCCGGTTCCATTGACAACAAGACCATCTCTTTCGTCGCCGACGAAAACACCACCTTCCGCAAGCGCCGCGATCCCATTACCCTGGCCGATATCCAGGTAGGCGACATGGTCCGCGCCGAGGGCGCCCTCAAGGATGGAGCCTTCATCGCAACTACTGTCAACGTAATGGGAATGCCTCAGGGAGGAACGCCCAGCGTTCCCCGCAATCCTCAGCAGCAATAGATTCTTTGGCGCCGGTTTGAGCGCCGCGGCAGCCCGCACTGTGTCCCGGCCGCCATTATCCCTGCGCTATTCCAGATTCTTGATCTCGGCTCCCGCCGGCACCGTCAGCTCAAACTCATCGGCGGGCAGGGGCGCCGGCACGCTCTCTGACTCCTTCTCCACCAGCATCACAATCTGCTTGTCCTCAAGAGGAAGCTTGATCGTTATCGTAGACGGATAAAGCCCGGAGCCGAAGTCCTTATAGTCCTGGTAGATCACATGTGTCGCCAGGTTGCCCTCGTCGTCATACAGGTCCTGTTCATACGGAAGCAGGTCCTCGCGATGAAAGGTAATCACCCGCACCGGCTTGTCCCTGTGGCTGCCTGCTATATGCCGCGTAACGCTCAAAATATATTCCGGCACAAAGTAAAGATGCTTCTTTGAAGTGTCTTCGATGGTTTCAGAGTCCGAAGTCACCGAATAGAACTCGTCTGGATCCAGCCCATGCACCACCAGGGAATCCAGAAAAAACTCTGGACGCAGATTTTCCAACCCGTTTTGCGATATCTTGTTCAGCCTGGACGGGCCCTTGTACGCAATGTTTTTCGAAGGAATGTAAAGAGTGAAGTTCTTCCCGTTGCTCGCCATGTCGAACATTTCAATTCCAACCACCGGCGCGCGGCCAAGCACCCGCAACTCATCCGGCTTGTGCATCACAATGATTCCGCCAACCCTCGTGTAGTCCTTGGCCAGGCCTTCCTTTGTCTTCAGAACGCTGGTCAGCATCTCGACTTTTGCGGTCATCGTATCGAAGGCATCCCAGCGATCGTTCAGCCGCGCCACCAGCTGATCCGGCGTTACCGTATGCACCACCGCCGGCGCCATCGGCACTGGCAGCTTGCGCGTTGTGAAAAAAATAAAGCAGCCCGAGAGCAGCAGCGAAGGCGCCAGCGCGGTCAGCGAAACCAGGCGGAAGAGTGCCCTCATCAAGCGTTCCCCCCGCGCGCCGCTCATCGCTCACCCGCCATCTTCATAGCACGCCGGTACTCGGCCACCTGCTTGTTGTGCTCGTCCAGGGTGCTTGAAAATAACGACTGTCCCTGCGCATCCGCCCCCGCAGCCACAAAGTAGAGGTAGTCCGTCTGCGCCGGCGCCATCGCGGCCCGCAGCGACCGCGCGCCCGGGTTCGCCACCGGTCCCGGAGGCAGTCCGCTATGCAGATAAGTGTTGTAAGCCGTATTGCTGGCCAGGTCGCTCTTGGTGAGCGCACCCTGCCACCGGCCCTCGAGCTCCAGTCCGTAGATCACAGCCGGGTCGGTCATCAATGGCATCTGCTTCCCCAGCCTGTTCATCATCACGCTGGCCACCAGGGGCCGCTCTTGGTCCACGGCCGTCTCCCGTTCCACAAGCGAAGCAACTGTCACCACTTCATGTACGTTCGTCTTCAGTCCCAGTTCCCCCGCGACCACTCTGAACCGTCTTACCATCGCTGCGGCAATCTGCGCCGGCTTTGTCTTCCGCGCAAAACGGTAGGTATCCGGAAAAAGATAGCCCTCAAGACTCTTTGCCCCAGGGTCCAGATCGGCCACCAGGCTCACTCGTTCCCTTGCGGCATCCAAAAACTCCTGCCGCGTCCCAAACCCCGCTTCCTCGACGCGGGCCGCAATATCAAAAATGTTCGAGCCCTCCGGAATCGTCAGTTGCTTGGTAAATACGTCCCCGCGCGCGATGCGCGCATAAACCTCGGTTGCCGGCGCCGGATGATCAAATCTGTACTCGCCCGCCCGCAGCCTGCCCCGTTTCCAGTACCGCAGCAGATCGAAGCCCAACTGGCTCCGCACCACCCCAGCCGCCTCCAGTTGACTCCCGATCTTCACCGTGGAGGAGCCCGGCGCTATCTCGACAAAAGTCTCAGTCTTCGGTCCGTAAGGCGTCAGAATCAGCCAGCCCAGCCCGGCAATCGCCAAAATGGCAAGCAGAAACATCCCCAGCAGCACGCCCGCCCCGCCAGACCGTTTCTTTTTTCTGCCTTTCCATGTGCGCCTTACCATCCTGTTTCTATTGACCCTTCACCAACTTAAGACGCGTAGAATCCCCAGAGGACTCTCTATTTTGATTGTATCGGGTACGCGCAAGCTCAATGAGGTACTACTCCGATACCGGCACCCCTTAAGCTGGTAGCCAGTGCCCTTGACCTGTACCCCTTATAGGAGCAGCACTCTGGAAACCACCCCCAAACCGCGCTATCTGGCTCTCGACGTAGGCAACCGCCGCATCGGCGTCGCCGTCTCCGACGAGCTGGGCCTCACCGCGCAGCCCGTCCTCACCCTCGAGCGCAGGCGCAGCGGCAGCGGCACTTCACGCGACGACCTGCGCTCCCTCGCTCGCCTGGCCCGGCGCTTCTCCGTGGCCGCCATCGTCGTCGGCAATCCGCTCCACTTGACCGGCGAATCCAGCCCGCAAGCCGCCAAAACCAGTGCCTTTGCCGCCGAACTCGGCCAACTCACCGGTCTCCCCATCCACCTCTGGGACGAGCGTCTCACCACCCGCGAAGCCCATCAAATTCTCTACGAAGCCGGCCACCCCCGCCAGCAGCACCGCCGCGTCGTCGACCAGGTTGCCGCTACCCTCATCCTCCAGTCCTTCCTCGACCAGCGGGAACGTGACCGCAATCCCGCATCTGGGACACCGAACTCCTGAACCAATCATTTCCCCCTGATCTCTGACCCCTGATCCCTGACCCCTGATCCCTGACCCCTGTCTCCCCCTCCCCCGCGTATAATAAAACTGAGAAAAAACGTTCTTTCATCTTCCGCGCATGGAGCATCCCCGCTCCCCGCCATGGACTGTTGATGCCCGAGCACATTAAGAAAAAGCTCCTCGAAGAGATCCAGGTTCTTGAGCATGAGCTCGCCCACGAGCTGCCCGCGGAAATCAAGAAAGCCGTGGCTATGGGAGATCTCTCGGAGAACGCCGAGTATCACATGGCGAAACAGCGCCAGGACTTCGTCAACGCCCGCCTCGGGCAGCTCAAGAGGCGCATGGCCGAGCTTTCGCTCGTCAATCTCACCAACATTCCCAAAGATAAAACCGGCTTCGGCTCCACGGTTGTCGTTTACGACTCAACCAAGGACGAAGAAATCGTCTACCGCCTCGTCACCAGCGAAGAATCCGACGTCTCCAAGGGCCTCATTTCAACCACCTCGCCCATTGGCCGCGGCCTGGTTGGCAAGCGCGTCGGCGACGTCGCCACTATCGTCACACCCAACGGCAAGCGCGAGCTTGAAATTCTCAAGCTCACCACCATTCACGACGAAGCTGCCGAAGCCGGCCAACAAGATCAAGCCGCCGCAGGCGGTAAGTAGCATCAAGGAAGACTGGAAATGACCACCTGGACCAGCGCTTTTGGCAGCGCCTGCGGTTGGCTACTCGATCGCATCGTGCACGGACTGGCGCTCACCCGCATCTCTCCCAACGCCCTCACCTTCATCGGCCTGGTCATCAACATCGCGGCCGCGTTCCTCTTCGGCCACGCCAACGCCTCCAACAGCGACCGCATGTTTCTCTATGCCGGCATGGTCATCTTCGGCGCAGGCATCTTTGACATGGTCGATGGACGCGTCGCCCGCCGCAACAACCAGGTCACTGTCTTCGGCTCATTTTTTGATTCGGTAATCGACCGCTACTCTGACGTGGTCCTCTTCTTCGGCCTGCTCGTCTACTACGGTCGCATCAACCGCTTCCGCTACGTCGTGCTGGCAGCCTTCGTCATGGTCACGTCGCTCATGGTCAGCTACACCCGCGCCCGGGCTGAGGCTCTCATCGGCAGTTGCAAGGTCGGTTTCCTTGAGCGCCCGGAGCGCATCGTCCTCATCCTCATCGGCGCGCTCTTCAACCATTGGGGAGCCATGGCCCCGGTGCTGTGGATTCTGGCCGTCCTCTCCACCATCACCGTCGTCCACCGCATTACCTACACCTACTCCAAGACCAAGCACCTCGCGCCCCTCACCTGAGCACGCGCCCCCCTACCGCTTCCCGTTCTTCCAGTCTGCATAAGAGATCCGCGGAATGTTGATGAACGCGTCCCGCGTCTTCACATAATTCCCCAGCCCGTTCATCCGCCCAATCGCGTGCAACTCCTCCGCCTTCACATAAGGCCCTTCCGGATCGATAAACCGGTCTTCCACATAAATCCCCACCACCCGCCCCAGGATGATCCGCGACCGCCCGATCTCCATCGTCGTAAATTCCCGGCACTCCATAGCCGCGTGAGCCTCCGCCAGCCGGGGTACCTTGATCTTTTCCGAAGCCACCGTCGTAAACCCCGCCAGTTCCACCTCGCTCATCTCTTCGGGAAACTCCGTGGCGCAGATGTTCATCTTCTCAGCGATGTCCTCGGTCACAATATTCACCACAAACTCGCCCGTCCGCCGGATGTTGCGCGCCGTGTCCTTGGGCACAAATGTCTCGCTCGACCGGTTCGTCACCCCAACGCCGATAATCGGCGGATCCGTGCACAGGTAGTTGTACGCGCTGAAGGGAGCCGCATTCAGCCTGCCCTCCTCGTCCATGCTCGTAATCAGCGCAATCGGCCGCGGCGCCACCAGCCCCACCAGCAGTTTGTATGCGTAGCCGCGAGGAGAGTTCTCCAGGTCGTAATTCATGCGTGTCCGTTCTCAACTTCTACCGCGAAGGTTTTGGTTTCGTAATCGCCGGAATGTAGCGCAAGTTTCTGCAACCTGTTACGAACCTCGCCGAATTCTTGTTTTGTAACAAGGGCACGGCTTCAGCCGGGCCGTAACCATCGCCAAACGAATGTGTGCTTCAGCCCCTGCTAAGAATCCAGACCGAAAAGGTTCGTCCCTCGCGAGTTTCGTAGCAGAATGTCTGGACCGGCTGTCGTCTGGGCGTCCGCGCCCTCACCGGTTCAAGAATAACTACCGGATCATGTGGTGCCTAGCAATTCACCACCATCACCGAGCACCCTGGCTTCGTCGGCCTCCATTGCACCAGAAAGCTGGTCACAGACGACGACTGCATCCGCCGCATCGCTTCAAACTCGCCGCCCTTTTGGCTGTAGAGCAGTTTTCCGTCTTCGCTCAGCACCGCCAGCGCCGGCACGCCCTTTCCCAGCGGCACCTCATACTTCCTGGCGAGTTCCAGGTTCGCATCTTCCATCCCAATGTTGACGTGCACCAGCACAAAATTCGCGTCGAGAATCGGCCTGTTCGCCGGATCGTGGAAATAAATATCCAGCACCTGGCAGTCGCCGCACCAGTTCCCGCCAAAGTCCAGCAGAATCCGCTTGTGCGTCGCCGCGGCCGTCTTCAGCGCCGCAGCCACGTCCGCCTTCGCCTGTCCCGGATCGGGATATATATCGCGCGTTGCCGGCCTCGCCGTGCCCGTAGCCAACGCCAGCAGCGCAACCGCCGCAATCAGTTTCAATCGATTCACCGCTATGACCCCCTGTTGCTGCTCTCAGTCTGCCACAAACAGCGCGCGCCGCACCATCAGCAAGACCATACCATTTTGATGGACCATTTCCAGCGCGGTTGCATTTACTCTTGAAAATGAATGAAGAACTCCACCGATCTCCGCATGAGGCTCGAATCCGCCAAGTTCCCTGACCTGGCATCCATGATGGAGGGCTACGCGAAGGCAGCGGCGGAACTTGGACGCGCACAATTCTCGCAGAAGCTCGACTTCACCTCTGAATCCATTGACGCCCTCGACGAAATCCTCGTCCTCGTCGGCGAAAGCCCCGAGCTCGACGTCGATTTCGAAGTCCGCCTCTGGGGCAGCTACCTCGGCGAGGTGCTTCGCCGTCGCTATGCCGGCGCCTGGGAGATGACCCAGTATCCCGGCGGCGTAGCTGCCGTTCCCGCCGTCGAGTTGCGCGGCTCCCGCCTCTTTCCCCTCATGAAGGTCTACCGCCGCCTCACCGAAGGCGAAGAAGAAGACCTCCGCACCTTCTACTCCATGGTCACCGAGCGCCTCGGCAATCCCGCCCAGGTCAACTAATCCCAAATCCGAGTCAGATTACGACCCTGTCGAACCTCCTCACGGCCTCGCCGCCTTCTGCTTCTCCGCCTCCACAACCACTTTCCTGAACGCATCCACCGCCGGAACTCCCGGAGACCGCAGACCATCCTTCTCGTTGTACCGCCAGGCCGCCGGCGCATGCAGCGCATTGTCACTCTTGCCGCGATACACCGCAAACATGTCTTGTGCTGACCCCGCCTCCACCTGCGGCCCGGGACTTTGCGGCTGTGAACTCGTCGGATCGCCCGATCCCGCGGGACTCCCCGTATGACCCCCAATCCGCACCCCTGAATCCGATGGCTCAAAAATCACCGGACGATTGTTGACTGGCACGCCGCCCACTGTAGGCCGAACCGTCTTCCCATTCCCCTTGCGCACCGTAATGATCAAATCGGCCTCTGACGCATCCATCGCCATCCTGAATCGTCCCCAATTCATCAGCGCCTTCTCCACATCTTCCTGCGCAGCGCGGTTCGCCATCGGGCTATCAATCGCCGTTCCCGCATCCGGATCGACAACCACCAGCACCGTCTGCGCCTGAAGCACGTCATCCGGCAGCAGGACCTTGTTCTTGTCCTTGCCCGCCGCAACCAAACAACACGCCACGCATGCGAAGAACACAAAACTTCGGCGATATTTCATCGAGCGCCTCTCACAATCGAAACAATCGAAACCAGTCTTGTCCCCCGCACCTAAGGATCGTTCACCACCGAAAATTGTTTCCCCAAGTTTGCAGATAATTACCCCGAAGAGGCGCACAATCAATTCATAGTCGCCCGGGAGGATCCTGGCCGGTCAAAACAGAATCAGCTCCAATTCAGTAGTTCCAAGCTAATAGCTAAGAGCTAATAGCTAGCGGCTGCTTCTAACTCCTTTGCTGAGAGGACTCTACCCGCAACCTCAATCAAAAGAGGACTTTACGGCGCAGACCACCCCGTATCCTGATGAAAAGAGCGAACTTCGCCAAAAAGTCCGGACTTCATTTTTTTGGGGGAGAGGGGTACCACCTGGTACACACCGGTACGCCGCCACCAGCTTGCGAGGTCCCATAACTCTCGCCGCGTGTTACCCCACTCCCTCCCCGTGCTACCCTTGCAGGTGCAAAACGCCCGGCGCGCCAATGTTCAACTTCTGGAACGGCTTAGACGTCACTAAGGTCAGCGCCTCTGGGAGAGCATGGTCATGAATCGCACCCGCATTTTCAAAATCACACTCGGAATCGCCACTCTTTCCGCAGCCGCAAGCTTCGGGCAACCCTCAAACAACGCCCAATTTCCGCCCAATCAGGCCATCACCGCCGCAGATTGCACGGCAGATCGACTCGGCGCAAACATCCCAGTCGCTGCCATCGGCGAGCCAGTCTCCGCCGTAACCCTCAGTCAACCCGTCTGGAGCGAGGCAACGGCCAATCTCCCCGCCCACTGCTCCATCGACGGCCAAATGGCGCCCATCGACACAAGCGGACTCACGCCGCCCATCAAGTTCCGCGTCGTGTTGCCTGCTTCCTGGAGCAACCGCGCCGTTCAACTCGGCGGCGGCGGCATGAACGGCGTCGTTCCCCGGCTCGCCGGCCCGCAGACTGCCGCGGGCTTCGCCACCTACGGAAGCGACAGCGGCCACTCCAACGAACCCGACTGGGCCTTGAGCGACGAAGCCATGCGCAACCTCGGCTACATGCAGCTAAAGAAGACCCATGACGCAGCCATGGTGCTCATCGTCCGCATGTACGGCGTCAAGCCGCGCCTCAACTATTTCGTAGGCGCATCCCAGGGCGGACGCGAAGCCCTCACCGTCGTCCAGCGCTACCCCGACGACTACGACGGCATCTCCGCCGGCGTGCCCATCGTCAACTTCTCGTCCCTCATGCTCGGCCCCCAGTTGATCCGCATCCAGGAGAAGCCCCTGGAAAATTGGGTCCCCGCCAACAAGGGCAATGCCATCGCGGCTGAGTTCATCCGCCAGTGCGACAAACTCGATGGCCTGGCCGATGGCATCATCAACAACTACGTAGCCTGCCGCAGAATCTTCAACGTCCACCAGGGCGCGCCGGACCGCCATCCATGGGCAGCAAAGCGTTGCCCCGACAACGTCGACCCCAATCCCAAGGACGATTCCGTCAATGCCTGTTTCACTGACGGCCAGATCTCCACGCTCGAGTTCATCTTCTCCTCCTACAACTTCGCCACCCCTCTCGCCAATGGAGTTCGATCCTTCGGCATGTGGACGCCCACCACAGACGGTTTCGGAAGAAACATGGCTCGCTTCTTCCAGAACATGCCCCGCCCGCCCGCTGCAGCTGTCCCTCCCGGAGCCGCTCCACCCTTCATGCCTCCGCCCGCCGGACTCGCCAAACCCCCAGCCGCCGGAATTGCGCTGCAAGGCCTGTTGGCCAACACTCGCTTTCGCGGACAGGAAGGCGCTGCCCCCGACGCGCCCCTGTTTGCGCACATGGGCAGCCTCGGTGTCACCGGCTTCCTGCTCAAGGACCTAAAAGCCAACTCCCTGGAATACGTCGAAGGAGGAAAGTGGAACGCGCGCCGCGTCGAGATCTCCCAGGTTCTCGACTCCACCAATCCCGATCTGACCGCGTTCTTCAAGCACCGCGGCAAAATGATCGTAACCATTGGGACCGGCGATACGATCGCCTCTCCGGGGTCACAACTCGATTACTTCCAGTCGGTAATTAAGAAAATGGGGCGGTCCAATGTTGATTCGTTTGCGCGCTTCTTTGTGATTCCAGAGGCAGGTCACGGCCTGTCTGGCTACAGCTTTTACATCAATGGAGACGGCAAGAAAATCGAGGAAACCGAACTTCCGCACCAGTTTGATTCCTTCGCGCTGCTCCGAGATTGGGTGGAACAGAATAAAGCGCCCGGCATGTCAGAAACCGTCACCGGCAAGAATGGAAGTCTGCCGCTCTGCAGTTATCCGGCATATCCAAAGTACGTGTCAGGAGACACGAGCCTGGCGGCCTCTTACACCTGCGCGCAACCCTGATCAGCTTCCGCGCCTCAACTTCAGTCTGCTGGCCTCCAAGACGCGTTTCGCGCTATACTGGAGATTCGGCAAGCCGGGTTTGGTGTGTACCGATGCGTCCCAACAGGTTCAGGCGGCCGTAAAGCACACAAGGATTTGGAGTTGAACGATGGCACAGGTATGCGATATTTGCGGCAAGGGCCCGCAGTTCGGTAACAACATCTCTCACGCGCACAACGTAACCCGTCGGCGCTGGAACGTCAATCTGCAGGCCGTCAAGGCCCTGGTCAACGGCGCGCCCAAGCGGATTCGCGTTTGCGCAAGCTGCATCAAGAGCGGAAAAATCACCAAAACCGGGCCTTCAACCAAGGCCGTCCCCGCCGCTGCAAAAACAGCTTAATCAGTCCTCCAGGCAAGTTCAGGATTGGCACAAAAACCCCGTCCACTATGGACGGGGTTTTGTTGTGCCCATTCGCATCAAACCCTTCTCAAGGCTCCTGGCGGGTAAACGTCAGCGATCCGGAGTTGATGCAGTAGCGCAGCCCCGTCGGCCTCGGACCATCGGGAAATACATGCCCCAGGTGCCCCCCGCAGCGCGCGCACGTCACCTCCACCCTTCGCATCCCAAACGTTGTATCTTCATGCTCGTTAATTGATTTAGAATCAGCAGGAATCATGAAGCTCGGCCACCCGCAGCCGGAGTCGAACTTCGCTCCGCTCATAAACAGCAGCGCCCCGCATCCCGCGCAGTGATAGTTGCCCGTCTCATGATTCTCCGTCAAAGCGCCCGTAAAAGGCCGCTCGGTGTCCTTCTCACGCAGAATTCGATACTGCTCCGGCGTCAGCTGCGCGCGCCACTCCGCCTCGCTGCGCACCACTCTTTCCGGTGTGTCTGTCACGAGTAACCTCCTGTAAACGCGCTCGGGGAAATGCGTAAGATGGGCAAGCTCGCCTTGCCCGTACCCTTTGGATTGGATGTTTTAGCAAGAAGAACGGCTCGTCACACTTCTGCGATCAACTCGATCTCGATCAGCACGTTCCGTGGCAGCCTTGAAACCTCAACAGTGGTGCGCGCCGGCGGGGCGCCTTCTTTGCCGAGATACGCGCCGTAGACTTCGTTCATGGCAGCGAAATCATTGAAATCCTTGAGGAAAACCGTGGCCTTTACCACCCGTTCCAGCCCGCTGCCCCCGGCCTCGAGTACCGCCTTCAGGTTTTCAAGCACCTGCGTTGTTTGTCCCGTGATGTCACTGGCCACAACCTGTTGGGTTGCCGGGTCCAGCGGAATCTGTCCCGCCGTAAAAATCAGGTTTCCCGAACGAACGCCCTGCGAATACGGTCCAATCGCCGCGGGCGCTCTGTCGGTAGCAATCACTGTTTTCTTCATAAGCTCATTCTAGACGCCAGAATATTCAAGAGAATCCAACCATGAATAATTAACGCCTCAGCGTCGCCCAATCGAGGAGGCAGGACAGCTTTCACAAAGCAAGTCCAATCTCGAAATTGCGCCGAGCCTTTTGAGAACTCGGACGGCGGGCGTTTTCCGTCACCTCCAGGTGGCGAACAGGCGCCCCTGACAAGATACGGTTCAAGAAAACGCCACTTCCCGTTCATACACCCGGCCGATGATCACCGCGGAGAATGCCTTACTGCCAGATAGCCAGAACACCGCCGCTCAGATACATGGCGATCAGCCAGTAAAGTGTGTTGATGCCAAACAGCTTGAACGGCTTCTTCTCGCTGATGTGCTGGGCAAACATGGGTGGGACCACGAAACCGAGCCCGCACACTGCTCCGATGAGAGATCCGCGGCCAAAAGTCGCTCCATTGGCGCCGGGCAGAGCGATGATTTTCACGAGCGCAAAACACAGGATGAGGTTGGCAACGAAGATCAGAGCCATAACACCAGCTGCGTTTGAGGGCGTCGCGCCTTCTTTGTGGACCAGGGCGGTGTAGTCCTTTTTGAACAGCACACCGAACCAGAGCCATCCCAGGATCCACTGAATTACAGCAGCGGTCAGAACGGCCGCAAAGTTGACTTGAAGAAAATGCATTGAGAATCCTCCGCGTTGGATTGATTTCCGGCTCCCGGCGCCTGCAAGTCCAATGAAGTGTGACGAGTCACTGGATTAGTTACAAGGAGTCGCGCCACCACTCTGCTGGAGCGCAATGGCAAAGTCAAGGTAATTGCGGCGCGGATGGCTCAGAATAGATAACCCACCAATGGGGTATGCGCAAGCGCTTTGCTCTCAATGCCTTCTGAGTGATTCCAACTCGTCGAGAGTTCGTGGCCAGTCAGAACCGAGCAGGCGCGACAGGCTTCGGTCCGCAAGAACCTTGCCGTTCGTTTGGCATCGGGCGCAGTAGTTGGTTTCGTTATCGGCATAGCGAATGCGTTGAACCTTCTGGCCGCAGCGCGGGCAGGGAAGGTTGTAGCGGCCGTGCACTGCCATCTCGGGCCGAAAGGCAGTCACCTTTTCAGGAAAGCTTTTTTCGGCCTCGGCGCGCAGCCGATCCACCCAAAGGGTGAGTGTGGAACGCGTGGCAGCAAAGAGCCGCTCCCACTCATCAGGCTTCAGCTTATGTGTGAGTGTGATCGGAGACAGCTGAGCGGCATGAAGAATCTCATCGGAGTATGCGTTCCCAATACCGCTGAGGAGCCGTGGATCAGTCAAGGCGCGTTTGAGAGTTCGGTTTTCAAGAGTGAGCGCTTTACGAAAGCCCTCGAGATCGGTCGAAAAGACTTCAATCCCGCCGGGGTCAATGGCCTGGAGAGCCTCTTCGCCGCAAACCACGTGCAGCGAGGCGCGGCGCTTGCTTCCCGCTTCGGTTAGGAGGAGGGAGCCGGAAGGGAAGTCAAAAGCGGCAAGGTTTTGCCTGCCTGCCAATTTAGCCTGTCGCGGGCGCCAATGAAGACGTCCAGCGATCATCAGGTGCAGCACGAGCCACAAATCGCCGTCGACGCCGATCGCGACTCGCTTTCCAATGCGGCGAACCGATCGCACCGTGCGGCCCTCGATGCTTGAGAGCGGAGGGTCGACGGTGCGAAGAAGAAAAACGCTCGCCAGGCGAATCTGCTCGATGGGCTGCGCCAGGATGCGAGCTTCGAGGGCCGTGATGTAAGCAGCGATGTCGGGAAGTTCCGGCATTTGTATCAGATTGCCGCCCGGACCGGGTATTGCGCAATCGAATTCTCTTGAAAGATCTTGCTTTCCGCGAATCCTCCGGAATCCCGATCGGACGAGTAATCTTGTGTGCCGCTTACTTCCTCTGGTACTCCCTGGTCTGGCCTGTACGCGAGTTCGTCACGGAAAAGCTGCCGCGCGAAGATGCCACAACTTTGAAATAAGCTCCATCTGCCGCAGCGCCTTTTGGATTCGCGATCAGTGCTTCGGGGCTATTGTGCGCTGCGTCAGAGCCTTCCGCGGTGTGCAACATGTAAAGAGCTTGCAGGCCGGCGCTGTCGTGGACCGTCTGCCAGGCTTCAGGCATTCCGGCCTTGTGCGCGCCGTTGTTCATGATGGCCACGACGGGGTGAATTGCATCGACGAGAGCATGGGAATTCGAGAGATCCATCCCATGATGATTGACCAGGTAGAGATCGATCGGCGGGATGGGATTGTTGGGGCATACAAGCGCGACTTCCTTGGCGCCGGTAAGGTCGCCAAGATCGAGGAACCTGAACTTCCCGAAGGTGATGAGAAGGCCGCCCGAGCGGGCATTTTCGGTGGGGTCATCGGGCCAATGGCGCTCGGTGGCACAGTATGGATTGGGTCTAGGCTTGATGCCAGGGATCGCGGAGATGTGTTCGCCGTCGGCAGCAAGAACGACAATATTGAGGCCTGGAATCCCAATGGTGTCGCCGGGATGAATAATGCGGCGAGGCTTCCCTTCAATTGCCTTCAAATACGCCGCAAAATCGCGGCGTGTGATGTTCGAGTCCTCGCGGTTAGGGCCGTGATCGATGAATTCGCCGACCTCGACGTGCTTGACCAACTCCGGAACGCCGCCCACATGGTCGACGTGGTAGTGCGTTATAAAAACGTGGTCGATATGACTGATGCCGGCGTCTTTCATCGCCGCCTGAATGCGCGCGATACCGCTGCCGTCACGATCGGGCCAACCGGTATCCACGAGCAGCGAACCCCCGGCTGGCGCGACGATCAGCGTGGACTGCCCGCCCTCGACGTCGATCGAATAAATCAGCAGGTGCTTTCCAGATTTGGCCTGCGCGCGGCCGGGTGCCGGCGCGGAGACAAAGAGCAGCGCTAAAGCGCAGAGGAAGAGCGCGCAAGCAGGGAAGCGGCGAGTACTCCGCGAGTTTCGCAGAGGGCCCGAAAATAGCATGGGGTGTTGAAGGTCAATTCGCATTGCGGAAAGTGTAACCGTTCACGCGGCAACCCGAAAACTATGTTTCAGATGGATCATGATCGAGAATTCAGTCGAACGATCGCTGCTGGTAGAATAGAAACTGCCGCAATGTGCGGAGATTTTCCCTGTCCTTGTTCCCAACCTCACGGCCCGAGCAGCCGAACCCTAGAAAAGGAATCTTGCATTTGTGAGCCAGACGATACGCAATATCGCCATCATTGCCCATGTTGACCACGGAAAGACCACGCTGGTAGACGCCATGCTGCGCCAGTCCGGCACCTTTCGAGCCAACGAGCAGGTGGCCGACCGGGTTATGGATTCGAACGAACTGGAACGGGAACGCGGCATCACCATCCTGGCCAAGAACACTGCCATTGTTTTTGAAGGCGGCAAGATCAACATTGTTGATACGCCGGGCCACGCCGATTTTGGCGGCGAAGTCGAACGCGCATTAAAAATGGTGGACGGCGTAATGCTTCTGGTGGATGCAGCCGAAGGTCCACTCCCGCAGACCCGCTACGTGTTGGCCAAGGCGCTTGAAGCCAAGCTGTTGCCTATCGTCGTGATCAACAAGATTGACCGGCCTGACGCGCGCCCCCAGGAAGTCTTGAACGAGATCTACGATCTTTTCATCGATCTCGATGCGGACGAAAGCCAACTGGACTTTCCGGTGCTCTACGCGGTCGCGAAGGCGGGGACTGCTTCGCTCGATCCAGCCGTGCCGGGCGTAAACCTGCAGCCGTTGTTCGAGACCATCGTCTCCACCATCCCGCCTGCCACAGGCGACGCGGATGCAACGCTCCAGATTCTGGTCACCAATCTCGACTACTCGGAATACTTCGGCCGTATTGCCATTTGCCGCGTCTTCCAGGGAACGCTGCACGCTGGCGACGATGTGACCATCTCCAAGCGCGATGGCAGCTTGATGAAGACGCGTATAACAAAGCTCTTCACGTTTTCAGGCCTCAAGCGAATCGAAACCACCGAGACCACAATGGGCGACATTGTGGCCGTTGCGGGCGTCGAGGGTATCACCATCGGCGAAACCATAACCAGCGTTGAGAACCCTTCGCCGTTGCCACTTATCGTCATCGACGAACCGACCATCGCCATTCAGTTCAGCGTGAACAATTCCCCATTTGCCGGACGCGAAGGCCAATATGTCACAAGCCGCAATCTGCGTGAGCGCCTTGAAAAGGAGCTGCTGACCAACGTCAGTATTCGCGTCGAAGACACGGGCTCGCCCGACAGCTTCAAGGTCCTGGGCCGTGGGGAATTGCAGTTGGCGATTCTCATTGAGATGATGCGCCGCGAGAGCTTCGAGCTGATGGCAGGACGCCCGGAGATTGTTACCAAAATGGTCGACGGCGTGCGCATGGAGCCGGTCGAGCACCTCACCATCGATGTGCCCGAGATCCACACCGGCGTCGTCATTGAGAAACTGGGGCCGCGCAAGGGCGAGATGACCAAGATGCACAATCACGGTTCCGGCCGCGTGCGCATGGAGTTTCGCGTGCCCAGCCGCGGGCTCATTGGCTTGCGCAGCGAGATGCTCACCGAAACACGCGGGACCATCGTCATGAACGCGCTCTTCGACGGCTACATCCCTTACCAGGGAGAGATTCCGCAGCGCCCCACGGGCGCGCTGATCTCCGATCGCCAGGGAGTGACGACGACTTACTCGTTGAACAGCCTGCAAGAGCGCGGGATTCTTGTTCGTTGGCGCGGGTGTCGAGGTCTATGAGGGCATGATCGTCGGCGAGCACTCGCGCGACAATGATCTCGATGTGAACGTCGTGCGCGAAAAGAAGATGACCAACATGCGCGCATCGAGCGCGGACGAGGCCATCCGCCTTGTCCCTGTGAAGGCTCTCAACCTCGAGCAGGCCATCGAGTTCATCGCCGAAGATGAGATGGTCGAAGTCACGCCCAAGTCGCTGAGGCTGCGCAAAAAGATTTTGCAGCAGAATCGCCGCCCCAAGCGCTGGGAGAAGGGCGCCCAGGCAAGCTAGAGGCGCCTTTTGGCTTCCATTACTCGTTCCAGCGCTTCTTCCGCGGTTGCCCCTGTCGCGGATAGATGCCCCATCTTCCTGCCAGCGCGCGGCGTGTGCTTCTCATACAAGTGCAACCGCACGCCCGGCACGGCCAGCGCCGCCGCAAAGTCCGGAGTGCCCTCAAGCCACACTTCGCCAAGCAGGTTGACGATCGCCGCTGGCGTGATCAGTGAGGTGTCTCCCAACGGAAGGTTGCACGTGGTGCGAACCAGTTGCTCAAATTGACTGGTCACACACCCACGTTCGCTCTGGTGATAGCTATTGTGAGGGCGCGGCGCAAGCTCGTTCACCAGCAATTCACCCCGGCGAGTAATGAAAATCTCCAAGCAAAGCAGGCCTTCTATCCCTAGCCGTTCGATGATTGCCGCGGCCAGCGCTTCGGCGCGTACTTCAAGCTCCGCAGGCACACCGGCTGGCAATACACTCCATGCGAGTATCTGGTTCTCATGATGGTTGCGAGCAGCGGGATAGCTGCGCACTTCGCCGCAGGGATTGCGCGCGGCCATTACGCTGATCTCGCATTCCAGGTCGAGCGCCATCTCGGCCACCGCAGACCGCCCTCCGATGCTCCGCCAAGCAGCACCAATCGACTCTTCGGTTGCCGGCTCATCCAGCCCGATCCTTGCCTGTCCGCGGCCGTCGTAGCCTCCGCGTCCGATCTTCAGGAAAACCCGGCCGCCCAAAGCACGCACGGCCTCCTGCAGTTCCGCCTCGCCGCTCACCACGCGAAATGGCCCCACAGGAAACCCCGCATCCGCGAGCCAGTTTTTTTGCAGAGTTTTGTCTTGAATGATCCGGATTGGCTCAACACCCGGACGCAGCGGCGCAATCCGCGCCACCTCCGCCAGAGCGTCAACACCTATCTGTTCGATCTCCAGCGTAACGGCATCGGCTCCGGTCGCTAGCCGTCGCGCAGCATCCGCGTCGCCCCAGTTTCCCACGATTGTCTCGTCCACAACGAAGCTGGCCGGGCATGCCTGCTCCGGGTCCATCACGCGCACGCGGTAGCCCATCGTGCGCGCCGCCATCGCCGTCATCCGTCCCAACTGCCCGCCGCCCAAGATGGCAATCAGCCCGCCCGGCAGAACAATCGACGATTTCCCCTGTGGTTTCGATTCAGGTGCTCCGCTCACCCCGGCAGCTCCTGCTCCAGATTCTGGCTGAGCACTTCCTGGGTTCGAGTCGAGCGCCATGCAGCCAGGCGTCCGTATAGTGCGGAGTCGGTCGTGGCCAGAATTTCCGCGGCGAGCAAGGCAGCATTGGCCGCGCCTGGTTTCCCAATAGCCAACGTCCCCACCGGCACACCCTTTGGCATCTGCACAATCGACAGCAGCGAATCCATGCCATTCAGTTGCGTTGCCGCAACCGGCACGCCCAGCACGGGAACCAGAGTCTTGGCCGCCAGCATTCCAGGCAAATGCGCCGCTCCGCCGGCCCCTGCAATAATCACGCGCAATCCCCGCTCCCGCGCCTTCTCAGCGTATTCAAACAGAAGATCCGGCGTCCGATGCGCACTCACGATCCGTGCTTCATACGGAATTTCAAGTGTGCGCAAAATCTCCACGGCTGCCGAAAGCGTCTCGTAGTCGCTCCGGCTCCCCATTACCACGCCCACCAGTGGCTGTTCGTTCATAAAGCTGATTATACGAGGGCCCGGAAAATAATCGCCAAGGAAAGTGTGCACTATGGTCTCGCAAGCCTATTCATCCGCTCACTAATGCCGCCGCCAAGCCTCGAATGCCACCTCGATTACCGCGAACACCACGCTCGCGGCAGCGAGAAAGCCTTTTGCCCGCTGCCAATTCTGTTCATGGCGCTCCAGGCGCCGTTCCAACTGCGCAATGCGCCCGCCGTTGCCGTCGCCCATCAAACTCGACATCTGGTTCTTCAGGACGCTCAGATCGCTCAGCACCTGCGCTTCGAATTCATTCATCATCCGCATTTGCCGGACTCCATCTGATTTTTAGTCATTGTATGCACTCTTAGTTACGAACCCAGCGGCAGGTTGATGAACAACGCCGTTGAGAACTCCGAGTAATTCGGCGGCGTCTCGCCATCAAACATCCGGATGTAGAAACGGTCGTCGGCGCTCTCACGTGCGAATGTCATGTTCGGCAATGCCGTGCGCGCCACCAAGCCCGGATCCTCTCCCGGCATGAAAGCAAAGTCACGCCGCCGAATCTCAAATCCGCCACCCGAAGGCGGCGTCAAGCCGGTACTGATTCCCACCGTACTTCCGTTCAACGTGGTCACAGAGAGACCGCTCAAGTTGGCGAGCAGCGTGGGAGCAATCGGCGCTGGTAGCCAGGTATCCGCCGGCACCGTCGCGCTGGTCTTGATGGCCAAGTCGTCGGCCCAGTCGTTGGCGAATGCAATTGCATACTCAACCAGGTCTGGATAACTGGCAACGTAACTAACCGTCACTGTTCGAACCACGACTTGTGTATTCAAGTTGGTCGAAGGGGCGTTCAACAGAAGCGCATCTCCCGGCCATACATCGCTGGCAAAACTGTTCCTTGTTCCCTTATAGGTTCCGCTCCATAAGGCGCTAACTCCCGCGGCCGCCTGCTCTATCACCATTGCCGCATTGCGGCAATCTGCGGAGCAGCGTGCTGGGGGATCGGTAACCGAACCTATCCATGTTGCCACGGCAGGCGAACCGGCTTGTGCAAGTGCCTGCTGGCTGGCCGTGTTCACAGCGCGCCCCACAGCCCTGCCGATACTCCGATAGTTCACGGCGACCTGTTCCCCGGCCAACGGTGCAAATCCGGTGTAGAACACAACCTTGCCTGTGCGTTCAAGGTAGCACTCAGCGGCTTCAGCCGTGCTGCCAACCCGCCGCGTGTATGTCCCGCCGCTGGGGGGCGTGCTAACCACCCAGCCCGAGCCAAGGTTGACTAAGTTCATCGCCCGCATGGATCCAATCAGATTAAGGCTGCTGGCAGCCACAACAGTGCATGATCCGGGAACATTCGCGATCGAGCCGTCATACACGGTTACCGGCATCGCACCTACTCCGTTCACAAACTCCTGCACCTCGAGTTCCACCTTACCCGGACTTAGATTCCACTGGCCTCCCGCTGTAATCGGCCCGCTGTCTCCAAAGGAGCGATAGATTGCCAGCACCCTTTCGCATTCCGGACTATGGACTCTAACCCGAAGCGTATATTGATTGGCTGGGTTCACAGCAAAGGTTGTTCCCGCCGGTGTTCCTTGAATGAAGGGTTGCAGGGTAACCGCCCCGGTTCCCTGTTGTGCCGTCACCTGAAATCCAGCAGTGCATCCTGCCGCAACCTCTCCTCCAGTGAAGAAACCGGCCAGAATTCCATTGCTGCCCGGAGAAAGAGTCACTCCTACTGCCTCCAGTAACAACGTTCCGCCCATCTCCACTGGCGCGAGCCAGTTCAGGACCGTCTGCCCATCGAAACCGTTGCCGCCATTCATGGCCAGGCCACCGGCGCCGAGAGCAAGATAGCCCGGTCCACCTGTGTTTCCCCAAACGCGCCCATCAATCGCAGGCTCGTTAAAAAGCTCTCGGATAATTGTGGTCTTGGATGACGCCGGAAAGTATGGATCCGCGGACAAGTAGAACTGCGTAGTGATTCCATCACCTAGAAAGTACTCAGTCACATAAGCAACCGGCTCGTTCTCCCCACAGACCGTTACATCGTTTGCGAGTGCGCGTTTCGCGCTCGCCGTGAAAGCAAGGCCCCCCAAATTCAAGCTGCCGTCGCTCTCATTCAAGGCATGGACTGTAGTTTGAACGGGCGAGAGCGTTAGCGCTCCATTGACCGCTCGATATGCAGCCCGCGCGAAACTTGCCACCTGTCCCGCGCTTTTGCTGAACGGCGCCCCCAGAGCGGGAGCAAAGTTACTCACAGGTGTGCTCAGCGATAAGCTGTGTGTCGAAAGCGCCGTGGAGCCGGTCTGCGTTACCAGGCCGGCCATCAGTGTTCCGGCCGTCTCTCCGGTCGCTCCAGTGCTGGGCGGCATAAGTAACTGGTCCAGCAGCACTTCATCGCTCAAAGCCTGGATCGCAAGCCTGTATTGCGGACCTCCGATGCCGAGACCCGCATACTCGGGCAAAGGGCTCACAGCGATATACCCGGTAAAGTAGAGCGTGCCATCGTCGCCGGTTACTAACATCGACTGGTTACGAGAGGGAGTCGTCAGGTTCCCACCGGTCGGCAGCGAAAGCCATAGCTGGCATGTCGAGGGCTCGTTCAGCTTGCGCTCGATGGTCAACGGCCGAACGGCATCGAGCGCGGATGTGTAGTCTTGTCCTTGGATCAAGATTTTCATTTTGACTCTCTTGCCTGATAACTAGTTGATTTGCAAATTTGTTAGACCAAAGCGTTGGGCGCGGGTAGAAAGCTCCTGTAACACAACACCCGCTCGCCATCCAGTGGATCGGTCACCGGCAGTGCCAGATACTGCCCTTTGAGAAGCACCCGGGTCTGCCCGCCCTTGTTTTTGCTATCTACCGGAACGGCAGCTTCTTCCGCACCACAAAGCGTTTGCAAGCGCGGGTAATAGAAAAACATTCGTTCTCCCTGGCTTCCTTCCATAACAAACAGCGCCGACCACTCCTGATAGAAACTGCCGCCTTCGCGATCCACAAACCCGGTAACAACCTGAAGCTTGGCCCCCGGAGCCGGAGCTCCTCCTGGCAGGGGCTCAGCCAGTATCAGGCCGGCAGTGTTAACTCCGGACACCAGCGCAACATTGAAGGTGACGCGCCGGATGTAATCCACATCCGTGAGCGATTGCCGAACATAGGCGCCTGAAACAGGCGTACCAACAAATCCCGTCTGCGCCGCATAGTCTACATCCACCGCAATAATCGAGCCCGGAGTAAAACGCGCCGCGTCCTCGCTTGAGAGCACAATAGATGTAGCCGTCGAGCCACTCTGTGGTGTTACCGCTGTCGACGCCGGCGCCCCGTCAGCTGCCGGAGTCCCTCCGCTCGCCTCTGCTAGCAGATTCATATGCTGGGATCCAGTGGCCAGCGCCATGGTCAGCTTTGTCCAACTTAGGAACTGTAAACTTACCTGTGCATCGAGAGTCTCGCGCACCTGCGTGAATGCCGCAGCCGGTATTCCCGTCATTACAGTTGAGGCCTTGCTCGCTGTCTTCCGCGTAAACTCCTGAATCCACCCCAGGCTGATCCAGGGCGCCGGAGGACTATCCAGGCTGAACCTTCCTTGTCCCGCTGCATCGAAGAGAACAGGCAACTCTGCCGAACGATTCACCGCGGCAAAATATCCGCGCACCCGCCGTGTTACTGGTGCTGGAGCTGAAAACCAATTCGTGCCCATCATTCCCCCTGCTCTTGGTAGCTGTAAACAATCACTTTGGCCGATCGGCTCAATCGGTCCCTCTGCGCAGTGACCGAACCAAATCCAGGCTCATCCCAGAAGACTTGAGTCAACATCGCCGCCGGGGGCGTCGCGGTGTAGTTGAATTTCGGCGTGTAGTACGGTGCCAGCATTCCAACCAACTCTTCGTCCATTTCACTTAATGAGCGGCCTCTGTCCAATCCACCAAAGCTCTGCGTTCCGCAAGTTTGGTAGACAATCTCGCACTCATCGGCAATCATCGTGGATCCAAGGTCCGTATCCATGCCCAGCCCAAGCCAGCGAAGGACAAACACATCGCTCGGAAGTTGGCTGAAAGGAGCTTCTGCCTCCTCCACCAGAATTCCAGGTCGAACCGTCCCGCGCAAAAGGATCGTCCTTTCCGGATTTATTGCCACGAGGCGTTTGCGAAGCGCCATATAAAACGAGTCTTTCGCGTTCTGCATGGAATTGAACTCCTGATAACTTGCTGAGAAGGTCGGGCTGCATTTCGTTTATTGAAAAAGCACCAGATCTGATAACCGAATGCGATTGATATCGAGACAAACGTCGATCAATAACACCGACAAGTGACTTACACTGCCTGTTGCCGCGCCTCGCGCAAGAGTAGCCTGTAGAGATACACTTGGCCAAATGCCTCGCTCGAGGCAATCGACTCAATCAGGTAATCCTGTCCCGTTACCGTAACTCCAAGAGTTAAAGCGAAAAGAGATTGAGCCGACGACAAGTCCATCGAACTAACCTGTTGCTCAACGCTCGTTGCTGAAACCAGAAGCTCCCACTTCGCCTCATTGCCTTCCTGCCATGTTGGCCGTAGCTTTCGCATGACCACAGGACTGACGACAACCTCCACAAACGTCGTAGCCACAAGGCCAACCTCCGACGTGCCGGTATCCGGATTGCCGCCGGTCACTCGCAAAAGTGCCGTTGTCCCGGTCATGCTTCGAAGCAGGGCATCGGCCAGCATCTGCGGTGCCCCCACAGGATTGCGCGACGCAGTATCGCTCATCGCTCACCCCAGCCTGTTCGCTATGTAGGGACGCAGCCACGCCTGCACAGTCTCATCCAAAAGCGAACTCGAAAAGTATTGCATCTGCATGGTGTCGATCTTGGTCTTGCTGGCGTTCAGCGCCGGTGTCGACTGTGCATTACGAACGATCTGCGCGCACGAAGCCTTCACATCGTCTCCAATGACCGCCAGGCCCGCGGTGTAAGTAACCATGACTTCGTTGTAGGGCAGCCCCAGCACATTCCAGGGGAGAGTAAGTTCCCCGGTGTTCGGGTCATAGTCCACTATGCTGGCATCAATCGACGTCCATTGACCGGGCAGCGAAAACGCCCATGCGATTTCGGACATAGGTTCACTTAGAAACTCTCCTCGCCGAGGCCGCGCATAACGGCCTTCAATGTTCACCAGCGCGGTCGTGGATGCTCCCAGAGGCGCCAGTGGCAAGTAACTCAGGTGCACCGTTTGCGCCCCGCTCGTGATACGCAGCCGCTCTGTGTACTCCACCACGTTCAGGTCCGGCCGCCTGCAGAAACTATTGATAAGTGCCGTCGCCGCCGTTATCCAGTCCGCTGTCGTTCCAGCAGGCAATCCATAGTTCGGGTAATCCGCTGGCTGCAGATATGCCATACCCCACCCTTCCCTTTTGTTATCCCGTTTGTTGGGCGGGAGTAATCTCCCGATTGCTCCCGCCCATTCCTGCTCAGCCGACTATCTTGCTGTCATGCCAGATGGCCAGTCAGTTGACTACCGGTCTACCAGTACCTGGTAGTGCGCATAATTGGCGCCCTTCACCACGGGTGCGCCAAATTTGACCGCGACATATTGGTAAGTCAGCGAGCCAGGCAAGCCAAGTTGGAAGATTCGAGGCGTCGGATCGCCGAGCCAGTGATACTCGATCAGATCCTCGGTCACAATGTAAGCCGGCAGCACCGCCGACCCCGAACCAGGCGTGCCTGTATAGCTCAGGCTCCAGTCCGGAATCAGTGGCAGATCGCCTGCCTGCGTCGACAGCATCTTCACCCGAATGCCACCAGTGATGTTATCCGTGTTTAACACCACGTTAAACTCGGACTTCATCTCGCGGTCAATCAGGTCCAGCAGCACCGGGTTGGCGTAGATCGCCGTTGGCCGCACATAGTAACCGTTGCTGGCTACCATCTGCGCTACCGCCGACTTAATGCCATCCACAATCGAAGCGGTCGTGCCGATGGAAACCGTATTGCCGCCGGCGACAATCTGAGGAATCACGCCCATATATTGCGTGGTCGTCGGAGAACTCAGGCTCGTATCGTTTCCGTTCCAGAGGGCCACGTCGTGTGCGACCATTACGCCGCTCACTGTGTCCACCAGGTCCTTGGCCTGCAGGTAGGCGAACTGCTTCTGCTGATCGCCCAGCTCAATGTCAAACAGGTTGTAATTGATCTGCGAGACAATCGCCTTCAGAGGCACGCTCCGCTCCACGCGCGTCGGACTGACGACCGGCGCCACGATGCTGCGCGGATTCACAAATCCGGCCGTTCCCGGATTCGGGATCGCTGTCTCCTCGAAGAATCTCGAAGGATGCCCGGTCGCCGGAACCTGTTTGATGCGCTGTCCGAATGGGCTCGAACGGCGGCAGATATCGAATATCTCGGTCTGATAAAGCGGAACTTCAATTGCGCCCGGCCCAATAAAATCCGCTGCTGCGTGTATGTCTGCAAAGGTTGCGTTCATAGGCTCTTTCCGCCCCCTCCATGGGGCCAGTCGTTGCTCGGATGGCAGTTATTTGCTGCTAGCTCCCAGCGCATCGCTGTCGATCCTCGCGGTAACACATCCGGTTTCCAGCAGAAACCCTCCCGGCGCCTTTTAACGTCGTGGAGATTCCCTGCTGTATTCACCCGGCTTGAAGCTCATAGTGCTGCCGGGTATTCAAGAAGCCTTTAGCTTGAAGCTAGTAACTAACGGCTCGCTGCTGTCTGTTAGGCAATCGCACCCGCCCGCAAAAGCTGGCTCTTCACTGCAATTCGTTGCTCAAGGCTCAAGCCTGCCAGTGCCGCGTCCAGGGTGCGAACGTCCACCGGGCCTTCGCCGATTCCGTGCTTGGCCAGCATCTCCGATGTCGCCGCGGGAACCGTCCTGCGCAGCGGGTTGAGTGCCGCTGGCGCAGCCGCGGACTTCACCTCGGCCAACTCCCGCTCCGCCGCCTCCAGTCTCTCGGCCAGCTCTGTTTCCCGCCTGCTTTGCTCGACCGTCGCCGAGATCCTCTCCACCTCGCCGGACAATGCGCCCTGCTGTTCTTCCAGCCAGGTCAGCGTCTTCTCCAGCAAAGCTGTTGCGGCCTCCAGTCGATCCGCAATCTCCTGCTCCTTGTTTTCCATACCCGTCCTTTCTCGGTTTTCTGTGGATGTTTTTCGTGCGCCGCCAATCCGATGGCCAACACGCCACCAAGTAAGAGAGGCTCCGAATTACGGAGCCTCTTTGAGAGCTTGGTTGCTTATTGACTTACTAACTCGCCATGCGGAAACTCGTCTCCTTGTAAGCTGCCTTGTCCCTCAAAAGGATGGCCGCCCCGGTAAATGTCACACGGGTCAGCTTCCATACCTCGGCCCGCATATCTTCAACACGCGCATCGGCCAATTCGTAACTCATCCCCATGGCGTCCGGAGCATGCGCCAGAATGGCTTTCGTTGCCTCAGGAAAATCTCGCGCGTAAAGATATCCTTTCACTACAAGTCTTCGCCCGATCAGGTTCGCCTCTGTCAGCAGCCCAATCTTGCGCTGGGCATCGTGGCCATCCCATCCCGGCCGGTAATCCACCGCCATGCCAAGCAGCGAGGGCAGGGCCTGTTCCGCCGCGTCGCGTGTCAACATCACCCGGTGTCCCCGCGCCCCGGCCGGAGCCTTGTCGCTCGCCGCGTTCACCACCGTCAGTACCCCTTCGAACGCCACCCTGTTGGGATGCCCGTCCACATGGGGAATCTTTACCGCCATCGCTTCCAATCGCATGCGCTCTCCACCCATCTGCTCTTTGTTTTGCAGCCCTTGCCTGTTCTCCGGCTCCCTGCCTCGGACCGTCTTGCTATGTTGCTTCACCCGCTAATTGCACGGAACCATCGCGCTCCAGCGGGCCAAGCCCCCGCATGGCTCGAACCTCATTCACCGTCAACACTCCGGCCTGCAGCAGTTGCACCTGCACCGCAAGTTCCGTCTCTTCGTCCCGGGCATTCAGCTCGTTGAAGACAAACTCGAACTCCCGCCAGCCAATGCACTTGCCGAACAGGTCTCGCGTAATATGGCCGGCCAGCAGCGTCGCCAATGGCGAGATCGCCCCGCGAAACGCCTCGTCCGTCATCTCCGAAGCCGTCGATTGGTTGACGTCCGCCTCAAGCCCCAGCATCAGTGGCGGTAATCCAAAAGCATTCGCCACCATCCTGATCAAAAACTCCTGCCATGCGAGCCGGAGGTCGGCATCCGTTCCTTGAGCGAAACGAAGCACCTCCGGCTTCTGCTCGGTCGAGATCAAGGGCACCCTTCCCGTTCCCTCGATCTCGTCCTGCCACCAGCGAATGAGCCGGTCGTGTTGCGCCGGTGTGGCCTCATTCAGCCACAGTGCATACTGCGCCACGGAGTTGGCCGCCAGTTTTCCCGCGAATCGGTGCGCGCTCAGAAACTGATTTACCGTCTCAAACGCAACCTCCAGCGGGCCCAGCCCGAAAGGAGTAAAGCTGCGCGGATTCATGCGTATGTACATCAACTGGCTGTCCAGCAACTCCACCGCGCTTGACTCCAGTTGTCCCGGCATCGCCTGCGCATACCGCGGAGTCTCCGCCTGTCCATCCCAGCGGCCATTGATCCGGATCGACGCCCCATCCACCGCCCACATCATCGCCGGCCGTTCATCATCGCCCGTCGGTTCCATCTCGATGGCGCCGAAGCCTCCGGTCAAAGCATCCTCGATGGCTTGTTCCATCAAAGTCCGAAAGCTGTCCACCGCATTCGGCTCCTCCAGCATCAGGCGAAGCGCGCGCAGTCTCTTTTTCGCGAAAGCCACTTCGTCCGCCTTCACCCCGCGCCTCACCCGCACCTGCCAGTCCATCGCCGCAATGCGATCCTTGATCACGTTGATCGCACGGCGCACCACCGGAGTTTCCGCAAACCGGCGCAGATTGACCGGCGTCGGTTTGGGCAGGTGCCGCCCAGGAAACTGAACCGGGGTCAGGATCGATGGAAGTGCCAGCGTCTTCCGTTCTGCCTCCGCATCGGCCGCGCCCGTCATAATGTCTGCTCTTTGCCCGATCGCCTGCCGCCATATCTCCCGCAACTGTTCGCCTACCCTCACGCGCACCTTCCTTTTCCCGCACCAAAATAAAAAAGGCATAACCCCGGAAAGGGCCATGCCTTTGCTCTACCCACTGGTTCAGTGGTTAGTAATCGTGTAAATGCCGATAACTAACCGCAGGTAACTCCTAACTCCAACCGCACTTCTTACTCAACAAAATCAATCCTACCGCAAACCGGTTTAATTATCTGCAAATCCCCAGCAATTTATTTTCTAATGCTGCCTGCCGATAAGTCATACCGGATAAAGTACCGCTAAGTGCTGATAGCCGCCAAGCTCATTCACAACCGCAACTCGCGCCGCGCCGTCTCGGCCACACGCCCCAGATCCGAAGTTGTTAACACCCGGATCTGATGTTCCTCCATCGTCTCTACGCCAAACCGATACATCTGGAGCCGCTCCGGCTCCTCATCGCTTGCTCCCAGCCTGGCCGCGGGCTCAATCAGCGCCGTCAGTTCCAGTTCCGCCTTTTCCACCCGCTCCACGCCGGCCCGTAATCCGGCGGCCGAGAAGGCAAGCACCTTGGCCATCTCCACGCCAGGCTCCAGGCTGACTGCATGAAACATGCGGATCATTCCGTTGGGCCTGTATCCAAAATCGATCCGCAGAGGATCGCCGGGCCTCGTATATTCCGATGCCGCGATCCTCTTGCGCAGGAGATCCCATACCCCGGCCCGTTCAAACTCGCTCCGCATCTTGGCCTGAATCGCCGCGCGTCCGCTTAGTCTTGGAACGCGCTCCCGCGGCAGCGGCTCCACGTACAACCGCATCAACTCTTCCATGCCCGCCGGCAGGCTCTCAGCAAGGTAGGCCTTGGGTTCTGTCATCTGCACGTTCAGTGAAAGGGACTCGGTGAGCAGCCGCATCAGGCTTCCGTCCGGCTCAGCCATAAACCGCCTGCGTAACTCGCCCTCCATGCCTTCCAGAAGCGCCGTATCTGCTTCAGGGTCAAGACAGCGCACCCGGCGCCAGTCGCGCGTGAAGCGTACCTCCGCCGCCTCCCGGCTCCCCTGCTCGCGCAGGATCACTCCGATATGCACATACTCGTTCCGCACCGCGTCCGGCACATACCGGAGCAGTTGGAACTCGCATGCCCGCCTGGCGTTTCCGCTTCTCATCGCATTCTCTGCCTTTTCCCGCTTGCTGCCCACTCCCTGAACCTACATTGCTCTCAGTCAGCGGCCAATTCCGGGATTCGTCTTTTCCGCCTGGCTCTCAATCTTGTACTGTTGCCTATCCGCTCGTGCAGTCGCCCTCCTCGTACTTCTGGGAACTCAACAAGACTATCTCCTTTGCGCCGCCAGCTCCTCGCGCGCCCCCTCTAGAGCGATTTCAGGATGGGTGTGCCCTGTCGATCTTCAATGCCAGGTCGCCCCTCCTTGGAGTCGGGTCGACTTGGGTGTATGCCCTTTGGGTATAGCAATCCTGAAACCGCTTTAATTCACCCTTCCCGCAATGTTAGTCCCCCACCTCCCCCCCTTCCAATCTTCTTCCCCGCTTTTCCCCATCCCTCCCCATTTAGGGAATGGCTTCCGATCCGATCTCCCGAATCCCTCAATCTGTTCCCGGATTCGGCCTCGCCGCGCCAGCAGTTTCTCCACCAGCGCCTCCATCTCGCTCAGATCGCCTCCGTACCATTCCGGAGGCACTTCGTTGGCCGCATCCCAGACCGTGTCCGCGGACATGGTCTCCATCCTCGTCAGCCACGGCTCAAAGGATTCCCATCCTGTGATCTCCCGGTAGACTTCGTTGCGATAGTACACTCCGCGCAGTGGCGCATCTTCAAACCGCCACTCCCCGGCGTGAAAGCAATACCCAAAGTCGATGAACACCGCCCGGTAGCGCCGCTCCCGCTGCTTGCGCGTGAACACTGCCTGCCGCCCGTTGGCGTTCCCCGTCCACTTGTCCAGGGCCAGAATGCCCGCAAACTCGGCCACATTCTTTACCTCTGCCAATTGTTCCTCGGGGAGGTAATCCACCACCTGGCCTGGCATCAGCCCGCCCACAAAACGCGATCCGAACTGCAACCCAGGAAGGCACTTCACCCGCGTGCGACCCAGGTCGATCTCCAACTCCGAAGAATTCTCCACCAGCCAGCTCGATACCTCCACCAATTCAATCTCAGGCGCCGTCAGCCCCGCAGCAAGCGCAATCCGCGAGGCCAGATACTCATTGGCCAGCACCCGCATGTGTTGCGGGTTGTTCTGGAACTTGACCACGTAGACGTGCCCGTCCGCGCCCAGCATCAGCTGGCCCTGCGCGCCGCCCCGCATCCGCCGGATCTGCTGCACCGCCAGAACCGCCAATTCTGTTCCCCCGCTCATTTCTTTGTTCTTGCTCGAATTCTAAGGCTCGCGCCGCATTGCTTCGCCCGGCGCATTTCGAAAAACCTCCGGGATCGGCAAAATTGCCCCATCTCACCGTCGACATCAGTCCGAATAGTAGTTCCGGAACCATATTTTCGAAAGCAACTCGCGTTTGACAAACAAAACGTCGCGCTCGAAAGCATAGTTGGAAATCTGCCGGCCATAGTCCTGGAACACGACCGGATAGAGTCCACATTCCCGCAGCAATGCGCAAGCCGGCGAAAAGGATGGTTCCTTGTTCTCATACTCGTCGGCAAATGAGCACTCCAGTAGAAGGGCGTCTGCCCGTGCCAGTGTGTCAATGCCCCCTCCGATAACTTCAATCTCGAACCCCTGGACATCGACCTTGATGAAGAGCCGCCCATCCCCCTTTTCAAACTGCAAACTGTCTAGCCGGCGGCACACTATTTCTTCTGATGCCGTCGCCATCGCCTCATAAGCCTCATTCGCATCCTTGGTATATTGGGTAAGAGTGCAAAGGGTGCTGTCCTCTTGAAGGTGAATCACCGCACTGCCGTCCGCATCCGAAACAGCGTACTGGTGCGCCTCTACCCTCGTTTCGCCGGAAAACCTCTTCGCCAGACGCGCAAACGTCGAAGTCACCGGTTCGAAGCAGATGGATCGGGCATTCTTGTAAATCGACAGAAAACCTGACGTAAAGTCGCCGACGTTCGCTCCAACATCGATCAGCAAAATGCGCTCGTCAGGATCGAAGAAACGCGCGATGTTCACCCAGTCTTCGGTCTCGCTTGGGCTTCTCCAAAGCTGGCGGCGGAAATGCGATCCGAAGGGGCTGCCTTTGCGCTTCATGAGCGACAACTCGTACATCTGAAAGAGCCGGGTCTCAAGCGCGTGTACGTAGTGATACATTCTGCCGATCATGAAGGTTCTCCGGCTCTCTGCCTGTCAATTGCGATTCTGGATTAGAACATTCAGAATGCTTGGAGCAGGCTACTTCTTTCTGATGATACCGGTTGCACGCCTCTCCGGACCGATGGTTTTTCCAACCTCAATGTCGGCTTGACAATTGCTCCGCTTGTCGCTCAGGGCTGCTCACCGGAAGACGGCCGCTCTTCCTGCCTGCCAACTCCGCCCGGGCCCCCAGACCTATCGCCATCGCCATTACCCGATCGTCGTGCGTCCCCGATCGCGCTCCCGTTCTTCCATTGGGCAGCCGCACAAAACTCCGGCACTCCGCCAGTAGCCGTCTGCTCATAAAGCATCCCGGCGATTCTGCCAGTGCAGCGTCAAGACGTCCCAATACTGCCGGCCGGCTCATCGATGTGGTCAGCCATCCTGCCTGTCCACCCTGCCCGTAGATTCGCTCGTACTTGCAACTCGATTCCAGGTGGGCCAATACGCCGTTCCCGTGATTGTTTCTCTCCACCACAAGCCAGGCCCGGTTATACTCGGTTGCCAAATCCGCGACAAAGCGCGCCAGCTCCAGCCCTCCCATGTGTCCGGCGAACTCCGCGCATTGCATCCCAGTCTCCAGGTCCAGCACCTCCGCAGCCGAGTAATCGCCATCGCTTCCGCCTCCTGCCGGATCCACTGCCAGTACGTATTGTTTTCCCTTGCAGGGCGGCAACCATATCTCCAACTCTCCGTTCCGCCGCCTCTCAGCCGGTTCCGGCGCTGTCGCCAACCGCCCCTCGATCGCCTCGATTTCAAAGACTGACTCACCGCTTGCCCTGAAGCAGCTCTCCTCGTCCTCGGCATATTCCTGCCGCGCCAGCCCACGAAAGTCTGCCCGTATCTGCCTCCTGTACCCAATCTGCTCCAGATCCAGAGGGTGCATTGACATCAACTCACGCTCCTCATCCGTCAGGCTGTTTTCGGCTACCGCGGCAGCTCGATAACGCGGCTCCTTCCACCAGGGATAGAAATGCCGCACCATCCCTGTTTCACCAGCTTTCCGCCACTCCTCGTAAAAACATCCGCCCACGCCATCCGGCGTCGACTCAACAATCAGCTCCGAGCCCGGCGTCATTGCCGCGCGCAATCCCGCCAGCGTCTCCGCCGGATTCCCCGGCCAGCGCGCCAGCTCCGAACAGTGCAGGTTCTGGACCGTCAAACCGCGTCCCGCGTTCCGTTCTCCGGCGGAGACAACCCGGTACTGCGAATCCAATTCCGGAAACGCCAGTTGCCGCGCGTTCGCCCGCGATGTCTTCAGAGGCCCCTTGCGCAACTCCTCCGGAAGCCATTCCACAAACCGGTGTACGATCCTGAAGATCTCCTCCGCCGCCTCCCTCGTGTGCGCCACTTCCAGGGTCAGCGTCCCGGGCCTCGTGATCGTCTTCAGAAAGAACCGCGCTGCCGCCCACGTTGTCAACCCCATCTGGCGTGCCTTCAACACAATGTTCCGTTGTCCGCGGTTTAGCTCAAATGCCCGTTGCGCTTCATTTGCGCGCAGTGGCGCCGTCCACCCTTCCCGCGTCCTCACCAGAAGCAGTTTCTCCGCCAGCTCCATTGCTACGGTCATTCCATCCAGCCGCGTCGGAAGCCGGTCGAGAAGCACCCCGTAACGCTCCAGCTCTTCCAGATCGAGCTCGGCCACTGTCAGCTCTGCCAGATTCGGTTCACTCGCCTCAACCGGAAAATCTCCTCCCATCACTACCACGCCCTGTCCCCAACCATTGCAGATCCCGAAGCAAAGTCATTTTCACTCAATTCAAAACCCCGCAGATGCCCAGCCGGGAGACCGCGCCGGAACACCTCTTCGCGGCAGCCACGCGGCCGCAAAGAGATTCCCTGTGCTCCAGCCGTCTCCCCGTCCGGCCACAGTAAAACAACATCAGGATGCAAGTTGCCTGACTAAGGTTCACCTGCCCCACTCCCGCTTGCTCTAGGGTGCCGTGTAGTACGGGAACTGCTGCTTCACCGAATCGCTTTGCAGGCGTCCAGCAATCGTCTGGGCAATGTAAGTGTGAAACACTTCCGAAGGGTGAACGCTTTCAGAAGCAAGCCATACAGCGGGAACCCCCGAGCCGGTCTGCGCAAATCCGTTATTGATGTCAATGGAGTTCGATGGATAGGTGGAAGCAATCCACGAGTTCAACGTGCTCATGTTCACGCCGCTATTCTCCACGGGATAAGTGGAGACATAGACGGTGATACCGAAGCTGGCAAGCTGGGAAACAATGCTCGCTATGTTCGCTTCGTAAGTCGCGCTGGAGACGCTATTCCGCACGTCATTGCCGCCGATCATCAGAACAGCATACTTCGGTGCCAGTGCCTCAATTTCTGTCACCTCTGAAAGGATGTCAGCTGTCGTATCGTAACCGCCCGCCAAGGGGTAGGCGCGGTAACCAAGCCCTTGAAGCAGGCTGCACCAGCTCCCCGCATAATTGGTGGCATAGTAACCCACAGTCTTTGAATCGCCAATGCACGCCACATCGGCCCCCTTGGGCACTCCTGTACTGAATTTCAAACTGGTTACTGTCTGCGTCCCACCCAGGCTGAATATCGAGAACCTTCCAATGTTAGGCAGCAGGTTAGCCGCGCCCGATGCAACAGAATATTGATAGCTCACATTTTGAATCGTTCCCTTGGTCGCATCCTCCACAAAACCGCTGATCGTGTCATAAGCACGCGTAAGGTAGACCTTGATCGTGTCTCCTCCGCTCAGTGAAAGTGCCCCGCTGCTGGTAGCCACAGCCGTCTCCGAAGAGCCGCTGTTGATATAGACATTCCCAGCCGTGCCAGTCGTGCTGCCGTCCATCCGAATGCTTACCGGCTGAAAGTTTCCGGCAGACTGATTGGAGCGGAAACCGAAGCCAATACCCCAGGTTGTGCTTCCTGGCGTACCAAGAATGTAGGTCGCGCTGATCGTCCAGATTGGCAGTTGCGTGTTGTACGTGTAGTCGAGTGTCTGCGTGAAGTTGCCCGCACCGCCCGAGAACTGAATGCAACTATTGGTGCCGGCTGGACAGGCGCCCGTCCCCGCCGCAATTACCGATGCGGTAGCTCCATTGCTCGTAAATGCGCTCAGATTAGCCCAGGTGCTAGCCGAGTAGACCACTCCCGATGGAACAAAGCTGGCGCCCGAGCCTCCAACGCTCGTTTGCACAAATGCGGTTGTCGCAACTTTTGTTGAGTTATCCCCAGCAGATTGCGTCGCCGCCGTGGTGCCATTCTGCAGCGCGCCGGCCGTTGCCGTGCATGACCCATCGGAAGCAAAGAAGCAAGCGCCGCTGGTACCTGTCCCGTCGCTGTGCTGCACGCTTGTTCCTGCGCCATGATTTCCGCTCAGCGCCGTGCCGCCGGCTATCTGAAGACTCGTCACCGGCATGTCCGTGGGGATAGGCCGCAGCCCAATCCACGCAACTGAGACATTCGTCGCGGGCATCCCGTAGCCGCTCAGCACAATGCGGAACGCGTCTCCCGCAAGGCCCGTCGCATCGTTGTCGCAAGAGTAGACGGCGTAGCTCGTCGTAAGCGCCCACGTCGCATCGCAGCCCAGCGATGTCCATGTCCCCGACTCGTTCGCCTGCACATCGGCCCACCAGTATCCGGCGGTCACTATCTTGGCCTTGAAGTAGGCGCGCATCTTCGTCGCTGGAATCTGATTGCCTATCGTCCAAGCGGTATCGTTTGAACCGCCAAGATAGAGGGCCGCGGCCGGAGTGGCCACAATGGCGCTTCCGCTTTCTGAGGTGGAATCCGCGACAACTGTGGGTGTACCGCCCGTCTGCAAACCCACTTCTTTAGGCCAGAGCCACAAATCCTCCGCGTTAAAGTAAGGTGTCGATGCATTCCCATTGAGAAAATCCCGTGTGCGCGCAAACACCAGCGCCGGTCGCGCAAGATCGGGATATTGCGCGGTCGGGCTTCCCTGTCCGCCAACCATCTGCGCCCTTGACGGCTGAATTCCATACAGCGGACTGCCGATGCTGCCGGTCTTCAGAGTGTTGCCGTAGCCCGTATTGTTGATGGTTGCGCTGGTAATCCAGTCGCCATTCGTGGGAGCAGTGAAAGTGTTCTGCGATCCCGTGATGTTGAAGGTGCCCATGCTGTTCACGTCCAGTTGAGCCGTCGATGAGGCCGCATCCCACTGCACCGTTCCGCCTGCCGGACACAATCCCATCATGAGTCTTTGAAAGGTATGGTCTGTGCCAGAAGTGCGAAGCGCAATCAAACCCGAGGTGCAGGCAGCCGCGTTTACCTCCAATTCGGGAATGTCAACGGTCCAGTGCGAGGTGCCCTGCGAATAGGCCAGGTCCTGCATAAAATGCGGGCCCTCAACCACGCTCGACATCTGAACGCTTTCCAGCCGTCCGTAATTCCCGTTGTATTCAATGAACGAGTAGTTCCCGGCCATCCACATATGATCGAATACATCGAAGTCTCCGATGCCGCTAAGCCTGGTGCCGCTCGCCGCCACGCCACTGGCCGGAACAAAGGCGAACGGGAACATGGCTCCGACAAATCCATCCGACCAGCGCACCTGAAACGGCGCCTGATTCCCTTGAAAGAAGTAGCCGCATATGTGATTTTGTGCGTTATTCGAAACGCCCTGGATCATCACATCTGAGAAAAGAGCCTTGTTGGGTCCGGAACCCAGCTGCGCCGCCCCGTTCTTGTCATCGTAGGCAAAGCCGCAATTGCCGATGTTTTGTGTCGCAGGAAGGCCCATCACACTGACATAGAGTGTGGCTGCCGTGACTGTCGTTGAAGCCGAAGCCGCCAGCGTAACCTGGGTCGGCGACTGCCACGAGGAAATCGTGGTGCTGAGCGTTGCGCCGGAGGCGCCCGCGCCTGTAACCGTCACCGCCTGTCCAGCATCTCCGGGCAGGAACTCTGCCGTCGCCGAGCTAAGAATAGCGCTGCCGCTCGACATGGCTGCGTCCATCGTCACACGCCCAGGCCGCCGTGTCGGGAAGCTTGCCGAGGCATCCACGCTATCGTCAACAAGAATGCCCATATCGCGTACCGTGAACGAAAGATTTGGCGTGACAAAGCCGCTGTTCGCCGCATCCACCACGGCAAATACGTCCTTGCCCGGTGCACCACGCACTGCTACCGGAACTGAGTTCGGATAATATCCACTCGCACCGCTCGAACCAACAGGGCCGTACATGCTTACGCCCTTGGGGTTGATCGACAGACTTGTGTAGTAGACGGTCTGCCCCGAGGCCGATGGATTTGTAGGGAAGTACACGCTTGCCCCAGTTGCATAGGCTGCGTTAATCGCCGCTTGGATCGCTGCGTGATTGTCGGTGCACGACGCCGTCGAGCCGCTTCCGGTGCAGTCACCCTTCGCCCCGAAAACGGTCACTGATTCCACTCCGTTGACATTTGCGTTCAGCGGCCCCGCCATTGTCTGCTGAGAAGTTTGAGAAGACGAAATACCACCAAGGTTTTGGATCGCGCCGGAAGCCGTCGTCGACCCGGTCCCGCCTGACGTAAGTGGCACTGTGCTCATTCCACCAAGCACTGCGCCGTTGCTCGTGTAATAGGCGATCTGCCCCGCGTTCGCAGAATTCACGGTGCCGTTCACTCCACCGGACCCGCACGCCGCGCCGGTATTGGTCACGTAACCTGCGTTATCGATCTGCAGGCAGTTATGACCGCTGCCCGCAGCCAGTCCTGAAAACTGAACCGAGTTCGCCGAACTGGGACCGCTGGCTCCAATCATCACTCCGCCCGTGCTCGCCCCACTCGATATCAGCGCCGCGTACGTTCCTCCGCCTGGCAGAGTCCCGCCTCCACCACTTAACTGTGTGCCGTAACTTTCCGATCCCGCCGAATTCCACACCGTGTAGCCGCCGTTGCCCTTCAGCAGATTCCCGCCCAACAACGTCATGCTCTGCCCGCCAATCAGGTTCACCGCAGCCGCCGTATCCCACGTCCCCGCAACATTCACGCTCGCCGTGGTCGTTGCCGAGCAGCCCGTGCCGCCCTGCGTCACGCTGACACTCCCAATCGACCCGTTGGTATTCACGTTCGCCGTAGCAGCGGCCGTGCAACTCCCACTGAATGCCAACGGGACCTGCACTCCATAAGGATCAAATCCCAATCCATGTTCCGAACCCAAGGTCACGGCCGTCACCGCGCCGCCCGCCGTCGTCAAGGTCAATTGCGGCTGCACTGCGTTCCACGATGGAACCACCATCGCATTGCGCACCGTCCAACCTTGTTGCGTGCTGGCCAAATCCAGCACCAGCCCCGTCGGCGTCTCTCCGTCTGCCGAGGAGTTTCCTGCCATCGCAACCAAACTATCCAGCGCGTTATTCGAGCCGGTTCCCGCCGTAAACCCATGGGTCGCCTGAATCGTAATGTTTTGCCAGCGGTTCGAGTCCGCATTCAGTCCCGCCGGTATGGTGCCCGCCAGCGTCGGTATCGCGATGCCCGTATTCAATCCACGTATGTCGATATTCCTGAACTCGCTCCACTGCGGCCACTGGGCCAGGTACATTCCGCATGTGTGCGTCGAGTGCGCTCCGGGGTAGAGCGCGGCCATCGGATCCACGCCCGTCGTCGCAATCTCCACGTTCTCGATCTCTGCAACTTTCAGACCGTTTCCGCCCGTTCCCGTCAACGCTGGCATCGCAATCGCGCAATTGCCAACCGACCAGCCCGCGCCCGTCCCCACTGTTTCAGTCAGCCCGTTTCCACCACTCGAGAAGATCGAGTTGTTCTCCAGCGGCCGGCTGATCGCGCAAGTTCCTGCCGCTGCCCGCCCCTCGGCCGGAGAACACGATACATCCGCGCTCTGATCTACATAAATCGTCAAATCGTGCAGATGCGTATACTGCATAAAATTCGGCGTGTCCGTCAGCGACGCCAGAACATCCTGCCCAGGAAATCCCAGCAGTGCCGACACCTGTTTGCCCATGCCGCCAATCGACTCACCGCGCCAGTTCAGCGTCCTTGTCTTGCATGTCCCTTCTGGAATCGTCAGCGCCACGCTATGCGCATTTGCATAGTTCAGTGCCGCCTGCAAAGCGTTCGTATCGTCCGTCACCCCATCACACACAGCGCCGAATTCCTTCACGCTGCGTTCCGCCTGCTGTGCCCCGCTGGTCCTCAAATCCGTCACGCGTACGCCGTTCGGATTCGTAAATCCATCCGTCCCCGCATAAGTCGGCGGAATCTCCATGGCGCCGTTTGTCCCCGCCGCAGTCATCGCCGCCTCCAGCGTCGTCTGCGAACTACTTGCTGCGGGAGCCTGAACCCCATTCACCGCTGGCGCGCTCAAGGCTCCTGTCATGCTCCCGCCCGAGAGAGGAACCGCCGTCGCCACCGCTGTGTCCACATAATGTTTGTCACTGGCCTGCAACGCCTGGGTCGGATCGCCGCTCAAGTAAAGTGGCCCGCTCAGCGTCCCGCCCGTTGCCGTCAACAAGCTCTCGCTCAGCTCTGCAATCGATTGGTCTACATAGGCCTTGCTCACCGCCTGCACCGCCTGCGCCGCCGGCATCAGTTGCGCCTCGACCTGCGCAAGACTCGCCTGCGCTGCCGCCGGCACCACCCAGTACTGTGTGCTCGTCGACCCGTCGCTCATATAGAAAACCGCCGTGTAATAAAGCCCCGCCGGTGTCGCGCCAAGATTTGGAGCCAGGTTCACGCTCACAAATCCATCCGCTGCAATGGCCACCGTCATACTGTCCGCGGCCACCGCCTGCCCGTTCGCGGTCGTGAACGCCGGCCAGCTCAAATGCAGTGTCCCCGAGCTTGCCTGCCCGTTCGCCAGATACACCGTCCCTTGAACTGTTGTCGTGCTCACTGCCTGCGCCCCAGCCGTCTGCGCCAGCGTCGCTCCCAGCAGTAAAATCGCCATCAGGACCATCACGACCGGACTCCGTCTCAACTGTCCGCCTGTGCCGCGCAACCAACCGATTCTCGTGAGCTTCATTCCCATCTCTTCCTTCTCTTTTCTTTGTTCATGTGAGCGCCCGTTCAGTCCAACCGGCTCCTCGCACCCACCTTTGTCCGCATCTTCTCTTTGCAGCGTCCGTCGCCAGCACGTCTCACCGCCGCCGCTTCACCGTTCTTCCGGCGCTTCCAAAACTGCGAAGATTGCCCCAAAAGGAAAAAGGAGAGTCTTGTCGACTCTCCCCTTCTGGTAACATTCCTGGATGAATGCTCTAAGCTTACCGGAACGTATAAGAATTCAATGCAAAATCTCCGTGCATCTTTTCGCCTTTAATTCCAGTCACTTACGCAAAAATGCGCACGTGAATTCTTTGACACCGCTCCGAAAGATAAACATCATCCCCCGAAACCTTCCTCAAACATCGATCCCACCCGTTCAATTATTCATCCCGTCACAAGCTTCTACCTGCCGCCACCCCTGAAGCCCACGCCCACTGAAAATTGAACCCGCCCAGCCAACCCGTCACATCCACCGTCTCTCCGATGAAAAACAGCCCCGGCACATTCCGCGCCTCCATCGTCCGCGCCTGCAGGTCCGCCGTATCCACCCCTCCAGCCGTCACCTCGGCCTTCTCAAACCCCTCCGTCCGCATCGGGTGAAACGTCCACCGGTGCAATCCCCGCTCGCACGCCTCCAGCGCCGCATTCGACCAGCCTTTCGGCCCGCCACTCTCCGCCACAAACTCTGCCAGCCTCTGCGGCAACACCGCGCGCAACCGTTGCTTCAGAGCCGCCTCTGTCCGCCGCGCTCCCGGCTCCATCAGCGCCCCCAGCACATCGATCCCCGGCGCAAGATCCACCACCAGTTCCTCTCCCGCTCGCCAGTAGGAAGACGCCTGCAACACCGCTGGCCCGCTCAGACCCCGATGCGTCACCAGCATCTTCTCCCTGAAGCGCGCCTCGCCGCCCACCATTGCCTCCACCTCGGTCGCCACGCCCGCCAACTCCGCCCAACTCGCCTCTCCGCCACCCAACACCAGCGGCACCAGCGCCGGCCGCGGTTCCACCACTTTCAACCCAAACTGCCGCGCCAGCTCGTACCCCAGTCCTGTCGCCCCCAGCTTCGGAATCGACAATCCCCCCGTCGCCACCACCAGCGCCCCGGCCGCAAACTCGTCCTGCGAACATCTCACGCAAAATCCGCCGCCCGCCGCGCTCTCCACTTCAATCCCGCGCGCTCCAAGCACAATCTCCACGCCGCCCCGCTCGCATTCCGCCAGCAGCATCTCCACAATCGCCCGTGCCGAGTGGTCGCAGAAAAGCTGTCCCAGCGTCTTTTCATGCCATGCGATCCCATACCTCTCCACAAGCTCGATAAAATTCCCCGGCTCATAGAGAGCCAGCGCCGACTTCGCAAAATGACCATTTTCAGAGATGAAATTCCCCGGCCCGCAGTGCAGATTCGTAAAATTGCACCGCCCGCCCCCGGAGATAAGAATCTTCCGCCCCACCTGCCCGTTATGTTCCAGCAGCACAACTCGCCGTCCGCGCTGCCCGGCCGTAGCCGCGCACATCAACCCCGCCGCCCCCGCCCCCAAAACAATCACATCGAACTGGCGCGTCGCAGCATGCATGGCGTCCTCTCAGAATACCGGTCGCATGCGCTGACCTTTCCATCTCGTCAAAACACCTCGCCTTTGTGATGCCCGTCCTAGTGCAGCCTTGTTTTCCGGTGCTACCTTCCTGATCCTTAGAGCCTGTTATGAACTTTCCCGCCCACGCGAAAGTTCATAACAGGCTCTCAGGGAGGGCCCTCCAATGACCGACCTCTGTTCCAAATGCGGAGCGCAGCTTTCACAACCCTGGCGCTTCTGCCCCCTGTGCGGCGCAGAAATCCCGCCGCAAGCCGTTCAGCAGTCTGCACCTGAAAAGCAAAAAGCGCCCATGCGCAGCGCCTTCGGCGGTCTGTTCTTCGGTGTGATTGTCGCGCCCATGTGCCTCATCGTCGGCACCATGCTTTGCCTTACAGGTCTCGGCGCCATCCTGGGCATTCCCATGATCATCGGCGGCATCCTGGCCCCCATTCTCGGCCCCATGATCTGCCTCGGCGAGCCCATGGGTGAATGCCCCTGGTGCGGAACCAGCGTGACCAACGTATTCAATACAGTCGTCCTTTGACTGTCATGAATGCGGCAAGAAAATCGACGCTCAGAATCGCCACTTCATCAAAGCCGCCTGAGCCGCAGTCCACCACCGCTGCTCGCGCTGCAAAGTCTCAGTCGTCCTCTGTCCGTTTACGCATCGACCATAGGTGTCGCGCCCTTCTCATGCGCAGGAAAGACGACTCAAGTGACACAAACTAGCAGCTGGAAGCTAGCGGCTGAAAGCTGTCTCTCCCCCAAACCTCTCCCTCACCAGCCTCAGCGCTTCCTCCGCGGTCCCAATCGCTCCTTCCAACTGCGCATCCTCCACCGCCCCCAGCATCTCCTTGAACCGCGCCCCCGGCCGATACCCCGCCGCAATCAACTCTCTTCCTGTAATCAGCGGCTTCGGCCTAACGGTCTCCTCCGGCATCGCAAGCCACTTCTTCCGCACAAACTCCCAGTGCTCCAGAAACCCGCTTCCTGCCAGACAATCCATGCGGTGCAGCGCCAGGTGCTCTTCAAATCTCTCCAGCCTGAAAAACCGCTTCAACGTCGATTCCTTCATCCGCCCCGTATCCATAAACCGCATGTGATTCTCGACTAGTTCCATAATCTGCCGCGTCTCCTCATTCGAAAACCGGAACCGCCTGCAAATCTCCGCCGTCATCGCCACGCCAACCTCCACGTGCCCATCAAACCGAATCCGATCCGGAGCCCTTCGAAACGTCGGCGGCTTGCCCACATCGTGCAGCAACGCTCCCCACGCCAACGTCATGCTGCATCCAGCCTCCAGTTGTCCGAGCAGCCCCAGCGTATGCACCCATACGTCCCCTTCAGGATGAAACTGCGGCGGCTGTTCCACTCCCTTCATCTTGGCGATCTCCGGCAAAACCTCCTTGAGCAACCCAGTCTCGTCCAGCAGCTCAAACGCCCTGCGCGCCCGTCCCTCCGTCAGCATCTTCGTCAGCTCGTCCCGCACCCGCTCCCTGCTCACCGCATCCGTGCGCGCCGCCAACCCCCGCATCGCCGCCGCCGTCCCCGCCTCCACTTCAAACCCGAACCGAGCCGCAAACCGCACCCCGCGCAGCATCCGCAGGTGATCCTCTTCAAACCGCAACTCCGCCCGCCCAATCGCCCTCACCACTCCCGCATCCAGATCCGCCAGCCCGCCTACAAAATCAATCACCGCCGAACGCAAAGCGGTGTTGTAGCTGGAGCCCAACGAATTGACCCCGGTGACAGGTTCGGCTTGGTAGGTCGGGGTTTTAACCCCGACATCGACAACTGTTGAATCAGTTGGGGCTTTAGCCTCTGAGGTATGCTTCTCACCATGAAGGGTACGGGCTTCACAGGCTGCGGAAAAACTCCTTCGGGCGGTAGGCTGGGGATTTATCCCTGGTGTAACTGGCATAGAATCAATGCGGCCTTCAGGCCCGGAGGTATGCTTTTCATTATTTTCCTCTTGAAATATGCGTTTTTCCGCAGCCTGTTCAGCCCGTACATCAGTTCCACTTGGCAGGCCGGGCTTTAGCCCCTGAGGCAAGAGCCGCTCCGGGTCCAGCAGCAACCCATTGATCGTAAAGTCCCTCCGCTTCACATCCTCCTCGGCGCTCTTCGTATACCGCACCGCATCCGGATGCCGCCCATCCGAATAAGCTCCATCCGACCGGAACGTCGCCACCTCCGTCGTTAAATAGTGCGGCTCCTCCGTTTCCGTTCCTGCCGCGTCAGCGGCGTCTGCCCCACCGCAGGTGGCCACCAGAACCACCCCAAAGTGCGCTCCCACGGCAAACGTCCTCTCAAACAACCCCAGCACCACATCCGGCGTAGCGCTCGTCGCCACGTCATAGTCGTCCGGCTCCCGCCCCAGCAGCAAATCCCGCACGCACCCCCCCGCGAGATAAGCCTCATATCCCTCCGCACGCAGCTTCTCCACAATCCCCAAAGCCGCTTCGAATTGGCGCGTCATCGGCAACATCGTTGCTTCTATTCTCACCCACACAAACCGCCGCGCCTAACGCTTCACAGTCTCGTCGCCACGAGCCGGAAAGGCAGAATCTCATCCGAGCAGGCCTTCCAATCGGGTGCCAAGAGTCCGATCCGCACGCCGAGCTAACTCCGCGAACACGCGCGCAGCGCGGCTAACCCGCCGCGGCGGGCTAACTCCGCTAAGCACCCCACCCGCTAAACTAGAGAGATGCGCGGCAACGGCCTCATCCTCGCCATCGAATCCTCCTGCGACGAAACAGCCGCCGCCGTCGTCGAGCGCGGCGCCCGCACCCTTTCCTCCGCCGTCGCCTCGCAGATCTCGACCCACGCCCGCTATGGTGGAGTCGTCCCCGAACTCGCCAGCCGCGAACACCTTCGCGCCGTCGTCCCTGTAGTCCGCGCCGCCCTCGCCCAGGCCAACATCGCTCTCGCCGACCTCGACGCCCTCGCCGTTACCTCCGGCCCCGGCCTCGCCGGAGCCCTGCTCGTCGGCATCACCTACGCCAAGGCCCTCGCCTTCGCGCAAAACATCCCCCTCATCGCCGTCAACCACCTTGAAGGCCACATCCACGCCGTCCTGCTCAACGAACGCGAGTTGGACAACGCCTCGAAGGGTACGGGCTTTAGCCCGTACATTCATACTCCAGGAAAGGCTGGGGCTTTAGCCCCTGAGGCAAATCTCAATCAATCTGAGCCAGCCGACCAGCCCGCCCTCGCCCTCGTAGTCTCCGGCGGCCACACCCATCTCTATCTGGCAACCCCGGCCCACGGCTCCTGGACCTACTCCCTCATCGGCCGCACCGTCGACGACGCCGCCGGCGAAGCCTACGACAAGGTCGCCAAGCTCCTCGGCCTCGGCTACCCCGGTGGCCCTTGGATCGACGCCCTCGCCCTGCACGGCAATCCCCACGCCGTACCCTTCGCCTTCTCTCAAATCAAAACCAAGCTTCACCTCGCCGGCAAACCCCCGCGCACGAAGGCCGCCAAAACTGCCCCTATCACCCACCTCGACCCGCATTTCCTCTTCTCGTTTTCAGGAATCAAAACCGCCGTTCTCCGCTACGTCGAGCTCCACAACCTCCGCCCGGAGGCCGAAGCCCGCCGCGAAGCCCTCTTCGCCGGTCCCGACGCCCCTGCCACTCCCACCCTCGAACAGGCACTCGCCACCTGCGACCCGCAAACCCTCGACCTCATCGCCAGTTTCCAGAACGCCGTCGTTGGCGACCTGTTGAAGAAGACCTTCGCCGCCCAGGAATCCCTCGGCGTCCCCCGCATCCTTGTCACTGGAGGAGTTGCCGCCAATCGCGAACTCCGCGCCCGCTTCACCGCCGAGGCCGCCAGCCGCAACCTCCAAGTCGCCTTCCCAACCCCGGCTCTTTCCACCGACAATGCCGCCATGATCGCCGCCGCCGCCTGGCCGCGCCTCCAGGCCCGCGAGTTCGCCCCGTCCAACCTCTCCGCCGACCCCTCACTCGCCCTCGGCAAATAGAACCAACCCATCAAACCGATTCCACCGCATGGATGCCATTCGCCACTTCTTGCGCAAGAGCCTCCAGTGTCGGATAGAAGAGCCTTCGCTCCCGCGCCGGCACCCCCTCCAGCAACTCGGCATATTCGGTCGTCTCGCACCCCGGGAATGCCGGAAACCCCGCCGCATCCGCCATCCTGCAACTTATCTTTACCAACTCCGCCATTTCCCAGGCTCCATCTTCCCGCTTGGCGCAGTGGTGCTCCTGCACAATCGCGCCAAAATCGGCAGGCAGCTTCCAATCCGCAATCAGTTGCCTCCCCGTCTCACAGTGGTCCCAGCCAAACAGTCTTCGCTCGCCCTCAAGAATGCTGCTCGGAGTTCCGTGATGCGTCCCCAGCAAGCTGGCATACTCCTTCGGCTGAACCACCGCCAGCGCAATCCGCCCAATGTCATGCATGATTCCCGAGGTGTACGCCGCGTCTTTGTCCAGCAGTCCCGCGGACGCCAGCCGTTCGGCAATAATCGCGCACGCCAGGTTGTGACGCCACAATCCCCGCATCGCCGGATGGCTCATCGACTTGCCAAGGTAAGCTCGCGCTCCCACCGTGATGCACATGCCTTGCAGAGTATTCGCGCCAAGCACCGCAATCGCCTGCAGGATGCTGCTCGCCGGATAGCGCGGAGAATAAAGAACTGAGTTCGCCACCGTCAGCACTTCGCTCGCAAACGCCGGGTCCGACGAGATCAGCTCGCACAATTGGTGCAACTGCACATTCTCGTTGTTCGCCAGTTGCAGCACCCTGATCGCAACATGCGGAAACGGAGGCAAGCGCAAATGGGCCCACGGCAGATTCTCCACCTTGTCGCTCTTTTCCTCAGTCCCCATCGTCATCTCCCACGCTTCTCCCCCTCTTCCCCATCGGCCGAACCAAGTGGCGGCATCTGCAAGTGCGCAAACGGAGTCTCCCCATCCGCGAGACGCGCCCATCCCCGTGAGTACTCTGTCGGCAAAAAAGCCGGTTTCTACATCTCATTGGAGATACGTGCTCTTGGGTCGCCCGTCCGTCAAAGGAATTCTCTAAACGCCGGCCCAAACCGGGTCATTCTCTATCTATTGGTTAAAACTATTTAGCTTTCCAGTTCCTTCCATCCGTACTTACCCATATCTCACCTTGGTCATTCACAATTTCAAAGATTGTACTCGCGGAACGTGAAGCGCCCTCCCCAGCCGCCGCAGTCTGCAAACGAACCGCAACCGCTCGCCCGCTCCATTGCTTCGCCACGCTCTCCCAGTCGTGTCCCGCACCTTCACTCACAAACACTCCGCCCGTTCCATCTACGGCCAGCGTCAACCCTTGCGCCGACATCGTCGAAACTGCAGGCAATCCGCTCGGCAACCCAACCCATTTCGCCTGCCCAAAAGCGAACCCTCCATCTTTCATTGGCGGTCCATTCGTCATCCCACTGCCGGCAGGTCCACGCTTTGCATCCAGATTCGCGTCCACTTGCGCTGAACGCGCAGTCGCCGCCAACATCCCTCCCGCCGCCTTGTGCACTTCCGGCTTAACCGCGACTGCCGCCTCGGTTGCTCCAGTCGCAACCCTCCGTTTTTGAAGAGCCTCCGCTGCGAATCCCTGCCTCTCCTGCGTTGCCGCAACAGCCGGCTCTGCCTCTCGTTGGGCCGCAACACTCATCGCTGGTGAAGCCTCCTTGGATCTGCCCGGCAGCGCAACTTCATCGCTGCTCGATCTTGCCGTTACCCCTCCCACTTCCAGCGGAGCCGGCGCAGCCTCGGCCGTCATCTGCCGGAACGCGCCATTTCGCGGTCCCGATTTCACCACCTTCGCCGCAGCCGCCTCAGGAGCATGCGCAACCGGCCCAGGTGCAACCGGCAGGGGCGCCGCCTTCATCCCCGTCTCTGGTGCGGACGCCATCTCCGCTCCGCGCGCAGCAGCCTCACTTGCCGCCCTGGCCTGCTCCGCGTACGACTCCACCTGTCGTACATGCGCAACGTAGGCCGCGGTTACCAGCACTGCCAGGGCCCCAGCGGGAACCCACGCGAACCGCCAACTCCAGCCCCGCGCCCCCTTCTTCTGAGTAACTTCGGATTCCTGAGCCGGAGCCGCCGCAGCCGCAAAAGCCAGCTCCGGCATCCTCTCCGCCGCTGCCTCCTGCGCAACAAAAACCACCTCCCGGCATCGGCCGCACTCTGCAAGATGCGCCAAAATCTGTCCGCGCTCCCGCTCTCCCAGCGCCTGCTCCGCAAAGGCACTCAAGCTCTCCGCATCCGGATGCAATTCGAGTTTGGGATTTGAATTCATCATCCAGCCCTCTCTTTGAACGCGTCCTCTTGCGAAGATTGCAGCAGTTTTTTCAAATTCACATCCAGATCCCGCGGGTCGGCTCCCAGCGCCTCATCGGCCGCCCGCCGGCTCAGGCCCGCATTCTGCAGATTCTTCACCACCTGCTTCCGTATCTCCTCGCACACGCGCTTCAGCTTCCGGCTCACCGTTGCCTCATGCACAGCAAGCACCCGCGCAATCTCGTGCAGCGTTCGCCCATCCAGATAATAAGCCGCAAGCAGCAGCCGATCCTCCGCCTCGCAGCTCTTCAATGCTCCTTCCACCGCCTTCTCCAGCACCGTCAGTTCAGCAGCAGATTTCTCAACCTCTGCCTCCGCCGCCGGAGTATCAAACTCCTCCAACGGCTGCTCGCGGCGTGTGCGGCGATAGTGGTCCACATGCCGTTGCGCAAGCGTGGTCCTCAGCCAGCCAATCAGCGAACCCCTGCCGCGATACGACTCCAGCGGACACCGCCGCTCTCCCTCCCGCGTCGTTAGCCCAAACAGCTCGCCATAAAGTTGATCTGCCAGCTCCCGCCCCAGCGTATCGTTGCCCGTGATCGCAATCGCTGCGCGCACCAGTGGCTCCCTGTAAATCGCCACAAACCGTTCCCACGCCCGCTCGTTTCCTGCCGCGCAGGCGCGCGCGAGCACCAGGTCCCCCAGCCTCAGCGCGCGGAAATAATCCGCCTGCTGAAGTCTTGATGCGTCCGCCCCGTCATCCAGCCCAAAGTTTTGCGCCGCACCAGTCTCATCCAGGATCCTGCTGAAATCGTCTCGCTCCAGCCCCCAACTCGTCGCCTCAGACTCCTGCCAGAGAGCCTCCACCAGCGCACCGTCCATCGCTCTTGGCCGCTTCGGAACTCCTTCGTTCGCAGCGCCTTTCACGGATTCGGTCGGCGTAATCCCCACGCCAACACAATACCCGAAAACGGCCCGCCAAAACCATCCGCAGAAATTTCCTGCAAGAACCAGCCCAACTTCCGTTCTCCAGTCACAGGCCGGCCAACTCTGAGCCGGCGAAGGAGAAACCAATGACGAACTTCGTTAGAATCGGGCTCGCGACAGCGTCTCTATTCGCATTCGCGGCATTTGAACAGGGAACTCACGTCGCCGCCGCAGGCGGACCGTCTGAAGCATCCAATGCCCCATACCGGGTGCTCGCTCCCATTGAGAGCGGCAATCTTTTGCTCTTCCCCGTCGTCCGCGCCTACGGCAAATCGCCGGCCGAAACCCCGTTCATCACTCTCGACGAAGGCATCAAGGCCGGTGAAGTTGAAGTCACTGAAGCCGGCCGCGTTCAGGGCCTCGTCCGTCCCCGCATAGACCCTCTTGTAGCTCACCGCTCACACGGCCCAGCCCCCGACTCTTATCGCGGGGATCAGGTCAACACCCTCGTCCTCGTCAACAACTCCTCAAAGCCGCTCCTTCTCCTCGCCGGCGAAATCGTCACCGGCGGCAAGCAGGACCGCGTCATCGCCAAAGACCGCATCGTTCCCGTCGGTGCCGATCCCATCGACCTCGGCGTCTTCTGCATCGAGCCCGGCCGCTGGACTGAAAGTTCTGCCACCTTCGGCGCAGCCGCCAAAGCCCCTGCCCACGGATTCATGGTTCAACCCACGGTGCGTGAGCGCGCCATGGTCCAGCAAGATCAGCAACAAGTATGGGATTCGGTCCGTGGCGCCATCTCGCAAATGGCCGTTGCCGCCGCGCCTCCGCCCTCGCCAGGCAGCGATCGCGCGCCCAACGCAACTTCGTTCGGCACCACCAGCTACGCCAAGGTCATGGAGTCCAGCGCCGTCAGCGACAAGGTCGATGAAGCCGCCGCTCCCGTCATGAAGTCGCGCGATCAGGTCCTCGCCAAACTTCGTGAGCAACACGCCGTTGGCGTCATCGTCGCCGTCCGCGGAGAAATCGTTTGGGCCGACCTCTTTGCCAGCACCGAACTTCTCTCCCGCTACTGGACCAAACTCGTCCGCTCCTACGCCGCAGAGAGCCTCACCAGCGGAGAAACCCACTCTACGCCCACGATTGCGGACGCCCAGCATTTCCTCGATGCGCCCACCGGAGGCACTGAAACCAGCGAAGGCACCGTCGGAGTCTACCGCTACCGTGAGCTCAAATCCAACGGCGCCTCCACCTTCGTCCTTGAGTCTCTGCTACCCGAAACCAACTACGACGTGCACATCAGCAAAATGAAGCTGCGCAATCCGGATAACCCCGTCCCGCGCCCCCAGATCTTCCGCTGACTTGCCCAATCAATCGCGTGTCCCTGGTCTCCTCCAGCAAAGCGGGTGAGATCAGGGACTCCCGAAACCTCAAACCTTCTGCCCCATCCGCGCCACGCGCGGAACCACGATCAGCGTTATCGCAAAAAGAAAAATCGAACCTGCGATAAACCCCAGATGCCCGTGCCGCAAATCCTCCAGCACCAACTTCACCGCCAGCAGCGCCAGCGCAGCATAGCCAATGCGCGTCAACTCCATTCGCCGCCAGTGCGCACCGCTATAGGCCAGCGCAATCGCCGCTGCGCACACCGTCAAAGTCCGAATGAACGCCAGGTGATGCGCCCCCGGAACAACCTTGAGAGCCGTCAGCCACGCCAGCCCCTGCACCGTCAAAGCCGCCAGCGCCGCAATCGCCAGTGCCGCGAACACAATCGATAAAACCTGTCGCGCCCACGTCTTTTCCTGGCAAGGCTTGATCGCTGCATAGCAAACAACCGCGCCAGCCGACACCACGCTCACACTCATACCCGGCGCGTTTGGCACAGTTCCAGCCAGCGAGTCAAAAACCTCTTTCAGCAATCCGGAGATCCCTGCCGCGGCCAGCAAAAACACCATCCCGTGCACTTCCAGCGCAAACCGCTGCAGTCGCGCACGCCAAAACATAGCCGCAACCGCCGCCACGCTCAGCCAAACCGGCTGCCACCCCTGTGGAATGCACAACAGCGATCCTGCCAGAAACAGCGCCGCGCTCCAACTCCCAAACACCAGGTAATTTCGCCGTTCCGTAGAGCAGTCAAAATGAGCAAATGCCAGCGCATAACTCACCCCGGACAACACCACGCAGAAAATCCCCAACCCCATCGCGCTCGCCGGAGGGCCAAAATAAATCAGGCTGCACGCCGCCAGCAGAAACGCAATCATCGTCTCGATCGTCTCAAAAACCGTGATCGTCTTCCGCTTCACCACAACCCGGTAAATCAGGCTCAGGCCAAAAATCAAAAACAGGCCTAGCCCCGGCGCAACCAGCTCTGCCGTACCCAGCACCGGATAATTTGCCCTCGTACTTTCCGGGCTTGAATAAATATAGAGCAGCGCCCAGATCGCCGCATCGGCAGCCAGCGTCACCAGCACCCGCACCCCCGACTCGTGATTGCGCCCTGCCGCATACTCGCCAATCAGCACCATCAGCAACAGCACCCCGGCGAACGGCAGAATCTGGTGCGTCGCAATTGCAAGCGTCAGCGCAATCGCAACCGCCGTAAAATTCGCCACCCACAGTACCGGCGCAAGATCCCGCTTCCATGCCAGCGCTGAAGCAGCCAAAACAAAGCCGCACACCACCGCCGCTGAAACCGTGGCAGGCAGCACATTGAATCGCAGCGTAAGCTCCCACAGCATCGGCGCCAGAATCAGCGCCGAAGTGCACGCATACGTCGTCCCTGCCAGCCAGTCTCCGGCCTTTACGCGCGATGCCCACACCAGCCATCCCAGCGCATAGGCGATTGCCGCCGCCGCCACCCCCGTCTTCGGTAGCGAGCTTGATTCGGGCACCGCCCGCAGCAGGTAAGCGCCCGCAATACCCAGCAGCGCTGTGCCCAGCACCTGGAACGCCCCGCTCGTCAAGGGTGCGGAGTGTCCTTCGTCGATTGTTGCCGCAGCGGCCGGGCTCGCCACCTGCGTAGGCATCGCAACCGACACCCCGGCCGCGTGCTCGAGTGAATAAACCCGCTGCTCCAGTGTTTCCACGCGGGCTTCAAGCCGATTTAGTGTGTCGGGAAGATCATTCATCTCTTCCACCCGATCTATGCCAGCGTTCAGTCTGCGGCGGCCGCCTGATGCTCACGTCCTTCGCTCCAGGGCGGCAGCAGCTTCACCAGCGCCCAGAGGAAGAACAGTGGCAGGATCGTCAGCGCAATCGATACCAGCAATCCCTCGCGCGTCACCAGCGCCATCTTGTAGGTTGTGTATCCAAGAAAACTCTTTGAGAACAACTGTCCGCCGATCACCACGTTCCAGCGCATCGCCAAAACACTTATCAGGATCAGCGAGCCGCACAGCACGTAGATGCGCTTGCGCACAACCTCCGAGAACTTCACCACCTGCGTCAGGAACAGCAGGGTCAGCGGAACCAAGGTGCCAAGGATGATCTGCAGCACAATCTGCGAGAACATAAGCTTCGTATGAGCCATAAAGTTCAAGCTGCGAAACGACTCGTCGGCCTCGTAGATGCGGTGAATCAGATCGAGCATCTCAAGGCTGAAGTCGATAATGAAGATATAGAACATGTACATCGCAATCGTATCCACGCAATGCATGTCTATCTTGTGCTTCCGTAACTTCGTCATCGCCATGTAAAGCAGCATCACCGCGGCAATTCCAGAAACCATCGCCGAGAAAATGAAAACCACAGGCATCAGCGGCGACGACCACCAGGGATTGGCCTTGATCGAGCCAAAGATGAACCCCACATATCCATGCAGCAGGAATGCCGACGGAATGCCGATCAGCGTCACAATCCAGCCAACCTTCTCATCGATCTCCAGCGAGCGCTCGCTGATGTTGCTCGACCCCAGCGTCATCACCTTGTAGATCAACCGCAACAGGCCTTTACTCGACTGCGACAGAAGAACGATATCGCGCCGGTAGTCCAACCAGATCTCGAATACCAGCACCGCCATCAGATACCACATGTACACATACCCGAACATCGCCATCGCCGACGTGTCGTGGGGAGTAAAGTACATCTCCGGCGATCGGAACGGATGGCCAAGGTGCAAAACCAGCGGCAGCGGCGCAACCAGCAAAAAAGAAAGAGCCGTCAGCAGCGCCAGCCGGTAAGTCGGCTTCACCGCCTCCACCCGAAACACCCGCTCCAGCGACGCCAGAATAAATGCGCCCGCAACCAGCCCCGTAATATACGGATACAGAACGATCAGTACGCTCCAGTTGAGCGTAATCTCATTCGGATACATGTAACCTTCAACACCGCTCATAAATCAGCTCCTAGCTTCTAGCTGCTAGCCTCTGGCAGTTGTCTTGCCAGATCCGGCTGTACTCGCTTCCAACTGCAGTTGCGAGCTAGAAGCTAGAGGCTGGAAGCTAGAAGCTGTTTCTCTACCGCACCGATCCATCCATTCCGTTGTAGAAAGCCTTCGCCCCAGTCGCCATCTGCGGCTTCAGCACTTGCACGCTGTGTGTCTTCAGAAACTCATGAATCGGATCGTTCGGATTCTTCAAGTCCACAAGCTGCCGCGCCCCTGTCGGGCACGCTTCGCAGCATGCCGTCGTCAGCCCCTTCGTGATGCGGTGATAGCAAAGGGTGCACTTGTCCGCGACTTCCTTCTGCGGGTGAATGTACCGGCAGCCGTACGGGCAGGCCTGTACGCAATAAGCGCATCCAAGGCAGTACTTCTGATCCACCAGCACCACGCCGTCCGGTGCGATGAACGTCGCGCCCACCGGGCACACCTGCGTGCAAGGCGAATCCGCGCAATGGTTGCACATCTTCGGAACAAAGAAGTACTTCTCGCCATCGTCCTCGGCCGCGGGAAATCCTTCCTTGCCGCCGTCAGGCGAAATCACGTGTGGGTTCGTCATGTCCTCGTCCGACACGTTATAGCGCTCAACCCATGTGCGAAAATGCCCTTCCGGCACGTCGTTCTCCGTCGCGCAGGCTCGCACGCAGTTCCCGCATCCAATGCACTTGGGTATATCGATCAACATCCCCCACCAGTGATCGGACATCTTGTAATTCGGCGAGTCCTCAGGCGTGCCCGCAAGCACCGACTTCCACGCAACTGCCGCCGCCGGCAATAGGATCAGCATTTGACGCCGGGAAACATTCACTTCGCACCTCCTGCGTCCATCGCCGGACTGTGTGGATTGTGGCAAGTCTGGCAGGGAACCCCGCCCGAGTGATCCGCCGGCGCCACCTGCGGAAATCCCTTCGGCTTGGCTGCGCTGGCCGTGTGGCACCGTGCGCAAAGCACCGCCGTGTCCGGCAGAACAGGCTTGATCGATGGATCGTCCGCGTGATTTGCCAGCGCGCCGTGGCAAGCTTCACAATTCACATGCGCGTGCTTGCCCTTCGACTTCACGTCCAGCACGTCCGAGTGGCAACCCTCGCAGGTCTGGTGACCCGCAAACTTCACCGGCAGGCTCGCAATCTCTCCGATCGCTGCCCCGCGATAATGCCCATACTCCCCAAAACTCTTCGGCACATAGTAGTGGCGCACCACCAGAAACACCAGAAAGGCGAGGACAAAAAGCCCTGCAAAATGGTAAAGATGTCTAGATTCTTTGAATGAACTCATCAGAGCCTGTCCCCCAAAACGGCCGCGAGGCGTCGCTTTCCGAATCGCATGTGATTTGGAACACTTTCGCTACGTCCGAACCTACGCAGCCGAATCGGGGTTGTATGTGAGGGAGATCACGTGCGCTTGTGACGAGCATCCCCTGCCCCCGCCCAAGTCACACACCGCAAGTCGCTTCAAGATTGCTTCCCCCCGCCGTCGGTGGCTGCTCCATCACCCCAACCGCCTTCCGCCTGAACGCGACCTGAACGCGATACGATGAATTCTGGGAGCTCTGAATGCCAAAAATCCTCGATGGCGCCGCCATTGCCGCCGCCATCAAGCTTGAAGTCGCCGAAGAAGTCCGCGCCCTCGCCGCCCAGGGCGTCCGCCCCGGCCTCGCCGCCGTCCTTGTCGGCAACGTCGCCGCTTCTGAGATCTACGTCCGCAGCAAAGTCCAGGCCTGCGCCGAACTCGGCATCTTCAGCGACCTCATCACCCCGCCCGAAACCGTCACCACAGAGGAAATGCTCGCCCTCGTCGCCGCCCTCAACGCCCGCGACGACATCGACGGCATCCTCATCCAGCTACCCCTGCCCGCCCAGGTCGACGCCAAGCTTCTCCTCGACGCCATTGCTCCAGAGAAAGATGTCGACGGCTTTCACCCCATCAACGCTGGCCGTCTCCAGGCCGGCCGCCCCGCCCTTGCGCCCTGCACCCCCGCCGGCGTCATCGAGATCCTCAAGCGCAGCAGCATCCCCATCGCCGGCCAGCACGCCGTCGTCGTCGGACGCAGCGACATCGTCGGCAAGCCCGCCGCCATGCTCCTGCTCAACAACAACGCCACCGTTACCATCTGCCACTCCAAAACGCGCAACCTTGCCGCCCTCACCCGCCAGGCAGACATCCTCGTCGCCGCTATCGGCCGTCCCGGCTTCATCACTCCTGAAATGGTCAAGCCCGGCGCGACCCTAATCGACGTCGGCATAAATCGCATCAACACTCGCGAAGACTTCGACCGCTTCTTTGCCGGCAACGCCAAGCGCGAAGCCGCCTTCGCCAAGCGCGGCTCCGTCATCGTCGGCGACATCCACCCGCAGGCCTTCGAACTCGCCTCCGCCTATACCCCCGTCCCCGGCGGTGTCGGCCTCCTCACCATCGCCATGCTCATGGCCAACACCGTCCGCGCCGCTCAAATGAGACGTGGGTTGTCGCCCCGGAGTCTTTAGTCCATGCTCCGCGTAGGACTCACCGGCGGCCTGGGCAGCGGCAAAAGCACCGTCGCCGCCATCCTGCGTGAACTCGGTGCTCACGTCATTGAGGCCGACATCCTCGGTCGTCAGATGATGGAGCCCGGCCACCTCGTCTACGCCCAGATCGTCACCACCTTCGGCCCCGAAGTCGTCTCCCCCGACGGCCATCTCAACCGCGCCCGACTCGCCGACCTCGCCTTCAGCGGCGGCCGCCTCCAGGACCTCAACGCCATCGTGCATCCCGCCGTCATCGCCGCCCAGCAGCAATGGATGGAACAGGTCTTCGCCAACGATCCCGCCGCCATCGCCGTCATCGAGTCAGCCCTCATCTTCGAAGTAGTCCGCGATGCGCGCCTGCGCGGCGAAACCGAAAGCGTCTTAGCCGATTGGCGCCGCCGCATCGACCGCATCATCCTCGTCACCGCGCCCGAAGAGCTAAAAATTGCCCGTTATGTAGCTCGCCTCGCCCCCGCCGGCCCCGCCCGCGAAGCAGCCGAAGCCGATGCCCGACAGCGCCTCGCCCACCAGATCCCCGACATCGAAAAAGTCGCCGTGTCCGACTATGTCATTGACAACGCAGGCGATAAAGAGACCCTCCGCATCCAGGTAGTCAATCTCTGGCAGCGTCTCAAACCCCAGAGCAACAATTCTCCCCAGAACTTGTCTCTAAAATAGAAGGTAGCCGCCGCGCTTTCCCTTTGGAACCGCAGCGTTGAGCAACCGTATCTGTATCAGGAAGGTTCTTTAGGTCAATAAAACCATGAGATTGCGCCGCGTACTTCTGATCGTTCTTCTGGTGGGCGGATTCTGGTTCCTCACCACCCATCTCTTCAGCCCTTTCAAGCCTTTTTCCCTGTTCAATACCGGCGTCACCGGCTCCCCGCTCGAACTGACTGAGGCGCAAGCCGCCCCCGCCTTCGACGCCGAAGAGCAGAACAACATCGCCGTCTATAAAAAGGCCTTGCCCTCGGTGGTCAACATAACCTCCACCACTCTGGTCTTCAACTTTTTCTATGGAACCGTTCCCCAGCAGGGCCAGGGCTCAGGATTCATTCTCGACAAGGCCGGCCACATCCTCACCAACTTCCACGTCGTTGAGGGAGCCAATCGCGGCATCGAGGTCATGCTCAGCAACAAGAATCGCTATAAGGCTACAGTCGTCGGCCAGGATAAGGTTCATGACCTCGCGCTCCTCCAGATCACCGCGCCCAATCTTCAGCCCGTCACCCTCGCTGACTCCTCCGAGCTCGCCGTCGGACAAAAAGTCTATGCCATCGGCAACCCCTTCGGCCTCACCGGCACCATGACCACCGGCATCATCAGCGCAATCCGCCCCATCCGCAACGCCGACGGTGCCCCCATTGAAGACGCCATTCAAACCGACGCCGCCATCAATCCAGGCAACTCCGGCGGCCCGCTGCTCAACTCCCACGGTGAAGTCATCGGCATCAACACCATGATCGCCTCCAACGGCGCAGACCAGAGCTCCGGCATCGGCTTTGCCATTCCCATCAACACCGCCAAAGCCGTGCTCGCCGACCTCACGCGTTATGGCCGCGTCCGCCGTCCCTCGCTCGGCATCGTTTCCTACGCCATCGGTCCCGACCTCGCAGAGCAGATGGGCCTCGCCGCCGACTCCGGCGTCCTCATCCAGCGCGTCATCCCCGGCGGAGCTGCCGAGCGCGCCGGTCTCCACGGCGGCAACCAGCAAGCCTACGTCGGCAACACCCCCATCATGCTCGGAGGCGACCTCATCGTTGCCATCGATGGCCAGCAAGTCACCGACCCCCAAGACATCAGCGCATTAATGGACAAGCACCAGGCCGGCGACGCCATCAGCGTCACCATCCTCCGCGGCAAACGCCAAATGACATTGAAACTCCTGCTAGGCGAAGCCCGAGGCGACAATTCCTGAGCAGGGAACTGGAATCCATCCACAAATAGAAAAAACGGGCCGCCCCAACCTCGGAACGGCCCATTTCACTTCTTGATTAAACAGTTTTCCATCACACCCATCGAGCAGAAAATCTCGCCGAACGTCACCGACAACTGACAACCGGCAACTAAAAACTGCCAACTGCCAACTGCCAACTGATAACTGACAACTGACAACTGATAACTGATAACTGACAACTGACAACTGTCTTTCAGAACCCCGCCAGCGCCTCACCCCGCTCCACCTGCGCCACCTGCATCCGCGCCATCGCAACGGGCTCCCCATAATGCCCGGCCACAATCTCCGCCGCCCGCTCGGCATTCTCATATGGCCGCACCGCCGCCAGCTTCACCGTCGTCTGCCCCGCCATCTGCGCCACATCGCTCTTGCTTGAAACCGACTGCACCAGCGCCAAAATAGCCATCACAACCGTCCCCACCTCCTCAATCGTTGCCAATGCATGTTGCTGGCTCGCCGGATTCACAATCCGCGCCGCCTCGAGCAACGCCGTGTTCGCCTGATTCTGCAAAACCACAATCTGGTTCTGCAATTGCGCCAGCGTGCTCGCCGATGGATTAGCCAGGTAAGCCTTTGCCTGCGTCACCAGCACATTCGACGTCGCATCGAACCCCGCTGTCGCCGTCGCAAACACCTGTGCGTCCGCCGGCGCAAGAAGCGCGCCCGTCGAGTCCACCGATGCCACTGCGCTCTGCAATGCCGGTGTCCAATTCACAATGTTCTGCGCCACACTTGTTTCCGAGCAGCCGCCGATAAAAGGCAACGGAAGCAGCAGCGCGATCAGCGCCCATGCTCCAAGCTTGCTCTGTTGGCTTCGCGCCCCGCTCACCGGCTCCGTCGGATCCTTGGCCAGCAGTCCCAGCAGCGCGGACGCTAATGCGCTCACCAGTGTCACCACCGTGCCCGAGCCCGCGGTGCCCAGCGTAATCCCTTGCTGCGAAAACACGCCCGCAATCGTCACCACGGCAATCAGCAATCCCACCGCCGATGTCTTCGGATGCTCCCAGATATTCGAAAATACATTCATTGAAATTGCTCCTTCAACTCGCAATGCCGTTGTTAAACCTTCACTCCCAACGTGGCCAGAAACGCCTTCACCTCCGGCCAGGTCGCCTCCAGATCCTTCGCCGTCTCAATGTCCAGAACAATGTTTAGCGGGTTCGCGATCGCACCCGCCAATTCCGACAGCGGCTTCTCCAGTGCACCCGCAAGTGTCGCCAGTGCCGCAATCACCCCCGGCGCGGCATGCACAACCTTCTCGCCGCCCGTCAGCCACTTCAGCACGTCTTCCGCACCTACCTCAATCCCTTTTTCGATACTCACAACAATGTTCGCCATCGCCTTCGCTCCTCTTCCTCTCCGCAACTTGTTTGGCTCAGTTTCGCCTTGTCCGTTTCTCCCTCTCGTTTCCCGTGCCGGCTCTCCGCGAACCGGCACAGGAGTTCCGAGAAAGAGCGAACAGCTCTCCCACTCCACATGCAACCGTGGTTTCAGTCTGCAATCGAATTGAATGCTGTTCTCACGCCATAAAAAGACGGACCGCGCCGCTCACCCCGTGGTTCTCCATCCGCTGACTGCCGTTCCAATGCCCCAGAGCGCTCGCTCCTTCCGCGGGAGAAGCGAAGCAAACCCTGCCGAGCATCGGAATCGGCCGGCAAATTCGGAAAACTGAATGGTCGGGGCGAGAGAACACCGATTCGCCCGGCGCGTGTCGTCGTTTGATTGGCTACCTTTAAGGTTAGTGAATCGGAGATATATCTTCGGCAAATCTATCTATAAAAACAAAGTTCTTAGAACCATATACTTATAGCTTTTCTTTCCGTCGCAGCGCTTGACATCCTTTCGCAGCCCGCAAAAAATCCGGGCCTGGCCTTTTCACCGCGTACCTTCAAGCCGCGCCCTTCATCACAAACCGCCGCCCGCGGATCTCGTACTCCCCGCTCGCCACCATCCCAATCGCCTCGCTATAAGCCACATGCTCCTCCACCAGAATCCGCTCCGCCAGCGAGTGCGCATCGTCCGCTTCCAGCACAGGAATCGCTCTCTGCACCACGATCACTCCATGATCCAGATCCTCATCCACAAAGTGCACCGTGCATCCGGCCACCTTCACCCCGTAGGCAAACGCCTGCTCCTGCGCTTCCAATCCTGGAAACGCCGGCAGCAGCGATGGATGTATATTCAGGATTCGATTCGGAAACGCCGCGATAAACTCCGGCGAAAGCAACCGCATGTAACCCGCCAGGCAAACCAGCTCGACCCCGTGTGCCTTCAGGCATCCAATCACATCGGCGTCGTGCTCGGCTCTCTTGCGCCCCTTCGAAACAAAAACCTCGTGCGCCAGTCCCAGCTCCTCGGCAGCCTTCAGCCCCCCGGCCTCGGCCACGTTCGCAATCACCACCGCAATTACAACGCCCTTCAGCCTTCCGGCGCGAATCGACTCCGCAATCGCCACAAAATTCGATCCCCGCCCCGACAGCAGAACTCCCAACCGCAACAGCCCGCCGCCCTCTTTCACCGGGGCCGCGCTCATGTGTATTGCACCCGCCGCTCGCCCTTCACCACCCGCCCAATCACATAAAATTTCTCTTCTGCCCGATCCAGCAGGTTCTTCGCCCGCGTAAACTTCGCCGCCGGTATCGCTGCAATCAGCCCAACGCCCATATTGAATGTGCGCATCATCTCTTCTTCTGAAACCTGCCCCAACTCCCGCAGGTGTGCAAAGATCGGCAGCACAGGCCACGACCCAGTCTCAATCTGCGCTCCCGTATTCTTCGGCAAAATCCGCGGCAAATTCTCCGTGATCCCGCCTCCCGTAATGTGCGCCATCCCCGTCGTCATCCCCGCCGCCACCAGCTTCTGAATCACATGCAGATAGCTCCGATGCGTCTTCATCAGCGCCGCCCCGGCCTTTTCCTTGATCGCCGTCACATACTGCGTCGGCTTGTACCCGGCAACCTCAAACAGCAGCTTGCGCGCCAGTGAGTAGCCATTCGTGTGCAGTCCTGTAGACGGCAGCCCGATCAGCACATCCCCCGCCTTGATCCCCGCGCCCGTCACCAGCTTGTCCCTGTCCACCGCGCCCACAATAAATCCTGCCAAATCGTATTCGCCTTCGCTGTAGAACCCCGGCATCTGTGCCGTTTCTCCCCCAATCAGCGCGCAGCCATTCGCTCTGCACGCGTCCGCCAGCCCCGTCACCACGCTCTCCGTCACCTCCGGATCAAGCTTGCCCGTAGCCAGGTAATCCAGAAAGAAAAGCGGCGTCGCCCCCTGCACCGCGATATCGTTCACGCAGTGGTTCACCAGGTCCGCGCCCACCGTTCGGTGCAGCCCCAGTTCGAACGCAATCTTCAGCTTGGTCCCCACTCCGTCGGCCGAACTCACCAGGATCGGATTCTTCCAGCGCTGCATATCCAGCCGGAAAAGCGCGCCAAACCCCCCGATCCCTCCCAGCACATTGCGGTTAAAGGTCTTCTGCGCCAAAAACTTGATGCGCTCCTTCGCTCGATCGCCTCGGCTGATGTCCACGCCGGCGTCGGCATACGTCACGGATTTCTGTTTGGGTTCGTCTGGCACAGTTGAGACTTTCTTTTTAGGATTCAATACCGGCGCGGATGCCCCGGAAAGGTCGATTCTACCAGCATTCCCAACCCCCGAATTCCACCGCCCCCCAACCAAACCACCTCCCCCGATCAGCCCTCTGTCATAAAAAATGGAAAGCCGGCTTGACATCCATCCCATCCCAAGCTACTCTGTCAAGGAAAGTCAGCTTTACATGTCATCCGCCATCACAAATCGCGTCAAGGAACTCCGCACCGCCCGCGGATGGACTCAGGAGCAGCTCGCCCAGGCCGTCGGCGTCTCCCGCCAAAGCATCAACTCCATCGAGCGCGACCGCTACGTGCCCAGCCTCGAACTTGCCCTCACATTCGCCCGCACCTTTTCCTGCCCCACCGACAACATCTTCCAGTTGGAGAACGCCAAATGACCAACCACATTCTTTCCAAAGTCCCAGTCCTCGGCAAATTCGTAGACGAGCGCTTCCTCGAGCACCGCCGCCGCTCCTCTTCCATTGCCGGCATCGCCGCCGCCTTGCTTGCCATCGCTCTCTTCGAATACCGCTGCTTTTTCAACCACATCTGGAGCTGGGACCTTCTCTCCGTAGCCCTCGTCTTTGTCGTCCTCAAAATGTCCCTCTTCACCTGGTTCCGCCTCAAAGACTGAAACCTACCCAAAAGGAGAATCCGCCATGTGCCTCGAAAGAAGAAATCTCAGCCCCAAAGCCCGCCGCTTCCTCGCCATCGGCAATCTCTGCCTGGTCGCCGGCCTCAGCCTCTCCATCTTCGGCAAAGACCTCGGCCTACCCCAAACCGCCCCTTACGACGCCCTGCGCGGATTCCTCCTCGGCCTGGCCATCGTCTTCAACTTCTATGCCCTTCGTCTCGCCCGCAAATCCCCTGAAAACCAACCCTGAGCCCTCCACATTCCGCTCAACTCCAACTTCGCAGTATCATCATCCTCAAGAATTCAGAGGCCAACACATGATCCTCCGCAATCTCAAGAACGCACCGGAAAAAATGATCCCCGTCGCCATGGCCCTGATCGTCGTTGGCCTTTCGATCCTCGCCATCGGTATCACCTGGCCCCGCTTTTCGCCTCCCACTCTTCACGCCGGTACCGACAGGAACGACTTCGCCCGCGGCTTCCTATTCGGACTCGCGATCACCCTCGAGACCGTCGGCGTCGCGCTCGCCGCAATGGCCGCAGCTGCTTCTGCCAAAAAACGCAAAGCCCTATAAAAACCGCTCCCGCTCCTCGGCCGTAGGCACTGGGCAGCTCTCCAGCCGCCCCCAGATCCGGTATCGCCACCGCGCCACCAGCCTGTACCCCCCATCGCGCACCGCCCGCGGCAAAAACCCAAGCGTCGCCCCAACCCAGGGCCACGGCCGCGGCAACTCCTCAAGCAGCGCCACCACCGCATCCGACCGCATCAGCACGCTCTCCTCGGCCCCACCCGCATCCCGCACCACCAAAACTGTTCCCGACTCCGAATCCATTCCCCTCAACGAGTGCCGCGCCAATAACCTCGCCACCTTCTCCGACTCCATCGCCGCAAACCGCAGCCTATCCCACCGGTCGCGCCCGAGCAGCCACCGCACCGCCCCGTTGCAAAGTCCGCAGTGCCCGTCAAACACCACCAGCACCCGCCCACCCATATCAATCGCTTCTTCCACACTTCCTCTTGTCTATCCGATGACCTGCCCCAATCGAATGATCCGCGAACACCCGCAATCAAGCTCTGTGCCCCATCCATCGCGCAGCCTCACCGCGAGATGGGTGGGATAGCAACCAACTCAACCCACCGGCTCCCCGCCCCCCTAACTCCGCGAACCAGCCGCAAAGCGGCGTGCCAACCCCGCGAACACGCGCGCAGCGCGGCTGCCCCGCGGCTCCCTCTATACTGAACCCAGAATGACTCCCAAAACTCCACCGACCACCCGCACCCGCTCCCACGCCCTCCAGACACGCGCCGAGCGCTTCTTCCCCGGCGGCGTCAACTCCCCGGTGCGTGCCTTCCGCGCGGTCGGTGGCGCCCCTCCATTCATCGACTCAGCCTCAGGCGCCTACCTCACCGACGCCGACGGCAACCGCTACATCGACTACTTCGGTTCCTGGGGTCCCATGATTCTCGGCCACGCCTTCCCGTCCGTCGTCGAAGCCATTCAGCGCGCCGCCTCCCTCTCCGCCAGCTTCGGAGCCTCCACCGCCGCCGAGGCCGACCTCGCCGAGCGCATCGTTGCCTGCTATCCCGCTATACAAAAAATGCGCTTCGTCAGCTCCGGCACTGAAGCCACAATGTCGGCCATCCGCGTCGCCCGCGCCGCCACCGGCCGCGACACCATTATCAAATTCGAAGGCTGCTATCACGGCCATGCCGACGGCCTCCTCGTCAAAGCCGGCTCCGGCGTCGCCACCTTCGGCATCCCCGGTTCCGCCGGCGTCCCCGAGGCAGTGGCCCGCCTCACCCACGCCCTGCCGTACAACGACATCGCCGTCGTCGAATCCGCATTCGACGCCCACCCTGACACCTTCGCCGCCGTCATCATTGAGCCCATCGTCGGCAACGCCGGCTGCATCCCGCCCGCCCCCGGCTACCTCCAGGCCCTCCGTGCCATCACCCGCCGCGAAGGCGCACTCCTCATCGTCGACGAAGTCATGACCGGCTTTCGCGTAGCTCTTGGCGGCGCCTGTCAGCTCTATGCCCTCGACCCCGATCTCATCACCCTCGGCAAAATCGTCGGCGGAGGCCTCCCCGTCGGCGTCTTCGGCGGCAAGCGCGAATTCATGGACCTGCTCGCCCCTCTCGGCCCTGTCTATCAAGCCGGAACGCTCAGCGGCAATCCCCTCGCCATGGCCGCCGGCATCGCCACCATCGCCCACCTCCAGGCGAACGCCGCCCAAATCTATCCCCAGCTCGAAGCCACTGCCAAAGCCGTCTTCCAAGGCGTCGCCGCAGAAGCCGCCGCCGCCGGCATCCCCCTCACCACCAACCGCATCGGCGCCATGGGCACCTGGTTCTTCACCCCCAACCCCGTCACCAATTACGAGCAAGCCGCAACCTCCGACACCGCCGCCTTCGGCCGCTTCCACAACGCCATGCTCGACCAGGGCATCTGGCTCCCCCCCAGCCAATTCGAAGCCGCCTTCCTAAGCGCCGCCCACGGCACTCAAGAAGTAGCCGCCACAATCGCCGCCGCCCACCAAGCCTTCCAATCCATCTAGGAATAAGAGGCCCTGAACACAGACGCTCCGTGCCCCAGAACTTGCTCCGCAACCGCCGCCTTCGATCGATCCCGAAATCTCTACCGCGTCTAGCACGCCTGCACTCTCCGCTCCCTCGCGTTTCATCCAGATTTAGCCCCGCATTAACCCCGCCGTAATCCCTTGCGGCGAAGATCGGGCCGTGCTTCCCCGCTTCGAATGAAGCACAAAGCAGCGTCTGTTTCAGTAGGTCGTCCCAAAGTGCCTTTCACTCCGCCTCCGCGCCTCTAATTGGCGTGTTCGAGATAACGTGTCTTCGCCAACCAAGGAAGGAAATTCCATGAAGAAATTCTCTACGTTCGTGTGTTTGCTCGCGACCTTAATCGCCGGAAAGGCTGTTGCGCAAGTGGGTGCCGTGCCCAACGGTGTTCCCCATCTCGACCATGTCTTTGTCATCATGATGGAAAATCATGGTTACGATCAGGTGGTCGGCAATCCAGACGATCCGTGGGTCAATCAGTACATCAAATCCGCAAGCTTCGCCACAAACTACTTCGCCGTCGGCCATCCCAGCCTCACCAACTATCTCGAGATCGTCGGCGGTTCCAACTTCGGCATCCGCACCGATAACTCGCCCGACTGGCACGACGCCACCTGCGCCACCAATCTCTCCAACGGTTTTGTCTCCACCGACACGCCTGCGACTGGCAATATCTGCCCCATCGCCGGTGTCGGAACAGATGCCGCAACGCCCGCCATCGACTTCACAAACGAGACCACCGGGCCCCCGGGAGATATCGACATTGATGGCGTAAAGTCCTACGCCGCAAATCCCAATACCGTTGGCATGACCATCGCCGACCAGCTTGACGCAGCCGGCTTGAGCTGGAAAAGCTATCAGGAAGCTCTGCCCCCGACCGGTGCCGACAGCGTCGACCTCGCCGACGGCTTCTTCACCAACAGCACCAATCTCACCACGGCTTTGCCTGGCGAAACAACCAGCATCGTGGGCCTCTACGCCGTCAAACACAATCCCTTCGCCTACTTTGCAAGCGTTCAGTCCGGCAGCGATCCCGATAGCAGCTTGAAAAACATGGTCAGCTTTACCGGCCGCCACGGCCTCTATGCCGATCTCGAATCCGGACGCGTGCCCACCTATTCGTTCATCGCGCCCAATCAGTGCCACGATCAGCATGGACGCGGCAACGCCGGCCCCGACTGCGAGTACGATCCAAACGACAACGGTACCCTCGTCGGACTCAATTCCGCCCTCATGTTCGACGGAGACGCCGCCCTCGAGCAGATCGTCACAGCCATCCATCACTCCCCAGCCTGGCACGACGGCAGAAGCGCCATCCTTACCGTCTGGGACGAGAATGACTACAGCGTTGCCCCCACCATCAACAAAGTCTTGATGATCGTCGACACCAACTACAGCAGAGAGCATGTCGAGAGCTCAAATTATTACAACCACTTCTCGCTGCTCAAGTCCGTCGAAGCCGGTCTCGGTCTCCCCTGCCTCAATCACGCCTGCGACGCGGACACCGCTGTCATGTCCGACCTGTTTGGAAGAGAGCACTTCGGTCGCTAAATCCCGTGGCCGAACATTCACCATGCGTATCCCAGGTCTAGTCCGCCGCGACGGAAGACCTGGGATTGCATGAATCCCTATTAACCTCTCCGCCCTCACCCCCAGGCATCCACCCTCACAAACCGCCGCGTCCCAATAAACCGCTCCACCAGGATCCCCGCCGCCGCAACGGAAGCCCCCGCTCCGCCGCCCGCCAAGCCTTCAAGTCCATGGCAAGAGAAGTTTCCACGACGTAAATCATCGATGGAATTAACTGATAACTAAACGATTGTCATCCTGAGCAACCGTAGCGAAGCGGAGGGAGCCGAAGGATCTGCGGTTGCTTCTAGAACTAAATCAGATCCTCTGCGCCTGGCATCTGAGTAAGTCGCATTCACACCCGTCTCCCATCTGCCAATCGATGCGCAGTGCATGCGCACCCTAGTTAGCCGAGTAGTAACTGACGAGTTGGCAACAAACCAAGCACAACCCCCATTCCCGGATACTGGGTTGTCGGAACCAATTTGATGTTTGCAGATGGTCGTGGCCACCTGATTCCGCCGAAAGCCGACGATTATTCCGCAAGCCTTCAGCCCTTGTGTTACGCTGTTCGCCATGTCACCGACGTATTTCTTGCAGCTTCCCCGCTTCTTGCGGAACATTCCAGAGGGTGGTGGATATGACGAACGACTCGCAAGCCACAGCAGAAAAACCAACCGACCCTAGCGGGCCGGGGCTTCAACAGATTACAGGCGCGGCAGAGGAACCTTTACGGGGCGAACTCATTAAGCATATCTCCGCAGAAATCGTGACACACCAAGAGTGGCTAGCTACTCTACGTTCACGAATGGGCTTTACCGTCCTGATCGGCCCGTTTTTTGTTCTCGGTTCAGTCCTAATTGCGACAAAATCTACGCCAACTACTATGCACTGGCCAACCGAATGTTCGGCGTGGGCTCCATTCATCGGTGCCATTCTATGTTTTCTTGGCCTAGGGGTGTATGGGGCCTATCTCGACAAGCACGGCACGGAACAGTGCGACGTATGGCGAGCCAAACTAGTGTCGGTGGCGAAGGGTGAATCGATTGGCGAACTGCGGCTCGACTTCAATCACCACCACCTTTGGGCATATGTTCCCGGTTTCGCCTTGTCGCTTGGAACCTTCCTATGTATGACATACTTTTTCCTGTCGCTACTGGGAAAGTGACACAGTTTGTCGGTACTCCTGCTACTGATAGCCTTATCCTGCATCCTTAGACTGGAAAGGGAGGACCCCAATGCCTGATCAAGAACAAGTTGCAGAAAACGCTTCAAAACCCAAGCCCGCTAAATCTGCGAAAAAGGCCAGGAAGTCTAAGGTCGGGAGTAAGTCGGCTCGATTGAAGTCCAGCAAGGCAGCGAAGCAACCGCAAGTCCAAGTTTCAGCTGATCAGTTACCCCGACGCTCGCTCGAGCAGGCGCTCAGAGTCGCGACAGCGATGCGAGAGACACTGGCAGGCGGCCCTGCCACATGGGAAGACATTGCAAGCGCGATGAACATTACGCCTAGGCCTCAGAATAAGTATTTTCTCTGGTCCGCACAAGCTTACAACCTGGTTACGCGAGACGAAAGCAATAAATACTCCCTTTCTGAAATAGGCCGCAAGATTCTGGCGCCTACGACACCAACAGAAGGTCTTGAGGCCACGGTTCAGGCGGTAATGACGCCGGTCATTCTCAGTAGATTCTTCACTGACTACAATGCCAGTCCGTTCCCATCCGAGGAACACATAGGGAACATACTTGAACGCCGATACGGCGTTCCGCGGGAACGCTTAGATGAGGCAAAGCTTCTCATTAAGGAAAATGGAGAATTTGCGGGGCTTCTTGAAAAGCAGACTAACGGATCTCTATTGGTTCGATTGGACCCGCAATCGACCGGTATTCCGCGCCCTCAATCTCAAGAGCCGATTCAGGACCCGGCAGCTTCTTCAAAATTTGACCCCGAAGCCCCTGCAATTTCGTTTGAGAAGACATGCTTTGTCATTACACCGATCGGGGAGGATGATAGCGAGCAACGGCGCCATGCGAATATGATCCTCAAGAGTGTGATTGAACCGGTCGTAACTGAACTGGGCCTAATCGCCCGACGAGCCGATCAGATCGAGCGGAGCGGGTTGATAACCCGACAAATTTTTGAGTATTTGGCAAAAGCACGAATCTGCGTGGCTGACCTGTCATTCAACAACCCGAACGCTTTTTACGAACTCGGAATACGACACATGTGCAAGCTCGCGACGGTTCAAATTATTCGGAAGGGCGACAAGATCCCGTTCGATGTATCTCAAGGCCGCACGATCAAAATTGATATGACTGACGTGTATTCTGTGATGGACTCGGTTGAGTCCGCCAAAAAAGAACTTCAGCAGCATATTAAACACTGCCTGTCGAACGAATACAAAGGTGAGGACAACCCAGTCAATACCTATCTACCGGGCTTGGAGGTCAAGGTTCCGAAATGATGAACGCCCGGTCTTGGGATCCCTGCCGACTCATTGGCACCGACAGTCGGCCTCTCGAACGTTTTCGTAGTCCCCGAGTAGATCACCGCCTATCCGTAAGTTACACATCAGTCAACAGACTTAAAGCCATTTAGCGCAGTGCTCCGCGGGGACTAACCGAAGCCCAAGTCTCAAACCCACTTCACACCCCCACGCATCCACCCGCACAAACCGCCGCGTCCCAATAAACCGCTCCACCAGCATCCCCGCCGCCGCCACAGAAGCCCCCCGCTCCGCCGCCGGTTCCCGATGCCCCCCATCGTGCAACACAATATTCGCCGCCCGCCCCCGCCGCGCAAGCCCTTCAATCTTCGCCGTCAACTGTTCCGCAATCCAATCCGCCGGGGGCTCTGTCCAATCCGAAGTCATCGCGTTCCACGTCACCACCCGCAACCCCAACTCCCGCGCAATCCGGAACACCACCGGCCGCCGCGCCCCATACGGCGGACGAAAATACCCTATCCGTTCCCCCGTAATCTGTTCCAGCGTCTCGCTCGTCCGCGTCAACTCCTCGCGCACTCTGCTCGTCCACGAGCGCGCCAAATTCGGATGACTCCACGAGTGATTCCCGATCAGGTGCCCCTCCGCCGCCACCCGCCGCACCAACTCCGGCTCCGCCTCCGCCCGTCTCCCCAGCATGAAGAACGTCGCCTTCACGCCATGCTCGCCCAGCACATCCAGCAGCCGCGGCGTCCACTTCGGATTCGGCCCGTCGTCAAACGTCAGCGCAACTTCGCCCGCCCGCTTCGGCGCAATCAGCGCCAGCCCAAACATCCGCGACCCCGGCCACATCGCCGCATACGCGTACCCGCCCGCCACCAGCCCGGCAGCCCCAACCGCGCCAAGCCCCTCGAAAATCCCCGTTGTCAAAGCCGAAACCGTCATCCCCTCCAGTGTGCGGCGCTGCCCCCTCCGCCCGCAACCGCTTTCACCGCAACTAATTCAACCCCAACTCGTCAATGCTTAGCCGCAAAACAAAAAAAATCGCCCGCGATCCACTCCAATCCGCCAACCCACCCTCCAACTCCTTCAAATCAAAATCCTTAGCCATCACCGCCCCATTTGCAGATAATTATCCGCATTTGTTCACAATCACTTCATAACGGCCCTCTCACCAACGAGGCCGGACAAAACAGATTAACCTGGCTCCTGGATTCAAAGCTGTTAGCTAACCACCAACCACTAAGCTCTCCTTCTAACTCCTTTGCGGAGATATTCAGCCTAACCTTAATGCTAAGAGGATTTTAGAAAGCACCCACCACCCAAACCCTTGAATCAGCCGAAGTTCCCCGCAGAGTCTCGGACTAGTGGGGGGAGGGTAGGGGGTACCCCCTCGCGCACGGAAAAGGCCACCCACCCGCCGCGTCGCCTATGTCTCACCCCTCCATGCCCCCGTCGGCCCGCCCAGCGTATACTCATCTTGTTCGGGCCGCATCCTGACTCCTCGGAGCGGCACTGGAGACAGCCATGAGCATCACCAGCTTCCCCGGCGGCGCTGGCCCCTCGCGCCCCGCCTCTTCTCAAACAAAAGTCACCATGCCTGCCCTCAGCGAAATGAAGCGCCAGGGCAAGCCCATCTCCGCGCTCACCGCCTACGACTACTCCAGCGCCCGTCTCGTCGACGAAGCCGGCATCGACCTCCTGCTCGTCGGCGACTCGCTCGCCATGGTTGTCCTCGGCCACGAGAACACTCTCGCCGTCACCGTCGACGAGATGCTTCACCACACCCGCGCCGTGCGCCGCGCGGTTCGGCGCGCCCTCGTCGTTGCCGACATGCCCTTCGGCAGCTACCACGCCTCCATCGCTGACGGCCTCGCCAACGCCATCCGTTTCGTCAAGGAAGCCGGCGCTGAAGCCGTCAAGATCGAAGGGCCCCGCACCGAACTGGTCCGCGCCCTCGCCAACGCCGAGATCCCCGTCGTCGGACACCTCGGCCTCACCCCCCAGAGCCTCCATCGCATGGGCGGCTACCGCGTCCAGGCCCGCACCGCTGAAACCATTCATCAGCTCAAGGCGGACGCCCTAGCCCTGGCCCATGCCGGAGCCGGCGCTCTAGTCCTTGAAGGCGTGCCCCGCGAAGTCGCCGAAGAGATCACCGCCGAGCTCCCCATCCCCACCATCGGCATCGGCGCCGGCCCCGGTTGCGACGGCCAGATCCTCGTCTTCCACGACATGCTCAATCTCACCTTCGCGCCCCCGGCAAAATTCGTCCGCCGCTACGCCGACGCGGGAGCGCTCATTCGCACCGCCATCGAAAACTATCGCGAAGACGTCGAGCAACGCGCCTTCCCCTCGGATGAAGAGAGCTACCATCTCCCCAATGCTGCGCGAAAATCGCTCGATCCTGATCAAGACCACCTTCCCGCCCTCGGAGCGCTCCGCAAAGCCTGATGGAAATCCTTCGCACCGTCGCCGAACTGCGCCACTGGTCCCGCGCCCTCCGAGTCAAGGCCGGTAACTCCGTCGGCCTGGTTCCAACCATGGGCGCACTCCACGCCGGCCACGCGTCGCTTATCAAAGCCGCGCGCGCTTCGTGCACCCACGTTGCCGTGAGCATCTTCGTCAACCCCACTCAATTCGGGCCCAACGAGGACTTCTCCCGCTATCCACGCTCCTTTGAAGCCGACTGCGCTCTCGCCCAATCCGAAGGTGCGGACGCAATCTTCGCTCCCGCAGTGGAGGAGCTCTACCCCGCGGGCGCAGCCACATTCGTAGAGGTCGAAGGTCTCAGTGACCGTCTCGATGGCGCATCCCGCCCCGGACACTTTCGCGGCGTCGCCACCGTCGTTGCCAAGCTGCTCATCGCCGCCGAACCCGACCGTGCTTTCTTCGGCCAGAAGGATGCCGCCCAGGTCGCCGTCATCCGCCGCATGGTCGCCGACCTCCGCATCGCCGCTGAAATCGTCGTCTGCCCCATCGTCAGAGACTCTGACGGACTGGCTCTCAGCTCCCGCAACGCCTATCTAAGCCCGGCGGAGCGATCCCAGGCCCTCGCCCTCAACCGCGCTATCCTCAAAGTCGCGAACCTCGCAACCGCCGGGGAGCGCCACTCAGCCTCCCTCTTCAAAGCCGCCCGCGGAATCCTCGCCGCCGAACCCGCAATCCGCGTCGACTACATTGCCCTTGTAGACCCGTCCACCCTCCAGCCGCTGGAAGCCGCAACCCCCGGCGCCCTCTTTGCCCTCGCCGCCTGGGTAGGACCCACTCGCCTCATCGACAACACAATCCTCAAATAAACCCGGGAATTGAAACCGCCGCGGGACGATTCAAACTTCAACTCCGCTTCCTTGTCTCCGCGTACAGCCTCTCCAGCGCATTGCAGGCAGTCTCAACTCCGTCTTCATACTTCAGTTGCTCAGCAACCTTTGCCGCGACCTCCAGGTACTTCGGCTTCGCAAACATAGCCTTCAGCTTCCGCACCACCTTCGCCGGCGTGTAATTCTCCTTCTTGATCTCCTTGGCCACTCCCAGTCGGCGCATCCGCCGCGCGTTGTCCGGCTGGTCGTGGGAGTAAGGCATAATCAACATCGGTTTCCCCGCGCGCAGGCATTGCGCCGTCGTCCCCACCCCGCCCTGGTGCACCACCAGCGCCGCCCGCGGAAACAACCCCGAGTAAGGCGCATACTCTGCCAGGCAGATCGAATCTGGCAGCACGGCCTTCGGACGGTTCCGCGGGTCCGTCCCAATCAAAAGCACAGCTCGCGACCCCAGCCGCATCGCCACCTTGGCCGATTGCTCGTAAAAGTCTCCCGCCGCAAGCACCGCAGCCGATCCCAAAGTAAACACCACCGGCGCAGGGCCCTTCGCCAGAAACTTATCGAGCTTTTCGGGCAAAGCCGCATTCCCTGCGTCCGCATCGTAGAAGCAGAAGCCGGTGATCAGCGTGTGCTCGGGCCAGTCCTTCTGTTCCACACCCAATACTCGCGAAAACAGCGCGAGTACCAGGTGCGGAGAGTGCTTGGCGTCAAACAACGGATTCGCTCCCTTCGGTAACCCAAGCTCCCGGCGAAGATCGTAGATTGGCTGCGGCCACTTTCTGCTCACAAACCGCGCAACCCTCTTGATCACTCGTCCAAATCCAGGCACCGCCTTGTCAGCCTTTGCCAGGCGTGGGTAGGGAGGCAGCACTGGCGGGTCGAACGCCGAAAAAAAGGAAAGCGGCGCCAGAACGTAGCTGGCCCATGGAATCCCGGTCACTTCCGCCACCAGCGGCCCGGCATAGTTCAACTCGCCAAGCAGCAACAGATCGGCACGTACGGGCTTCGTAGCTGCGTCAAGCAGGTCGTCGTAGGTTTGCCGCAACGCCGGAAACAGAAACTCGCGCAGTCCTGTCTCTGTCCCGTGGTTCACGTCGTAGATCATCTCTACCAACAGGTTGTTGTTGGGGTCGATGTCCGGCCGGACGGAATGGAAGTCGAGCCCCAGCGGCTTGATCCGCGCCTCATACACCGCCGGCAGCGCCATCACAGGAACATGCCCGCGACTTTTGAGTTCCAGTGCGATCGCGATCAGCGGGTTGATGTCGCCAAGAGTACCAATATTCGAGAGTACGACGCGCAAGTAAATATCCCCAGGAGCTACCAGAGCCCGCAGCGATTAGGGTAATGCACAGGGCCCGGTTCCGCCCTGCGTCCCGGCCCGGCAAATTGGCAATTCTCGCAAAAGTCCCACATCCGTTACTTCTTCAGGGTGGATCTCGTGCGATCCTGAAAACATCATGAAGATCGTAATCGCCATTGTCATTATTGGTCTTGTCGCCGGCTCCTTTTTTGCCGATTACAAATGGCGTCAATGGATGGCCGCCCGCCGCCGCGATCGCCAATAACCGCAACCCCTCGCATCTCTGCCGTTACAATCAAGATAGGGAGCCGTCCAACTGCTATGTCTCAGATTCCTGCCCTTGCCCCATCCGCCTGGACACGCCGCAACCGCGTTGCCGTGTTTCTCGGCTTGACCGTTACCCTCCTGCTGGCAACTCACGCTCAGGCCCAATTTAGCGCACCGGAAACAACTCCAGTTCACGATGCCTCACCCCTTCATCCCCCTGCCGGCGCGCGCGTGGCCATCGTAGAGTTTGAAGACATGGAGTGCCCTGACTGTTCACGCGCCAACCCGGTGCTCAAAGAAGCCGCCGAGAAGTATCACATTCCCTGGATTCGTCATGACTTTCCCCTCCCGTTTCACGCCTGGAGCTTCGAGGCGGCCGTGTATGCCCGCTGGTTCGACACCAAAAGCAAGAAAATCGGCGACGACTACCGCGACTATATCTTCGCCAACCAGATATCCATCAATACCCGCGGCGATCTCACCCAATACACTGAGACCTTTGCCAAAAGCCGTGGAATCGCCTTGCCCTTTGCCGTCGATCCCCAGGGCAAGCTCGCTGCCGAGGTTAAGGCCGACTACGCCCTCGGTCAGCGCGTCGGCATCGAGCACACGCCCACCATCTGGGTCGTCACAGCCAACAGCAAAGGGGCACCCTTCGTCGAGGTCGTTGACCGCAGCAAGCTCTTCCAGTTAATCGACCAGGCCATTGCCGACACGCGCGGAAAATAGGCCTCAGCAATTTCTCATTGCGGCGCTCCCGATTCGCGGAGCGCCATCCTTTTTAGCGTAATGCGATTGGCTTGCCGCCATGGGGATTTCTATACGTTCTTCAAAACCATCAAGCCAGCCGTGCCCCGAACCACGCGTTCAAAATGCGCACTCAATATGTAAAGATGTCTCAATAAGGATCTTCCCCGATGCATACAGCAACCGTCGCTTCCCGCCTTGCCCTCAGCCAACTTGCCCCCGGTGCCCTCCAGTCGGAGATTCGCGCCATGACCACGGAGTGCGACCGCATCGGCGGCATCAACCTTGCTCAGGGCGTTTGCGACACGCCGGCGCCCGCAGTCGTCGAGGCTGCGGCTATTCGGGCCATTCACAATGGCGACAACATCTACACCCGCTGCGACGGCATCGCGCGGCTCAGGCAGGCGATTGCCGACAAGCAGTTCCGCGACTACGGCCTCAGCTACAACCCGGAGAATGAGGTCATGGTAGCCTCGGGCGCAACCGGCGGGCTCCACGCTACGGTCATGGCGCTCCTCAATCCGAAGGACGATGTGCTGCTCTTCGAGCCCTTCTATGGCTACCACGCCGTTACCTTGCAGTCGTTGCGCGTCAATCCGATCCTGGTGCCCCTTGCCGAGCCCGATTGGTCGCTCGACGTCGATGCGCTGAAGGCCGCCGTCACCCCGCGCACGCGCGCCATCCTCCTCAATACGCCCGCCAACCCCAGCGGCAAAATCTTCAATCGCGCCGAGCTTGAAGCCGTCGCGGCCGTCTGCATTGATCACGACCTGTTCCTCATCACCGATGAGATCTACGAGTACTTCGTCTACGATGGCGCGCAGCATATTTGTCCCGCCACGCTGCCTGGAATGAGGGAGCGAACCGTCGTTCTTTCCGGGTTCAGCAAAACCTATTCGGTCACGGGCTGGCGCCTTGGTTACGCTACGGCCGACGCCCGCTGGATGCAAACCATGGCGCACTTCCACGATCTGACCTATGTCTGCGCGCCCGCACCCTTCCAGCACGGAGCTGCCGCTGGACTCGAGCAACTTCCGCCAAGCTTCTACAAGCAGCTTGCGGCCGACCACCAAAGCAAGCGAGGACGGCTTTCGAGTGCCCTCCAAGCGGCAGGCATGGAAGCAGCGACTCCTCCCGGCGCGTACTACATCCTTGCGCGCGCCACGCAGCTTCCTGGCAAAAAGGCTGCGGAGAAAGCACGCCACCTGCTGGCTGCGACAGGCGTTGCCGCGGTCGCGGGCTCAGCCTTCTTCGGCTCCGGGCGCGGCGAAGACCTGCTCCGTTTCTGCTTCGCCAAGAAGGATGCCGAGCTCGACGAGGCTTGCGAGCGCTTGCGCAGAATCTAAAGGACCTCACACCAGGTCCTCACCGCTCCACATCCAGGAATTGAAACCTTTTCTTTCTCCTCACCGGCGCTCGTCTTCGTAGGGCCGGCGCATAAGCCTGCAGCTGCCCTTGGGGTCTTTTGATCAACAGTTTGATCAAACCTGGCGACGGGGCTATAGTGGATGCGCTCTTCAGAACACACAGGAGACTTCATCCTATGAAACGTTTACTCGTCTTCGCCTGGTTCATGGCCATCCTGGCTCTTGGAACCAGTTCCGCCCAGACAGCGAGGCTGCAGTTGGTTCCTGCTCCCTTGACCTCCGCCACCGCACCAGCCATTCCGGCGCATCCTTCGCCGCTCAACATCCCCGGCGTTCAGTTTCCGCGCGTTGAGTCCGACTTGCGGGTTACCTTCCACTTCAAAGCACCCGACGCGCAAAAGGTCCAGGTCTCTATCAACAACACTCCCTTCGACATGACCAAGGGCGCCGATGGCGTCTGGACCTACACCAGCGAGCCCCAGGCCCCCGGCTATCACAACTACTGGATGGTTGTTGACGGTGCGATCGTGCTCGACCCGGGCACCAACGCCTTCATCGGCTACGGCCACATGTGCAATGGCTTTGAAATTCCCGATGCCGGCGTAGATTTTTATGACCTCAAAGATGTCCCGCACGGAGATGTGCTCATCAAGAACTACTTTTCCAGGACAGCCAATTCCTGGCGTCACATCTTCATGTATACCCCGCCGGGTTATGAGGCCAACACCTCCACGCGCTACCCGGTGCTGTATCTGCAGCACGGCGGCGGTGAGGATGAGCGGGTCTGGATCGAGATGGGCCATACCAACCTGATCCTCGACAATCTGCTTGCCGAGGGCAAGGTCAAGCCCATGATCGTGGTCATGGAGACCAGTGCCGTCGGTCCGCCGATGCCCATGCCGACGTCAGCGGGACCCATCGGTTCTGGACCCGCTCGTGGAGCTCGCCCCGCAGGTGGATTCCGCGGATTCCCAGCAGGAGGCGGCCCTTACGGAGACCTGATGATCAATGATCTGATCCCCTGGGTCGACAGTCACTTCCGCACACTGGCCGACAAAGATCACCGCGCCATGGCCGGCCTTTCGATGGGCGGCATGATTACCGAAGCCGTTGGCATGTCCCACCCCGATAAGTTCGCCTACATCGGCCTGTTCAGCGGCAATCGGGCAGCCATGTTCGGTCAGGGCACGCCCATGGCCCAAACCCCCGATGGCGCAGCCTTGCCGCCGCTCGATCTCAAGACCCTCTACAACGGCGCCATGGCCGACCCGGCTGTCTTCAACAAGGAATTCAAAGTCTTCTTCTTCAGTTGCGGTTCGCTTGAGCGCCCTGAGAACCTGCTCACACACCAGAAACAGCTCATCAACGCCGGGATCACCAACAGCTACGTCTATGTTTCTCCCGGCACAGCGCACGAGTGGCAGACCTGGAGACGCAGCCTCTACGTGTTCGCTCCACTTCTATTCAAGTAAGGCGCCTGCATCCTCTGCACTTCAACTCATCGCGGAAGGATGGCCAACAGTCACTGGCTACCTTTCCGCGATGCCCTTACCCTTGCGCCCGCAAATTGAGACCTCACCCGGGGTCGGAGACATATCGATCCCCAAGCCAGTCCAGTAGACTGAGATGGCGATGAATTGGGCACGAGAATCGGTGGGTTCCGTCCGGCTGATGGCACTGGTGGCTGTGTTTCAGCCTGCGCTCGCCGGTGTTTTGGCCCTCGGCGGTTGCGGAATGCCGGGTGCGCCACTGCCCCCGACCTTGAATCTGCCTGTCCCGGTAAATGATCTCGCCGCGCATCGCGCCGGCGACACCGTCTCTCTCACTTGGACCATGCCCAAAAAGAACACAGACAAGCTGCTGCTTAAGGGCAACCAGCAAGTGCGCATTTGCCGCAGAGAGGGCGCCTCGGGTTCGTGCGCCACAGTTACAACCCTGCAACTCGCGCCGGACACCGATGGGAAGTTCAACGAGATTCTGTCTGCAGCACTCATCACAGGACCGCCGCGTGAACTGACCTACTTCGTTGAGGTCAAGAACAAGAATGGGCGTTCTGCTGGACTGTCGAATCCCGCCGTGGTTCTGGCAGGCGCCGCGCCTGCGCCGGTCACCGGGCTCGAGGCCGAAGTTCGCAAAGAGGGAATAGTTCTTCGCTGGAATCCCCACGCAGATGAGCCGTGGCCAACGGCGATCCGGCTGCACCGAAAGCTGCTGACCACGGCGACGGTAAAGGTCAATGATGCGCAGAAAGGTCCCCTTGCACCGCCACCCGAGCCCGTGGAGCGCACCCTGCTGGTCGATGTTGGTGCGACAGGTGGAAGCTCGCCCGCCAAGGCCCTCGACAAGGACATTCGCTTTGGCGAGACCTATGAGTATCGCGCCCAGCGCGTGGTTCGCGTAAATGTGGAAGGCCAGACGCAGGAACTGGATGGCCCGCTGTCTGCGCCAGTGCAAGTCGACGCGAAAGACGTCTTTCCTCCGGCAGTGCCCACAGGACTGGCAGCCGTCGCCGTCATCGGCGAGAACGGCGCCGAACCCGCAATCGACCTGAGCTGGCAACCGGATACCGAACCTGATTTGGCGGGTTACGTCGTCTACCGGCGCGAGAGCGATGGGAGCTGGCAGCGCATTTCGCCCGCGCAACCGATAGTTGGTCCGGCCTTCCGCGACGCGCACGTGCAGCCTGCACAAAGCTACAGCTATGCCGTCTCCGCCATCGATCAAGGCGGTCACGAGAGCGGTCGATCCGTCCAGGCCGAAGAATCAGTTCCGGGGCCCTGAAGAATTCCTCCGCGCGCCGAACAAGGAGGCTCATTTCATGAAGTATTGCCGATTCTCGCTTGCCAACCAGGTCCACTATGGCGTCGTCGAAGACCGCAAAGGCGAGCTTTGGATCACCGGCCCCGCGCCGGCCCCGCAGGAAGATCTCGCCTTCAGGCTCGCGCTCGAGCAGGCAGCGGCAGAGAGCTTTGACTTTGAACCCATGCCCATGAGCGCGGCCAACCTGCTTCCGCCTGTCACCCCGTCCAAGATCATCTGCGTCGGCCGCAACTATCGTGACCACGCCAAGGAACTTGGCAACGAGGTGCCGGCTGAGCCGCTTCTCTTTTTCAAGCCACCTTCATCCCTGCTCGGTCCGTGCGGCACCGTGCGGCTGCCTTCAGCCTCCACGCGCGTAGACTTCGAAGGCGAACTGGCGCTCGTGATCGGCAAACGCACGCACAAGCTCAAGCCGGATGATGATTTGCGTGAGGTGATCCGCGGCTACACGTTGGCCGACGATGTCTCCGCCCGCGACCTCCAGAAAAAAGACGCGCAATGGACCCGAGCCAAGGGCTTCGACACTTTTTGCCCCCTCGGACCGCTGGTCAGCGATGAAGTGGATCCGAATGCGGGAGTCACGATTGAAACGCGTGTCAACGGCGAAATCCGCCAACAGGCTTCTACGGTCGATTTTATTTTCTCCCTTCCCAAACTGCTGAGTTATATTTCCGCAGCATTTACGCTCGAGCCCGGCGATGTGATTCTGACCGGGACACCGGCCGGCGTTGGGCCTCTAGCAGTGGGCGATCAGGTAGAAGTTTCGATCGCAGGCCTCGGTACGCTCACCCACTCCGTCGCCGCGGACCAGGATTGAACCAAAACCAATGCAGCGTACACCCGGAGCCGTATGGATGCATCTTAATAAGCGGTACACTAAATCCGGATAGTCTTATCGACGGGAACTCCCTTCCCTGGAGGAATCATGCCGCAGAATCTGCTTGAACAGTTGCGCAAGTACACCGTTGTGGTTGCCGACACCGGCGACATTGAAGCGATGGAAAAGTTTCGCCCGCAGGACGCGACCACCAATCCTTCTCTGATTACCGCGGCCGCACAGATGCCGCAATACCAGCCCATCGTAGACGGCGTGCTGATCGATGCGCGCAAGGAGTTGGGCGAAGGCGCCGCGGAACAGAAAGTCGCGAACCTTGCTTTCCAGCGTCTCGCAATCGCCTTCGGCAAGAAAATCCTTGCCATCGTCCCCGGCCGTGTTTCAACCGAAGTAGACGCGCGCTTGTCCTACGACACCGAGGGAACCATCAAGCAGGCCCGCAGCATCATTGCCCAATACGATGCTGCAGGCATCGGGCGCGCGCGCATCCTGGTCAAGATTGCTTCCACTTGGGAGGGCATTCGCGCCGCGGAGGTCTTGGAGAAGGAAGGCATCCACTGCAACCTCACTCTGCTCTTCGGCCTGCACCAGGCGATCGCTGCTGCTGAGGCTGGCGTCACGCTGGTTTCGCCTTTCGTTGGGCGCATTCTCGATTGGTACAAGAAAGACACCGGCAAGGACTTCTACGGCGCCAACGATCCAGGCGTACAGTCAGTGACCAAGGTCTACAACTACTACAAGAAGTTTGGCTACAAAACCCAGGTCATGGGCGCCAGCTTCCGCAATATAGGCGAAATAACGGAACTGGCGGGATGCGATCTGTTGACGATTTCGCCGCAACTGCTCGCCGAGCTCGAATCGACACAGGGCGAGTTGCCGCGCAAGCTCGACCCGCAGGGTGCACAGAAGCTCTCCATCGAAAAAATCGCCATGGACAAAGCCACTTTCGACAAAATGCATGCGGCGGATCGGATGGCTACGGATAAATTGAAAGAAGGAATTGAAGGATTCTCGGCGGCTTTAGTAAAGCTGGAAAGCATGCTTGCGGCGCGGCTGGCGGCACTGGAATCGCGGACGCCCGCGGCGGTGTAGTCAGAAATTGTGAGTCCGCAATACGAAGAGGGCAGGCCGCGCGGCTTGCCCTTTTTGCGTTGAGAGCGCGCATTTGCAATCGGCCAGGCGGAGTGCCAACAAAGTTCGCTTTCCTTACGCCGTGCCCACGACTAATCGAGTAGTCTCTGTGTTACAGCAGGATGAACGGGCATTGGCCGGCTTCTTCCCCATGTAGGCGCAACAAGCAGCCGCCGGTGCCACAAAAGGGCATCAAGGTTGTGTGTCAGCGGCCTTTGGGAGGTGTGTATGCAGGAGCAGGCTCATCCACTCGAACTCTTCTTTCAACAGGCGGTTCGCAACAGCTACGAAGGCAAGCTGGGACTAAACGATCCCGATGCAACAGCTTATGTGGCGCGGCTGCTGTGCGAGTTTTCTGAGTCCGATAAACTTTACAAGGTCCGGGACGAGACGGGGCGGCCCATCGAAGAGCTTGAAGAAATGGTGCAGGCCGCGGACCCTGTGCATGGGTCGGCGCCTTCGTTCGATGCGGAACGCGCGCGGAGAAAGCACATTGGCGACTATGCTTTGTTCGTTGCCGGGATGTATCCGGAGGCGATGGGCTCGAGCCGCAGAATGCGGCGTCATCAGCCAACCCTCGGCGAGTTGATCGTGGCGGGCAAGGAAAGCTACTACATCGTGAGCCAGTTCAATCTCTTCGAATATGAACAGGAAGCACCACTTTTCGCGCGGCTCTCGGACCGCTTTGAGCGCTACATTCTTGGGCTCACGCTGGTCCGCGAGGAGCTTGGCCCACGCAAACCTCTCATGCTTCCGCCGTCGGTCAACTGAGGCGTCGCAGCCCCTAGAATGTTTGCCTGGATGGTTGCGATTTTCCGTCGAAGGTTGGCCTTTGTGGTTGCGAAATGACCCCAGATGTTGGCTTCAAAGGGTGCGTTTCGGCGGTAACTTAACCTCTCAGACCACCTATTGAGCGTGTTTGTCTGCCTGGAAAGTGCCGAAAGTTGGCGATGGGTTGCATATTAATACACGAAATGAGCATTAAAACGGGTTAAAAGCATGTATTTAGCGTCATTTAGCGAGTAAATTGACCCCAAAAGCGGGACCTGGGGCGCCCGGACCGTTGAAAACCAAGGCCTGGACGGAGGAACGAGGTGCTAGAACTTCACGGCCAACCGGCGTAGAGGGTCTGGCAGATTCCAATTTTTTTCATCTCCTGATTGTGATGGGCGGACCGCTTGGCCTGGCCGGCGGAGGCGCTGCCGTCAGATTGTTGCTTGCTCCCCCGATCCTTTTCCACGTTCCTGTCCCCAGCTTACCTGTCGCGACAACGACTCCGGGTGATTGCACCTTGTAGGTGCCAGCGTCATCCCAGCTCATCGTGATCGCATGCAGCGAGTAGCGTCCGTTTCTCGCCGAAAACGTCCCGGCATTCGATGGCGTATTGTCCATCGCTTCGCTATGCAATTCGTATGTACCGTTGGGAGCCACGCGCCAAATCCAGCGCCCCGGGTTGAGGAACAGCTCCCACGTCCCGACCATATTTGGATCGACCGTTGCCGTTGACCCACCTGGCGGCAACGGCAGCGGTGACGACCAGCGAATGTCGTCGGATGCGCAGGGAGCCGTGACGGTCACGCAGTTCTTGCCGTGTCCAGACTGGCATCGCGCAAGCGCTCCGGCCGCAGACTCATCCCGGTTGCTTCCCACATAGAACCCATAGGACTTGTCCGCGTAGCTCTCCGCCAGCCCAATGCAAAAGTTCTCGCCCCACGTCAGCACCTTGCAATCAGTCGCTCCATTCCGCCGGCATGTCTGGAGCGCCGCCTGCTCCGCGCTGCTTTGAGAGTTTTGCCCGTGTGATGCTCCTGCAGTCATGGTCGTCGGCGAAAGCGCCACCGCTGCATAGTGGACCAAGATAAGCTGCTGGCCGCCCGCGGGCTTCGGCATGCCGGTTGGGCCACACGCATTGTAGCCAAGATTCTCGATGCACGAATCCTCCATCCCCGGAACAACTTCGGTACTTCCGTCATCCTGCGCGTGAGCCGCGACACCAACGCTGAGCAAAGCCAGCACTGCCAAACCTGGCACTTGGCCCATCCATCCAAGGTTCCATCGACTCCTTCCCATGCTTTCCTCCACCCAGTCCTCTTTGTGCACAGCGATTAGAAAGATCAGACTCCTATTGAACCCATATCCGATTCCTCTTTGGAAACGCAACAAAAAAGACTCGATCGGATATTCCTGCGCACCCGGCGAACCTTCTCCGCCTTGGAAGTTCCCGTTGGATCGGCGACTATCCACACAATATTCGTCCACCAGGAGGATCCCTCCACCAGGAGGCTATCATCGAGACTGCAAGACAAATCCGGTGGCCATCGGAAAGCGGCAACCGCTGACAAGGAGTGTGCCCGGTGTCCACCTCTCATTCCGATGCTCTTGTGGTTTATGGCGTCACAGGCGACCTCGCCCACAAAATGATCTTCCCCGCACTCTATGCACTGGTGAAAGACGGAGCCCTTAACGTCCCCGTTATCGGCGTCGCCTTTCCGAAATGGTCACTCGAACGGCTGCAGCGGCGTGTGACGCAAAGCATCAAGCAATCGGGCGGGATCGATAACAAGCGGGCCTTCCAGCAGTTACTGTCGCTGCTCCAATATGTAAGCGGCGACTATAACGACAGCAAAACCTTTGCGGCCATCAAACAAGCGCTCGGGAAAGCGCGCCGCCCTGCGCATTACCTCGCTATCCCGCCTTCGCTGTTTGGAACCGTAATCAAGGGGCTGGGCGCAGCAGGTTTAGCAAAGAATGCGCGCGTCATCGTGGAGAAGCCTTTTGGGCGCGACCTGGCTTCGGCTCGCGAGCTGAACGCTGTGGCGCGATCCGTCTTTCCTGAGGACGCGATCTTCCGCATCGATCACTTCCTGGGCAAGGAGGCGATCATGAATATCCTGTACTTCCGTTTCGCGAATTCATTCCTGGAACCAATCTGGAACCGCAACTACATCTCCAGCGTCCAGATCACCATGTCTGAAAGCTTTGGCGTGGGAACGCGCGGCGCATTTTACGAGTCGGCCGGCTGCCTGCGCGACGTGATCCAGAACCATCTTTTTCAAATCGTCGCGCTGCTTGCGATGGAGCCGCCGGCGGGCCAGCATTTTGGAGAAGTGCAGACCGAAAAGGCGACCGTCTTCAAGGCCATGCGTCCTTTGCAACCCGAAGACATGGTGCGCGGTCAATACGCGGGTTACCGGCAGGAGAAGGATGTCGCGAAAAACTCCGATGTCGAGACCTATTGCGCCCTTCGTTTATCCATCGACTCGTGGCGTTGGGACGGCGTTCCGTGGTATCTGCGCTCGGGCAAGTTTCTGCCCGATACGGCAACCGAGGTTCTTGTGAAGCTGAAAGCACCGCCGCAGAAGCTCTTCGCAGACGCAGCGGCCGCCGGAGCAAAAGGGAACTATTTTCGCTTCCGGGTTTCTCCCAATGCAGAGATCGCGCTCGCTGCCCGCGTAAAGCTTCCGGGCGAGGAGTTTGTCGGTGAGCAGCGCGAGCTCTATCTGCTTGAACAGCAGGCGGGGGAAGAAACGCCCTACGAACGGCTGCTGGGCGACGCCATGAAGGGCGATGCGGGCCTGTTTACGCGCGAAGACGCAGTAGAGGCCGCATGGGCAGTGGTCAATCCGATCATCAAGCACCATCCCCGCGTGCGCCCTTACCGGCGGGGCACCTGGGGGCCAAAACAGGCCAACGCATTGATCGCGGCAGACGGCGGCTGGCATAACCCCAGCAGCTCCGATTGATCCGGATCGTAGGTTTCATCGCTATGTCGAGTTGAGACAGTAACCGTTTTTGCTGTCGCCTTGTCGCCCTGGTTGGATAGAATGGCTCGCGTTGGAGGTGAAGTTCATGGGACGCAAATATGGCAGTATCCTGGAGACGGTCGGCAATACCCCTGTGGTGCGTATCAACAAGCTCGCCCCGCCCGACGTGAATCTCTATGTGAAGGTGGAAGCTTTTAATCCACTAGGTTCGGTGAAGGACCGCCTTGCGCTGGGCGTGATTGAGGACGCGGAGCGGCGGGGGAAGCTGAAGCCTGGGCAAACTGTGGTTGAAGCCACAAGCGGCAACACGGGGATTGGCCTGGCGATGGTGTGCGCGGCCAAAGGCTATCCGCTGGTGGTGACCATGGCGGAGAGCTTCAGCATTGAGCGGCGCAAGCTGATGCGGTTCCTGGGCGCGAAGGTGATTATTACACCGGCCTCGGCAAGAGCCGTGGGTATGGTGGAAAAAACCGTGGAGCTGGCCAAGAAGCATGGATGGTTTTATACGCGGCAGTTTGAAAATGAAGCCAATGCAGCCATGCACTCGCGTACAACGGCGAAAGAAATTCTGCGCGATTTTAAAGGCGAGCGGCTGGACTACTGGGTGACGGGATTTGGAACCGGCGGCACGTTGAAGGGCGTTTCGCGGGTGCTGGCCAAGAAGCGGCCGGAGACAAAGATCGTGGTCTGCGAGCCCGAAGACGCGCCTATGCTTTCAAGCGGAGTGGAGCAGTTGAGAAAGCGGGATGGCTCGGCCAAGGCGCCGCACGCCTCGTGGAAACCGCACCCGATGCAAGGCTGGAGCCCGGACTTTATCGCCAAGCTGGCCGGCGACGCGGTGAACATGAAGGTCATCAGCCAGGTGCTGACCATTGCAAACGCCGATGCCCTGAAGTGCAGCAAGGACCTGGCGAAGAAGGAAGGAATCTTTGTCGGGATTTCGTCGGGGGCGACGTTTGCCGGCGCACTGCGCGTGGCGGCAGAGGCTCCAAAGGGATCGACGATCTTGTGCATGCTTCCCGATACAGGCGAGCGGTACTTGAGCACTCCGCTGTTTGCCGACGTTTCCGTAGACATGACCGAGGAAGAGCAGGCGATTGCGCACTCCACGCCGGGCTGCTGGTTGCCGCAGGCGCAGTAGGACACGTTACGAACTGAAAAACCACGGGGCCGAATGCGCGTGCGCCGCACGTGATAGGCTTGCTGTGCATTTTGAACGCAACATCGCGTGGAGGTTTTTGGGTTCATGATCAGGAATCGGATTTCAAGTTGGTTTGGTTTTGCGGCAGTTGCGGTTCTTGCGGTTTCAACCAGCGCGGCGGGCAATGCCCAGTCTGCGCAACGTCCGCAGTGGGTGGGCACGTGGGCATCGTCCACGATGCTTGCCGCGGGCGGCATGGCCATGCGCCCCTTTGCCGCGGTGACGTTGCGCCAGATTGTGCATGTGTCGAATGGTGGGGAGCAGGTGCGGGTCCGTTTTTCGAATGCGTTTGGCCTGGATGGGCTGACGATCACCGATGCGCATGTGGCGCTGAGCGCAGGCGGTTCGGCAATCAAGGACGGAACCGATCACGCGCTGACGTTTGGCGGCGCAGCGAGCGTGCGCATTCCGCCCGGCGCGGAAATCTTTTCCGACCCGGCGGAGATTTCCGTTCCGGCGCTCTCTGATGTGGCCGTCAGCTTTTACTTGCCCTCGCAGGTGATGCGCGCCGAGACCTATCACCAGTTTGCCGACCAGGATAATTTTCTGGCGGATGGCGATGTGGCTGGAGCGGCGACGTTGACCTCGCCCACCGAGTTGAGGTCGTGGTACTTCATGGACGGCGTCGATGTGAATGCAGTGGAGGGCGCGCGGGCCATTGTTACGCTGGGCGACTCGATTACCGATGGTGCTCAGTCGACCAGGAACGCCAATGCCCGCTGGCCCGATGTGCTGGCCGCCCGGCTGAAGCAGGATCCTGACCTGAAGAACGTTTCCATTCTGAACGAAGGGATCGGAGGCAACCGCGTACTGAACGATGGGGCTGGGCCGAGCGCACTGGCGCGCCTCGATCGCGACGTGCTGGCGCAGTCGGGCGTGCGTTATGTGATCGTGCTTGAGAGCATCAACGACATCGGCCGGCTTGCAGGGCGATTCATGGTGCCGGAAGACGATGTGACCGCGTCGATGCTTGAACAGGGGCTGAAGCAGATTGCCGACGAGGCGCACGAGCACGGCATCAAGGCAATCGGCGCTACGCTCACTCCGTATGGCGGGGCAGGGTACAGCTCAGAAAAGGGCGAGCAGGTGCGCAAGGACGTAAACAACTGGATAAGGACGAGCGGCGTGTTTGACGGGGTAATCGACTTCGAGCAGATGACGCGCGACGCGCAGAATCCTGATCGCTATAACCCGCTCTTCGACGCCGGCGACCACCTGCATCCAAACGACGCCGGCTACAAAGCCATGGGCGAGGGAATCGATCTGAAGCTTTTCAAATAGCGGCGTACCGAAGTCCGAAATCGACCGCGGCCGGGAGCGTTATTCTATTTCTGAAATGGCGTTCCCTATCAAAACATGTGTCGTCTGTTCTGAAGTGTTCGAGTTGAGGCCGGACAAGCCCGGCTTTGCGAACCGCTGCCCCGCATGCAGCGAGCCGGAGGAGGCTGATCCCGCCGCTGCCGGCGGCGTTGATCCCGGTGACCGCAAGTCGGCGAGCGAGATGAACGAGGCCCGCCGCAAGGCAATTCGGGACATGCTTTATCGCGGGGATAGTTAGAGGTTCTTCCGGTTTTCGAGAGACCGCTCTAGACGTATTTGTGGAATCCGCTCTGGTCGGCGTTTGACTCCGAGATTTCGCCGGCGGACGGGGTGTGCTCTGTCCCCAGCGAGCCCTGGCGATGCTTCGAGTCCACCTGCAAGGTCAGCGTCTGCTGCTTCCTGTCGCGCAGGATGGTCACCTGCACCGGCTTGCCCTGATTGGAGCGCAGGGCGCGATCCCATCCTGCAAGATTGCTTACCGGCTCCGAGCCCACTTTGAGAATCACGTCGAAAGCCTTCAGGCCGGCCAAAGCTGCCTCGCTCTTCCGCGCCACCTGCTTCACCATCAATCCGTTTGGCACGCCCAGGTACTCGGCCATCTGCGAAGTGAGGGGCTCAACAAGCGCGCCCACATTCAGGCTGCTGCCGAAAAAAGGCAGATGAAAGCCACTGCTCGCCGGCGGCACGTCGCCTGCGCTCGACAGGATGCCCATGCTCGGGGGCTGCCCAAACACATCGCCGCCGTTGTCGATCTTGTTCCAGACATCGTGTCCCAGTACCTGGCGATCGGCCAGTTCCACGGCCATGGTCTGGATGTTGCCGTCGCGGCTGATCTCAATGCTCACCTTGTGCCCTGGGGGAATGTCCTTCAACAAACGGCGCAACTGATCGGCGCTATCAACATTCTCGCCATTCAGTTGAAGCACCACATCGTTGACCTTGAGCCCAATCTGTCCGGCGGGGGCGTCGTGGTCAATGAGCGTGATGATCGCGCCGCGGACATCTTTCAGCTTGAGCGCCTGCGCCTTGTCCGTGTCCACGTCGACGATCTCCACACCCAGGTAGCCCTGCGAGCTGGAGTGCAGCACGGGGTTGGAACTCTCCACCAGCGGGCCAAGATCGTTGGCCTGCGCGCGGGCTGCGTGGGGCGCAAGAGCTATTCCCGCCGCAAGAATCGCGACCGGGACCGCGCATGGGATGATTGCAAGTTTGAAACTCCGACACGGCCTCAACAAGTGGTTCATGGTTTCTTCTCCAACGTTCGCTTCTCTCGTCCTGTTCTGCGCTCTTCTTGCTGACGGCGCAGTTGCAGGAAGGTGAAACACGGTTATTGAATCTCCGGAACCCGGCTCAGCACCTGCCGGGAAACATTCCGGATCTGGGGATTATCGTCCGATGTGGAGACCGAGTAGAGCACCTGGCGCACGCTCGTGTCGCCCTCCACCGGTTCCAAAATATTGATGGATTCCGTACGAATGCGGGGATCGTTGTCGTTGAGCAGTGCTTCAAGGATGGCATTGCGCACGCGCGTGTCTTCCGCAACATACGGTTCCAACCCCTCAAGAGCCTTCTCGCGGACGCCGGCATTCCGGTCGTAGCGCAGCGCCACCATCAGCGCGTCGCGGATCCCCGCTCCCTGGCAACTGTGGCCGGCGCGGCATTCGGCCGCCAACAGCCCCACCGAGTCGTCGCGTACGCCAGCCGAGGTCGAATTCTCGGTGGCCAGCATCAGCAACTGGCGGATTGCCGGATCGTCCAGCGAACCTTGAATATGCCGGGGGACCAGCTGGTTGTAACTCACTTCCACCATCTCGTTGCCCGGCTGCCTTACCACGCTGGAGACACTGGCAACGTTTGCGATGGCGGGCTCAGCCCCCGCTGGATCAGCCTGCGCACCTGGCGTCGCCGAGGCAGGGGTTGTTGCCGTAGCCGTCATGGCCGCAGCAGCATGGGCCGTGCGGTTCTGCGCAAACTCGTAGCCACCCAGGCTGCCCGCCCCAATGCCCGCAACCAGAAGCAAGGCAGCCGCCACCGGCGCTGCCTGCAAACTGGCCACGTTGTTCATCATTTTCTGCGCCAGCCGTTCGTACCAGCGCATCGGCGGCAGCGCGTCCAGCGCCTCGTCCAGTTTGAGACGGCTGCGGGCCACAAGATTGGGGCTTGGCTCCGCGACCGGCAGCGCATCCGCCAGCACCTTCATCGCCAGCAGTTGCTCCCGCTCCTTGCGGCAATCCGCGCAGTCGCCCACATGCCGCTCAAGCTCGTGCATCTGGTCGTCCGGCAGCTCCCCATATGCGGCCGTCACTATCCGTTCATGTGCAAGTTCGCAATTCATAATCTACGTCCTTCCAGCCTCAAAAGAGTCCCACAAAAACGAGCTTTCAGCCTTTAAGTCCCAGCTTCTTAGCTCCTGCATCTCAACTGCCATCTCCTTGCTCATCCTCTAAATCGGAGAGCAACCCCAAAACCTACCGCAAATCCGCCAACTGCGTTCTCAGCTTCTTTGTTGCCCTGAACAGCGTGTTCTTTGCCGTTTCTTCCGTGGTGTGCAGCATCTCGCCAATCGTTCTCAGGCGCAATCCCTGGTAGTGCTTCAGCTCAAACACCATCCGTTCGCGCGGCGTCAGCTTCACCAGCGCCGCCTGAATCTTCTGTCCCAGCACCTTGCGGTCCAGCTCCTTGGCGGGATTTGAAAACGACCGGTTGTCCGAGACCGAAGCCAGCAGATCGATCTCGTCGCCGGAGTGGTCCACCACCACCGCATGGTCCTCGCGCCGCGTTTTCTTGCGCCGCAGCTGGTCAAGGCAAAGGTTGGTTACGATCCGGTAAATCCACGTGTAGAAGGAGCACTCGAACCGGAAGTTACCGATATACCGGAAGGCCTTCAGGAACGCCTCCTGGTAGATGTCTTCCGCGTCGTGCTCGCTGCCGGTCAGGTGCAAGGCCAGCCGCAGAACCTGGTGCTCATATTGCCGCACCAGCGTGTCGAAGGCCACGCGGGAGCCGGCCTGGGCCTCGCGGATCAGTTCCATCTCTTCGGCGCGGACCCGCAGGCGCTCGGCTTCCTTGTTCGAGCCGTCGCGTCCCATCCCGTCCATTGCCCTCGAAGCAGTCATCCCTGCTGAGGATTGTACCTTTCGCACGGACGGCCATGCCAAGGCAGGCGAAACGCCGGCCGGAGAAACCGGGTAGACTGCACCCTCTGCCGACATCGAATCTCCGATCTTCCGAATCAGTGTTCTCCAGGGCGGAACCCGCTCCCCAGTTGCCTGGCAGCCCTACGGCAATCCGGAAAATACCGTAGAAAGTGTCTGTACCCGTGTAGACGCAGAACCGCCGGTTTGGTAACCCATTTTGGAGGTTACCGGGAGGTTTGTTTGGGCCGGACTGCGCCATCCTGGGAATCGTGCCGTCGGGGATGCGGGCTCGGCTTTCGGGCAGCGCCGGGAGGCTACACTGGAAAGCGATGACTGGAAATCTGTTCGAAAACCTTACCCCTCCCGAATCGGCAAGCGAATGGTTTGTAGCTCACTGCGACGGCGGCTCGCGTGGTAACCCGGGGCCCTCCGGCTATGGGGCGGTCGTTGAGGATGCGCAGGGCAACGTAGTCGCCAGCCTGAACCGCTTTCTCGGCATTCAAACCAACAATTTCGCCGAGTACTCCGGCCTTCTCGCGGTGCTCGAGTGGGCGCTTGCCAACGGGGCGAAACGCCTGCGCGTGGTGTCCGACTCCGAGCTGATGGTCAAGCAGATGAAAGGCCAGTACAAGGTAAAGAGCCCTGGCCTGGTTCCCCTCTGGCAACAAGCCAAAAAGCTGGCTGCCCGCCTCGACGCCTTCGAGATGCGCCACACCCTGCGCGGCGGCAACAAGGAAGCCGACCGCCTGGCAAACGAGGCGATGGATAAAGGGATGGGCAAATAAGCGGAGTTAGCCCCCCAAGGCGGGTTGGCCGCGTTTCGCGCGTGTTCGCGGAGTTAGGCGCCAGCTTCTTTCGCGACCGCATAGAGAGGCAGGCTAACGCCGCTAACCCCGCCAACCCGCCGCAGCGGGCTAACTCCGCTCCGCTACACTTTCCTCCCCAGATCGTTCCTCCACGTATGCCCCCAGCGCTCGAGCAGATGGTCGGCGCACTCGGGGCCCCACGATCCGGCAAAGTAGTTGGGGAAGACCTCCGGCTTTTTCGCGGCCCAGGCCTGGAGGATCGGGGTATAGAGAGCCCAGTTGATCTCGACGCCGTCGCGATGCGAGAACAGGGTCTGGTCGCCGAGCATGGCGTCGAGCAGCAGGCGCTCGTAGCCGTTGGCGCTCGACTTGCCAAACGCCGCCTCGTAGTCAAAGTCCATAATGACCGGGCAGACGTCCATATTCGGCGTCGTCGGCACCTTGGCGCCAAAGCGCAGCGAGATGCCTTCGTCCGGCTGGATGCGGATGGTCAGCAGGTTGGGCTGAATCTCCTGGCAGGGGCCGCTACCCGCCATGCGGTTAAAGATCAGCAGCGGCGGCTGCTTGAACTGGATGCTGATTTCGGTGGCGCGTTTTTTGAGCCGCTTGCCGGCGCGCAGATAAAACGGAACCCCCGCCCAGCGCCAGTTCTCAATCTCCAGGCGCAGCGCGGCGTAGGTCTCGGTACCTGAGGTTGGGCTCACGCGCTCTTCGTCGCGATAGCCCACCACATGCTGGCCTTCAACAATTCCCGGCCCATACTGGCCCCGCACCGCGTTGAGGATTGGCACCGGCGGAATGGCGCGCCAGACTTTTACTTTCTCGCGGCGCACGGCGTCGGAATCGAAGCTAGACGGCGGCTCCATGGCCACAAAGCTGAGCAGCTCCATCATGTGGTTCTGCACCACGTCGCGCAGCGCGCCGGCTTTCTCGTAGAACGGCCCGCGCCCTTCCACGCCCAGCGTTTCTGCCGCCGTAATCTGCACGCTCTCAATGTAATTGCGGTTCCACACCGGCTCGAACATTCCGTTGGCAAAGCGAAAGACCAAAATGTTCTGCACCGTCTCCTTGCCCAGGTAGTGGTCGATGCGGAAGACCTGGCTCTCGTGGAAGACCGCGTTCACCTGGCGGTTCAGCTCCCGCGCCGAATCCAGGTCGTGGCCGAAGGGCTTCTCGATCACCACCGCCGCGACGCCTTTTTCCGGCTGCGCCATGCCTTGTGCGCCCAGGTTTTCAACGATGCCGGCAAAGAACTCCGGCGCAGTGGCCAGGTAGAACAGCCTGTTGCCGCCGATGTTCTTTTCCTTGTCGATGCGGTCGAGCTCGGTCTTCAGGCCCGCATAGTCCGACGAGTCGTCGAACTTGAGAGGGAAGTAGCTGATGTGCTGCACAAACTCATCCAGCTTTGGGTCCTTTGCATCCGCGCCGCCGAACTCCACAATTCCCGCGCGCATGTCTGCCGCAAACTCATCGCCCAGCGGTCGCCGCGCTACGCCCACAATGGCGAACTGCTTGGGCAGCAGATTCGCCTGGCGCAGGTGGAACAGCGCCGGCAGCAGCTTGCGCTTGGTCAAGTCGCCGGAGGCGCCAAAGATCACCAGAATCCCCGGATCGGGAATCCGCTCCGGAGTTTTGGTGACTTGCGAAAGATCTTCCGGCCGCACATTTGCCTGGATGGTGGTCATGGCTCTCTTGTCTCCTAGTCTTTCTTTACTGCATGGCCGCCGAACTCGTTGCGCATGATGGCCAGCATCCGGTCGGTAAAGTTGTTCTGCTCGCGCGAGCGTATGCGCCGCATCAGGGATTCAGTAATGACCGGCGCGGAAACATTCAGGTTGATGGCTTCGATCACCGTCCATCTTCCCTCGCCGGAATCCTCGACAAACGCCTCGAGGCCCTCGAGCGTAGGATTTTTGCCCAGCGCATCGGCGGTCAGGTCGAGCAGCCAACTGCGGACCACGCTGCCGTAGCGCCAGATCTGCGAAATCTGCGCAAGGTCCAGCCCAAAGTCCGTCTTCTTTTCCATGATCGTAAAGCCCTCGGCGTAGGCCTGCATCATGCCGTACTCGATGCCGTTGTGAATCATCTTGACGAAATGCCCAGCGCCGCCGGGACCCACATGTCCCCAGCCCTTGTCTGCCGCCGGGGCCAGCGTCTCAAAGATGGGCCGCAAATATTCGACCGGCTCCTTGTCGCCGCCGATCATCATGCTGTAGCCCTCTTTCAGCCCCCACACGCCGCCCGAGGTGCCCACGTCCACAAACTGAAAGCCCTTGGCGGTCACTTCCGTGTGGTGGCGCATGGAGTCTTTGTAATTCGAGTTGCCGCCGTCGATGAGAATATCGCCGGGATTGAGCAGCGGCTCGAGTTTCGCGATCGTCTGGTCGACAGGTGCGCCCTGCGGCACCATGATCCAAATGGCTCGTCGCCCTTTCAGGTTTTTCGCGAGGTCTTCCAGGGTACCGACGCCTACGTTGCCAGTTGCCGTCAACTTTGCCACCGCGTCCGCATTGAAGTCGAAGCCGACCACCTGGTGCCCGCCCAGGCGCAGCCGCTCCGCCATATTGCCGCCCATCTTGCCCAGGCCAATCAATCCAAGTTGCATAAATCCTCCAGTGCCGATCCGTTAAAGTACGCCAAGACTCGCCAAATCGCTTCGTAATTTCCTGTCGCCTTCAAAGCGGATCGCTTGCATTCCCGCCTTCAACGCGCCGTCCACATTTTCAGCTCGATCGTCGATAAACAGAATCCGCTCCGCCGGCCGACCCAGAATATCGAGAGCGGCCTCATAGATCGCCGCGTCCGGTTTCACCAATCCCAGGTAACAGGAGCTGAGCGCCACCTTGAAGTAGTTGAACAATCCGAAGGTCTCAAAGCGGTACTTGTTGGTTTCGCGCGCTTCATTGTTGAGCGCCCCAAGCATGTAGTTGTTGGATGCGGCGAGCTGCTTCAAAGTTCCCAGAGCGCTGTCGGGAAGCACTTTCGATTGCGCAATCATGAACGCGAAGAAATCGTCGCGGGAAAAGCTGTGCGGCTCGGTGAAGATGGTCCTGTCGAGGTAAGTGGTCAGCGTGATTTCCCCACTTTGCCAGGACCGGTCAGCCTTGTGGTGCAGGGCCTCAAAGGCATCCGGGTCAAGATGGAAGTGTTCAATCGCAAGCGCGCGCTCGTGCGTGTCCCAGCCGTTGGTCAGCAGGACTCCGCCCACATCAAAAAGGATCACGTCGAAGGGGAACATCGGCGCCTTTCAGTTTGCATTGCGGCGATGAATTCTTGATGAAGAGCAGCCAACCCCGCTAACTCCGCGAACACGCGCGAAGCGCGGCTAACTCCGATCCCACCGCAGACCTCATTGCGTCAGGCCGGGTTTTGCGAGCCGTCTCCGCACATGTACTTTGCTTCGATGGCCAGGACTTTTTTGAATCGCCGGACGAATCGTTCTTCCTTGATGATGAACTGTGCTTTCAGAAACGCATCCACAACTTCGAATGCCAAAGCCGACCCAATGATGCGCGCGCCCAGCACGATCACGTTCATGTCGTCGTGCTCCACGCCCTGGTGAGCGGAATAGGTGTCGTGGCACATGCCGGCGCGGATGCCGGGAATCTTGTTGGCCGCCACGCAAACACCTACGCCCGAACCGCAGATGAGAATACCGCGCGGCGCTTCGCCTGCCTTGATTGCCAGCCCGACGCGCTCCGCAAAGTCGGGATAATCATCCTGAGGTTCGATTTTAAAAGCGCCGAGGTCTACAACTTCATGGCCGGCCATGGACAGATGGGCGCGAACCTCTTCTTTAAGAGGAAATCCTGCATGATCGGAGGCAATGACGAGTTTCACTGAAATCCTTTCGAAAGCGGAGCTAGCGGAGTTAGCCCGCCGCGGCGGGTTAGCGGAGTTAGCAATGGTCGGACTGCCAACTATGCCAACACGCGCGAAGCGCGGCTAACTCCGCAAACACCGCTAACTCCGCTTCTTTTCACTTCACCAGTTTCTTTGCACGTGCGGCCACGTTTTCTGCGCTGAAGCCGAGCTCTTTCATCACCAGCGGTCCGGGCGCTGAAGCCCCAAAGCGATCGAGACCGATCACGTCGCCGTCCAGTCCGACGTATTTCCACCAACCCTGCGTGGCCCCTGCTTCAATGGCTAGCCTGGGCACGCCCGCCGGCAGCACGCTGGCCTTATACGCCGCGGTCTGTTCTTCAAATATCTTCCAGCTTGGCATGCTGACCACGCGCGCCTGAATGCCATCGGCCGCCAGCAGCTTGGCGCCATCGAGCGCCGCCCACACTTCAGAGCCGGTCGCGATCAGTACCACCTGCGGTTTTGCGGCATCCTGCAACACGTAGGCGCCCTTGCTCACGCTGGCGTAGGCATCGTGCGTCGCCGGGTCAAGCACCGGCAGATCCTGGCGAGTGAGCGCAAAGAAGCAGGGGCTCTTGCGTTCGAGAGCCAGGCGCCATGCGGCCGCCGTTTCATTCGCGTCGGCGGGACGAAAATCGGTAAAGTGCGGCACAGCGCGCAACGCCATCAGGTGCTCGATGGGCTCATGCGTCGGACCGTCCTCGCCCACGCCGATCGAGTCGTGCGTGAAGATGAACAGCGAGTGAACACCCATCAGCGCGGCAATGCGCAATGCCGGCTTGGCGTAATCGGAAAAGACGAAGAAGGTCGACCCGAACGGAATCAGCCCTCCATGCGCCGCCATTCCGTTCACCGCTGCGCACATGCCCTGCTCGCGCACGCCGAAGAAGACGTTGCGCCCCGCAGGATCGACGTGAAAACTCTCTCCCGGCTTGAAAATCGTCTTGGTGGAAGCGGTCAGATCCGCGGCCCCGCCAAACAGCTCCGGCAAGTTGCCGGCAATGGCGTTCATCACCGTGGAACCTGCGTTGCGCGTGGCAACCTGCTTCTCCACGCCAAAGCTGGGAATCGACTTCTCCCATCCCGCTTTGAGCTCGCCCTTCTGGGTGCGCTCAAACTCCGCCGCCAGATCGGGAAATGCCGCTGCGTACGCCGCGAACAGCTTCTTCCACTCCGCTTCAGAGGCTGCGCCGCGCGGCCCCGCCTGACGCCAGTTGGCCAGCGCATCTTCGGGAAGGTAGAAACTCTTGTCTTCGGGGAACCCGAAGAACTTCTTCGTCAGAACCACATCGGCAGCGCCCAGCGGCTCGCCATGCGACTTGCTGCTGCCCGCCTTGGGCGAACCGTAGCCAATCACCGTGCGCACCGCGATCAGAGAAGGCTTGTCCGTCACAGCCTTGGCTGCCTCGATTGCGGCCTCGATGCCGGCCAGGTCGTTGCCGTCCATCACGCGCTGCACGTCCCAGTGGTAGGCTTCAAAGCGCTTGTAGACGTTCTCCGTGAAGCTCAGTTCGGTCGGGCCGTCGAGCGAGATCAGGTTGTCGTCATAGAGCACGATCAGCTTGCCCAGGGCCAGGGTTCCGGCCAGCGACGCCGCCTCGTGCGAAAGACCTTCCATCATGTCGCCATCGCCGCACAGCACGTAGGTGTGATGGTCCACCACGTTGAAGCCGGGTTTGTTGTAGATCGCGCCCAGGTGGCGCTCCGCCATGGCCATGCCCACGGCCATCGCCAGCCCCTGGCCCAGCGGACCGGTGGTGACTTCAACGCCGTCCGTGTGTCCGTATTCGGGGTGCCCCGGCGTCTTCGATCCCCATTGGCGGAAGCTCTTCAGGTCGTCCAGCGTGACCTTGTAGCCGGCGAGAAACAGCGAGGAATAGAGCAGCGCCGAAGCGTGGCCGTTCGACAGCACAAAGCGATCACGGTCGGCCCACTTGGAGTGCGCCGGATTGTGCTTCATCAGCTTGTGGAACAGCAGGTAGGCAATGGGTGCGCAACCCAGCGGAGCGCCGGGGTGGCCGCTATTGGCCTTCTGCACGGTGTCTACAGCAAGCAGGCGGAGAGTATCCACGGAAAGCGTATCGAGAGAGGTATCAGTAAGGGCAGGAGTCATAGAAACTGAGAAATTTCCTTTCGCTGGAATGCGTTCGCACGCAGGCAACTGTTTAGTTGCCTTCAACCTTGACTTCAATATTGTATCCAAGCCAGGCGGACTGTTCCGGCCAATGAAGTGTCCACACCACAGCTTCACTTCCGGTTACGGGAGGAAGGTCCGCGCTGAAGCCCGCATACCCCAGGCTGCGGCTTAACGTGGTCTTCGTCGTCTGCCATCCATCTGTGCTCCAGATCACTTGAAACAGCGTTTCGTCCAGAATGCGCAGCGTGCTTCCGGCCGCCATGCTGTGGATCGGCCTTCTGAAGCTGAAGATTTCCAGGTCGCGGCGCTGTTTCTTGCGCCCTTCCGGCTCGCAATATCGTTCGTAGACGGGATCGATGCGGTCAAAGACCTTGCCGTCCGTGGCCGAGCGCAGCAGCTTCAGATATTCGGCGTGAGCCCACACCAGCGGCACCGCTGAGCCATCCGGCTTACCAAGTCGCTGGCTCGTCTCAGGCAGGTCGGGCTCATCCCAAACCTGTTCGGGCAACATCTGCCCGCAGGTGGCAAACGCCTCATACGTTCTCACCAATGCCTCGTATCCATCGCCCGCGGCCAACTCATAGTGAGCCCGCTCTCCTGTCAGCAGCGGCCATACGCGTCCCTGGCCCCAGCCCTGAAATGGCCCCCCGTCTGGCCGCTGGCCGTAGCCGTCAAAGTTGTAGCGCAGCCATCCGGGCCCCTCTGGCAGGTCCCGCTTCAGCACCGCGTCCACCACCTTCAGCGAGTCAATGATCAGCGGATCGTCAGCCCTGCGCACTCCGTACCGCACCAGCTCCAGAAATCCGGCGTCGATAATCTCGCGCGCTTCAAACTCCGTGCGCGCACCCGGCGGCCGGTTCGCCAGGCGGATGATTTCCTTCCCGCAGCCCTCATGCGCGTAAGCCTCCCCGCACTCCGGCGGCCGCAGGCGCATGTAGTGACGCTTGATCTCCGGGACCAGCACGCCGTTATTGGTCACGGTCCAGTCTTCAAGATGCTTTTCGATCCAGTCGGCAGAGTCTTCGAGAAAAATCGCCAGCTCGGCCGAGTCGTGGGCGCGAGCCATCTCCGCCGCGCAGACAAGGCCCGCAATGGCCGCGGCCAGCGTCGAAGGGGAATAGCCGGGGTTTTCTTCCCATCGCTCTTGGTTGGTGATGGGGCAATGGCGCGCCAGAAAGCCGGCTGCCCGTTCCACAAAGGGAAAAATCTTCATCTCGCCGAGGCCGTTGGCCTTCCACAACCGCCAGGCCAGGATCAGCGGATAGGCTACCTCGTCCAGTTGGATGCCGCTCCAGTAAGGCGTTCCATCGATCCAGAAGTTCTGCGCAAAGCCGCCGTTGGGCTGCTGTGTGCAGGCCAGGTAAACCAGCGCCCGGCGCGCCGTCTCCACATGCCCGCAGGCCAGCAGAGCGGTCGCCGTTTGCACCATGTCGCGCGTCCACACCAGGTGGTAGCCGCCCAGGTCGTCGTCGCCCTTGACCTCGCCCCAGGGGATAGAGGCCGATGCGACAAATGCTCCCGAATAGGTCTTGTCTTCATGGGCCAGCAGCACGTTGTGGCTAACCCGCATCAACCTGCCGCCGTCGCCGGATTTGGCAGCAAGCCACTCAGGGTTCGCAACTCGCCGCCACTGTTCGATAAACCGCTTTCGGTTCTCTTCGAACCGCATCGCCAACGCGCCCATGGTCTTCTGCGCCGCCGTGTGGATCCCTTCGCCAAGCCCGATGGCCAAAGTGAACTCGGTCGCGCCTTTCAGGTCTACTTCGCCCATCACCGCGACATTGCCGCCAGTGGCCGAGCCAAACTGCCAATCCATGCGGAAGTTCTCCATCAGGTCGCGCCAGCCGTCACTCGCGCCCACAAAGCCGCAACTCACGCGCGAGAAACCGCAACTGGCGGACATGGCCAGAGCCCACTCGTTCTTCCAGGCCAGCAAAACCTTCTTCCCGGCAATGTCGGCCGCGCGCGCCGTGTTGCCGGCGCCGCCGTCGTCCAGATGCGGAGCCAGCAGCGCATACACCTTGAGCCGGGCCAGCAGATCGGGGTGGCCTTCGAGCTTTACATGTTGCAAAACCACGCTGTGGTGCGGGTCGCAGATAATCTCCTTGGTCAGCGTGTAGCGCCCACCGGGATCGCTGTTGATGTAGCGAACCCCAAGAGCCTCGGCGTCAATGTATTCGAACTTCGATCCCAGGTCGCGCTTCTCCTCGTGGAAGAAGGTCTCGCCGTCCGTTACCAGGAACTCCATGTCGCGAATCTGGGCGCGGTCGATGGTGGGGTGGTAGATCTCGTTCAGGATTCCGTGCGAGCAGGTAAACCAAACCCGGCTTGAAGCCGAGTAGGCCGTGCCCACCGCATCTTTTACGCTCGAAGTCCAGCGCGGCTCAAGGCCGGGCGAGCCAAACGCTTCGCCCTGCTGCTCAAGCCACAGGTAGTCCGCCTGATTGCTCATGGATGCACACAACTTTTCCGATTGAAAGATTTCTGAAAGCTGCTTCAGATCCGGGGAATGAGCGTGGAATTACAAGGGAAGCCGCCAACCGCCACCCCCCTTATCGATGTTAGCCCCCCCGTAAAGGTTTCCTGATTGCGCTTATTCCCCGTCATTTGCACCCTGTTCTTCCTTTTCTGCATCCATAGAAACAGAAGGCGCCACCGCCGCGTGTGAAAATTGTGTTTCAGGCTTCAGAGTTCCCCCCCTCGCTTGCTTTCGCTGTACGCAGGCCTCAACCCTCACAGTACAATTCGAACGGAGGAATTTCCCCTATGGCTTATGAACTAGCACCGCTGCCCTACGACTACGCTGCCCTCGAACCTTTCATCGATGCAGAGACGATGAAGCTCCACCACGACAAGCATCATCAGGCCTACATCAACAACGTGAACGCCGCACTGGCCAGCCATCCGGCGCTCGCTGCCAAGTCCGTCGACGACCTGATCCGCGATCTCAACGCCATTCCCGAGGACATTCGCGGCGTGGTGCGCAACAACGGCGGAGGCCACTCCAACCACAGCGCTTTCTGGAAGCTGATGGGCCCGGCTAACACAGCCGGTATTGGCGGCCAACCCTCAGGTGCCATCGCAAAGCAGATTGCTGCCGACTTTGGCGACTTCGAGGCCTTCAAGAAGACCTTTAACGAGACCACGGCCAAGCAGTTCGGCTCCGGATGGGGCTGGCTGGTCTTTACCGGCGGCAAGCTCAAGGTGACGACCACGCCCAACCAGGATTCGCCCCTCTCGCAGGGTCTCTACCCGATTCTCGGCAACGACGTCTGGGAGCACGCCTACTACCTCAAGTACCAGAACCGCCGTCCCGACTACCTCGCCGCCTGGTGGAGCGTCGTCAACTGGGACGAAGTCAACAAGCGCTTCGCCACGGCGAAGGGGTGATAAAAGCAGGGGTCAGGGGTCAGGGGTCAGAAGAGCCCAAGTCCCTTGCCTTCTCTCTCAATAATCGACCCGTGCCCGATCCGGGCACGGGCCTCCCCCGCAAAGCCAGGCAGTAATCAAGCCAGCGGGCCACTGGTTCCCTGATCCCTGAGCTCTGATCCCTGACCCCTGTCTTTCGCAACTCTTCCTTCGCCCCGCCGTCTAATCACGCAGGAGTGTCGTAGAAATCCGTGCGCGCCATTGTTACATTCACACTTGCATCGCTTCTTGCCTTGATTCCAGCCGCAGCCGCCTCCGGCCAGTCGGGCAGCTTTGAAGTTGCGCAGCGCGGGCACGCGGTCGGAACCGCCAGCTTCAACTTCTCCGCAACTCCTGATGGCTACGACTCAACGTCGCTGGTCCGCGTGGATATGCAGGGACTGAACTACGCGCTGTCCAAGACCGAAACGCTCTCAGCCGCCAACGAGCTCAAGCATGTTCAACTGAGCGCCATCGTCAACGGGTCTGCGGTCAATGTTGTCGCCGCGCCCGACTCGGCCCAGCTCCTGCTCAACGTCTCCGCCAACGGCCGCAGCACCACAGCGCGCCTTGCCGAGTACCCAGCAGCCGTGTTTCTTCCCGATTTTGATCCCGGCGCGCTCGAAACCCTGCTGGCTCTCGCCGTCAGCCGCAACAACCGTGATCTTTGGGCCATCCTTCCCAAACAGACCGGCTCCGAACCCGGTTCTGTGGCTCCAATCGAACTGGCCACCTATGCCGATGAGCAGGGAACTCAGGACGGGAAGGCGATCACCGTGCATCACCTGGTGGCCACTATCGCCGGCGCCAGAACGGACCTTTTCTCCGGCCCGGAAAATCAGTTGATGCAGGCCGAACTTCCGCAGGAAGGCTTTGCGCTGGTCCGCAAGGGATTTGTTCTTACACCCCCGGCCAAGCCGCCCGCGCCCGCGCTCTAATTGGTCGCAATACGCAGACCAGGCATTGACAACAGGCCGTTCTACTCCCAACCCCTGTTAGCATTTCCCTATGATTTTGCCGTCATTCCGCAAATCGATCAGCATGTCCCTGGCCGCGATCCTGCTCCTCGTTTCAGCGAACGCTTTTGCGAGCCAGGGTGCAAAACCAGCCAGCCACGAAGCCTCCGCTCAAGTGGCACGCACCTCGCATCGCAGTCCGCTGGGTCAGGTTGCCGTGTCCCCGGACGGCAAGCGGCTGGCCTGGGTTGAGGCTGGGCGCATGGGCGCAGAGATTCGCGTTGCGCCCCTCGGCGATCTCGACAAAAGCCAGCGCATTGCCACGGCGGATACTTCCGATCGGCAGTGCCGCGACGGGCAGATCACCTGGTCTCCGGACTCGACGGCATTGGCCTTTCTCTCCGAATGTGCCGCTTCGAACGATCAATCCGGCACTCAAACGGACCTCAATCTCGCCCGCCTCGACGTTGCCGGCCCGGCCCACAGCCTCATCACCCTGAAGGGATATGTCGACAGCCCCGCTTTCTCGCCCGACGGAACCATGATCGCCTTCCTTTACGTGGAAGGCGCGACGCGCCCCGCCGGAGCCCTGGCCGCCATCAAGCCCTTCGCCGGCGTCATTGGCGAAGATGGCGTCGAAATCCAGCGCGTCGCCCGGGTCACTGTTCCCCCAGATTGGAACGGCAACCCCGCCCCCGCGCCGGCCGACGATGAGCCCGCGAAAAAGTGTCTCGCGTGCGGCGGAAGGTCCACATTTCGCTCTTCGACTTCCTCACCCCCGCCAACCTGCATGTGTACGAGTTCGACTGGGCGCCCGATTCCAGATCCCTTGCCTACATCGCCGCCGACCCGCCCGGAGAAAACAATTGGTGGGTGGCGAAACTGTATACGCAAGCGCCCGGAGGCGAGCCGAAGATTGTCCTCGCGCCAACGGAAATCTCCGGCCCCCTTCACGGCCTCCAGATCGCCGTGCCCCGCTGGTCGCCTGACGGCAAGTTCATCGCCTTTATCGGTGGCTTGATGAGCGATCAGGGAGCCACGGGCGGCGACGTGTATGTCATCCCCGCATCCGGCGGGCAGCCCAAAAACCTGACCCCGCAGCGGCCCACATCAGCAGCCTGGATTACCTGGAAAGGCAACGACAACCTTTTTGTAGATGAGGTCGCTGGAGGCAAGTGCCAGCTTGTGCGCCTCGATCTGCTCGAGCGTTCGGGAGATCGCTTTTCTGCCACCGCCGGCAAGCCCGTCTTCAGCATTCCGGGCAGCGCGGGCGACGGACGCATGGAACTGAGCCTCTCCGCGACTGCCGACCGCTCGCTTTTTGTCTTCAATGCCAGCAGCTTTGATCGCCCGACCGAAACCTACTCAGTAAGGTCCACCGAGCAAGCCGCTTCAGGCGAAGGGTTCGCCGCTCTCACCCAACTCACGCACGACAACGACGGCCTTCAACCCGACTGGGGCAAAGCCGTCTCTCTCGACTGGAACAGCGATGCCTTTCACGTGCAGGGCTGGCTCATGCTGCCCAAAGACTACGATCCGGCGAAGAAATACCCCATGATTGTCGAAGTCCACGGCGGCCCGGCCTCAGCCGTGCTTGGCCGCTGGGGTGGAGGCGCGGGCGGATTCAGCGCCACCGCTTTTTCGGCCCTGGGCTACTTTGTCCTCATGCCCAACCCCCGCGGCAGCTACGGACAGGGCGAGGCCTTCACCCAGGCCAACCGCAAGGACTTCGGCTACGGCGACCTGCGCGACATCCTGGCCGGTGTCGACACTGTTCTCGCGAAGTACCCAGTCGATCCCAGCCGCGTCGGCCTGGCCGGCTGGAGCTACGGCGGTTTTATGACCATGTTTGCCATCACCCAGACCAACCGCTTCAGGGCCGCCGTGGCCGGGGCCGGCATCTCCGACTGGCTCAGCTACTACGGCGAAAACTCGATCGATCAATGGATGATCCCGTACTTCGGCGCCTCGGTCTACGACGACCCGCAGGTCTATGCCAAAAGCTCGGCGATCAACTACATCAAGCAGGCCCACACCCCAACCCTCGCGGTCGTCGGCGATCGGGACGGCGAGTGTCCCGCGCCCCAGTCGTTCGAGTTCTGGCATGCGCTTCGCGACCTTCATGTCCCCTCGGAACTCGTCGTCTACCCCAATGAAGGGCACGGCTTTGTCGATCCAGCTCACCTGCGCGACGTGATGGAGCGCGCAGAAGCCTGGTTCGCCAAATACATGCCGCCTGCCCCTTAAGCCGTAGCGCATTGCTCCCAAACCGGGCTGGGCGAAGTCTATTAGATGGAGACACCAGACAGGCAAAGTGGGTAAGGCAATTGGGCCCAACAACCGCGCAGGACGCTTCATGCAAGAGGGGGGCTCGTCCTGATACACTTTTTCCTTGGAGTCTTTGAGAGGGCGGTTAGCCGGTTGGCTGCATTCGGGCGCATTGAGCCGGGCACCGGCGGCTTGGGCAAAATTCACCTGCCGGCGGCTAATCCATGGCCTGTCGTCGGGTTGTGATAACTCACTTCTTCTCACGTAATTCGGACAGACCGTTCCGCGGTTCGACAAAGCGGGGCGGGGAGGATTCATGCGGCGGTTTTTGACGCTTGTTTTTATGTTGTGCCTGGCCATTCCGGCAGGGGTTTCCATCTCCGGCTGCACCCGCAACCCCGCGGGCAACTATTGCTATGGTCTTGCCTATGGCATCAAGAACACCGAGGTCACCACGGTGATTCTTCAGCCGCAGACCACCGGCATTTCGCTGGCTTATGGCCAGACCCAGCAGTTGCAGACACCTCAGACCTATAACTGCTTGAACACAAGCGTGTCTGTCAGTGCCAAACAGATTACCTACGGCACCACCAACAACCAGTTGGTCGATATTTCGCCAACCGGCTACATCTGCGGCGGCACCTGGAACCGTAACACCGGCGGCGGCATCGCAGACTACACCTATTGCAACCCTCCCAATCCGCTTCCCTCCACCAACGGACTGCCCTATGGCGTTGCCACTGTCACTGCCGCTGCCAATTCTGTCACTTCAAACCCGGTGAAGGTTTTTGTGCATGCCCAGGTGAGTTCGGTCGCCTTGGTCGGCCCCCAGCAATGCGTCTCCCAAACGCAAACTGCCAACCTCGATGCCCAGGCCTGCTATAGCTCGAATGGCAAGCAGTATCTGCTCTGTGCGCCGTCTTCCATTACAACGGCTTCGTCGCCCAGCCTGGCCTGCCCCGTAGCTCCCGGCCAGACGCTGGCTGCCATTCCAAGCTGCACTTCGTCCATCGGCTATTTCAACTTTCTTGTCGGCACGGCAAGCATCGGGACCATCAACAGCACCTCCAACCAGATCACGGCCAACGCTCCCGGCACCACGGCCATCACCGCTTCCATCGCCGGCTCCGGTTCCTCCGCTGGATTCTTTTCAACCTGCCCGCCGCAATCGATCAGCCTCAAATTGGCCGACGGCACCACCAAGGGAACCATCACGCAAGGGGTGCAGCAGAACCTTAATACCACGGCTTTTGATACCAACACCCAGGAATGCCCGCCACTCGGATGTTCCCTCACTGGCCTGATTCTCGACTACCAGTCCACAAACCCCATCGATGTCGGCGTCAGCAGCAACGCCAGCGTGACCGCGCACTATCCCGGCGTAGCTTCTGTCTATGCCATCTGTCAGCCCCCCAACTGCAACTCCTCGCCCATCAACGAACTGGGCTTGAACGGCACCGGTCTTTCCATTTCGTCCAATCCGGTCAACATCACCACGCCCGGTACTATCAGCGATTACGTCTGGTTCGCCTCGCCCGGCCTTTCGCAATACTTTGTGCCCATCAGCCTGCTTTCCGGCACTCCCGGTTCCACCGTGCGCCTGCCTTATGTGCCAAACTCCATGCTTATGGATAGCGGGGGATCGAATCTCTACTTTGGCTCGGCGCGCGAACTGATGATCTTCAGCATTTCTGCGGGTACGCTCACCAAGCAGGATTCCAACGCCCCAGGAGTGGTGCTGGCCGTTTCACCCAACGGCTCACAGGCGCTCATCAGCGACCAGGTCCGAGGGCTCTTCTATCTCTACAACGTATCCGCCGGCACCTTCACAACCCAGGGCGGCATGGGCAACGCCGCTGCTTGGACGCCGGACTCCAAGACGCTCTATATCACCGATAACGCGGCTCTCAACAACGGCACCACGATCACCGGGCACACCGACACGCTCTACGTCTATAGCGCAAGCACCGGATGGAGCACTTACCCGCTTCCGCCCAGCCCGCTGCCTGCCGGTTCCATTCCCCTTGCCTCGCTCGCAGCAAATGTCGCCGTTTCTCCCACCCTGCAAACGCCCGCACTGATGATTCCCGGCATCGGCGCCTACCTCCGCGGAACGCCGACGGTGGCCCATACCTGGTGCCCGAAAGGGACAGTAACCAGCGCCGGCAGCGCCATCACTGCCCTCTACCCCGGCCCCGATCCGCCCGCCACTCTGGTAGCCACCGAGGGCGGCGATGACCAACCCGTGCAGTCCGACGTTCTCGCAGCCACGACGGACGGCAATCACATCCTGGGCGCAAGCCTTTCCGGTACGGTCGGGCCAATCACGCTGTCAGACATCGCGGTGAGCGTTCCCATTACCGCTTGCCCCAGCTCAACCTCGGGCACAACGCAGACCCTGGAGCCGCTGGCAATCCAGCACGCCGCCACGCCCTATACGCAGGCAACCCTGGCTGTGAGCGCAACCGCCGTCAACCAGATCATTGCCTCTCCGGTTTCCAACCTCGCTTTCATCACTTACAACGGCTCCGGCACAGGCGCCCAGTTGCCCTTCTACCTGCCGGCCGCCAATGGAGCGGCGGGCTCGGTTGGTTACGTCGCGCTCACAGGCGGTTCGGCTATTACAGCGCCGTTGGCCGGCTCGTTCACTTCTGACGACTCCATCTTCTTCGTCTCCACAGCGGGTGACAACATGGTCCACTACATCAGCATCCCCGCCAATCCTTCGCTAGCCACGCCGCCTACTGACACCCGGCAGATCAGCCCCAATCTCCCCGCATGCGCCACGATTGCCAATGGCGGCCTCGATCCCGGTTGTACCTACAACGGCACGGGAACCATCGTTCCGGCCACGGCCATTGCGGTCGTGCCTCGCGCCACCACCTAAACGGCGATTCCATTTCAGCCGCAGACAGCAAAGGCCGGCCCCGCGCCGGCCTTTCTGCTTTGCAATCTCCAATCAGTTTTTATTCACGATTGACGTGCCGCCAGTTCCATTCTCAAGGCCGGAAGCGAAACCGGGAATCTTCCGCAAAAAGCCCAGCGCACCGGCAGCCAATCCCTTCCCCTGCGCACGATAGAATCAAACCATGATCAAGGGCATCTCCTTTCTACGTCCCGTTGGCAGCCCCCAGGCTTATGAGCGGCTCGCAAGCTTCTTCGCCGCCCTGGGCTTCGCTCCCGGCAAGGGATGGAACGAAGAAGGGAGTCGTGGCGCCGCATTCCTGGCCCCGCTGGGCAATCTCGAATTCGTCGACGGCCAGTTTCCCGAGACTGCCGATGTCCTTGTTGAAGTCACAGCGCTCGACGCCGTCCACCAGGCTGCGGAAACCTGGCTGCGCACGCAAGACGGCGAAGCAGGCACAGCGCGGCTCTCAAACATCACCGAGACCTACTGGAAATCCAGCATCTTTACCGTCGAGCCCGAGCCCGGTTTCGCATTCAGCTTCTGGGCCTGGACCGATCCCGTGAAAGGCAAGCCGCTAGCGGTTGAAGGCGATCTCTCGGCCGCAGGCATGAAGTTCGCCATCGTCGTGGCCCGCTGGAACGCCGTCATCACCGAGCGCCTGCTTGAGGGCGCGCTCGACGCGCTGATGCGCAGCGGCGCAGCCCGCGCCGATATTCAGGTTGTTCGTGTGCCGGGCGCGTGGGAGATTCCGGCAGCCGCAAGGACCATGGCCAACTCCGGCGTTGTGGATGCCATCATCACGCTCGGCTGCCTGCTGCGCGGCGAAACAGCCCACTACGAAGCCATCTACAACGAAGTGGCGCGCGGCATTGGCCAGTCGCAGCAGGAGACCGGCATTCCGCACAGCTTCGGCGTACTGACCTGCGAAACGCTTGAGCAGGCCCTGAACCGCGCCGGCATCAAGGCCGGAAACAAGGGATTTGAAGCCGCCGCCGCCGCCATTGAGATGGTCAGCCTGCGCCGCAAGTTAACATCGAGCGAGACAAAGACTGGCGGCCCTGCTTGACCTTGGCACAACATCACGGCGGAGCTGGTCGCCGCAAATCGCGCGAGCTCGCCATGCAAATGCTTTTCCAAGCCGACATCGGCAAGCAGACGCCCGACCAGGTCCGCGCCACCTTCTGGAAGGCCGGCGATGAGGTCGAGCCCGACGTCCGCGGCTTTGCCGAAGACCTTTTCCGCGTCGCCATCGCTCACCAGGAACAGATTGACGAGTTGCTCGTCTCGAACTCCAAGCACTGGCGTCTCGAGCGTATGCCTGCTGTCGATCGCAACCTGCTGCGCATGGCAGTCGGCGAGATGATCGGCTTCAAGGGCACGCCCTTCCCCATCGTCATCAACGAAGCGCTTGAGATTGGCCGCCGCTTCTCCGCCCCCGAGTCCATCAACTTCCTCAACGGCATGCTCGACTCAATCGCCCACGGCCTGCTGCCGAAATAAGAAAAGGCGCGACCGAAGCCGCGCCCTCTCAAAACCGCCACATTCTGAGGTAGACAGTTACTGCGGCTTGGCCGGATGCCCCGCCTGTGCAGCCGGCAGATTCTCCCGCTGCTGCGTCCCCACCTCGATCGCCTCGCCCATCGCCAGCGGGAGTTCCTGCTGCTGCGGCTTGGCGGACTCGTAGGCGCGCACAATCCGCTGCACCAGTGCGTGGCGCACCACATCGCCGTCTTCAAAGTGGCAGAAGTGGATTCCCTCCACGCCGTCCAGAATGTTGATCGCGTCCAGCAGGCCTGACTTGCGCGGGTTGGGCAGATCGATCTGCGTGATGTCGCCGGTAATTACGGCCTTGGAGTTGGCGCCCATGCGGGTCAGGAACATCTTCATCTGTTCGATGGTCGTGTTCTGCGCCTCGTCCATGATGATGAAGGCGTCGTTGAGGGTGCGGCCGCGCATGAAGGCCAGCGGCGCAACTTCAATGACATTCTTCTCCAGCATCTTGTCGACCTTTTCGGCGTCGAGCAGGTCGTAGAGCGCGTCGTAGAGCGGGCGCAGATAGGGATCGACCTTCTCCTGCAGCGAGCCGGGCAGAAAACCGAGACGTTCGCCGGCCTCGACCGCGGGACGGACGAGCACGATGCGGCTCACCTTTTTGGCGTTGATGGCAGCCACGGCCATGGCCACGGCGAGATACGTTTTGCCCGTGCCGGCCGGGCCCACGCCGAAGACCATGTCGTTCTGCTCGATGGCCTCAACATATTTGCGCTGGTTGATGGAGCGGGGCTGGACGGTGCGCTTGACGCCGGCAGACCGCTGCTTGCCGGAGTCGGCCAGCGACCGCAAGGTCGTTGCGGGATCGGCCACGACCAGGCGCAGCATCCCGTTGAGTTCGCCGTTGTGTGGATTGACGCCCTGGCGGCGGAGAGCCTCGAAGTCCTGAAAGATGCGCTGGACTTTGAGCACGCCTTCGTCGGGTCCTTCTACATGCACGGCATCGGATCGGAGGTCGATGCGAACGCCGAGCTTGTCTTCCATGAGCCTTAGGTTTTCATCGCGGGTCCCGAACAGGGGCTCGAGGTTGGGCGTGATCTCCAGAGCGATCTTCAATGGGGTCGTAGGCCTCCGGTGCGGCGTTGAAAGCGGGAAAAAGACCGGGCGAAGCCGCGAGCGGATCCGCCCGGCGCGTCTTTGGCAGGTTGATTAGTGGTGGAACGGCAAAGCGCTGAAGGGTGAGAGGAGAAAGGCAAGGCAGGCGGTTGAAGGAGGTTGCTGAAATCGCGGCGCAAGGAAGAGCCGAAGCTCTGGGCTGTCTTAAAGGACCGCGGGTTGGCGTAGGCGACCAAATCCTTTATCTGGGCTTGAGAGTAGCGCGACCGGGCCAAGCCGTCAATGTTCCAGAAGTTTAATTTCCTGCGCTCTCATGCCTTTAGAGATACCTCCCGGTAACGAGACCGAGGCCGGCCTGCCTATCTCTCGTCGGCTAAACCCTTTATCACGGCTCACAGCGGCAGCCTTGCATTGACCCGAGGCCCGGAATCGAAGTAAACTAGAAGACTGCGAGGGATGCGGCTCGAGTTGCATTCTTAACCGCATCATTTTCCCTGAGACAGGGCAGGCAGTTTTCGCCCCTGACAGCAGGGCTCAAGCTTAAGGAAGTGTAATGGCAAACCATGTATCGTCGCTGAAGCGCGCCCGCCAGACCGTGACCCGTACCGAAGTGAACCGTGCCAATCGCAGCCGCGTGCGCACCAGCCTCCGGGCCCTCCGCGAAGCGCTCACCAAGGGCGATGTGAAGGCCGCCCAGGCGCAGTACCGCGAGACCGTCTCCACCCTCGACAAGAGCGTGCAGAAGGGCGTTCTGCACGACAACACCGTTTCCCGCTACAAGAGCCGCCTCAACGCGCGGCTGAAGGCCCTGGCCACCGCCAAGGCGTAGCTCGCTGCGGTCCGGGGAGACCCGCCCAGGTTTAATGGAGGAAGACGAAACAGCCGGGAGCGATCCTGGCTGTTTCTGTTTTTGTGGTGGGTATGCCGCCAAGCGCGCGCTTTAATCCAGCCGCTCGAAAATCCCCGCAGCCCCCATGCCGCCGCCCACGCACATGGTCACTATTCCGTAGCGCGCCTTCCGGCGTTCCATCTCCGCCAGCAGCGTCGCCGTCAGCTTGGCCCCCGTGCAGCCCAGAGGATGCCCCAGCGCGATGGCGCCGCCATTCACATTCACGCGCTCCGGGTCGAGCCCCAACGTGCGCATCACGGCCAACACCTGCGCGGCGAAAGCCTCGTTCAACTCGATCAGGCCAATCTCGTTGAGCGTCAGTCCGGCGCGGCTCAGTGCCTTCGGAATCGCGGTCACCGGGCCGATGCCCATCTCTTCAGGCAGGCAACCGGTAACGGCGTAAGCTACCAGACGCGCGATGGGCTGAATGCCCAGCTCCTTTGCGCGGCCGGCTTCCATCAAAACTGCCGCAGCTGCGCCGTCTGAGGTCTGCGACGAATTGCCGGCAGTGACCGTGCCCTGTGCGTGGAAGGCCGGCTTGAGTTTGGCAAGGGCTTCGGCGGTGGAGTCGGCGCGTGGGCCTTCATCGGCCGAGAAGACCGTTTCCTTGATGATCGGCTTTCCGGCCTTCGCTCCTGGCGTCGCTGTCGTAACAGTCACCGGAATCAGCTCGTTATTAAATCTTCCCGCGGCCTGCGCGGCCAGTGCTCTCTTGTGGCTCTCCAGCGCAAAGGCATCCTGCTCTTCGCGCGAAATCTCGTAGCGGCGGGCGACGCGCTCGGCGGTCAGTCCCATGGTGAGCAGCGAGGCCGGATAATGCTCGGCCAAATACGGATTGGGGCTCGGTTTGAGGCCTCCGAAGGGAAGCATGCTCATCGACTCCACGCCGCCCGCGATCACCACCCGGTCTCCACCGGCCCGAATCCGCTGGTCCGCAATCGCAATCGCCTCCAGCCCTGAAGAGCATAGCCGGTTGACGGTCGCGCCTGGAATCTCGACTGGCAGCCCCGCGCGCAGTACGGCCCATCGCGCAACATCCCACGCCTGCTCGCCCTCAGGCTGGGCGCAGCCCAGAATCACGTCGTCGATTTCAGCTTTATCGAGTGCAGGAACGCGCTCCAAGGCGCCGGTCAAAACAAGCGCGGCCAGGTCGTCGGGGCGGGTGGTGGAGAGAGCCCCCTTCGGCGCGCGGCCAACGGGTGTGCGAACGGCATTGACCAGTACGGCTTCCGGCATCTTGAGTTGCTCCTACGCGATTCTATGCGATACAAATCCAAAGCATCCGAGTCCTAATAACCAGCCTTCGCCCTGTGTGTCCGCGTGCCCTCAATCCTCGGTCTGCAGCACCACCCACGCCGACTTTAAATAAAAGTGGTAGATGGTGTGGTGATCGACGAGCGTATCTGCAAGCGCATCGTGATCCGCCAGCGGCGGGCGGTGCTCCATGCTTGCCTGGGCCTCGCGCACCTGCTCGGGCGATGCGGGGTCAATGCCCCAGTTGAATCCCAGAACGCCGCTGCGGTCGTGACTCTGCAGCCGCTCAGTCTCCGGCGCAGAAGCCAGCGTGAAGGGGTGTCCAGTGTCGTCGCCGAAGAAGACCAGCAGCGAGACGGTACCTTTCGCCGAGCACAACACGGCCCAATCCGAAGAGCCCACCCGTTCCAGGCTCGCATGAATCACATTCTCCGGCCGGTATGCCTCATAGGTCTGCGGAACGAGACAGCCGCGCAGTTTGAGCTCGCTCTGAATCGCCGCCGGCAGTGCCGGAAACGAGCTGACCGGCAAATGACGGATGAGGTAGCGCGTCATTTGTCCGCCTACGAGGATCTGGCCAGACTCCACCAGTTGCGCAGAACCCGGCTCTTCAACGGAGCGCGGACTGGCGAGCGGACTCTGCCCCTGGCAACTCCCCCATGCGAGCGCGGCAACCAGAAATGGCGTGAGTAGCTTCATCGGCCCAATCCTAGTTCCTTAACGGCTTTCCGGTTTTTAACGTAAACGCAATCCGCTCCTGCGTCTTCCGCTCGCCGCAGAGGGAGAGAAATGCCTCGCGCTCCAGATCGAGCAGATACTGTTCGCTCAAAGGCGACCCCGCCGTCACGCGCCCTCCGGCAAGGATATAGGCAACCCACCGCGCCACCTTCTGGTCGTGCTCCGAAGCATAGCCGGCCTCGCGCATCAGGAAGGCCCCCGTCTCCATCGCGGCTAGCGCCGAAGCTCCCGGCGCCGGGATCGCAGTGCGTGGCTGAGGAGCAACGTAGCCCGCCGCGGCCAACATCGCGGCCTGGGCCTTCGCATCCAGCAGCAGACGCTCGCGATTCATGGTGATGCGGTCGGCGGGAGCAAGCAGGCCCAGTCCGCGTGCCTCGGCGGCCGAAGTAGATACCCTGGCCATGGCGATGTTTTCAAACACGCGGCGCAAAGCCGTGCCCATCTCTGCCGATTGGGCAAAACGGGAGGGCGGGTCCCGTGGATCGGGCGGCGCCAGGGCCGCAGCCGCATCCACGGCGCGCAGCAGCATCTCCTTCGTTCCCCCTCCGGCTGGGATCAACCCCACACCCGCTTCCACCAGGCCGATGTAGGTTTCCGCGGAAGCCTGCCGCCGCGCCGCATGGAGGCAAATCTCTGCGCCCCCGCCCAGCGTCAGGCCAAAGGGAGCAACCACCACCGGCCGCGGACAAAACTTGATGGCCGCCGTCATCTGCTGAAAGCTATGGATGACTCCGGCCACCTCATCCCATTCGCCTTCCTGAGCCAGCATCAGCAACTGCATCAGGTTGGCGCCGACGCTGAAGTTGTCGCGATCGCCGGAGATGACGAAGCCCGCAAAATCGCGAACCGCATCGGAGGCTGGATTGAGCACCGACGAGATCATCTGCAGCACATCGCCGCCAATGGCATTCTTGAGCGAGTGAAGCTCGATGCAACCGATGCCGTCGCCAAGATCCACCACCGACGCGCCCGGATTGGTGCGCACAACTCCATTCATGCGCCGAAAATCCGCAACACCTGCATGGCCGGGAATCGTAGGCACAGGTTCCAGGCGCGCAGTCGCGGGCTGATAACAGGCGCTTCCTCCCGGTGCATACCAGCTTGACTCGCCGCTAGCCAGAAGCGCTTCAACGCGAGAACTGGGCGACATGCCCAGCGCCTTCATGCGGGCGATCGTCGAGGCCACGCCAGCCGCATCCCACATCTCAAACGGTCCCAGCTCCCAGTTGAAACCGGCGCGCATGGCCTGGTCGATCGAGGGCGCGTCGGCAGCCGCTTCGCCAATGCTGTCGGCGGAGTAATTCCACAACGAAGCGAGAAACGGCCACAGGAACGCGGCGGCTTTGTCTTTCGCCGGATCGTTCGCTAGCAGCAGCCGCAAACGCTCACCAACCGTGGCCGCGTTCTTTGCCATGTCGACCGAAGGCAGAGCGGGTTTTTGCGCGGGGCGGTATTCAAAACTGACCAGATCCAACACCAGTCGAACTTCTTTTCCGTCCGCCCCGCGCGTCTTCTTGTAGAACCCCTGACCCATCTTGTCGCCCAGCCACTTGCGCTTCATCATCTCGTCCAGCACACGCGAAAATCCGCCCTGCGATACGCCCTGCGGAAAGTTGGCTGCCACGTGACCCAGAACATCGATGCCCACCAGGTCGGCCAGCCGAAATGTTCCAGTGCGCGGCCAGCCGATCGCCGGACCGGTCAGCGCGTCAACCACCTCAATCGTCAGCCCCTGCTTCAACATCAACTCAACAGCCGTCGACATCACCGCAGTACCAATGCGATTGGCGATAAAGTTCGGCGTGTCGTTGGCAAACACCACCTGCTTGCCAAGAATGCGGTCGGCAAACGCGGCAAAGGCCGCCAGCAGGCCTCGATCGGTCTCTGCCGTGGGAATCACCTCAAGCAGCCGCATGTAGCGCGGTGGATTGAAGAAGTGCGCGCCAAAGAAGCGTTCGCGGTGACTCGTGAGTGCCTGCGCGATGCGGCCCACCGGCAGGCCTGAAGTATTTGTTGTCAGCAGCGCCCTGGGCGCGAGATTCGGCAAAACGCGCGCCAGCAGTGCCGTCTTGATTTCGAGATTCTCGGCGACAGCCTCAATCACCCAGTCGCACTGCGTAAGCTTGGCCAGATCGTCGTCGAAGTTCCCCGGCGTAATGAGCGAGGCGCTTGCCGGGTCGTAATAAGCGGCCGGCTTCGCCTTGGCGAGAGCTTCAAGAGCGATGTTGGCCAGCTGCCGCCCCGCGCTTCCGGCTTTGGGAGGCAGGTCGAGCAGAAAAACGGGAATCCCCGCGTTGGCCAGATGCGCCGCGATGCGTGAGCCCATGGTTCCCGCGCCCAGCACAGCCGCACGGCGAACGAGAAGCGGCTGAGCCATCGAAAGGCCGGGAGCTGCAACCGGGACGATCGTACTCATGCGGAGTCTCCCTGCGCGGGTTGGAGAGTGTCGCCGTCCACCGAGCGTAAACGCTGTGAGCATACGAAAGCTCGCCGGGCGGGGTCAAGAAAGCGGGGGAACCGGCTAGATGAATACGCTGAAATTGCCCATCCTATTCGCAGTGATCGAGCAGTTTTTCGAGAGCGTCCACTTTTGCTAGCTGGCGATCCTCAACATAGATTCGTAGGCTTTCGTCCGCAGTCTCATCGTAGAAATCCTTAAACCCGTAGCTGCTGAGATCACCAACTAGGACGTCGTCTTTGTCAGGGTCGTGTCCACCATACCATTCCAAAATAGCGTAATCGTTGCGGGTTTGAACCATGAAGTAATCGCAACTCTGAACACGATGGACTATGGTGCATTTCGTGGAGTCCGCTTGCACAGGACTAGGTAGCGGACAGGCGAAGACGCCGAGGAGGGCACTAACCGTCACGAGAATCTTGATTGCTCTCATAGGAGGGTTCCCCTTGGCCAATTTTAGTTGATGAACGCGAGCCGGTGAAGTTTATGCTGCCCCTACGGCATATCACGCGCCTTCAGGCGAAAAACCTCGATTCCCCGTACAATCAAAGTAGGGAGATTTACGCCTTGTTCCGAGTCTATATGGACGCGAACGCCACCACGCCTCTGCTGCCAGAGGTGATGGAAGCCATGCGTCCGTATTGGATGGAACAGTTCGGCAACGCCTCCTCGATCCATATCCACGGCCAGGCCGCGCACCGGGCCGTGGACCACGCTCGGGAGACGCTGGCGGCGTTTTTCAACTGCCGCGAAGCCGAGGTCGTTTTCAACTCCGGCGGCACCGAGGGCGACAACACGGCCATCTTCGGCCTGCTGCGCCCGGGCGACCATTTCATCACCACATCCATCGAGCACTCCGCCGTGTTGCAGGCTGCGAATCGCGTGGCTGAGCGCGGTGTTGAAGTCACGTTTATTGCGCCGCAGCCGAGCGGGCTCATCGATCCACTGGATATTGAGCGAGGCATCAAGCCCAATACGCGCCTCATCAGCATGATGCTGGCCAACAACGAGACCGGTGTGCTGCAGCCGGTGGAAGAAGTCGGGAAGATTGCGGCCGCTGCCGGCGCGTTCTTCCACATCGACGCGGTACAGGGTGCGGGCAAGGTCCCGTTCGATGTCAAGCGATTCGGCTGCCACCTGTGTTCGATCAGCGCGCACAAGATGCACGGGCCCAAAGGCATGGGCGCGATGTATGTGCGCCGCGGCACGCCGATTGAGCCCATGATGGTGGGAGGCAGCCACGAGCGCCGCCAGCGCGCAGGTACTGAGAATGTGCCCGGAATCGTTGGCCTGGGCAAGGCCGCCGAGCTCGCCATGGAGTCTCTCGCCAACGGAACCATCGACCGTCTCGCCGCTCTGCGTGATCGGCTTGAGGCCGGAATTTTGCAGCTTCCGGGTACGCGCGTCAATGGCGGCTGGGCCGGCGACAAGAAAGTTCCGCGAACCGCCAACACTACCAACATCGCCTTCGAACAGGTGGAGGGCGAAGCAATGGTGATTGCGCTCGATCTGAAGGGCGTTGCCGTCAGCGGCGGTTCAGCCTGCCACTCGGGATCGACCGAGCCGAGTCACGTGCTGATGGCGATGGGCCTCGACAAGAATGCGGCGCGCGCAAGTTTGCGCTTCAGCCTGATGAAAACCGCGACCGATGCGGATGTGGATCATGTTTTGAAAGTCGTTCCCGAAGCAGTAGAGCGTTTGAGGGCGCTTTCCCCGGTAGCAGCGGAAACGCTCGGATGACGGTGGCATTTAGTTTTCAACTCTTGTATGCGGGAGGCCCAATCGCGCCCGCAACCAGCAGGTTGAAAGCTAAGAACAGAAACTGACAACTGAAAGCTGAAAACTGACAACTGGCTCTAATCGACTTCCCCTATGAGTGAGCACACAACAATTGCGGTAGCCATGTCCGGAGGCGTCGACTCTTCGACGGCGGCGGCCATGCTCGTCCACTCGGGCGAGAATCTGGTCGGTCTTACTCTTCAGCTTTGGGACCAGACGCGTCTTGCCGGCAAGCACGGTATCCCCGATGCGCCCAAGGCAGGCCGTTGCTGCTCGCTCGACGATGTGTACGATGCGCGCCGCGTGGCCGAGCACCTCGGCATCCCTTACTACGTGGTCAATCAGGAAGAGCGGTTCGAGCGCGACGTGGTCCGCCCATTTGTGGATGAGTACCTGGCCGGCCGCACGCCGATTCCGTGCTCGCTCTGCAACAACCACCTCAAGTTCGATCAGCTTTTGCAGACCGCGCGCAGTATCGGCGCCAACCGCATCGCTACCGGCCATTACGCCGTCAACGAATATGACGAGCAGCGCGGACGCTGGATTCTCAAGCGCCCCGCCGACCTCGCCAAGGACCAGACCTATTTTCTCTTCGGCCTCACGCAGGAGCAGTTGACCCACACGCTGTTTCCCCTCGGCCGCCTCACCAAGCCGGAGGTGAGGGAAGTGGCGCGCCAGCGCGGATTGAAGCTCGCGGAGAAGCCCGACTCGCAGGAGATTTGCTTCATTCCCGGCGGCGATTACAAGCAGTTCCTCACCGCCTATCTCGAAGAACAGGGCGAGCCCATGCCTGTGACTGCCGGCGAACTGGTTGCTTCGAGTGGCGAAGTCATCGGCCGCCACGAAGGCATCTCCGGCTTTACGGTGGGCCAGCGAAAGGGCCTCGGCGTCAGCTCGCCTTCGCCGCTCTACGTTTTGCAGATTGACCCCGCAAGCCATCGCGTCACGGTGGGCGCCGACGAAGAGCTGGCCACGCGCACTTTGCGCGCCAACCGGCTCAACTGGATCAGTATTCCCGAGCTCACCGCTCCCATGCGCGTGCGCGCAAAAATCCGCCACCGCCATGAGCCCGCGTGGGCTACCCTCGAGCCGGGCGGCGCAGGAGAAGTCGTCGCCACCTTCGACGAGCCGCAGCGCGCGGTCACCCCCGGCCAGTCGGCTGTCTTCTATGACGGCGACGAGGTCGTCGGCGGGGGATGGATCGTTTAGAGAACATTCCTTGCCAACAAAATCACTTGACATTTATTTGCTGTTTAGTATAATGACTTTAGAAGGGTTTTTAGCCCGTAGGCTACTTCCAACTCAACTACTTAGGTAGTTGAGTTGGAAGTAGCCTACGGGGAAAGTTTGACAATTAAAGACTTTTCTGAGATCATCACTACGGATTGCGGATGGAGGGTAACTTCCATGCGCGTCCATTCCGAAGCCCACGTTTAAACGTGGGCTCTCGTGTTTTAATGGCTAACATGTATGTCGTTTATCTAGATGAGTTTGGACACATCGGTCCGTACATCAGCCGAACTAGCGGAAAATTCTCCGAAAGCCCTGTATTTGGACTGGCGGGCCTCGTCCTGCCTGCCGATCAAGTCCGTTCTTTCTCGACCTGGTTCTATCAGCGAAAATGCCAGCTATTGGAATTTGAAATCAAGCGCTCCCGCGAACATCCAGCCACTTGGGAAAAGAAGGGGTCTTCCCTCTACACACTGAAAAACATTGAGAAGTACCGGGAGCTTAGAGTCTTCACTAATCGTTTTCTAAAGAGAATTGCTGGTTGCGGTGGTCAAGTCATCTACGTTGGGCTTCATAAACAGGTAGAGGTGATGGATCATAAGCCACTCCGCCTATACTTGGCAGTCCTAAAAGAGATGATTAAAAGGCTAAACGCATTGTGTGAGCACGATCAAGAGAAGTCGGATTTCCTGATAGTGATGGATCAGCACCAGGAACGCGAATCACTCCTGACTGAAGCCAGTCGCGCAATGTTTGACAAAGCAAACCCCAAAAGGAGGCTGATAGAACCGCCGTTCCAGGTGGAAAGCCATCGCTACCAAACCGTCCAAGCTGCCGACTGGATTTGCGGACTTATCGGTCGACTGGGCCCGTATTGGGTATCGCCTACCGAATACGCTGATTCCTCTGCGGTGGAGAATTACTTCGGGCCTCGCATTCGACAAGTCAGCATTGGAAGTGGAATCCGAGGAGATCGCAGATTACAGACCTCAACGCTGATAGACAATAAAAGTCTTAATGAAGTTTTGTAGAGCGCAGCTGTTATACGAGCACGTCTCTGTCGCCGTGAGCCTCAACCTCCGCTGCGCGGGACACAGGCGAGTCGCTTCGGAGTGTCTCAAGAACTGCGTTGTCTGAAACGAGCAACTCAGCGACCCAGACGAGGTCGTCGGCGGTGGTTGGATCATCTAGGTCGATACAACCAAGGCTCTATCGCCTGACCGCCCAGGCCATGCCGTCTGGATTCGGGCCGGCGTCAATGTGGCCCACAACTTCCAGCGTCTTCAGGTCGACCACCGCAACATAGCCGTCCGGGCTGCATGCCACGAAAGCCCGCGCGCCGTCCGGCTGCATCTGGATTCCCGCCGAACCGTGCCCAATCGCGATCCGCTTGACCTCGTTATGCGTTGCCGCATCCAGAATCACCAGGTTTGGTCCCGCCGAAACAAACACCAGCTTGCCGTCCGGCGTGAACTTCAGCCGGTTGGCTCCCGGAGCGTTCACAGCCAGCGTTGCCGTTACCTTCTTCTGCGCAATGTCGATGATTGAAACCGTTCCGTCCCCGGCATTGGCAACCCAGGCCTCCTTGCCGTCCGGCGAAACGTCGAAGCCCTCATCGCGCGTGCCCACGGGGATCACGGTCAGCTGCCAGTCGCTTCCCGGCGGCAGCAGCGCGCCCTTCGGCACGCCCGGCATCGTCTGCCCCGGTCCAAGGTCAAACTTTTCCAGCATCGTCACCGTGCCGGAGTTCACGTTGGTGGTCAGGATCCGCCGCGCGCCGGGGAAAACATAAATCATGTGATTCCGGTTCTGGCCGATTCCCATCACCCAGTCAACCTTTCCGGAAGCCGGCGAATAGCTGCCAATCGCCCGCGCCGCCTCCGCCGTGAACCACAACTTGCCGTCCCGGAAAACCAGCCCATGCGGCCCTCTGAGCGCGCCAAGGTCGATCGCCGGCAGCGCCTGTTGATGAACCAGATCGACAACGGCGATTGTGTGGAAGGCGCCGAATCCGTAGTTCGAAACATAGGCTGTCTTGCCGTCCGTCGAGGCCGCCACCTCGTGCGGATCGTTGCCCACCGGAATTCGCGCAACCACTTTGAGACTTGCGGGATCGACGATCGCCAGCGTGTGGTCCTGCTTCGACAAAATCAGTAACGCCTGGTTAGGAGTGGCCTCCGCGCATGCGTAGCCGGTCAGCAAGGCCATTGAAAGGCCAAGCATCCACTGAAACGATGCTTTCATTTGTCACCTCGGGGAAGGGTCTCTGCTAAACGAACATGTCTTTATCGCCGCGAGCCTTGTCGCCCGCAGAGTGCGTCGGGGAGTCACTGCGCAGCGCTTCAACCACTGCCTTTGCCGAAGCAAGCAGCCCGGCAAGCTGACGCATCGGCTTGGTCACCGTGTCGGTCATAAAGCCGCCCGTGCGATCCACCGCGTCCAAAACCTTCGTCAGCATGCTATCCACGCGCTGGCTCTGTTTTTGCAGCCGATCAATTATTTCTTTTCCCGCCACCTGGATATCAGCCGTTTGCTTGCGCAGGTTTTGCGACAAGGCCGCTAAATCCGTCGCCGCCGACTCAATCTTTGGACCGGTATGCACCAGTAGTTCGCGAACGTTCTCGATCACCGGAATCACAGTCGTGCGCAGTTGCTCAACATCCTCGCGCATCGATTGCGCAGCTTTGCGCAGCGTGCTGAAGATGGCCAGCAGCACAACGGCCTGAAGAAGCATGGTCACCGCAACCGCGGCAACAATCACGAGCTGAACGGTCTGACTGTCTAAGTTATGCATCGTAGCGATCTCACGCTTCTTGAACCGATTGCGCGTTCTGATAGTGGGCTTGGCGCCTTCGCCCCCCAAATAATACGCCCCTGAAGTCGGCGCGAAGCAGTGCACAACGGGGATCGCGCAATGGAGGCGCACGAACCGTGGCAGGTTCGGGCTCGGCGGGCCGGTCCAACTAAAGAGACGCCCGCCTTGCACTGCGGCAACCGGGCGGCCTCAACACCCGCCCACCGCCGCCTCAGCTTTAGTACTCGCGGATGTCGGGCGAGTTGGTCGTCGCGTGGTAGGCCTGGCGTCCGGCATCTACCGCCGAAGCAACCCTGGTGGTCTGCTCGGAGACCAGGCTCTTGCCCCGCTCCACAAACTCTTCCCACTGCGCGCGGCCGCGATCCACGGCCTCTTTGCCGCGTTCCACGTACTCGGTCACCTGTTCCTTGCCCTTGTCGACAATCGCGCTCACTTCTTCCGCGGCCTGCCGCGTGCGCGCCTTTAGATATTCGGTTCCCTCGCGGGCTCCGCTTACCAGGTCTTCCCGGGTTTCACGGCCGCTCTTGGGGGCGTAAAGAATGCCGACCAGGGCGCCCACGCCCAACCCGGCCAGAAACCATGCCAATCCGTATGATTTGCTTTCTTCTGCCATAACGAAAACTCTCCTTCCGCTCAGCTTCAAGAATGCCTGAGCGTATCAAAACTTTTGGGCAAGCCGCAAATGCAAACTCCGTTCCAGGAACGGGCTGCATGAGCCAAAATTGCACTCCGAGCGATAATCACTTTTGCCCGGCACACCCACCGCATTGGACGCAAACCAGGCCATTCGAGATGCAAAGCCCTGTTCGTCCATTGGTAACCTGCACCTGTTCAACACAATACAGCAAATCAACAAGGCCTGGATGCATCTTTTTGCACAACGCACGGTTCAGTATTGCTGTTTGTTGTTCCCCCGCCTCAGTCGCAGGTGCGTGCCAGTACTTCTGCAAAGTGCATCGCCTGGCGCCCTGAGAGCTGATCGATCTGTTCGCGGCAACTAAAGCCATCGGCCACAATCAGTGTCTCCGCCGCGGCGGATTGAACCGCCGGCAGCAACCCGTCCTGCGCAATCGCCTTTGACACTTCAAACTTGTCCGCCTCAAAGCCAAACGGTCCGGCCATGCCGCAGCAGCCCGCCTGAATCGCCTCCACCGTTGCACCGGCCCCGCGCAAAAGTGCAATCTCGCTCCCCGCCCCGCAGAAAACAGCCTTGTGGTGGCAGTGGCCGTGAACCAGGATATGCGTGCCCGCAAGCCCGCCGGCCGCCAGCTCCGGAGCTTCCGCGGCCAGCCAGTCCGCCAGCAGAAACACTTGCCCGCTCAGCCGCTCCGCGCGCTTGTCGTTCGGGAAAAGTTCGCGCAGCTCATCCTTGAACACGCTGGCGCAGCTCGGCTCAAGAAAAATAAACGGCAACCCCGCATCGATCTGCGAACCCATTCGCTCCAGAACCTTAGCGAGATAACTGCGCGCCGCCGTCAGCAGCCCGAAGTCGTAAAGCGGCCGCCCGCAGCAGATGTGCCCCTTCGGGACCTCCACCTGAAAGCCCGCGTGCGCCAGCAACTTCTCAGCGGCGACCAGCGTTTGCGGATGGTAGTAGTTGTTCCACGTGTCGGGCCACAAAACGATCTTTGTCCTTCGCCGCTGAGAAAGCTGCTGACCGCCTCCCGCGGATTCATTCTGCGCGCGGGGAACATTCGACGTCTCAGACACCGTGCGTCTTGACCGTTGGAAGCTTTTGCTCGCAAGCCGCGGCAACCTCCGTTCCTGCGCCACGCCTGCAACGTACTTCACCAGCGGACTGGTAATCGGCCCAGTCAGCAAAGCATTGGTCAGCGCCGGCGTCAGCGCACCCCACCGCGCCAGCTTGTCCGCAAACCCAAAAATATAGTGGTGCAGCGGATGCATCCGGCCCTTGTAGTGCTGCGCCAGAAACTCCGCTTTCCACGCCGCCACATCCACCTGCACCGGGCACTCCGATTTGCACGCCTTGCAGCTCAGGCAAAGGTCCAGCGCCTGGTGCACGGCCTCGCTCTGGAAGCCCTCCTTCTTGAGCGCGCCCGAGAGCATCTCCCACAGCAGCCGCGCGCGGCCCCGCGTCGAGTGCTGTTCCTCGCCCGTCGCCCGGTAGCTCGGGCACATCACGCCGCCCGCCGTGTTGCGGCACGCGCCCACGCCCACGCAGCGCTCCGTAGCGTGCGCAAACGAGCCCTGGTCGGCGATAAACGCAAAATGCGTCTCCAGTTCCCGCGTCTCTGCTGTTCCCGCAGCCTCAAGCCCGTGCCGCAAATTCTCTACCGGATCGTAAACGCGCACAGCGTCCACCAGCTTGCCGGGGTTCATCCGGTTGTCAGGATCGAACAGAATCTTGAACTCCCGGAATGCCTCCATCAGCTCCGGCCCAAACATCTTCGGCAACAGAGCCGCCCTCGACTGCCCGTCGCCGTGCTCGCCAGAGAGTGAGCCGCCAAAGCTCAGCACCACATCCGCCGCGCGCGTAATAAACTCCCTGAACTTGCCTATCCCTTCCTCCGAGCTGAAGTCGAAGTTGATCCGCGTGTGCACGCATCCCTGTCCGTAGTGGCCGTAGAGCGGGCTGCGATATCCGTATTCCGCCATCAGCTTCGTAATCGCGCGCAGATAGTTTCCCAGTTGCGCCGGCGGCACGGCTGCGTCTTCCCATCCCTCCCAGCGGTTCGGTTCGCCGGGCACAAAAACCACCGCGCCCAGCGCGGAGTCGCGCACCTTCCAAATGCTGACGGCTTCCTCTGGCGTGCAGATGTGCGCAACCGGCCGCACCGGCCAGGTCATCGAAGCGCCCACCAGGTTCTCGGCCTGCTCGCGCGCGTCCTCCTCTGTCCAGCCGCCCACTTCGACAAGAAGAAAACTCACGCCCCCCGGCAGTTGCGCCAGATCTTTCAGCGCCAGTCCCTTGCGTCGCATAAAGTCCACCAGCAGTTGGTCAAACCCCTCCAGGCCAATCGGCCGATGCTCCAGCGCCAGCGGCACCGCGTCGGCTGCAAGGAACGGATCGTCAAATCCAAGCACCGTCAGCACGCGGAACGGCGGGCTGGCGGTAAGGTTCAGCGTGGCAGACACGATATTGGCGCACGTGCCTTCCGTGCCCACCAGCGCGCGCGCCACGTTGAAGTTGTTCTCCGGCAGCAGCTCGTCCAGGTTGTAACCGGAGACGCGCCGCGGAATGCGCGGAAACTTCTCCCGCACCAGGTCTGCATATTTGTCGCGGATGCGTTTGAGGCCCGCATAAATCTCGCCAACGCGCCCGCCTTCTTTAATCTTGGCTTCCAGTTCCTCTGGCGTGGTCGCGCCCACAGTCATCCGCGTGCCGTCGTAGAGCACAATGTCGAGCGACTGCACATTGTCCACCACCTTGCCGCCCAGCAGCCCGTGCACACCGCAACTGTTGTTGCCGATCATGCCGCCGAGCGTACAGCGGCTGTGGGTTGCCGGGTCGGGCGCAAACGTCAGATGGTGCAGTTCGGCGGCGTCGCGCAGCCGGTCGAGCACAATGCCCGGCGCAACCGTGGCCAGCTTGGCCGCCGGGTCAATCAGGATCAGGCCGTTCATAAAGCGCGAGTAGTCAAAGACCACGGCCACATTGGCGCACTGCCCGGCCAGGCTCGTTCCCGCGCCCCGCGGAAGCACCGCCGCACCCACCGCCCAGCACGCAGCCAGCGCCGCCTCCACATCCGCCGCGTCGCGCGGATAGATCACGCCAATCGGCAACTGCCTGTAGTTCGACGCATCCGCCGCAAACATCGCGCGCGAGCCCAGATCGAAGTGCACTTCGCCGCGCAGGTTCTTCTTGAGCATCGCTTCAAGCTCAACGTGCGCAGAAAAGCCTTCGTGGTCCAGCGGAGCCTGATTTTTGAGGATAGAAAATGAAGAAGTGCTCACGGGAAGATAGTAGCGCGTTTACGCGGGCGCGCAGGTTGTGTTTGGAAGAAAGGACTGTTTCTGGTCTGGAGGAAACCTAAGGCCACAGCGCGACCCTGGAACTGGTTGCATCAATGGTTTTGTAATAAGGGCACGGCCGGGGTACCCTCTGGGTCGCCGGGCCACAAAACGCGCATAAAGGTCGGGGGTTTCAACCCCTGCGGGATGCCACGCCGCCCGGACGACATTTATGCAACCAATTCTAGTTCTCGCAGAACCCCCGGTTGCCGCACCCGCCGCCCTGCATGCAGCAAGGTCCACCGGCGCCACACGGCTCCGCGCTGCCGCCAAAGTGCTGCCCGCTTCCTTTGGTAATCGCGCCCGCCCCGCCGCTGATCAGCCGCTTCACGCTCCCGCCGCATTGCGGACAAGCTTCCAGCGGCGCCTCCGACATCTTCTGCCGCCGCTCAAAACGGCTTCCGCACGCATCGCAAAGATACTCATAAGCCGGCATCGGTGACTCCTCTTCTAATTAGATATGTGTTTTTCTTGATTATACGAACTCAGACGCCTCGCCCAGAGGCGAACCGCGTCGCCACTCCAACGCACATTAGGCTCTAGAGAAAGTTTGCCGCCAACTGTGTACCGGCCTTAGAGCAAGTCATAAAAGACCGCCTGCCCTTTTGCGTCAAGCTGCATCAGCAGATCAAAATCCGCCACGTTGCGCGTCAGCACGACGCAACCATTCCGGGCCGCTGTAAGAAAAATCAACGCATCATTCAGCGCTTTCCGCTTCTCCGTCTTACCGTATCCCTGCAATCGCGCCAGCAGTCCGGCCAGAATGCCGGCCTCGCGCCAGGTGTCCCGGTCCGGCGTAAGAATGCGATGCTGCGGCCGCAAATCGATGGACGCGGCGACCTGGGCAATCACGCCCGCTGTATCCGGATGCGTGGGGTCGAGCAATCCCGCGAGGGCAGCCAACTCCGCTTCAGTAACTGAAGAGTGCCACAGGCTTCCGGCCCGGAGAGCAGCCGCCATAGCGTCCGGCAGCCTCCCTTGCAGAGCATCGATATACACAGTGGTGTCGAGCAGCAGTTTCGGGAGCGGTGGCTTCAGGCTCGACAAAAACCGCAATTGAGAGCGATCGCGGTAAGTGAGCCTCTTCTCGCGTTTCTCCGGCTTCAGTCGTCTTAGCGATTGCTGAAACGCCGAACTAGAACTCAAGATCGAGATCCTTGCTCACCGTGCCGCGCTGGGCAAGGAGCCAGTCAGCGTAATCGTCCGCGACAACGATATTCGCCAGCGCGGCTTCAATCAGCTTGGAGTCCGATTGGATGCCGGTCTTCTTCTTCGCCTGCTCGACCAGAAGCGACGGCATGCGGCCTCGCACAGTAAGCGTCCGGCCGCCACTCAGCAGCCCCTGCTGCCCTGCGATAGACAGAGCCTCGTCGAGTTGACGGCTCCTCGCTGCCTGTTTCGGTCGCTTTGAGCTTTGGGGAATCTGAAACCCAACTGCCTGGGCCATCGGAGAACCTCCATTTAAATGTAGCACGTTCTATGTAGGGTTGTGCTACACATCCAGCCGCCCCTCACCGCCCCGGCCACTCCTCGACCACAATCCCCAGGTCATTCAATTGCTGGATCGCAGCTTCCACATTCCGCCGCACCTTGGGCCGGTCCTTCGCTGCGGCAGACGACTCGGCCACCGCGATCACCCGCCCGTAACGCCAGGCTGAAGGCGGAATCGCCGCCACCGCCTGCGCCAAATCCGCCGGCCGCAACTGCAGCTCCTGACGCCGCGCCGCCGCTGGCCGCAGCATGGTGCCTTCACCCACCGTGCTGGGGTTCGCGTCCGCGAACGTAATCCGCATCGAAAGCATCTCGGGCCCCACGGAGATATACGGGTTGGCCCACGCCGCCGGTTCGTGCACATCCACGTACATGCTCTTGGTGGGCAAGGGGATAAGCGCTAGCTGGGCGCGCTCATTGTCCTGCACGGTGGCCGTGGCCTGGGCCTTTTGCTCGGCTTTTTCGGCGGTCTGCGCCACGCCAACGACTGCCTGTTCTTCCTTGTGGCAGGCCGCGGGATAAATGGCGAAAAGCAACACCCCTCCCGCCAAAACAATCGGCAAAACCCTACCGAAACCCATGGTTCGCTTGCGTTCACTCACATAAAAAGAATATCAGCCGCCGCAGCACTGCCAAATACCCCTTTTCAGTGCTAATCTTCCTTCTCATAGCAGTGGAGGGCGCAAGATGATCACCAAAGTTGTGGCCGTCGTGGGCAGTTACCGAAAGGGCGGAACAATTGAAAGCGCTGTCGAAGAGGTCATGGCCGCCGCACGCGAAAAGGGCGCCGAGACGGTCACCTTCTATCTGGGCGAAAAGCACATTGAGTTCTGCACCAACTGCCGCGAGTGCATGCAGGCCCCCGGCGTTGAGCGCGGCAAGTGCAAGCTGCACGACGATCTCGAGCCCATGCTCCAGGCAATCGACCAGGCCGACGCCGTCGTCCTTGGCGCGCCCGTCAATTGCTACAACGTCACCGCCATCTTCCGCAGGTTCATGGAGCGGCTCGTGGGTTCCGCCTACTGGCCATGGGGACAGAACGCTCCCAAAGGCCGCAAAGCAAAGCTCGACAAAAAGGCCGTACTAATCAGTTCGTCCGCCGCGCCGGGAATTTTTATTCCCCTCGCCACCGGAGCGGCCAAGGCCCTGCGTTTGACAGCGCAAATGCTTGGTGCCAAAACCGTAGGCCGCCTCTGGATCGGACTGGCTGCCCACAAGCCGCATCAGGAGCTTTCAGCGGGTATCCGCGAGAAGGCACGGCGTTTAGGCCGCAAGCTCGCGTAGAGTTCAGGTCGCAAGCTGGCCTGGAGCCCGTTTTGATCTTTCGTATAGCCTTCAGTGCGCGCCCGCGATTTCGCGTATCATCAAACCAGACCCGGAGCTGAAGCAAACAGCGGCCCCGCGCACCATGATTCTCCTCGACCCAGATCTGGACCCAGACCCCGCGCCGCCCTCAAAAGCGGTGAAGCGGAAAAGCGCGCCAGCGCAGCCCACCGATCCAAGCCTGCCCACCGCCCGCACCCTGGGCCGCTTTCTCACGCAAGCGCAGGCGGCCATCGGGCTCCGCGGACAGGTCACCGTCCTGCTCACCTCCGACCCCGCAATCCGCAGTCTCAACCGCCGCTTTCGCGGCAAAAACAAGGCCACGGACGTGCTCTCGTTCCCGGCCGACGCAAGTGCACCCGGCCCCGAGAAAATTGCCGGCGATCTCGCCATCAGTGTCCCCACCGCCCAGCGCCAGGCCGCGGAACAAGGCCATTCGCTCTCCATAGAAATCAAAATCCTCATCCTCCACGGCCTGCTCCATCTGGCCGGATACGACCACGAGGCCGACACGGGAGAGATGGCGCGCCGCGAGCGCCTGCTCCGCGCGCGCCTCCGCCTGCCCCAGGGCCTGATCGAGCGCGCAGCTCCCAAACCCATGCCAGCTAAGAAAGCAGCAAAGGTCCGCTCCGCAGGTGCCCGCCCATGACGCCTCTCGTCGTCGCCGCTCTTGTCCTGCTGGCCGCGGTTGAAACCCTGGCCTCCTACATGAGTCGCGTCTACTCCGAGTTCGGCAAGATCCTCTCCCGCGAAGTGCAGGAAGATCTCGACGCCTGGGAACAAATCGTCGAGCCGCAGCTCGGCCTCACCCGCGACCACGCCGCCCTCTGCGCAACTGCCCTGCAGCAGGTCACGCTCGGCGCCATCGCGCTGGTCCTCGGTGCAGTCCTCTTTGACCGCGCCCCTCATCTCGGCCCGCCTACCTATGGCGAAATCGCCCAGGCCGCACTCATCATGGTGCTGGTCATCGTCTTTTGCAGCCAGCTTCTGCCTTCGCTGTTCTTCAACCGCACCCAAGGCCGCTGGGTCGCGCCGCTCGTCTGGCCCATTCGCCTGTTGCTCTGGCTCATGACCCCCATCACCGTCTTCGTCAGGTTCTTCTATTCCATTGCCTCTCTCGCGGAGCCGCCCGTCAGCGAAGAAGAAGAAGCCGCCGTCGATGTTGAGGCGTTGCTCGAAGCCGGTGAAGAAGAAGGAATTCTCGAAGAGAGCGATCGCGACCTGGTTCGCTCCGCCGTCGAGTTCGGCGACCTGCTGGTGCGCGAAGTCATGACCCCGCGCCCCGCCGTCTTCGCCGTCTCCGGGGCCATCACATTGGAGCAGTTCCTCGAGCAACTCCGCGAGCACAACTTTTCCCGCGTCCCCGTTTTCTCCGGCACGCTCGACAACGTAACCGGCATCGCCTTCGCCCACGACCTGCTGCAGATCACCGACGAAGAAGCCCGCACCCGCCTCGTCGCCAGCATCCAGCGCCCGGCTGTGTTCGTCCCTGAAACCAAGCGCGGCTACGAGTTGCTGCGCGAAATGCAGCGCGAAAAACAGCACATGCGCATCGTCATCGACGAGTACGGCGGTGTCTCTGGCCTGGTCACGATTGAGGATTTGCTCGAGCAGATCGTCGGCAACATCCGCGACGAGCACGAGACCGAAACGCCTATCGAGGAGCCGCAGCGAGAGCCAAACGGCGTCTGGCTCGTTCCCGGCAACTTCCCCGTCGATCAGCTTTCCGATCTCATCGGCGAGCCAGTCGAGTTAGGCGAAGAGTACGAAGCCACAACTCTCGGAGGCTTGGTCAGCGAAATCGAAGGCCGCATTCCGCTGGCCGGCGAAGTCGTCATGCTCGAGCCTATCGGCCTGCGTATCGAGATTGTTGTCTCCACCGATCGCCGTGTCGACCGGCTGCGCGTCTTTCCGCCCGATGCAAAAACTGCCGCAACAGCCTCGACTTGAATTTCGGCCCGGCAACCAGATTCTGCTCGCACAGGCTCACGGGAATCTTAGACTGATTATGTGAAAAGTCTCGCCGGCAGAACCGTCTTCGGATTCATGCAACTTGTCGTGTTCATGGGAGCGGCGCTCTTTCTTCCCGCATGGACGCTCAATTTCTGGCAGGCGTGGGTCTACTTGATCATCTTTGCCGCAGCCTCGGCTCTCACCACGGTCTATCTTTGGAAGCACGATCACAAGCTGCTCGAAAGCCGCGTAAAGGCCGGTCCGCGTGCCGAAAAGGAAGCGATTCAAAAGCCGATTCAGGTCCTTGCCTCGCTGGCATTCATCGGGACCCTGGTCCTGCCTTCTCTCGATCACCGTCTTCATTGGTCGCACGTGCCGTCCGTGTGCGTGATTGCGGCTGACGCCCTGGTGGCGCTTGGCTTCCTGGCTGTCTTCTTCGTCTACAAAGAGAACACTTTCACTTCGGCGACCATCGAAGTAGCCCCCGACCAGCGAGTTATCTCCACCGGCCTCTACGCATACGTTCGCCATCCAATGTATGCCGGTGCGCTTGTTATGCTCTTTGCCACACCAATAGCCCTCGGATCATGGTGGGGAATCCTGATGTCGATTCCAATGACGCTCGTCATCGTGCTTCGACTCTTGAATGAGGAGAGGTTCCTGCAAACGAGTCTGCCCGGCTATACGGAATACTGCTTGAAGGTCAGGTATCACCTGGCGCCATACATCTGGTAAATCTGAGCACCCCCGACCCCTGAATAGAGAGCAAAGCCGCTGCAACAACTGAGCGCGCCGGCTCGAACCTTCGCCGAACCCGCGCAGCGTCTTGCCCTTATCGCAAAATCCTACTTCGCCTGATAAAACCGGATGCGCACCGCGGGATGATCCGGGCTTCCACCGATTGAAAGCACATCCACAAATACGCCGCTGTTCATCCAGCCATAGGGTCCAATCGGCGCTTCAAACGTCGGGCTCCATAGCGATTTCCCTCCGCCCGCGCCCGCGCAGAAGAAGCCTTTGTTTGAAACATTCACTATCGTGCCGTCGTCGGCCTGAATCATGTAGTTCGCCGCAAGCGACCCGCAACCATTCGGCAAATGCAGTTGCCAGTCCCACCCGCCCGGCAAAACCTTGCCGTTGAATTTTGGTCCCTTCACCGTGCCGCCGGTAATCGGGATATACATGCGATGGCCAAGCGGCGTATCACCCACATTCACGGCCTTGTCCAGCGTGACCACTTCTTCAAACACAAATTCAAGTGTCGGAGCGGCGTCCGTAGCCGCAGCAGTAATCGGCGCTGCCTGCGCTGCCGGTTGCTGAGCGGCGATTGAAGCAACGGTAGAAGCAAGGAACATCGCCACGAAAACCGAATACGCGGCCAAGCTGCGAAAATTGGTCTTCCTTCCAATCACGGTAATTCCTCCATTGCAGACATCAACCAAATTTGTTCAACGCAATATCCTCACACGCGAGCCATGCCTTTAGCCAGGGCCAGCAGATTTCAACGCGCCTTCCACGCTCGCCACTCTTCCGCCGTAATCTCCCAAATCTCCGACGGCAAGTGGCCGGAGACATAGTCCTTCTCCCCATGCCCCACAAGCCGCATCCCTTCGCTTTCAGAGATGCGCCGCGATGCCGCATTCCCCTCCGCCTTTGAAACCCGCAGCACCTCGAACCCGAGCGCCCCAAACCAGAAGTCGTTCACCCATACGCAGGCCTCGCTCATCAGCCCCTGCCCACGCCACTGGGGCCCCAGCCAAAAGCCGCGATTGTCCTGCGATCCCCTGATCAGCGAGATCGACCCGATGATCCGCTCCGGCTCCGCCGCCAGGCGAATCGTCCAGTGCCACGCCTCTTCCCGCTCCATCTGTGGCAGCGCAATGTCCCGTATATACATCATCGCGCCATCCGGCGGATAAGGCCACGGCACCCGGTTCATCAGGAAGCGCACCGTCTCCCACTGCGGAAACAGCGCCTGAATCTGCTCAGCATCGGCCAGCTCGTGCGGGCGCAGAATCAGCCGTTCGGTTCTGCCTTCGACAATCATGCGGAGATCATATCAACGCGCGTGCCAGGGCCCGATCCAATTTCCGCAGCAAACGTCCCACGCCGCAATCCGCGATAATAGAAAGCAGGAGAATCCCCATCGCTTTGAAATCAGGATTCGTCGCCATTCTCGGCCGGCCCAACGTCGGCAAAAGCACCCTGCTCAACGCCCTCACCGGCGAAAAGGTGGCCATTGTCACCGCCAAGCCGCAAACTACGCGTAACCGCATCATGGGCGTGGTCGAGGTGCCCGCGCACAAAAACACAAATCCTGCCGCGCAAATCGTTTTTGTCGATACACCCGGCGTCCACAAGCCCGGCACGCAGCTTGACCGCCGCATGTTGCAGGAGGTCTATGAAGCCCTCGAAGCCCGCGACGTTGTGCTGGTGTTAATGGACGCAACCCGCCGCGTTCAACTCGAAGAAGTCGCCCCGGTAGTTCCAGTCGCAGAGAATCCGGATTCCCCAGAGGCCAAAATACACGAGGACTCACCTTTAAGCCCGAATATTCCCAATCCAGAAAATAGAGTGAAAAGTGCCCACGGCACCTGGGCCAGCGAAGACGAGTTCCTCTTCGGCCTCATCCGCAGGCTCGACTGCCCCGTCTTCCTCGTCCTCACCAAAATCGACCTGGTGCAGAAAGATCAGCTCCTGCCGCTCATCGATTCGCTCACCCGCCAGTTCAACTTTGCCGAGATCATTCCCGTCAGCGCCCGCAAGCGCGACGGCCTCAACATCCTCATCCGCAAAATCGTAGCCGCCCTGCCTGAGGGCGAGCGCTACTACCCCAAAGACCAGTACACCGATCAGCCCCAGCGCTTCATGGTCGCCGAACTCATTCGCGAAACCATCCTGATTGAAACGGGCGAGGAAGTTCCCTACGCCTCGGCTGTCGTCATCGAGCAATTCGAAGAACCGGAACCGGCAGCGCCACCACGGAAGAAGGGGCAGGCGCCTGCCCGCCTGCCCTTGACCCGCATCGCTGCCGCCATCTACTGCGAGCGCGACGGACAAAAAGCCATCCTCATCGGCAAAGGCGGATCGAAACTGAAAGCCATCGGCACCCGTGCTCGCATTCAGATCGAGTCTCTGCTTGGCACCCGCGTCTTTCTCGAACTCCGCGTCATCGTCGAGCCCGGCTGGCGCGAATCCAAAACCTTCATCGAATCCCTCGACTGGCGCAACCAGCTCGAGCGCCTCGCCGGCAACCAGATCACCGAAAAAGACAAGGACTGAAATGTCTAGCTTCGCAGGCAACGCAAGCGCGTTCCCTCGAAAGCAAAGCACATTTCAGTCCCGTGGCAACCTCGCACAAATTGAACCAGGATTCAGCAATCCTGGAATTGCTGCCTACATCACCAATTCCGCATGCTGCATCCAGGCCGGCTTTTCATCCGCGCTCGGTCCCCACGTCGAAGGCACCGCGATATTCAACAGGCGCAGGTACACGCCCAGTTGGCCGCGATGCTGGTATATGTGGCTGAACATGACATTACGCACAAACTCACTGCGCGGCTGAGCCATCACTTCATATTCCCCGGACGTCATCCGCCAGGTCTCCTTCATCGCCGCGTCGCTGAACGTGGGCAACAGGCTCCGTACCGTCACAATGCCCTCGTCGAAGGTCTTCAGAACCTCCGCCACACTTGCTGGTTGCGGAAACTCGAAATTGCTTGGCGCCTCCGCCGGATTGGCCGAAACAAATTGAACGATTCCCGCAGGCACCCATGAAATATGGTGTGCAAGCTGTCCTACAGTCATTGATTTTTCGTGCGGCTTCCAGGTCAGCTTATTCTCCGGCACACGCTCAAGAAACCTCCGCGTGATGGGAGCTTGCTCTTCAAACTCGGCTAGAAAAGTCTCTGCAATGGTCATGACGAACCTCCTTGTTGTTTTCGAAAATCTGACGTTTTGGGAAAGTTGAATTTCAGAAAATTGCCGCAAGACTCCTCATGCTGGTCGCGCCTTCCGCGAAAAGCGTTAGATGTCCACGATGTGCGTTGCTTACTTGCCCTGCGCGCGTTCCTTGATCCGCTCAAGAATCGACATCCAGCCCTTGCTCACGCCTTCTCTGTGTTGGTCGTCGATCTGGCCCAGCGCCTTATGGTGGAAGCTGATCAGCGTGCCGCCGTCTTTTTCCGTCAACCGGTATTGCACGTTCGACAACAAGGGATACGACGCGAACAGCGGTCCGCAAATCTCCAGCAGCGTAGGCCGTTTGATGGCCTGCACATGGCCCCAGAAGTGGCCGTTGTCGTTGCCCAGGTCGCGATACCAGCGCCCGCCCGGCCACGCTTCAAGCACCATCGGCATCGGGTCGCCGGCGCCGCGTTCGTTGTAGGGGCCAATCTGTTCCAGCAGCGCCTCAAACGTTGTTTCCAGGGACGCATGCACGTGCATTTCCTGCTTGATCTCCAGCGTCATATTCTCGTTAACCGCCAATGTCTGAGTCATGATTCCTCCTTGTTTTTTCTTCGGTTGGTAGTGGGGATTGGGGATCTACTTGCCGTGGCCCGCTTTTTGCTCTGCGCGTTCCTTCACGCGCACCAGTTGGTGCTGCCAGAACTTTTCAAATTCGCTTGCCCAGTCGTACACCGGCTTGATCGCTGCGCCGTTCGTGCGGTAATACTTGTGCCGCCCGTCGCAGCGCATCCGCACCAGCCCCACCTTGCGCAAAACTCCCAGGTGTTTTGAAACCGACGGCTGATCGATCTTCAGCGCAGTCACAATCTCGCCCACCGGCCGCTCCTGCACGGCCAGATAGCTCAGAATCTCCCGCCGCCGCGGCTCCGCTACTGCATTAAACGCGTCCGAGGTTGTTGCTGCCCTTGCCATATTCGAAACAATACATGCTCATATAAGAATATGTCAAGACCGTTTTCTGCTTTTTCTTTCGCATCTCATCTCGTCGTCGGCCCAATCCCGCTGCTAACTCCAGCCCGTGATCTGCATCTAACTCTGAAGCTCGATGAAGAAGCGCGATAAGAGCCCATCCCGCGCGCTTTTGCGTCTCTGTGCCACTGCTTTCCTCTTGCCCTGGTTTCATTTCAGGTTCCCGAGGTGACTGCATGATTCAGAAGCTCCTTTTTTCGCTCCTGCTCTCTTTTGCTCTGGCCGCCCCCGCCGGCCTCGGTGCGCAAGTCCGAAGCATCAACGACGGTCCCCCGCCTAACTACGAACTCTATGGCGGCTTCTCCCGTGTTCTGCGCCCCTACGACCAAACCGACTCCAATCCCTTTAGCGGCGGCATGAACGGCTGGGACGCTTCGCTGCGCGTTCCCGTGCCCGTTTTCGGCAGGTGGCTCGGCATCAAGGGAGATGTCTCGGGCGACTATCGCAACGACGGTCCCAACTTCAATCCGCACAGCTATTTCTTTTTGGCGGGTCCGCAACTCTCCGCGCACTTCGGTCGCTCCACCCTCTTTGTTCATGGCCTCGTGGGCAGCTCGCACCTCAATCAGCAGGTCATTCCCTCGCTCAAATCCGATTCGACCTTTGCCGTGGCCGTCGGCGCTGGACTTGATGTTGGCCTCACGCGCGCCCTCGCCTGGCGCATCACCGGAGACTTCTACAACACAAATTTCCAATCCAGCGACGCAACCGTCCACGGCATTGTCAACCAGAATGGCCGCGTCTCCTCCGGACTTGTTTTGCGCTTCTAAGCAACGCGCGGGAAATTCCGCGATCGAATACGAAGACTCCCATCGTTTCCCATCACTTTCCAGAGAAACGAAGGGAGTCTCGCCAGCCGCGTCCGTTATAGTTTGCGAGAGGGAATCTCCCTCCGCAAAGGACAAACGGCCATGACAATCGACCGTCGAGGATTTCTTGCTGCCTGCAGCCGCGCCGGCATCGCGTCTCCATTGCTCCCCGGCATTCTGTACACCCTCGCCGCGAAAGCCCAGGATGCCGCCGCGTCCGAAGGCAAGCCAAAAGAACTTCGCGAAGATAACTTCCGACATGATCGACCAAGCTGCCACGCTCGCCGGCGTCGGCCCCTTCACCGAAGACCAGAAGAAGATGATGCTCTACGGGCTCAACGGCCAGCGCGATGGTTACGACACCATTCGCGCACTCAAGATTCCCAACTCCGTTCCACCGGCGTACGTCTTCCATCCGATGCCGGCAGGTGCGGAGCTGCCGGCTCCTGCCGTGGCCATGCCTGGATTCGATGATGTGGTTGTTCCTGTTCCCGATGCGCCAGCCAACCTTGAAGACCTTGCCTTTGCCACGATCGTTGAACTTGGCGCCCTGCTCCGTGCTCGCAAGATCAACTCGCTTGCTCTTACAAAGATGTACCTGGCCCGCCTCAAGCGCTACGATCCCAATCTGCATTTCGTTATCTCGCTCACTGAAGAGCGCGCCTTAGCCCAAGCCAAAGCCGCCGACGCTGAGATCGCCGCCGGCAAATATCGCGGTCCCCTCCACGGCATCCCCTGGGGCGCAAAAGATTTGCTTGCCGTCAAAGGCTACCCCACCACATGGGGCGCAGGCGGATTCGAACATCAATCCTTCGACGAAGACGCAACTGTCGTTCAGCGCCTCGATGACGCCGGAGCCGTGCTCGTTGCCAAGTTCAGCCTGGGCGCGCTGGCGATGGGCGACAAATGGTTTGGCGGACGCACACGCAATCCCTGGAATCCATCTCAAGGCTCCAGCGGTTCCTCCGCCGGATCAGCCAGCGCAGTCGCCGCCGGTTGCGTCGCTTTTGCCCTCGGGTCTGAAACGCTTGGCTCCATCTCCTCGCCCTCAACCCGCTGCGGCGACACCGGCCTGCGTCCCACCTTCGGCCTTGTGCCCCGCACCGGCGCCATGGCCCTTAGTTGGACCATGGACAAGCTAGGCACCATCGCTCGCTCGGTCGAAGATTGCGCCCTGGTCCTTGAAGCCATTCACGGCCCCGACGGCAAAGACACTTCCGTCTACCCCGCCGATTTCCGATGGGACCCGAGCCTCGACTGGAAGCAACTCCGCATTGGCTTTCTCAAAAGCGAGTTCGACCCGGACCCGCCGCTCCAGCTCGCCGAAGCCCCGCCCAACGAAACCGACGATCAAAAGAAGAAACGCGAAAGGCGCAACGCCGCCGCACAGGCCGCACGCGCCCGCCGCGACTACGATCGCCGCTACGAGCAGGCCGCGCTCGACAAGCTCCGCACCATGGTCGTCAATCTCATCCCGGTTGAGCTGCCGAATCTCCCATGGGACGCCATGGTCCCACTGCTCACCGCTGAGGCCGCCGCGGCCTTCGACGAACTCACCATGACCGGCCGCGACAGTCTGCTCACCGAGCAGGGAATCGAAGATTGGCCCAATGCCTTCCGCGTCGCGCGCTTTTATCCCGCGGTGGAGTACATTCAGGCCAACCGCGCCCGCACTCTCGCCATCCGCCAGATGTCGGCCTTGTTCCAAAATGTTGACATCATCGTGACCCCCTCCACCGACACGCAACTCACCGCAACCAACCTCACCGGCCATCCTGCGCTGATTCTTCCCAACGGGTTGCGCGGCGCAGACGCTCCCGCACCCCCGGCCGTCGACGACGGCAATCACGACGACATCGGCGGCCCAGGCACGCCCGTCTCGCTTACATTTCTCGCCGGTCATTATCAAGATGCGAAACTGGCCGCCTTTGCCCGCGCCTATCAGCAGGCGACAGGCTTTCACAAACTGCACCCCAAGCTCGATTGAATCTGCTTCCGAAGCTCCCGGCCGATGAGCGCTGAGGCGTGTCCGCCGTCACACAGCCCAAACGCAGAAAATGCCGCCCAAGGGCGGCATCTCTGCATTCGGAGGGAGGGATATCTATTTAAATGCCGACGCCGAACTCGCTGGCATGAGCCTCGCCCGCGTTGGCATAAAAATCATAAGGAGTGCGCTTCTTGAACTTATAGCGGTTGCGCAGTTCCGCGCCAATATAGAGTCCAATCGCGGCAACAGCAATTCCAACCGAGAACCAGCCGATGATGCGCAGGGCCTTCGACTCTTCTTTTTCTTCGGACTGGACCTCTTCGGTCGGCACTAGATTTTCAGATTCACTAAACATGACGAGCGCAGCCTCCTGCACCACCATGATACCCCAGTTTCATATTTACTGGCCCACATCGCGGGTCGCGGCGCTTGTGGATTTGTTTACCCCGTTTGCTCGATTCGGGAAATCCAGAGAGCTTTGTCCGATTCGGGAAGAAAGCTGGCGCCTATTGAATTGGACGCGAGTTGGCGCAACTCGTCACGGTTGAACGCCTGCAACGTGTGCGCCAGCAAGTATTCGTTCTCCAGGTCCGAACCAAAAAACGCCGGATCGTCCGAGTTGATCGTCACCAGCAGTCCCGCGTCAAAATATTTCCGCAAAGGATGCACGGCAAACGATCCGCACACGCCTGTGCGGACATTTGAAGTAGGATTCAACTCCAGTCCCGTGCCCCGCTCTTTCAGATCCTGCAGCAGGTAAAAATCGCGTCCGGCAGAGAACGCGTGTCCGATGCGTTCCGAGCCGATCGAGAGCGCCTCGCGAATCGCTTCCGGACCCGTTGTTTCGCCGGCGTGATTCGTGAGCCGCAGTCCCGCCTCGCGCGCCTGCGCATAAAGCTCGCGAAATGGCTCCGAGCCGGTGATGCGTTCGTCGCCCCCCAGGCCAATGCCAATAATCGACGGGTACTGCGCGCGCATCTCGGCCGCCTTCAGAAAGACGCGCTCCGCTTCTTCCACTGAAAAATGCCGCACCGCATCGAAGATCCAGTAGAGCGACAGGCCCAGCTCCCGTGCCGCCCGCTCGCGCGCGCGTTCCATGCCTGCAAAGATCGGTTCAAACTCGACGGACTCCGTGCCCCAGTGGTAGACAACCCCGACCGATACAAAAACTTCCGCATGAACCACGCCTTGCTCGGCGAGGTGCTGCATCATGCGCCATGCGGCCAGCTCATAGTCGTCCGGACCGATCAACTGTCCGCAGACAGCCTTGAAGGCAAGCAGAAACCCCGTGAAGTCCGTAAAGCGGTAGAGCGCTTCTGCTTCCGGAAGAGTAATCGGCTCGGCGTCGTGGCGCGTGCTCAGCTCCACCAGCGTCGCCGGCGTAATCGTCCCTTCCATGTGGAGATGCAACTCTGCCTTGGGCAGGCGCCGAATGAATTCCTGTATGGCTGTCACAGCTTCAGTTTAATGGCTTCGCGGAGTAGATGCGAATTCCACCCTTTGGAATGATCCGCGGCTCTTCCACGCAAGCCACGCCCGCAATTGGACAACAGCGTTTACCTCAGGCGCGACCTGAACTGTCGAATGATGTCGTAGACCACAATCGGCCACGCCATATCCGGCTCGCCGTCGAAGGTTTCCACCCAAATCAGTTGCGTTCCTGTTTCTTGCGTTCCGCGCGAGTAAACCAGAAACGAAGCCAGTTCACGACCGCTCGGACCATAGGAGATGCCCGCAGCCTGAGTTCTTATCAACACGAACGTCAGATCGGCGGGGCTCGAAACTTCTGACTTGCCCAGCGCTCGAGCCAGCCTATCGAGTGAATCCGTGGTTGACTGATCAAACGGCCGGGATTCGACTGCCACGGTTTTAGCTTCGTTGAGCGCCGCTCGAAAAGCAGCTTGATCGCAGTGGTAATATCCCTTTTCAAGAGAGCAACCGGCAGAAGCAGCAGCCTGGCCAGGTAAGGCAGGCGCACCAGAAAAAGCCAGGTACAACGCCGGGATGAGGAATGGGAACCGCACGCTGAAATTTTACTCTTCTCGCGGATGGACGAGAGGTGTTGACCCGAAAGCCCGCAGCTTGAACCGCAATCATCAGGTCGAATCGACCCGGAGCTTTACCGTTTCGGCGCAAACTCCGACCGGAAACGGCTATAGAAGAAGTAGATCAGCAGCCCCATCAGCAGCCATGCGAAAAAGGCCGCCCACGTCATCACTTCCAGCCCCATCATCAGCACAATGCAGAAGATGATGCTGAGTACTGGAAACAGCGGCCCCAGTGGTGCGCGGAAGCCCCTCGGCCGCTCCGGCTCGCGATAGCGCAGAATCAGCACCGCGATCGAGACCAGCACAAACGCAAACAGCGTGCCGATGTTCGACAGGTTCGACACCGTGCCAATGTCCAAAAGCCCGGCCGGAATTCCAACCACAAATCCCGCCACCCAGGTCGAAATCGCCGGCGTGCGGAACTGCGCGTGAATCTTGCTGAACACCGCCGGCAGCAGCCCATCGCGCGACATCGCAAACCACACCCGCGCCTGGCCCAGCTGAAACACCAGGATCGAAGAAATCATCCCCATCAGCGCGCCAACCAGAACAAAAAGCCGCACCCAGTGCAGCCCTCCGCCGCCCGGCAGCAGCGACATCCTCTTCAGCGCGTTCACCACCGGCGCAGCGTCGCCCATCACACTTTGCCACGGCACAATCCCGCTCAACACAATCGCCACGCCGCCATAGAGAATCGTGCACGCCACCAGAGTCGCCAGTATCCCGATCGGCATATCGCGCTGCGGATTCTTGCACTCCTCCGCCGCCGTCGAAACTGAATCGAATCCAATATAAGTGAAGAAAATGATCGAGCCGCCCGTCAGCACGCCCGTCCACCCGTTCGGCATAAAAGGATGCCAGTAGTGCGGCTTGATAAAACTGGCGCCCGCAAACACAAACACCAGGATCGCCGCAATCTTCACCAGCACCATGATGTTGTTGGCCCGCGCCGACTCGCGAATCCCCCGCACCAGGATCACGGTCAGAATCATCACCACCAGGAATGCGGGCACGTTGAATCCGAAGTGCCATCCCGGCTTGTAGAGATCGTTCCCGGCCAGGTCCTGCAACCCCGTCGGCAGATACGCCGGAGAGATCCACATCAGCGGCGGATGCAGGTTGAACCAGTCCAGCAAATCCACAATGTGCGCGGCAAAGCCCACGCTCACGCTCATGTTGCTGAAGGCATATTCCAGAATCAGATCCCACCCGATGATCCACGCCGCCAGCTCGCCCAGCGTCGCGTACGTGTAGGTGTAAGCCGATCCGGCAATCGGAATCATCGACGAGAGCTCTGCGTAGCAAAGCCCCGTGAACGCGCAGACAATCGCCACCAGCACCAGCGACAGCGACAGCGCCGGCCCCGCCCCCGGCCGCCCCGCCATCGCCGAATGCGTAATCAGCCAGTGAATCAGAGGCGTTGCGCCAATCGATGGCTCATCGAACTTCTGGCCGGCCATCGCTGTTCCAATGACGGTAAAAATCCCCGAGCCAATCACCGCGCCAATGCCAAGCGCCGTCAGCGACCACGGCCCCAGGCTCTTCTTCAGCGAGCGCCCAGGCTCTTCCGATTCCCGGATGAGCTTGTCGATCGATTTGCGGGCAAGCAGTTGACTGGGCAGTTCAGTTCTCCTCACGTCCCTGGGCAGGCGCTCCGCCCGCGGGATCTTGTCTCAGAATCGAGTCCATCTGGAAGGGGAGGAGCTTCGGTAGGGCAGCTTCCAGTTTTGCGCTTCCAGCTTCTAACTCTACTCAATCCCGCCTGAACCGTTGCCCTGGCAGGAATCACGAGGAGCTAGAACCTGGAAGCCGGCAACCGCTCTTAACGCTTCGACTGGCCGCGTGCGAGTTTCTTGACCTTCTTCTTCTTCTCGCCGCGCGCTCCGGTGCGGGGCGCCTTCGGAGCCGCCTTTTTCCGCGCTGCGCGCTTCAGCTTCTTGCGTTCCAGCTTGTCTTCTACTTTGGTGGTGTCCGCCACGTATAACCTCTTTCGCTCGAATCTCTTCGCTCATGCCCGTTTCCCGGGCGCTGCGACCTTAAGAATAACAGGGATTCTGCACCCGTGAAAGCGCGCCCCGCAGTTCCCATCTGGCCCTCGGCCCGCATTATGACCGGAGATTCATTCATTTCCAGCGTACAATTGAATAGGGACAGATTTCTTCCCCAGCCTTGCTCGGCGCCGGCCTTCATTCATTGCTTCTGACGAGCTCAGTTCCTCCACGCAACAATCACCTTGTTCGCCGGAGTTCGTCATGCGTTCCAACCAAATCCATAAAGCCCTTGCCCAGGGTATGAACCGTTTTGAAGTCTGCCAGCTCGTCTCAAAGGGCGTAAAGGCAACACATAAAACCGGTTCCCGCTTCGAAGACTCCATTAATGACGTCCTGCAATACCTCGGCACCCACGAGACCAGCAAGGACGGCCTGCATCCCGCCATTCCCCAGGTCAGCGTAAAAAGCCTCAAGCCTGCCGCCTGATCCGAGCGCCCAGTCATCCGTTTCCAGCTGAAGAGCCCGTTCCAGAGTGAACGGGTTTTTTGCTGCACTCCTTACGCTCCGGATCGCAAAATCTCCGCCAAACGCAAAAAGAGGGACAGCAGATTTGCCATCCCTCTTCTTTTGCTTCTCAAACCGGTCTTTGTTTTCTCGAACCGATCTTTGTTTCGCGTACCGGTGCCGCGGGATTAACCCTTAGACAACCTGAACGTTCTCTGCCTGCCAGCCCTTGGGGCCCTTGGTTACGTTGAACTGGACGCGCTGGCCCTCCTGCAGTGAACGGAATCCGTTCGACTGGATGGCGGTGTGATGCACGAAGACGTCCTCTCCGTTTTCACGGCTAAGAAATCCAAAACCCTTGGCGTCATTGAACCATTTCACTGTGCCTTGTTCCATTGTGGTGCTCCTCATTACTGATTTACCGCGAACGCAATGTGGAAGTGTTGCGTGTAGGCGGTAACCGGAACAGGCAAGAACTTCAGATCGAATTCTACAGTTGCACTGAGTGTAGCACGGATTTGGAAAAATACCGCTAAATCATTTGCGGTCAACCGGAAATTGCCCCATCCCGCCCCGTTCTGCTCCATTTTCCGATAACTGTGACGGCCGCCCCTGCATTTGCCTCCAACCCCGGCGTACACTCGGGTTCGCTGTAAATGCTGGCTGTTCGTCCCAGAGGTGTCGCTTGCCGGACCCCGTCTTGCCCCAATCCGAACTCGGCTCCGCGTACGGCTCCCACCCCCGCACCCAGGTCCTGGCCATCAACCCCGGTTCCACCTCCACCAAGTTCGGCCTCTACTCCCGCCACGGCGCCCAGTGGGTTCGCACCATCCGCCACGGCGACGAGGAATTGGCCCGCTTCGGCGACCGACCCATGATCGCCCGCCTCGACTATCGAACCGAAATCGTCGCCCACGCCCTCGCCGACTCTGCCTATCAGCCCTCCCAGGTCGCCGCTGTCGCCGGCCGCGGAGGACTCTTGCCCCCCGTCACCTGCGGCACTTACCTCGTCGACGAAGCCATGGTTGAAGAGCTCCGCCTCGCCCGCCGCGGCGAGCACGCCTCCAACCTCGGAGCTCTCCTCGCGCTCCGCTTTGCCCAATCCGCCGGCGTCAACGCCTACATCGTCGACCCCGTCACCGCCGACGAGTGGCAACCCTGCGCCCGCTTTTCCGGCTCGCCGCTCATCGAGCGCTCGCCCATCGGCCATGTCCTCAACACCCGCGCGGTCGCCCGCCGCTTTGCCCGCGAACAAGCCCGTCCCTACCAGTCTCTCCATCTTGTCGTCGTCCACATGGGCAGCGGCATCACTGTCTCGGCGCACGCCCAGGGCCGCCAAATCGACAGCAACACCATCGACGAAGGTCCCTTCGGTCCCGACCGCACGGGAGGCCTGCCCGCCCGCGCCCTTATTAAACTTTGTTTCGGCGGCCGCTTCGCGCAAAAGGAGATCGACCACAAAATCTTTGGCGACGGAGGCCTCTACGCCTACCTCGGCACCCGCGACCTTGAAGAAGTCGAGCGCCGCATCAATATGAGTGCTGACCCGATGCGACCCCAAACGATCGCCAAGCCGCCCAGCGCGCATCTGAAGTTTTTCGCGCCATGGTCTACCAGATCGCCAAAGAAGCCGGAGCCATGGCCGCCGTCCTTGAAGGCAAAGCAGACGCCGTACTGCTCACCGGCGGCATGGCCCACTCCGCACGCGTCGTCCAGAGCCTGCGCAGCTATCTAGGATGGATCGCCCCCGTCCACGTCTATCCCGGCGAAGACGAACTGCAAGCCCTCGCCGAAGGCGTCTTCCGCGTCCTCGACGGCGAAGAAAAACCCAAGCGCCTCGCAGAAGAAGCCCGCACCCCCACCCACCAAGATTCCCCCCGCCAACCCCTCGTCATCGGCATGGAGTAAAAGGTCATCCGGCTCGGCGGCCGGAACGAAAGACAATGCCATCGGAGGACAACGGAATGCGGCGCCCCCCTATGTGCTCCGGGCATTCCGATAGCGAAGCGCGCGAAAACCGTGATGGCCATAGGCCACCTACTGAGCAGGGGGGCCCAACTGCAGGTCAACGAGGATGTCGCTGCCCGGCGTCGTCGATATTCCAGATCCGTTGATAAAAACCTCATCTGTAGTGCATGAGATCCCAACCTGAGCCGAAGTGTAGGTGCTAGCCGGATCAAGTGAACACCCGAGAATGCTCGGCGCACCGTCGCCGAACGTGAAAACAGGCCCGTTAAACGAGCTCGTGGCCGCAGTCGCGGCAACTGTGTAGGACACATCAATATAAGTCTCACCGACCAGCAGGGTAGACCCAATAATCTGCTGGTTGCTTAACGTCAAAAGGTTGCCGCTGGAGAATGCAATTCCCGGGCCGGCTCGCACCGTGACGGCTTGGGTAAGTGGAGTATTCAAAGGATCCTCCTCAATCAACGTAACAAGGCTTCCGAGCAACGAGTACTGTGAGTCGCTGATATTTAAGCTGATCTGAGCAGTGCCTGGTGAGAAGTTTGCGTCTCCGGAATAATTCACTGAGACCGGAACACTGCCTCCCGCCGAAAGCGGCGATAAATTGCACTTCGCTGTCGCCGAGGTTGCAGAAGTCGCGGCGAGTGTCGCTTGGCATCCAGAACCGCCGCCCAAAACTGTCACGCTCCCGGTTGGTGCCGAAGCTGGTACCGGCGAATCGGATGCACTTGGCGCGACGGTGACACTCACCGGAACAGTGGCACGATATGGAATAGGCTCTGCGGCGGTCGTCAGGGCCGAAACCTCCGCCGCTGCCTTGCAAGTCCCGATCGCCTGCGGCGTACCCTGATAAAGCGAGGTCGAGTACGTCGGTGTCGTTATCGGAGCGAAGCCGGCGACCTTGAAAAACCCATTGGCCGAGGCGTCAACGTTGAAATCGTTGCTGAGACAGTATGGCGGTGTGCCGGTATTGAGTTGCAGTGAAGCATCATCGTCCAGCGAGATGCGTGTATCAACTCCCAGCAACGCAAGCGAATCCACGAAAGAAAGCGCTGGCGCGATGCGAACGTACACACTGCCGTTCTCGGTGAACGTTGCTAGCGGCGACCCTGCGGGTGCTGAAGGGGCAAGCGCGCTTGGCGAGTAGCTCGCTGCAAAACTGCTGCTCGCGGCAGGTCCGTTGTTAGGATCGTAAGTGAGATTTACAGCGCCTGTGGTATTCAGCGTCTGACTGAGAGAGGCCTCGAAGCCTGACTGCAATGAAACTCCGGCATATGCAGGTATGTTCAACGCCAGCGTATAGATTCCAAGGCTATCGAGAGTAGAGTCAAAAACCGAAACGGGGATTGGAATAGTCACTGATCCGAGTTCTTGCTCGGTCGATGCCGTGGCCTGGGCGGAAAATGATTCGTTGAGTGTGATCTGGCTGTCGGCAGTAACATTCAGGTCGCCCCGCTGCAAGGTGCCGCTCTGGAAACTGTAATTTACAAAGGCTCCGATTGTAGAGGTCAGAGTTGAGTTCAGCGAGAAGCCTCCGTCGCTGAGTGTAAAAGGCCAGCTAAACGTATAGTTGGCACCTCCTGTGGTCAGTGGCCGTACGCGTGTACCTAATGCCTTCGCAGCAACAGCCGCGGCCGGAACGGCCATGCTCGGATCGGCTGAGTAGGACCCCTGAACGATCAGGCTGGTGAAGAGTTCTCCAAGCTGCGGTTCGGTAACCGTCACGACCGTCTGAGATCCAGTGATCGTGCTGGATACCACTTTGAATAGGTGACTCGCTCCAAGCACTACCGCCCCTGGCGCGAACGTAACCGCTTGCGAAAAAGTAACGGACGACGGTGTAGCAGCCGTGATAGAGGCCTCCTGTGCCGCCGTGAGCACAAGCACAGACGGAGCAAGAACTGCCGAGGCGATATTGGTCACAGTGAGGGTCGCGCCGCTACTCGTCACTGATCCGGCCGTGTTCGTTACAGTTACCGTATAAACAGCTCCGCTGTTCGCTGTGGTCAAAGCCGGAGTCGTGTAGGATGCATTGGTAGCTCCTCCGATCTGCGAGCCATTAAGCAGCCATTGATAAGTGGGCGCTGGTGACCCAGTGGCCGTCACGGCGAACGTCGCAGTCTGCCCAGACTGGACGGTTTGGCTCACAGGCTGCACAGTGATCACCGGCGCAGACGGCGCTGGAGTCACAGTGAGGGTTGCGCTTCCACTCGTCACTGCTCCGGCCGAGTTCGTTACAGCTACCGTATAAATAGCTCCGCTGTTCGCTGTCGTCAGAGCCGGAGTCGTGTAGGATGCATTGGTAGCTCCTGCGATCTGCGAGCCATTGAGCAGCCATTGATAAGTGGGCGCTGGTGACCCAGTGGCCGTCACGGTGAACGTCGCAGTCTGCCCAGACTGGACGGTTTGGCTCACAGGCTGCGCAGTGATTACCGGTGCAGACTGCTTTGGAGTCACAGTCAATGACGCCCCATTACCTCCGCAGCCTTGCATGGCAGACAAACAGATAACCAACAGTGCCGTAGCCATTAATTGCGCTGTTTTCATCACTGCTATCCTACTTCTCTCGCTTCGACACGAGCCGGTAAGTGGTGGTGCGCTACACCTTAGCAAAAGTTGAATTACTTGATTTCCACGAATTATATACTGACATTAGTAATCTTGGTTAAGGGAAGACGAAAGATGCTCCTTCGCTTGGGCAGCGGCATGATCTTCGACTTCTCAATCTACAGGACGCCCACTACGAGTAACTCGACAAACTCTGACAGCATGTCTGCCGGGTGCCCCAGTCCCCGCCTTCGAGACCTGGAAATGAAAGACCTCGCACGCAAGCCCCTCATCGTTGAGTTTCCTCGACGCATGAGCGCTTGGACACGCGCCGTTGCCGATTGTTCCCAATCTCCACAGACAAACCACCGAATCAAAGGCAAGCAACGCCAATCCCCCAACAAGCAACGATCAACTCGCGTCCACCCACAAACCCGCCGCCCAACATCTCCTTTAAATCACCACCTAAAAATAGTTTGCAGATAATTACCCCCAATCGGCGCACAATATCTTTAGGATCGTCCTTCACCCTCCAGCCCAGTCCAAACAGAATGGACCTGGAAGCAGAAGGCCAAGGTTCGAGACTCAAGGCCAAAGCTCAGAGCTGAAAGCTGATAGCTGAGAGCTCGGAAAAAGCTCCTCCCAACTCCTTTGCTCAGGCGATTTTGCCCGTAACTCCAATTTTATGACGATTTTAGAGTAAGATGAATCGCCTAACTTCAATCATTAGAGGATTTTAGCCAAAACAGGGGAGGGGAGGGGGGTACCCCCCAGGAGCACCCGTAAAACCGGCAACTGGATGGCCCCCATCCCACCCGTCTACGGCGCCGTTTACCATCAACCCATGCCGCTGGTGCAGGTCAACTCGGTCTCAAAGACCTACCCCCGTTGCGCCGGCCTGCGCACCGAGTCGCAGACGGTCGTCGAGAACGTGTCGCTCTCCATTGAAGCGGGCGAAACCCTTGGCCTTGTGGGCGAATCCGGCTCCGGCAAAACTACTGTCGCGCGCATGATTCTGGGCCTCGTCAAGCCCACGCGCGGCACGGTTCTGGTCGACGGCATCGACATCGCGCAGGCCACGGCTGGCCAGCTGCACAGCCTCCGCCGCCAGATGCAGCCCGTCTTTCAAGACCCCTACGCCGCCCTCAATCCCCGCATGAAAATCGAGCAAATCGTCACCGAACCGCTCGTGATTCACCACGAAGCCGCCGCAATCGGCGCAGGTTTCCGCCGCAATCGCGCCACGCTCCGCGCCAAGGCCGTCGAGCTTCTCGCTGAAGTTGGAATGGACGAATCAGCCCTCGCTCGTCATCCCCACGAGTTCTCCGGAGGCCAGCGCCAGCGCATCAATATTGCCCGCGCTCTCGCCCTTCGCCCGCGCCTTCTCATCCTCGACGAGCCCGTCTCCGCTCTCGATGTCAGTGTCGGTGCACAGATCATTAACCTGCTGCGAGGCCTGCAGCGCGACCACGCGCTGACCTATCTCTTCATCTCGCACTCGATGCCGCTGGTTCGCTACCTGAGCACGCGCATCGCCGTGATGGAACGCGGCCGCCTGGTAGAAACCGGCGAAGCCGTCGCTCTCTGCGACCATCCGCAGCAGGACTACACGCGCCAGTTGATCGCGGCCACGCCCGAGCTTCCCTCGAGCGCCGCCTGATCGTTCCCTTGCAGTCTCCGCCCTATTTAGGCTGCGCCGGTGTCTCGGGCTTTGCCGGTGTCTCCGCTGGCTGAGCCGCGGTCGCCGGATGCGCTTGTGTCACCGGCATATGCTGCATGCTCATCGGGGGATGATTCGGCGGCATCGCCATCGCCGTCTGCTCAATCAGCTCCACGTCGAAGATCAGGTCGCTCTTCCCAGGAATCCCCGGATGAGCCGCATCCGGTCCCGGACGACCAACCGCTCCATACGCCAGTTGCCACGGTATAAAGATCCGCCTCTTGCCTCCAACCTTCATGCCCGCAAACCCCTGGTCGAACCCTGGGATCGCGCGCCCCATGCCCTGGATAAACGTAATCGGCTGCGGTCCGCTCAGCACGAGCTTCCCGTCCGCGTCCCGCTCCATCTTGCCGTCCTTATCCATCACCGGTGGCCCAGGATGATCGTACGAGGAGTCGAACTTCCGCCCGTCATCCGGCCGCCCGTTGGCCCCCAGCCACCCCGTGTAGTGAACCTTGTAAATCTTCCCCGCCTCCGCCTCAGCGCCGGTCCCAATCTTGATGTCCTGGTAGCGAAGTGAGAAAGCGGTCTTCACCGGACCCCTCACAACCGGCACGCCGGCAGGAACCTTGATGCCCGCCGAAGCAGCCGAAGTTCTGGAAGCAGTCGCCGCCGGCTTGGCAGGGGAATGAGTTGAAGGTTTGGCAGCAGTTTGAGCGCTCATGGCGCCCGCACCGGCCACTAGCAACAGAATCAGAAAAGCACGTCTCATATTTGTCATTATCTCAAGCGAACTTCGTGGGGCCATGCCCATAAGGTTAATTCCAGCCTCGTTCGTCCTTTGCCATCTGTGGAATACCAACCGTCACCCAGCCAGCAACCCGGCCAGCAACGCCGTTCTGGGCGCCAGGTACTCCACAATCACCGATTCGTGCCGCGCATGAGCGCCCTCGCCCACAGCGCCCAATCCATCCAGGGTCGGCACTCCCAGCGCCGCGGTAAAGTTTCCGTCTGAAGCTCCTCCCGTCGCGGCTTCCTCCAGCACAAACCCCAGCTCCCCGGCCAGCGCCCTCGCCTTCTCGTAGAGCCGTACCGTCCCGCGCAAGCGCTCCATAGGCGGGCGGTTGATGCCCCCTGTCACTGCGAGCGTACAGCGCTTGTCCACCGCCTTCAGACCAGCAAACTTGCGTTCCATGCGCGGCCCATCCGCCTTGCGCGCGATCCGTACATCCACCTCGGCCCAGGCCTCCGCGGGCACCACATTCAACTTCGTCCCTCCGCCCGCCACGCCCACGCTCACTGTCAGTCCCCGTTTCAGGTCCGTCCAGCCGCTTACCGTCTGCACCGCCCGCGCCAGCTCCACCAGGGCGTTTGCCCCTTTCTCAAAGTCGACACCCGCATGAGCTGCCCGCCCCGCTACATCGATTCGCCAATTGCCCGTCCCCTTGCGTGCCGTCTTGCATGCCACCCCCTGCGCCGGCTCCAGCACAAACACCGCCCCGCACTCGGCTGCCAGCTTTTCGGTAATCGGCCGCGAAACCGGACTGCCCACCTCCTCATCACTGTTGAGCAAAAGCACAATCTCCTTCCCCAGCAAATCCGCTTCAACCAGCATCTCAAGCGCGGTCAGCGCCATGGCCACGCCCGCCTTCATGTCGAATGCCCCGGGACCAAACAGCCGTCCGCCATTCAACTTGCAAGGCATTGTCTTCAGCGTTCCCAGCGGCCAAACCGTGTCCAGATGGCCGAGCAAAAGCATCCGCCCCGCCGCGCCCGTCCGCGACTTCACCCCGAACCGCGCCTCCAGCACGTCCCCAAACGCGCGCTGCCGATGCAGTTTTATCCGCCCGCCCAAAGCCTTGGCATGGGCCGCGACCACCTCGACACAACAATCCACTGCGGCCTTTACGTCGGACGGCGATTCCACCTCTATCAATCGTTTGGTCAGTTCCAGCAGCGCCTGCTCCTTCCGTCGCGCGCCAGCGAGCAACGCCCTCATCGGGACGGCTGAATCGATGTAAACCGGCATCTGGGGACCTTTCTTGTAACGATTCCCCGGCAAGGGGACGACGGTCTGATTCTACGCGGGTTAAGCGGCCGATTTGAGACCTATTCTGCCCATAAAAGTGGCCTGCCGTCCGCAGAGTGTTGCAAAAATGCCACACCTCAGACTTCGCCCCATGGGTCTACTCTATCGAGGCGATTGTTTTCCACATGCACTCAGTCGTTGGAGATCTGATTTTGGCCCATCCTGCACACCTGGAACAAACCATCGCCGCTCCCATAGAATTCACGGGCGTGGGGCTCCATTCCGGTGCACCAGTCACGATGCGGATGCTGCCTGCACCGGCGGGCTCGGGGATTGTCTTTCGCCGCACCGACCTCGACAACTTTGAGATCCCCGCTATCGGCCGCAACGTCGCCAAGGTCAGCTACGCCACCAGCCTCATGCGCCAGGGCGTACTCATCCAGACCACGGAGCACCTGCTCTCCGCCCTCATCGGCATGGGCATCGACAACGTCATCGTCGAACTCGACAACCTCGAACTCCCCATCCTCGACGGAAGCTCCTTGCCCTACGTCGAAGCTTTCCTTCACGCAGGCATCCGTACGCAGCGCCGCCGCCGCGAAACCATTCGCGTCCTCCACCCGGTAGAGGTGCGCGAGGGCAACAAGTTTATCGGCGTCTATCCAGGCTCCGGTTATCGCATCGACTACACAATCGACTTTCCCTTTCCCATCGGCCGTCAAAAAGCCTGTGTCGATCTGGCCTCCGAGACCTACGGCTCTGCCATTGCCGCCGCCCGCACGTTTGGCTATAAGGCAAACGAGCAGAGTCTCCGCGACATGGGACTCATTCGCGGCGCAAGTTCTGACAACGCCATCATCCTCGGACCGAAAGGTCCCGAAAACGGCCCGCTTCGTTTTGCCGATGAATATGTGCGCCACAAGGTTCTCGATCTCATCGGCGACCTGGCTCTTGCCGGCCGCCGCATCGAGGGCCACGTCGTCGCCGAGCGCGCAGGACACGCCATGCATACAGCCCTGGTCTCTCGCCTGCTCAAAGATCGCTCTGCGTGGGAATTGGCGCACGTCCCCGTGGAATCGGCATCTGCAGAAGAGTCGCCGGATGAAAGTGCGCTTCGAACAACCTTGTCAGGCGCCACCATCGGCGCTCCTGCGCTGGCAGGTATCTAACAAATCCTGATTGGGAGAACTCCGGTGCCCCGGGTCTCGCCCGCCGCGGCGGAAGACCCGGGACTCGAAGGCGAACTGACCGCTTCGCAGCAGTTGCTTCCCTCACTGCAGTTTGAAAACCACGTTCACCGTGGTCTCCACTTCCACCGGCTCGCCGCTCAGCAGGTAGGGCCGATAGCGCCATTCCTTCACCGCATCCAACGCCGCCTGCTGCAGCATCGCCGGTCCACTCACCACGCGCAGATTCTCAATCATTCCGCTGCGCGAGATGGTCGCCTGCAGCACTACCGTGCCCTCGGTTCCGCTAGCCTTAGCAATCGGCGGATACACGGGCATTCTCTTATCGATCAGCAATCCGTCTACAACCAATCCCGACACGCGCACCGGTCCCGTGACCCGCGGACGCACAACTGGATGTTGGTTTCCGTCACCAAACAGTTTGAGCCCGTCGGAACCATTGCCCTCGTCCATCGTTGCGACGTTGATGTTCGGAAGCGTCTCCGGACCTTGAACCATCTTGATTCCGATCGGAATCCTTGGTGGCGCAAAGATCTGCCCGCCTCGCATCTCGGGTTTCACCAGGTCCGCATGTTGCATCGGCTCAACCGGCTTTGGTTCAGGCGTTGGCTCCGGCGGCGCTTCCATCAGGAAGGGAAGCGCCATCCGCGGCAGAGCATGAGGATAGATCAACGGGATCATCACCAGCGCCATCAGGATGGAGCCGTTGAAGGCGGACGTTGCCACCATCCAGCCTCTGCTGCGTGTGTGAATTCTGCCTGTGGATTCGAACGTGGAGTCTTCAAACATGGCCTGCCTCCCCGACTTCAATTCAGCAGCGCCGCGGGGAGACAGTGAGTCATCAAGGCGCAACCGCCCTGCCGCTCCACGCAATTGGTCTGCGTGGAGCGGAACTTCAAGGGTCTTTACCCCAGCGACGATATCCCGTCGACGGCGACCCCGGCCCGCCGCTCATCCCGTTCAGTACCACTGTGCTGATGTAGACACCGTCGAGTCGCAAACTGTTCCCGCACTGGACAGAAAATGCATCGTTCCTTGCACCGGCAATCAATTTGCTTTCGGCGGACCAATGCCGTTTATCTCAAGATGGACGAAGTTATCCAGTAAGAACCAGGTAACCGCGACTAACTAATCCAAGCATGCAAAGGAAGGGGCGCTTCCACCTGGGTGAAAGCGCCCCTTCTGTCACTAACTAAGACACACTTACTCGGGCAAAGTCACTGTGCCCTTCACATTGAAGCTCCCTGCCGCAACCGGCGCGCCTGTCCCCGGCTGTCCGCCACCGACTGACAGCGAATAAGCCCCTTCGGCCACAATCGGCTCTCCTGCCTCGGTTACCATGCTCAGGTCTCGCGGCTTCAGCTCAAATCGCAACCTCTGCGAAGCTCCAGCTTCTAAATGAACTCGCTGGAATCCGCGCAACGCTTTCAACGGAGCTCCGGGAACCTTCGGGAACTCGAGATAGAGCTCCGCAACCTCGTCGCCGGCCTTGGCGCCGGTATTCGTCACCGTAACTTCCGCTGTCAACGAGTTACCTGCACTTACCGATGCTGGAACACTTAGCCCGCCATAACTGAAGGTTGTATAACTAAGCCCGTAGCCGAATGGATAAAGCGGTGTCCCTTCAAAGTAGCGATAAGTCCGCCCGTTCATCGCGTAATCCGCAAACGGAGGCAATTGGTCCACGCCGGTATAGAAAGTTATCGGTAATCGGCCCGCCGGATTGTTCCTTCCTGAGAGCGTCTGCGCCACGGCAGTTCCGCCTTCCTCGCCCGGATACCACGCATCGAGAATCGCATTCGCATGTTCTTTCGCCCAGTTCACAGCCAATGCGCTTCCATTGGTGAGAACCACAACCATCGGCTTGCCCGCCTCGGCCAGGGCTTTCAACAAGTCCTCTTCCGGCTTGGGCAGATCGAGGCTGGTGCGGTCGCCGCCGTTGAAGCCCGGCTCGGTGACCAGCATCTCTTCGCCTTCAAGCTCACTGGTAATGCCCACAACCGCCACCACTACATCGGCGTTCTTCGCCGCAGCCGCGGCTGCCGGATCAATGCTTCGATCGATCTTGTTCCAGATCAGGTGCATGTGCGGAGCCCCGCTGCCGGTGCGGCCAAACTCCAGAACCATCTTGTAAGGCTTGCCCGCTTCCAGGTGAACCTTCCCGGTCAGCATTTCAATTCCGTGCGGGTAGTTAGCCTTGGTTACGTCCGCGCCATCGAGCGACAAGCGAATGAATCCATCGGTCTCTACCCCCAGGTTGTAGTCGCCAGTCTCTTTCGGCGTCAGCGTCGCATCCCACCGCACGGTGAGCGGCTGCACCGCGGCAACCTTCGCCGGCATCTTCAACGTCTCAATATCGATCGTAGGTTCCGTGCGCGTTGCCAGCGGGGTGGCGGCGGTCGCATTCTCCACCGCAATCTCCGTAGACACAACGTCCTGCTTCAGATAGGTGACCTTCACCCCAGGCTTGCCATCGGTCGTCAGTAACTCGGCAGGTACACGGCTAACCTCCTTGCTCAGGAATCCGGTGCCGGGTACGTAGTTGATCTCTGCGTCCGGAAACTCCTTCTTGAGCCCTTCCAAAATCGAAACCGTGTGTGTCGGAATTCCGTTGTAGTTACCCAGCAAAACCCGCGTCTGATTCGCAAGCGGCCCTACAACCGCAATCTTGATGCCCTCGCGTTCAAGCGGCAACACGCCATCGTTCTTCAACAGCACCATCGACTCATTGGAAAGCTTCAGCGCCAGCGCCCGATGCTGCTCGCTATCCAGCAGCTTCTCGTCGATCTTGTCGTAAGGCACCATCGCCGGCGGATCGAACATGCCCAGCTTCATTCGCGCTGTAAACAGCCGCACCAGAGCCGTGTCGATCTCGCTCTCTTTCAAGTAGCCGGCCTTCACCGCGTCGAGATACGGCTTGTAGTCGTGGTCATCGGTCACCTTGGCCCTGAAGTCGATGCACTCGTTGTCCATCCCGCGCTCAAGGCTGATCGCCGATCCTTCCGCCTGCGTTGCCTTGTAATGGTGTCCGTCCACAATGTTGCGCACCGCGCCGCAGTCTGAAACCACGTAGCCCTTGAAGCCCCACTTGCCGCGCAACTGATCCTGAAGCAGAAACTCGTTGGCGCACGCTGGTTCTCCGTTGATGCTGTTGTACGCGCACATCACGGAGTCGGCCTTGCCTTCTGTCACTGCCGCGCGAAACGCCGGCAAATAAGTATCCAGCTCGTCGTGCTTGCTCACCGGCACATCGGCTTCGTGGCGCGTCGTCTCCGGCCCGCTGTGAACCGCAAAGTGCTTGGGCGTCGAAATCACGCGGTAGTAGTGCGGATCGTCGCCCTGCATCCCGGTCACAAACGCAACCCCCATCCTCGCCGTCAGGAACGGGTCTTCTCCATACGTCTCCTGCCCGCGGCCCCAGCGCGGGTCGCGGAAGATATTCACGTTTGGCGCCCAGAAATCAAGTCCCTCAAAGATGTCGCTATGCCCGGCGCGCTCCGCCTGCGCATGCTTGATGCGTCCCTCGGTCCCGATCGCGACGCCCATCTTCTCGATCGCGGGAGTGTCGAAGGTGGCAGCCAATCCTATCGGCTCGGGAAACTCGGTCGTCCCGCTCACTGCAACGCCATGCAGAGACTCGCTCCACCAGTCGTAGGCCGGCACGCCCAGCCGTGGAATAGCCCGAGCCTGGTTCACAAGCTGCGTCGCTTTTTCTTCCAAAGTCATCCTGTGCACCAGGTCCGCCGCACGTTCTTCCGCGGGCAGGCTGGGGTTCTTGTATGCGGGTTTTTGGGCGCCCTGCGCCCCCGCCAGACACACCGCGCCGCAACACGCCAACCCTGCCGCCACAATCCGTAAACCAAAGCTTTTCATTATCTTCCTCGTCTTGGCCTGGCTTGCCCATGAGCGTTCTCCGACGCAAGAATGCAACCCGGCCTCCGCGCCCAACTTTACCGGGCGCCGGAAACCCGAGTCAAGCGAACGACCCCGAAGCAGATCGACAAGCTTCGCGCAATCCATAGCATCGAGCCTAGCCCATTTCCGTGTAACCTTTGTTCGTCTTCTCTCGTAAGCAGGTTTAGGAAGGGAAAGGCGAATGAGCAGTTGGCCAAGCGGCGTCCTGGTTCTCTCAGCTGATCCCCTGGACAGGTTTCGCCTGGGTGACGTGGATGCTTTTGAAGAGCTCTTCCGCCTCCATCAGCGCGCAGTCTACGGATGGATTCTGCGCATCGTTCGCAATCCATCGGCTGCTGAGGACCTGACGGTTGAAACCTTCTGGCGCATTTACAAAGCCCACGCCCGCTTCGAAGCCGCACGCGGATTTGAGCCCTGGGCGCGCCGCATCGCCACGCGCGCCGCATTGGATTGGCTCCGCGCCCGGCGACCCGAGGACGAACTGACTGAAGTGATGTTGGCGAAGCAGGCCACAGGGTCGTCTGCCGATCCCGGTGTCACGGCGGAGATTCGTTCAAAGACTGCGCAGGCTTTCGCACGCCTTCCGCCCACGCTGCGCGTTGCCGCCGTCCTCTCAGTTGCTGAGGAGCGGCCCCACAAAGAGGTGGCAGAGGCCCTCGGAATCTCAGTCACTGCTGTAAAACTACGAGTCTTTCGCGCTCTTCGATTGCTCAGGAAAGATCTTGAAAGGCAGGGAATCAAGCCATGAATGCCCGCGATGAGGAAGGAATCAAGAAGCTGCTTCGACAGGCCTTGCCGCCCGTTGACGCCGAACCCGTGCCCGAACGCGACCTGTGGCCCGCAGTGCTCCGCCGTCTCGATACCCAGTCCGTCGCGCAGCCGCGCTCACGCTGGCTATGGCTCGACTGGGCTCTTGCCGCCGGCCTTGCCGTCGTCGCCGTTGCTTTCCCGGCCTCGATTCCACTGCTGCTTTATTACCTGTGATCGAAACAGTTCTGAGTTCGCAGTCGCCCACCGCGCAGATCGCGAACGAACAACTCGCAAAAGGAGAATCCATGAACACCCATCCGTATCTTCGCGCCTATCTCGCCGGTATCTTCGTCCCCTCGCTGGTGCTGCCGATCATCCTCACCGGCTTTATCACTGTGCGCCTGGTGCTCGCTTTGCCCATTCCCATTGAGCGCTTCATCATCTTCCCCATGGCCGTCGTGCCCTTGCTCTTCGGTCTTTGGAACATGCTCTATCTTGGCTTGCATCCGCGCCTCAACATGCCCATCGGGCTCCACGGCGCCATCCTGCCCTTCATCGGTGCACCCATAGGGGGTCTGGTTGCCAGTTGTCTCGGCATGTTGCAGATCGGCGAGCACGGCATCACCTGGTTCCAGGCCGTCCAGATTCCCTACGCATATTTCGCCGTAGTCTTTCTGGCCGCCGTTGCAGGCTATTACCTTGTCTGGAAGTACATCGTGGGCTATTTGAATGGCGTAATGGGAATCGCGTAAGGCAGCTTTCAGCGGAGAGCTGGAAGCTGCCCTCCCTCTACAATCCCGCTCTGAAAAAGTCCTTCAGTCCCGCGCGCTCCGCATGCGTCTCCATCGCCGCCTCAATCTCCAGCGCCAACGCCAGCGCATCGCGCCCCTGCCGGGCCGTTACTCTCGGTTCCCGTCTCGTCCGCACCGCATCCAGGAACGACTCAATCTCCAGCCGCAGCGGCTCGCCCTCCGCCACCTTTGGCTTGCCGAAACTCAGCCCCGGCCCCGGTCCACCCGCTGCCGCAGCCAGCTTTTTGAGCGCTGCCGGATCGATCTTTCCTGCCGCAATCGCTGCTGCAATCTCCGGCGGCACGCTGCCATCCACGCCAATCACCAGCAGATCCCGCCGCGCATAGTCGATCGAAACATACTGCCGCGGCTCAAAGAACCGCAGCTTGCGCACCTGTTCGGTCGAAACTCGCGAAGCCGTAAAGTTCGCAACGCACCCCGACTCGAACTCCACGCGCACATTAGCAATGTCCACATTAGGCGAAAGAATCGGCAGTCCCACCGCGCGCACCTCTCTCACCGCAGAGCGTGCAAAGGTCAGCACAATGTCCAGATCGTGGATCATCAGATCCAGCACCACGTCCACGTCCAGCGCCCGCGGCGTAAAAACCGAAAGCCGATGCGACTCAAAGAACATGGGCCGGCGCAGCTTCGGTTCCACGGCCAGCACTGCGGGATTGAAGCGCTCAAGATGGCCCGGCTGGACGATCATCTTGTCCTTGCCGTGCCCGCCCTTTTCCGCACGCGCTATCAGATCGTCGGCTTCCGTCAGGCTCGTCGCCAGCGGCTTCTCCACCAGCAGGTCCAGCCCGGCATCCAGCAACGCCGACGCCACCGCATGATGATGCACCGTTGGCACTGCAACCGTTGCCGCATCCAGCCTCAGATCGGCCGACAGCAACTCGTCAACTGAGGCGAAGACAGGAATTCCATACCTGGCCTCGGCGTCTGCTGCCCGCGCAGCGTCCGGCTCCACGGCGGCAACAAGGGCCACGCCCAGACTCGCCGTTTCCAGCTCCCGGTACACGCGCAGATGATTGCGTCCAAACGCGCCGGCCCCGGCCACCGCAACTCGCAAAATGGCTCCGCTTGCTATTTCGTAACCCCAGCTTCCGGCATCTTGCCTTCCACCGCCTTCAGGCAGCGGCCGTAGAGCGCCAACAGTTGCGCGACGTGTTCCTCCGGCTTTGGCGCGGCTGTACCCGTGAATCCAGTTGAGGGCGAGGCCGGCTTGCCTATCCCCGCCGTCCCTGCCACAAACTTCAGCAGATCCAGTGCGATATCTTCATTCCGCCGAGCCCCAAGGCCCGCATTATTCAATGCATCCATTCTGAAAATTCTCCAACAAGGATGCTAGCAGATTCGGGTTTGCCAATCTCCTTCCGCTCCACGGTAGTGTCCGAAATTTGCGCTGAAGCGAGGCCTCACTCCTGCGATAGGGTCCGGTCTTACAGATCATGGCGGGACCATAAAGGAACTCATTGGAATTAGGCATTCCGCAGGTGAATAATTTTGTTCTCTGTCGGTAATCCAGCCGCACCATTGGGAGAAAATTGGACTATACTCGTAATAAGCGAAGGAAAAGAGAAATCTCACTACCGTGTGAGGGAATTTTGCATGGCTCAAAAATTCAGCCAGGAGAAGGCCACAGCGGCTGCGGCATTCTTTCTAAAGCTGCGTGGCGGCCGAATGTCCTATCTAAAGCTCATCAAGCTTCTATATCTAGCAGATCGTTTAGCTCTAGAGCGGTGGGGATTCAACATCACTACTGATCACTATGTTTCTATGAATCAAGGTCCGGTGGTGAGCAACATATACGACCTCATTACTCAGGACGAGGAAAACAAGTCATTTTGGTCTCGTTTTATTTCCCCGCCCTTAGGTGAATGGGAAGTCGAATTACGATCCGAGTCGTTGCCTGAAAATCAACTGTCGAGGGCGGAAGAAAGACTCTTGCACGAGATTTTCGGAACCTATGGCACGTGGAGTCGTTGGAAACTGCGGGACTTCACACATGATTTACCTGAGTGGCAAGATCCTCACGGTTCATCTATTCCAATACAAGTTAGCGAAATTCTGAAGGCGCAGGGCGCGTCCGATGAAGAGGTCAAGGTGATCCTAAAGGATATATATGCCTCTGAATGTGCGAACAGCGCGTTTGGGAGCCGCACCTGACCCGATGGAGTGCGGCGATACATTCATGATTGAGGACGAAGACGGATGTAATGAACATCTACATGTCGTCTTAACCTCTCCAAGCCTCGCCGGAGAGGTAGTCACAGCAAGCATTTCCACTAGAAGGCAGAGATCAGAAGTCTTGGTTTGTGTCCATCCTGGCGAGCACCCCTTTGTGACTTCAGAATCCATAGTGCCATACCGATTTTCTGCCATCCGAAGTTGCGCCGCAATCGAAGCCTCGGTCAAGTGTGGTAGGGCAAGGGCCCAAAGCAAGGCATCGCCAGAACTCGTGCGTCGGATGCAGGCGGGATTAATCGACTCCGAATTTACTCCTCCAGGAGTCCGTGCGTATTTTGTCGGAATTACACAGGAATAGTCCAAAAGTGCAGGAGGATACATGATGCCAAATTTTGTAACGTTTGATGATGGACAAAACTATGTTGCGCTCAGTGAGATCGAATCCTTTGGTTACGTGAAAGGACCGAATAAGGGTGGCGAAACGTCGATCAAACTCAGAAATGGACAAACATATCATTCGAGTTGGAGCGTCGATAAGATTGCCGAACTTCTCGGCCCGGTCGCCAATCTTCACTACTAAACCATCGTCTATCTCAAGATTCACCGGTCAACGGACTTTTCAGACACTGCTCGGCTTCACCCGCCCTTAGGCGCTTCGCGCTACCCTTAAACAGTATGCGCACCGCTTACATCGGAATGGGCGCCAACCTGCCCGGTCCCTCCGGGCAGCCGGATGCGACTCTGGCCGCCGCAGCCGGACGCCTCGAATCCTTGGGTCGCGTCCTTGCCCGCTCCTCTCTCTACTCCACTACGCCCGTCGGCTTCGCGCAGCAGCCTCGCTTCCTCAACGCCGCCGCCGCTCTTGAAACAAACCTGACTCCCGTCGAACTGCTCGGCGCCCTGCTCCTCATCGAAAAGGACTTTGGCCGCAACCGCGCCACCAGCATCGCCAACGGCCCGCGCACCCTCGATCTCGACATCCTGCTTTACAGCGACTTCGTCGTCGGCGGTTCAAGCCTTGTCATCCCTCACCCCCGCCTCGCGGAGCGTGCCTTCGTCCTCGTTCCGCTCAACGAGATCGCACCGCAACTGCCCGATCCTCGCACCGGCGACACCATGTCACAATTGCTCAAGCGCCTTTTCCCCACCACCGGCAGCGAAATCGATGCAGTTTTCCCCATCCAAAGCGATCTTTGGCTTCCTCTGCCTGGTCCCAGTGCTGCTGGCCTCGGCGAGTCTTAGCAGCCAAACCCCCGCGCCCGCATCCTCAACCACCACCGTCACCGTCACTGCCTACCGCACGCCGCTCGGCACGCTTGAAAGTCCGTCGACGACGCGGCTCCTCTCACAACGCGTTCTCAGCGAAACGCCGGCCATTACCCTCGACGGCCAGATCCGCCAGATTCCAGGCCTCGAGCTTTTCCGCCGCTCCAGTTCGCTCGTCGCCAACCCCACATCGCAGGGCATTAGCCTCCGCGGCCTCGGCTCCACCTCCGCCAGCCGCACGCTGGTCATCGACGACGAAGTTCCCCTCAACGACCCCATCGGCGGTTGGATTCACTGGCAGGAGCAGCCGGAGCTTGCCATTCAAAGCCTCGAGCTCGTGCGTGGCGGCGCCAGCTCGCTCTATGGTTCCAGCGCCATCGGTGGCGTCATCAACGTCATTCCTGTTCGTCCCACATCCCGCCAGGCCGAACTCCGTTCCTCCTACGGCGGCGAAGGAACCTACGACACTAGCCTGCTGCTCCAAACCACCAGCGGCCCCTTGGGAGCGCTCGCTTCCGGCGGCCTCATCGGTACCGACGGCTTCATCCAGGAAGCTCCATCCCAACGCGGCCCCATCGATACAGCCAGCAATGTCCACAGCCAGAACGCGCTCGTCCTGGCCGAGCACAATCGCAACGCGCTTCGCCTCTTCGCCCGCGCGACGGCCTTCAATGAGTTTCGCCACAACGGCACGCCTTACCAGATCAATGCAACCCGCCTCGTCCGCTACGCAACCGGCGCAGACTGGCAGGCCCCGCATAGCGCCTCTCTCGTCGCCCGCGTCTACGGTTCGTCCGAGCGCTACCGCCAAACCTTTTCCAGCCTGAACAATTTGCCAAACCCAGCCAACCCCGGCTGCTCCTATCGCTGCGGCGAAATCCCCACGCGCTTCACCTACATTCCGGTCAACGAACTCGGCGCGGCCGCTCACTGGAACCAGCCTCTCGGCGCTGGCCTGCTTCTCATCGCCGGAGCCGACGCGCACGACACCCGCATCTGGGATCGCGAGCAGACCTACGGCTCTTCCACTGCGCTCACCAACCTCCGCGACCACCAGCGCGACTCTGCCGCTTACGTTCAAGCACTCTGGGTCCGCAACGCCTGGACCCTCGCCGCCTCAACCCGCATGGACTGGTACCAGAACTACGACGGTCGCCAACTGCTCTGGTCCGGCGCGGCTTGGACTCCCAACCCCACCCAGCCAACCCAGCGTGACGAGCGCATCTTCGATCCCCGCCTCGGCCTTTCGCGCAAACTCTCTACCCACTGGGCTCTCTCGGCTTCGGGATTCCGCGCCTTTCGCGCCCCCACTCCCAGTGAGCTCTATCGCTCCACGCAAGTCGGCAACAAGCTCACCAACCCCAACGGCAATCTGCTCAGTGAGCGCGCCACGGGCTGGGAAACCGGCATCGCCACGCAATGGAAATGGGGCGCCATTCGCTCCAGCTACTTCCTCACCCAGGTCAACCGCCCCATCGTTGCAGTCACCGTGAATCCAACCTCTTCGCCGATTTTGCTGGTCCGCCAGAACCTTGGCCAAATCGAGAGCCGCGGCCTAGCCGTCGACTTCGAACTAGTGCCCCGCATCTGGTTCGCGCCCAGCTACAGCTTCAACATCGACGGCGGCTATCAATACGCGAACGCCACCGTCAGTCGTGGCGCCGTGGATCGCGGCAACTGGATTCCCGAAGTCGCCCGCAACATGGCCACGCTCAACCTTCGCGCCTCTCGTCTCAAACTCGGTGCCCTCAGCCTGCAGAGCCGTCTAAGCGGACGCCAATACGACGACGATGCCAACGCCTACCTCCTCCACAGCTACTTTCGTCTCGATGCCTACGCCTCCCACAACATCGGCAAGCGCCTCGAACTCTTCGCCGCCACCGAAAACCTCCTCGATCGCCAGATCGAAGTCTCCAAAACTCCTACCACCACCCTCGCCGCTCCGCGCACAGCCCGCTTCGGATTCCAAGTCGATCTCGGAGCACCAGGCAAATAGCAAATGTGCGCGCCAGTTCCTCGACTTCCGATCCAGTCCTCGTTCTCCATCCCCTGAAGCGCCGCACGACGCGATACGCACATCCCCGCCTTGGCCCCGCTAAAATCGAGAAGTGAGTTCACTCTTCGAGATTCTTGCGGAAACTGAAGCTGGCGGCCGCCGCGCCCAGTTCCATCTGCCCCACCGCACCATCCAGACCCCCGTCTTCATGCCCGTCGGCACCGCCGGCACCGTCAAGGCCATCCCCCAGGACACGCTCGAATCTCTCGGCGCAGAAATCATTCTCGGCAACACCTATCACCTCTATCTCCGCCCCGGTCACGAAACCATCCGCCGCCTCGGCGGCCTGCATCGCTTCATCAGCTGGCCCCGAGCCATGCTCACAGACTCCGGCGGCTTCCAGGTCTTCTCCTTGAGCGCTCTCCGCAAGGTCTCCGACGAAGGCGTCCGCTTCCGCTCGCATCTGGACGGCAGCAGCCACTTCTTCACGCCCGAGCATTCCATGGACGTGCAGATCGCTCTCGGCGCAGATATCGCCATGGCCTTTGACGAGTGCACCGAGTACCCCGCCACCCGCGCCCGCGCCGAAGAAAGCCTTCGCCTCACCATGGCCTGGGCCCATCGCTCGCTCTCCCACTTCCGCGCACACCGGTCTGAGGCCCCATGGACTGATCCGAAAGGCAGCTGCATGCAATGCTTCGGAATCGTTCAGGGCGGCATGTACACCGATCTCCGCCGCCAGTGCGCCGAGCGTCTCGTCGAAATGGACTTCGACGGCTACGCCATCGGCGGCCTCAGCGTGGGCGAGCCCCGCGACCTCACCCTTGAAATGATCGCCGAAGTTCTGCCACTGCTCCCCAAAGACAAGCCGCGCTATGTCATGGGCGTCGGTTATCCCGACGAGATCGAGCAGTACGCACGCATGGGCGTAGACATGATGGATTGCGTGCTGCCCACGCGCGCCGCGCGCCACGGTTTACTCTTTACCAGCGAAGGCCGCCTCAACATCAAGGCCAAAAGATACGCGGAAGACCAGTCTCCGCCCGACCCCGCCTGCCCATGTCCGGTGTGCCGCCGCTACACCCGCGCCTATCTCCGCCATCTCATGCAGGCCGGCGAGCCGCTCTCGGCCATTCTCAACACCATCCACAACCTCGCCTACTACCTCGCGGTGATGGATCGTGTCCGCAACGAGCTTGCGCAATTCCCGCTCACCGCTGCGTCTCAGTGATAGAAAGTTTGTATGCGTAATCTTCCAAGCCTGCGTACGCGCAGCCTGCTTTTCGCTCTATTTGTGGTTTGCACCGTCGCCGCGACTGCTCATGCCGCACCCAAAGCCTACGCTATTGCAGAAGTCAACGTTACCAATCCCGCCATGTACCAGAAATACATCGCCGCGGTTTCGCCCGTGGTCGCGCGCTTTGGTGGCAAATATCTCGTGCGTGCAGGCCGTGTCGTGACGCTTGAAGGCAAGGCTCCAACCGGGCGCTTCATCGTGATTGAATTCCCAAGCCTCGCGGTTGCGCAGCAGTTTGAGTCTTCGCCCGAATACCGCGCCGTCGCTCCGCTGCGCCTGCGCGCCGCGCATTCTCGCCTGTTCCTGGTAGAAGGCGCACTGCCCTAGCGGCTTCTATACTTCGCTCTCCAGCGCTCTGCCCGCCGGCAACTCTATCGAGAGCCGCCGTCCCGCGGCCGCCCTCAGCCCAATCGTCAACGTAACCACCGCGCTCAGCCAAAGAATCATCCCCGTTCCCAGCGCCGCTGCCCCTTGCATCTCGGCCACCGGCACCAACAGCGCGGTAGCTGCGGCCCAGCTTACCAGCAGACCCCCCGTTGCATAGTGCAGCGGGTAGTGAAACAGCCGCGCCAGCGGAAACATGTGCAGCCCCACGATGACCGCAACTGCAGACGGAGTGTAGGCATCCAGGTGCAGCCTGCCCAGCGTGAACGCCGTAACAAAAATCGCGATCCACTGAATCGCATTCACCCATCCGAACGCGCGCCCCATCGCCGGGTCGTTCGGTACACGCGGCCAGCGCCTTGCCTGGCGCAGCAGGTAAGTCGCCGCTAGCAGCAGGGCCGTCATGCCCGTCATCGTTCCAGCCACGGTCTCGGGATTGATCATCTGCTTTGCCGCCAGCCCAAGAAACAGCCAGCCCGTCCCAAAACACGTAAAGAAGATCGCGCCGACAGCCCGGCCACCCAGTTGATTTGCGTTGGGGAAGTTGTTCATCACCATTCTCCTTTTGCTTTTCTCAAGCGCCGATCGCACCGCCCAATAATTGCTTCAGCGCGGCCACGTACTCGCTCAGCGCCGCGCGCCCCGCCTCCGTCATGCGATAGAGCGTTTGCGGCTTGCGTTGCACAAATCGCTTCTCCACCGTCACGTATCCGGCCTCTTCCAGCTTCTGCAGTTGCGCCCCCAGGTTGCCGTCCGTCGAGCCGGTCTTCGCCCGCAGCCACGTAAACTCCGCCTCCTCCACCCCGACCAGCAGCGACAGCAGTGCCAGGCGCAGCTTCCCGTGAATCACAGGATTCAGCTCCGGCAGCTCAGGCATTTGCCGCCCCCTCGATCCCGTTTTGCGTCCGCTGTCTCCGCGCTTCGCAGATCATGGCGTAAACCCCAAACACAATCTGGCAGAAGAAGAGCGCCGCCAGAAATACAACTGTGAGCGCATTGCCCCCGCCAAAGCAGGCATAAACGGCCAATCCCCACCAAACCAGCGCACACGCAAATTGCATCTTCCATTTCAGAATCAGACTCGATGCGCCGTTCGCCGTTCCAAGCATCGCTCCAACGCAGGCCATCATGATGTGCTGGTCGAGCCTGCCGCTCGTGCCAAGCGAAAAGAAGAGCAGAAACATCGAAGTGCCCACCGCGATCCAGATGGAAACGATGACATGCCGCATCTTTGTCTTTGGCCGGTTGCGGCTCTTGAGGGAGCCCACCACTATCGTCACCACGCAGGCGGCGCTCATTGTTACCGGCCACGCCCAATTGCTATGGCCCAGTGTCGCCCAGAGTATGGCAACGTAATACGCCACCCCCCACAACACAAATGTCCAGCCCCAGCTCTCGGTCGTCCGCCGCCCCTCGGCAATCATGCTTTCAATCAGGCTTAGCCTGTCGCTCAACTCCTGCCGCTCAAAATTCTCCGCCATCTTCACCCTCCAGATTCACTCTTTGGATCGTCTCGCCCACGCAGAGCCGTCCTCAATAGAGAGTACTCTATAAAATAGAGTAATAAATGTCAAGCATTTTCTTCAAATCATTTTCGGACACTCCTGCCCTGGGCTAAATCGGTCCGGACGCGTGCCGCCAGGAGCCCCGCAGATATTTGAAAGATATAGGCCTTGTCTGCAGGGCGATGCGCCGTCAGCAAAGCTGAAAGGTCCCCAGCTCCCCAGCCACCCGTTCCACCAACCCCGTCCAGTCTCCCGGCTCGCTCTGCCGCATTAACCGAGCCGTCGGGTACCAGGGCGTCGTCTCCCGCTCCTGCATCCACCGCCAATCCCCCAGGTGCGGCAGCAGAATCCACACCGGCTTGCCCATCGCCCCAGCCAAATGAGCAATGCAGGTGTCGGTCGTAATCACCAGGTCGAGACTAGACACCAATGCCGCCGTCTCGGCCAGGTCTTTGTCTCCACTCGACCCATCCAGCACCTCGTCCCGCAAAACAGCCAGTTTTTCCGCAGCCTCCCCCTTTTGCAGTGAGATCCACGTAATCCCCGGCCTCCTCAACAACGGCAGCAGCTTTTCCACCCGCACCGACCGCAACCGGTCCGCCTTGTATCGGGGATTTCCCGCCCAGGCAAACCCAACGCGCGGCCCCGTCCCAACGCTCGCGAACTGCTTCCGCTTTTTTTCCACAACTTCCAACTCGGCGCCCAGGTAAGCGCCCGCCCACGGAACCGTCTCCACCGTCGTCCCAAACACCGCCGGCAAGCTCATCAGCGGGCATTCAAGATCAAACTCTGCTGAACGCTCCGCCCCCAGCCGCGCCGTCTCCACCAGCCCCGCTCGCGCCGCGCCCAGCGATCCCATCAGCCGCTCCACCGGCGCCTGCACCTCCAAAATCGCCGTCCCGCCCCGCGCCACCACCAGCGTCGCGTACCGGCAGAACTGAATTGTGTCCCCCAGTCCCTGCTCGGCGTGTAGCAACACTCGCCGTCCCTCCAGCGCCTCTCCCCGCCACCGCGGCTGCTTGAAAACCCTGCGCTCGCGATGTACCTCCCTGAACCCCCATCGCGCCTCGTAGTCCTGCCAGCCCTGCTCCCACCGGCCCAGGCGCAGTCGTGTCAACGCCAGGTTGTATCGAGCTCCGGCATGCGTCGGATCCCGCTCCACTGCCGCCTCATGAGCCTCCAGCGCCTCATCCATCCTTCCTAAATCCAGCAGCGAATTCCCCCGGTTCGAAATCGCTGCCTTGCTCCCCAGCGCTTCTGCCTGCTCAAACGCTTCGACCGCCTCCGCAAATCGCCTCTCGTTATGCAGCAGAATCCCTTGCATATTCACCGCCTCCGCGTTGTCGGCATCAAGCATCAGCGCCCAGCGAAGCCACGCCCACGCACCGGCCAGGTCCTGCTCCGCCGCGCGAAACTGGCACCAGGCCACCAGCGTCTCCACCTGCTCCGGATTCAGCGCAAAGGCCTTCCGCAGATGCGCTTCCGCCTCAGCCGGCCTTCCCAGTTCCCGCTCCAGCAGCGCAAGATTGATCCAGCCGGCGATCAAGTCCGGCCGTAGTTCTACCGACCTCTTCAGCGCCGCCTCCGCATACAGATCGCGTCCCTGCTCGCGCAACAGGTTCCCCAGGCTCACCCACACAGCCGCAAAATCCGGACGCACAGTCAGCGCCCGCCGATAGCGCACCTCCGCCTCATCCACGCGCCCCAGCCGAGCCAGAGCAAACCCCGCGGCGTAGTTCGCCTCCGGCAGCCTCGGCCTCAGCGCAAGCGCCTGTTCGTAGCGCCCGAGAGCCTCCTCGTTTCGTCCCGCAAGCGCCAGCGCATTGCCCAGACCCAGGTGCGCCGCCACCAGTGCCGGCTGCTTCTTTAGCGCCAGCTCAAACTCCCGTGCCGCCTCCCCCGCGCGTCCCTCGGCAATCCGCAACTCCCCAAGCCCCAACCGCGCCAGCGCGTCCATCCCATCCAGCCGAATCGCCCGGTCGTATGCCCGCTGTGCCTCTTCGCCGCGCCCGGCGGCCCTATACGACTGCCCCAGCGCAACCCATGCCGCGCCCATCTCCGGACAAACACCTACCGCCGCAGAGGCCATCTTCAAGGCAGCTTCCGTCTGCCGGCTCGCCAGAGCCACCAGGCTCATCCCCACCAGCGCCTCCGGATTGCGCGGATCCCCAGCCAGCACGCGCTGGTACCCTAGCGCCACCTCCGTCAGCCTTTCCGTTAAAACAGGCTTTTTGCGCCCCGGTACGGCCAATTCCCGTTCAACCGGCGCCGCCTTCTCCGATTCCTCACCGCGGCCCTCGCCATTCCCTCCATTTGCAACTCCGCCCAAAGTCGTCGTCCCATCCCGCCTTCCGTCAGCCGCGAAGGCGCATCGACAGCAGTTGCAAACAAGACCCCGCCCACCCCCCTTGAATTCTCAGAAAACTCCAAATGAAAATGACTTCCAAGACGGCCCTCTCAACCCGCAGGCGGGCCAGAGCCCGCGATGGCTCCCGGCCAACTCCGCTAACCCGCCCGAAGCGCCACCAACTCCGCTTTCCCCCGGGTCTATCATCAACCTGTGTCCCACACCGCAAGTCTGGACGTCTACCACCTCGGCGACATCCTCGCCAACGCCATCACCCACGGCATCGGCGCGGCTCTTGCCATCGCCGGCACTGCGTATCTCATCGTTGCTTCCACGCGCGGCTCGGCCTGGGACATCGTCAGTTGCTCCATCTTCGGCTCGACGCTCATCCTCGTTTACCTCTGCTCCACGCTCTACCACTCTCTGGTCCGCACCCGCGCCCGCCCCGTCTTTCACATCCTCGACCACTCGTCCATTTACCTGCTCATCGCCGGCACGTACACCCCCTTCACGCTCGTCTCCTTGCGCGGTCCGCTCGGTTGGTTTGTCTTTTCGGTAGAGTGGTCCCTGGCCATCGCCGGCGTCGTCTTCAAAAGCATCGCCATGGAGCGATTCAGGCGAGGGCGCCTGGCCGTCCTCTCAGCCGTGGTCTATCTCCTGCAGGGCTGGTTCATTATCTTTGCGGTCGGTCCCATCGTCCATGCAATCGGGTGGCACGGGCTCGCCTGGCTCGGCGCAGGCGGCCTCGCTTACACGCTGGGCATTGTCTTCTTCGCCCTCGACAGCCGCCGCTACTTCCATGCCGCCTGGCATATCTTCGTCCTCGCCGGCAGCATCGCTCACTATTTCGCGATCCTGTTCTACGTCCTCCCCGCCCGATAGCAATCAGGGCAAGAGGGCCATGGAGCCCAGAACAGGGAAACTAACAGCTAATGGCTAAAAGCCGAGAGCCGAGAGCTGAGAGCTGAGAGCTGAGTGCTGTCTTTACCCGTTCTGCTTATTCGTCTGCTGCCTGGTCGAAAACAGCCCATAGACATGGTTCGCCGCCACAACCCACGGCACGGCGACTGAAAACACAAACCTCGCCAGCACCGCCCTTGCGCCGAACCGCACCAAAAACTTCCAATCTCGATGGTAGGCATACCACGACTCCAGGGCCAGCACCACAAGCAGCGGAATCACGCTCCACCAAAGGCTCCCCAGCGCCAGTACCTCAAGCCCGCACCGCGCCGCGTTGCGAAACAGTCGCGCCCACCGCACCCGCGCCTTCCCATCGCTCACCGCGTAGCGCGCCATCTGGTGCGTTGCGGCCCTGAACGAGTTGCGCGGAGAGTAGATCGCCTTCGCATCGGCAATAAACGCCGGCGTCGTCAGTCTGCGCGCGGCGAAATCGAACAGCGTATCCTCGCCCACCAGCACCGACTCCGGGAATCCCCCAATCCGCTCCCACAGCGCCTTCGTAAACGCCATCGATCGCGCTGTGCACGACTTCGTCGGCTCCTCCGCCCCCAGCTTGATGCTGAAAAACGGCGCAGACGCCACGTCCCAAACCGTATGATCCGCCGGGTCCAGGCACGAGCCCCCCAGCGCATACTCTGCCCTCCCGGCAACCAGCGGCGCCGTTAGGTTAGCCAGCCAGTCCGGTGCATACCTGCACCCCGCATCCGCCGTCGCAATCGTCCCCGTCCGCGAGGCCGCAATCGCCACATTCCGCCCTCGAGAGACCGGCCCCGGCGAATGCTTCAAACTGCACGTCTCGTCGCGGATCGCCACCAGCCGCGGGTCTTTGGACTGCATCGCGGCAAGCCACTCCCATGTCCCGTCCGTCGAGCCACCGTCCACCACAATCACCTCCGCGGCCGGTGGCTCCTGCGCAAGCAGGCTGGCCACGCCGCGCGCAATATCCTCGGCCTCGTTCAGCACGGTGACCACAATACTTACCGGCTGAGGCATTCCTTCACTGTCCGATTGCATGGGGAAAGTATAGCGAGGCCGCCGTCCGGCTCCTCGACCTACAAGTAAATTGACCCCAACCCCACTTTGACGATAGAATCATAAGGTTTGGCGATGCACTCCCTTTGGGGTGTGCGGGTGTCTGATGGGTTCACCGCCATGATGGTGTGTGGATGGCGTGTGTGCGGCCCTGATCCCGATGCAGTTACCGTCTGTATCCGCCCCACCTGAGCACACGGATTTTTGGTCGTATGCGCCCCGTGCATAGCCGCGGCGCTGAAGGAGTTTTTATGTACGCAGTCATTCGCACTGGCGGCAAGCAGTACCGGGTCGCTCCCGGCGACGTAGTCAAGATCGAAAGCGTCCCGTCCGACAACCAGACCGTCGAGTTCAGCGACATCATCGCCGTCTCCGGCGAACCCGGAACTGTCGCCAGGCCCTCCACCGCCAAGGTAACCGCGGAAGTCGTCGGCGAAGGCCGCGGCGAAAAGATTCTCGTCTTCCACCTCAAGCGGAAGAAGCAGTACAAAAAGCTCCAGGGACACCGTCAGAACTTCACCGAGGTGCGCATCAAGGCCATCGAGGCCGACGGCGTCACCTACACCGCTGCCAAGTAGGCGCGGACCAGAATTCAGAAGGGAATTTTGCAATGGCACATAAAAAAGGTGGAGGCAGCTCCACAAACGGACGCGATTCCAATGCTCAGCGCCTGGGCGTAAAAGCCTTCGGCGGCCAACTCGTAACCGGCGGCTCCATCATCATGCGCCAGCGCGGTACCCGCATCAAGCCCGGCGTCAACGTCGGCATCGGCTCAGACGACACGCTCTTCGCCAAGGTCACCGGCCATGTCAAGTTCGTCGATCGCGGCGGCCGCGGCCGGTTCGCCTCGGTCGAGCCCGTAGCAGCCGAGTAACCCGGCCTCAAGCCACGTCAAAACAGCAAGGCCACGGCATCGCCGTGGCCTTCGCTCTTGCTGTTGTTTCTGCTCTTGCTGTTGTTTCTGTTTTTGCTCTTGCTTTTCCCTATTCCCTATTCTATTCCCTGTCTTTACGACTCCGACTCCCGCCCCTTCAGATTCTTCGCCAGCACCTTCTCCACCACCTTCTCCACATCGGTCAGGAAGAAGCTGTTCGCCGGCTGCTGCACGGCAATCTGCGTCCCCGTGTGGCCCAGCGCGGAAGCGATTTCATTCCAGCGAAAAATCGTGGAACTGGCCGGCATCATCACCGGCTTGCGCACCGCCTCCGGCAGCGCGCAGTAAGCAACCCAGATCCCCAGTGACACCAGGATCAACGATTCATAAACAAGTTGCAGCGGAGCGTTCAGCGGTGAGCGGCGCGAGATCAGTGAGATCACCACAAAATCGTTCGCGGCCATTAGCCCAAAGCCAAGGGCAATTCCAAACGCTATGTCGCGAATCGAAAGATGCAACGCATTCATGCTCAAGCAAAGAAATGCCAGAAGGAAAAGCTCAAGAATGCTCACCGAATGCATTAGACCCCTGGCAATATCGGGAATGAACGACAGTCCCACGTGCGAGAACGAAATCGACGAGAAGGTCAGAACCAGCGAAACCACGATCGCCCAGCGGAAGACCACCACGCCGAACTTCATCAGTCCCGGCAGCGCCGCGAGCGCGGAACGGAAAACTTCGATGCAAACGAAGAAAAGAAGGATAGCGCTCGCAATATAGACCGCCCAGTAAGGGAAGAAATAAATCGGCGCATAGTAACGATGGCCCCAGGGTTGCGCCTGCACATAATAGGCGGTCAAAAGCATGGGCGTCGATACGACCCGCAAGGCAAGATAGGCCGCCATGCTGGGGAATCGCCGATAAAATTTCCGCTTCCAAAACAACAAGCCGAGCAGAGCCCAAAGGCTGAACTCCACTGCACTCATCGCCGAAATTGCGAGTTGAGAAGACATAAGGGCAAGTACGCCAATCTTAATAACCCTTTCAGGATAGCGCCAATCCCTTCCTCACTCAACTCGCAACGCGGGTACGCTCTTGCTACTTTCGTGTTACTTCAGACACTTATAGCGGTTCCAGGACTGGTATACCTTGAAGCCATTTCACCAGGTCGACGCGGCCATAAGGGAGCGGCGACCGCGCAGGAATTCTGCCAGTGTACGGTAATCCTCGAACCGCTCTAGCGGAGTCCACCGGGCGCAGCGTTGGGGCCGCAGTCGAGGCCAGGTCCGCAGAGCGGGATGGGCAGCGAGTCAGGGCCTACCTGTGGGCCGGCTGCGGCAAGGGTTTTGGAAGACGACGTGGCGCCGGCGGCGCCGGCGAGGACGATCAACAGAGCAAATGCACGAACGGCGAGTTTCATAGCTTGTGAACCTTTCTGGAGGAGAATTGACACGAAACAAGTTCCCGTGTACAGGTGGATGCTAACCCATTTTTTATATTAAGTCCAGTTTTTTCATACATATACATAGATAGTAATGGTCTTAGTTACTAAGGTCATGTTCGCAGACCCCAAGCCATACCCGCAAATGCCCTCCAACCGGCCATTAAGACCCCTTTTTTCAACCCTCCCACATGCTAAAATAGTGGCAGAGAGAAGGGCCTGAAATGCCTGGCTTTTCCCACGGTTAACCCCCACATTTTTCAGCCGGATTCGGGCTCCGATGCCGCCCCTCCCAAAACGGGGCTGGCCGCCCTTCAAGCAAAGCTTAAGTACCGCAAATGGAAACCTATGGCGACTAAAACGATGGCGATTGATGTACCAGATGAACAGCCTCTCCCGGGCTCTGAAGGCGAAAATGGTGACAACGGCAATTACACCGGTGAAAACATCAGAATCCTCGAAGGTCTCGAGGCCGTCCGGCTGCGCCCTGCCATGTACATCGGCTCAACCGGCGATTTGGGGCTGCATCACCTGGTCTACGAAGTCGTCGACAACTCGGTCGACGAAGCCCTCGCCGGCTACGCAAAAAAGATCGATGTCGTCATCCATGTAGACAACTCCGTCACCGTCGTCGACGACGGCCGCGGAATTCCCGTCGACATGATGGACGTCGGCAACGGCGAAATGATGCCCGCGGCGCAGGTCGTTCTTACCAAGCTCCATGCCGGCGGAAAATTTGATGCCTCCACCTACAAGGTTTCTGGCGGCCTGCACGGTGTAGGTGTTTCCTGCGTCAACGCCCTGAGCGAGGAGTTCGATGTAGAAATCTGGCGTCCCGCAAAGCCCGGCGAACAAAGCCATACCTACGAGCAGAGTTACTCAAAGGGCATTCCAACTTCCAAGCTGCTGCAAACCGGAAACTCCAAGCGCCGCGGCACTAAAGTTCACTTCCTGCCCGACAGGAGCATCTTCACGGCCACCGAGTTCAGCTACGACACCCTGGCTCAGCGCCTGCGCGAGATGGCCTTCCTCAACAAAGGTCTCGAAATCACGCTTACCGACGAGCGCACCGCCGACGCCAAAACCGGCGAAGCCCGCCGCGCCGAGTTCAAATATGCCGGCGGCATCGCCGAATTCGTCAAGCATCTCAACCGGGGCAAAACGGTCCTCCACGAAAAGCCCATCGTCATGGAAGCCTTCCGCGACGGCGTCGAGATGGACATCGCCCTCCAGTACAACGACAGCTACTCCGACACCGTGTTCAGCTTCGCCAACAACATCAACACCGTCGACGGCGGCACGCACCTGTCCGGATTCCGCACCTCGCTCACCCGCACCATCAACGCCATCGGCCAGCAGCTCGGCCTCTTCAAAGACCTAAAAGAGAACCTGAGCGGCGACGACGTCCGCGAAGGCCTGGTCGCTGTCATCAGCGTCAAGCTGCCCCAGCCCCAGTTCGAAGGGCAAACCAAGGGCAAGCTCAACTCTGACATCGCCGGCATCGTGCAGGCCTTCGTTAATGAGCGCCTCGGCGGATTTCTCGAGCAGAATCCTCCCATCGCCAAGCGCATCATCAACAAGGCCATTGAAGCTGCGCGGGCCCGCGAAGCCGCCCGCAAAGCGCGCGACCTTACCCGCCGCAAGGGCGCACTCGATGGCGGCGGTCTACCCGGCAAACTCGCCGATTGCTCCGAGCGCAATCCCGACCGCTGCGAACTCTATCTCGTCGAGGGCGAGAGCGCCGGCGGCACCGCCAAGCAGGGCCGCGATCGCCGCTTCCAGGCCATCCTGCCCCTCAAGGGAAAAATCCTTAACGTCGAAAAGGCCCGCTACGACAAGATGCTGGGCCACGAGGAAATCCGCGCCATGATTACCGCGCTTGGTTGCGGCATTGGCAAAGACGACTTCGACGCCACCAAGATCCGTTACGGCAAAATCATCCTCATGACCGATGCCGACGTCGACGGCTCGCACATCCGCACCCTGCTGCTCACCTTCTTCTTCCGTCACATGACGGAGCTGATCAAGCGCGACAACATCTATATCGCGCAGCCGCCGCTCTACAAAATCAAAAAGGGCCGCTTCGAGCAGTACATCAAGGACGACCGCGAATTCGTCAAAGTCATGGTCAAGCGCGCATCCGAAGGCATGGTCGTGCGTCATGGCGAAGCAGCCAGCCGCATTGAAGGCGCAGACCTCACGCGCTTCATGTCTACGCTCAACGAGTACCTCAGCTTCGTCGAGAAAGTCGACAAACGCATCCGCAACGAAAAACTCACCGAGCTGCTTGCCCGCGCCGACCTCACACACCGCGCCGATTTCGCCTCCAAGGCCGAGAGCGAAGTTCCGGCCAAGCTCGCTGCGCTCCATGCGCTGCTCACCCAGCAAGCCGATGAATTCCAATTCAAGGTCGCCGACCCGGTCGAGGACGAAGAGCACCATACCTGGTCTGTCTGCTTTACCGATGCGCAGGGCGCGACGCGCTGCATCGATTGGAATCTCGCTTCCAGCCCCGAATTTCGCCAGATGATGGCCAAGTACACTCTCATCAAGGAATTCCTCGAGCCGCCCTTCCTCATCGAATTTGCCACCAAAGGCGCCGCCGCCGAAGCTGCAGAGGAGACTGAAGAAGCCGTCGAAGGCGAAGCCCCGGCCGACGCCAGGCAGCCGCGCCGCGCCGCCCGCATTCCCCGCGACCCCGTCGAAAAAGCCACCGCCCGCGAGCTCTTCACCTACATCGTCGAACAGGGCAAAAAGGACTACCAGGTCCAGCGCTACAAGGGCCTCGGCGAAATGACCTCCACGCAACTCTGGGAGACCACGATGGATCCCGAGCGCCGCACTCTGCTGCGGGTAAAGCTTGAAGATCTCGCTGAAACTGACGCCATCTTCACCACCCTCATGGGCGAAGATGTTGAATCGCGTAGAAAATTTATTGAAGACAATGCGCTCGACGTAAAGAATCTCGACATCTAATCTCTGTGGGCGTCCGGGCACCAAGTTCTCGGTACATAAATCCCAGCCCGGCGCCCACATCTCTCCCCCGCAAGGAGCTTAAAAAATGAATTCTATTCGCCGGCTTGTTCCCCATGCCGCGCTCGTACTTGCGTGCATGATTTCTAGCACCGGATGCAAATCCAATAACCAGCAGTCGAATGTCCCCACCGCGCAGAACCCGCAGCAGGCAACAGCGCAACCGGGTACGCCCGCGCAGTCCGGTGCCGCCGCACAACCTTCCGGCGCACCAGCACAGACTGCCACTACAGCACAGCCCGCCCCTCCCCCCGCCGTCGTCGTTCTCCCCGCCGGCACGCGCATTCCCGTCCGCCTCGATCAGGACCTCGGGTCAAAAATCTCGCAACCCGGCGACACTTTCCGCGCCACCGTTGCCGAGGATGTTCGGGTGAACGGCCAGGTCGTCATTCCCCGCGAAGCGCGCGCCGAGGGCACAGTCGTCGATGCAAAACCGCTGGGCAAGTTCAAGGGCGGCGCTTATCTCGCCATTCGTCTTGAGCGCGTCCATACAAATTGGGGCAGCTACCCCGTCTCCACCAGCTCCATCGATCGCGTGGAAAAAGGCAAGGGCAAGCGCACCGCGTTCATGGCCGGCGGCGGCGCAGGATTTGGAGCAATCGTGGGAGCTTTGGCCGGTGGTGGCAAGGGTGCCGCAATCGGCGCACTCGCTGGCGGTGGCGCAGGCACTGCGGGCAGCGCATTCACGGGAAACAAGCAGATCTTCCTTCCCGCCGAAACACTCCTCACCTTCCATCTCGAAAACGATGTCCACATCACGGAGCAGCGATAGCAATCTCCGGAACGAAGAGAGCGGGTTCCGAATGCAAACGCCGGAACCCACTCCTAAATAACACGCGCCTTTGAATCGGGTTGCGAGAACGCCTCCCGGCTCATCCCAGGGCAAGCTCCAGCCGCTCTCTGCAATACTCAACATGAAACGGGTGACCTTTCAAAGCCATGAGCAAGCAACCGCTGGTCCTTGTCCTCTCTGACGCCGACGATCCCGAGCTCCGCATGCTCGATGGCGTTCCCCACCTCCGCATCAGCTCTCTCTCCGATCTCACCACCGAAGCCAAGCAAGCCGAGATCATCCTTCTGTGGGGCGGCTCGCGCGATCTCTTCCGCGCGGTCTTTCTCGCATCTCCCGGCGTGCGTTGGGTTCACTCCCGCGCAGCCGGCCTCGACAAATCCCTGTTTCCCGAACTCGTTCAGAGTCCCGTCCCGCTCACCAACGGCACCGGAGTTTTCTCGCAGTCTCTGGGCGAGTTTGCCCTCGCCGCCATTCTCTATTTCGCAAAGGATTTTCCCCGCATGTTGCGCAATCAGCGCGCTGGCCGATGGGAACAATTTCTCGTCGATGAGATCGCCGGCCAAACCGTCGGCATCGTCGGCTACGGCGATATCGGCTGCGCCGTCGCCGGCCGCGCGCACGCCATGGGCATGCGCGTTCTCGCGCTCAAGCGTCACGCCCCCGCATCAGCCGACCCATTAATCGCGCAATTCTTCAAGCCCACTGAACTCGCCGCCATGCTGGCTCAATGCGACTATGTTGTCGTTGCCGCGCCGCTCACTCCAGAGACTCATCACATGATCGGCGATGCTGCCTTCGCGGCCATGAAGCCCTCAGCGATCGTCATCAACATCGGCCGCGGTCCGGTCATCGACCAGGCAGCCCTGGTGCGCGCGCTCACCGATGGTAAAATCCGAGGCGCCGGCCTCGACGTCTTCGAGCAGGAGCCCATTCCCCAGGGCGACCCCATCTACAAATTCGACAACGTCCTTGTCTCGCCTCACTGTGCCGACCAAACCAGAACCTGGCTCAAGCAGGCAATGGACTTCTTCCTTCAGCAATACGCCCGCTTCACCGCCGGCCAGCCCCTCGAGAACATCGTCGACAAACACCTCGGCTACTAGAGCAATTCCAGGATTACTGGACCCTGGCGGAATTCATGCGAGATTGCCGCTCCCTGACGGTCACGTCAACTTTGCGCATTGCCTTCGAGGTATGCCAATCCTGGAATTGCCATAATGCCAGCCTTCGCTCCTATTCCCTATTCCCTAATCCCTGTCCTTACGTCCCCCAAACCTTCCCCCGCCCATTGTTCTTCACCATGTACATGCGCGAGTCGGCGGTCCCAATAATCCCGTGCACAGTCGCGCCATCCTCAGGCGCCGTCGCCAGTCCCACGCTCGCTCGCACATTTAGCCCAAGCCCGCTCTTCATCTTGAATGTTGTTTCCATCAGCGCGGCGAGCAGCTCCTTGGCTTGGCCGAGCGCCGCATCGGCCCCCGTCTCCGGCATCAGGATCGCAAACTCGTCGCCCCCGTAGCGGAAGCACTGGTCTTTCTTGCGAGCCAACTCCCGCAGCCGCTCGCCCGTCCTGTTCAGCAGCTCGCTGCCTACCAGGTGACCGTGTACATCGTTCACCGTCTTGAACCGGTCCAGATCCAGAAACGCAAGGCTCAATGGCTTCTTCAAGCGGCGGCTGCGGCTCAACTCGCGCCCCAGCACCTCGTAGAGATGCCGCACATTGTAGAGTCCCGTCGTGTCGTCCGTGATCGTCAACTGCTGTATGCGCGCCACATCGTGCGCATTCTCAATCGCGATCGCCGCATGATCGGCCAGAATATGCAGAAAGGCAATCGTGTAATCCGTCATCTGGTCCGAGCGCGGGTTATAAATCTCAATGGCGCCCTGTGTACCCTTGCGGCCCCTCAGCGGCAACGCAATCACGGAACGCACATTACGTGGCTTCGCACTTCCCGCTACCATCACGCGCGGATCGTGAACCGCCTCGGGAACAATCAGCGTCTCCCCGTGCTCCACCACCCAGCCCGCAATTCCCTCGCCCACTTTCACGCGCAGGTCCTTCAGCGCCTCCTGCTCTCCACCCGCTGCAATCGCGTAGTAGAGCTCCTGCTTTGCCTCGTCCAGCATCAGCAGTGTCCACAGTTCCGCCTGCAGCAGCCGTTCCATGTGCTCAAGAATGGTGCGCAGAATCGTATCCAGGTCAAAGCTCGATGTCAGTGAGCGCGCCAGTTGGTGAAACACGAGCAGATCGTCGAGCGGTATGCGCCCTTCAGTCTCGTTTGTCATGGATGGACCCAGGGGGAGTATCTCCGGAACATTCTGTCACAAAAGATTGATGATGGGTTTTTTATTCCAGCAGACTTCGTCGCACTGAAGCGTAGACCCTGCGGCAGGCCTTCCGCTTATCCCCCGATATGCACCATCGACCGCGAAGGCTTCATGAACCCCGGCTCCCCGATGTGATGACGCGCTTCTTTCCCTTCGATAGTACGCAGAATATATTCGCGCAGTTCCATGTCGTCCGCCCCGGCCCTCAATCGCCCATATAGGTCGTGCTCCACCTGCGAGAAAAGGCAGGTCCTTATCTTGCCGTCCGAGGTCAACCGCACCCGGCTGCATGCCCCGCAAAAAGCCTGGCTCACTGGAGCAATGATCCCTATCTCGCCCACCCCATCGCTGAACGTGTAGCGCCGCGCCGTCTCGCTCGCCTCGCGCTGTGGCATCTCCACCAGCGGCAGCACCTTCCCAATCCGCTCCACAATCTCCTTCAGCGGCACCACAATCTCAGGCGACCATAGCCGGCCCTCTTCCAGTGGCATGAACTCGATAAAGCGCACCACCACGCCCTCTTCGCGCGCAAACCGCGCAAAGCCCTCGATCTGTTCGTCGTTAAACCCGCGCAGCAGCACGCAGTTGATTTTCAGCGGCGTCAACCCCGCGGCCTTTGCCGCGCGCACGCCCTTCAGCACGGTTTCGAAACTCCCGGGAATGCGCGTAATCCGCTCAAACGTCCCGGCTTCAACAGCGTCCATGCTGACCGTGACCCGGTCCAGCCCGGCGGCCTTCAGCGGCGCGGCCAGTCCCTCCAGCATGTGTCCATTGGTCGTTAGCGCCAGGTCCAGCGGCTCGCCCCACAGCGTACGCCAACTGTGCAGTTCGCTCACCAGTTCCACCAGTCCGCGCCGCAGCAAAGGCTCGCCGCCCGTCAGGCGCACCTTGGTAATTCCAAGCCCCACAAATAGCCTGATCAGGCGCAGGTACTCATCGATCCCCAACTCGGGATACTGAGCCCCAACCTCGCCCGTCCGGCAATAAACGCACTTGTAGTTGCAACGATCGGTGATCGACACGCGCAGGTCGTGGATCACCCGCCCATGGCTGTCAGTCAGCCTGGGTTCGGGATCAGCGGAAGTAAGACCGGGAAGGGAAGCAGCAGCCATCGGCATCTTCAAGGCTATACCGTTTCAGCGGCTTTGTGCGTACCCAGGAAACGCGCTAGGTGCCCCGGTGCCTGCGGAAAACCTCAAGCGAGGCCACGATAAGCGTCAGGGCACAACAAAAGCTGACATCGAAAACACATAAGTTATTGATTTTGCAAGAGCCCAAATAGCCGAGATAGCCCACCCGCTCACGCTTCAGGCACTGAGAAGCACAAAATCCTGGCACAGAACGGCCGCCAGCACCCGCCGAAACGTCCCAATTGGCGACAACTCGACCGGAACGCCAACAAACTGAACCACTGCTTAGCTCAATTAACTACTTAGTCTGTTCCCGTCATTGGACGGCAACCGAGGCTTTGTCGTCGCGGGGGACTTCTTCACTGATTGCCTGGCCGCGAAAGTAGACGGCTAACGAACCAACGGACTCTCCCAAACGCGAAAAAGTATCTTCTTGAGTTGAGCGAAATCCCTGGAGCCAAGCTCGGCGAGCCATTCGCGCTCGATTTCGCCGAGCACCTTCACAGCTTTTGCGTACGCGGCGTGTCCGCGCTTTGTAAAGCGGACAATTCGTGCGCGCCCCTCGTCCGGCGCGTCGGATCGAACCAGATATCCGAGATCTTCGAGACTCCCGAGCAGGCGGTTCATGGCCTGCTTGCTCATCCCTGCGCGCTCGGCGAGAACACCGGGGCGAACCCCATCCGGTCCCGGAAACCGGAAGAGTGCCATGTGCGGCAAACTAAGTTCTGCAAAGCCTGCCGCATTTAGATCGTGGATGATACGACGGTGAATAGCCTCGGCGGGAACACGGAGCAGTGCGCCGATGAGCATGTCGCTGGTTTCGACCGCTGAATTCTCTTGCAATAAAGTCATTGACACTCGCAGTAAACTGTGTTTACCATAGTTTCACGGTAAACCTAGTTTACCAAAAAGGAGTCTCAAATGACACCACAAACTGTCGATCTGCTCGTCAATTCCTCTGACGAGACCCTTTCCCCACAAAACCAGCTCAAGCACGTGCCCGCGGGAACCGGCGCGGCCTACTGGGGCCCTGGAACAGCGATGACGTTTATCGCCACTGGCAAGGACACAGGCGGAGCCTTCTTTCTGTCCGAGATGTCTGTGCCGCCGGGTGGGGGCCCACCGCCGCACATCCATCAACGCGAGGACGAATCGTTCCACCTGCTCGAAGGCAAGCTTACGGTTCAAGTGGGCGGGGATACTCTGATTGCATCGCCTGGGGACTTCGTTTACCTTCCCCGTGGAATCGCTCATTCCTTCAAGAACTCAGGCGATGTGAATGCGAAGGCCCTGGTCTTTATCACGCCTGCGGGCCTTGAGAATTTCTTTGCTGAAGTGTTCGATCCCGCAACGGATCGTTCCGCGGCGCCGCCGCCTCCCAGCAAAGAGTTGATAGCTCGATCGCTCGCAGCTGGTCCTAGGTACGGACTCACGCTCCTTCCCCCCGCATAGTGGGCGCAGATTGGAATTTACGAAAAGGAGGTCTTCATGACACTGCAAATCATCAATCTAAGCGTCAATCCCGCCGACGAAACGATCCACCTCGGGCCGCTCGCGGTGCGCTTCCTCGTCACCGGTGAAAACTCGGCTGGTACCGTCGCGGCCTTTGAGGTCGTTGTTCCAGGCGCGCAGCGCCTCGCGGCTCCTGCGCACAGCCATGACCACTACGAGGAGACCATCTACGGCATCGACGGCGTCTTGACCTGGACCGTGGACGGCAAACAAATCGACGTCGCGCCCGGGCAGGCTCTTTGCATTCCGCGCGGCGCCGTCCACCGCTTCGACAACAACACCACCCAGGACGCAAGAGTGCTGTGCATGGTCACGCCTGCGGCAATCGGCCCGCAGTTTTTCCGCGAGTCGGCCGAGGTGATCAATGCGGCGGCCGATGGTCCGCCGGACAAGGCAAAGATGACGGAGATCATGCACCGCCACGGGTTGACTCCGGCTCCGCCAACGCCTCGGTCCTAGGGCGGCGGCCCGAGAAAGCAGGTGATCTCCGCCGCTTTCGCCCAAGGTGAATCTGTACCACCCTCACAATCGCGCCGTTGACAGCGGAAGGGGTGATTGAAAGAGTTTCTTTCGAAGAGGGCAGGCAAGGTCTTGCCGGGATGGCCCACAGCCCAGTACCAGTGTCAGCGTTGCCAAATCGCCGAGTGTCGAATCGAGCGCCTGGGGATGCAATTTCCAGCATTCCGGGACTATTACCGCCAATGCGGAAGTTTCAGCGGCTGATGACGCGTAGTCTCGGTCTTTGCGATCAGGTTGAGCACTGGTTAGTGGAGAAATTTGATCGTCTTCTGTAAATACCTGACTGCCCGAGGCCTCGGAACCGCCCGCCTTGAAAGGCCACGGACGGGGTACCGGGGTGCCTCTTGAGCCGGGTCGCCGCGCCGAACGCGTCGCGAAATCAACGAGGGCTTTATCCCCTGAGGGAAAGCCTCTCGGTACCGCCCCTAGTCGATCCGCGGCGTACCCTTGCGCAGCGCAATCCCCGTGATCCCGAAGACCACGATAATCGCCACGGCGATAAAGAAGTAGTAAGCCATCGGGTGCGCCCATCCCGGGGAGTAGCTCAGATCCTGGCCTACCCAAAGCAGCAGCACCGTCGCAATCACAGCAAACTGCCCGGCAATCACCAGGAATGTGTGCCCCAGGTCGCGCCGCTTGTCCAGCGCCTCCACCTGGTCGGGGGTCAGGTTGCGCTCTTCAGGGGGAAGAAGGGAATTCGCCATTGTCTTTCGTCTCCAATTCATGCAGCAGGCCTCTTTTTGTGCCTCCAGGCCCGCCTGCTCTCACTCTCGATTCAATCACATGCCGCGCCCCAAGCGCCACTCCTGCCGCCTCCGCCCCAGTCATCCCTTCACTCGGTCAACGGCACCAGGTCCCCCGCCGCACGGATAAACGCATCCATTCTCTTGATCTTGATCGTCATGGCCGTCTTCCCAGCCGTCAGATTCGGGGGCCGCGGAAATTCCACAATGTATCGGTCGCGCAGTATCTCGGTGAACCACTGCAGCTGCTCGGCCACCGTCTTGCCGAAGAGCCCTAACCAAAGCCCGCCGCTTCCCCCGCATACCTCGGTGAAATCGTCAACGCTTGCTTTGGAGACGAAAAAACCATGCGAACCGGTCAGAAAAGGATCGAGACCGAGGATCGTCACCTGGTCATCTTGAGCCAGGCGGGTCAGGTCATCCGCGCTGAACTTGCCCTTCTTGTTCCTTCCATCCGTCAACGTCACAATCGCGTGCCATCCAGGCTGCTTCGCGAGGGTAGTCGTGACGTACGCCAGAATGTCCCAAAGATGCGTATCCGTGTCGCAAGGCTGCGACGTCTTCTGCTCCCGGCGCTTCTTCCAGCCGCTTAACGCCAGGCCGACGGCTCTCTTCAGCCGCGCCCCATCCGCAGGCACCTCTTGAACCAATTCCACATTCGAGCAATCGACCACATAAATCGAAACGTGATCGCTCGCATGAAGAAACTCGGGCACAAGCCCTGCTACGTCTTCATCGAGCTTCCGCAGCATCTCGTCCGGCGTAATTCGCGTGTCCACCACAATCGCGAGGTCGAGTGGGTCGTTTCCTTCCAGGCGCGCATACTTCGGCTGAAAAGCCGGTCCGCCATGCAGTTTCACCTGGAATCTCTCCGGCGCAATCGGTGAGGTCAGCCTCTCGCCCCTGGTTGTCAGAATCAGCACTGGAATCTGCACCAGGTTCGTCGTCAGGTGCAGAGTCGGGGGCCCCGCGGGTTCTGCCTCGCTTGCCGTCGCCGCACCATCCTGTGCCGGAACGCCCTGTGCCCAAATTCCAGCGACCCAAAGCCCCGCGCAAACCAGCAGCGCGGCCATTCCGTACCGGCGCCCGCCAAGCCGCAGCCATCTGCGTGCTATCGCGGAAATCTCAATTTGCCCCATCCCCGGCAGCATCCCACTTCCTCGGCCGTCCCTGGAGCCGCTACTCGTTCAAAAACGCCAGCGACTGCAACTGTGTGATCTCAAATGGCTTGCGGCAGCGTACATTCGCGCACGACAATTTATCGTCGCGTCTTACCATGTATGACTGCGCTTTTGCGAACCGCGCCCGGTCCCGCTCATCGGCACCCCGCGGCAACTGCGCCCGCTTCCGCCGTACCACCCACGTCACCTTGTACTCCGCCGACTGTCCGCACTTCGGGCAAACCAGCGTATGCGCCCGCTGTTCCGTCGTCTCGTTGAAAAATTCCCGCTCTTCCATAGATAGTCCCTACGCCTTGCTCTTCCAATTCGGCTCAATCTACTCCATACTCGTCTTTGCCGTGACGAAACGCAAGCCAACCCCCTTCTCCGCCACCAAGGCAGTCAAGTCCAACGCCCGCGATCGCATAGGACAGCCCAAACCCGCGCGCGTCCTCTCCACCGAGCCCCGCACCGGGCGCGCCCAGAAACACAAGCCCAAACTCGAACAAATCATTCGCCAGGAAGATTAGTCCCGGATATATTGGGACCAGCTAAGAAATAAATCCGGCTCACGCGGAGGATTGGAAATGGCTAAAGCAGTCGGCTTCGGCGGCGTCTTCCTCAAGGCCCGCGACCCCAAAGCCCTCGCCGCTTGGTACGCAACCCACCTCGGCATCCCAGCCCAGGACGGCGCCCTCGCCTTCGACGGACCCGAATCCACCGGCATGTCCCTCTTTGCGACCTTCCCCCAGCAAACCACCTACTTCGGCGACGGCCCCCAATCCTTCATGCTCAACTTCCGCGTCGACGACCTCCAGGGCCTCCTCAGCCAGTTGGACCAGGCCGGTGTCCGCATCGACCCCAATCGCCAAAGTGAGCCCTACGGCCACTTCGCCTGGATCTGGGACCCGGAAGACAATCGCATCGAACTCTGGCAACCCCTCGCCTGAATCCGGATCATCGACCCCAACCAACCATCCCGATCGAGGGAACGCTCACACGAGCCAGCTCTTCCGCATTAAAACCAAAGGCCGTCTTACACCGTAAGACATCCCGCAAGTCCGTAAGACACGTAACAATACAGCGTCTTACAAATGAAATACAGCCAGCTCAGCCAGGTAAGACTGCAGTAAAACCCCCGTAAGACATCTGCCCAACTCGCCCCAACCCGCCCTACTTCTGCTCCACCGTGTACGGCCCCGGCGACTTCCGCTCCGCCGCCTCTTCCGGCGTGTCCGGCGTCCCCTTCACCATCGTCCGCTTCGAGTAAATCCGAAACTGCACCACCAGATCCACAAGCACCGGCACCGGCTTCCCATCCTTCACCGCTGGCGAAAAACTTGCCTTCCTTATCGACTCCACCGCGTTCTCGTCCAGTCCAAATCCAATCGGCCGCGCCACCGCTATCTCCCCAGGCTTCCCGTCCGCGCCCACCACCACGTGATAAAGCGCCATCCCCGCCACCGCCGCCGCCTGCGCGTATTCATTCGACTCCGGCTCAAATTGCGTCAGCAGTTTCGCCTTCTCGTCCACATTCGTCTGCCGCATCACCGCCGGGTCCGCAGGCACGTAGTCGCTCTTCGCCTCCACGGCCTGGTAATAAAGCTTCCAGAACTTCGGCATATGCGCCGTCATCCGCTCGTCAATGCCCGGCGCAAACACATTGTTCAGCGCCTCCACCAGCGTCCCGTTCGCCGTCGCCTGCGATGTGGTCGTAACTTCCTTGCCCGCTGCCCCTCCAGACGCTCCGGCTGCCGCAGCCTCCGCCTTCATCCGGTCCTCGTCGCTCATCGCCTCCGGCTCATCCGCGCCCCGTACCCGCTGGTCCGTCTTCCCCGCCTTTGGCGCTTTCTCCTTCTTCGCCTTCACCACCGTTTCCCGGTCGATCGTGAGCCGCAGCTCTTTCTTCTTCGGCGTAATCCTTACCTTGTCCACCGCCTTGGTCGGATCCTCGTACGGAAGCGCCCCCAGAAAGTGCAGCCCATACCGCGCTCCTTCCAGCTCCAGCTTGTGCTTCGACAAATGCACCTTGTCGATCTCCACGCTGCACAGCGTGTAAGACCCGTACGGCGCATGTCCGTTCAGCATCCCGTTCTGGTTAAAGCTGATCGAGTCGCCCAGGTACCCGCCCCGCAAAAACAGATCCTTGCCCACCAGCATCTGCTTCAGTTGCTCCTCGGTAATCTCCGCGGAGCTCTTCGCGCCCGGCACCGTCAATGGCTCCTGGACTTCCACGGCCGCAGCGGGCTTTTCAGCCGCCTGGTCCGGCGCAGTGGCTTGCGGGGCTGCTTCTTGAGCCGGGCCGCCCGTCGACGGAGCCGCGCTTGGGCTCGCGTCCGGTGCTGCTGCCGGTGTCGCCTCGGGCGCCGGTGTCGCCGGCGGCGTCTCTTGCGCCAGTGTCGGCAGCCCCAGCGCCAAAGCCAGCACTACAGGCAAAAATACCCTCGCCAGCCGTGGCCCGGACGCAGCTATCTTCAGGAAACAGTGTCGTAGTTTAGAGTCAGTCATTTCGGCGCCTTTGGCGCCACTTTAACAGCATTCATTTCCCAAGTCGAAGAGATTCTCGTGGCCGTCCCACCTTTGTAACCATTCGAACCCCCGGCTCTCACCGCTCCAGCCTCCACAAAATCCTCCGAAACAGCCCCAGAATCCGCCGCAGATCCCTCTCCGTCGGTCCCAACCGCCGCAGCAGCAAACGCAAATCGTGCCGATTCGCCTCCCGCATCGTCTTCGGCGAGTAGTCGGCCGCCGCCATCGCCCGCTCCACCACCCCCGCCAGCAGCTCCAGCCTCTCGGCCGCCGCCGCCGGCCCGCGCCCGGCAGACTCGATCCCTTCCGGCCCCCGCCCGTCAATATTTGTCGCAGCCGCGTCCCCCCAACCCCGCGCCGCCAACTCATATAAACAAACCGCCACCGCCTGCCCCAGGTTCATCGAGGGCTGCCGCGCATCCGTCGGAATCTCCACCAGCAGATGGCAATAGGAAAGGTCCTCCCGCGTCAGCCCATGTTTCTCCGGCCCAAACACCAGCCCCACGCGCCCGCCCCGTTCCATCTCCTGCGCGACCAGGCCGCCCAGCTCCGGCAGCCGAACCACCCTTTGTTCCGGTTTGCGATACGCAAGCGTCCCCGTCCCCGCCACCAGCGTGCACCCAGCCACAGCCTCCGCCAGCGTCGCCGTCTCAGCCGCCGCGCCCAGCAGCGCTTCTGCCCCTACCGCCGAGCGAGCCTCCTGCCAATGCGGCTCATACGGCGCCACCACCTTCAGCCGCCCGAACCCAAAGTTGGCCATCGCCCGCGCCACCGCCCCAATATTCAGCGGATTCCGCGGCGAAACCAGCACCACCTCCAGCCGCGCGCGTTGGTCTTCAGTCAGCAAGCACCCATTGTAGAGCCGCCGTCTCCCGCTGACCTCTTCGCCATAATTTGTTGAAACCCCTGCCCCGCCATCGGAATCCAAAACCTGTTGCAAGCTTCACTCGTCGACTGAAACCACGTATCCTCCTCTCGCCGCGTGCTCTTTCACGCAGGACGCAAAGTAACCCAACAAACCCACCCCCAGGAGCCCCCATGCCCAACGCAAAAGCCTATGCCGCCCCCAGCGCTACCGCGCCCCTCGCCGCCACCACCATTGCCCGCCGCGATCCCACCCCCAACGACGTCCAAATCGAAATCCTCTTCTGCGGCATCTGCCACTCCGATCTCCACCAGGTCCGCGACGAGTGGCACGAGATGATGCCTACCGTCTACCCCTGCATTCCCGGCCATGAGATCGTCGGCCGCGTCACCAAAGTCGGCTCCGCCGTCACCAAATTCAAGGTTGGCGATCTGGCCGGCGTCGGTTGCCTGGTCGACTCAGACCGCACCTGTCCCGAGTGCAAGCAGGGCTTCGAGCAGTTCTGCAACAACATGATCCTCACCTACAACTTCCCTGACAAGCACTTGGGAGGCGTCACCTACGGCGGCTACTCCGACTCCATCGTTGTCGATCAGCACTTCGTTCTTCGCATCCCCGCCAACCTCTCGCCCGCCGGCGCCGCGCCTTTGCTCTGCGCCGGCATCACTACCTTTTCCCCGCTCCACCACTGGGGCGTCGGCAAGGGCAAAAAAGTCGGCATCGTCGGCCTCGGCGGACTCGGCCATATGGGCGTCAAGTTCGCTCACGCCCTCGGCGCGCACACCGTGCTCTTCACCACTTCAGCAAAGAAGAAGGAAGACGCCCTCCGCCTCGGCGCAGATGAAGTAGTCCTGTCAACCGATGCCAACGACATGGCCAAACACGCCGGCAGCTTCGACTTCATCCTCGACGCCGTTGCCGCCGAGCACGATCTCAACGCCTACATCAATCTCCTCGCCCGCGACGGCAACATCACGCTTGTAGGTGCGCCGCCCAAGCCGCTGCCGATTGCTGCCTTCGGCCTCATCTTCCGCCGCCGCAGCTTTTCCGGCTCTCTCATCGGCGGCATCGCGGAGACCCAGCAGATGCTCGACTTCTGCGGCCAGCACAACATCACCTCTGACGTCGAAGTCATCCCCATCCAGAAGGTCAACGAAGCCTACGAGCGCCTAGTCAAATCCGACGTAAAATACCGCTTCTCCATCGACATGGCATCACTCAAAGCCTGAGAACCCAACCACCGCAGCAGTCCCACCGACCTCGAGATTGACGCGCACTCCACCAGTAGCGCCAATCCAGAGATCTACCGGAAATGCGCACTGCACCCGTAGCGCCGATCTCCAGATCGGCTGTCGCGCGGGTCCCCAGACCCGCGCCGGTTTCCAGGGTGGAAGAGCAGCCCACTCCCCCTCGCTGCCCTTCATCCCTCCTCTTGTTTTGAAAGGGCGCGTCTTTAGATGCGCCATCAGTAGCGCAATAATGAGGCGGGCTTTAGCCCCCGAGGGACGCTTTTCGTTTTTGCCCCCGCCCAACCGCAAAACCCAAATGGGAAAAGAGCCCTACAACCCCGTCGCACGAATCATCCGAAGACATAAATCAGTCGTGGGATGCCGACTTTCCGTCACTGACCGCCTCATGAGGTGTGCACAGTCATAGCCCGGAATCTAAGCAATCGACGGAGGTGCCTTGAAGATTGTGAACCGGAAGACAATGGAAAGTTAAAGAGGAGCGGTGTCCAAGGTCCCAAAAGCAAGCGGCCTCGGGCAATAGGAACTACAAATTGCCATTCAGGTTCCAAGCTTCTCGGTCAGTGTCGGAAGAGGGTCGACATTGAGATAGACGTATTGCGCCTCACGATTATGCCCATCGGCAGGGTACGTCCTTACAATCCTGTGGTTCGCGGCATCATAGGTTACGCCATCTACAAGACAGGCTTCGGCGACTCGTGGATTGCAGCTATATAGCCAGGTAAAGTTCTTCCTTGTCCAGATTAGGATCGCTTTTTGTAGCGCTCGGCTATCGTTGAAGTGGTTTTCCTTCCTCCGTTCCAGCCCCAGGACGTTCAGGCAAAAACCAAGGATTCTTGCGCATTTGAAGTTTGGAAATGGAAAACGCTTCATCTCTGCGATGTCGTTGTAAAGGAGTCGGCAGACCTTAAACTTCACGATATTGCCTGCTTGCCCGTTCAAATGATCAAAGTTGAACAATTTGTGCCAGAGTAGATTGTGCTGAATCAACCAACACTGGTCTCGCGAGGAGGTCACGGCGGAGGCCGCAAAGATCACCTCGAAGATCAGATTAGCAATTGGTCGTAGATATTCTCGGAATGATGAACGTCTTTGCCCTTGATACGCCTTCTCAAATCAGCAGGAACGGCCATTTCCTCTAAGATCTCCACTGCCCCCTTAATGAAGTCAACGATACTCGAAGTCGGGATAGGAGATCGTCATTCCAGTTGCTGATCTCCATCCCGTTGAGCTTGTAGAGATCAATTAGTGCATTCCCGATGTCGTCTAGCGCTCTGTAGAGCACGTACGAGTGGCCGCTGTTCCCTTTCTTGACGTAGTCACGAAAGGTCATAAGGACGATGCGACAATAGGCTTCCCATTGGTCGCTATCCCATTTGGACCTACTTGTGAAGTTGGTGTCGAGCACTGTCCCGATAATCTCGACCATTTCGTAGTTGGAGAATATCGACTGGCAGATGGGCTTGTAGCTGCCAATCAGTCCCGACTCGTAGCCTGCAGTTTCGTGGTAGAGAAATGAGCCCTTGTTCTCGATCACCTCGCTGACAATGTTGCTGGCAAAGGTCTGAATTTGGACGCCGTACTTCTTTTGTCCTCCCATCTCGCCGAAAAAGGCCCATGCCGTGCCAGGTGAGGACTCGACAATGGCTCGGCAAAGTCGCCTGTCTGCTATGAGGGACAGAATGTCGTTCGCATAAGCCTCAATCTTTGGGGGCCTCCTTTCCTTTTTCGCTGGATTGGGGAGAAAACGCTGGAATTCGCCCCTAGGTGTCGCGTAGAACACAAGCGCCTTTGCCGAGCGCATCAGTTCGTCAGCAACGACAGCCAACTCCGTCGACGAGCCCTTCACTATAACTCGGAAAAGGGTCTCCGCATAGCGCTTAGCATCCCACTTGCCGAAGGTCGCTGGTTTAATAAACGCGAATATCGTCCAAGTTAGAAAGATCAAAAGATAAAGCCCCGCAAGGATCGCTTGCCAGGAGGCCGGCGTGAAAAAGCTGACTTTAGGAACAGGCCATCCTTGAGCACGCCAAAGATCAGTCAACAGGGTGAGTACCCCAACTAAGGTGACCGTCGCGAAGGTGAGCCCCTGAAGGGGAATTGGGGCGGATCGGATGCGGAATCGGTATCGCACGTCTGCAATTGTCCAAGCCAGTACCATGAGCGCAAGACCAGCAAGGAACTCGGAAAAGCCAAAGAATTTGGGTGCACTCGTTTCCAGCGGAACGAAACAGACACGCGCAACGCACAATGCAACCATCACTCGGCTCCTCTTTTACACGCATCGAGCAGCTGATTATTCCACTCCCACGATTATCCACGAGTAAGCCCGCCGTGGCGGCGTAGAGTCCGGGTCAAAGCATCCGTCCTCGCCGGGACAACTCCAGAATTCTCGATGGAAAGCACTCATTGAGCGCGTCTTAGGGAGGATCGTAACGATTATGCCTGAAAAACGTCCAAGTCATCACAATCGCCCCCCCACCGCCCAATCCCTCGCAAGCCGCAAGATGCCACGCCCCCATCTCGTTTAAATCCCACAACTTCCATTTGCAGATAATTCCCAGCCATTGGCGCACAATCAATTCATATCCGTCCCTCGTCTGAGGCCGGGAGCGCACTGCACACTGCACACTGTCCACTGTCCACTGCCTTTCCAACTCCTTTGCAGAGAGGACTCTACCCGCAACCTCAATCCAAAGAGGACATTACGGCGGCGACCACCGCGCATCCTTCTGAAAAGAGCGAACTTCGCCAAAAAGTCCGGACTTCATTTTTTTTGGAGGGCACCCTCTACCGCGCCATGGCCACAGCTTCCGGGTGCACCGGAATCGCCAGCGTGCCCGCCCGGTCCGTGCCCCAGTCGTACACGCCGGTCACCAGGGATACATCCTGGTCCGGCAGGTCAATCTCCATGTGCGCCGGAACCCCGGACCTCTGAATGGCTGCGTACACCTCAGGCTTCAGGTTCATTGCCTGGGTGCCACCCATCCAGTTCACGGCCTTGCCGTCGCTGTCGTACGCAATCACGCCCACGTTGATCTTGCCGTTGTAGCTGCCGTCCGGCGCAGGCGCAAAGGTAACATCTCTCCACGGGATGACGAAGCTAACGCCGTAGCGTGCGAAGGCACCGGTCATCTTTGCATTCAACCCCGCGTGCGCCGCCGTCGCCGCCGGCTGCGGAGACACCGGCGCCACCCTCACCTGGTACAACACCTCGGTCGAGTTCGCCCGCCCATACGCCAGCAGCGGACGCAGCGGATCGCCCTCCGGTTTGGGCGCAGTGGCAGGAGCGTCGGCTGCGTTGTAACCGCGCCGGTACGCAAGCTTGTATTTGCCCGTCGTTAGTTTCACTTCGACTTTCCGGTAATTGCCGTCCATCTTGTTGTTCGTCGGCGTGTACGAAATCGTGTAGTAGTGCGAACCATCTTCGATCGCGTGCTCCATGGCGCCATCCAGATCGTTCGTGTTGTAGAAAGCCTTGCCGCCCGTATCTTGAGCCAGCCTTTCCATCTTGACTTGCTCGTTGGACCTTTCAGCCTTCTCGGCTGCGATGTTTCCTAATAGCCCGGGGCCGACGCCAACGCTATCCGGGCAATCCGTTTCACCACCCTGTGATATACAGTGGTCCGCAGTCATCTGATGATCGTTCGCCATCCCCTCGGCGTTGATCGGATACACGGCAACCTTCGACGCCGTCAGCAGGTCGGCGGTCTTTTTCACCTGGCTGACGCTGATGCGGTTGCTGGCCATCTGTCCTTGTTGTTGAGGGTCAGGGAAAACGGTGACAGGAAACGAACTGGCAAACCAGATCAGGTTCTTCCTGCCCGGCACGCCTGCCAGGTAGCGTGCAATGGAGCCCAGCGCCTCCAGGGTCATGCCCACGCGTTTTTCGTAACCCATGTCGCTAGCCTCCGACTGCGCTGACTGAAGGCCTTCAACAAGAACACCGCCGTTCCCGCCGATCATCGCGGCAACGGCCGCCATTTCGCCGCGCTCCCAGGCGTCGTCCTCTGCATCGGAACGCGAGTGAAAGGCAGGGTCCTTTTGCGGGTTCACGCCCTTCTTTACGTCGTTCAACGCAGCCTGCAGCAGCGACACATCTGAAGTGAATCCCTGCAGAAACCGAAACTGTCGATCCCAGGCTGAAGATGGCGACACGCGTACCGGGCTTCATTCCCTGCAGAAACTTCAAAATCTGCTTGCGCACAAAAAGCTGATCGCCAACCTCCGTATTCAGTGTGTCGATCAGCAGCACGTCGACCGAATCGCTTCCCGCAACCGGCGGAACGTTGCTGTACACATTTGGCGGCAAGCTGCGCTGAGACTTGATCGCCTCGGCAGCCGCGTCCGTAGCCGCACTCCTGGCTCCTTGCTCCTCGAAGAAGTCAATCGTCATCGGCCTGCCGTCTTCCGTCACCTTGAAGTCCTGCTTCTGCAAGCCCTGAACCGGTTCGTCTTTCCCTCCGGTCACCACAACGTCTACCACCACCGCGCGCACATTGGTCTTGATCACGGGAACCGGACTCTCGCCGCTCGCAGGCGCCTGTGCCGCAAGAGCCGCTGTTAGACACGCAGAACACGCAAGTGAAATAAAAGCTGAACGCAGCAATCGCATTGACTTCTCCCTGAACAAGCTTCAGAAGCTTGGGAACCACTGATGATTGGACGTCCAAGTCCGACTGCGTGTTTTGCAATACTGGCGTCCAATCCGTCGCTTCGTTCCAACATTGTCGATCGATCGGAATCCGCCTACTCGATCCCCTTCCGATGAACCACCCAGCGATAGTCCCGGCAAAGCGTGCAATCCTTCCCCGTAAACGTCCGCGCGGCCACTGGATCGTGATGCAACTGCCAGTCGAGCCAATCCAGTTCCACCTTGGTGCCTTCTCCGTTCGGCTCGGCAAACAGTCCGCCGTGACCCGCCCCAGGATGATCGGCCACAAACACCGGCACATGATTGATGTGCTCGAAATCATCCAGCCCATTCGGCTCCGCCATGTCCTGCGGCCCGCCCAGAATGTAGAGCACCGGCGTGTGCAGTTTCACCAGGTCGGCCTTCGTCATCCGGGTCATCACCTTCATAACGTCCGCCATACTGCCTCCAGGGCCGCCTCCGGTCATCGGTGTCTTGAACAGTCCGCTGTTCTCAAGCACCAGCACCTTCGCGCGCGGATCCAGCGCCGCCGTCATTGCGATCAGACCACCGCAACTGTGACCTGAAAACGCCACCTCCGCCGGATCGATCTTGCCAAAATACGGGCTGCCTTCCCGCTTGTTTTCGGTCAGGATCCAGTCGAGAGCCGCAATCATCTTCTCCGACGTCGCTATCTTCCCTGGGCTCGGCGAAGGCCGCTGCGCGCCATCGGCCGCCGCCTTGGGCGCCTGAGGACCGCTCTCAATCTCCCCCGGAGCCATCGCGACATAGCCGTGGCTCGCAATCTCGATCAGGTGGAACCGCGCGCTCGTCCCGTCATACCCGCATCCGCCATTGCCCCAGATGTACACTCCCAGTTTGCCCTTCACCGCCGAAAGGTCCTTTGGCTGATACACAACATCTTCCATCCCATTAGGAGCCATGGCATACGTGGCCGGATACGGTCCGTTTCCCGTCGTGTCCGGATACTTACCCGTCTGCATCAGCATGGCTCCGCGGGCGGCCGCCTTCTGCGCCAACGCTGAACTCGAGTCAGGCGCCGCAAACGGAGCGCCGCCGCCCCTCGGACCCTGTCCCGGTGCGGCCTGGCTCCAAGCGAGCGGCGCCGCAAGCAGACAACCGCCAATTGCGGTCAACAACACGCGCGTATTCAATTCTGACAAAACACTCATCACGTTCTCCTTGTACGACGCGCAAATGCGCGCCCTTCCTTTTGTGCGCAATGCTTACTCCGCAACAACAAAACGACAGTGCAGCTACTGGCCCGCCACCGACGTCTGCATTGAGAACAGCGAACCCCGTGCCCCAATATAGAGCGTCTTTTTGTCCGCCCCGCCGAACGCCAGGCTTGAGGGCCGCTCCGGAATCTCCACCACGCCAATCTGCTTTCCGCCAGCGTTGTAGATGTAAAGCTGCCCACCCGCCACATACACATTTCCGGCCGCATCGGTCACAACGCTCGAACCTGCGCGCGGCGCAAACTCCGTCGCAGTCGCATGCTCCAGGCTGTCGAGCTTCAATCGATATACGGTGTCATCCTCTTCGCTTGCGGCCAGGTGCTCGTCGCCAACGTGGAAGAGCCGCCACTGCGACGCCTGCAACTCCGGCTGCCAGTTGCCCCCGGCCATAATGGCATCCGTCGTGCCCGGAGCGTAATAGTAGCCCCGCGGCTCATTCGTCACATCCGCCACAATCGCCATATTGCTCGGCACCGCGTAAACGACGCCACGGCGCTCCATTTGCATTGCCAGCGTCTTCATGCTGTTGTGGAATCCGACAGGCAGCATCAGGTTCGTCCCACTCACCGGCGTGCTTGCCGCGTCAATCTTCTTCGCCTCTCCCGTCTTCGTGTCCACTCCGAAAACCGACTTGCTGTAATCCTGCACAAGCAACGATCCATCCGACGCAACCCCTGCGGCCATCGGCGTCTTCACCGCTTCCGTCAGCAGGTCAGCCTTCTTTTCGTCCGCATTCCACCGGTAAATCTTGTGCATCGCCGCATCAGTAAAGTAGAGCTTCCCATTCTCATCCGTAGTGAGCCCCGCGATATTGCTAAAGCCGCTAGCAAGCTGCTCCAGATTTGCGCCCGATGCAAACACTCCCGCAGGCAGCGGTAGCGGAGCACCAACCTTCAGATCCGGGTTGATCGTAAAAACTGTGAAGTCATGCGCCCGCACCCGCACGCCGCTGGTCTGGTCAAAGATGCTGTTATCAAACGCCAGCCGCGTCATGCTGAAGTCATGTACGTTCTCAAACCGGATGTCGCTCGAGTCCGCCGCCTCCACCGCATTCAGCTTCGGCAGCACATTGCGCGAGACCCGATACATAAATTGGTTCGCGAACAGCATGTGATGGGCGTCCTTCAGATCCACTGAGAAGCTATCCGCGCCAGCCGGATTCTCTTCCTCCGTCTGCAGCGCATACACCGTCCAGTTCGAAGCATGATGGAACTGCAACTCGTGGTGCATATGGTGTTCGCACGACATCTGGTAAACCACGCTCGGCGTCGTCGTGTTCTCCACCAGCAACCCCGCCCTGGCCAGTGTGTTCGACGTCCAGATTCCGCGGAAGATCCCGCCGCCTCCATCCTTCACCCACAGACTCGGGTATTGCGCCTCCTCGCCCGCCGAGGCATTCGGTGGCGGCTGCGTAGGCCTGGCACCGTTTCCGTTCATCATGGGCGGTCTGCGTCCAAACGCGCGCGCAAGGTTCACATCTTCCACCATTGACTTCGGACCCGCACGCCACACCAATCCCGCCGCCCGGTGAGCCATAGTAGTCGTCGTAATCCCGATGCCCGTAACAATCGCGGCTCCGCCCTTGGCGCTCTCCACAATCGGCACAGCATCGCCGTCCCCCGTGAAGTTCGATGGCTCATCCGTCACCGTTATCTGCGTCGACACTGGATTGAATCCAATCAACACGCTGTCCGGTTTCAGTGCGAGGGTGTTTGTCACCCGATAAGTCCCGGTCGGGAAATAGAGCACCTTGTGTCCATCGATCGCCGCTTGAAGCGCCGCGGTGTCGTCTGCCCCATCGCCCTTCGCGCCCAACGTCCGCACGTTTGCCCACTCGCTCATCGGCGGCAGCGCCGGAATATCCGACACGAGTGCCTTGCCCGCTCCCGCCCGTTCGCGATGCCGAACTGCAACGCCCCGCTCGCGTCCATCCGGCCCAATCTCCAATCCAATCGTCAGGTGTTCCTCAACATAAGCATGCGCGCTCCCCTTCACGTCAAACTCTCCGCCCGAGCCCGCTTCCCCCCGCACTAGCTGCGGCACATTCTTGCAAGCCACATTGTCCAGAGTCACCTGGTGGTGTGCCTTGCGCGCATCGCCAAGCACCACCGCCGATTGTCCAATATCTTCGAGCTGCAGGTCGCGTCCATAGAGTTGCTCGGCCATGCCGGGCGTAATCTCAACCGCTACCGGCGTCCGTGCAATCTTCACCCGCAACAGCGTCATCCCCACTTCCTGCGTATGAATCGCCGCGCGCCTCTGCCCCGTAAAGCTCGAGTCCATCAGCAGAAACTGCCAAGCAGGCGACGTCCGCACCGACACAATCCCGTATTCGCCGCCTTCAATCTGCAAATCGATGGCGCCGTTCCCCACATCCTCCAGCGCCGCCCGTCCATCGCCCACCTGGAACCGCATGTGTTGCAGAAACGAGTGCTGCGCCACGTGGAACCGCACCGCAATCGCCGCCGGATTCCCTGCGCCGATTTCGAAGTCCAGGTTGCTGATGCCGCTATAGAACGTGAACTCGTTCGCATCCACTACCGGCTGTCCCGCCGCCGGCCTCCGCGACGCAAACTGCAACATGTAGCGCCCCGTCCCCAGGAATTCGTGCCCCTCCTGGTACCCCGGCGTATTGGCCCCCAGCACAAACACAGGGCGATGCGCACCCCAGCCTATCAGCCGTATTCCCGTCCACAGGTGAATCGTTTGGCTCACGCGGTAGCGCCCCTCGGCAACAAACACCACGCCTTGCCCGGCAGTCGCCTGCACCTTATCGATCGCCGCCTGGATCGCCGCTGTATCGTCCGCCTTGCCATCCGCGACAGCCCCAAAGCTACCCCGTTCCAAGTAAATTGCCCGAGCGTCGTCCGGCCGCGTGGGAAACATCGATTGGGCTGTCATCGGCACCGCGGCCGCCGCAAAGAACATAAGAGAAAAGGCCAAAATCAATCTACGCATAGCTAGAACACCCCAGAAAAGAGCCATAATTTGCAGAACCTTTATACCCCATCCGCTTCAACTCTGCCGTGTGCCCCGCCAGGGTGCCAATCGCTCGACAAATCAATCACGTTTTTTAGAACTGGTTGGAGAATCGCATCGAGCGTTCGGTCAGGATCTGAGCCCCGCCATAAAGCCATCAATTCGGTCCTGGAAATCAACCTCAAGGGCAAGGCTCGGGAAACAAAACCGTAGCCCTCGACTGCAATCGCAATCGAGGGCAGCTTGCATTCCCGTGACACAGTTTGCCAACAGAGGCACTCAAAACTGAAAACGCAGCGCCAACTGCATCAGCCGCGGAGGCATCGCGTTCACTGCCTGGCCAAAGCTGCCGCTCGAGATGTTCCCCTCAACCGCGGAGGCGCCGAAGAATTGCGCGTGATTGAATACATTGAAGGCCTCGGCGCGGAATTCGAGCGAACGATCGTCCTTCACCAGTAAACTGCGCGAGACCGTTGCATCTAAATTCTCCATCCCTGGTCCCGAGAAGAAACGCCGCCGCGCATTCCCCATCGTTCCCAGCGCAGGCAGCGTAAGCTGCGAGGCGTCAAACACCGCCGCCCCGTCACGTGGATCGGTGCGCAGATGGAGCGATGCTCCGCTCCAGTCCGGCGTATCGACTCCGTTGTTGTTAATGCCGTTGGGTATGGTTCCAAGCAGCGATGTGTCGTTGTTGTTGAACAGCGTCACCGGCAATCCAGACGTAAAACGCGCAATCCCCGCGACAGCCCAACCGGAATCCACCGCATGAATCAGTCCCTTTGAACGCAGTGCAGGCAGCTGATAGTGGAAACTGGCAACCAGGTTGTGACGCATGTCGAAAGACGAAAGCCCGCGGCTCAGTGAAGGGTCAATGGGATTCACTGGCTCCGGTAAACCAGCCGATTGATCGATGGACTTCGACCATGTGTAGCTGCCGAGCATCTCCAGCCCGTGGGAACGGTACTTTACGGCAGCCTCCAGCGCGTTGTAGTTCGCGTTGGCAATCGTTCGCTGCAATTCCACGCTGCCAAAGGCCGGGCCGAACTCAGTCCGTGCAGCCTGCTCGTTAAACGGTCCGCAGGCCGAACCGAGACTGAGGCATAGAGCGGGATCGGCAGGGTTGGCCTCCTCCAATGCCAGCAAGTGATGCGAGGCCGCACCGACATAACTCATTGTGATCAACGAAGCGTTCCCTAGCTGCCGCTCAAGGCTCACCATCCAGTGCTCGGCATAGGGAGTTACATCGCGTGGATCGACCGCGGGAATTCCAACCAGTGGTTCAAATTGGCTCCAGTCGACAGTCGAATTCGGACGGGCGCGGCTCGCGCCGAACGCTACGTTTTGGAGCGGAAAGCGCTGTCCCGCGTCGGCGCCTGTCGCGGCCACCGTAAATGGCGATTCGAACAGCGGCGGCGCGGCCGACGTATATGTATAGCCGTAAGGCGGGTTGGCGCTCATGATACCGGCCGAGAGTCCTTCGTATGCCGTATAGAAAATTCCATAGCCAAGGCGAATGCTCGTTTGTCCCGTATTGCCGACGAGTCCGTGCATCCAATCCGGGATCGAGGGCGAGGTGAACGCCGGCGTCCATGCGATGCCGATGCGCGGCGAGAAATTATTCCGCGCAGGCGCCAGCGAGTTGGGAACCCCCGGATCGCCCGGAAATACCAGTCCTTCCGGCGCGCCAGGGAATACCTGCGATTGCTCGCCCTTGACCAGCGTCTGCAGTTGATTGAACTTCTCCGCCCACGGGCGAATCCGGTCCCAGCGCACGCCGAAGTTCACCGTCAGCTCATGCGTTGCCTTCCAACTGTCCTGCGCAAACGCCGCCATATAGAGGTTGCGGTTGTAAAAATCGCGAGCTTGGCCCTGCGTGTAGCTCGATGGAACGCCCAACAGAAAGTCGGCGAAGTCCAGCCCCGTTTCAGATCCGTTAAATCCGAAGCTGCCGTTGAAGATCACGTCGGGGTGCGTGTTGATCTGGTTGGCGTGAATCTCGCCGCCGAACTTCAAACCATGTCCACCAACAATGCGCGAGAACGAATCGCTGACTTCATAGATGTTCTCTGCCTGCACCAGCGCAGTGGTGTCTACGCCCATCGTGAAATCGTTGAAGGCAATGTTTTCGATTCCCTCGGTGGAAGGCTTGAGCGCCACGATCCCCGTGAATCCTTGCGACGCCAGAGATGGCCCAACGCCGCCTCGCGGTTGTCCGGCCGCATTGTCGTTACGCATATAGCTCAAGTGAAACTCGTTCAAAGTCGATGCGCCGAAGGTGGCGATGTGCGTCAGGCTGGCCAACTGTGCGCGCCCGTTCGACGTCGCATCGAACCCAGGCACGCTTGCGCCTCCAGTCGCGGTCGGATACGGGTTGTCCAGCGAATAGGCGTCGAGAAAGTAGTAGGCGGTGAGTGTTCCCTTGCCATGCTTCCAATCGGCGCGCAACGCACCCTTGTTGTCCGTCAGCGTCTCCGCCTCGGCAGATGTGGCAAAAAGCGCATCCCCCGCATTGGGATTCGGTACGTAGGCCAGCAGCGACTTGGCCGGGGCGGACCACGCTGAATTCGGAATCTGTCCGCCGGGAAAGACAGAAGAATACGCCTCACCCGCGGTCACGGTGCGGCCCAGGCGCGTAGACAACAGCGCCGCCCAGGAATCGCCGTTCACAACTCCCGTCAACGGGTTCTGGCTGAAGTCTCCTCCCCGCTCCGCCACGGAAGGAACGGAAATGTTTCCCGTGTCGATACCCTCCGTGAGCCGCGTCCCCTGGTAGTCGCCGAAAAGTGTCAGGCTCTTGGCGCGAAACGGTGTACCGCCCAGCGTGCCGCCGAACTGGTTCTGCCGGTATGCCGCTCGATCCGCGGAAAAGTAGTTACGTGCGTCGAAGGCCGTGTTGCGCAAAAACTCGAATGCCGATCCATGCATCTTCTCCGTGCCGGCCTTCGTATTCACCAGCACCTGCCCCCCGCTCGAGTTGCCGTACTCGGCATCGAAGTTCGATGTCAGCACGCGAAAACTGTCGATGGAGTCAAGATTGGGCAAGATCGACGTGCCCATGTTCACGTCTTCTTCCACATCGCTGCCGTTCACGCGAAAGCCATTCGATGATTCGCGCTGCCCGCTGATCGAAAGATTGCCGGGGTTCGCGTCGCCCGACGGTGGCGTGGAAGCAACGCCGGTCATGATCACCGCGCCCGGCTGCGCTGTATTTTGCGGCACAATTCCCGGTTGCACCGCCATCAGGTCGGTAAAGCTGCGCCCGTTCAGCGGTACGGCCTGCATCTTTTTCGCGTTCAATTCCTCACCCAGTTGAGTGCTTGTGGTCTCAGCTGCCAGCGCATCCGCAGTTACCTCCACCGTTAGTGAGTTGCCTTCTACCGCAAGGGTCACATCCATATTGGTGGCGGGCGTCGCGGTGCTGATCGCCAGTGGTGCGCGATAGGCGAGAAAGCCGTTTGCCTTCACCTCCAGGTGATAGTTTCCGGCTGTCGGCAGCGAAATACGAAATGCACCTTGATCGTCAGATTGCGTCGCCGCCACGATCTCACCACTGTTTCCGCGAACCTCAACTGAAGCTCCGGGAATCAGAGCGCCGGTTGTGTCGTGTACCTCGCCAGTTACGCTCAAACTCTGGGCGGTTCCGGCAGGCGCAACAACGAACCAAATCGAAAGAAGAATAAGGACGGGGATGTATGCGTGCTTCACGAAAACTCCTATATTGTCAAATCGAGCGTGACTGGATAAACGGAGACAGACTACGTCAATCGACCATTCCGAACTCCGACCAATTCAGTCCTCGTTTAATATACGACAAATTAAGTCCGAGTTATTTGCAGTGATCTGAATCACACCGCATCGTGGGAACGCCGTAGATGCCCCTGGGGGTAACGCGATGATTTACATCGACTTGACGCGATTATAGGCAGAATAACTTCCAGTTCTTGCCTAATACCCTCAAGAAATCTCCCAAATGTGGGTAGCTCTGCGGCTACAAATCGACAAACTGGCGACCCGCGGCTGGTCTTCGCGCTCGTTCGATTTTGAACTCCATACCAAATCATTGACGCCAGTAGTCAGCCCGAGCCAAATGTACTAGCCTCAAAAGGTGAGCTTTACCAACCCAGCCGCGGAGGCCTTGAATCAGCTAAGCCAGGCGCCGATCGTGCGCTTCTCGCTGTTGGCGCTCAGTTCCGTCTTCTTTCTCGTCGATCCCTTCGCCGCGATCCCCTCTTTTCTAGCTATTACCGAAAGCGCTGATCCCGCCCGCCGCAAACGCATGGCGCGCAAGGGTGCTCTCACTGCCTTCATCGTCCTCACCACTTTTGCCATCGCCGGTCAGTTCATCTTTAAAATGTTCGGGATCACCCTGCCCGCCTTCGAGATCGCCGGGGGCCTGATCCTGTTGCTGATCGGCCTCGATATGCTCGAAGCCCGCCGTTCCCCTACCCAGGAAACCACGGGCGACGCCGAAGAGGCCGCAGCCAAGGAAGACGCCGGAATCGTGCCCCTCGGTATTCCCATGCTCGCCGGCCCAGGAGCCATCTCCTCCGTAATGGTGCTGGTGGGCCAGGTACCCAGTCTCTGGCACTGGGAAATGGGAGCGATCCTTGCTTCCATTGCCTTTACAGCCCTGGTAAGCTATGCCGTCCTCGCCGGCGCCAGCCGCGTCCGCCAGGTTATGGGCGAAACCGGCATCCGCATCCTGGTCCGCGTCATGGGACTGTTGTTGGTCGCCCTGGCGATGCAGTACTTCGTCAACGGCTTCACCGATCTCGGCATTATCTCGCGCCATTGAGGCCAGCCGTTCCGAAATTGACCGCAGACTGGCGTTTCCCACAGATTCTGTGAGCTTTCCACATGCAATTAGCTTGCATTCGAGCTGGGGTATTGATATTCTCGGAAAGTTGCAGCGAAGTCGAAGTGATTCGTGTCTGCATCACTTGCAATCGAAGGTAGCGTGTGCTACTCTTTGAAAGTTGTAGCGGCTGAGAAATAAAGCCTCCCGGTGGCCATTGGGCCTGCCCCGTTTGAGGGAAGTGGGAAGCCTGGTAATGGAACTAGTTCGTTGGGTCAGGTGTGGCAAGAGCCCCTGAACCCCTGTAGGGAAACCCTCAGAGAACAAGCCATTGCATGACCCAGGAGTTCATTCTCCTGCGAACCCTAGTGGTTCAAGCACTCGTTGCTGGTCGCTCTTTGATATTTTGCGCAGTGCGCGTCTTTCACGCCCCGCTCTCAGGAAGAGAGATTTCAGGGGTTGACATAGAGAAGGAACTTCGATATGTTTGAAAGGTTCGCGTAAAAACGGCGGAATGTGCAGATAAATGCACAATTCGTTGTGCGCAACAAGTTCGAGGACACCCCGGCGTCACAGCCTGGGCCTCGATCCAACGAGTCCGCTTAGGCGGTCACTCGAAAGGATCTTTGACAAATTGGTTGAACGTGCCAGTCGTGAGAAGGGATCAGGTTTGGCTTGATCATTCTCACAAGGTAAGAGTACCTGCGATTGCTGATCTTCGGATCAAGCGCGCGGGTACAGTCAAGACATTCTGACCTCCGTCAGAGTGTGGAGACATCAGGTTTCAAACGAGAGTTTGATCCTGGCTCAGAATCAACGCTGGCGGCGTGCCTAACACATGCAAGTCGAACGAGAAAGGGTAGCAATACCTGAGTAAAGTGGCGCACGGGTGAGTAACACGTGACTAACCTACCCTGGAGTGGGGGATAACTGAGGGAAACCTTAGCTAATACCGCATAATACCTACGGGTCAAAGGAGCAATTCGCTTCAGGAGGGGGTCGCGGCCGATTAGTTAGTTGGCGGGGTAATGGCCCACCAAGACTGTGATCGGTATCCGGCCTGAGAGGGCGCACGGACACACTGGAACTGAAACACGGTCCAGACTCCTACGGGAGGCAGCAGTGGGGAATTTTGCGCAATGGGGGAAACCCTGACGCAGCAACGCCGCGTGGAGGATGAAGTCCTTCGGGACGTAAACTCCTTTCGATCGGGACGATAATGACGGTACCGGAAGAAGAAGCCCCGGCTAACTTCGTGCCAGCAGCCGCGGTAATACGAGGGGGGCGAGCGTTGTTCGGAATTATTGGGCGTAAAGGGTGCGTAGGCGGTTTGGTAAGTCTTATGTGAAATCTATGGGCTCAACTCATAGACTGCATGAGAAACTGCAGGGCTTGAGTGTGGGAGAGGTGAGTGGAATTTCCGGTGTAGCGGTGAAATGCGTAGATATCGGAAGGAACACCTGTGGCGAAAGCGGCTCACTGGACCACAACTGACGCTGATGCACGAAAGCTAGGGGAGCAAACAGGATTAGATACCCTGGTAGTCCTAGCCCTAAACGATGACTGCTTGGTGTGACGGGTACCCAATCCCGCCGTGCCGTAGCTAACGCGTTAAGCAGTCCGCCTGGGGAGTACGGTCGCAAGGCTGAAACTCAAAGGAATTGACGGGGGCCCGCACAAGCGGTGGAGCATGTGGTTTAATTCGACGCAACGCGAAGAACCTTACCTGGGCTCGAAATGTTATGGACCGGAGTAGAAATATTCCTTCCCAGCAATGGGCCGTAATATAGGTGCTGCATGGCTGTCGTCAGCTCGTGTCGTGAGATGTTGGGTTAAGTCCCGCAACGAGCGCAACCCTTATCCCCAGTTGCCATCATTAAGTTGGGCACTCTGGTGAAACCGCCTCGGATAACGGGGAGGAAGGTGGGGATGACGTCAAGTCCTCATGGCCTTTATGTCCAGGGCTACACACGTGCTACAATGGCCGGTACAAACCGTCGCAAACCCGCGAGGGGGAGCTAATCGGAGAAAGCCGGCCTCAGTTCGGATTAGCAGTCTGCAACTCGACTGTATGAAGCTGGAATCGCTAGTAATCGCGGATCAGAATGCCGCGGTGAATACGTTCCCGGGCCTTGTACACACCGCCCGTCACATCACGAAAGTGGGTTGCACTAGAAGCCGGTGAGCCAACCGCAAGGAGGCAGCCGTCCAAGGTGTAATTCATGATTGGGGTGAAGTCGTAACAAGGTAGCCGTAGGAGAACCTGCGGCTGGATCACCTCCTTTCTAAAAGAGAAATGATGGCACTTGTATCCCTTCCGCGAATAGCGGAGCGCCTCGATGTGAATCGAAGACGTCGGATGCGAGTGTCCATCTAACCTGCAAGTGCCGTCCCTGACGGCAGGAGCGGGAATTCTGATACAAGCCTTCTTTGCTTGATTGCCAATCGCACGATGGTCATGGGCGGCGTAGCTGCCCAGCATGTTCAACCTTTGTCCTCGAAACCCTTTTAGCACTGAATGAGGTTTTTTGAGAGCCGCTGAGGTTCCACTCGGCGAGGGAGCCGGCCAGCTTCGAGCACCGAGCTTAGGGCCTGTAGCTCAGTTGGTTAGAGCGCACCCCTGATAAGGGTGAGGTCGGTAGTTCGAATCTACCCAGGCCCACCATCTCTGCCGCAGGCACCCATATGTGGGGCTGTAGCTCAGTTGGGAGAGCGCGTGCTTTGCAAGCATGAGGTCAGCGGTTCGATCCCGCTCAGCTCCACCAAATCTCATTCGCTGTTTCCAGATCGCTGCCATCAATACCAAAAGCGATGACGCCGATCAGGAAACAGGCCGGCCAGTCAGTTCGAATTCTGGTCTGGCAGGTTTCCACCGCCTCAGGGCGGGCCTTCTTGGAAACAACAAGACGGTTTGGATGTTTGACAACGAAATTGATTGGGTAATGCGCATCTGACGCTTATCCCTCGTACCAGCGGCCGCAAGGCAGTTGGAAGGGATGAGTGACAGATGACGCGAATACAAGGCCGAGCACAAGCAAGGTCTCGTCGTGAGACGAGTCAGGCAAGTGTTCAAAGTAAGAAGAGTGTCTTTAGGAGTGCAACTCGGTGAGCGCGTGAGCGTAGCGAGTTGTTCTCAGGCGAAGTTAAATAGGTTATCTCTGATCAGGACCGAAGCGATTCGGCTCCCTGCGCTGGAGTTAATTCTATGGTCAAGCTACTAAGGGCGCACGGTGGATGCCTTGGCAGAGACAGGCGATGAAGGACGTGGCAAGCTGCGATAAGCTTCGGTAAGCCGCACACAGGCGTTATAACCGGAGATCTCCGAATGGGGAAACCCTCCTAGGCAAACCCTAGGAACTATCCCACTGAATACATAGGCAGGTATAGAGCGAACTCAGGGAAGTGAACCATCTCAGTACCTGAAGGAAAAGAAAGAAACCTCGATTCCGCTAGTAGTGGCGAGCGAACGCGGAACAGCCCAAACCGGTGTCATTTCGGTGACTCCGGGGTTGTAGGGCCCACAACAGTAGAGTTACCAATCTGGTTGTTAGCCGAATCCTCAGGAAAGTGGATCCATAGAGCGTGACAGGCGCGTAGGCGAAAATAATCCAGACTCGAAGTGGGTACCTGAGTAAGGCGGGGCACGTGAAACCCTGCTTGAATCCACGGGGACCATCCCGTAAGGCTAAATACTCGTCTCTGACCGATAGTGAACCAGTACCGTGAGGGAAAGGCGAAAAGAACCCCGTCGAGGGGAGTGCAAAGTACCTGAAACCGTGTGCCTACAAGCAGTGGGAGGACTATGCTCCGCAAGGAGAATGTCTGACCGCGTGCCTATTGCATAATGAGCCGGCTAGTTATTCTTGTCAGCAAGGTTAAGCGTAAGCGAGCCGAAGCGAAAGCGAGTCTGAACAGGGCGTTCAGTTGGCAGGAATAGACGCGAAGCGGGATGATCTACCCATGGCCAGGTTGAAGGTGGGGTAACACCCACTGGAGGACCGAACCGGTGTTTGTTGAAAAAAGCTCGGATGAGCTGTGGGTAGGGGTGAAAGGCTAATCAAATTCCGTGATAGCTCGTTCTCTCCGAAATAGCTTTAGGGCTAGCCTCGGACGAATTGCGTTGGTGGTAGAGAGATGGATGGACTAGGGGGCTTTCCGGCTTACTGAATCCAACCAAACTGCGAATGCCAGCGACAACATATCCGGGAGTCAGACGGTGGGGGCTAAGCCTCATCGTCGAGAGGGAAACAGCCCAGATCGCCTGCTAAGGTCCCAAAGTTACAGTTAAGTGGGAAAGGAAGTCGGAACGCTCAGACAGCCAGGAGGTTGGCTTAGAAGCAGCCATCCTTTAAAGAAAGCGTAATAGCTCACTGGTCAAGCGGTCCGGTGCCGACAATACAACGGGGCTAAAACTGTACACCGAAGCAGCGAATGCACACCTTTAGGTGTGCGTGGTAGGAGAGCATTCTCAACAGCATCGAAGCCAGACTGAGAAGACTGGTGGAGCGTTGCGAAGAGACCCTGCCGGCATAAGTAGCGATAACGGAGGTGAGAACCCTCCGCGCCGAAAGTCTAAGGTTTCCTGAGGAAGGTTAATCCGCTCAGGGTTAGGCGGTCCCTAAGGTGAGGCCGAAAGGCGTAGCCGATGGACATGACGGTTAATATTCCGTTCCTCCCAATGTTCGTTTGACGATGGGGTGACGCAGAAGGATAAGCATGCCGCACTATGGCTATAGCGGTAGATGCACGTAAGCTGGATTCCGATAGGCAAATCCGTCGGGTCTTAACAGTGAGGTGCAACTCAGTCCCGTATGGGGCTTACGATGCTGATTCCACGCTGCCGAGAAAAACCTCTAAGGAGAACAAAGGGAACCGTACCCCAAACCGACACAGGTAGACGAGGAGAATATCCAAAGGCGCTCGAGTGAAAGCTCGTTAAGGAACTCGGCAAATTGGCTCCGTAACTTCGGGAGAAGGAGCGCCCACGCAAGTGGGCCGCAGTGAAGCGCGAACGGCGACTGTTTAACAAAAACACAGGTCTCTGCTAAGTCGAAAACGACGTATAGGGGCTGACGCCTGCCCGGTGCCGGAAGGTTAAAAGGAGAGGTTAGCGCAAGCGAAGCTTTGAATTGAAGCCCCGGTGAACGGCGGCCGTAACTATAACGGTCCTAAGGTAGCGAAATTCCTTGTCGGGTAAGTTCCGACCTGCACGAATGGCGTAACGATCGTTCGACTGTCTTAACGAGTTGCTCGGCGAACTTGTAGTACCGGTGAAGATGCCGGTTACCCGCAGCTAGACGGAAAGACCCCGTGCACCTTTACTACACCTTAACTATGAGTTATGGTTCTTGCTGCGCAGGATAGGTGGGAGGCTTTGAGACCAGGTTCTCGGACTTGGTGGAGCCAATGGTGAGATACCACCCTGCGAGTGCTGTGATTCTAACCTCCTCCCGTGATCCGGGAGAGGGACATAGTTAGGCGGGTAGTTTGACTGGGGCGGTCGCCTCCTAAATTGTAACGGAGGCGCGCGAAGCTACTCTCAGACTGTTTGGAAATCAGTCGTCGAGTGCAAAAGCATAAGAGTGGTTAACTGTGAGACCTACAAGTCGAGCAGGTACGAAAGTAGGCTTTAGTGATCCGGTGGTTCTGTATGGAAGGGCCATCGCTCAACGGATAAAAGGTACGCCGGGGATAACAGGCTGATCAATGCCAAGAGTTCATATCGACGCATTGGTTTGGCACCTCGATGTCGGCTCATCGCATCCTGGAGCTGTAGAAGGTTCCAAGGGTTAGGCTGTTCGCCTATTAAAGCGGTACGTGAGCTGGGTTCAGAACGTCGCGAGACAGTTCGGTCCCTATCTGCTGTGGGCGTAGGAGATTTGCGGGGGGCTGTCCTTAGTACGAGAGGACCGGGATGGACGAACCTCTTGTGTTCCAGTTGTCCTGCCAAGGGCACGGCTGGGTAGCGAAGTTCGGTTGTGATAACCGCTGAATGCATATAAGCGGGAAGCACGCCCCAAGATGAGATCTCCCTGAAGGGCCCAGAAAGACCATCTGGTTGATAGGCTGGGTGTAAAAGCGTGGCAACACGTGAAGCTTACCAGTACTAATCGCCCGTTCGGCTTGTCCATAGAATTAACTCCGCGCAGTTCGGCGGATGCTCTTCTTAAACAAGCCTTGTATCCCCAATCAATTTTGTTGTAATCAGCTCTATTTCGAGCAAATATTTTTGGCGCCAGATTGCAGTTCGCGTTCCTACTCGGCCCGGGAGAAACCATCCGGGACAAACTAGACGCCGCGGACAGGCTGCGGGCAACCACCCGCCAAGCGCCATTCAAGTTTGCCGGTGACCATACTGCGAGGGATCACCCGTTCCCATCCCGAACACGGAAGTTAAGCCTCGCTGGGCCGATGGTACTGCACGGGTGACTGTGTGGGAGATTAGGTGATCGCCGGCATTAAATCCAACAAAAAAGCCATCCTCGCGGATGGCTTTTTTGCCTCTGCAGAGAATCCTTATCGGAATGGACCGATTTGCAGCCTTTTGATTTATCCCGTAACGCCTACAGTATCGCCTCAAACCCCTTCCGCCGAATCACATTCAGCAGCGCCAGCGCCGGCCCTTTGGGCTCTTTTGTCCCGCGCTCCAACTGAGAAATATACCCCACGCTCAGATTGAGAGAACGGGCAAACGCGGCCTGGCTCATGTTGGCCTTTTCTCTCATGCTTGCGAATCTCCCTGCTGCTGATGGGCCTCGCTGTGTGAAGAGCTTGCGCGCTCAAATGGCGAATCGTGATTTGACGATATTCCTCGTTGTCTAACAACCCATGCCGGTGCAGGTCTCCGGCCGTCTCCAGAATTGATTCCACAACCGAGCTATTCTTATTCGCCATCTCCGACCTCCTTGAGTGAACCGTCTTCGAGCATCGCGTTCAACGTCTCGACATCGGCGGAAAACAATCGCCCGCCAAGCTTCCTGAACGTCAGAAGCTCATCTTCGCCAATATTGTCCAGATCGCTCTTGGCAAAACCATGGAGAAAAAACACATTGCTTCCAGCACGATAGGCAACAATTACGCGGTAACCACCCGAACGTCCCTTCCCCCGCTGCGCAACACGCTGTTTGATGAGCCCGCCACCAAGATCGGCGTCGATTAAACCTCGCTCGGCTCGTGCAATTGCGTCGCGCAAACTGGAGTCTGCGATTCGTTCCTGCCGGGCAAACCGCGCGAACCACTTCGTCTTGAACGCTTGCATGGCTAGCCTAACACTATGAACTATAGCACAGAAACCTATATTTAGAATGAGAATGCCAGGCCGGAATGAATCTCCCTACCGCCCGTTCCCTGGCTTAAGCGATTACCGGCACAACCGGCATCTCGCCCAGCGCCTTCGCCTCAGCCACCACAACCTCCAGTAGCCTGAGTACCTCGTCGACCGTCATCGTATAGATCTCGCGCCGCGAGTCGTACCCCTCTTCGATAAGCTGCTTCAGATAGCAGCCGGCAATCTGCGCCGTCAAGTGGTCGGTGATCACCAGCCCGGTGCGCTTCTTCTGCTCAACCCACGCCGTGCAGGGCAGTGCAATCCACATCGGCCGCCCATTCACATCGAACCGCACATCCACCGCGTCCGCATGTCGCGTTGCGATGGCAACCATGGTGCCCTTCCAACTGCAGTGCAGATCCTCGCCGCTCCAGCGATCGGTTACGTGGAAATCTTCATACATATCTTCAGCCTACCGTTCCAGCGGAAGAAGGGCAAGCCGCAAGGAACAATCCGCGGACCCAATCCACACAATGCCTCAACGGCGCACGCACAAATCCACAGCCCGCGCACCCTGTTCCTCCGCCCTACACAGCCGATGAACCTCAAGAGGGGAGCACCAACAATGCAAGTCACCGTTACCGTCTCTGACGCCATTGTCCGCGAGGCCGGAACCCGTGGCCTTCCAGTCATAGATTTTGTAGAGTCTCTCATCGATAAGGGATTGAGAACCGCCCAGGGGCGCCCTGTACTCGACAGCGCCATGGAGCGGATTCGTGCACTCCGCGAGGCGGCAACCGCCAAGCAGTAACAATCGCTCTCATCCCGCTCACCGCCCTGTCCGCCGGTGGACGCTGCTCTTCGTACGCTGATAGACTAGTAGGGTTGCTGTCGCAGTGCCTTTCCGGTTCGGACCCGCCTGCAAGTCATGTCAAGACTGACAAGAGACAGACAAGACAAGGACAAAAAGAGAATCCGTGGATACACAAACGCGTCACGCCCTCAAGAACGACAAGTTTGCCCAGGCTGCTGCCGACAGCGCCAGTTGGGTCAGTGGTCACCGCGCCGGTGTTTTGCGCTGGGTTATCGTCGGCGGTGTCGCTCTTGTTGTTGTGATAGGTGCGCTCATTTTCTGGAACCTCCGTTCCACCGCGGCCGATACCGCTCTCGGCGCCGCCATGGACACCTACAACGCTCCATTGGTGCAGCCAGGGCTTCCGGCCGGCAACGGAATCTACGCAACCTCCGCCGATCGCACCAAGGCCGCTAATAGCCAGTTTGCCCAGGTGGTCAAGGACTACGGCTGGATGCCCCAGGGCGCAAAGGCCCGCTATTTTCTCGGCATCACCGACGAGGAAATGGGCCAGAATGCCTCCGCTGAGACCGAGCTCAAAGCTGCATCGGACTCCTGGGATCGCAATCAGGCCAATCTCGCAAAACTGGCTCTTGCCGGCCTCTATCGACAAACCTCGCGGGATTCCCAGGCCATCGACATCTATAACGCCCTGGTCGCCAAGCCCTCTGAGACCGTCCCCGCGGTTGTAGCTCAGCTCGGCCTGGCCGACCTCTACGTCGCTGAAGGCAAGCAGGATCAGGCTCGGGCCCTCTGGGCCAAAGTCAAGGATGCGGATAAGGAAGGCGCCGCCGGCTCCATCGCCACACAAAAACTGGCCGCAAAATAGCCTGGGCGTAATGTTGACACGATAGACTCGCGGAGCCGGTGGTTCCGCGAGTTTTCCTTTTGTGCCGTCTCACAAAACCGGTCGGGAACTCGAGCATTTCTTACTTCGCCTGCGTCTGGTTTTTCATGAGTACCAGCCAGGCTATTTACGCAGGTTGGATGGAGATTCCGAACAGCGCGGAGAACGATTTGGCCCGCACCCACGCGGAAGAAGCGGCCGTTGCGGCCCTCGTCACTCAGTACGCCGGCGCCCTCTATCGCGTCGCCTACTCCGTCCTGCGCAACCCGTCCGACGCCGAAGATGCAGTGCAGGAGGCGTTTCTCCGCGTCCTGCGCCATCGCGACACTCTCGGCGAAGTGCGCGACCACCGCGTCTGGCTCATCCGCATTGTGTGGAACATCGTCCTCGATCGCAAGCGCCGCGCCAAAACCCGCCCGGAGACCGACGACGTAGCAGAACTGGCGCGCGTGCTGCCCTCCAACGGGCTTTCAGCCGAGCAAATCGCCTCTGCCGCCCAACACCATGCCCATGTGCTTGCCTGCCTCGAAAAGCTGCCCGCCAAAGAGCGCGAAGTCCTCCAGCTCTCGGCGTTTGAAGAACTCAGCAGCGTCGAAATCTCTCAGGTCCTCGGCATCACCGAGTCCAGTGTCCGTTCGCGTCTCTTCCGCGCACGCAACCTGATGGCTGACCTGCTCAACCACGCAAGGGCTCTCAAATGAAGGAGTCTCCAATGAGTTCAACCTCTTACAATTCGAATTCCCAGATCGCGCCCCGCCTGTCCGCGAGCTCAGCAGAGGAAACTCTGCAACTCATCGCCCGGCTCCCCGCTCCCGAGGGCCTTGAAGACCGTGTGCAAGCTGGCCTCAAAAGTGTCCCGCGCTCAGCCAGCATTCTCCATTGGCCCGTCCTGTTGCGCCCGACGGCAAGCTGGATGCGCGGAGCAGCCGCGGCAGCCGTTGTTTTTGTCGTCGCCGGCGGGGGATGGGGCATCTATGTCCGCGTTCAGCCATCGCAGCCCGCCAAGGTAATCATGATGCCTCGCGCAGGCGCAGGCGCGGGATTCTCAAGCGCCGGAGCCATGCGCACCCCGCAAACCCTCAACGGGCCAGTTGTTGCAGAGCCTGTTAACCCGCAGATTAACGCTCAGCCTGTGCAGGCCAGGCCGCTCAAGAAAATCCCGGCAAAGGTAATGCCCATAACCCACGTCAGGGCAAAGTCAAACTTGGATAACAAGACGTCGGCACAGCCAGCGGTGTCCGTAGCCAGATAACGGCAATCCCAGCGAACTATTCCGGCGCTCCCGGATCCCCGAGCACTCGTCACGCCTACGCGTCCTTCACAACCGCCCGGATCACCATGCCAAGCAATGCCAGCACCACCGCGCCCCAGAACGCCGGAGCGAATCCGTAGACATGGAATCCCGGCACGACCGCTGACGCCAAGAGAATCATGATGCCGTTCACCACCAGCAGAAACAGCCCCAGGGTCAGAATGGTCAGCGGGAACGTAACGATCTTCAACAGCAGGCCGACCGTCGCGTTCAGCAGTCCAATTACCAGGGCTGCAATCAGCGCCGGCCACAACCCCAACACGTGAAACCCAGGGACAATCCTGGAAACAATCAGTAGCGCAATCGCACTCAACACCCATTGCAGCAGCAGGCGCATGGTCTTCTCCTCAAGTGGTCTGTTTTTTTAGCGTTGTTTCGTCGGGCGCACCCTTCTCTTGCCTTTGGATGCCTCCCATCGCTCTACCGTATAACATTGGGCAAGGGACCGCCGCTGTTTTTTGCCGACGCCACTTTTCCCAGCTTCCTCGGTCCAACAAACCATGCCCGGTAAAGCTGATCTTCAATCCGGTGCCCCGCCCGCATCTGCTCATTCGCCTCACGGGAATGACTTCATGCGCTCTCAACTGACGATCTGGCTGAAACATTTGCTTCTGCCCCTGCTCCTCGCTCCCGCCAGCCTTGCTCAGCAGCCCTCCGGTCCGCCCCTGCCCGATATTCGCCAGCTCATGCACGAGGTCCAGGCCCACCAGCGCCAGCTCGACAAGGTGCGCGAGAGCTACACCTACACCACTTTAGAGACCACGCAGGACATCGACTCGAATGGCAAAGTGACCAAGACAGAGTCCGTCGAGCAGGAGGACTTTTTCGTCAACGGCCACGTCATCGCGCGCACGGTCAAGAAGAACGGCCAGCCTCTCAATGACCACGACCAGCAGAAAGAAACCGAGAGCGTCACCAAGCTAGTGGAGAAGGCCGAGAAGACGCCTCCCGATCAGCCGCTTGAGGGCCCAACCATCAGCATCAGCCGCGTGCTCGAAATCATGGATGTAAGCAATCCACGCCGCGAGCAATTTCGCGGCCGCCCCACCATCGTCTTCGATTTCATCGGACGCAAAGACGCAAAGACCCACGGCCTCGTCGAGGACGCCTCAAAGAAACTTGTTGGAACAATTTGGATCGACGAGGCCGACCGCCAGGTGGCCCGTCTTGAGGTCAGCTTCAACGACAACTTTCGTGTCGCCGGCGGCCTTTTCGCCAGCGTCCAAAAGGGCTCCAACTTCCGTTTTGACCAATCGCCCGTTGAAGAAGGCCTCTGGCTCCCCACCGGCGGCGAAGGCACCATGCAAGCGCGCGTGCTGATGGTCAAAAACCTCCGCCAGCATTTCGTTGAGCGCGACTACGACTACAAGCGCTTCCGCGTAGAGGCGCAGCAATCCAAAGATGCAAAAGTGTCGCACGAGAAGGCGCAATAGGGTGAAGCAGTAGAGGATAGGAGAGTTTCCCGTCTGCCCGTCACAATCGAACAATCAAAAAAGCGGCTGCCATCTAAGTGCAGCTGTCATCTTGAGCGCAGCGCAGCGGAGCTGAAATATCCGCGGTTGCTTTTCGGCGAAGCACATACTCTTCAATGTGTTCGGGCCGGTTAGCAGGCGACATAACCAGAAATCAGATGGTGCCGGCCACAGTTCGGCGTTACTCAACCAGACGATAGGTCTTGCCTCGTGGCTGCAGGAGAAGGCCCTCTGAGGCGAATCGGCCAATAACTAGGCGATACGGCTTCGGACGGGGCGCACCATAGAAGAGACCAATTCCCCCAAAGTCACCCCTATCCACGAATGCAGGTACCGGGTGGTTCACATCAAGTGGTCCGTTAAAGACCAAAAGTATGAAGTCGTTGGCTTTGCGCGTGTTGATCACGACGACCGCGAAATCGACGGCACCGTCACCGTTGAAATCTCCGCTCACAACATAGGGGTGATAGTCCTGGACCGGCTTCCAAACACCGCCATCTCCGGCGCCCATCTCTTTGATATCTTCATCGCACGAGCAGTCGCGGTCATTCGCGAGGCGGTAACCCGGATGATTGTTGAGCCATGCGGCGATCACGCTTTTTTGCCCAGAATCCAAGGTGTGACTTGCAAAAATGCCGGACGCTCTAAGCGGCAGGAGCGCAGCCACGACAATCCAGAGTAGTAGATTCATTGACCGAAATCATAACCCTTTCCGACCGCGAGCGAATTGCCGTCAATCCGGACTCCACTATCCCCATCCTTTACAGTTGAACCATGTTCGCCCGCCGCCTCTCCATCCACCGCATCGACGCCTCCGGCGAGCGTCACCCCTGCCCCATCCGCCAGATCGACAACTTTGCCATGCGCAACTTCACCAACGACGCCATCTTCGACGACACGCTCCCCGTTGGCGATGGACTTCTGGAGGTCGGCAACCGTGTGCCCCTCGATCGGCTCCAGGCCGCCATGGAGGATTGGTTCCGGCGCAAAAGCTATCTCAAGCCAGGGGAACGCCTGGAAATCTCCGAAGTGGCCGCTTCCACTCCCCACCAGCCGATACCCTGACCTTTCACCCTCAGGCGGCCGCTTGTTCCTCCGCCTTGCCGCCCCAAAGCGCAAACTCCGCCTCCCGGCGCGCTTTCAGCCCGGCATTTTCTTCCCCGTCTGCAACATCCCAGCGCAACAATTGCTCGGCGGCCGCCTCATATCTTCCCCCGTTCAGCACCTTCAACAGGGTCGACGATGCCAGTCGTCCAGCGCCCAGGTTGAAGCAGAAGTCCACCAGCGCGTCGAACTGCCCTTGTGTCAGCGGCACCTTCACCAGCCGCTCAACCGCCTGCTTCCGAGTCACGCACGTCGCTGACAAGAATCTCCTCCGCCTGCGCCTCCCCAATCCCCGCAGGAAACGAATCTGTGTTGCAGCAGTCGGTGCCCGTACCCGATCGTCGGAAACCCGTTCACGTCCTTGTAAGTCTGACCCCCGAATCCCTCAGCTCTTTTCAGCAACTCAAGCCCCGCAACGCTCATCTTCATATCTCTTACGCTCCCCGGCCCAAAATGAACCTTCTCTCATGCTGGCAGGAAGCTCGAATTAATCTGCAAATCCGCTCTAGAATCTCCATAATGGTAAGGCGCCAGCGTCACGGGTACCGTACTGTGAACCCCGCCGCTTATTCGTCATCTATTCGCTCATTAGGCTGCTCTCCCCGTATCACCATATGAATTTGCACGCTCCGCTAATAAACTATTTATTTGCTTAATTTTACGAGATGGCTCCTAACCGTATTGACCGGAAAGAGTTATCGAAAATTGTCTCGCATTCGAGCGTTTTTCAACAAGAAAAATGTTGGCTTTCTCGCCAATAGTTGGGGCAAAATAGTGGCGATTTGGTAAAATCACCAGATGGTCATAAGAAGGAAAACACGCAACATGATCCTGAACAATTCGTTTCGCCTTTGGTTGCTTGGGGTCTTTTCATCGATTGCGCTGGCTGGTGTGGTCGTCTCGCTTTCCACACGGACAGTGCACGCGGATGCGCGGCTTTCCCGACCCGTCGCTCCAACACTGACGGCCGCACCTCCAGTCGCAGCACCAACGCCGGATTCCCTGGTCGCCGAGCAGACCGCCATCAAACGAGGCGACAGACTCCACGGAATTGCCTCCTGGTACGGCGGCGTCTTTCAAGGACGTAAGACAGCCAGCGGTGAGCGGTTTGACAAGCTTGCCTTGACCGCCTGCCACCCAACCCTCCCCTTCGGCTCAGTTGTCCGGGTTGTCAACCTGACAAACAAGCATTCAGTCATCGTCAAAATCAACGATCGCGGCGATTTGGTCGAGGAAGGCCGTATCATCGACCTTTCCTTCGCCGCCGCCCAAAGGCTCGCCATGACCAAGGTTGGGCTGGCCAAAGTCGAACTCCAGGTCATCTCCCTGGGCAGTTCGGTCCGCAGCAAGTAAGCCGCAAAGCTCTTTCCCAAACGAAAACGGCCAGCCCACGAGGCTGGCCGCTTCCTTTTGCCCCCGCAAATCGCTCACTCTGTATCCGGCAGCTTATACGGCTTTTGCAGGTAAAGCCGCGCTTCATTCACCGCTCCCTGCGTATTGTCGTTGGTCTGAACGGCCAACCGGTATTCATTCACCGCCCGATCCCGCTGCCCAGTGACGTCAAAGATCTTTCCGATCTGGATATGGCTCCAGACCTCTGTCCACCGCGGCTCATCGTCGCCGCGCAGCGCGTCTCGGTACGAGTTCACGCTCGCCTGAAAGTTGTGCTGGCTGAACAGCACCTCCCCAATCCTGTAGCTGGCCAGCGAACTCTGTGAATTGGCGTCCAGCGCCTTCTTGTACTCCACCAGCGCGCCCGCCAGGTCGCCTTCAGCCACCAGTTGCTGTCCCTTCAAAATCGCGATGCGCACCTGCAAATCCGGCGTAGTCTTCAGAACCCAGTCATCCGGATCGATGCTGATATGCCGCGGCCGTCCAAACGTATCCACCACGTACTGCGTGTCCGTCCCCACCACCTCGACCTTTTCGTTCTCCGTCTTGCCGTCCGTCTCCACCCGCAGGTTCACCGGCATCCGGAAAAGGTCAAGATCCTGCTGAATCTCGCCAATCGTCCTGAAGCCCTTGTTGTTTCCCAACCGGTACACGGCATATTTGTCCGTAAAGCGCGGGGCGCCTGTACCGTCGATCCATTGCGCAAAGAACGGCGTCAACTGCTGCTGGCTCTGCGACTCCGCCACCTTTACGAAATCCTGCGTACGGATCGAACCGTCCGTATATTGGCTCAGCGCACCCTTCAGGATCGCCAGAAAGGCCTTGTCGCCCACCTCCCCGCGCAGCATATGAAACACCATCGCGCCCTTTTCGAGCGTCATTGACTGAAACTGCGGCGAGAATGGCGCCAGCCTGCCCACGCTCGAAAGCGGCGTCGTGTCGTACGCCAGCGCCCCCGCCGAAACGTCTTCCAAAGCCGCTTCCAAAGCGCTTCGCCCGCTCTCATCTTCCAAATACATCAGCTCCCCGTAACGCGACATCCCATTCGTAATCCATGCGTCGTTCAGCGTCCGCGGACTCACCTCGCAACCCCACCACTGGTGCGCGATCGTATTGGCCATCAGCCTTACGGCGCTCTTGTCCCCCACCCGCGCGCTTTGGATCGCCGCCAGCTCCGGCGCCCATACAGCCGGCAGCGTATCGTCCGGAATCTCCATCACGTTCAGGTGGCTTGTCTCCGGCTCGCCAAAGCTGTCGGTAAAAAAGTCGTATTCCCTGGTCGCCATCTGCGCCAGTTGGTTCGCTTGAGCCTGGTGGCTGATGCTCAGGTACACCTTCACATTCCCGGCGCCCACCGACACCGGCCCAACAAAGCGTCCCGCAATCACAGTTCCCGGAAATCCAGGCTTCTTCCAGTCAAAGGAATATTCGTCCCCTGGCTTGCCGTTGCTAAGCGTCACGGGCTTTGAAGCCCCTACCGCCCCGCTCGCAAACACCTTCATCCCCTGCGGCACGCGGATATGCATCTCCGCCGTAAATCGGTCGGTCAGGTAGCCCGATGTCGGAAACCAGCGCGCCGGATAAAGCAGATAACTGATCGGCTCCTGGATCGCGGCCAGCTTCAGCCCCTCGATCGGGCCATCCTCGCTCCCCGTGATCGTGCCTTCATATTCAAACGTCCAGCGCACGGTCTGGCCTTTCACAAAGGCCGCGCTCGGCGTTACGCGGATCGATCCATCCGCCGTCCGCTCCCCGTCCAGCAGTTTGCCGCCCTCGTCCGTAATCTTTGTAACCTTCAGCGCTGGATGAAACCCAAAGTTCACCACATCAAGGTTCGGCGGCGCCGTAAAGCTCACCACCGCCTTCGCCGTCAAGTGGTGCGCCGCCGTATCCAGCTCGGCGTCGATTACGTATCCCGTAATGTCCAGCGCCGGCCGCTCCGCGCGCTGCGCCGCCGCCGGAACCGTCATCATCCATCCCGCGGCCACACATGCCGCCAGGACTCCCGCCGTGCCTGCCTGGAAATGCAGCCCGCACCCAAACCAGCTCTTCCGAACTTCTCCATCCATAGCAGTTATCCTTGCATTTCCAATCAGCGTTTCCTACCCAGCATTTCCTATTTAGACAGGCCGACCCTGCAACAAGCCCTCATCGCTTCCATTCAGGATTGCACAGCCCACTCGACCGCCCTCGGGGAAGAGGCCTCAAGTTCTTCAAGGGTAATTGCCGCCACCCGCTCAATCGCGCCGGGGATTCCATCCAAATTCCTTGTCAAATCATCGTCCGGCCTCAATCTCAGCGCCTCGCGAATCGCCCCCAGCCCCTTCATCATGGACTCGCGAGCAACCCCATCCGGTAGCAGCCGCGCCATCTCTTCTACGATTTTTGCCGCCGTAAAGTCGTGCTGAATCAGCTCAGGAACCAGCCTTTTCCCCGCAATCAGGTTCACCATCGCCACGTGCGGCACCTTCACCACCCGTTTGGCAATCGCATAAGTCAGCGCAGACACCCGGTACACCACCACAAAAGGATTGCCAATCAGTGCCGCCTCCACCGTCGCCGTCCCGCTGGCCACCACCGAGGCCCTGGCATGCAAAAGCGTAACCCGCGCATCGTCCACCAGCCGAACCAAAACCCCGCTCCCATGCTCCTTTACGATCTCATGCACCTCGGCGCGCTGAGCCAGGCTCAGAGTCGGCGCCATCGGCACCACGAACTCATACGGTAATTCCGCAGCCGCATTCAGCCTCCGCGCCGCCTCCAGCATCTCCGGCAGATGGTCGCCTATCTCGCGCGAACGGCTCCCAGGAAGCAACCCTATCCACATCTTCCCTGGATCCAGCCCATTCTCCCGCGCAAACTGCTCGCGCGTCACGGTGGGCAGCGGCAGCTCCGCCAGCGGATGCCCCACAAACTCCGCCTTCACCCCGTTCTCCCGATAAAACGCTTCTTCGAACGGGAAAATCACCAGCATCTTGCTCACAAACTGCTGCACCAGCCGGATGCGGTGCTTCTTCCAAGCCCACAACTGCGGGCTCACAAAGAAAATCACCGGAACCCCGAGCCGATGGAACTCCCGCGCCAGCCTGAAATGGATCTCCGGAAAGTCGATCAGCACCGCCACATCGGGCCGCCGTGCGCGGATCGCCTTTTTGAGCTTCCGATACTCGCCATAGATGTGCGGCAGATGAAGCACCACCTCCGTCAGCCCCATCACCGCCATATCTTCTGACCGGACCACGCGCTCAACCCCCGCCGCCTCCATCCGTTCGCCGCCCATGCCAAACAGCTGCGCCGTCTTGCCGCCCGCCGCCAATCGACGCTGCAAAGCCGCAGCCAGCAACGCCCCGTAATGCTCGCCGCTCGCCTCGCCTGCCGAAATAAAGATTGTTGGGGACATAGAAATCTTTGGAGACATAAAAATGCTTCGAGATAGCTACAGCTTCGCTCCGCGCGCCACCACCGATTCCCGCCGCGCTGCACACAATGATACCGGGTTCCGGACGCCATCTCTCCGGCACAAATCGCCTCCAGGCAAACCAATCAACCATGGTTGCGCATCTAATCTTCACTTGAACAATGTGGCGCCTTAGTATTGTGGTTCGTTAGTCTTGTGAATCGTTAACATTGACGGGCTCGTCGAATCACCTCGGTTGGCGGGCCTCAGCAACTTGAGAGATAAGGAGCGTGCGCAGTGTCTGTCTCCCACATTTACCAGCCTGTAGCGGAAGCGCGCCCGCTCGGCGTCATCGTCGGGCGCCCTGCTCTGCAAAAGAGAATCGCCAACGCCTTCCTCATTGGCATCCCCCTCGCCGGTTCCCTTGGAAGCCTGTTCTGGTTCCACTCTCATCCCATCCATGCCGTCGAAGTCGTTACCTTCATCGTCGGCTACTTCATCATCGGCATGGGCACAGGCATCGGCTTCCACCGCTACTTTTCGCACAAGAGCTTCCAAACCCAGCCCTGGGTTGCCTATCTTCTCGGCGCCGCCGGCTCTATGTCCTTCCAGAGCTCGCTCCTCATCTGGGTCTCCGACCATCGGCGTCACCACTCCCAAACCGACCACTGCGGCGACGCCCACAGTCCCATCGTCGATGGCCACTGTCACGACACCCGCACCCTGCGCGGCCTTTTCCACGCCCACATCGGCTGGATGTTTGACTCCACCACCACCGATCGAAACATCTACGGCCGCGACCTCGAGCGCGACCCAATCATCAGGTTTTACGACCGCACCCACTACCTCTGGCCCGTGCTCTCGCTCGCCCTTCCATGGCTCATTGGCTACGCATTCGGAGGCCTCGCCGACGCCTGGGGCTGCCTGTTCGCCGCCTGCCTCCGCACCATGCTCTTCCAGCACTCCGTATGGGCGGTCAACTCCTTCGGCCACACCTTCGGCTACCAGAACTACAACCTGGGAAACAACAGCAAGAACAATGTCTTTCTTGCCACGGTCACCTTCGGCGACGGCTACCACAACAACCATCACCGCTATCCCCGCTCCGCCTTCCACGGCCTGCGCAAATACGAATTGGACTTCAACGGAATCCTAATCACCTGGCTCGGCAAGCTCGGCCTCGCCCGCCAGATCATCTACGCCGACCACTTCCTCGGCGAAGAGCGCCCCGTCGAGTAGCCTCCCCATCCCATCGCCGTCAACAGATTCCTCCATCCAAAAAGCTTGTCATCCAGAGGAGTCCGCCGCGGCGGGCGACGAAGGATCTGCAGTTGTTTTTTCATCGCCCAGGGTGGAACAAGGTTCCCCGTACGACTGCGGTTGCTTTCCTGCAGATCTTCAGCAGTAAACTACTCTCAGAGCCATCCCCAGAGAGTCAAGCCATGATGGAATACAAGCGTTATCTAGCCGGCCCCATCGACTTCGATCCGGAAGAAAACACCTTTTCCGGAACAGTCTCTGGACTGAAGGACGTAATCCACTTTGAGGGAACCACGGCCAAAGAACTAGCGCGCGCCTTCCGCGAGAGCATCGACAGCTATCTAGACCTTTGCGCCGAAACCGGCCAGCAGCCCGACCGTCCCTTCAATGGCAAAATCCTCGTCCGCACCGAACCGGAGCTGCACCGCAAAGCCGCTCTTCGCGCCGCCGTCGAGGGCGTCAGCCTTAGCCGCTGGATCACCCGCCAAATCGAATCCGCGCCGTGATCGTCATATTCCCCGTCGAGCCCGCACCGCCGCCGCCAGCTCCGCAAGCAGCGTCCGCGTCTCCGCCCAGTCAATGCATCCATCCGTAATGCTCTGCCCATAAACCAGCGGCTGCCCCGGAACCAGCGCCTGCGCCCCCGCCACCAGGTTGCTCTCAATCATCACGCCGAGTATCCGTGGATCTCCCGCCGCAATCTGCCCGGCAACGTCGTGACACACCAACGCCTGCCGCCGGTAGTCCTTGTTGCTGTTCGCATGGCTGAAGTCGATCATGATGCGCGGCGCGATGCCCGCCTTCTCCATCCTGGCTGCCGTATCCGCCACGCAATCCGCCGTGTAGTTCACCGTCTTTCTGCCCCCACGCAGAATAATGTGGCAGTCTGGATTTCCCGTCGTCACAAAAATCGCCGATTGACCGTGCTTCGTATGCCCAAGGAAGGTATGCGAGTGCGCCGCCGATAGAATCGCGTCGATCGCCACCTGCACATCGCCCGAGGTCGCATTCTTGAAGCCCACCGGGCACGAAACGCCCGACACAAGCTGCCGGTGAACCTGGCTCTCCGTGGTTCGTGCTCCAATCGCGCCCCAGCTCACCAGCCCCGCAATATACTGCGGCGAAATCATATCGAGAAATTCGGTTCCCGTAGGCACGCCCGACTCGGCCAGGTCCAGCAGCAGGTGCCGCGCCTGCCGTAGCCCGTCATTGATCTTGTAGGACTGATCCAGGAAAGGATCGTTGATCAGCCCCTTCCATCCAATCGTCGTCCGCGGCTTTTCAAAGTAAACCCTCATCACGATCCGCAGGTCGTTCGAATACTCATCGATCGCATTCTTCAGCAGCCAGCCGTACTCGCGCGCCGCAGCCGTGTCGTGGATCGAACACGGCCCCACCAGCACCAGCAGCCGCGAATCCCGGCCTCCCAGAATGTCGGTGATTTCTGCACGGGTCTTGAAGATCGTCTCCGACGCTGCTTCGGTGACGGGAAACTCTTCCTCGAGGAACACCGGCGGAAGAACCACCTTCGTCCATTGGATGTGAATATCTTCTGTTGTGCGGAACATAGCTCTTTCTTTGCTGCGCGCGGCTTCTCTGGGAATCTTCTCGGGTCGCTCGCGTAATTCTGTCTCTCTCTAAAATCTATCAGCCGCAAGTGTAAAAAAGCCCGTCCCCCTCTCGCCCGCTGAAAAGAAAGGACTTTCACCGCGCTCCCATTTGCAGATAATTACGCGCATTAGGCGCACAATCATTCCATGGTCAAACTCGCGCACGAGACCAGCTAAAAAACAGAATCAGCTTCGTTCCAGTGCAGAGAAAGCCAGCAGCTAGAGGCTGGAAGACAGGAGCTGTTCTTCTAACTCCTTTCCGCAGACGAAGATGCCTTTAACCTGAATTCTAAGAGGACTTTAGAACGACGGCCACCCCGCATCCTGATGAAAAGAGCGAACTTCGCCAAAAAGTCCGGACTTCATTTTTTTTGGGGGGCGGGTGGGGTACCTACCCGGCCGCCTACGTGAACGGGGTAAGTGCGGACCGGTCAAATGCAAGCCGGAGCAAGAGTGTGCTTCTGGGGGTCCCCGTGCCCCACTCTGCGTCCCCACGGACAGGCCTGCATCCGCAAGGGGGCGCCACCATGAAAGCGAAGCTCTTTAGCTGAACAGGTCCTTCATCTTCTCGATCAGCCCGGGCGAAGTCGGCTTGTTATCCACGACCATGGACTCTGACAGCTTCGTGACCAGCTCGCGCTGGCCGCGGTTCAGCTTCCTGGGTATCTGCACAACAACCTTCACTATCAGATCCCCGTGGCCCTTCTCGTTCAGATAAGGAACGCCTCTTCCGCGGATACGCAACTCACGTCCGCTCTGCGTCCCTTCTGGAATCTTCAGATTGACAGGACCATCGATGCCCGGCATCTCGAACTCCGCGCCCAGCGCCGCCTGCGGAAAGCTGATCGGAATCACGCAGTGCAGATCGTACCCGTGCCGCTCGAAAAAATCGTGCGGACGAACCGCAAGCACGATGTACAAATCCCCTTTGGGACCGCCGCCGCGTCCCGCGTCGCCTTCTCCTGAATAGCGAATCCGCGTTCCATCTTCCACGCCCGGCGGCACCTTCACCTTGAGCTTGATTTCACTGCTCGCGCGCGTCTCCCCGCGGCACGTCGTACAAGGATCGCTGATCACCGAGCCGGTTCCGCCGCATGCCCCGCACGTCCGCGCAACAGAGAAAAAGCCCTGCTGATAGCGAAGCTGTCCGCGCCCCTGGCACTGGCTGCACACCGCCGGACCCCGTCCCGATGCGCTCCCGCGTCCCTTGCAATTTGGACACGTTTCGAGGCGTCGAATCTTCACTTCAGTCTCTGTTCCGAAAAATGAATCCTCGAAATCGATGGTCAGATCGAAACGAAGATCGTCGCCCCGCTGCTGCCGCGAGCCGCGTTGCGGATTCCCGCCCATCGAGAACATTTCGCCGAACAGATCGCCGAAGATGTCCCCAATATCGACGCCGCCCGAAAACGGGCTCCCGCCAAAGCCCTGTCCACCCAGCCCCGCATGACCGTAGCGATCGTAAGCCGCCCGCTTGTCCGCGTCGCTCAGCACCTGGTAGGCCTCGCTGGCCTGTTTGAACTTCTCCTCGGCCGCGTGGTCCCCCGGGTTGCGGTCAGGATGGTACTTCAGCGCCTGCTTCCGATACGCGCTCTTCAACTCCTGGTCGGTTACTTCGCGGGATACGCCGAGAACCTCGTAATAATCTGCTTTGCTCACTCTAGTATCTGAACTCATTTGCTTTTCTGAGATTTAATCTCGCTTGTTTGCTTTCGGCAATTAGTTGCTTGTTGGTTAACAGAACTCACTCGCTCGTTTGTTTGGGATTGTGAGCCACGCGCACTAGCGCAGGCCGCAGCAGCCGCTCTCGCAGTTTGTAGCCACGGCGAATCTCCTCGGCTATGTGCTGGTCGGGCAGGTCATCGCGATCCACCGATCCCAGCGCCTCGTGAACGCGCGGGTCGAAGGCTTCACCCACTGCCGGAACCGGCATCACTTGCATCTGCTTCAGGACTTCTTCCATCTGCTTCACGATGAGAGCCACACCGGAACGCAACTGGTGAGCGTTGCCATCGGACTTGAGGGCCAACTCAAAGTTATCGAGTACCGGCAGAAACTGCTCCACCACATTCCCGGTTGCGTAGTCGCGGAACTCCAGACGCTCCCGCTCGCCACGCTTGCGTGCATTTTCAAACTCCGCCTGCAGTCGCGCAATACGATCAACCAGCTGATCGCGCTCGGCCTTCAATTGATCGAATTCCGCGCGTGATACCGTCTCGCCGGCGCCATCGGCTAACTCGCTGCCGGCTTGGGACGCAGCCAGCCGTTGTGCTTCATCCGAGGGTTCGCCCACTTCGTGCCCGGAAGTGATTTCAAGGGGTTCCAACTCCGTCGTCTTTGTCTCGTGTTTCCGCATGTCTCTCTTCATTGTCTCAAGAATTTGGCAGCGCCTGATTCCATTGTATTTTTTGGGGTAGTACTTTGTTCGGTGCGGACACCGAATGCCGTTCCAAATCTGGCACGGTGCGGATGCACCGCTTGCCCGGTCTCAATCCGAAACCCTCAAATCCGCACTAATCGGCGGGGATCTCAAGCAGACGTTCGGAGAGCTTTGCGATATAACTGACTGCCTGAATCATCTCCTGATATTGGATGCGCGTCGGCGCGATTACCGCGACAGTACCCAGATTCGCGCCGCCAAGTCGCGCTTGAGCACCAATCAGCACCAGATCCTGCATGGCGGGAGACGCCTCATCCAACCCTACGACAACCCGTACTTCCTGTTGGCGGCCGTCCACATAAGCGTTGAGAAGTTCCACCAATCGCTGTTTCGCTTCAAGGGCGGACAGCATTTGCCGCAGGCGCTCACGATCCAATTCTGTGGTGATGAGGTTGGCCATGCCGTCGATGAATAACGTCGGGCCCGTCTCTCCTGCGGCCAGTGCACCCTTGCGGCAGAGTTCTTCCACCGAGGCCAGCATCTGGCGATAAGCTTCGCGCTCCACATCGACGCGACGTGCGACTTCGGCAAGGATGCGCTCGATCGGCCAGCCTCGAAAGTTCTCATTCAGATAACGAGCGGCAGTTTCCAGTTCCAGATGGGTCAGTTCATGGTCCAGCGCCAGAACGCGGTCCTGGACCGCACCGGCCTGCGTCACCAGCACTGCCAGCACTCTGGCCGTCGAAAGCCTCGAGAAATGGATGTGTTCCAATACCTGCCCTTTGGTTGAACTTGCGAGAGCAATCCCTAGCCCACTGGAGATCAGCGCCAGTACATGCGACGTCCGTTCCAAATACTCGTGGCTGCTGGCAACTCCGGAGAAGCTCTCCTCAATCTGCCCCCGGCGTGCGTCGCTGAGAGGCGTGCCGCCCCCTGGATGAGCGCTTGTAAGTTGCTGGCCAGCAGCCAATTGACTGCTGTGCGTAATCTGCTCTACGTAATATCGAAAAGCTGCAGGAGTAGGAATGCGTCCTGCGGAACTGTGTGGCTGCTCGAGCAGGCCTCCCTCGCCGAGTACTGCCATCACGTTGCGCAAAGTTGCCGAACTCAAACCATCCCGATCGTCAAAAAAACGAGCAAGAGCCTGGGAGGCCACCGGCTCGCCAGTTGCGATGTACATCTCGATGATGGCAGTAAGCACCACCCGCTCGCGCGGACTGAGGCGTAGTTCAGGCATCTTTCCAGCTCTCGATCAAGGTTGGCGCGAGGGCATTGCAAACGCGGCTTGCAGCGGGCCAAACCTTGGTTTTTTTCTTCTAAGTGCTCTTTTCTTCAGCACTTATTATGACAAATGGATACAACACCCCAGCTTGATTGTAGGGAGATTTGATCAGCTCTGTCAAGGCAGCCGACAACGGGGCAAGTGGTTGCAAATGCCGAGGTTGGCAGGGGATTACGTTTCCGATTGGGCTGGTCGATGGACGAGGATTCGTTGCCCTAAACGGACGGATGGAGGAAGATGGTTGTGCACGCCGCGCGTTCACCAACAGGCTTCAGTGGTTCTATAGCGCACAACACTATGCTCGTCAGAGTCTTGCAATCGCTTAGCGAAAAAGGAGCCCCCGAATGAAGTGCGGCAACACCCAAGGATTCGCGTTCGCATTGCTTTACCTGAGCTTCGGCGGTGTCGTTTCAGCGGCTAGCTCGGTTGCACACAGCCAGACTCCGGTTGGCGAGATTGATGCAGCTACGGCGCCGGTATCGGCACAGTGGCAGGAGGAGTTGGGCGCATGGAGGGCACAGAGAGGAAAGGAGGTCTCCTCACCGGGCGGGTGGCTATCGCTGGCAGGCCTTGATTGGCTGAAGACCGGCTTCAACTCAGTGGGGTCGAGTGCGGACAGCGCGATTCGACTGCCGGCCCCAGGGCCTGCGCGCCTGGGGATATTGACGGTGAGCGGGAAGGCACCGGATGAGGTGGTGCAGCTGCTGGCTCCGGCTGGAGGGTTTCCCCCGGACGTAACCCTGGACGGCAAGCCGGCGCGCGAGGGTTCGCTTATGGTGGACAATGCCGGACCCACGACGATTGCCTGGCATGGGATCTCATTGGTGGTGCTGAAGCGAGGCGACCGTTTCGTGGCGCGGATCAAGGACGCGGATTCGCCGGCGCTCGCGGAGTTCAAAGGGCTGAACTGGTACGCACCGAATCTGAACTACCGTTTAACGGCTCGATGGGTTCCCTTCAAGCCGACACAAGTGGAAGAGATTCCTACGGTAATTGGGACCACGCTCAAACTGCCGGCGCCAGGGCTGGCGGTGTTTTTGATTGGCGATGAAGTTCTCCATCTGGAGCCGGTCGTTGAAGATCCAGCGAGTAAGACACTTTTCTTTATTTTGAGGGATGAGACCAGCAAGACAACTACTTATGGAGGAGGACGGTTCCTGCATACGGGGCTGCCTGACCATGGACTCGATCGGCCGGGCAGCCTGGTACTGGACTTCAACCAGTTGGAGAATCCGCCGTGTGCGTATACGGTTTACGCCACATGTCCGCTGCCGCCCGAGCAGAATCAGTTGGGAATTGCATTGGAGGCGGGTGAGAAGCGTTACCAGAGATAGCAACTACAAGAGAACAGAGTGTGTGTCGGCTGCAAAGCGAAGTACAATTCATTCCCTGGAGGCTTTGTGAGAGTTCTATTCGGACGTAAATCTGCGATTTGCCTTGCAGCGGCCCTGGCGTTGGCGGTCAGTGTCCCTTTGTGCCAGGCTCAGTCCGGATCGAAAGCTGCCAAGCAGGCGCAGAAGATCGAGAAGCGGCTCTCGAAGTACAAGACCGGTACACTTCTGCATCTTCAATTCAACAACGGCACCGAATGCACGGGAACGGTGAACACTCTCTCCGACACTTCATTTACCTTCAACAATTCTGATACGAACGCGAAGGAGACCCATCTCTATAGCGTTGTTTCAAGTATTGAGAAGGGCAAGGAGTACATCGGGGCCGGCTCTGCTCCAAAGCATCACATCCACATCTTCTGATCCTGATTGCCACCACACCTGAGCGAAGGCTCAGCTTTGTGCAGGCGTCATGGGCTTGGGGCACGTCTCCCGGTCTATACCACCAGGTGGTCCCCCCTCCTCAAAAAAAATGAAGTCCGGACTTTTTGGCGAAGTTCGCTCTTTTCATCAGGATGCGGGGTGGCCGTCGTTCTAAAGTCCTCTTAGAATTCAAGTTAAAGGCATCTTCGTCTGCGGAAAGGAGTTAGAAGAACAGCTCCTGGCTTCTAGCCTCTAGCTGCTAGCTTTCTCTCCACTGGAACGAACCTGATTCTGTTTTTAGCTGGCCTCGTGCGCGAGATTGACCATGGAATGATTGTGCGCCAAAGCTTGGGAATTATCTGCAAAAAGGGAGGAAGATTTATTTTGGACAGGCGGGCGGGTGGGCGCCCGGTTTGGGGTGATGGTCGTTAGGGGATCTGCAGAGCTCGGCGGATGGTTGCGGGACGGTCTGTGCGGCAAGGCAAAGGGGAAAGATGCCACAACTACCATCCCTGGTCTTCCGTTGCGACGGACGAGGCCTGGCAGCCGGGGTTTCTGATGAAGCAGGATCTGGTCGCCCGCCTCAGTTGTTGCGGAGGGCGACCATGGGGTCGATGCGGGAGGCTCTTCGGGCGGGGAGGTAGCCGGCCAGAAGCGCAACGGCAGCGAGCAGGACTGCCATGGTGGCGAAGGTGATTGGGTCGGTGGGAGCGGTGTTGAAGAGCAGGGCGGCGATGGCTCGGGAGACGAGCAGGGATGTGAGAGCTCCCGATGCGATGCCGATGAGGGCGAGGCGGAGGGTTTTGGAGAGGACGCTGCGTTGGACGTTTGCTGTGGTTGCGCCGAGGGCCATGCGGATGCCGATCTCCTGCGTGCGCTGGGTGACGGAGTAGGAGATGACGCCATAGATGCCGAGGGCGGCGAGCAGAGCGCCGAGGGCGGCAAACGCGACGACGAGGAACATGAAGAACTGGCGCGGCGAATTGGCGTGGCTGACCAGCATCTTTATCGGCTTGAACTCTGCTGCGGGCTGTTTGGGGTTGAGATCGCGCAGTGTGCGGAGGACCGTTCCGGCGAGGGTGGAGGGCGGCAACTTTGTTCGGATGACAAGCTCCGCGCCGGCAGGACTTGCCTGGGTGACGGGATAGTAGATCTGCCAGCCGGTTGCCTCCTCGGTGGATTGTTCGCGGACATCGTCCACCACGCCGACAATGCGGGAGCCGGCGCCGCCGTTGTCGAGCATCTGGCCGATGGCGTCGCCGTTGGGCCAATTCGCGAATCCGGCCAGGTAATGGGCAAGAGCCTTATCGATCATGACGACATTTTGGCTTTTTGGGCCGTCATCCCAAGTGAAGTCGCGACCCTGGATTCTGGTGCCCATGGCGCGCAGATATCCCGGCGAAACGACGTAGACGAGCGGCGGACCGGGGCTTTGGTCGGGATGATTGAAGCCTTTGGGCCAGGGCATGCTCCACGCTCGATTGCGGCCGAGGGGCAGGAAGTCGGTGATCCCGGCAGCCTCGACGCCCGGAATGGAACTAATTCTTGCGATCATTTCCTGGAAGATCGCTCTGCGTTTTTGGTCGCCGGCTTCCGCAGTGGGAGCGGAGTCGTCGTATGCGACAGTGACGGCCGCGGCGTGTACGGGCTCGAAGCCGAGGTCGACATCGAGGACGCGGAGAAAACTGCGCAGGAGGAGGCCAGCGCAGACGAGCAGGACGCAGGCGAGGGCGACCTCGGATACAACGAGAATGGAGCGGGTGCGCTCATGTTTGCGGCTTTGGCCCGAGCCGAGTCCGGAGTCTTTGAGGGACTCGTAAAGGTTGCCGGAGGCCATGCGGAGGCCGGGGACGAGTCCGAAGAGGAAAGCCGCAGTGACGGTGATGAGGAGCGTCCATGCGAGGGCGGCCCCGTCAATATGCAAGGTGCTGAGGAGCGGCAGGGCGATAGATCCCTGATGAGCGAACCATGAGACGAGAATCCACGCTAGGCCGAGGCCCAGGGTTGCGCCGCAGAGCGAGAGCACAAGGCTCTCGGTGAGGAGTTGGCAAACGATGCGGGTGCGGCTTGCGCCGAGAGCACCACGCATGGCGAACTCCTTGGCGCGGGCGGCGGCGCGCGCCAGCAGCAAGTTGGAGAGATTGACGCACGCGATGAGCAGGATTGTGCCTACCGCCGACCAAAGGACGATGAGCGAACGGCGCAGCTTGCCACTGACGTAATCCTTGAGAGGCACGGGGACAATCCCATCCTCGACCCCATGCTCGGCGTAGGAGCCGCAGGATTTTGGGAATTTGTTGTTCCAGCACAAGTGGGGCGCGGCGGCTTCGGCATCTTGCTGCGCCTGGGCGAGCGAGACGCCGGGCTTGAGGCGGCCAATCATGGTGACGATGTTTCCCCAGTCGCGGGGAGGACCGTAGAGGTTAAGAGCGGTGAAGGCGTCAACCTTTGCGCCGGGAGAGAAGACCGCTCCGAAGTCGAAGCTTCGGGGCAGAACCCCGATGACGGTTGCCTGGGTACCGTTCATGTCGAAGGCCTTGCCCACGATGTTGGGGTCGGCGTTGAACTGCGTTCTCCACCAGGAGTCGGAGATGAGTATGACGGGCGCGGCGCCGTTGAGAGCATCTTCAGGGCGGAAGTCGCGTCCCATGGCGGCATGGACGCCTAGAAGCTGAAAGAAGTTGGCGATGACCTGGATGCTGGTGGCGGGAATGGGTGCGCCGCCGCGATTGAGGCTGAGGTTGCCGGGGCTGGAGTAGCCGAAGTATCCGGTCACATCCTGAAAGGTACGAGTGTACATGCGGAATTCGTCGTAGGCGTCTGTGGAGTATGTGGCGCAGGACATGCCGCACTTGGTTGGGGGCGGAGCGATCCAGACCAGTTGCTGGGAGTTGGGGAAGGGCAACGGGCGCAGGAGGATGGTGTTGACCACGCTGAAGACAGTTATGTTGGCGCCGATGCCGAGGGCGAGAATGAGCACGGCGACGAGGGTGAAGGAGCGGTCGCGGCTGAGGGTGCGGAAGGCGTAACGGAGATCCTGGAGAAGAATATCGAGTTTCATGAGCCCTCGCGCTTCGCGGTGTTTGTCTTTCGCAAGGTCGATGGCGCCGAAACGAATGAGCGCCTGACGGCGGGCTTCAAGTGGAGAGAGGCCGCGCTGGATGTTTTCTTCGATTGCCATCTCGATGTGCGCCGCGATTTCGGCTTCGAGGTCGGCGTCGAGCGGGGGCTTGCGGTAGAAAGAGCGCACGCGGGCCAACGCCCGACGAAGCGCGCTCATTAGAGATTTCCTTCAGGAGACATGGCGAGCACGCGGCCCATGACGCTAGACAATCGCTGCCAGTAGGCGGCATCTTTTTGAAGCTGCTTACGGCCGCTGCGGGTGATGGAGTAGAACTTGGCCTTGCGATTGTTGTCGGAGGTGCCCCACTCGGCGTCGATCCATCCACGCTGCTGAAGGCGGACGAGGGAGGCATAGATGGTTCCCTGGTTGAGCAGGACCTCGTCGCCGCTGGCCTGTTCGATGCGGCGGGCAATGCCATAGCCGTGGTGCGGACCAATGGCGGCGAGGGTTTGGAGGACCATCAGGTCGAGTGTGCCTTGCAAGAGGTCAAGTTTGGATTCGCCCATTCAATCGGCTCCTGTGTTGATGCCACATAAGTATTGCACAAGTTGTGTGGGGTGGCCACAGGAAAAGGGAGTGGGGAAACGGGAAAAGGGATTAGGAGGATTCCTTGGGGGGGTGTTCTGCTTTCCCACCCATTTCGCGATGAAACTGCGAAATGGGTTGGGGCACTGCTTTGAGGCTGCTGACAAACTCAAACAGCAGATTTGAAGAAAAGGTCCGTGGCTAAAGCCACATTGAATCGAGGGGCTATATTCGGGAAGCTAAAGCCTCCCGCTCCCTCCGACGTACGGAACGCTGGGTTATTCATCAATCTGAGATGGGGCACCCTTCTTCTTATCTAGTGGCCGATGTCGCCTAGTTTGTACATGTATTTGATGGCGGATTTATAGATGAGGGTTTTGGTTTTGCCGCGGAGTTTGAGGGTGTTGCGGTCGTACCACTCGATGCAGCCTTCGACTTGTTCGCCGTCTTCGAGGACGATGACCATGGGGGTTTGGGACTGGATCTGCTTTTGCAGGTAGAAGAGCTCGGCCTGGCGCTGCTGGGCATCGATTTCCGGCATGCGGGCAAGGAAGTGAATGGGGGCAGGGGATGGAGAATTGCGGCGGCGGCGGAAGGGCGGCCGGGCGTCTTGAGGACTTTCGCGACGAGTTGTGGGCAGAACGGGGGAAAGGCTCATCGAAAAGTATCCTTCCTCAGAAAGCATGAGGTCATGCTGGTCATTGGCTTTGAAAGCCTTCGGCGGTCTTTGCGGCATTCCGTGACAAGTGACCGGCGGAGAGCGGCTGACGCTCAGGCGAGAAAGACTCTAGCTCACTTCACAGATTGCTTACTACCAGAATGCACTGACAAACGAATCCTGTCGAGTCCGCGGGCTCGCGATGCACATTTGCACAGACGGCGGATGGGAGTGCATTTATCTCAAAAGATGCGTGGCGCCTGATGGGGGTTGCCCGAATGCGGGCCGGGACAGGCCGGAGACGATCGAAGACGCTCAGACGCGTTCGAGGCTGACGGCCATGGAGTCGAGGGAGAGGGAGCGGAGGAGATTGCGCCTCATGCCTTGCTCGACTTGCGCGAGGGCGCGGGCGGCACCGTCGATCCAGTCGATGGACAAGCCTTGAGCGAGGTGATCAAGTTCGGAAGCGAGGTCGAGGTTGCGGATGAGGGCGGGGGTTCCGGCGACGATGAGGAGGAGATCTTCAACGAGGCTGCCGAGGGCGCGGAGGAGGTTGATGGTTTTCTGCTGTCCGTCGGCTCCGGCGCGGTAGGATTCGGTGGCGTGAAAGAGCTGGGAATAGTCGGGGTCGCGCAAGGCGGTGCGGAGGAGGATGAGGGCGTCTTGCCGGCTGGCGAGGTAGACGGCGAGGTCGATGGTGAGGGCGCGGCCGACGGCGCCTTCGGCGAGGCGGGCGGCGAGGGCTCGGTCTTTGGGGTTGAGCGCGGGGCGGCGCTGGGCGAGGAGGGACTCGAGATCGGCGGAGGGGATGGCACCGAGGCGGTGAACAACGGCGCGGGAGCGGATGGTGGGGAGGAGTTCCTGGGGGTTTTCGGTGAGCAGGATGAGGGAGGTGTGGTCGGGCGGCTCTTCAAGGACTTTGAGGAGGCTGTTGGCCGCCTCTTTCATGAAGGCCGAGGAGGTGAAGATGGAGAAGGAGCGCTTGGATTCGACGGGCGGACGGTAGTAGGCGACGTGGATGACCTGGCGGACCTGGCCGAGCTTGATGAGGAGCTGCGGGGGGTCGGGGGGCACGATGAGGACGTCGGGGTGGGTCTGGATGAGGATGCGGGTATCTTTTTTGTCGGTTTCGCGGAGGTCGTCGCGGGCGGCGACTGCTTCGGCGACGAGGTCGTCAAGATTGGCGGAGTCGGCGATGCGGGTGCAGTTGCGGCAGACGCCGCAGAAGTCGGGGAGGCCGTCGGACTGGGTGGGCTGGAGGCAGTTGACGGCTTTGGCGAGCATGAGGGCGAGGGTGTATTTTCCTGCGCCTTTGGGTCCGGCGAGGATGAGCGAGCGGGGAAATCGCTCGGCGCGGATGGCCTCGCGGAGGTGGGTGACGGTGGTGGTGTTGCCGAGGAAATCCTGGAAGCCCATGGATTGAGGATAGAGCATTCGAAAGCAGCTTTCAGCTCTCAGCTTCTAGCTTTCAGCTTTGCATTGCGGGTGCTGGATTCGCTGGGCGAAGAGGAGTGACGGGCAGGGTCAGGGGTTGAGGACGAGGACGTGCTGGCTGAATTTGGGGCCGGCGAGGTAGCGGATGGCGTCGTCGAGGGTAACAAGGATGCCGTTTTGGTGGATGGCAAGGCCGAGGAGGTAGGCGTCGGTGATCTGGTTGTGGCCGAAGATTCGTTCACGAAATGGTGCGGTGAGATCGGCCCAGCTCCTGTTGAGGGGCCAGAAGCGGTGGCCGGGATGGCTGGTGATTGCAGCCAGAACGCTGGTGGACTCGTGGAGCGAGTGAGCGCCGACTTTTGGGTTGGTGGAGATGCGAAGGAATCCAGCCTCAGAAAATGCGCACATGCCCCAATCGAGGCCGGAAGTGTTGAACCAGTTGGTTGCTTGCCTGTAGTGTGCGTGTTCGGGCTCGGTAAGGGCAATGAGCACGTTGACGTCGAGAAGGAATTTAGGCTCAGGCAAGGTCGTCTTCTTCCAAGGCTTGTTTGACCATTTCGGAGGTGATAACGCGGCCGCGCGCGGGGAAGACGAGCAAGCCGTTTGGAGCTTTCACCAGCTGGGAAGGGGGCTCGGGCGCGGCGTTGGTGCCCTTGCGGGCGAGATCGCTCAGGGCGGCCCCGAGGGTGACTCCGCGGCCTTTGGCGTAGAGGGTGGCCAACTCGTATACGTCCTGGTCGAGGGTGACGGTGGTGCGCATGGAGCGATTATGCATCAATTTGAAGATTGATGCAATATAGAGATATGATGCTTAGGCCTAATTTAAGCATCGTCAGGAAGATTGATACATAGGGATGAATTTGTGAGGCAACTGGAAAAAGACAAGAACACTTGACATGTTTTTAGTTGTTGTGTAAAGTCTAGTTGTCTTAAAGTAAAGGAGACAAATCATGGAATGTCGAGTTGGGAGTCCAGCCAAATTCAGATTTGAAGATCGGGTCTTGTTTTTTGTTGTGCCGTTGTTCTTTCTGGACGCAATTCTTGGAATCTGGGGATTTCACTACCACCATCTTCATCCGGACGGGGCTCTGGCCGTTGTTTGCGCCGCTTTGCAGTCGTCACCGATTATTGCGTTCATTGTGATCGCCGGTTTGTACCTGGCTGGGGAGACGGACGATTTCCAGAAGACGGTTCTGGTTCAATCGATACTGTGGGGAATTGGCGTGACCCTGGCGGTGACCACATTCTGCGGAAGTCTGGAGAAGTACGGCTACCTTCGGCAGATGGATGTGTCGTGGGTTCAGATTCTGTTTTTCGTGACAGTGATCGTCTCGACGCTGGTCGCTCGCTGGAGGTACAGATGAAGAACCGGCTACGGGTGCTTCGAGCGGAACGGGAGTGGTCGCAGGCGGATCTGGCGGAGCGGCTGGAGGTTTCGCGTCAATCGGTGAATGCGATTGAGACGGGGAAGTTCGATCCCAGCTTGCCGCTGGCGTTCAAGCTGGCGCGGTTGTTTGAGACGAAGATCGAGGGGATTTTTTCGGATGAGGCTTAGAGATTTTCGGGCCGGGCCTAAAAGCCGCATGCTCATCGTCGTCGAAATTCAGGGGCCTTAAGGCCCCTGCTCCCTCCGATCTTTTACGACTCCGGGATTCAGAAAGGTCTTGCATTCGGGGGTAGAGCGTATGCTCATTGGCGGAGAAAAGCTGCGCGGTGGTGTTGCAGCGAAATTGAATTGAACGGAGACTCGCGGGAATGAGATTGACGACGCTGATTGCTTTGATGGTTGTTTTGGGTGCAGGTGGAGTTCAGGCGCAGGGAACGGCCGGGGCGCAGGTGTTGCCGGGGAAGGGGCTGGCGCAGCACGATTTTCTTTACGCGGGGGAGGCGCCGGATCGCAACATCTATATGGTGCGCGGGGGAAAGATTGTGTGGAGCTATAGCGACCCGGCGGGCAAGGGCGAGATCAGCGATATGGCGATGCTTTCCAATGGCAATATTTTGATCGCGCATCAGTTTGGGCTGACCGAGATTACGAAGGACAAGAAGGTTGTGTGGAACTATGAGCCGCCGGCGGGATTCGAGGTGCATACGGCGCTGCCGATTGGGAACGACCGGGTGCTGTATATCCAGAACGGTTCGCCGGCGCTGCTGCGGGTGGTGAACATTGTGACGGGCGCGACGGAAAAAGAGACGGTGCTGAAGACGATGCAGCCGCCGAGTACGCATTTGCAGTTCAGGCGGGCACGGTTGACGAGCCAGGGAACACTGCTGGTGGCGCACGTTGATCTAAGCAAGGTGGTTGAGTACGACGTGAACGGGAATGAACTGTGGTCGTTCCCGGCAGACCATCCGTGGGGAGCTTCGCCGCTGAAGAATGGAAACGTGCTGATCACCGACAGGAAGGGAGTGCGGGAGGTGACGCAGCGGGGCGATGTGGCGTGGAGTTGGAGCCCTGCGGATACGCCTGGATACAAGTTCTCGAATTTGCAGGATGCCTGGCGGCTTCCGAATGGAAACACGGTGATCAACAACTGGGTGAACACGTTTGGCGCCAAGCAGGATTGGTCGGGTACGGTGCAGGTGATTGAGGTGACGCCCGATAAGCAGGTGGTGTGGGCGCTGGAATCGTGGAGCGATCCGGCGAATCTGGGGCCGGCGACATCGATTCAGTTTCTGGATGAGGCTTCGGCGCCGGAGGATGAGCGGTTTGGGGAGATCAGGTAGGGGGGCGAGGGCCGGCGATACGGGTCTGGACAGGCTGTCACGGAATAGCCTGTTGTGGTTGATTTTTTCTTTCGCCCGCTGAAGCGGGCTGAAAGGCGCTTCGCGTCTTTTGAACGCGCTGCTTTGCATCGCCCCTCCGGGGCGTGCATTTTTTCGGACCGCGACCCAGGACGGCGTCCGCTTTGGCGGACTTGTCCTGGGCTAACATCCCTCATCCCTCCGGGATGCAGTACTGCCAGTTCATTTTTGGACGTAACTCGTCTGCGCGAGTCAGGCTGCTCAGGATGACCTCTTCTTTATTTTTATCTTTCATTTGAATGTTTCAGATTTGGGTGAATGCGTTTTCTGGAAGCGAAATTCAAAGGGCGATTCGGTCTAGCTCCTCTGAGAGGTGAGGAGGATGCGTTCGGCGACGGCTTCGGCGATTTGCTCGTGGATTTCGTCGATGGTGAGGTCGCCGGGGATGAGGACGACGCGGTTGGGTTCGCGGGCGGCGATCTCGCGATACTTCTCCCAGACGCGGCGGTGGAAGGCGTCGTGTTCCTGTTCGAAGCGGTTTTCGTTGACGCCGGTTTGCTCTTCTTCGCGGGTGTTGCGGCGGCGGGCGCGAGCGAGGGAGGCTTCGAGGGAGGGCAGGAGCAGGAGGGTGAGGTCGGGCTGGAGGTTGCGGCAGACGAGGCGGTGCATTTCAAGGACAACCGCTGAGCCGAGTTCGCGGCCGCCGCCTTGATAGGCCTCGGTGGAGTCGGTGAATCGGTCGCAGAGGACAATTTTGCCGGCGTCGAGTGCGGGCTGAATGACTTCTGCGATGGCCTGGGCACGGTCGCCGAACATGAGGGCCATCTCGGTCATTGGGGCGAGGGTGGTGGAGCGGGCGTCGAGCAGGATCTCGCGAATGCGGTCGCCGATGGGAGTTCCACCGGGCTGGCGGGTGATGACGGGGTGGAGGCCGCGCTTCTCAAGCCAGGCCGCCAAACGCCTGATTTGGGTGGTTTTGCCGGAACCGTCCAGGCCTTCGAGAGTGATAAAGAGACCGCTCGACATTGGGCTCAGTCTACCACTGTGACGAACGACGGAGACGATGGCGGTTGGGTTGTGTTAAAAGAAGTTAATTTTCCAAATGATCCCGGAGTCAGGCTCGCTGAGGCGGGCGCTCCAACCTGGAGTCCAACGTGAAACCACGCTTTTTTGTGCTGTCCATCTTCGCCTTTTTCGCGATTGCCCTGCTGCCGTGCGGCAGGCTCTACGCCCAGAACCTGACCCTGGAAGGGCAGACGGGCGGATTTATTACGCCGACTGCGTATGTTGTGTATGGGGATAAGGGACAAAACTTCTCGCACCCGGCCGTGGGCTTCCATTTCATCCACGCGGCGACGGTGATTGGCGATATTGAAACCTTGAGCGTTACGGAGGGCTTTCGCAACAGGGCGGAGGCCGGCTACACGCGCAGTGTCCATGAATATGGAGAGCAGCCCACCGATCCAGGCTCGCCGCTCGGTTTGAGCAACCTGTGGAACTACTCGGGTATGAACATCTTTCATGGCAAGGTTGTGGCTTTCAAAGACGGGCAGTTCGGCGCGTGGATGCCGGGAGTTGCGGTTGGCGGCCTGATCCGCACCGGCGACCACTTTGTGTCGGGCGCGGCCAACAAGACGTTGACGGGAACGGACAAGGCCTACACCAACGGCGATGTGTACATTGCTGTGACGAAGACGTGGGCGAAACCTCCGGTGCCCTTTCTTTTGAACCTGGGCTGGAAGGCGACCAATGCCACGATCTTCGGCATCGGCGGGCAGAGCACGCGCTTTGGCGGGCGGTTCTTTGGCGGATTGGGCATTCCGCTGCCGATCGGCCATGGAATCGTAGCGGTGCCCTCGGCGGGATTTACGCAGGAGCCAAAGACTTCAGTGAATCTGAACACCCTGCTGAACGCGGCGCTCTACCAGTGCGAGCTTGCAGGCGCGTGCAATCCCGCGTCGTACCCGCTGATGAGCGGCCACATACCGACTACGCTGGACTACGCCGTGCGCGTGACGCAGAGGGACAAGCCGCACTTCGCGATTGACATTGGTATCGGCCAGGTGGCGGGGAACATCGGATCGATTTATGTCGGGAACCCGGCATTCAACCCTTCGATCCCGGCAAACGGGCCGCCGGTTGTTACTATGCCCGTGAATCTCGAGGCGCGTGCTGTGTTGGGCTTCGGGCTTAGTTACAGGTACTAGATAGCGTTGGTGCTCAGTCCTGAGCGTGCTGGGCATTCGACCCCGAGCAGATTGAGCATCGGAACGAGAGAAGGTCCACGGTTAACCGGGGGCCTTCTTTTTTGCAACATGAGGGAAGAATTTGATTGCGCGGGCTCTTAAGAATCGGCCAAACTTGTCGCCGGGCTGATTTTTAGAGCAACTAGCCGGACGAAGCTGTGTTCGATTGGAAAGACCCAAACTACCCGGGCAGCCGAGGGACACTCAAGCCTTCCCCCTCCCCCGGTTCATGGAGAAGAGCAATGCAACTTCCCTCAAGATTACGCAGTTTGATTCTTGCTGTTTCGATCGTGACACCGCTAATGACAATTCCGGCAACGCGGGCACATGCCGGCGTCTTTATCTCGGTCGGGTTTGCTCCACCGGTGCTGCCTGTTTATGTGCAGCCGCCGTTGCCGGCGCCGGGCTACATCTGGACGCCCGGGTACTGGGCGTATGGAGATGCGGGGTACTATTGGGTTCCCGGAGTATGGGTGTCGCCGCCGAGAGTGGGCGTATTGTGGACGCCGGGCTACTGGGGATTCGGAGGCGGATTCTATGCGTGGCATCCGGGCTACTGGGGTCCGCATGTTGGGTTCTACGGCGGAGTCAATTACGGGTTCGGGTATGGCGGGATCGGCTTCTTCGGCGGGGAGTGGCGCGGCGGAGTATTCGCGTACAACCGAGCGGTGGCGAACTTTGGCGGGGTGCACGTAACGAATGTGTACGAGGACCGCACGGTGATTGAGCACAACACGATTGTGAACGCGAACCATGTGAGCTATAACGGGGGCGCCGGGATCAGTGCGCGGCCATCGCCGATGGAGGAACAGGCCGAGCAGGAGAACCATATGCAGCCGACGGCGAACCAGATGCAACATGAGAGCATCGCGGCGCAGGACCGCTCTCAGCTTGCGGCGGTGAACCACGGGCGGCCGGCAACGACGGCTTCGTCGAGGATCAATGGCTATCGTCAGACGGCGCTGGAACATGCGCATTCGCAGCCGATTTCGAGCGCAGACCGCGAAGCCGGGAGCCGCTACAACCCGAACAATCGGGAGGCCAACCAGGATCAGCGGATTGCCAATGGGGAGCACAGCGGGCAGATGACATCCGGCGAGGCGGCGCGGGCGGATCGGACGCAATCGGCGATCGACCAACAGGTGCATAACGATCGCGTGGCGAACGGAGGCAAGCTGACGGGACAGGAGCGGCAGCAGATCAATGGGGAACAGAATGCGGCGAGCCGGCAGATCTACAACGAGAAGCACAATGGGAACACTGTTCAGCCGAACGAGGTGAACGACCGTGAAGCGAACGAGCAGCAGCGCACGGCGCAGGGATTGCGGAGCGGGGATATGACCTCAGGCGAAGCGGCGCGTACAAATGCAAACCAGTCGGCGCTCGATCAGCAGGTTCACAACGAGCGGGTGGCCAATGGAGGCAAACTGACCCAGCAAGAAAGGGCGCAGGCGAATCGGCAAGAGAACAAGAACAGCCGGCAGATCTACAACGAGAAGCACAACGGCAACACGGCGAAGGGCGCACCGAAGGGCCGCGACCGGTAGAACGAAACGACCAAAGCTCGGAGGGCAGGAACGGCTGGCTGAGATGCCAGCCGTTTTGTTTTGGCGCAAGCGAGCGATTTTGCACGGCCAGGACGAAGCAACTAATGCACACTGGAAGGGTTCTAAAGGGAGTAGCTTTAAGTCGCAGTTGAATTTTGACCGAAGGCGCAGCGGATTACCGGTTCTTGACTTGTATCCGATTGGGCTGAAGGGTCTTTTGCCTCTGGATAGATTCTCACTTGACCAAACGAGGGTCGTGAACGAAGATTCGTACGATCCGCGTTCAACCTTCCGCGCTCTTAGTTGAGGAGTGGGTTCAACATTCATTGACGGGCCGGACATGAAAGTTCTGGAGGTAATTCCCATGAAGATTTTTCGCTCTGCGCGTCTGATGCTTTTGGCGCTTCTCATCTCTCTGGTTCCCGCTTCATCGTTTGCCGGTGTCTTTATCAGCGTGGGTTTTGCGCCGCCGATACTGCCGGTGTATGATCAGCCGCCTTGCCCTGAGCCAGGGCTTATGTGGTCTCCCGGGTACTGGGCTTACGGGGAAGACGGGTACTTCTGGGTTCCCGGCGCCTGGGTTCCGGCGCCCTATGAAGGGGCGCTTTGGACGCCACCTTATTGGGGATGGGAAGGCGGCCTTTACATCTTCCATCCGGGCTATTGGGGCCGTCATGTGGGCTACTACGGAGGCGTGAACTATGGGTTCGGCTACATGGGCATCGGGTTTGTGGGCGGCATGTGGCGCGGCAACAATTTTGTGTACAACACGGCAGTGATGCACGTGGACGGAAGATATGTACACAACACGTATGTAGATCGAACGATTGTGCAACGCGACACGATCGCGAACAGCCGGCGAGTTGCCTTCAGCGGCGGACCGGGCGGCATCAATCATCCGCCTGCGGCAGAGGAGCGGGTTGCTGAGCGCGATCAGCATGTGGGGGCGACGCCGGCCCAGCAATCGCACGTGTCGGCGGCCATGTCGAACAGGCAATCGTTTGCGAAGAACAACGGCGGACGCCCGAGCAATGCGGCGGTGCCGCGACCTTTAGGGAATTCGACGCAGGGGCAGGGACGCGGGAGCTACGCGGCATCGAGTGCGGGGAATGCGCAGTCGAAGACTTACAACGCTTCGCATTCGAATACAGGGAATGCACCGGAACGATCTGGGCCGCAATCACGCCCTGCGCCGGAATTCAGGCAGGCGCCGCAGCAGCAGCCTCACCTACAACAGATGCCGCAGCAGCAACCTCAGCCGCGACAGGTACCGCAAAGGCAACCTCAGGTGCGGCCTGCGCCACAGGTTCAGCAACGACCTGCGCCACAGAGTCAGCCGCGACCTGCGCCTCAGAGTCATGCGCGGCCTGCACCGCAAGGTCAGCCTCATGCGGCACCGGCGCAGCATGGGGAATCGAAAGAACACCAGCATTGAGGATTGATTGTCGATTGAGAACCGCCAGAGCCCACGGATTGCCGTGGGCTTTGGTGCGTCAGGCGGGTGAAATTTCGGCCGCGGCGATTTCGATGCCGGCGATCTCGACTTCGAGGCCGCCGAAGTCGGGGTGGTCGTTTTCTCGGATGCGGTAGACAAGATCGATGAGGCTTCCGGCTTTGAGGGCGAGTTCGATGGCGCGTGCGGCGAGATCCCAACCGACGGCGCGCATGACGGCGCTTGAACCGGGTTGCGCTAGTGGGGTGGACGGATCCTGCGCGAGTTCCAGGCGGAGGTGGCGCTCTTTCATGAAGCGCGGGGCGGCTACGAGGCGGACTCGGCGGGCGACGAACATGGGCTCGGGGTTTCCGTGGCCGAGGGGCTCGAGCTTGCGGAGCCAGCCGGCGAGGACCGGAGTGATGCGATCGAGGGAAAGCTCGGCATGAATGCGGAGGAGTCGCTCGGGTTGGCGCGAGGCTAGATGCTCTTCGGCATACGAACGGAGGCGGCGTTTCAACTCAGGGAGCGCGTCGGCGGGCATGGCGAATCCGACGGCGAAGGCGTGACCTCCGAAGCGGGTGAAGAGATCGGCGCAGCTTTCGACGGCGTTGAGGAGTTGGAAGCCGTCGACCGAGCGGCCGGAGCCGTGCGCGACGTCGTCTTCAACGCTGACGACGATGGCGGGCTTGGCGGTGCGCTCGACGACGCGGGAGGCAAGGATGCCGATGACGCCGCGATGCCAGCCTTGGCCGTCGACGACGAGAAGGCGGTCAGAGGCGAGATCGGATTCGGTGGCGAGGCGTTTTTCGATCACGCTGAGAGCGGAGGATTCGGCGTCGCGGCGCTCGCGATTGAGGCGTTCGAGTTTGGTGGCGAGCTCGACGGCGCGGTGCGAGTCGCGGGTGGAGAAGAGCTCGATGACTTCAGAGGCGACGTCCATGCGGCCGGCGGCGTTGATGCGCGGGGCGAGGCGGAAGGCTACGTCGTGGCCGGTAATCTGTTTGGCGGCGGGGTCGAGGGCGGCTGCGGCGAAGAGGGCGCGGAGCCCGGCGCCGGCGGGACGGCGCAATTCGCGCAAGCCGAGGGCGGCGATGACGCGGTTCTCGCCTTGGAGCGGCACGGCATCGGCGATGGTGGCGATGGCAGCCATCTTGAGAAAGCTGGGCAGGGTTTTTTCGCGGGTGCGGATAGGGTCGCGGCGATCAAGGATCGCTTGCGCGAGCTTGAGCGCGATGGCTGCGCCGCAGAGGGATTTCTCCGGATAGCCGCAGCCAGCCTGGTTGGGATTGAGAATCGCCAGCGCGAGAGGCACCGTGTCGTCGGCCTTCGTCAGGTGGTGATCGGTGATGATGAGGTCGAGGCCGAGGCTGCGGGCAGTTTCGGCTTCGGCAAAGGCCCTCATGCCGGTGTCGACGGTGATGACGAGGCGGACACCTTCGGCGTAGGCAGCTTCAAGCACGCTGGACTGGAGACCGTATCCCTCACGAAGGCGATGGGGCACGTGAAAGCGGGCTTCGCCGCCGAGCATTTCAATGGCGGTTTTGAGCAGGACGACGGCGGTGGTGCCGTCGACGTCGTAGTCGCCGTAGAGGAGGACGGGTTCGCGGGCGGCGATGGCGCGCTCGAGGCGGTCGACGGCGGTGGCCATACCGAGCATGAGAAAGGGATCGTTGAGTTGAGCTGGGTCGGGGTTGAGGAAGGCGTGGGCCTGGCTTGGCTCGGTGATGCCGCGACTGACGAGAAGTTCAGCGAGTACCAGGGGCAGGCGGGCTTCTTTTGCCAAGGCCTCGGCCGCTGCGAAGTTTGTTGGAGCAAGGGTCCAACGCTGGGGAGGAAGCTTGCGCGGCGGCGAAGAAATGGATTGCGACGTGCGCGCAGGGATGGCGGGAGTAGCCCCGGCAACGGTGGCTGGGGTGGTCACGCGGGGCTACTCGTCCTCGTCGTCTTCGTGCGAATGCACGTCGTCGATCACGATATCCTGAAAGGCTTCGATGTCTTCGAGAAGAGTTTGGAAGCGCTCGTACCATTCGGTAGTGGTTTCGTGGAGAAAGACAAGCCCCTGATAGACGAAGCCAAGCTGGATGTAGCCGAGCATTCCGGCGTATTTGCGGAGCCACTTGGCTTCGACGAGCTCGGTGGCTTCTTCATCGGGAAAGTTCATTTCGCCGGCTTCATCGATGAGAGCGTCGAGCTCTTCGCGCTCGAGCGTCATCTCGCTGAAGGTGACGAAGGGCGCGCCGACGTGCTTGGCCATCTCGACGAAGTCTTTCCAGGAGTCGGGATTGTCCTGGCCCTCCCACACGATGGAGGGGATGTCGTCGGTGACGTATCCGGGCAGGCGATGCATGCCGTGGCCCTCAATGAAGGCCACCATGTCGTCTTTGAGCGGGAGGAGGTTTTCTGAACTCATAGTCAAGCATCCATTCTCTCAGATTCAGGCGGGCGGGCATGGATGGAATATGGAGGGGATGTGGAAAGCTTTCGGGGGTGAGAGGGCGAGCATGCGAGCTGGGGGACTTCAGGGGCATAAGCCGGGTGGGCGGGTTTAGTCTTGAAGGGATCGCAATCAGGAGGAATACCGCTTGCCTAGTTTTGAACGCCACGTCTTTGTTTGCCACAACTCACGGCCGGCGGACGCGCCAAGGCGCTCTTGCACGACGGATGGAAAGAGCGATCTGCATACGCGGTTGCAGCAGTTGTCGAAAGATGCCGGATTGGGCGGCAGAGTTCGGATCAACAAGTCCGGATGCCTGGACCAGTGCGAACACGGACCGATGGTGGTTGTTTATCCGGAGGCGGTTTGGTATGGGAACGTGCGACCGGAAGATGCGGCAGAGATAGTGGAAGAGCATTTGGTGGGCGGGCGTCCGGTGGAGCGGCTGCGCGTGGCCGAAGAATGTCTGAATACGAAGACCTGTCCACATCGCAGCTAATGCGTGGGCGAAGGCAAAAGAGGGGTTTAGATCGATGACACAAGGCACATTTTCAACGATTCAGCGCAGGGAGTTTTTAAAGGCTGCGGGAGTGGCTACCGTTTTGAGCTTAACGGGCACGGGGTTAGCAGGGGCTGGCGGACGGGTTTCCATTCTGATTGACGGCGGCGATGCGGTTGCAAGCGGCGCGGCAGTGAAGCTTGCGGCGGAACGGCTTGAAAAGGCGCTTGCGGGCAAAGGGGTGAAGTGCGGGGTTGCGCAGTCGGGGGAAGAGGCAAAAGGCGCGGCGTTTTGCGTGGTTGTTGCTACGAACGGGTCGGGTTTTGCGAAAGGCTTTCCAAGGGCGAAGGCTGAGATGACGGGGGTGGAGAGTGTTCGGCTTGCGCCGGGGCATTTTGCGGGCATACCGGCAACGCTTGTCTCAGGGACGGATGAGCTTGGGCTTGTCTACGGGTTGCTGGAGCTTGCGGAGCGCGTTGAATTTAATGCGGGGCCAGGTGGGGGATTGCATCTGGCCGAGGCGATTGAGGAAAAGCCGGCGAACGATGTGCGGTGCGTGAGCCGGTATTTTTGCAGCGAGCTTGAAGACAAGCCGTGGTACTACGACAAGGATTTTTGGCGCGGGTATCTGGATGCGCTGGTGGCGGCGCGGTTCAATCGGTTCTGCCTGGCGTATGGGCTGGAGTACGATTTTCCGCGGGGCGTGACAGACGATTATCTTCACCTGCCTTATCCGTATCTGATGGATGTTCCGGGGTACGAAGGGGTGCAGGTGATGCAACTGGCCGATCCGGAAGGGAAGACGCTGGCTGCGCCGGTTGCGGTGAGCAAAGAAGAGCGGGACAAGAACATTGAGATGCTGCGGTTTATCTCGGCGGAGACGGGTGCGCGCGGGCTGCATTTCCAGTTGGGGATATGGACTCATGCTTACGAATGGACGGCGAGCCCGCACGCGTATCACCACATTGAAGGGCTGACGCCGGAGACGCATGCGGCCTATTGCCGCGATGCGCTGGCGATCATCTTGAAGGAGTGCCCGGAGATCGAGGGGCTGACGATGCGGGTGCACGGGGAGAGCGGGATTCCTGAAGGAAGTTATCCGTTCTGGAAGACGCTGTTTGAAGCCATCTCGGGGTGCGGACGAAAGATCGAAATCGACATGCATGCCAAGGGCGTGAATACGACGATGATCGATATCGCGGTGGCAACGGGGATGCCGGTGAAGCTGGGCGCGAAGTATTCCGCAGAGCAGCAGAGCCTGGGGTATAACCAGGCGGACATACGGGCGCTTGAGATTCCGAAGCCGGGGCACGAGGGCGAGGGACCGTTCAGCCTGAGCTCCGGGGCGCGGTCGTTTACGCGGTATGGGTATGCGGACTTTTTAGAGGAGGGCGCCCGGTACAAGGTGGTTTTCCGTTTGTGGCCGGGGACGCAGAGACATTTGCTGTCGGCCGATCCGGAGATGGCCGCGGCTTACGGGCGGACGGCGCATTTCTGCGGGAGTGCGGGGATCGACCTGATGGAGCCGCTGACGTTCAAGGGGCGCGAGGGTTCGGGACACGCGGGCGGGCGGTGCGCTTATGCGGATGCGGCGCTGACGCCGCAGTATGATTGGGAAAAATTTGCATACTACTATCGGGTTTGGGGCCGAAAGCTTTACAACCCTGAGGCGGAGATTGAGAGTTCGCGGCGGTATTTGAGAAGCGGCTTTGGGCTTGGGGCAACGGCTGTGGAAACGGCGCTGGCCAATGCGAGCCGGATGCTGCCGCTGGTGACTTCGGCGCATCTTTGTTCGGCGTCGAATCACTCCTATTGGCCGGAGATCAACGAATCCATGCCGATTGTGCTGGGAGGGGAGCGGTCGCCCTATAGCGACACGCCGAGCCCACGATGCTTTGGGACGGTGAGCCCGCTTGATCCGCAGATTTTTTCAACGGTGGTGGAGTATGTGAAGGATCTGCTGGCCGGGACGCCGAACGCGAAGTATTCGCCGGTGGAGGTGGCGCAGTGGCTGGAGGAGATGACTGCGGCATCGAGTCAGGCGCTGGCGACGGCGCGGGCGAAGGTCAGGTCGAGGACATCGCCTGAGTTCAGGCGGATTGAGGAAGACGTTCTGATCATGGTCGGGCTGGGCAATTATTTTGCGGCCAAGATGCGGAGCGCCGTGCTCTACGAGATCTTCGAGCAGACAGGAAATGCGCAGGCGGGCACGCTGGCGTTGGCCGAATACAAGAAGGCGCGCGAGGCATGGGCGAAGATGGCGGAACGCGCGGGGAAGGTTTATAGCGCGGACGTTTCTTACGGCAGTGTTCCGGGGCGGCGGGGAAGTTGGAGCGACAGGCTGGCGGGCATCGATAAGGACCTGGAGGCGATGCAGGAGAAGCTGAAGGGCGCGGCTGCTGCGATTGGGTCGGCGAAAGATGCGGAGCGGGCTCTTCGGGTTGCGACGGGAGTCGAAAGGCGTAATTCGGTTGCGTGCGAACACACGCCGGCGCGGAGTTTTCAAGCTGGGAAGCCGCTGTTGTTGTCACTGCGAAGGTCGAGGGAGCAGGAGCGGCTGCGGGGCCGAATCAGCGGCACTCCGTTACCGTCATGTGAACCAGGGAGAGCGCTGGTTGGCGGTGGAGATGGAATTGGGAAGCAACGGTTATACAGCCGCAATTCCGGGGGATTACTCGGACTCGGTGTATCCCTTGCAGTATTACTTTGAGCTTCGAGGGAAGGCGGGCGAGGCATGGCTTTATCCGGCGTTCAATGCGACCTTGTCGAACCAGCCGTATTATGCGGTGATGAGGGGATGAATCAGGGGCCTGGGCGGGGCTGCGCTGCGGGGTAGATTTTGCGTGGGTTCCAGAGCGGTCGGGTGTACAGGCTGCGGGGCGATGGGGTATCCTGAGGCTTAGCCCATGATTTTTTCAAGAGATTACATAGGGTATCTGGCCCGCCGCACGGTCAAGCACCTCATCGACGCGAAGATGATCACCACCAGCGATTTGAAGGTGACGGAGGCGCGCGTGAGCGAGGGGCTGATCGACGAACTTTCGCTTGAAGACCGCATCAACGAGGAGGTTCGGGTGATTCTGGAAGCGTACTCGGACGAGATGCGGAAATCGGGCGCGCAGTATGCGGAGATGTTCAAGAAGGTGAAGACCGAGCTGGCCAAGAAGTACAAGGCGGTGCTATGAGGATCAGCCCGGACAAGTTGAACAAGCTGGCTCATACGGTGGCGGACACGCTGGCGGAGATTGACCAGGTTGGATTTCTTGAGGACCGCAACACGATTCGTCAGGAGGCGCGCAAGGCGCTGACGGCGCTGCTGACGGATGAGGCGCGGATCGACACGGCGGCGCGGCTGAAGATCGCGAACCAGCGGAAGATCATCCAGGAAGGCTCGCAGGAGTGGGAGATTCTGTACCGCAAGTACTACAACGACGAAGTGCGCAAACTGGGCATCTAGAGCGGGTTTCGGGCGAAGGTGAGGCCCTGGCCGGGGCGGTTTGTCTTTGGCAGCGGGTGGAAGTTTTGTTAGATTAGGAGAGTGGCCGGAGCCGGCTGCCCCTCAAAAAGTGTGGCGCT